>CAVWUP010000001.1:0-433002 GCA_963758155.1 uncultured delta proteobacterium
CGGCGGCTCCGGCTCTGACCTTGCTCACCGGGCTCGACTTCCGCATCCCGCAGGCCCAAGGCCTCGAGTTCCGCATCGACGCCGGCTTCTTCGACTTCCTCGTCATCTTCGTGGGCGGCAGCGTCGCGTACGTCTTCTAACGGGAATTGGGCGCAGGTTCCGGCCGCACCCGCAACACCAGTTTCGTCGATCCACGCTGCACGTCGAGCGACCATTCCGTGCCGATGGACGCCAGCACCACCGCTGGCCGCACGGGATTCTGGCTAGCGAACGGCTCGCCAGCAGCCCCGACCAAGATGTCGCCTGACCGCATCCCGGCGCGGCTGGCCGGTGAATTCGCGACCACCGACACCACACGCACCGCTGCTTCAGGAAGGCCCAGGCGCTTGCGACGAGCCGGAGCCACGGGCTCGAACACGAAACCCAGCCACGCCGGCTGCGCGCGGGCGGCTGCTTGCCGATCAGTGTCCAGCCCAGCCAAGGCCGGCTTGATCGTGGGTCTGGCAGAACCCGTGGGCGCGAGCGCGAGGTTGAAATTCTCGCAGCCCTCCAGCGCGGCCGATGCCGCCACTTCTTTGGGCTTGCCCTCGGTCTGCAGGTAGTAACGACCGGCGACAGCAAGCAAGAGGGTACGCGTGCGCAGAAGAGCCGCCAGCCGCACCTCGGCCCGATACGCGATCTCGTCGAGACCAGCCGTGGCCTCGATGAGGCGCTGCAGACGGGGACTCTGCCTGCCGTCAGCCTCGGCCAGGGGCACGTATTCGCGTAGAAACTCTACGACCAAAGTGCGCCGCTGGGCTGGTCCCAGCTTGCGCAAGGCTGGCAAGGCCAGGCGCGCAGCCCATCCCGGCCGCGCCGACAAAAACTTATCCAGGCGCGCCTGATTGAGATCGCCCAGCGCAGTTTTCCAGGCCTTGGCGTGCGCCTCCAACCCGTCGAGAAACGCCGCCAGTTCCTCGCCACGCTGGTTGATCTCGGCCAGGCTGAACTCGCGCAAGCGTGGCAGACCGAACTCATCCGCCAGGCGATCGGCCCGCTCGTGCTCAGCCGCAAAACCTTTGCCTGCCCACGCCTTGGCTAGAATCTCGTCGACGAACTTATTCTCGTCCGCATGCTTTGCCTGCGCCGCCCGCAACAAGATCTCGTCGAGAAACACCTCCGAGCTGCGCAAGGGCACGTCAGGGCTTTGATCGGAAAGCACGATGCTGGCGTGGGCGCTGGGAAAGCCGCCGTTGTGAGCAAAGGCCTGCAAGAATTCGAAGGCGTGCCCCACGGCCTCAGCCCCGCGCACCTCGGGATAGCATCCGTAGGCAGGACGGTCGGCGGTGGACGAAAAGTAGCCGCAAGCCGCGCCGGTCGGAAGCTGGCCGCGCGCGCCCCCGTCATAGAGATAGGCAAAACCGCCCGAATAACATTGAGACATGAGCATCACCACGCGCACCTGGCTGGGCAGGCCCGCGAGCAGCGCGCGCAGGTCCCGCACCGACAGGGATTCGTTCGCTCCCCAGAGCGAAATGCGGTTGTCGAGCGGATCGCGCGGATTGGCAGTGCCGTGATCGGTGACAAAGACCAGCAGGGTGTCGCCCGGCTGCAACCGCTTCTTCAGCTCGCCGAAGGTCCGGCGCAGCTCGGCCCGGGTGGCGGGCCGCAAATCGTACCCGGCGAGCGTCGAGTTCTCGAAACTCGTGGTGTGGTGCAAGAGTTCGCCCACCGCTGTTCCCTCCAGCAGCCAGGTTCCCTCGGGCTCGGGCTCGCGCACGGCCAAGTCGGGCGCTGGATTGCTGCCGTCGCTGGCCAGTACGAAGATGTGCTCGCGCGGGACCTTCGCGCGCTCCAGCAGGTCGGCGAGCTGGCGCAGGTGCGAAAGGTGCGAGGCGAAGTTGTTCTCGCGGTCGCCACCTCCGTTGATCATGAGCACGTGCAGACGCTGCGGCGGCATCGGCTCGGCCGCGCGGCTGGATGTGGCGGCGAGCACAAGCGAAACAAAGAAAAGAGAACGCATCATCGTGGACTCAACCGATCGCCAAGCGCGCCGCCAGACGCGAGCAGCGCGCGGCCACTTCGGCATTGTTCACGGCAATGCGCAGGGCTTTGCGCGTGCCAATCAGCACCACCAGTTTCTTGCCGCGCGTGACCGCGGTGTACAGAAGGCTGCGCTGGAGCATCACGTAGTGCTGCGTGTGCACCGGCACGATCACGGCCGGGTACTCCGAGCCTTGCGACTTGTGCACCGTCGCTGCGTAGGCCAGGGTCAACTCGTCCAGGTCATCGGCCGCGTAGATCACCTCGCGCTCGTCGAAACGCACCACGGCCTGACTTTCAGCCGTTTCGTCCGACCCACCGGCCACGCGCAACACTTCGCCCACGTCGCCGTTAAACACGTCGCGATCGTAGTTGTTGCGAATCTGCATCACGCGATCGCCGACGCGAAACACGCGGGCGCCGGTGCGCAGTTCTGGTCGGCCCGGCGTGATCGCGTCTTGCAGCAGGCGATTGAGCGTACTGGCGCCCAGCTCGCCCCGGTGCATGGGTGTCAGCACCTGGATGTCGCTCGAAGAAAATCCATAGCGGCGTGGCAGGCGCGTGGCCACCAGATCGCGGATGGTCTCGGCGGCATGCGCCGGATCGTCGTCCTCGATGAAGAAGAAGTCGCGCTTGTCCGCGGACGGTCCTTGCGCAGGCGGCGCGCCCAGTTCGGGCTCGACCCCGTCGTGGATGCGGTGAGCGTTGGTCACGATCAGGCTGGCAGCCGCCTGACGGAAGATCTCGGTCAGTCGCACGGTGGGCACACGGCCAGAGGCGATCACGTCGCGCAAAACCATTCCCGGCCCGACCGAAGGTAGCTGATCGACATCGCCCACCAGCACCAGGCGCGTGCCGTCGGCCAGCGCTGCCAGCAAGTCAGCCATGAGACGAATGTTGATCATCGAGGCTTCGTCCACCACCAGCAGATCCGCTTGCAACGGCCGGGTCACATTGCGACCGAACACACCGTCAGCCGGACGCCACTCCAGCAGTCGATGCAGCGTCGCCGCCGGCTGGCCGGTGGCTTCCTGCAATCGCTTGGCCGCCCGGCCGGTGGGTGCTGCCAGGGCCACAGTGAGCCCTTCGCGTACCAACGTATTCACGATCCCGCGCACGATGGTGGTCTTGCCCACCCCGGGACCGCCGGTGATGACCAGCACCGGCTCAGCCAGCGCGCGGCGCACGGCCTCGGCCTGCTGGGGCGCGAGCGTGATCTGGGCTTCCGCCTGGTAGCGGGCAATGGCGCGGTCAGTGTCGAGGCGCAACGGAGATCCTCGGCCGCGCAGCAGACGCAAAAGGCCCGTGGCTGCCGCCACCTCGGCGCGAAACAGACCCACCTCGAAGACCGCCGCGCCCTCGGGGGTGCTCTCGATGGCCAGATCCCCGGCGCGACCCAGCCGGTCCACGGCCGCCTCCACCAGGGTGGCTTCGACTTCCAGCAGCTTGGCCGCCTCTTCGACAAGCATGCTGCGCGGAAGGAACACATGGCCCAGCCCGCTCGCCTCGTCGAGCGCATGGTGCACGCCCGCCTCCACGCGCACGTCCGAATCGCGCGCGATGCCCAGCGCCGTGGCCAGACGATCCGCGGAGAGAAAACCGATGCCCCACACGTCAAAGGCCAGGCGAAAGGGATTCTCGCGCACGCGCGCGATGGCAGCCGCGCCATAGCGTTTGTAGATGCGCGCGGCGAAAGCGGGCGAAACGCCGTAGCCCTGCAGAAACACCATCACTTCGCGCAGGCGGCGCTGCGAGGTCCAAGCTTGCTGAATGGCCTGGGCGCGCGACGGGCCGATGCCCGGCACCTCGCGGATCCGTTCCGGCTGCGCATCCAGGATCTCCAAAGTACGGATGCCGAAACGCTCGACGATGCGGCTGGCGAATTCCGGCCCGATGCCCTTAACCAACCCGGCGCCTAGATAGCGGCGAATCCCGGCCAGAGTTTCGGGCGACAGCTCGGTGTAGCTTTGCACGCGAAACTGACGGCCGAAGCGCGGATTGCTTTCGAAGTAGCCGCGCAGGCGCAGGCGCGCGCCCGTGGGCAGGCCGAGCAAGCTGCCCACCACGGTGGTGGGCTCGGCCTCGCCTTCGCGCGCGAGGCGCGCCACCGTGAATTCACCGCCGCCGCCCGAGAACACGATGCGCTCGATGGTGCCTTCCAGAATCTCCTCCTGCGCGTGGCCGGGTCGCTGGCCTGCGGATCGGTCGAAAAGATCCATGCCATCAGTGCGCGCAGGTGTAGTCGTACTGGCTGCACGAGGCGTGGCAGGTGATGCATTCCTGCACGCGCCCATCCTGCAAGACATCGCGCTGGTCATCTAGCTTCTGCCAGTGCCAGTCGCCCGCCGAGGGATTGTACCCTTGCACGTCTTTGAACATGAGCGTGTAGCCCGTGATTCCGCTGCAGTTGGACTGGTCGGTTTCTGCGGTCACGATGGTGCTGCCCTGGGCAAGCGGGTAGTTGCCCGCGAGATAGTCCGATTCTGCCAGGGCATTGGCGTAGACAACCATGTAGTTCGAGTTGTGCGCCACACTGAGCCGGCAGGTCCGCGCCACCTGGTAGCTGGCCACACCGTCGGACGGCAGGAGCTTGCTGGTGCTGGTGCCGCTCTGCTGAAAGCAGCCGCCAAGCAGAAGCAGGAAAGGGAGCACGAAAGCACGCCGCATGGCCATGTGCCGCATTCTACCTTCAGATTGGCCCTGGGGCTGGATCAGAATGGCAGGCGCAATTGGCGCGGCGGTCGCGCCGCCGAGTCGAAGCAGGTGCGGCCGTTCTACTCGCCCGAGAAACGCACGTAGGTGTGATCTTGATCCTGCGCCGACTTGATCAGATTCAGCAACGCGGTGCCGTGATTCTTGAGGTCCGGCTTGCGGGCCGCGCGCAGGCGCGTCTCCAGCTCCTGCATCAGGGCGGGAAGCTGTAGCTGGTTGAAGACCGTGTCACCGTCGTGGTCCACATAGCGCAGGCAGGGCGACGTGGCGTCGTCGTGTTCTGGCAGCAGTTTTTCAGTCAGGTTGTTGTCATCCAGGATCTCGTCCTGGACCTCACCAGACTCGCTCTCTACTCGCAAATCGATTCCCATTTGTCCTCCCGACCTCGACGGTGCGCAAGCTGGACTATGGCTTCACTATACGTACGTTCAGCGACGGGCGCAAGAGGGCAAGGTTGTGGCGCTCAGGCGACGGTGGGCGCCGCAGAGTCGGAAATCCCGCACTGCGCCCGACGGCACAAGCCGGTCCGGCTGCGCACAGATCACCAGCGGCTTGGCGATCTACTGACCCCTCTCACCGACGGGCTGGCGATTTGCCGGTGTTCGCGTAGATTCGGCCTGTGTTTCGGCGATCCCCAGACAATCGTGATGGGAACCCTGAGAGGGTTTCCAAGCCCTCCCGCGATGGTACGCGGCAAGCGAAGCTCGCCGGCTCCCCACGCGATTCTTTCGACCAGGTCGAGGTGAGCAACCCTCGCGACGGCGGCTTCTGGTACTGGCTGCTGAAGCTCTACGCCTTTGCTGCCTGTTGCCTGGCCGGCCTGGCGATCCTGTGCGCCATCGGCGTCTACGCGTACTTCGCATCCACTCTACCCGCTCTGCCCAGCTTCGCTCAGTTCCGCCAAGACTCGGCGGAATCCACCCTGGTGCGCGGCTGGGATGGTACGCCGCTGGCGGAATTCGCCAGCGAGCGGCGCGACATCCTTCCCTTTGCAGATTTTCCCAAGCGCCTGGTGCAGGCCTTTGTGGCCATCGAGGATCGGCGTTTTTACGAACACAGCGGCCTCGATTACCGCGGCATGCTGCGTGCGGCGCTGGCCAACCTGCGGGCGGGTCGCGTGGTGCAAGGGGGCTCGACCATCACGCAACAGGTGGCGCGCGCGTTGCTACGCACGTCCCAGCAGACCATGCAACGAAAGATCCGCGAGGCCATCCTGGCGCGCCGGCTGGAGACCCGCTACAGCAAGGATCAGATCCTCACCCTGTATCTCAACCAGATCTTCCTCGGGCATCAGTCGTATGGCGTGGCCGCGGCCGCGCGCCGCTATTTCGACAAAGCCGTCGGCGATCTGGATCTGGCCGAGACGGCCACCCTGGCCGGCATCGCGCAAGCGCCCAGTCGCTATTCGCCGCTGGTTGAACCCGAGCTGACACGCGCGCGCCGCGATCAGGTTCTGTCTGCCATGGCCGCCTCGGGCTTCGTCGCCCAGGCCGATGCCCAGGCGGCGTCGGCCAAGCCGCTGGCCGTGCGACCGCCGCCTGACTTCTTTCGCGATCGCTCGCCCTACTTTGCCGAGCATGTTCGCCGCACCATTGGCAAGCGCTACGGGGAGAAGGCTCTGTGGGAAGGCGGGCTGCAAGTGGAGACCACGCTCGTGCCGTGGGTCGACGAAGCGGCCCAGGAAAACGTGGACTTTTCTTTGCGCAAGCTGGACAAGCGGCAAGGCTGGCGCGGACCGGTGGCGCGGTTGACCGGCGCGGCCGCCGATGAATTCCGTCGCCGGGCGGCCCAACGCTATGGGGCCGAGCCACCCGTCGAAAATCGCCTGTACTTGGGTCTGGTCGAATCGTCCGCGAGTTCAGGCGCACAGGTGCGCGTGGGCGAGAAGATCTATCCCCTGCCCTCGGCGGGCATGCAGTGGGCAACTCCTTTCAGCTTGGTCGATTCCAGCAATGGCCGCGTCTTGCAGTCAACTGCGGGCGTGCTCAAGCCCGGCGATGTCGTCTGGGTGGCCAATGCGCACCGCTCGCGCCTGCGCCGGTACTCTGACTGGACCTACGATGGTGCCGGTGAAGTGCAGTGGCTGGCCGGCTTTGACAATCGCAAGCCGCCGCCAGGACCGCCGCAGTTGCGCCTGGAACAAACCCCGCGCGTGCAGGGCGCGATCTTTTCGTACGATCACCAGAGCGGCTACGTGACCGCCATGGTGGGCGGCCTGGAATTCGATCGTTCGGAGTTCAACCGCGCGGTGCAGGCCTGCCGCCAGCCGGGCTCGACCTACAAGCCGATCTATTACTCGTTGGCGCTGGACCGGGGCTATGGCTACGGATCGCTTCTCAATGATATTCCGCGCGCAGAAGTCGATCCCATCACCGGCGAGGTGTGGATTCCGAAGAACCTCAACAACACAGTCGAGTACCAGGTGAATCTGGAATACGCGCTGGTGTGGTCAAAAAACGTGCCTTCAGTGCAATTGTTCAAGCTGGTGGGGGCCAAAGACGTGGAAGCCTGGGCGCGCCGGCTGGAAATCACCACACCCATCATCGCTGACCAGGCCCTGGCCTTGGGCGCTTCCTGCACGCGCATCGACGAGCTGACACGCGCCTTTTCCGCCTTTGCCCGCAATGGCTCGCTGGAAGAGCCGGTGTATGTGCGCCGCGTGCGCGATCGCGCGGGAAACATCGTGGAGGACAACACGGCCGTTTCCGACCCCATGGGACCGCCTGATGCGCGTCTGGATCGCATGGTCGCCCTGGCCGGTCAGTCGACCAAGAACGTGATCCCGCCGCGCGCCGCCTGGCTGACCTCGCAACTTCTGCGCCGGGTGGTGACCAAGGGTCACGCCCCGTCGCTGCGCAGCTCGGGGCTTCTGGTGGCGGGCAAGACCGGCACGTCGAGCGCCACCATGGACACCTGGTTCGTCGGCTACACCTCGCGCTCGATGATCACCACCTGGATCGGCGACGACCGCCGCGAACGCCCGCTCGGGTTCAAAGACGCCGCCTTCATGCTGACCGTGCCCATGGCCGCGCGCTTTCTCTCGGAGACCACCGCCGGCCAGCCCCTGCGCGATATCCCGTGGGAACGGCCAGCTGGCGTGCGCGCCAACGACACCGGTGGCAACCTACGCGCGACAATGGAAGCGGTGAAAGCCGAGGACGAAGCAGCCGCACACAAGAAGAAGGGATAGCGTGACCATAGGGCACGAAGTGAGTCCACGTCGGAATCCATGGGGCCGCCTGATGCGCGTCTGGATCGCATGGTGGCCCTGGCCGGCCAGTGGGTGAAGAACGTGATCCCCCTCGCGCGGCCTGGCTGACCTCGCAACTTCTGCGCCGGGTGGTGACCAAGGGCTTCGCCCCGTCGCTGAAAGCCAGCTAATCAGGGCAGAAACGACTGACTCCATGCTTGGCTTCTACATCGGACAAGTGGAATGGTCGATCAGACTTCAACGACCATCCTTCGCCCAGCAGCGGCCGACCATAGGGAAAACAGGCCCAAATCTTAACGCCTCTCACGCCCTCCGCGACGGCGACCCGCTTGCAACGTGAAGGTGCGCGCCCACGTCGGCCGGCCGGGCAGCGCGTGAACGCGTGCGCGAAATGCCGCGAAACGGGCTGGATTCATTGCCGGCCCGATAAACGAGATGGAACGCAAGATGCGTTCGAGGGTATCGCTGTCGACCGGCGTCTCGTCGTCAAACCGGCGTTTGGGCGCGAAGCGGATGCCGGTGATGGCCGACACTTGAACGAGGTTCTGCACAAGCTTGCGTGGCCGTCGAGGGACCGCGCCCTCGATGATCTCCACGAGGCTCCGCATGAACGGCGTCTTGCCGAGTTCACAAGTCACGATGGCCAGCGCTCCCTTGGGCGCAAGCAGGCGTGCGATCTCCCTGGCGACGAGTTCGGCGTCCAGAAAGTGCAGCGCGTCTGCCACCACCGCGAGATCCAGGCTGGCATCGTCAAGAGGCACCGCCTCGGCTGCTGCGTGGATGACGCGCACATGGCGCCGGCCTTCACGCGCCCTTACCCGCAGCCGATCCAGCATGGCTTGCGCCGGCTCGACGGCGATGACGTCAAACCCCCTCTCGGCCAGCGGCAAGGCAACGTGCCCGATCCCCGCGCCCAGATCCCCCACGCGCCGGCCAGGGGCCAGCGCTGCCAGCGCATCGATCAACCCGATCGGGTACGCGGGCCGCGCATCGTAGACGTCGGCCATGCGGTTGAATACCCATCGCTTGGGATCATCGAGGCCGACCTTTCGACGACCGAGGCTCACGGCGGCTCGTGGTACCACGGCCTGCGTGAAGATCCAACAGTCACTGGGCGACCTTCACCTGCACCTGGACCGGTACCGATCGCTTCAATTCAGGTTGTTTGTAGCGTCTCAGGCAAAACGCAAACCGCCGCCGCCGCGACAGATGCGTTTCAGTGTTCCGAGGCCGCTTTGGGGAGTATAGGCGCCCGTGACTTTGCCGCCTGCCTCACTGCTGACTTCAATGCGGAATCGGTAGCCGGTTCCCTCGACTTCGACCAGGTGGCTATTGGTCGACACCGCCGGATCGGCGACGATTCGCGAAATGGTGCGGTCAAATCCCAGACCCGCCAGGGCGACGGCGGCGTGTACGTTTACATTGCGGGGAAACTTTGCGCACGCCTGGCGGACAGGCCCCTGGTAGACCACCGTGTGTTTGTCCGGCGGCAATCCCAGACTGGCAGGACTCTTGGTCGTGGTCACCGTAACGGACTTGAGGGTCGGCCCGGCGTCCGCCAGACCATCGATGCCGATCATGGCCCCATGGGGAAGATAGACCTTCCGCCCGCACTTGACTGCCGTTTGTTCCAGCTCGGTCCGAAAGGCCTCGTCGGCCAGTGCCGTGATCGAGAACAGCAGCAGGTCGGAGCGCTCGACCATTGGCACCGCCACCTCCTTGAGCAGATCGGCGTGCGCGGCCTCGACCACAAGATCGGCCGGTCGGGCAAAGAGGTCGGACTGTTTGGTAATTCGGCAGGCGGCCGGAATATCCTGCAAACGCTTCTCATCCACATCAAAGGCGTAGCCCAGCTCGATATTGTCAGTTGCGCCCTCAGCGAGGATATACCGCGCCAGGAAACCGCCAATCGAGCCGCAACCCAACAAACCGATACGCACTGTACTCATTTCTGTTCCTTTCAGAAAATCGGGTGAACGCCCTATTAGCGCCGGATTTCGCCTCAGACGCAATAGGCTTTGCTGCGCGGGATGGACAAGCGCTGGGCTAGACTCGGGCAGCCGCCGTGCAGAACAGTTGACTTGCGCCCGGAACCGGCGTTCAGCTTGTGCGCGATGCGGAACCATCCGCTTGTAGGCACTTTTCACCGGGGAGACATCGAATGCGCAAGATCCTAGCAGGGCTGCTGTTGACGTGCGTGGGCTGGACATCGCCCGCGCTGGCAAGAGAGACGATCAAGATCGGCGCCATCCTGGGCGTGACCGGCCCTGCCGCTAACCTGGGCGGCCCCGAGGCGCGCACCCTGGAAATGCTGGTGCAGGAGATCAACAAGAAAGGCGGCATCAAGGGCAATCCCGTCGAACTCATCATCAAGGATTCGAGCGCCAGCCCGGAAAAGGCCATTTCCTTTGCCAAGCAGCTCATCGACGAGGAAAAGGTCTTTGCCATAATCGGCCCGTCGACCAGCGGCGAGACCATGAAGATCAAGACCCTGGCCGAGGATGGCAAGACTATCCTCTTGTCCTGTGCGGCGGCCGAAGCCATCGTCAAACCGGTGGGCAAGTACGTATTCAAGACCCCGCAGAACGACAGCCACGCGGTCCGCAAGATCTACGATCAGATGAAGAAGGCAGGCATCAGCAAAATCGGTGTCGTGTCGAGCAACACGGGCTTTGGTAAGGCGGGTAAGGAGCAACTAGAGAAGCTTGCGCCCGAGTATGGCATCACCATCGCGGCCAACGAGGTCTACGACAAGGAAGCCACGGATCTCACCGCCGTGGTGACCAAGCTGAAGGCCGCGGGCGTGCAGGCCTTTGTCAACTGGTCCATCGAGCCGGCCCAGGCCATCGTGATCAAGAATGCGCGGCAGATTGGTCTGGAAATCCCAATCTTCGAGAGCCACGGTTTCGGCAACATCCAGTACGTCAAGGCCGCAGGCCCGGCTGCCGAGGGCGTGATCTTCCCGGCCGGTCGGCTTCTGGTGGCCGAATCCCTGCCTGCTGACAACAAACAGAAGACCCTGCTCACCAAGTACAAGAAGGACTACGAGGCGCGCTTTCACGAGGACGCCAGCACCTTTGGCGGCCACGCCTACGACGCGTTCACCATCCTGGTCAAGGCCATCGAGACCGCAGGCCCGGACAAGGAGAAGGTCCGCGCTGCCATCGAAAGCCTGCAAGGCTTCGTGGGCACCGCCGGCATCTTCAACTTCTCGGTCCAGGACCACAACGGACTGGCACTCGACGCCTTCGAAATGCTGACCGTGAAGAACGGCCGCTTCGTTCCCTACACCGAACCCGCAGCCCAGAGCGGCGCCAAGAAGAAGTAGTCGCGAACTACGAATCAAGCCCCCGTGCGAATCGCCGGCCGGCCGACGGGCGCCGGCCGACTCTTCTGTCGGCCCAGCGACTAAAGACAGCCCGGCTTCTCGCGGTTTCGCGTGCGTTCGCCTGGTCCCCGGATTGCATCAGCCCTGCGTCCAGTGAAGACCATGTTGGCAGTCTCGGGATGGCTCAATGAGCCCGATGTCGCGGCAGGGGACGCGGACATCGATCGGATGGATCCCTTGAGTTGTGCGCAAGGACACGAGGATCTCGCGCGGCCGCTCTTTAACAGAATGGCTGCGCCGCCGTCTCTGGTATCTCGCATGATGCGCAAGACAATGGGCCGGCCTGCGGCGCCGGCCCGTCAGCTTCACACTCTGGCAGGGTCTTCACACACGGCCGGTCTGACGCCGGCCGTAGCGTTGGCTGAGGAATAGCTACCGGGGCGACCACAGGTCGCCGCTACAACGCGCCGTCGGCGGGGCGACCGCAGGTCGCCCTACAGTGGGCCAACTCGCCTCCCAGACTCGCCCGCCAGTCGGGCCAGGCGGGCGGTTGCGGCGTGGTCCGCTCGTAGCGTGTCCACATCCATGGGCATGCGGTAGGTCCAGTTGCTGTCATTGACCGTGCCCGGGACGTTCACGCGCTCGCGCGCACCGAACAGATCCTGAAAAGGCAGCAGGCACAGTTCCGAGGGCGCGGCATAGAGCACGCACAGAAGGGCGTCGCGAATTTGGTCGTCGAAGGGTCGGTGCGGATCGATGCCGTGCAACCCGGGCAAGCTGGTGAACAGGCGCCGCTCGTCGGGCGAGACGGCATCCCACCACTCGGCCTGCATTTCAGTATCGTGCGTGCCCGAGGTGGCCACCGAGATCACGGGCCAGGACGCTGGGTCGTGCAGCAGCGTCTCTTTCCTGCCGTCGCGCCACACATCGGTTTTCTCCCAGCGCAAAACGCGGTAGCCGGGCAGCCCCAGCCGCGCCAGCGAAGGCCGCAAGAACTCGGGCAGCGCGCCCAGGTCCTCGGCCACCACCTGGCCAAAGCCACCAATGATGGAAAGCAATGTCTCGCCCAGGCGGATCTGGGCCTCCTCGTCAGAGGGCGAAAATCCCGACTTGCGGCCGTCGGCGGATCGGTAGTAAGTCCGGTACATCCCGATGACGTGGTCCACCCGAAAGAAGCCGAACATCTCGCCGGCCCGACTGGCCCGCTGGCGCATCCAGCGAAACCCGGTGTGCTCCATGGCCTTCCAATCGTAAAGCGGCAAGCCCCAGTCCTGGCCGGTCGGGGAAAACGGATCCGGCGGCGCGCCCACCCGCATGTCCAGACGGAACAACCCGCGGTTGTTCCACACGTCTGAGGAGTCGCTCGACACGACAAAGGGCAGATCGCCCATGAAATCCACGCCCAAGGCCCGCACCTGCGCACGCGCCTTGTGCCACTGGCCATCGAGCTGCCATTGCAGCCAGCAGTGAAAGAGCAGCTCGTCCGCGCTCTCTTCGATCACGCGAGAGAGCGCCGCGGGCACGCGGTCGCGCAATTCGGCCGGCCATTCTTGCCAGTGCTTGTCCAGGCGGTCGTGCAGGACGCAGTACAGGCCATGTTCGGCCAGCCAGTCGTGCTCCTCGCGAAAACGCCGCAGCTCCATGGCGCGGACGCTGCGCTCGTTCCATTCTTTCTCGAGAAACCCCTGGAACGCGCGGCGAAACGCCCGTGCCTTGAGCGACCGCACGCGCTGCCAGTCCACCGTGGGGCACGCCGCAACCTCGTCGAGCAGGCGCCGATCGGCCGGCGACAGTACGGCCCGGCCCCCGGCCGCGACGAAGTCCTCGCATTCATCGAGGCCCAAATACACGGGATCGATGGCAAAAGCCGTGCTGGCCGAGTAGGGGCTGGTCTCTCCGCCGCGCACCTCGTTGACCGGAAGCAACTGCACAACGGCCAGCTCCGCCTCGCGCGCCCAGACACCCAGGCGGGCCAGATCCGGGATCTCGCCCACGCCCCACCCCGTCTTGCTGCGCACGGAAAACAGCGGGATGAGCACACCCGCCCGTCGCGGCCGCGCAACGCGGCGGTTTGTCGTTTCAGACGCCCTTTCAGACTCCATTGAGTTCTCGTGATCTCATATCGGGTCTATGATGGGGAATCTTGTCTCCCATGACTGACCATAGTTCTACACCAACCCGAAGCGTGTCTGGTCGCCGCCTGCTGCTCACCGGGGGGGCCGGCTTCATCGGCTCCCACCTGACCGAACGCCTGGCCGCAGACAACGAGATCGTGATCCTCGACACCCTTCGGCGCAACGCCTTGTCGTCGGCAGGCCTGGACAAGCATCCCCATGTGAAGCTCATCCAGGGCGACGTGCTCGACGCTGCGGGGGTTCGCCAAGCCATGGAAGGCTGTGACGCAGTCATTCACTTGGCCTCCATCGCCGGGGTCGACACCGTGCTCAAGAACCCGGTGCTCACCATGCGCGTGTCGCTCCTGGGCACCATGAACGTGCTGGAGGCAGCGGCAGCCAAGGGCGGCGTCAAACGCGTGATCGACTTTTCCACCAGCGAGGTCTTTGGTCGCTACGCCTACAACGTGACCGAGTGGGACGCCACCACCCTGGGCGCGGTGGGCGAGGCGCGCTGGACCTATGCCGTGGCCAAGCTGGCCACCGAGCACCTCGCCATGAACTACTGGAAGCAGTACCAGCTTCCCGCCTGTTCCATTCGCCCGTTCAACATCTATGGTCCGCGCCAGGTGGGCGAAGGTGCGGTCCACCACTTCATCCTGCGCGCGTTGCGGGGCGAGCCCGTGCAGGTACACAACGACGGTTCGCAGATCCGCGCCTGGTGCTATGTCGACGACATCGTGGACGGAATCCTGCTGGCGCTCGATCGCGAACAAGCCGTCGGCCACGCCTTCAACATCGGCAACCCGCGCTCCACCCTTACCATCTATGCCCTGGCCAAGGAGATCATCCGGCTGGCCTCCAGCTCGTCGCACATCGAGCATGTGCCCTGGAAACAGGCCGATGTGGAGTTGCGCATCCCCAACATCGACAAAGCCAAGGAGCTGCTCGCCTTCCAGCCGCTCATCGATCTGGAAGAGGGCCTCTTGCGCACCATCTACTGGTATCGTCGACACCTGGACGCTCCATGAGCGATGTTGTTCTGCGCGCTGACGATCTGGCCAAGACCTTCAGGCTGGGCTTTTTGCGCAAGCGCATCGAGGCGGTGAAGCACGCCAGCTTCGATGTTCGGCGCGGCGAGATCTTCGGCTACCTGGGCCCCAACGGCTCGGGCAAGACCACGACTCTCAAGATGCTGATGGGGCTGGTCTTCCCTTCGCGTGGCCGCGCCGAGGTACTGGGCCGGCCCGTGCCTGATCGCCAAGCCAAGCGCCGCCTCGGCTACCTGCCCGAGAGCCCCTATTTCTACGACTATCTGACACCCGAGGAATTCCTCGACCTGGTCGGCGCCCTGTTCGACGTGAAGCGGGCGGAACGCCGCGCCCGCGCTGACCGACTGATCGAACGCGTGGGTCTGTCTGCGGCACGCGGCCGACCCTTGCGCAAGTTCTCCAAGGGCATGCTCCAGCGCATCGGCATCGCCCAGGCCTTGATGGGTGAACCGGAACTGGTGGTGCTGGACGAACCCATGACGGGGCTCGACCCCATTGGCCGCAAGGAGATCCGCGACATCATGCTCGATCTCAAGCGCGAGGGGCGCACCGTTCTTTATTCCACGCACATCCTGCCCGACGTGGAGATGACCTGCGACCGCGTGGCCATGATCTTTGCCGGCCGCATTCGCAACGTGGGGCCGCTGTCCGAGTTGCTCACCGCGCGCCTGCTGTCCACCGAGGTGGCCCTGCGACCGGGCGCAGCCGGCCTGCCCGATCTGCCGCAAGGCGCGCGCAGGATCGAAAGTCCTGACGGCCTGGTCATCGACCTGCCGGCTGACTCCGACGTGGATGCGTTTCTGCGCGCTGTGCTCGCCGCAGGCGCGCGCGTGCATTCGCTGACCCCGCGCCGGGAATCGCTGGAGGATCTCTTCGTACGCGAGGCCGCCAGCCAAGGGGCCGCATGAGGCGCATCCAGGCCATTGCGTGGAACACCTTCCGCGAAGCGGTGCGGAACAAGATCCTTTACAGCCTGCTCTTCTTCGCGGTGCTGATCATCCTGTCCGCCCTCGCCATGGGCAATCTCACTTTGCACGAAGAGATCCGCATGACCCGCGACATCGGGCTCTTCGGCATCGACGCCTTTGGCGTGATCATCGCGATCTTCGTCGGTGTGAACCTGCTTTACAAGGAGCTGGACCTGAAGACGGTGTACACCATTTTGCCCAAACCGCTGCACCGCTGGGAATTCGTTCTCGGCAAGTGGCTAGGCATGCTGCTCACCCTGGCCGTGCAAATGGGCGTCATGGGTCTGGTGCTGGGCGTGACCCTGTGGTGGCAAGGGGCGCACTTCGACACGCCCATGGTCAAGGCGGTGTGGCTGCTCTTCATCAACGTCATGCTGGTCACCTCCATCGCGGTGTTCTTCTCGGCGTTTTCCAGCCCGTTTCTCTCGGGCTTCTTCGCCTTGGGTTGCTTCATCGTCGGCCGCTCGGTGCCTGACATCCGCGCCCTGGCCGCCAAGCTGGACCCCCTGGGCAAGGTCGTGCTGGAGACCGGCTGCTCGCTCATCCCCAACATGCACCTCTTCTATCCCTCGGGCGCCATCGTGGGCGCCGAAGAGGTTTCGGTCCATCGCGACTTTGTCGGGGCGTCCTACGTGCTGACGGCTACCGCGTATGGCGTGGCCTATTCGCTGATCGTGCTGATCTTGGCCATGCTGATCTTCAGAAAGCGAGACTTCGTCTGATGAGCGGGCGGCGCTGGTTGCTCGTCGCGGTCGGGGTTGTGCTGGCGCTGGTGGTGGTGGCCGCCAGGCTGCTGGTCGACGCGCGCAGCGCTTTGCGTGCCGGCCAGGCGGCCGAAGGACGCGGCGACCGGCTGGAGGCCATCCGGCACTATCAGGACGCGGCCCGCCTGTATCTGCCCGCGAGCCCCTATGTTCGCGGCGCCCTGGATCGTTTGGAGGCCTTGGCCGCGACAGCCGCACAGGCGGGCGACGGGCCCAGCGTACGCGCGGCGCTGGAGGCCGAACGCGCCGCCATCCTGGCCACGCGATCGCTGTACATCCCCCATAGATCCCGGCTGCCGGAAATCGAGCAGCGTCTGGCTCGGTTGCTGGCTGCCGCTGAAGATCGCTCGGTTGCCCCAGGGGTCAGTTTTGAATCCAGGGTCGCGTGGCACCTCGATCGACTCACGCGTCGGCCGGGGCCTGGCCTGGCCCATGTGCTGCTCGCGCTGGCTGGCCTGGTACTGTGGGTCGGGAGCGCAGTCGGTTTCTGCAGCCAAGGTCTGGACGAGAAGCTGCGTCTGCGTCAACCTTACGCCATCATCGCCGGCGTCACCTTCATCGTGGGGATGGCCATGTTCCTGGCGGGCCTGCGGTTTGCTTAGTTCATGACAGCCTACACATCCTGCGACGCTGGCTGCAAGCCAACACACCAACAGAACAACTTCAGTCCTGCTATGGTGTTCTAACAAAAGCACCGATACTAGGTTTGCCGACCATGCACATCCGATGCGAACGCTGCCGAGCCGAGTACGACCTGGATGATGGTCAGGTGCGCGGCGGCACCGATGTGCAGTGCAGTGTCTGCGGCAGTGTTTTCGCCGTGGGTGCGCGGCGAACGCCAACTTCTCTGACCCGACGCCGTTCCTCGCCGCAGGCCATGGCCGTTTCGGTCCCGAACGACGACTATCGGGGCAGCGACGTGCACTTCCCCACTGTTGATGGAGAGACCGCGAGGGCTGGTTGGGACGAGCGCACCCATGGCGCGCTGAAGATCTTCGTAGGTCTGACCGTGGCTGCCGGGGTGGCCTTTGCAGGCATCGAGTGGCAGCAAGGCCGCATCCACAGCGCCGCCATCGCCAGAAACTCCGCAGGCCGCACAGATTGGACCGAACACCCCGCGGCTCGTGCGCCCGAGGCGAAACCGGATGTGGGCGCTGGCGCCGCCGCTGCGCAAGCGCCGAACGAGAGGCCGACGCCCGTCCCAGCCAGCAAGGGACCGGTCGTGGAAGCCCTGCCCTCGCCGGCCCACGTGCAGGCCGAGGCCGCGGTGGAGAGAACGGCTCCGCCAAAACGAGCGGTGGCTCCGGTCGAATCCTACGAGAAGCTCATCGCCAGCGGTGAGCGCGCGTTGGAAAACGGAGCGGACAGCAAGGCCAAGGATCTCTACCAGAAGGCACTGAAAATGCGGCCGGCTGGAGCGGACGCCCTGGCGGGACTTGCCTTCGTGGCGCTTGACCGTGGCCAGATCCCGGCCGCCTACGAATTGTTCAAACGCGCGCTGACGGCCAAGGCATCGTTTGGTCCGGCCCTGTTCGGGATGGCGGAGATCCATCGTGCCCGGGGCGAGAAGGCTCTCGCCCTGCAAAGTTACCAGCGCTACTTGCAAGTCTCGCCCAACGGCAAAGAGGCCAGCGCGGCGCGACGACAAGTAGGCGCCCTTCAGTCCGGGCGGTAGCTAGTTGGCGCGAGTCTGGCCGTTGCGCCAGCGGTCCCTGGCAGGCGCGCGGATTTAGATGAACTCGCAGATATACGCGGCCGGCTGCTCGGCGCGAATATCGAATCCGGTCTTGGCCGGGATCTCGAAAGCGGTGCCCACGGGGTAGTGCTTCCATTCGCCGCCTGGCAGACGCGCGACGAGTTCGCCGCTGACCACGGTCATCCGTTCGGCCCCGCCGGTGTCGAAGTGGAACTCACCGGGTTGCACCACGCCTGCGGTGGCGCGGCGCCCGTTGCGCTCGAAGCCGAGACTCTGGACTTTGCCGTCGAAGTAGGTGTTGTGCTTGGTCATGGTCAGGAGACTACGCGAAGAGCCCCCCTTTTGTCGCCAGTCTTGAGCAGTCCCCGCGAGGCCCCCGAAGCGGTTGCCGCAGTGATCATCGTCACACGGCCGCCGCCCGCTCGTGGCGCCGGCCGCGGAACCGGGATGCGCACTCGGCGATTGACCGACGGAGTGCGCGCCCCCTATCATCGGCCCCCAGCCCTGAGCCATCCATGCCCTGCCTGCTTTCCATCGTGGTACCCGTCTACAACGAGCAGCAAACGCTGCCGCGCTTCTTGCCACAGATGCGCGCGGCGTTGGCGTCGGTCACCGAAGACTACGAGATCATCTTCGCAGCCGACCCTTGCACCGACGGCACTATCGAGCTGATACGGCAGGAGCACGCGCGCGATCCCCGGATCAAGCTGCTCCTGTTCTCGCGCCGCTTTGGCCAGCCTGCTTCCACCCTGGGCGGCCTGGCGTATTCAACCGGGCAGGCGGTGGTCGTGATCGACTGCGACCTGCAGGATCCGCCGCAGCTCATCGCAGACATGGTGCGGCTGTGGCGCGAGGGCTACAAGGTCGTGGTCCCGCAACGCCGTTCGCGCCAGGGCGAAACCCTTATCAAGCGCATCATCGCGCACACCGGATACTGGGCCATCAATCGCATGTCCACCGTGGCTATCCCGCGCAATACCGGGGACTTTCGCCTGATGGATCGGCGTGTGGTCGAGGAAATCGTCAAACTCAGGGAGAGCCACGGCTTTCTGCGTGGCCTGACCAGCGTCGTCGGATTCAAGACGATCTTGCTGCCCTTTGATCGCGAGGCGCGCGTGGGCGGCCAGGGCAAGTACAACCGGCTCACCGGCAGTCTGCGCATCGGATTCAACGGCATCATCGCCTTCTCCGATTCGTTGCTCAGCCTGATGGTGGTGGCCGGATTGAGCATGTCGATCCTGGCCCTGCTGGCCGTGCCCGTGGTGGCGTACCTCAAGGCCAACGGGCTTTACATGTTTGCCCAGGGCCTGGCGACCACCTGCATCCTCATGCTGTTTCTGGGCGGGGTTCAGCTCATGAGCATGGGCGTGCTGGGCGCGTACATCGGCCGCATCTATGACGAGGCCAAGCGGCGGCCCAAGTTCATCGTCGAGGAATCGCTCGGGTTGTCCGAGTCGGCGCCGCGACTGGGCGCAGCTGGACCGCAGGACAACAGAGACTTCTGATGAAATACGTTGTAACGGGTTGCGCGGGGTTCGTGGGCAGCAACCTCGCGGATCGATTGCTGGCCGACGGCCACGAGGTGGTTGGGTATGACAATTTGTCGACGGGACGGATGGAGTTCCTGTCGCAAGCGCGGGACCACAAGCGCTTCCGCTTGATACGCGGGGATGTACTGGATCTGGAGAGTTTGACCACGGCCGTGGCAGGCGCAGATGTGGTCATGCACCTGGCGGCCAACGCTGACGTGCGTTTCGGGACCGAACATCCGCGCAAGGATCTGGAACAGAATACCATTGCGACCTGGAACGTGCTCGAGGCCATGCGCCAAGGTGGCGTAAAGCGCATTGCCTTTTCGTCGACCGGATCGGTGTACGGCGAGCCCGCAGTATTTCCCACGCCCGAGCATGCGCCCTTCCCTGTGCAGACGTCGCTCTACGGCGCATCCAAGGCCGCGGGCGAGGCATTGATTGCCGCCTATTGCGCGGGCTTCGGAATACGCGGCTGCATCTTCCGGTTCGTGTCGATCCTGGGCGAACGCTACTCGCACGGACATGTCTTCGATTTCTACAAACAACTGCGCGAGCACCCTGGTGAGTTGCGCGTGCTGGGCAACGGCCAGCAGCGCAAGTCCTATCTCTACGTGCAGGATTGCGTGGACGCGATTCTTCTGGCCATGGACAAGGCCAGCGGCCCAGTCGATGTCTTCAACCTGGGCACCGACGAATTCTGCAAGGTCGATGATTCGATCGGTTGGATAACCGGGCATCTGGGTTTGCGTCCCGCTTTGAGTTACTCGGGTGGCGAGCGCGGCTGGATCGGCGACAGTCCGTTCATCTTCCTCGACTGCGCCAAGATCCGGAAGCTGGGCTGGGCGCCCAAGCTCACCATCAAACAAGGCATCGAGCGCACCTTGCAGTTCTTGCAGGACAACCCCTGGGTGCTGGAGCGAGCCTAGCGGCCATGCGCTTGCGTGGACGACAGGCCCTTATCACTGGCGGCACGCGCGGGCTGGGCCTCGAGATTGCGCGCTTGTTCTGGAGTGAAGGCGCAAATCTGATTGTTGTGGCTCGCGATGTGCAGGAACTCGACAAGCTGCGCGCGGGACTCGCGCCCCAGCCGGGCCAGGTTTTCGATGCGGTCGCGGCCGATCTGAACACCAACACGGGTCTGCAAGGCGTGATTGAGCATATGCAGCGTCGAGGCGGCGTCGAAATCCTGGTGAACAACGCCGCCGTGCAAGGGCCCATCGGCAAGGCCTGGGAGTGCGACTGGCAGACGTGGCAAGCGGCGATCAAGCTGGACCTTCTCGTGCCGGTGCAGTTGTGCCGGGCCGCCGTACCCGCCATGCTCCACGCTGGAAAGGGAAGCATCATCAACCTTTCAGGCGGCGGCGCCACCGGGCCGCGCGAGAACTTCTCGGCCTATGCCAGCGCCAAGACCGCTCTGGTTCGTTTCACGGAAACCCTGGCCGCAGAGGTCAAGCCGCACGGGATCCGGGTGAACGCCGTAGCTCCTGGAGCCATGAACACCGCAATGATGCGCGAAACGGTGAATGCCGGGCCCGAGCGCGCCGGTGCCGACTACCAGCGCGCGCTCGAAACCATACAGAAGGACAGCTCCGCGACCGCGCAACGGGCAGCGGAGCTGTGCCTGTTTCTCGCCAGCGACGAGAGCGCCGGACTGACGGGACGGCTGCTGAGCGCGGTTTGGGATCCGTGGCAAAGCTTGCCCGAGCACATGCGCGAGATCGAAAACTCGGACGTGTACACCCTGAGGCGAATCGTGCCCAAGGACCGAGGCCAGGAATGGGCGAAATGATGAAGGTAGGAATCGTCGGCTGCGGGCTGATCGGGCGCAAACGCGCACGCGCCCTGGGCGCTGGCAAACTGGCGGCCTGTTCGGACGCGGTTTTCGATCGCGCGCAGGCCCTGGCAGCCGAGCATCACGCGCAGGCGGTCGCAGACTGGCGGGACATGGTCAAGCGACCGGATGTCCAGATGGTAATAGTGGCGACCACGCACGACTGGCTGGCGCCCGTGACCCTGGCCTCGGTCGAGGCCGGCAAGCATGTTCTTGTCGAAAAACCGGGCGCGCGTCGCGCAGGCGAGCTTGAGGCCGTGGTGCAGGCAGCAGCCACCCGCGGCGTGCTGGTGCGCGTGGGATTCAACCATCGCTTTCATCCAGCCCTGCACAAAGCCCACCAGATGTTTGTCGACGGAGCCGTGGGGCCGTTGATGTATCTGCGCGCCCGCTACGGCCACGGCGGTCGCGTGGGCTACGACAAGGAATGGCGCGCGCGCCCCGAAGTTTCGGGCGGCGGCGAGCTGATCGATCAAGGCATGCACCTCATCGACTTAGCCCGCTGGTTCGCGGGTGACTTCGCCCAAATCGACGGCCTTGCGGGCCGCTGGTTCTGGAACATGCCGGTGGATGACAACGCCTTCCTGCTGCTGCGAACCGCAGAGAAGAAGGTCGCCTTCATGCACTGCAGTTGCAGCGAGTGGAAGAACCTGTTCTCCTTCGAGGTATTCGGCCGCGACGGCAAACTGGAGATTCAGGGGCTGGGAGGCAGCTACGGCGTGGAGCGACTCATCCACTACCGCATGCTGCCGGAGATGGGACCGCCTGACACGGTCGCCTGGGACTATCCGCGCGGGGATGATTCTTGGGCCGCCGAGCTGAGTGAATTCTATCAAGACATAGCCTTGGGGCGGCAGCCGTCGCCGGGGCTTGCGGATGCCATGGCCGCGCTGCGGGTGGTGGAACGAATCTACGAGGTATCGCAATCATGATCATCGTCAGAAGTCCGTTGCGGATCACTCTCGGTGGCGGGGGCACGGATCTGCCTTCGTACTATCGCAACCACGGCGGCGCGCTCATCTCCGCGGCCATCGACAAGTACGTGTACGTCTCGGTGATTCGCCCGTTCACGCCTGGGATCTTCCTGAAGTACTCGCGTCTGGAGCACGTCGATCGCGTGGACGACGTACAACACCCCATCATGCGCGAGACCTTGCGTTCGATGGCGCCGGATCCCTGGCAGATCGAAATCACCACCCTGGCGGACATTCCATCAGGCACCGGATTGGGTTCTTCCGGGGCGTTCACCGCGGCGCTGGTCAAGGCGCTCAGTGCGTTCGAAAGAAAGCCCTTGGACACCGGGGAGATCGCGCGCACGGCCTGTGAAATCGAGATCGACCGCCTGGCCTCACCGGTGGGCAAGCAGGACCAGTACATCTCGGCCTACGGCGGGATCACCTGCTTCGAGTTTCACCGCAACGACGAGGTGGGCGTGACGCCTCTGAAATTGAGTCGCGAGACGCTCTTCGATCTGGAAGACAACCTGGCGCTTTTCTTCACCGGGTTCGATCGCAGCGCCAGCGCCATCCTGCAGGACCAAGATTCACGGACGAAAAAGGACGAGGCCGCGGTCATCGACAACTTGCACTTCGTCAAGGAACTCGGGCTGCGCAGCCACCGTGCGCTGGAGGCAGGACGCTGTTCGGAACTGGGCGAAATCTTCCACGAGCACTGGGAAGTCAAGAAGCGCCGATCCGGCGCCATGTCGAACCCCAAGATCGACGCGTGGTACGCGCTGGCGCGCGCCAATGGCGCCATCGGCGGCAAGCTGGTGGGGGCCGGGGGCGGCGGCTTCCTGATGTTCTACGCGGAGAATCGCCGAAAGCTGGGCCGGGCCATGGCCGATGCGGGGCTCGAGGAACTGCGCTTCCGCTTCGATTTTGACGGCACGCGGATCTTGCTCCAATGACGGTTGCAGCGCAGTCTTTCCGGGAGGCACCGTCGGTCATTTGAATGCGAGAACAAGAGACACCGCCCCTGGGCGCAGCGGCCGGCCCCCCGCGCGACGATTCTGAGCGCGAGCTCGACGTCTCGGCGCTCGAGTTCTTGTCGGCCGAAGACCTCGAGCTGATGGCGGAAGCCGAGGTCACCCCGCCGGCGCAGGTTCTGCCGCCCCGGCGCCGCCCGCTTCTGCACATGGGGCCGCGGGAATTCGGGACTTTGGCACGAGCGCTCTTCATGCTCGCCCTGTGTGGCTTCTCGGTGGCCGCCTTTGTGGTGCAGTTGCTTCGCCGCAAGTGGATTGTCGGGTTCGTGGGCGCGAACACCGCCACCACGCCCGAACGGAATCGCATGCTCGTCTGGATTGCCGCGGGCGCGGGCGCGGGCATCTTGCTGGGGTTGGTGCTGTGGCCCTGGGGCCGGGCCAAGGAACGCACCGCGCGCGTGATGCGCACCGCGCGTCTGCTCTCGCCGGCCATCTTGCCCGCCTTTGCCTATCCGCTCCTCCGGGTCGGCGAATGGGATGCGTTCCCGCGAATCGCGGCCATCGCCGTGGTCGCCTTGGTGGGCGAGTTGTGCTTTCGCATGTCCGTTGCCGAGATCTTGTCCGCGCGGCTACTGGTGGCGCGATGGCTGCGGGCGTTGGGCGCGGCGTGGGCACGGCTTCTGGATCGGGCGCGGCCCAGGCTGTCGCCTGAGCTGATCCTGGTGGTGCTGGGGGCGCTTGGCTACGCGGTGTGGATGAGCGTGTACACCATCGTCAACCACCGTCACTTCACGACCATGGCGTTCGACCTCGGGTCGTACAACAACATGTTCTACAACTGCCTGCACGGGCATCCCTTTCGCGGCACGGCGGTCCTGCGCACGGGCGGCAACTGGTCGATGCTGAGCAACCACGCCGAGTTCACCATGTTCGCGCTTTTGCCCTTCTATGCCTTGCACCAGAACGCCGAGACGTTGCTGGTGATGCAAGCCGTGGCGTTGGGCAGCGGCGCGATCCCCATCTATCGATTCGCGGCTCGCCGCATTCCGCGCAGCATGGCCTGGATGCTGGCGTTCGCCTATCTGTTCTACGCGCCCATGCACCAGGCGAATTTCTACGACGTTCATTTCCAACCCTTTGGCGCGGTTTTCACTTTGTGGGCCGTGGATTTTCTCGATTTGCGGCGCTTCTGGCTGTTCACGCTGTTCTTCGTGCTGGCCATTGGCTGCCGCGAGGACATCCCCATCGGGTTCATCGCCATCGGGGCGTATCTCATCTTGGCCGGCGAGCGTCCGCGCACGGGTGCTCTGCTGTGTGTCCTGTCGGCCGCCTACTTTGTGGTCATCAAGTTCGTGGTCATGCCGCACTTCGGGCAGTGGTGGTTCAGCGACATGTACAAGGAGCTCTACCCCTCGGGCGAGAATTCCTACGGCGGCGTAGTGAAGACCTTCATCACCAATCCGGTCTACGTGTTCAAGACGCTCATCACCACCGAGAAAATGACCTTCTTCCTGCAGACCGTTGCGCCGCTGGCCTTTTTGCCGCTGCGGCGCCGCCTGCTGTGGATCAGCCTCATGCCGGGCGCTCTGTTCACCTTGCTGACCACCGGCTACTCGCCCACCATCGAGATCAGTTTTCAGTACGTTTGCTACAACATTCCCTTCTTGTTCCTGGCCGCGGCCATTGCCTTGGCCCTTATGGGCGAGGGTCGGGCGGCGCGCGCCAAACAATGGGGCGCTGTCTGTGCCATGGCGCTCGCGACCGTGCTGGCCACCAACGTCTGGGGGGCCGCGCCTCCCAGCAGCAAGTTCAAGGGTGGCTTTGCCAACATCGGCGAGTTCAAGCCCATCACGCGTGAAGAGCGGCAGAAAGCGCGAGATCTGCGTGAACTGGCCGCCATGGTGCCCAAGGAAGCGGCCCTGGCGGTCAGCGAGCAGGAGCATCCCCACGTGTCGGCGCGAAGCAAGTGCTTCGACCTGCGCGACGGCTACGACGGGGCCGAGTACATCTTGTATGCAGAGAACACGGGAGGCTTCGGCTCGGATGCCGCCGGCCGTGCCCTGTCGAGCGGCGAGTATGTCGAGATAGCGCGACGGCCGGCCTCCAAGTTGGTGCTGCTGCGCAAGCGGCCGAAGTAGTACTATCGACAGCCGCAGGACGTGGACCCGTGACCATGAAGCCACAAAACCGGCCACGCTACATCGCGGTGGAAGGCCCCATCGGTGTGGGCAAGTCCAGCCTGGCCGAGATCCTGGCCCAAAATCTGGGCGCGCGTCTGGTGAACGAAGACCCGGGCGGCAATCCCTTTCTGGCCTCCTTCTACCGCGACCCGAAACGCTACGCCCTGTCGGCGCAGCTGTTCTTCCTGCTGCAGCGCTATGGGCAGCAGGCCGACCTGGCCCAGGGCAGCCTGTTCGAGCCGGGCGGCCTGGTGGCCGACTATCTCTTTGCCAAGGATCGCCTGTTCGCCACCCTGACCCTGTCGCCCGACGAGCTGGCCCTGTACGATCGCGTGTACCAGGCTCTGCGGCCGCGTGTGACAGCGCCCGATCTGGTCGTGTACCTGCAGGCACGCGCCGAGGTACTGCTGGAACGGGTGGAAAAGCGCGGACGGCCCGAGGAGAAACCCATTCGTCGGGAGTATCTGCGCGACGTTGCCAATGCCTACTCCGAGTTCTTCTTCTCCTACAACGACGGTCCGCTGCTCATCGTGGATGCCTCGGAGATCGACTTCGTGGGCAACGCCGAGGATCGCGCGGCCCTGCTGGAAGTCATCGCGCAGACCCGTGCCGGTGTGAACCATTGGAGCCGCCGGTAACCGTCGGAGCAGCGGCCCTGTTGGTCAGCCGGCTCAATGGCAATGTTGGAACCATGCTTTTCCGCTCACCTGATGTCTTTCGGTTTTGCAGGCGAGCGTCACATTACCTTCGATGTCTCAGACACCATTCACGATAGCGAAGCCCGGTCGAACATCTAGGGTTCCGCAAGCGCCCAGATTGTCTCCGATCGGGCTGCCAGACGGAAAGAACGCGCCAGCAAACGAGCCGTCGAGGTTCTGTGCAAGTCGAAGACGCTGCCCGTGGTCATCGACCAATTCCACTCCAGAAAAGCCACTCGCCTGGCCGGCCCGGCACGTAGTAGCAGCAAATGGTGCACCGTCGACCTGCAGGCTACTGGTGACGTGTCCCGCACACCCTGCGAACACCAACGACAGGCATAGCCAGCAATTCTTCATCATGAACTCCTTGTCAACGGTTTGCCGTGATACGGCTCAAACGATGACACTGGGTACTTTCGCTCGCGCCTTGTCTGACGATTTCGAGGCGTGCGATGCTGTTGCCCGTGTGGGCGATTCGAACCCACATGCCCTCCCGGATTGGTCCGCCATTGCTGTTCGTATTGTTGAATCCAGCGGTCACTAGATAGTTTGAATAGGAGAAGGAGTCTCCGCAAACACTGAACCTTTCGGTCTTGTGCGGAACGGAAACGACGTTCCATATCAACGTCTTGCCGTTCAGCAGCGGGGGTGCCGCCGAGCCGGCTCGGCGATTCTACGCGATGTCTCTGCGGCGACCACATCCGCTGCAACGGCTTTATGGCCTTGGTGACCAGCTTGCGTGCGACCGCTCAAGGCTTTTGGGAGAAGCTCACGACATCCGGGTACTGCGCCGTGGGCCCTTCGAGCAACGGGCTGGGCGTTCCTTTGAGGGCAAAGTCAAAGAACGCCTGCACATACCCATTGACCTCCTGAACTCCTCGGACCGGGTCGATCGTGCCGAGCATCTTGGATTGCCACAGCGACGGGTCGAGTTGAATCGCCGCCGCGATGATGCCCAGGTCTGAGAAGTTGAAATGGAGGGAATTGGCGAGCACCGCTTGCAGAGCGATCCCCGTCCCTTGATTGAAGACATTGTTCAGCGAGGAGTCCTGCCCAGGCTCCTGGAAGATGAACACCGGTTTGCTGAATGACTGGGTCGCCCAGGTCCCGTAGATGCTGCCGTCGAAGTCTATCGCCGCCATCACGCGGTCGTCGGTCACAAGCATTCCGACGCTGGTCGAGCCACCGAAGGAGTGCCCGAACATTCCCACCTTGGTCAAGTCCACATGACCCTCGATCTCGCCGTCGGGATCCGAGGATGCGGTCTTGACGAGCTCGTCCAGAACGAATCCCGCGTCAGCGAGCCAGACTCCCGCCGCGGAGGAAATGTTGCTGTCATTCACACTGTGGGTCATGTTGATCGTCGAGCCGTCGGCAAAGGTTGTCACCGGGGTCCAAAGCGTGTGCGATATCGCCACGACAATGTAGCCGCGGCTTACGGCCTCCTCGATGAAAGCGGTATACATTCTGGGTTGGGCATTGTATGCCGGCGAGAAGAGCAGTGCCGGAGCCTGCGTCAGGCTGCTCGCGAATGGGAGATTCGAATAGGAATGCGTGCGTACGTGATTGGCGAATTCGGGGAGGAGGAAGGAGGGCGCCTCGGCGCTGTCCAGGTATGGCACCGTGGCGCCTGACCCGGGAGAGTCGGACGGGTACCATATCTCCACGGATAGGGGCCGCGTCGATCCGGCCCCGGCATCGCCTCCGTCAAGCGCGCCGGCATCCGCATGCAGAACGTTGCCTTCGAGGTCACGCGATGGATCGATCAGCGTCCTTCGCTGGCCGCGAACGATGGTGAATGAGCCGGTCGGCTGAGGGAACTCGATGGTGTCGGGAATGACGTAGGCCACATCGAACTGATGGGCTGCGTCGGCGGCTGCCGGGACGTTGGCGTGCGGGGCGCTGGCGCATGCGGGCGTGAAGAAGGTTGCAAGGACAGCGAGGCAAAGGCAACGAATCGAATTGGTCATGGTTTGGCTCCGGTTGCCTTGGGCCCCCTCCAGCGCGGGAGCGAGTCCGAAGGCTGGATTTCGTAGAGCGAAACAACATCTGCGCGCGCAGCTTGAAACTCCTCCGCACGCCAGCGTCCACACGCATATGCCAGAAGATAGAAGGCCACAAGTGGAATCTAAGTCAACGGGTTCCGCGTAACTGAATACGCGAAGGGAAATGATGCCTTCTTCGCATTCCGCCCTTGGGATGATAGGCAAAGTTGTGGGCGACACGACGCAGCTCCTTCAAGGCCATCTTCGCTGCTCATGGTCCGTCGAACGGCTGGCCGATAAGCTGCGAGCCGGCCGCCGAGTTGCACCGTCGATGCTGCACCAAATCGGCTTGTTCGGCAGGCGCTCGGAGCTACAAGGCTTCGTATGCTTCCTCCTTGATCGGTGACGACTCGTTTTCCTCGTAGTGGTCTCCTATCCTCCTAGCCTCGATTGTGTAGCGGTGGCCAACGGTGTAGCCCGGCCGATACGTCCGAAAGAAGAACTCCCGACGCGAGTGCTTCCCCTCTCTAATCTTCTCGACTCGCACGGTCACGGCCCAAAACCACCGCGCCGGCCCAGGACCATCTGGTGGACCAGCAATTCCGGCCGCATACGTAACGGTTCCCGTCACAACAAGCCTCGTGCTCGGAGTTCCTGCGAATACAGTAGAAACGGCGTGCATTGACAAGATTGCTGCGACCACAGCCAGGACAGGGCAACGTGTTCTTGCGATACGGTCACGTGGTTGCATAGCTCTGCCGACTCTAACATGTTGCCGTTGGTCGCCCCCCGCACGCGACGGTCAATGGCCCAGAGCCCTCCGTCCCGGCGACTGCGGCCGCCACGCATCCCAGTATCCAACGGCTGGCCGTGCAAGTCCTGCCAAGTCGTGGGAAGGTAGCGGCAAATGCCAGCGCAAAAGAAGAAGATCACCACGCTTTCGCTGCGCGAACGCAAAGGCCAGGGCGACAAGATCGTCGCGGTGACGGCCTACGATGTGGCCTTTGCCCGCCTGGCTGACCGGGCTGGCGTGGACATCGTGTTGGTGGGCGACAGCCTGGGCATGGTGGTGCAAGGCCTTTCGAGCACCCTGCCGGTAACCCTCGACGAAATGGTGTACCACAGTCGCGCCGCGGCCCGGGGCGTGTCGTCGGCCCACCTGGTGGTCGACATGCCTTTCATGAGCTACCAGGCCAGTGTCGAGGACGGCATGCGCGCGGCGGGGCGGCTATTGAAAGAGGGCGGCGCCGAGGCGGTGAAACTCGAGGGCGGCGAGGAAGTGGCCGAGCTGGTCCGCCGCTTGGTTTCCATTGGAATTCCCGTCATGGGTCACGTGGGCATGACACCGCAGTCGGTGCACAAGTTCGGCGGCTTCAAGCTGCAGGGCCGCACCGAGGCGCAGGCGCGCACCATCGTAGCCGGCGCGCGCGCCATCGCCGACGCTGGTGTTTACGCCATGGTTCTGGAAAGTATTCCGGCTGCCCTGGCCGCAGAAATCACGGCAGCGGTTCCCAGCCTCACCATCGGCATCGGCGCCGGGCGCTTCCTGCGACGGTCAGGTGTTGGTCATGCACGACCTGCTTGGGCTGGACCCGGATTGGTCGCCGCGCTTTGCCCGCCGCTACGCCGAGCTGGGGCGCACAGCGGAGAAGGCATTCGGCGACTACGCAGCCGACGTGCGCGCCGGACGCTTTCCGTCGAAGAAAGAATCCTTCTCGTGAACGACGTTCCCGTGATCGCGGATCCAGCGGCCATGAGCGCATGGTCCGAGACGGCCCGCGCGCAAAGCGAGCGCATCGCTTTGGTGCCAACCATGGGCGCGCTACACGCGGGGCACTTGTCGCTCGTGGCGGAAGCACGCCGCCGCGCTCAGCGGGTGGTGCTGTCCATCTTCGTCAACCCGATGCAATTCGGGCCGCAGGAAGACCTGGCCAAGTACCCGCGCGATCTGGCCGGCGATCTGGCCAAGGCTGCCAGCGTGGGCTGCGACCTGGCCTTTGTGCCCGAGGCCGCCAGCATGTACGGCCCGGGCTATCCAGACCGCCATCGACGTGCGCGAAGTTTCGCAGGGTCTGTGCGGCGCGCGACGGCCTGGTCACTTCGTGGGCGTGGCCACGGTGGTGTGCAAGTTCTTCAACATTGTGCGGCCGCATGTCGCGTTCTTTGGCGAAAAGGACTTTCAGCAACTCGCGGTCATCCGGCGCATGGTGACGGACTTGAACATGCCGGTCGAGGTCGTCGGACTGCCGACAGTGCGCGAGCCCGACGGACTGGCCATGTCTTCGCGAAACGCCTACCTGTCGCCGCCGGATCGGCAGCGGGCGACGGCGCTTTTTGCAGGCCTGTCAGCGGCCAAGGCTATGTTCGACAAAGGCGAACGCCGCGCAACGGTCCTGCTCGAAGCTGCGACGGCCGAGATTGCCGGCCGGGTCGACCGCATCGACTACCTAGAGCTTCGTGCGTCCGACGATCTGCAGCCGCTGCAAACCATCGACCGGCCCGCCGTCATGCTGGTGGCCGCCTTCATGGGCAGCACGCGCCTCATCGACAACCTCCGGATCGGATAGTAGGCCGGCTCGCGGGCCGCGGTTCGCGAGGGCGAGTGCGTGAGCGAGTTCGTGGGCGGCGCGTGGATGGCGAGGCGCGTACCGCGTGTCGCTCACGCAAGTCGCCCACGCTAGCCGCGCTCCGCTGGTCGCTCGCGCTCACGCTACCGCTCACGGGCACGCCGGCCGACCCGCGCCGGGCCGGAAGATCGGCTGCCACCCCAATGAAGTTCAACAGTTAGCCGCTTGCCCCTGCCTTCTTGAAGCTTGCAGATCGAGTTTTTTCGTCCTCCGCCGTTGACTCTCGCCTGCCTGTGCATATCTTTGCGGCCTGGCAGTCGCGAGGGGTGACTGCTAACCAGCACCGGAGGCAAGTGACGATGAAAATTCGCCCAGTTCAAGATCGCATCGTGGTTCGCCGCGTGGCCGAAGAAGAAAAGACCAAGGGCGGGATCATCATTCCCGACTCGGCCAAGGAGAAGCCCGCTGAGGGCGAGGTCGTGGCCGTGGGTCCCGGCAAGGCCAATGACAAGGGCGTGGTTCGTCCGCTCGAGGTGAAAAAGGGCGACCGCGTGCTGTTTGGCAAGTACAGCGGCAACGAGATCAAACTCGAAGGCGTGGAGCACATCATCCTGCGTGAGGATGAAGTGCTGGGAATTATCGACAAGTAACTGAAACCGAACGCGAAGGAAAAGGAGAATACAGATGGCGGCGAAGGAAATCCTCTTCGACGAGAAGGGCCGTACGCAAATTTTGGCCGGCGTGAACATTCTGGCGGATGCCGTGAAGGCAACGCTGGGTCCGCGCGGTCGCAATGTTGTTATCGAGAAGTCCTGGGGCTCACCCACCATCACCAAGGATGGCGTGACCGTGGCCAAGGAAATCGAGCTGGAAGACAAGTTCCAGAACCTGGGCGCCCAGATGGTGCGCGAAGTGGCGTCCAAGACCTCCGACGTGGCGGGCGACGGCACCACCACGGCCACCGTGCTGGCCCAGGCCATCTTCCGCGAGGGCGCCAAGATGGTGGCTGCCGGCCACAGCCCGATGGAGCTCAAGCGGGGCATAGACCGCGCGGTCGAGAAGATCATCGAGGCGCTCAAGAAGGCGTCCAAGGCCACCAAGGGCCAGAAGGACATCGCCCAGGTCGGCACCATCAGCGCCAACGGCGACGAGGCCATCGGCAAGCTCTTGGCCGAGGCCATGGAGAAGGTGGGCAAGGAAGGCGTGATCACCATCGAGGAAGCCAAGTCGATGGAGACCATGCTCGACGTGGTCGAGGGCATGCAGTTCGACCGCGGTTACCTGTCGCCCTACTTCGTCACCGACGCTGAGCGCATGGAAGTCAAGCTGGATGACCCGTTCATCCTGATTCACGAGAAGAAGCTGTCGAACATGAAGGAGCTGCTGCCGCTGCTGGAGCAGGTCGCGCGTGCAGGCAAGCCCCTGCTCATCATCGCCGAGGACATCGAGGGCGAGGCGTTGGCCACCCTGGTGGTGAACAAGCTGCGCGGCACCTTGCAGGTGTGTGCGGTCAAGGCGCCCGGGTTCGGCGATCGCCGCAAGGAAATGCTCAAGGACATCGCCGTCCTCACCGGCGGCCAGGCCATCACCGAGGACCTGGGCCTCAAGCTGGAAAGCATTGGCATCAAGGACATGGGCCGCGCCAAGCGGGTCAGCATCGACAAGGACAACACCACCATCGTGGACGGCGCGGGCAAGCGCGCTGACATCGAGGCTCGGGTCAAGCAGATCCGTGCCCAGATCGAGGACACCACCTCCGACTACGATCGCGAGAAGTTGCAAGAGCGGCTGGCCAAGCTGGTGGGCGGCGTCGCGGTCATCAAGGTGGGCGCAGCCACCGAGACCGAGATGAAGGAGAAGAAGGCCCGCGTCGAGGACGCCCTGCACGCGACGCGCGCAGCGGTGGAAGAGGGCATCGTGCCGGGTGGTGGCGTGGCGCTGATTCGCGCCGTGGCTGCCATGGAGAAGCTGGACAAGCTGGGCGAGGAGCAAGCGGTCGGCGTGGCCATCGTCACCCGCGCCTGCGAGGAGCCCTGCCGTCAGATCGCGGCCAATGCCGGTCAGGAAGGCTCGATCATCGTGCAGCGGATCAAGGAAGGCAAAGGCGCCTTCGGCTACAACGCCCAGACCGACGTGTTCGAGGATCTGGTCGAAGCCGGCGTCATCGATCCCACCAAGGTCGTGCGCTCGGCCCTGCAGAACGCTGCCTCGGTGGCGGGTCTGCTCATCACCACGCAGGCGCTCATCGTCGAGGCGCCCAAGGAAGACCAGCCCGCGCCGGGTGGCCACGGCCACGGTGGTGGCGGCATGGGTGGCATGGGCGGTATGGGCGGCATGGGCGGCATGATGTAGTCAGCCTCCCAGACATCGCAGTTATCGAAGAAGCCCATCGCTTGTTGGACCCCAGGGTCAGCGGGCGGTGGGCTTTGTGTATTCAGGGTAGCTGGACGACGGCAACAACGTCGATGGCGACGGCTGCAGCGCCGCCTGCAAGTGGGAAGCCTGGCAGCAGCAGTGATTACGGGTACGATCCGTCCACGATCCCGTTGATGTACTTCTCGATATTGGTGTAGCCGGTCTTGTCGAAGTCGCCGGTGGCATCGCTGGGGTCGTTCGGATTCAGGCCGTACTTGGTCTCCCACGCATCCGGCATGCCGTCCTGGTCCGTGTCGACAGGAGCGGTGCCGCCCGCCAAGGTTCCGTAGCCGCTGTTGCTGAGGCCGGTGGCGGTTTGGTCCGTCCAAAGCTGGCCCGATTTGCCCAGCGATTTCACATCGGCGACCACCAGAGAATCGACCTGATCGCGGTGCAGCGACGGGCCAGCACCGGCCACAACCGTGGTGTAGGTGTCCGCCGCGCTGGTGGTCGGCATGCTCGCGGTGTCCGTGGAGTTCGCCGCGTTCGCTTTGGTCGTGCCGCCCGGAGAACCTGCATCCGAGCCGTTGAGTGTTCCGTCCTTGTCGCTGTCGAGGAGATTGCCTTTGACGTAGACGGTTTGCCCGCTGTTCATCTGGTACCAATCGTCTCCCGGAGCGCTCGTCGACGGGCCCGCAATGAAGTAGTTGTCGATGATGTCGTGCCAGAAGACGCCGCTGGTGTCCCCAGCACAATAGGCGTACCCGTAGTTGTAGACCACATTGTTCACGAACTGGGTGTTGGACTTGGCCAGGGGCTGTCGACCATGGGCGTTGGCCCACAGGTTGCCGTACCAAGTGAAGAACCCCCCGGTCATCTCGGTGTGCGCCCCGAACTGTTGCCCGGTCGGGTCCGCAATGATGGAATTCTGCACGGTGATGTTGGTTGCCCCCACCGCGTCGATGCTGTCGTACTGGGCGAACTCGACCGAGACATGGTCGAAGATCAGGTTGCTGCCGTCGAGCAGGTTGATCCCGCTCTTCTTGGCCCCGGCGGTGCCGGTGTCGAGCATGCCCTGGCGGAAGCGCACGTAGCGCACGATCACGTTCGTGGAGGCGTCAAACGAAACCTCCTTTGCCATGAAACCGATGCCGTCGCCGGGCGCTGTCTGGCCCGCGATGGTCAGGTTGCTCTTGACCGACACGGCGGTTTGCAAAGTGACGTAGCCGCCGACGTCGAAGACCACGATGCGGTTGTCCGCGCTGACGGCGTCGCGGAAGGTTCCCGTACCGCTGTCGTCCAAGCTGGTGACGTGATAAACGGCATAGCCTCGCCCGCCAGTCGCCTTCTTGCCAAAACCGTACGCGCCGGGAAATGCCACGGCTGGACCCGCCGGAATGGTCGAGCCGCCCGTGCGAGTGGCGCCGCCCGTGCTGCCAGTCACTCCACCTGAAGTGGTCGTGCCGCCCGTCGCACCGCCGGTTGCGCTCTTCGTGCCGCCAGCCGCGCCGCCGGTACTGATCGTGCCGCCCGCTGCGCCGCCGGTGACGCTCCTCGTGCCACCAACTGCGCCGCCATTGCTGATCGTGCCGGCAGCAATCGTCCCGTCGACGCCGATCACACCGCCGGTCGCCTTCGTGCCGCCCGCCGCGCCGCCGGACCCTCCCTTGCTCCCAGTCGTGCCGCCCATCGTGCCGCCGATAACAATTGTGCTGCTCGTGGATCCGCCGATATATGCCACGCCACCTGTGTCAGTCGCGCCGCCCGGAACAACGCTGCCGCCGGGAGCAATCGAACTGGCACTAGTCGTCCCGCCGACGACGATCACCCCGCCGGTGCTTGGGTTGCCGCCGCTCACCACCGTACCGCCAGAGTGCCCGGCGCTACCTGGATTGGAGTTACCACCCACGCTGCCGCCAGAGCTTGCCGCTATGGAACTGTTGCCTCCAGCGCCTGCGATGCTGCCCTGGGGTGCGCCGCTCCCCGAGCAAGCGCCAGCAAGCGCGGTGCCCAGGATCATGATGCTCAGAAGGACTTGGCGATTTCTCATGGTGCTGCCTTTCCGCGTTCCTTATTCCTTATTAGGGTCGCTCTACTCCGTCCGCGGGTCTATTCAAACTTGAAAAATGCTGCAAAAGACGCTGATGTCCACCCGCGTCGCAAACTGGCGTTGGCGCGCGTTGCCTCTGCTCCTACGCAGTGAGACGCCCATGGCGACAAGATCCGCATAGAGCGTTCGAGTGGTAGTGTGTGTCCTTCACCCGCATCCAACGAGGCTTCATGGCCAAACAAACTGCATTGATTACAGGAGCTTCGGCAGGGCTGGGGCGCGAGTACGCCCGGCTCTTTGCCAAAGATGGGCACGACCTGGTGCTGGTGGCGCGCCGACGCGATCGCCTCGATGAGCTGGCGCGTGAATTGTCGGCCACGCACGGAACCGCCTGCACGGTCATGGCAGCGGATCTGGCAACAGCATCCGCCGGACGGCTCATCGCCGACCAGGTGCGGGCCGCCGGCCTCGCCATCGACTTTCTGGTCAACAACGCGGGGTTCGGCAGGCGCGGATTCTTCGCACAGTTGGACGTCCGGCCCCAGCTCGAAACGATCGACGTCAACGTGCGAGCCCTGGTCGAGCTGACCCACCTGTTCCTGCCCGGCATGCTCGAGCGCAAGCAAGGACGCATCCTCAACATCGCCTCGATGGCCGGCTTCGTGCCCGGACCGTTCATGGCGACCTACTACGCCAGCAAGGCCTTCGTGATCAGCTTCACCGAGGCCCTGGCGGGCGAGTTGCACGGCACCGGCGTCACAGTAACAGCGAGCTGTCCCGGTCCCACGGCCACCGAGTTCGGCGACGTCGCGGGCAATAGCAAGTCCAACCTGTTCAAGCGCCACGTGGCCGACGCGGTTTCAGTGGCCCGGCATGGCTACCTCGCCATGCTGGCCGGCAAGGTGGTGGCCATCCCGGGACTGCAGAACAAGCTCAGCGTGCAGTCGGTGCGCATCGCCCCGCGCGCCGCGGTTCGCGCCATTGCCGGCAAACTGAACAGCGATCGGGCACCGGATCGGAACTGAGCTTCCTGTCAGCGGCGCTCCCCGATTGTGACGATTGCGCGTCGGATTGTTTCCGTCTTGTATCGCCAATTCCAATTTCTTTGCCCGCCGACGAATGGTAGTGACAAGCGTTGGCCGTCCACTAGACTAATGAGTTCGTGCGAAGGGCAAGTGGCCCACCACCCACGTTGGGGGGAGCGACGTGGATCTTCTGAAAAAACAGACCGCCAGGCCTCAGAAATTGCGGCGCCCACCAAAAGTGCGCGCCAGCGCGCCTGTGGCCCGACGTCGTCGCGAGCCAGGCGATGCATTCCCCATCGTCGGTATCGGCGCGTCGGCTGGTGGACTGGAAGCCATCGAACAGTTTTTGCGCCACCTGCCCGAGAGCAGCGGCATGGCCTTTGTCGTGGTCCAGCACCTGGATCCCACACAAAAGGGCATGATGGTGGAACTGCTCCAGCGGGCCACGGCCATGAAGGTCGTCCAGGTCAAAGACCGCCTCAGGGTCGAGCCGGATCGTGTCTACGTGATCCCGCCCAACCAGGACATGTCGATCCTGCACGGGGTGCTGCACCTGCTGGCACCGGTGGCGCCGCGCGGGCTGCGCTTGCCCATCGATTTTTTCCTGCGCTCCCTGGCCGACGACCAGCGCGACCGCAGCATCGGCGTGATCCTTTCGGGCATGGGTTCAGACGGCACCCTGGGCGTGCGGGCCATCAAGGAGCAAGCCGGCGCGGTCTTCGTGCAGGCGCCCGCCTCGGCAAAGTTCGACGCCATGCCTCGCAGCGTGATCGACGCCGGGCTGGCCGACGTGGTGGCGCCGGTCGAGGAACTGGCCGGCAAGATCGTCGCCTATCTCGCGCACGGACCTCTGGTCAAACTGCGCGACCAGCCGCTGGCAGGCAAGACCCAGAGTGCCATCGAAAAAGTGTGCTTGCTTCTGCGCAGCCAGACCGGCCACGATTTCTCGCAATACAAGCGCAGCACCGTGTACCGCCGCATCGAGCGGCGCATGGGCTTGCACCAAATCGACAGCATCGCCGACTATGTCCGCTATTTGCAGGAAAACCCGCAGGAGATCCAGCTTCTCTTCAAGGAACTGTTGATCGGCGTGACCAGCTTCTTCCGCGATCCAGCGGCCTGGGAAAGTCTGCGCAAGAAGGTCATCCCGGCGTTGCTGGCCGCGCATTCGGCGGGCGGCGTGCTGCGCGCCTGGGTGCCGGGATGCTCGACCGGGGAGGAGGCCTATTCTCTGGCCATGATTTTCAAAGAGGTGGTCGCCGAGGAAAAAACCACCCGCGGCCTGTCACTTCAGGTTTTCGCCACCGACCTGGACAAGGACGCCATCGACCGGGCCCGGCAGGGCCTGTATCCGGCCAACATTGTCGGCGACGTGTCGGCAGAACGCTTGCGCCGCTTCTTCGTGCAGGACGAACACGGCTATCAGGTGGGCAAAGAGATTCGCGAGATGGTGATCTTCGCCACGCAGAACCTCATCATGGACCCGCCCTTCACCCGGCTCGACATACTGAGCTGCCGCAACCTTCTCATTTATCTGGCGCCCGAACTGCAGAAGAAACTCCTGCCGCTGTTCCACTACAGCCTCAATCCCGGTGGGGTCCTCTTGCTGGGCAGTGCAGAGACCATCGGCGCGGCCACTGACCTTTTCGCTCCGCTCGACGGCAAGGCGCGGATCTTCCGGCACCTGGAAACAGCTTTGCGCGCAGAGCCGCTGGCCTTTCCCGGCTCAGGTTTTCTGGCCCATCCACGCGAGGCATCTCTGGCAGAGACCGGCGCGCGCAAAGCCGCGCCCAACTTCCAGACAATGGCCGAACAGCTTCTCTTGCAGCGCTATGTGCCGGCCGCGGTGTTGACCAACGATAAGGGCGACATCCTTTTCATCAGTGGCCGCACCGGCAAGTACCTGGAACCGGCCGCGGGCAAGGCCAACTGGAATATCTATGCCATGGCCCGCGAAGGACTGCGCTATGAACTGGGCGCGGCCTTCCAGAAAGCCCTGCGCGAAAAGCACACCATCGCCCAGACCGGTGCCAGGGTGAAAACCGACGGCGGGGTGCAAGCGGTGGATGTCCTGATTGAACCCATCGAGGAACCCGAGGCCCTGCGGGGCACGGTTATGGTGGTGTTCACGGACGTGACGTTGCCCGTTGCCAAGACGCCGGGCAAGGCCAAGCCCGGCGCACCCGCCCCAGCCGCGCTGGCCCGCAGGGAGCAGGAACTGCGCCAGGCGCGCGACGAGCTGCAGATGACGCGCGAACAGATGCAAACTTCGCAGGAGGAGATCACGTCAGCCAACGAGGAGCTGCAGTCCACCAATGAAGAACTGCAAAGCACCAACGAGGAGCTGACCACGTCGAAAGAGGAGATGCAGTCCCTCAACGAAGAACTGCAAACCCTCAATCACGAGCTGCAATCCAAAGTGGACGAACTGTCGCGCGCCAACAACGACATGCGCAATCTGCTCGACAGCACCGACATCGCCACCTTGTTCTTGGACGATGCGCTCAACGTGCGGCGCTTCACCGCCCGGATGCTCAAGATCATCAAGCTCATCCCCGCCGATGTGGGCCGGCCGCTGACCGACCTGGCCTCGGATCTGGTCTATCCCGAACTCGTCGAGGATGCGCGCGAGGTGCTGCGTAGTCTGGTTTTCAGGGAGAAGCCGATTTCCACCCGCGACGGACGCTGGTTCTCTGTGCGCATCATGCCCTACCGCACGCTCGACAACCGTATCGATGGCGTGGTGATCACGTTTGTCGACATCACCGCGGCCAAGACGTTGGAGACGACCCTGCGAAAAGCGCAGTCCGACCAGGAGGCCGAGGCATGAAAAAACGCGAAACCCCGGCCGAGTTGCGCAGGCGGGCGGAAGACCGGCTGAAGGAGAGATTGAGTCGGCCGGAGGTCGCAGACCACGCAACAGAGAAAGAAACGCAGCGTCTGGTCCACGAGCTGCAGGTGCACCAGATCGAGCTGGAGCTGCAAAACGAGGAATTGCAAAGATCGCGGGCGGAATCGGAGGCGACCGCAAGGGCCTATTCCGACCTCTACGATTTCGCGCCCACCGGCTACTTGACGGTCGATAGCCACGGGGCAATCCTGAAAGTGAATCTTACGGGGTCGCGCCTGCTGGGGCTCGAGCGATCGCGGCTGGTGGGGACGCGCCTGGGTCTTCTGGTCTCCCCTGAGTGTCGCCACACTTTCAATGTCCTGATTGAGAAGGTCTTTCAGAGCCAGGCCAAACAAGCCGACGTGGCGCTCTCGTCCGACGCGGGAACGCCGCTCTGGGTGCGTGTCGAGGCGATTGTCTCCGATGACCGCTGCCGTGAGTGCCGCGTGGTGCTGATTGACATTTCCGAACGCCGGCGCATTGAAGAATCCCTGCGCTTTCGTGTCTCATTGCTCGACTATGCCGCCGGCCATTCGCTGCCGGAGCTGTTGCAAGAGACGCTGGATCACCTTGGGGCGCTGACCGACAGCCCGATCGGTTTCTACCATTTCGTCGAGCCGGACCAGAACACGCTGCGGCTGGCGGCTTGGTCCAGGCGAACCGTCAGCGAGTTCTGTACGGCCACCGGGCAAGGCAGCCACTACCCGATTGCCGAGGCCGGCGTGTGGGCGGACTGTGTGCGCCAGCGACGACCGGTCATCCACAACGACTACGCCTCGCTGCCCAATCGCAAGGGACTGCCCGCGGGCCACGCCCCCGTCACGCGCGAGCTGGTCGTGCCCATCATGCGCGCGGGCCTCATTGTGGCGGTGGTTGGGGTGGGCAACAAACCCAGCGACTACAGCGAGAACGACGTGCAGATTGTCTCGCACCTTGCCGATGTGGCCTGGACCATCATCGAACGCAAGCGCACAGAGCAGGCCTTGCAGGAAAGCGAGACGCGCTTTCGCGAGGCCGCGGAGGCGCTGGCCGAGGCCGATCGAAACAAGAACAATTTTCTAGCCGTGCTGTCGCACGAGCTGCGCAATCCTCTGGCGCCCATTACCAACAGTCTCTACATCCTCGACCATTCGGTTCCGGGCGGCGAACAGGCGCATCGCGCCCAGACGGTGATCGGTCGACAGGTCGGGCAGCTCGCGCGCTTGGTTGACGACCTGCTCGACGTGACGAGAATCTCGCAAAACAAGATCCCGCTGCAGCGACAACGATTGGATCTCAACGAGCTGGTGCGGCGGACACTGGACGACCATCGCTCCCAGTTCGAAGCGAACGAGGTGCGCATCGAGATTGCCCCCGCACCCAAGCCGGTGTTTGTCAGCGGAGACGGAAACCGGCTGGCGCAGATCGTTGGCAACCTGCTGCAGAACGCCGCCAAGTTCACCGAGCCGGCTGGTCGGGTGCGCGTGGTCGTCTCGCTCGACAGCGAGGCCAAGCAGGCCGTGATTCGTGTCGCCGACACCGGCGTGGGCATGGCTCCGGAGATGCTGGCGCGCCTGTTCCAGCCGTTCGCACAGGCTGAGGCCACGCTCGATCGCAGCCGGGGCGGCTTGGGCCTCGGCCTGGCGCTGGTCAAGGGGCTGGTCGAGCTTCACGGTGGCACAATCAGCGCGCACAGCGCCGGGCCGGGCCAAGGGGCGGAGTTCGTGGTTCGCCTGCCGCTCGCGGCCGGGGAGGTCGAGGCCGACAGGCGTGTGCGCGCCCGCACTCCGGCCCAGGGCCACCGCCGGCGCGTGCTCATCATCGAGGACAACATCGACGCGGCCGACAGCTTGCGCGAGGCGCTGGAGTTCAACGAGCATGAGGTCGAGGTCGCATACAATGGACCGTCAGGCATCGCGAAAGCCCGGACGTGCAAGCCCGAGGTCGTCTTCTGCGACATCGGGCTTCCCGGCATGGACGGCTTCGATGTGGCACGCGCCTTCCGGGCTGACGGCGCGCTCAGGGGCGCCTACCTGGTGGCGCTGAGTGGGTACGCCTTGCCCGAAGACGTGCTGCGGGCGTCAGAGGCTGGGTTCGATCAACATCTCGCCAAGCCGCCGAGCTTGGAGCGCCTGGAACAAATCCTGGCGCACCTGCCCGCGGCACAAGTTGCGCCGGAACCGATACGCGAGTCCAGGCTCGACGAACAAACACCTGGACCCGTCGTAAACTAGCCAGAGCCTGCCATGACACCCGGCCAGCGCAGCCCGGCTCGCGTAGCGCGAGCGGTAGCGTGAGCGGCCAGCGACTCGCGCGACGGGCGCGCGCGAAGCGCGAGGGGTGGGCATGGGTGGGCCGTCTGTCGCGAAGCCCCCTTGTGGGGTGAGCGGATCGCGACCCGCGATCCGGCCTCCCCTTGCCGCCCACGAACACGCTCTCGCCCTCGCCACCCGCGACCCGTTCGCCGCGACCCGGCCTCGGCAGCAGGATCCGGCTTAACCGAACGCGACGGCGCCGCGAGCGTGCTGCTGGTCGCTGTAGGGGTGGCTCTCCACGACGCGTAGACGCGCGCGGGTGAGCCGCTCGATGTCGCGCAAGAAGGTGCGCTCGCTGGGATCGCAGAAGGACAGCGCGATGCCGGCGGCGCCGGCGCGGCCGGTGCGGCCGATGCGGTGCACGTAGCTCTCCGGCTCGTTGGGCAATTCGAAATTGATGACGTGGGTGATTCCATCCACGTCGATCCCGCGCGACGCGATGTCGGTGGCTACCAAGACGCGCACGCTGCCCTTCTTGAAGCCGGCCAAGGCGCGCTCGCGCGCTGACTGGCTCTTGTTGCCGTGGATGGCCTCGGTGCAAACGCCACCGCGGTTCAAGTGCTCGGCCACGCGGTTGGCGCCGTGCTTGGTGCGGGTGAAGACCAGCACGCGAGCCATGGCCCGATCGCGCAGCACCTCGGCCAGCAAGTTGCGTTTGTTGTTCGATTGCACGTGCAGCACCCACTGGCTGACCTTCTCGGCGGTGCTGGCCGTGGGCGTGACCGAAACCGTCGCGGGGTTGTTCAGCATCCCGCTGGCTAGGGCCACGATGTCAGGCGGCAAGGTGGCCGAAAAGAGCATGGTCTGGCGCTTGCGTGGCACCGCGGCCACGATGCGACGGATGGGCTGGATGAAGCCCATGTCCAGCATGCGATCCGCCTCGTCGAGCACCAGGGCCTCGATGCCGTCCAGCCGCACATGTCCCTGCTGCATGAGATCGAGCAGACGGCCGGGCGTTGCCACCATAATCTCAGCCCCGCGCCTTATGCCGTCCACTTGCGGTTTCTGACCGACGCCCCCGAACACCACCACGTGGCGCAGAGAAAGGTGACGGCCGTAGGTGGCAAAGCTTTCGCCGATCTGCGAGGCCAGCTCGCGCGTGGGCGCCAGCACTAGGGCGCGCGGGCCGCGCAGTCCCTCGCGCCGTGCCGTACCGGCCAGGTGGGTCAGGATGGGAATGGCGAAGGCCGCGGTCTTGCCCGTGCCGGTCTGCGCGCAGCCGAGCAGATCGCGTCCGGCCAAAAGCAGCGGAATGGCCTGTGCCTGGATAGGCGTGGGCACGCTGTAGCCCTCGGTGTGAAGGGCACGGCGAATGGGATCGATGATGTCGAGTTGGGAGAAGGAGCTGATGGTATTCATTTTTCTCTCGGTGCTCCCCGAGAGACGCCATCCGAGCCTGCCTTTTCGCGCAACGATCCGAGACGACCACTTCGAGGTTGGTTACGAACTACGGCAGTAGTGATGAGGGCTACAACCCATGAAGTCAAGGAATCATCTGTGCTTTCCGCGTGCAACCTGCTCGGTACGTCCGCACCCGCAAGCCGCCGCCGAAGCTGGCCACCCACACTTCGCCAGCTTTGTAGGGATTGAAGAAGACTCGCATCGGGTGCGCAAAGGGATAGTCTGGATCTGCAACGAACGTGGGGGGCGCGGCCGAAAGATTGCTGGTGCTCCACAGTCCGTTGGTCTCGGTGGTCATGAACATATGGTTGGGATTGGCTGGGTCGATGGTGCAGGATTCCACGTTGTAGTCTTCAGTGTCGCCCTGCCAACGCTCGGGTGGCGTGATTGAGAATACCGTGAGGCAAGACATGCTACACTTCGCGCTTCGATACGCCGGTAGTGTCGAGACCCCCGCTTTTCATGAAGGATGAATGCAATGCAAACTGGACGGATTGAAATGGCGAAACTTCGCTTTGGCTTCATGGCCGCTTTTGGTCTGTGGTACGCGGCGGCCGTGGGTGTTGGCTGCGGCTCAAACAACAACGGCCAGGCTCCGTCGGGTGGCACGATCCAGTCGACCACGGGTGGCGGCGCAGGCAACGGCGCTGCTGGCAGCGCAGGCAGCAGCGCGGCCGGGAGCGCAGGCAATGGCGCGGCTGGAAGCGCGGGCAACAGCGCCGGTGGTGCCAGCACGTCTTTTTCGACTGGCGGCTCGACACAGTCGGGCGGGATCGGCGCGAGCGCGGGATCGGCCGCTGGCGGCACAAGCCCGGCAGGTGGCTCGGCCGTTGGCGGCGCAAGCGCAGCGGGCGGCTCGGCCACCGGCGGCGCAACTGCGGCCGGTGGTTCCGCTGCTGGCGGTGCAACTGCGGCCGGCGGCTCAGCGGCCGGTGGCACCAGTGCCGCAGGTGGCTCGGCTCCTGGCGGTGCCACCGCGGCCGGCGGCTCGGCCGCAGGCGGCGCAACCAAGACGGGCGGCGCCACCAGCGGCGGTGCCGGCGCCTCTGGCTCTGCAACTGGAGGCTCGGCAGCGGGGGGCAGCACGGGCGGCAGCCAAGGCGGGACCAGCAGCACGAGCGCAAGCAGCGGCGGATCCACGAGCACAGGCGCCTGCGCGCCTCGCGTGCTTTCGCTGAGTTCCAACGCCACTGGCTCGGCTGCTGACACGGCCTATTCACATGTCGAAGTGGACATGGGAAGCGATCTGCCCATTGGAAATGCGGCGCGCACCGTCGAGTTCTGGGCGTACATCAAGACGACAGACTGGGTCGGTGAAAAGAACGAACTCTACTATATCGGCGCAGCCACCGGAGCCGCGTCAGCCTCGACATTCGGTCTCGACTTCGGCACCAACGCCGTAGCCGGGACGAGCAACCACGCGACCCTGAACCCATTCACCAATGGGCTCAACGACGACACGGACGTCGACCTGGGAATCAACTCGTCGACCGACCAGTGGGTGCATGTCGCCATGACATGGGACCAGAAGGCGTTGGTGACCTATGTCAACGGCGTCGCGAAGATCACGGACAACGCAACCACGGCCGTCCCGAAACTCAATACGTCCCAGTCGATCCTGTACATCGGTTGCAACCCGACCAACAAGAATTGCTTCAATGGAGAATTCGCCGAGTTCCGCGTGTGGAACGTGGCCCGCAGCGCGGCTGACATCCTGGCCAACTACAAGAAGCCGATGTTGGGCAACGAAGCCGGCTTGGTCGGTTACTGGAAGTTCGACGATGCTGCGACCGCCACCACCGCGGCAGACTCCGTGACCACCACCGGGCACACTGCCCACCCCGGCACTCTGAAAGCCACCACGGCCGCGCAGAATCCGACCTTCGTCGCGCCCAGCCCCGCCGTGCCGATTACCTGTCCGTAGGCTACCCCCAGCGGAACCAGCGCAGCCCGAGCACGAAGGACACCACTCCCCAGGCGGCCAGCACGGCCAGGTAGGGCAGCGTGCCCACCAAACTGGCGCCGTCGATGGTCACCGCACGCATTCCGTCGCACATGGCGGTGAGTGGCAGCGCCTTGATCAAGGGACGCGTGACATCGGGAAAGTGCGCGGACGAGAAGAACACACCCGAAAGCACGAACATGGGCAGCATCACCAGGTTCATCAGGCCGCTCACCGTTTGCATGTTCTGCGCGCGCGACGATACCAAGATGGCGATGGCCGCGAAGCTGGCGCTGCCAGCCAGGCTGACCAGGCCCAGTACCGCGTACGAGCCGGCCACCTGCACGCCAAACGCCAGGCGCGCAAACAGCAGAATCACCACCATCTCGAACGGGATCACCATCAGGCGCGACAGACCGAAGGCAAACAACAAGTGCCGTCGTCGCATGGGCGCAGCCAACAAGCGCTTGAGCAGCTTGCGCACGCGCATCTCCACAATCACCCAGCCGATGCCCCACATCGATCCCGACATGAGATTCATGGCCAGCAGGCCCGGAACCAGGAAATCGATGTAGCGCGAGCCGGGCTCGTGTACCTCTTGATCGCGCACGACGAGCGCATCCTGGCGACCTGCCGCCTTCTGCAAAATTCCGTCGACCGTGGCGCGGGCCAGGCGCGCCTCGGGCCGCACGGGATCGAAACGATAGCTCAAGGGCTCGCCCGGCCGCGCGGGCGGCACCAGCACCACCGCGACTTGACCCGAACGCAGGGCGGCCTTGGCCGCTGCTTCGTCCAGCGACTGAACTTGCACGGCGGCCTTCGCGAGCGCGTCGCGCGACTGCGCAGAGATCCCGGGCAGCACGCCCGCCACCACCGGCTCGGGCCCCTTCACGCGAAAAGCGATGCCCAGCGCCACCGAGAGCAGAACCGGAAATCCGAAGGTCCAGAACAGTGCCCCTGGCTCGCGCATCATCTCGCGCAAGCGCATCAGGGTCAGCTGCACCACCGGACGCGGCCGCCGCGGCTCAGTCATCGTGCAAGGCCCTTCCGGTCAGCGATACGAACACGTCTTCCAGCGTGGCCTTGCGTGTCCCCAGGCGCAGCAGGTGCTGCCCGCGCTCTTGCAGCAGCGTGCGCAGCGCCGGCACCGCGCGCTCAGGCTCGACCGCGGCCAAGGCCCACACGCCCTCGCCCGACAGGTGCGCCTCGGTCACCGTGGGCAGAGCGCGCAGGGTGGCCTCGTCGAGCGCGCCCGGGCCGGCGCCCGTTTCCAGCTCCAGCTCGACCACATGCTCCGCGCCCAATCCGGCAATCAGTTCGGCCGGCGTGCCCAGTCGGATGAGTCGCCCTCGATCCAAGATGGCCACCCGGTCGCACAGTCGCTGGGCCTCCTCCATATAGTGTGTGGTCAGCACCACCGTGCCGCCGCGGGCGCGGTAGGCGGCCACCAGTCCCCAGATCTGTCGGCGCGACTGCGGGTCCAATCCCGTGGTGGGCTCGTCGAGAAATAGAATTTCCGGCTCGGCCACCAACGCGCAGGCAATGGCCAGCCGCTGCTTCTGTCCGCCTGACAGCTTGACCACCCAGGCACGCCGTTTCTCTTCCAACTGCACATCGGCAAGCAAGGCCTCCAGCGGACGCGGCCGCTGATAGAAGCTGCGGAATAGGGTCAGCACCTCATCGACGGTCAGCTTCTCGGGCAGGCGCGTTTCTTGTAGCGCCACGCCCAGCCGCTCGCGCAGCCGGCTTTCGTCGTGCGCCCAGTCCATGCCCAGCAGCTTCACCTCGCCGCTGGTGGGCGGCAGCAGCCCCTCCAGCATTTCCACCGTGGTGGTCTTGCCCGACCCGTTGGGGCCGAGCAGCCCGAAACACTCGCCGCGGCGAATGGAAAGATCCAGTCCATCCACGGCCAGCACCTCACCCGTGCGCTTGCGCCCTGAACCGCGTCCCGCCTCGTAGACTTTGCGCAAGCCCCGGCACAAGACAGCCGGTTCAGCGTCGGGGGCAGCGTGGTTCACGAGGGGTGCTATAGCGTGACCGCTGGACCTTCGCCAGCGGGCGGTTGCTGACATGAAAAAGGCCCCCATTTCCGGAGGCCTTTTCGACGATCTCGCTGACTCAGATTACGGGTTCAAGGCTTTGAGCTGAGTCTGCACGGGAGTTCCAATCGCATTCGGCGCCCCGCTGTAGTCCGTGATGATCTGCGGAAATCCGCATCCCCACGCATCCACAATCCAGGCCCACGACGTCCAGCTCATGCCGGCCGTCTCGAACGTACTGATGTAGTTCGAGTAGATTGAAGCGTCACAGGTGGTGGGAGCAACGTAGTTACTCGATATATTCGCGTTGCCGAACTCTGTGGCTATGACAGGAAGCGTCTTGGCTGGCGTAAGATAGGCCGCTGCGGCAAGGGTAGCCGAGTCCTTGAACGAGTAGGGGTGAGTGACATAGGCAATCGCGCCTCCGGTAACCGGGTTGGCCACGTAGTAGGAAATGTCGTACGTCCAGTTGGTGCCACTGACGAGAATGAGGTTGTTCGCCCCTTTCGCGCGGATGGCGGTAACGGTAGTTTGCATCCAGTTCTTTAGGGTTGCCGAGTCTGCGGTCGGCTCGTTGTAGAGCTCATAGATGATTCTTCCATCTTGGAAGAAGGGATCCGCCGCAATCGTGGTCCAGAAGGTGGTTTGTGCCGTCGTCGGCACGCCAGAAGGATCCGCCGCCGTGCCTCCCGAGACGTAGTGCAGGTCGAAGATGACATCCATCCCTTGCTGTAGGATCCAATTGATTACCCGCTTGACCTCGCGCTGATACGCAGCCCCACTGCAGGTTGCGGATCCAGTCGTGGCGCCATTCCAGAGCGTGTTCAACATTCCCAGGCGGATGGCATTGGGTTTCCATGTCTTCATCCGCTGGATGTCTTCCCGGGTGATTGCAAATCCGGCACAGTCCCACTCCATCGAGGGGCGATCGAGCCCGCGGATCTTGTAGGCCGTACCGTTGCGTTTAATCTGGTTGCCCGAGGTCGTCCAAGTGACAGTCGTGGCCGGCGTTGTCGGCGCGGGTTCGCTCAAGAAATGGACGTCATCGATGTAGCAGTCAAATGGGTTGGCGGCTGCCGTGCCGCTGCGCGGGCTCAAGGGATTCACGTGAATCTGGAACGCCATCAGCTTGCTCTTGTCAACCCCGGTGCCAAATGTGGTCCCATTGGGATCCTGTAACACTTCAGAGAAATAGAGCTTGTAGTAGGTCCAAGCATTTGTGACGGCGGCGTTCTTGACCCCGTACTGATTGCAGGTATTCGCCGAGTAGCTGCATGGACTTGCGACAATGGACGAGTCCACGTCGGCGTCCTGCGTGGCATCGACCGTCTTGAAGAACGCGAACTGAAGATCGGTACTGCACTTGGCCCAGAACCCGACGCCGGTGTACTTGGATGCATCGTAGGCCAGCTTCTTCTTGGTGGTGGCCGTGCGGGCCATGAAGTCGATGCCAAAGCCGACGTAGCCACCCGCGCCCTTCGAGTCGCCGGGGGACGAAACGTGTAGGGCGCCCTTGGTGCTGCAGGGGCCATGCTGCGTCGTATCGACCTCGAAGTGGTTGGGTGCGCTCATGGGATTCCACGCGCTCGGCGTTTGCGTCATGTTGTACTGGTCATTGACGTCGCCAGAGGCGTACGCGTACCAGGGTTGCGCGCCGGCTCCGCGTCCGTCTTGCACGTACTGATAAAGCGAACTCGTCTCGAAGTCCGAAATCACGTTGATCGCCGGAATCGAGACAGTGCCGTAGACCGGATCCGTGCAGCCCAACGCCGTTGCCGAGGCGGTGCTTCCAGCCGTCCCAGAGGCTCCGCCGCTGCTCGAACTGCCGCCAGAATTTACGCTGCCACCAGTGGCCGCGCCTCCCGAGGCCGCTCCACCTGTCGCGGAACCGCCGCTCGCACGCGTACCAGCTTGAATCGCTCCACCGGTCGCGGCGCCGCCGGTATTGGACGAACCGCCCGGACTTGTTCCCCCGATCGGTGAGCCGCCGCTCGCACGCGTACCAGCTTGAACCACTCCACCGGTTGCGGCGCCGCCAGTATTGGGCGAACCAGCTTGGATCGATCCACCCGCGACGGCGCCGCCGGTGCTAGGCGCGCCCGCCGGGGAGCCGGCGACCGTGGTGGAACCACCTTGGTTCACTCCTCCTGTGGCGGGCGAACCAGCTGGGGCGGAACTTCCACCAACGGCAGTCGTTCCGCCGGGATTTGGATTTCCACCCGTGGCGACGGATCCGGCTTGTGCAGAGTTGCCGGCCGCCGCGCCGGCGGAGTTTGACTTTCCGCCGGTAGCTCCTGGGTTGTTGCTACTCGGCGAGCATCCGAAAGCCGAGACCACGAAAGAAAGTCCACAGGCTACTATCGCGCATGACTTGGGAAGATGGGGGCTGAGGTTTGGCATGATTCGCTCCTGCGCTTTGGTCCTTCCAGCGTGAAATGGGTTAACCAGTCACCCTAACCCGTAAGCAGCACGGATGTGGAAGTTTTCCCTACACGAATCCGGCACCTGCCTGGCGCGTCTTGGCATGATTGACCACGATTTCCCGATCCACTGACCAAATCTGGACGAAGAGCTTTCGTGCGCGCCGAAGCCACACGAATTCAGCCGGGATCGTTTCAGTGCAGAACCGTCGGAGCGGGCTGCTTGTATAGCAAGGCGACCTCGTCCGCCGTGAGCGCGCGGCTGTAGATCACGATGTCGTCCAGATCCCCAACAAAGTACCGCTCGCCCCCCGACCAGGTGCCCAAGTAGAGGGCGTTGCTTCCCGAATGAATTGTGTCCGTGATCGGCTTCTCACCATCCAGAACGCCGTTCTTGTAGAACAGTATCTCCTTCACACTGCTACTGCTATCCACCACAGCCACAAGATGCGTCCACTGGCCAACCTCAAGACAATCACAGTCGTAGCTTTGGTAGGCCCTGCTCCCTGCATCGCCAGGATCGGGATATGCGAAGGAATACTTCCATGTGGTATCCCCGGCTAGCAGTTGGGCGTTCATTTCCCAGCCGCCGGAAAGACCGATTTCTGTGCTGATGAGGGTGATGTAGGAATTGTCGCCGAAATCGGCACCCACCACCCAGGTCTGGGGTTGAGGACGCACCCAGAGCGATACGCTCCAATCGGGTGTGGCTTGAGGAAACCCCGACCCACTCACAATCACCGAGTTCCCTGAACTGAAATGGAGTGCATTGCCAAAGTGGCCGGGGATGAGCCACGTGGCGCCCAAGATGGTGCCATCATAACTGTGACTCGGAATATCTCCGAGCGTGGCGCCACTTCCTTCGTCACAAGGCCAGTGCGCGACCATGTCCTGCTGGAGGCTGTTGGGCGCCGGAACCACCACGTCGAGCCGCCCTTGAGTACAGCCGGCCAGCGCCAGGGCTATCAGAACGAATGTTCGGTGCGATGCCATCGTCATAGCCATGCAATCAGGGTTAGGCTGGGCAGCAGGTCCGGGCGTCCCGAGCTCGCGGCCTGGACACCGAGAAACCGAACCACTGGATAGGGCTGGGCCAGCTGTGCGTGGACTTCGAGCGCAAGCTCGAAGTGGTGGATCAGTGACAAGCGAAGTCCAGCACCTCCGTCGGCGAGAAAGGCCCAGCGCCCTGCCGTCTGCCCCTGGTCGGGCCAGTTTGCCCGGCCTTCAGCCGAGGTGTGCTGCGCGCCTACGCCCAAGGAAAAGAACGGTTGCAGGCGCTGGCGCGGCCGTAGGCGGACCCCAGCCTCGATCAGTCCGAATTGTTCGGCGAGGTCGGCCGATCCTGACGAGGCCTGCACATGTGAGCGACTGCCAAGTCCGGCCGCAGTAGCCCGCATGAGAACGTAGGAACCCAGCACCAGGTTGAGCCGAACCATGGGAAGGAGCGCCGGACCCGCGCCGTCGAAGCTGGCGACCCCGGTGCCGCCCACTTCGATGGCCCAGCGTGAATCTCGACGGGAATCGAGCGCTCGGTCCACGAAGCGCGTCACCTCCACCGGCGGCGGCTTGGACGCAGCAACGGGCTCGTCGCTGCCGGCCATGGCGATTTCCAGCAGACTCGCCCGCAGAAGCTCGATGGCCCGGACAGCCAAGATCTCTGCCGCGCGATCGGATCCGGGCTGGTTGGGAATGCGCCTGACCACAGACTTGCCGGTCACCCGGTCGATGACCCACACCTCGACCGAGCCCGGCGAGACGTCGCCGAGAAGCGCGACCACGGCGTCGACGTTGTTCCCGCTCGCTGTCTGTTCCAGCGATGCGCGCGGGTCAGCCCCCGGTGTGCTGGCAGTGATCTGCACGTCAAACCCCGCTGACACCAACTCGCCGTGGATGCGCACCAGGGCCTCGGCCGTCACCGGCTTGGGATTCGCCGGTCGCACCAAGATGACCGTCGCGCCCCAGCCTGCCTGCGCTGCCAGAGTCGCGACCAGCGCCAGGCCTGCAGCCCATGCTCGCCTCGAGACGATCGCGTTCACGGCCCCTGGCGAAGCGCCCTCGCTGCGCCGGCGTAGGTGCCGGCAGGAAAGCGCCGCAGGTAATCTTCAGCGACCTTGCGGGCCGCAGCCGCTCCCATCAGCTCATGCGTGACGATCATTTTTCGCCCCAGCGCCTCTCCAGCATAGGCCCCGGACGGAGCCTCTTCAAGGTAGCGTTCGTACCATGACAGGGCTTTGCGCGCGTCGTCTTCGCGCACCTCTTCCTGACGCCCGAGAAGAAAGGCCGCGTCGCGAGCGCGCGCCGAGCCCGGAAAGCGACTGCGTTGGGCGAGCAGCGCCTGCTTGGCGATGCTGTCCCGTCGCCGGTAGCGGGCTGCATCGGCCAGGGCCGCCAGATCCTCGCCCGAGGCTTCAACCAGGCAACGCTCCAGCCCGCGCCGTTCCACGTCCCTGAGGATCGAATCCATGTCACCCGCCACCAGGGCCGCAGTCCAACTGCGAGGAGCGGCAACAGCACCGTGCACATGCACGCTCGGACGCGGGCCCATCGCATCGCCGGCGCTCTCCCCGCGCTCGCTGTCCATCCCTGGCTTGCCTAGCCCCATTTCGGGCGCGGGCGAAGCGCCGGCAGAAGGTGACACCGCGGCGCCGTCCATGTCTCGCAAGATCACTTCGCGCTTGGGCAGGTTGATGGCCAGGCGCTGGCCTGCGCTCACGGTGATGGCGCCCTCGGAGAGCGGCCCCGTGACCGAGACCATTCCCTGCTCCATGCGCAAATCGAGCTGCTCGCCCGTGGCATCCCAGGCCACGGTGAAGGTCGTTCCTTTCACCGCGATCAAGAAGGGTCCCGCGTCGACCATCCAGTGCGCGCCTGGACGGTGCGCCACCTTGACCGATGCCGTGCCTCGCTCGATGGCAAAGCGCGCACCGTTGGCATCGACCGAGCGCAAGCGACCGCGCGCACCAGCAAGAAACTCTAGCTCGCTTCCCTCGGCGAATCGCAGTCGCACACCGGCGGTGCCCAGTGAACGCAGGTATCCTCCGTCGACGATCTCGCCCCCTTCGACCTGGTAGGCCAGGCTTGTCGTCTTCGATGTCGTGAGTCGGGCGCCCGCGAAAACCCACAGCAAGGCACAGGCAGCCGCGCCCACGCCCACGACAGACAGTCTGAGCAGGCGGGCCTGCCGGCGCTGGCGCCCGGCCAGCCGCGCCCTCACCAGGTCGAGCCCGCACTCGCTCTGCGCGGGAGTCATGGGCGCGATCGCGGAACGAACAAACTCGGCCGCACGTTCGATCGTGCCTGGCACCATCCCGCTATCCACTTCACGCTCCATAGGGGCCTTGCCTTTCCTGGAAAAAGCCGGCCAGATCCCTGTCGCTCGCGATCCAGCGTGTCACATCGACGACCGCCCGGGCATGCGCCCGCTTGACCGTCGACAACGAGATGTCCATTGTCGTGGCGATCTCTGCAAACGTCATCGACTCCAGGTGACGCAGCGAAAAGACCAAACGCTCGCGCGCCCCAAGCTCGTCCAAGATTTTGTAAAAGCGACGAAGGATGTCCCGGGCCTCGGGATCGGCCTCGCCGGACGGGGAATCGGGCAGCTCCTTGGGCCCGAATAGGGCCAGCCAGCGGCCGGCTCGCTTGCGGCGTAGATCCCACTTGAGGATTCGAATGGCGAACGAAACGATGAAACTGCGCAGGGACTCGGGCTTGCACAGGGTCTTCACGCGAGCGAACAGCCGATAGAACACTTCTTGTGTGATGTCCTCGGCTTCGTCCTGGCTGCCCAACGAACGGCAGGCCATGTTGAACACAAGAGGCGCGAATCGGTTCCACGTCACGGCGTGCGCCCAGGACTCGCCATCCATGAGCGCCCGCGCCAGGTCGGCGTCGTCAACGTCAGGACCCGGGCGCCCGGGCGGCACGATATAAAGGGGCACGCGTTTGCGACCAGCAGACATGTGCGGCCTGACGTCCGTCCTTTCCATGTTCAACAGTAGCAGATGGAGGCGGCAGCGGGTCACCGCTCGATGCCGCATAGCGCTGTCACTGCGTGTCTTGGCCAACGGCTTGCGCAGGATGGACCACATCAGGGCTTGGAGCCTACGCCCAGCCGTGCAAATATGGCGACCGCGCTGGAGGAACCCACGATGCGAAAGATACTCGGCCTCTGCTTCCTTGCCTTCACCCTGACCGCCGCAACGGCGCACGCCCAGGGTCTCTTCCTCGAAAAAGGGGAACCCGGCATTAGCGCCGCACTTGGGGGCGCTTTCATAGGGACCGGGTGGAGTGCGTCCGTCGCCTCTAGCTACACCTACCGGGGCATGTTCGACGTGGGTGTCAACCTCACTCGCTATGCCTACGACAACGGGGACGCCAAGAATCTTTCATCCATCGGCGCGATGCCGTTTGCCAATATCTACTTCCTGCGCTCCAGCGATGGCCCGCTGCCCGTGTCGGTATCGGGCACGGTCGCGGTCGAGAAGCGATTCTTCATGGGCAACGGTTCCGAGCCCAATCCTGACGGATGGGGCCTGCTGCTGGGCGGCTCCGTGTTCAGGCGCATGGACTTCACCAACACCTTCGCTGGCATTCCCGAGGTGTTCCTCGCCTACGACCTGCAAGCCACCACCTGGCACAGCGCAGCTGCGGTCGGCGCCAACGCTGCGGTTCACGACCAGGGCCAAACGACGGACTACCAGCACAAGGCCCGCGCGTTCTTCCGCGCCAACATGGCCCTTCGCAGCGACAAGCTGGTGTACACAATTGTCCCGTACGTGGGCTACCAGGCCGGCTTTGCGGTCGGCGCCAACCTGGGCGCCATCTTCTAGCGACAACGCTGGCGGGAGGCACCGGGCAAGCTAAACTGGTTGCGCGAAAGAAGAAACCGCTTAGCTTCTGCGTCTTGAGACACGAGTGCTGTGAGTATTTCCCCTTGCCTCGAAGACAACCTTGGCTTCGCCTGCACTGATCTGCAGTGTCGGCTGGGACGCGAGTCCGCGGTGGCCATGCGCTGGCTGGGTTCGGATGGCGAGCGGACGGATCTCACCTTCGGCCAGCTCGCCGTCGAGAGCTCCCGTTTTGCCGCTGTGCTGACCAGGCTGGGCGTGGCCCCAGGGACGCGCGTCTTCATCATGCTGCCCAAGCTGCCCGAGGTGTTCATCGCCTTCCTGGGTGGCCTGAAAGCGCGCGCCGTGGTGGGCACCTTGTTCGCCAACTTTGGCGACGAAGCGCTCTGGGATCGACTGGGCGATGCGCGCGCGTGCGTTCTGCTCACCAAGCAGAGCTTGCTCAAGAAGGTTCACCGCATCCGCGACCGGCTGCCCGACCTGCGCCAGGTCCTGCTGGTGGACGCCGCCGACCATCAGTCCCCCGACCTGCTGAGCTACCGCCGCCTCATGAGCGAGACCTCGGCCGATTTCGCGCTGGCGCCCACTCCGCCGGAAACCCCGTCCATCCTGCACTACACCTCTGGCTCGACGGGAAAACCCAAGGGCGTGTTGCACGCTCACGGGGCCCTGCCCAGCATCGTCAAGACGACCCGTGACGTGCTCGGCGTGGGACCGGGCGATATCTTCTGGTGCACCGCCGACGCGGGCTGGGTGACAGGGACTTCCTATGGAATCATCGGGCCGTGGGCCGTGGGCGCGACCCAGATCCACTACGGCGGCAGCTTCGACGCTGGCGCATGGATGACCATTCTCGCGCAGGAACGGGTCAACGTCTGGTACACGGCGCCGACCGCTCTGCGCATGCTGATGCGTGAAGAGGCTTCGCTCTACACAGGTCGGCACCTCGAAGCCTTGCGCTGCGTGGCCAGCGTGGGCGAGCCACTCAACCCCGAGATCACCTTCTGGGCCCGCCGGACCCTAGGCAAGGAAATCCACGACACCTGGTTCCAGACCGAGACCGGCGCGATCATGATCGCCAATCGGCCCGGGCTGACGGTGCGCCCTGGTTCCATGGGCAAGGTGGTCGACGGCGTCGAGGCGGTCATCCTGGACAACGCCGGCCATTCGCTGCCGGCTGGACAGCAAGGTCGGCTGTGCCTGCGTCGCGGCTGGCCCTCCATGTTCACCCAATATCTCAACCGCCCCGATGTCTACGCCAGCCGCTTCCACGGCGAATACTACGACTCAGGCGACATGGCCGTGCGGGACCCGGATGGCTACTTCTGGTTTGTGGGCCGCACCGACGACGTGATCAATACCTCGGGCCACTTGGTGGGCCCTTTCGAGATCGAAAGCGTGTTGATGGAGTTGCCCGAGGTGGCGGAAGCAGCCGCGGTGAGCGCGCCCGACCCCATCCGATTCGAGAAGGTCGTGGTCTTCATCTGCCTGCGGCCGGGGCGCTCCCCGTCGCGCGAGTTGGAGAGCCGCATCCGCCTGCACGTGGCGAACCGCGTGTCGTCGGTCGCCAGCCCGCAAGACGTGGTGTTCGTGACCAGCCTGCCCAGAAACCGCAGCGGCAAGATCATGCGGCGGGTTCTGCGCGCACGTTTTCTCGGACAGGACGAGGGCGATCTGTCCAGCATGGAGACCTGGCGCACGGACGAAATGGGCGACCGGCGCGAGCGAGTCTGATCGATCGTTTGTCAGGCCGATCCCTGCGGGTTCTGGTACCGCAGGAGGACGAAGCCTGGTTTCCTTCCTGTCACATTGTTCACTCAGTTCTGTCACTTTGCGCCCTGGCGAATTGGGACAGGATCCACATCTCAAGAGCTGCGCGGATGCGAGCCGGAGGGGTTCCGGGTGCCCGAGAGCCCCAATCGACCTTGACCACAAGTTACAGAGGGGAGTAAAAGGCCTACATGAACACACCTGTCGTTGCGTTGAGAAACCCTGGTTGGCTCCTTAGTCTCGGCTTGCTCGGCGCGCTCGGCGCCTGCACGGGGCGGAGCCCAGACAAGAACATGGAGCCTACGTCCCAGGCGCTCACTGGCTCGTTCGTGATCTCGGGCCTGGTGTCGACCTCCAAAGGCCCCACCGTGGGCGCGACTGTGAAACTGACAGGGTCGGAATCCCGAACCGCTTTCTCCGACGCCACCGGGCACTACTCGATCCCTGGGCTCGGCGTCGGAAGCTATCAGGTGTCGGCATCCGCGGGTTCTGCCTGCGCCAGCACGACTGTGTCACTCAACAACATGGGCGCCAGCGCGACAGTCGATCTCGGAATGACCGGAACCGGCTGCGCGTCCTTCGTCGGCGTTGTCGGCCCGACAGGCCCGACCGGCGCAGCGGGTCCAGCTGGAAAGACGGGCGCGACTGGAGCGACTGGCGCGCAGGGGCCAACGGGTGCGGCGGGGCCTGCCGGCCCGCAAGGTATTCAAGGCGTGCAGGGCGTGCAGGGCATCCCGGGGGCGACTGGGCCTCAGGGCGTGGCCGGTCCGGTCGGGCCGCAAGGTCCACAGGGTCTGCAGGGACCGGCCGGCGCAACGGGTCCGCAAGGTCCGACGGGCCCCTCCGGTACTGCGGTGCCGCCACTCACGAACATTGGCACCTTGACCCTCGGCAACTTGGTTGCCGCCGCGCCAATCTTTACCTTTGCCCAGCGGATTGACGTGCCGTCGTCCATCCACAGCGCAACGGGAGCCGGATCCGGAAAGGTGACGGCTTCCGACATCCAGATCAGCCGCACCAGCGACCAGCAGAGCCCGCTGGTCGCCCTCCTGGCCGCGCAGGCAACGGCTGTTCAAACGGCGACAATCGTGCTTGCCAACGGTGCTTTCCAAATCGTGTTGAACGACGTCTTTGTCAACCAGGTCGGCACAGCTTCGACCCAGAACAGCGTGCCTGTCGAGACGCTCAGTCTGTCTTTTGGCAAAGTTACCTGGACCTACACCGCGCAAAACCCCGACGGAAGCTCCGGGGCGTCGGTCGTGGCAACCTACGACGGCGAGGGGGACAGCAGTTCCGGCGGCGGGTTTACCCCCAAGTTCGTCTTTTTCGGTGCAGGCGTCGATCAATCTCAATTTGCAGACCAAACCCCGTTCTCCAGTCTCGCGCTGCAGCTGACGAACTCGGCGACGTCTCAAGCTGGCACAGGCGCAGGCTCAGCAAGTTCGTCCGCCACTCCGGTGACGCTGGTGACCTCCGTATCTGGTCAGACGATTGGCCAGTTCGGCACTGCGGTGCAGGGAAGCATCCTTCCCTCGGTGCTCGCTCATTTCACGGCGCTGGCCCCAGCCATCGGCCAGACCGTCGATCGTCTGCGATACGAGATGACGAATGTACAGGTGACATCGGTGGAGATCACCACCACCTCGGCCGGCGCGCTCCAAGAGAGCCTGGGACTCGACTTCACCAAGATCAAGTGGACGGCGCAGTCACTCACCGGCGGCGCGGACGTGGTAGCTACGTGGAATTTCAACTCGCAAGCGCCAAGTCACTAGCCCTGATTTCTGATTGGTCACGCGGTGGCGGAGCGCCGGGCTCCGCCACCATCGTGTTTTGAATTGAGCGGGATCGCTCCGCCCCAGATTAGGGCTAGCCCCTGCACGCCCGACCGAATCCGCTGCGAGAGGGGATTGTGCTGGCCTGTCCGCTCAGGGCAATCCCCTTTGTATGAGTGGCAGAGCCGCCCAGCCCCGCTTTTTGGGTTGGCTTGTCCGCCCCGACGCGCTATCACTAGGGGAAGAAAACAGGACCACCGGAGGCCTCTTTCCCATGCATCGAAAAAAGATCGCCCTCATTGGCGCGGGGAACATCGGTGGCGAGCTGGCGGCCCAGGCGGCCCGACTTGAACTGGGTGATGTGTATCTCTTCGACATCCCGGACAAGCTGGGCGTCGCGCAGGGCAAGGCCCTGGACCTGGAACAGAATGGCTGCATCCTGGGCTACGACGTGCGCATCCTGGGCACGTCCAATTGGGACGACCTGGCCGGCAGCCACGTGGCCATCGTGACCGCGGGCATCCCGCGCAAGCCCGGCATGTCGCGCGACGATCTGATGGGGGTCAATCTGCGCATCATTCGTAGCGTGGCCGAGAACCTCAAGGTGCAAGCCCCCGACTGTTTCGTCATCGTGCTTTCCAATCCACTCGACGCGATGGTGCACGAGATGAAGAGGGTCACCGAGTTTCCCCCGGAGCACGTCGTCGGCATGGCGGGCGTGCTGGATTCGGCGCGTTTTCAGCTGTTCCTGGCGCGCGAGGCCGGCGTGGCGGTCAAAGACGTCCGCGCCATGGTGCTGGGCGGTCACGGCGACACCATGGTGCCGGTGCTCAGCTATTGCACCATCAACGGTATTCCAGTCCGACAGCTCATCCCGCAAAAGCGGCTGGACGCCATCATTCAGCGCACGCGGGACAGCGGAGCTGAAGTGGTCAAGCTCATGGGTTCAAGTGCCTACTACGCGCCGGCCTCGGCGGCCGTGCAAATGGCGCGTTCCTATCTCTATGACGAGAAGCGCCTGCTCCCCTGCGCAGTCTTCCTGCGCGGCGAGTACGGCGTGCACGATGTCTACATGGGCGTGCCCGCGGTGATCGGCGGCCAAGGCGTCGAGAAAATCGTGGTCATCGAACTCGACGCCACCGAGCGCCAGATGTTGGAGAGTTCGGTGCAGGGAGTCCGCGAGCTGATCAGCGTGGCCGCAAGTTTGTAGTAGAGCTACGGCTGAATCGTAGGCGCGGCGTCGCGCATGAAGGTCATCAGGAACGTCTGAATCGCCGTACGCGCGGTGGGATTCTGGGTCGACACGAAGTGACCGTCGTACAGAAGTTTGCCGTTGCTGTCGACGGCGGGCTGGTACTGGATCTGCGCAGCCGTGACCGGGGCCAGGGCGCCAAAGGGTTGGTTGTCGATGATCGGCGGATCGATGGTGGTCATGCCGTAGTTCGCCGTGTAGTCGTCGACCAAGGGGGTCGCGACGGGGAAGCCCGCGGACACGGCGTAGAGCCGCTGCGTCTCGACAGGCGCGTAGCTGTCGTTGGTGCCGTACACGTGCAGGGCGTGGCGCCGGCCGACCCCGGCAAAGGGCTCGATAAAGAGATGGCGGCCGAAATTCACCGAGTCCGAACGCTCGAAGTACATTTGCATGAGATTGAGCACCTGGTCGTCAGAGCCAACCGTAGTCTCGCCGAGAATCAAAGGCAGCGTGCTGGCCATGTCGACTGGCTGGCTCTTCTGCAAGATGGTGTAGATGAGGGTTCCGCCCGTGCCGCTCATCACCCCTGCGCCGTAGCTGGCCTGGAAGTCCAGCGCCAGGGAAGCGGCATTCCCGCCCTGCGAGTGTCCGTAGAGAGCCACGTGCGCGGAATCGATCTTGATGGCCTGGGCGGCGAAGCCGTCAAGGGCGCGCGGGATGGCCAGCAAGTCGGTCGCGGCTTGCAGGGCGTTGTCGCGGGCTGCGCGCGGATTGAGAAAATTGTAGACCAACGTCCCGACGTCCACGGTGGAGCCCCCGTTGCGCGTCCCGTGCAGAATTCCGTCATAACCTAGCGTCGCCGTGGCAACCGCGGCCCCACCCGCAGCCAGCCCCTGGGCGTAATCTTGGGCAAGACCCAGCTCGACAGCAGAACGGTAGGATCCGCCCGTGCCGTGGCTGTAGATCACCAGCGGCCATCCCGTGGCCGGGGCGGTACCGTGAGGAACGGCGAGCGAGATGCAAACGTCTTCGTTGCGCACGATGCTCGCAGTCCCGTCGCTGGCCAGGATGATGCCGCCGCCATCGTTCGGGTCCAGGTAGGGAGGCGTTCCTTGCTGGAACACGGGAAGGCTGATGGTGCCCTGATACTCGTCGAAACTGGCGCCGGCCAGTTGATCGGGGAAGCAGCCGCGCGTGTGAGCCGCGCCGGTCAACCCATCGTCACAGGGGGAAACGGCATTTGAATCATTACAATGCACCAACGGGCTCAGCGTGGGTGCAGGCGCAGCCACAACGGCGGTTTGGATCGCGGTCATGGGATCCTCGATCCTTTCGGTGGTGAAAACCGCCACCGCAGCCAGCTCGGCCGCGCTCAGCTTGGTGGGTGCTGTGTCGTCTGCGATGTAGTCCCGCAAGGGCGCGTAGGCGGCCCAGGCAGCCGCCAGATCGGGATCGGCCGGCGCTGTATCGGCCAACATGGCGGAAAAATCGCTGTCAGGCCCAAACACCGTTCCATCCTCATCCGTCCCGATCTGCCTGACAATGGCCGCGTAGGTGGTGCCCGGTCGCAGCGGATGTCCAAAGGGCGGACGCATCGCCAAGTAGCGGTCGCAAATGTAGAGAGTCCGATCCCCGTAGATGTTGTAGCGCAAACCCGAAATGAATCCGTACTCCGGGGAGTTGGGCGTGATGTCGAGCAAAGCCAGCGACTGCTGGTTGAGAGGAGTCCCCGGCTGCACGGAAAAACTGCCCACAGCCGGCGCCCGCGAGAAGCGGAAAAAGATCGCCTCGTTGACGCCGAAGCCGCTCGAGTCCTGCTCGATGGCCGCCAGGTAGCGAGCCACCAGGTCGAAAGGCAGCAGCCGCGCGCCCGGAGTGGGATGGCCGCTGAGGTCGATCTTGCCGTTCTTGCGACGAATGTCGTTGGGAAAGGGCAAACGGTAGAAGTCGGAGCTGGGTGGATCGCTGGCGCGCGGAACGTGAAACAAGACCGTCGCGGTGGGCGCCTCCGCGCTGTCGCAGCCCGCCCCGGGCGCGGGTGGCAAAAGCGCAGCCTTGTTGCAGATTCCTGACACGCACAACAGCCCGGCCATGCAGTCCGCGTCCTGCGTGCAGCCCGCGGACAGATCGCCGGAGCCTGACTGCGAGCACACGCCGCTCAGCCCTTGACCCGCGCACATGAGTCCCGCGCCGCACTGACTGTCATCGGAGCAGCTGGCACCCAAGACCCCGGTGCCGACGGGCGCGCACTGGCCCCCCTGCGTGCCTTGCGTGCAGTAGTAACCCGCCATGCATTCCGCCGAAAGAATGCAGGCCGCATCCGGAATGGTGGAGTGGGCCGGTTGGCAGGTGTGAGTAACGGAGTCGCAGGAGAGCCCGCTGCGACAGTCAGCGAGGCCATGGCAGGTGACACCAACGCCTGCATCGCCGTGAGTGATCCGCGCCGCGCTGGACGAGCCGCTACAACCGGAGAGCACCAAGGCAGAGACAACACCGACCGAGAAGAAGCACCGCGGGCGTATACGGGGTGTCATAGGCAAAGCTCCTTGCCCGAAAAGAGTAACCCCATTTGCCTCCCGCCCGCCACAACGCGAGCAGGGAATCTAAATATCGGCCTGGGCGAGCGAGAACTTGTTGTTCTTGTCGTACAGGACTTGGAAGCTGTCGCGCGATTCCGGTGGCAGGAGCCGTTTCACTTTTTCTTGTCGGCCCCGTTCGAAGAGCACGAACACGCGCCGGCCGCGGTGGCTCTTCACCCACTCCTCCATCTTCTCGTCGGCGTTGTCGGTGTCGAAGACCGTGCGTTCTTCCTGCGGACCTTCGTAGATCTCGTTCTTGGTGTAGAAAGTTTCACCCCGCCAATACATGGAGTAGGCGATGAGCCGCTCGTCGGGCGAACGGCGGCGCTTGTAGTATTCGGCGATGGTCCCTTTTTGCGACCAGAAAGGCGCCACGTCGCGCATGAACACGTCCAGCAGGAACCAGGTGAAAAGTACGGACGACGCGCACAACCCCACCACGGCCGTGCGCAGCGACTTGCGCCAGGCCAGCCCCACCAGGGTCAAGCCGAAGAGCACGGCAAAGACGATGAGGGGCGCGCGGAAGTCCAGTTCTTTGGGCCAGGGCCGCCCGGTCGGGCTGTGGACATAGTCGTAGGAGAACAGCCACAGGAAGCGCTCGCTGGCGTGCTGGCTGTTCACGAGATCGGCCATCACCAAAATCAGAAGGGGAACCCCCGAAAGCACGGACAAAAGGCCCCGTCGCGCATCTTTGCGAGTGAGCAGATCGTCGAGGAAGCACCCGATGACAATGCCCAGCCCGGGAATCGCGGGCAGCACGTAGTGGTGAAACTTGGTCATGGATAGGGACACCACGCCGTAGCCAGCCACGAACCAGATGGCGCCCAGCCAATACACAGCCTGCCGGCGCGCATCGTCTGCCTTGCGCATGACCATGGTCGCCATGGCCGCCGGGGCCAGCGCCACCCAGGGCAAAGCACCGTAGCCCAGCTCGCGCAGAAAGTACTCGAACGTGCCGCGATCGCCGTGACGACCCAGCATCATGCGCCGCCAGTGGTTGTCGCCGAACAGCTCATTCCAGAAAGCCCACCCGTGGCGAGCAATCATGGCGTGGTGCCAGGGCGCCGCGACCACGGCCACCACGACGATCGACAGCAAGATCGCGGGCAGAAGCTGCGCGCGCCGCAATCGCTTCCAGTTCCAGGTGAAGAAGAGGTAGGCGATGAAAATGATCAGGGGCAAGCCCAGGCCGGCAAAGCCCTTGGCCAGCACGGCCAAGCCGCACAGCATGGCCGCGATGTAGAGGTACAAGGGAGCGCGGTAGCGCGCACGTGCCGCAAAAAACAAGAAAGCGGCCGAGCCGAGGTAATAGGGAATCATCAACACCGCGCCGTACATCAGGACTTCGCCGCCGCCCCAAGGCACCTTCACCTTGAGCTGGACCGAATCGACGATCAGTTGAGGCACGACGATGAGCAGAAATACGCCGATGGTTGCGTAAAAAAGCGGATGATGGGGCCAGCTTCGCCAGCCTCGTCCGCGTCGAGGCAGCACCTCGTCGCGATCGTCGAGCAAGGCCAGCGTTCCTAGCGCCAGGGCCATGGTCATGGGTCCAACAAAGGCCATGTCCGTCATGGCCTGGCGAGCGATGAGACTGAACATGGGACAAGTGCCGGTCACCAGCGCTGCCAAGAACCCGGCGCGACGGTTCACGAAACGCGACACCACCAAGTACACGCCCCACAGGGCCAGCACGCCGAACAGGCAGAAGGGCACGCGCACCGCCCACTCGGTGCGCGACAGCAGGGCCATCTCGCCTGGGTCGTTGCCAGGCAGGCCGATGCGCGCGATGTGCATGCCGATGCTCATGATCCAGAAGGTCAGCACCGGCTTGGACCAGAACACATCGGCGTCGCGCGGGGATCCGGGCCACCACAGGCTGATGAAGTCGCCCCGTTTGGTCATCTGGCGCGCGACCTCGGAGTAGTGCGTTTCCCACGGATCCCACAGGCCGTAGCTGCCGGCAAACGGCACGTAGAGCAGAAGGCCGACCATGATCACGAGCAGGGTCATCTGTCGCTCGCTCAGGCGATCGAACCAACTCACGTGGGCCGGGCCCGTGGAGGCTGGGGTGGAAACTGTCGGGGCGTTTTCTGGCTTGGTCACTTGGCGTCCTGCGCTGGAGGAAATCTACGTCTATCACAGGGCGGACGAAAGGTCCGCTCTGCGACCGGCAAGCCGGCCTGACCGCAGGGGATCGGTGATTCTCCGGCACACTGGACGCGCGGCATGACACCGCTGACGTGGTTCCGTCTCGTCGGTGGCTGCCAACTTCTACCGCGTTCGGGTATCTACGACCCGACCGCGCGGCCAGCCGGCTCGTCGGTGACGGTGCCCACCGCCGGCGTGGCCGGACGCTCCGCCCGCCGGCTGGCCTCACAATTGCTTAGATCCGCCGCATGCTCGCCGGAACCAGACAACGCGTCGCCGCCCCTCTGGTGGTGTGCGCTTTGTTCCTCGTGGCTGGGAGCGGGGCATGCTCGTACGCCTTTGTAGACGGACCTCCCACCGCGCACCGCCAGCTCAGCTACTTCACCTGCACCACCAGCAACACGCTGCCCACGACCGACGTCGTGTTGGGCGGGCTCTTTGCCATCGATGCGATCACGATAGGTGCCGGCGCTGCCTCGCGCTCCGATCAAAACGCAAAGATCTCGGGGGCGGCGGTCTCGGCCGGCATGGCCGCCCTGTTTGCCGCTTCCGCCTACTCCGGATACGGAAAGACCTCGGAATGCCGGGAAGCAACCTCAGAACTGCAGGCGCGCATGGCACGCTTGCAACTGCAGAGCTCGATGGGATTCGGTGGCGGACCGCCAGGCGCCGCCCCGTTGCCTCCAGCCCGCGACCCTTGGCTGAGTCCGCCAACAGGCATATTTAGCAAGCCGCCGGCGGACGAACCAGCGCCCGCCGCGCCTTCGAATTCGTCCCCGGACAATGACGTCCCGAAGAAAAAGCGTTGAAACCCTGACACTGGTGTCCGATTCCCATCATTTCCCTCTCAGGTTTTCGCCACTCGTCGCACCCAAACCCACACCCTTGGACAAACCGATGAACAAGTCTCTCTTCGTCTTCGCCTTCTCCGTCGCTTTGTTTGCGTCGCCCGCCACCTGGGCGGCCCCGCGCGTGGTCGCGTTGCTGCCCTCCTCTGGCGACAACGTTGACCCGACGATCTTGCGGGCCACACGCGACATTCTGAAGGAACACCTGCAACGAAGCGGAGCCTACACCGTGCTCGAGCCGACGGGCGCGCCGACCGCGGAGGAACCCACCCCTGCGCAAGCAGCCAAGCAGGCGTCGGCCCTCGGCGCCGAGCAAGCCATCGCCCTGCGCCTCATCCATTTCGGCACGTCGGCCCGCGTGCGGCTGTCCGCAATTTCCGCCAGCACCGGGCAGGTCGTGTACTGGGACAGCATCGTGATCACCGGAGGCCCGGAGGAGTTAGACCCGGTCATCCAGCGGCTGGTTCATGCGATGCAGATCGGCAAGCCGGTACGCGACAGCGCGGAAATCGACACGGTGACCGAGAAAGAGGGGAACAACCTCGCTCGACGCACGGCCAACAAGTCGTTCGGTGTTCACCTGTTCACCTACTTGCCATTCAACACAGCGGGTGGCTCGTTCACCGCGCTGCCTGGTGGCGGTCTGTTCTGGCTCTACGATGCACGGTCGTGGATGGCGGACATCGCAGTCGACGGCGGTGGGGCCAACGGCACCGGGATCTTCGACGTCGCTCTCGGAGGCTACTATCCCCTGCTGCGTGAGGATTTCACACCGTACATCGGCGGCGTCGTGCGTTGGGCTTACCTCAGCTTCGGGGGCCGTGGCGCAGGCGGCATCATGCTGCAACCGACGGCCGGCGTCCTGCTAGGTCGCCTGTCGTCGGTGCAACTTCGAGGCGAGGTCGGTTACTTCGTCGACTTGTTCGGCGAGGGCAAGAAGTACGACCTCGCAACCAGCACCCAGCCGTCCGGCAAGAACTACAGCCACGGCTTCCTACTCAACATCGGCATCGGGTTCTAGCCCAAACCGATCCGACGGAGCCGCACCTGCTTCGCCCATCCCTGACCCTGGAGTGCGACACCGCCGGATCTCCCCGACCCTCTTGCAGATCCGCGGAAATCCCTCCTTGCAGCCCCACTGACTGACCGTCCGCAGCCCGCTTCCCCTGCTGCCCGATCCAAGTCCGCGACAATGGATCATCGGCGATTGGCGCCGCCGCTTAAGGAGAAAAGCGCAGCCTCAAGCACAGCCCAGGTTTTGTGCGTGCTTTCCCTTGGTTCCGAGGTCAAGGATCAACCCCTGATGTCTGCTTCTGCCAAGGTGATCCTGCGCAAGAACCTGGGGCGCGCCCTGCGCCAGGGACACCCCTGGGTCTTCCGCGATGCACTGGCAGAAGTCCCCGCTCTCCCGAATGGCGCGGTGGTTGCGGTGGCCGGGCGAGATGGCAGACCCCTGGCCTACGGCTACTGGGATGGCGCCGGCCCCATCGCGGTGCGAGTCCTGGACCTGCAGCCGGTGCACGACGCGCGCACGCTGGTCTGTGATCGCTTGCGCCAGGCTCTGGCCAAACGGCTGGCGCGGCTGGACCGCGACAAGACCAACGCCTTTCGCTGGGTGCACGGCGAAGGCGACGGCCTGCCGGGAATCCACCTCGATCTGTACGACCAGGTGGCGGTGGTGCGTTTCGACGGCGCAGGCGCGCGGGCGTTCTTCTGCAATCTCGATCGCGTGCTGGCCGGGTGCTCGGCTCCCGTGCGCCTGTCACAGGTCATCGATCGCGAGCGGCGCGACGGCGACCTGGGCGAGATCGAGGTGCGCGAGAATGGCATTCGCTTCGTCGTGGATCTGGGCCGGGGCCAGAAGGGCGGACTGTTTTTCGACCAGCGCGAAAACCGGGAGGTGGTGGCGGGGTACTCTGCGGGCAAATCCGTGCTGAATCTCTACGGCTACACCGGCGGCTTTTCGCTCTACGCTGCCACCGCCGGTGCTGCCCGGACCGACACTGTGGATATCGCGAAGCCGGCCCTGGCCACGGCACGCCGCAATTTCCAGCTCAACCAGCTGTCGTTGCAGCATGCCGAGTTTCACGCGACCGACGCGTTGGCGTTTCTCGACCAAGCCGCTCGCCGCAAGCAACGCTGGGATATCGTGATCTCAGATCCGCCCAGTTTCGCGCCGTCTCGGCGTGCCTTGCCCGCGGCTCGACGCGCCTATCTTCAACTACACCGGCTGGCCGCGACCGTGGTCGTGCCCGGCGGCCTGCTGTGCGCGGCTTCCTGTTCCAGCCATTTTCTGCGCGCCGAGTTTCTTACCAGCGTGGAGCGAGGCGCCGCTGCCGCGGGCCGTGGGTTCCGACTGGAATCCGTGACCGGTGCTGGATTCGACCACCCGACCCTGCCCGCTTTTCCCGAGGGCGATTACCTGAAGTTCGCCATCGGGCGTGTGGACTGATTCTCCGCGGCCACCAACCAGCATCTATTGGACGCCGCAAACCCAATTCATCTCTGTTGCAGTCATGCGCGGCGGCGCCTAGTGTTGCGCCCAGGAGTTTTTCATGGCCCTTGAACGCACGCTCGCCATCATCAAGCCCGACGCCGTGGCAAAGAACGCCGTCGGCGCCATCATAGCCACCATCGAGAAAGCCGGACTGCGGGTCGTTGGCCTGCGCCAGCTGCGACTGAGCCAGGCACAGGCCGAAGGATTCTATGGGGTGCATCGAGAGCGTCCCTTCTTCCCCAACCTGGTTGCGTTCATGACCTCGGGACCTTGCGTGGTCATGGCCCTGGAGGCAGACAACGCCATCCAGCGCTGGCGCGAGTTGATGGGCCCGACTGATTCCACCAAGGCACCGCCCGGCACCATCCGTGCGAGCTTCGGAAGCAGCATCGAACGCAACGCTGTTCACGGCAGCGACGCCCCGGACACGGCCCGCTTCGAACTGGGTTGGATGTTCGCGGGCGCTGAACTGGGCCTGCCCGCGTCGACAAAATAGTCGCGTGCGGCGAGCGCCTGGCTTGGCCGGAGTGAGATCCGTCGCTCACGACCCCCTGCGGCTATGGTGATGGTCGTTCGGGCCGGCGTTGAGCCGATCCGTAGCTATACTCCCGCCGTTGGACATCCGATCGCTCACCATCGAGGATCTGCGCGAACGCGTGGCGCGCAAGGGTGAACCCCCATTTCGCGCCGAACAGGTTTTCCGCTGGCTGCACGGCCCTGGCCCTGGCGGCATGGGCAGCGTGCGCGCGCCCGACGCTGTCAGCAATCTTCCCCGCTCTCTGCGTGACGCCCTATTGGCCGAGGCGCCCCTGCAGCCCATTCGCCTGGACGGCGTCGTGGCCGCGGCCGATGGCACGCGCAAGTTTCGTTTCCGCACCCACGACGGCCTTGCCATCGAGTCGGTGCTCATTCCCGACGACAAACCCGAGCGGGCCAAGCTGACCCTGTGCCTGTCGTGCCAGGCCGGCTGCGCCTGGGGCTGCGCCTTTTGCGCCACCGCCCGGCTCGGCTTCGGTCGGCACCTGTCTGCCGGCGAAATGGTCGAGCAACTCTACTGGGGCATGGAATCCGCGGGGCACAAGCCAAGCAACGTGGTGTTCATGGGCATGGGCGAGCCGTTGCACAATCTGGATGCGGTGGCGCGCGCGCTTCGCATCTTCGAGCATCCCTGGGGCGCGGGACTGTCGCCCCGACGCCTCACGGTTTCCACGGCCGGTGTCGTTCCTGGAATCGATGCCCTGGCCAAGCTGCGGCCCGCGCCCAATCTGGCCATCTCGCTCAACGCGACCACGGACGAAGTGCGTGACCAGCTCATGCCCGTAAACCGACACTGGAACATTGCTGCGCTGTTGGCTGCCGCGCGACGTTTCCCGCTGGCCCACCACCGCAGCATCACCTTTGAATACGTCCTGCTCGCCGGTGTCAACGACAGCGACATGGATGCCGCTCGCTTGCCGCGCCTGCTGCGTGGTATTCCCAGCAAGGTGAACATCATCCCGTACAACCCTGTCCCGGGTCTGCCCTTCGAGAGCCCCAGCTGGGAACGGGCTTTGGCCTTTCAAAACGCGGTTCGGCTGGCGGACATTCCGGTCTACATCCGCAGCTCGCGCGGCTCGGACGCCGCAGCGGCCTGTGGGCAGCTGGCTGCGCGCGCTGACGAGCGCCTGGAAAAGTGCGAACTGGCCGCCGTGGTCAAGACGGGACGCGCCTCGTGAGCGGGGCGGCCCTGCACTGGCGCGAAAGCCCGGCCCCGGGCGCGACGCAACTTTCTGCAGCGCAGGTGCTCGCCCTGGTCAGCGATCCCATGCAGGCCGTGGAGGCGAGCCTTCTGGCTCACATGGATAGCCCCATCGGACGCATTCCCGAGGTGGGTGGCCACTTGCTCAGTGCGGGCGGCAAACGGCTGCGCCCGCTTCTCGCCGTTCTCGCGGGCCAGGCTAGCGAGGCCCCGCTCAACATCGCCATCGCGGTCGCTTGCGCCGCCGAACTCATCCACACCGCCACCCTCTTTCACGATGACGTCGTTGACGGCGGGGTGGTTCGGCGTGGGCGACCTGCCGCGCGCATGGTCTACGGCAATGGCATCGCCGTGCTGGTTGGCGATTTCTGTTTTGCGCGCGGACTGGGGGCCGTGGCGGCGACGGGATCGTTGACCGCGGTCGAGGCACTGGCCGCGGCCGTGACGGAAATGGCCGAAGGCGAGGTGGCGCAGTTGGAAGGCGCCGGTGATCCCGATGCCGCCGCTGACGGATACTTCGATGTCATTGACCGCAAGACTGGATCGCTGATGGCGTGGTGCGCGCGCGTGGGTGGGGTGCTGCCCGGACCCCTGGATGCGACCATGGCCCGCTACGGCCGCCTGCTCGGGCGCGCGTTTCAGATCACCGATGACGTGCTCGACTGCGCGGGCAGCGAAGCCGCAAGCGGCAAGTCTCCGGGGCGTGACCTGCAAGAAGGAAAGCTGACCCTGCCGGTGTTGCTGGCGTGTGAGGCATCCCCGGCTCTGCGCGACGAGATCCGTTCGGCCATGGGCGACTCCGGCGTATCGACTGAAGACGCCGCCCGCATCATGCAGGCGACGCGCGCTGCCGGCGGCGTGGACCGCGCCCGCGCGCAGGCCCTGGCCCTGGCTCACGATGCCGCTGCCGAGTTGCAAGCCGTGCCCCCCTCGCCCTACCGGGATGCGCTGGCCTCGCTGGCGCGCCTTGCGGTCGAGCGGGTGGCGTGACATGGCCCAGGCCGCGACCGACGTGCGCGCCATGTTCGACCGCATCGCCGGTCGCTACGATGCCGCCAATCGGGTCATGTCGGTCGGTTTCGACGTTCTCTGGCGGCGGCGGGCGATGCGCCGCTTGCTCGACGGAGTGGGGCCGTCGCCCTGGGTACTCGATCTAGGAGCGGGCACGCTCGACGGCGCGGTCGAGATCTTGCGGCAGCGGCGCGACGCACGCGTGGTCGCCGCGGACTTCACGCGCGCGATGTTGGTCGCTGGTCGGCGCAAGCCGGGCGCCGCCGCAGTGGCCCTGCACGCCGCCGACGGGCACCGTCTTCCCTATCGAAAAGGCGCCTTCGTGGCAGCTTTTTCTGGTTTCTACGTACGCAACCTGCGCGATTTAGCGTCGGGTTTGTCTGAACTGCGCCGGGTGATACACCCCGGTGGCCGCTTGGTCATCGTGGAATTCTTTCGGCCGGCGCGGCCGCGTCCTTTTTGGGACGGATTGTTCACCGGGCGACTGCTGCCGCTACTGGGATGGGCCGTGGGCGGCGATCGCGCGGCCTACCGCTACCTGCCGGAATCGATCCGGCGTTTCGATACGCGGGCCGATTTTGAAGCCAAACTCCGCGTCGCTGGGTTTGCCGATGTGCGCGGTCAGGATCTTTTCCCAGGCAGGATCGCCTCGCTGGTGGAGGCGCGATGAAACTCCTGGTCGCCGTCGGGGGTGCTTCTGGATCGCTCTATGCGCGCCGGCTGCTGGAGAGCCTTGGCTGCCTCGCCTGGCGTCGAGGTGGCGACGTGTTTTTCTCGTTGCGGCCTGCAGGTCTGGCGCCACGAGCTGGGCGACGAACCCAATTTTCCGTTCCACCGCTACGATGTCGACGACTTTGCCTCGCCCTTTGCCTCGGGTTCAGCGCTGTGGGATGCCGTGGTCGCGATTCCTTGCTCGGTGGGACGGCTGGCGCGCATCGCCCACGGCGTGGGAGACGATCTCGTCAGCCGGGCCGCGGACGTGGCCTTGAAGGAACGGCGCAAGCTGGTGCTGGTGGTGCGCGAGACCCCGCTGTCGCAGATTCACCTGGAAAACATGTTGGCGGTGACACGCGCGGGGGCGGTGGTTCTGCCGGCAGCGCCGTCGTTCTACTTTCGGCCGGCAACGGTCGAAGCGCTGGCCGACACCGTGGTGGCGCGCGTGCTTGACCAACTGGGAGTCGCCCACTCGCTTGCATCCCGATGGGCCGAGGAGGACGCGCGGCGATGAATTCAGATGTCGCGACGGCGGCGAGCCCATCCGCGGATCTCTTCGCTCTCGGCCGCGCGGCCCAGGCCGCGTCTCGGGTCGCTACCGGTGACCGCGGCTTCTTCGCTCGCAGCACCTTCATCGCAACGTCGCTTGCCATGCTGACCGAAGCCACCGGCCGCGGGCTGCGCGGCTTGCTCCGGCTTTCCCTCACGGCCGAAGAAACCGTGCCGCAGCAAGAGCAGCGCCTGGCCCAGCTGGCGGCCCAAGTTCGCGACGGTCTGGTTCTCGACGGCGTCGTGCCCACGCCCGAGGACGATTCCCTGGGACTTGCGACCTTGCTGTTCGTGGCCCGCTGTCGTCTGACTCTGACCGGAGTGCCGCATGTGCTCGTCGATGTGGATCGTCTCGGCTCCAAGTTGGGTCAGCTGGCCCTGGGCTTCGGCGCCGACGAGCTTTGCGGAACCATCGTGGAAAAGCGGGCGCTGCGCCTGGGCGACAACGCCGGCAGCCGCGTCCTCACCCGCGTCGAGGCGGCCCAGCTTCTGCGCGGGGCCGGGCTGCGCGCCTTTGAGCGCGTGGCAAGCGGTAGGCTGGAGGAATTCGCGCCGTGACCTTCGGAGCGATTTCCGAGAAAGTCAGTGCGGGGATCCCGCTGTCGTTCGACGACGGCGTGGCGCTTTTCCGCGAGCCCGATCTCTTGAAGCTGGGCGCGCTGGCCAACCAGGTGCGCGAACAGCGCCACGGCGATCGCACCACTTTCAATCGCAACCTACACATCAACCCGACCAATCTGTGTGTCGCGGGCTGCAAGCTGTGCTCGTTCTCGCGCCGCAGCCCCGAGCAGCCGGGGGCCTACACCCTGAGCTTGTCGCAAGCCTGGGACAAGCTGAAGGCGCGTCTCGACGCTGGCGAGCCCGTGAGTGAAGTCCACGTGGTGGGCGGGCTCAATGAGGCCCTGCCTTTCGACTACTACACCGAACTTCTGGCCGGCCTGAAGAGATTGCAGCCTGCGCTTCACATCAAGGCCTTCAGCGCCGTCGAGATCTTCCATTTTCACAAGCTATTCCAATTGGACGTGCGCGAGGTCTTGCAGCGCCTGCTGGCGGCTGGTCTCGGCTCGCTGCCCGGAGGCGGCGCCGAAATCTTTGCGCCCCGGGTGCGCCAGCGCATCTGTCCCAACAAGTGCAACGCTGAAGAATGGGTGCAGGTCCACCGCACCGCCCACCAGATGGGTCTGCACTCGAATTGCACCATGCTCTATGGAACCATCGAGACAGTCGAGGAGCGGGTCGATCACCTGTTGCGCTTGCGGGCGCTGCAGGACGAGACCCACGGGTTTCAGGCCTTGATTCCCTTGGCCTTCCACCCTGACAACAATGCCCTCGCGCATCTTCCCGCGCCTTCAGCCGTCGACGATCTGCGCGTGTGTGCAGTGGCGCGGCTGGTGCTGCACAACATTCCGCACATAAAGGCGTACTGGGTCTCGCTGGGGATCAAGACGGCGCAGACCGCGCAGTGGTTCGGCGCCGACGATCTCGACGGCACGGTACAAGAAGAGAAGATCTATCACCTGGCTGGCTCCGAGACGCCGCAGGCCCTGGCGCCGGCGGAAATCGTCCGTCTCATCCACGCAGCCGGCCGCACGCCCGTGGAACGCGACACACTCTACAATATGGTGGCGCAAGGCGAGGAGCTGCGCGCGGGCGCTTCGCCCGCGGGGGCCCAGCGATGAGTCAGCGGCTGCGTCTGGCCGCGGTTTCCTTTCTGAACGCGCGGCCCATCACCTACGGCATCGAGCAGGGCCTGGTGGGAGTCGAACGTTTCGATCTGCGTTTCGCCGAGCCGTCGCGCTGTGCGGCCGCGGTGGCCGCAGGCGAGGCTGACCTGGGGCTCATGCCCATCGCCAGCTACGCGGCCTCGGCCGAGGAATTGCGCGTGGTGCCCGGCATTGGCATCGCCAGCCGCGGGCCGGTGCGCACGGTTGTGCTGGTGGGCCAGGTGCCGTGGGAAGAGATGACGGCCATCGCGCTCGACGGAGCCTCGCGCACCTCGCAGATGTTGGCGCGGCTTCTTACCAAAGAGCGCGGCCTTGATCCCGACTTCGTCGAAGTGCCGCACGACCAGATCGCAGACGCAGTCAGCGGCACGCGTGGCGCGCTCATCATTGGCGATCTGGGCCTGCACATCGACGGACGCTTTCCCCATGTCTACGACTTGGGTGAGACATGGCACAGCTTGGTGGGACTTCCCTTTGTCTACGCCGTGTGGGCGGGCCGACCCGGCGTGGTCTACCACTCAAGACGTGGCGTTGTTGCAGGAGAGTCTGAGGCTGGGCCTGCAACGCCGGGCGGAGATCGGACAGGCCTGGGCTCTGGACAACGGCGTCGATCCTGCAGTGGGCGAGAACTACCTGCTGGAGAACATTCGCCACCGCCTCACTTCAGACGAAATCTCGGGCGCCACGGCCTTTCTCGCGCGCAGCCACCAGGCCGGCCTGCTGGCCAAGCCCATGTGCGTGCGCCTCTTCGATGCTCCGGCGCCGTTGCAGCCACAGCCGCGATCGGCGCCGTCGCTGGATCACTTGCTCACCCACGCTGCCGCGGGCGAGCGTTTGAGTTTCGATGAAGCCGTGCGCCTCTATTCGGAAGCGCCCTTGCTCGACTTGGGCCAGGCCGCCGATCTGCGCCGTCGGGAGCTGCATCCAGAAGGCATGGTGACCTACATCGTTGACCGCAACATCAACTACACCAACGCCTGCACCACCTGCTGTTCCTTCTGCAATTTCCACCGAACCCCCGGCCACGCCCAGGCCTACACCCTGTCGCGCGAAGAGCTGGCACAAAAACTTCGCGAAACCGTCGAGCTGGGCGGCGTGCAGGTATTGCTCCAGGGCGGCATCAATCCGGATCTGTCGCTCGCGTACTACGAAGATCTCTTTCGCTTCATGAAGGCGAACTTTCCCCTGGCCATTCACGGCCTGTCGCCCGAGGAAATTCGCTATCTGTCCGAACGCGAAGGCTTGTCGGTGCGGACCGTGCTCGAGCGTTTGGTTGCCGCCGGCCTGGATTCGGTTCCGGGTGGCGCGGCGGAAATCCTCGACGACGAGATCCGGCGGCGCATCTCACCGAAGAAATGTTCGGCTGATACCTGGATCGATGTCATGCGCGAGGCGCACGCTCTAGGACTGCGTACCACTGCCACCATGGTCTTTGGCTTCGGCGAATCGCCGCACCAACTGCTGGGGCACATGGAACGACTGCGCCGCCTGCAAGATCAGACCGCGGGTTTCACGGCCTTCATCTGCTGGAGTTTCCAGGCGGAGGGCACGCGTCTGCCGCTCAGCGACGACACCGGCAGCCTCCGCTACTTGCGAGTGCTGGCCCTGGCGCGGCTGTACCTCGACAATTTCCCCAATCTGCAGGTCTCCTGGGTCACCATGGGACCGGCCGTGGGCCAGGTTGCCCTGCGCTTCGGCGGCAACGATTTTGGCTCAGCCATGATCGAAGAAAACGTGGTGGCCACAGCAGGTACGGTCTTCAAAATTTCCGCGACACGACATCGAGCGCTGCATACGCGGTGCGGGCTTCCTTCCCCGTCGGCGCAACATGCGCTACGAGCTGCTCTCCTGACTCGACAACTCCCCCCGTCGGCGAATCGGTCTAGAATGCAGCCCGTCGAGCCCCAGGAGATTTCATGCGTGTGACCAGCGCTTCTTGTTTCTTCCTTGTGGCCCTTGTGGGCTGTGGCCACGTCGGATCGTCGGGCAGGGCCAGCGGCCCCGGCGACCCGGGACAGAGTGGGGATTTCGCGGTGGTGTTTGCCAAGGAACTGGCCGGGCGAAAAGGCAACGTCGTGGCTGCTTGGGTGGCCTACGGGATCGCCAAGAGCGCGACCATGCAGGGCAAGATGAAGAGCATGACGGCAACCATTCCTTCCGACTATGTGATGGAGTTGGGGGCGCGCAGGGCAATGGTGGATGTTTGGCGCGAGTTGCAGGCGAAAGCGGGTGACCGCGACACCTATCTGGACAAGCTGTCCGAGGTTGAGAAGGCCGGCTTTCTCGAAGAATATGTGATCTTCTATTTCGCCAGCCCGGGTTGGAACCTGCCCCAATCGGCCTTTGCGCAGGTTGATTGGAATGGTTTTGTCCGCTACGCCAAGGCCAACCTGCAAGGCCATAGGGGTGAGACCTGGGTCGAGGTGGTGAAGAAGGGTGCGCCCGCGCAGGCGAGTCCGCCGGGCAGCTCCTTGCCTCGCGCGCAGGATCTCATGCCGTTGAACGTCCCTTGTGCCCAGAGCTTGCAACAGATCGTCCCTGCGCTTTCGCAGTGGCACGACATCGAGACAGAACTGCCTGGGTTCCCTTTGGCCCTGCCGGCCGATTCTTCCCGTCTACCGACACTGGAATGGCTGTTTTCTCACTCGGGCCAATATCCCAAAGGCGTCAGCTTCGTACCCAGCAATATTCCGCAGCTCTACTTCTTGCACGGGTACTGCTCCGTGGACACGCACGACATGGCGCAGGCCGAGCAATCGCTGCGCAAGGCCGCGGCGCTTGCCCCGCTCGATGGCAGGATTCACCTTGAACTGGTGACGGCGCTGGCGGCTCAAAAGAAACTGCTCGACGCACAGGCAGAGGCCGAGTTCGGTTTGCAATACGCCGTGGGCAAATGCCAAACGGGCCTGGCCTGGCGAAAGAAGGGGTTCGTTCTCTTCGAATTGGGCAAGCTGGCCGATTCGTACACCGCCTACCAGAAGTCGTTGGACTACGATCCAAGCAGCAAGATGGCCTTGAGCGAGCTGCTCCTGCTGGCCAAGGAAATCGACCGGAACGGAATGCGCCCGCCCGCCAACAAGTCCTACGTTCCACCGCCGGCCAGTGAGATCACGACCACCCGCTGTCTCGAAGAGTAGGCTGGGCGACGCCGCGTAGATCTTCATCCAGCGTCGCGCCTCTGTGCTAGGCATTTCATCGTGCCTTGGTCGAACCCCACTCGACTGATCAGCGCGCCCTGGGTCTTGCCCATGGCGGGCCCTGCGTTGGCCGAGGCAGCGGTGGTCATGGACGGCGCGGATACCGTCGTCGCCATCGGGACGCGTGCGGAGATCAAATCGGCGTTTGCCTCGCTGCCGGAAGAACGCGCACAGGGAGCGCTGTTGCCCGGACTGGTCAACGCCCACACACACTTCGAATTGTCGGTGCTCGCCGGGCGCGTGCCGGGCGGAAAAGGGCTTCCGGCTTGGGCCATGCAGGTGGGACGCGAGCCGGCCGCATTCTCCACGGAGCGACGCCGCGACGCCGCCCGACGCGCAGTTTTGGCCGCAGTGGCCGCGGGAACTGTGGCGGTGGGCGACGTGGGCAATACTCTCCTCGCGGTGCCCGCTTTGGCCGGCGCGGGGCTGGGCGGGGTCTTCTTCCACGAATTGCTTGGCTCGCGCGAGGCCGCCACTGGCGATGCGCTGGCCGACGCCGAAAGAGAGCATCGGGAATTCGTCGAAGCGAGTCCCTGGCCCGCAAATCTCGCCCGCGTGCCATCTCCGCACGCGCTCTATTCGGCAGGACCCGATCTCTTGCGCCGGATCTTCGCCGCCGCCACTGGCCTCCGCCATCCCACTTCCATCCACGTCGCCGAAGGCGAAGACGAAATCCAGCTGCTCCGCGACGGAGCCGGACGCTGGGCCGAAATCCTGGCTCTGTTGCAAGTGCCGGCCGGATCGCGCACACCTGGCTTGGGTCCGCTGGCCTACCTCGAATCACTTGGTGCCTTTGCCGGCAAGCAGCCGCCACTTCTCGTGCACATGGTCTGCGCCAGCGCCGAGGACATCGCACTGGCGCACAAGCACCGTGCCCCGGTCGTGCTATGCCCGCGCTCGAACCTGCATATCGGCGGCCGCCTGCCGGACGTGCGGGCGTTCTTGGCCGCGGGCCTGAATGTCGCCCTTGGCACGGACAGCCTGGGTTCCTCGCCTGACCTTTCTCTTTGGGGCGAGATGGCCGTGCTCGCCTCGCACTTCCGAGATATCGCGCCCGAGAGCTGGCTTCGCGCGGCCACTGCCGGCGGCGCGGCGGCGCTGGGCCTTGCGCCGCTCGGTGTTCTTGCGCCTGGCAAGCGGCCCGGCATCATCGATGTCACGCCCATCGACACACACGCTCCTTGCGCGTCCCTGGTCGCGAACGCATTTCCTTCCGTCCGCTGGGTGGTCCGGCCATGACACCGTCGCACCGCCCCTGGATCGCCGTCCTCACCTTCGGGCGCATGGTGAAGTTCAGTCACACGGTTTTCGCCCTGCCTTTTGCCCTGGCTGCTGTCACTCTCGCGGCACGCGGGCACGGAGTCACCGTGGCGCAGATCGCGGCCATTGTCCTGGCCATGGTTGGCGCGCGCACGGCTGCCATGGGCTTCAACCGCATCGTCGACCGCCGCATCGACGCGGCCAACCCGCGTACCGCTGGCCGTGAGCTGCCCACTGGCAGGGTTTCGCTGCCCGCGGCCGCAAGCTTGACCGTGGCCAGCGCCGCGCTTTTCCTGGCGGCTGCGGCCTGGCTGGGGCCTCTCTGTTTGCGCCTCGCGCCCATCGTGCTGGTACTGGTGCTCGGCTATTCGTTCACCAAGCGTTTCACCTGGCTGTGCCACCTGCTTCTCGGGCTGGCCATCGGCTGCGCACCCGCAGCCGCCTGGATCGCGGTGCGCGGACGGCTGGAGGTCCCGGCCCTGTGGCTGAGCCTGGCAGTGGCCACATGGATCGCCGGCTTCGACGTGCTCTATGCGCTCGACGATCGTGACTTCGACCGAAAGGCCGGCATCCATTCCATACCGGCTCGCTTTGGCGTGCCGGCGGCTCTGGCGCTTTCCGCTGTACTTCACGCGGTCAGCGCCGCGGCCTTGCTGATCGCGGGATACACCGCCGGACTGGGCTGGATCTATCTTCTGGGCATAGCCGTGGTCATCGCCATGCTGATCTGGGAACACGCCATCCTACGGCCCTCAGACCTGTCCCGCCTGAACGTGGCGTTCTTCAACCTCAACGGCTACGTCTCGGTCATCTACTTCGCAGCGACGCTGGCAGATGTGCTCTTGAAGTAGTGGCACAGCCTGGCTCCCATGTGAACCCTCGGCCACTTGCCGGCTGGTGCCCGCTGTCAGGGATATTCGTATAGCTCCGCGCTTGCGAGGGGCGCAACGCCAGACGCCCCACCGGCGATGAGCACCTTCCCGCTCGACAACAAAGTGGCCGTGTGGTCGTACCTTGCCGTGGTCATGCTGCCCGTGGCCGCGAAGGTGCCGGCCGTCGGGTCGTACAGTTCCGCGCTGGCCAGGGCGTCTGTGCCGCCGTCAGATCCGCCCGCGACGAGTACTCCGAAACTTGGCAACAACGTTGCTGTGTAGCCACCCCTTGCCGTGGTCATACTGCCGGTGGCCGCGAAGGTGCCGGCCGTCGGGTCGTACAATTCCGCGCTCGCAAGCACGATGCTGCTGTCCAAACCGCCAGCCACGAGCACCTTCCCGGTCGGCAACAATGTCGTCGCGGGGGAGTTCCTGGCCGTGGCCATGCTGCCGGTGGCCGCGAAGGTGCCGGCCGTCGGGTCGTAAGTCTCCGCGCTCGCAAGAGCAACAAGCCCATTGCTGTTGTCGTTCAGCTGTTCTCCGCCGACGATGAGCACCTTCCCGTTGGGCAACAACGTCGCTCCCTGGCCGCCTCTGGCGACTGTCATGTTGCCGGTGGTGGTGAATTTCCCCGCGCTGGGGTCGAATATTTCCGCCCAAAAGAAGGCACGAAAACTGGCATTCTCGTCGCCGCAACAATCTCCGACGCCGCCGGCGATGAGAACCTTTCCGTTGGTCAACAACGTCGCCGTGTGGCCAGACCATGCTGCGGTAGCGACGCCCATGGCCGCGAACGTCCCGACCGCTGGGTCATACACCTCTGCACTCGGAAATTGGCCCATGCTGTATTCCACGTCGCCGCCGGCGATGAGCACCTTTCCGTTGGGCAACAACGTGGCTGTGTGGCCGGCTCTTGCCGCGGTCATGCTTCCCGTTGCCGTGAATGTCCCGGCGACCGGGTCGTACAGCTCTGCGCTCGCAAGATAGTTTCCACTGGCGTCTAGCCCGCCTGCGATGAGCACCTTTCCATTCGGCAAGAACGTGGCTGTGTGGCCACTCCTTGCCGTGGTCATGCTGCCTGTCGCCGTGGAAACTCCCCGCAACGTCGCCGTGTCAGTCGCGCCCGCGGAGCTGGTCGCGCCTCCCGTGGTGCCGGTCGCGCCCGCAGTGGCACTTGCGCCCGTGCCCCCCGTGGCAAGCGGCACGTCGCCGCCACCCACGCCGCCCGTTGCCGTGGGGGAGTCAGTACCGCCTGCGGCGCTGGGAGCGTCTGGGGGGCTGGTGGCTGCGCCATCGTTGCCGCCTGCGCTCCCAGCGTCCAACGCAGGAGGGGAGCATTCGCACAACGGCAACCAGCCACCCGGGCCGCACGGCTGAACGCCCTGCAGGCCGGCAGTACACTCACAAGCGACGCTGGAGCCGGGAACACGAACGCCTGTCGAGGTGCTGGTGGCCGTGGCCAACCGGCCGCCAGTTCCGCCTTCGCCTCCGATTCCGCTCGGTACTCCGTCCGTTCCGGCAGAGCTGCTGCTGCCCCCCGTGACAGCATGAGCGTCTGGAAGGCTGACGGCTTGACTCCCGACGCTGCCGCCGATGCCTCCAGCGTCGTGAGCGGTCAAGGTTCGCAGCCCATTCCCTTCGCACGAACACACCACCAGAAGACACGAAAGCACGACACGCAATCTCGCGACCATGGACACCATGGTCGCTCCATTCGGGATTCTCCGCAAACAGTTCCGGGGCGTCGAGCCCCACGCACGCTGGCAGTTTGCCAGACTGGCCGCGGTGGGTTGGGGTACGATGCCTTACCCTTCCATGTCACCCGAAACCCACGCTCAACTTGCCAACTTCATCTGGGGGATCTGCAACCTTTTGCGTGGGCCGTACAAGCGCAACGAGTACCGCAAGGTCATCCTGCCGCTCACGGTGCTGCGCCGGTTCGACTGCTTGCTGGCGCCCACCAAAGCCAAGGTGTTGACCGAGCACGCGAAGATCAAGAGCAAGCCCGAGACGGTCGTGCGCAGCCTCTTGCAGAAGATCACCGGCCGCCCGTTCTACAACCTGTCCAAGCTCGACCTTGGCAAGCTGCTCGACGATCCCAACCAACTCGCGCCCAACCTGAACGCGTACATCAACGGCTTCTCGCCCAACGTGCGTGACATCATGGATCGCTTCGCCTTCGACCAGCAGGTCGCGCGCATGGCCGAGAAGAACCTGCTCTTCGAGGTGGTCAAAGCCTTCGCCGCGGTCGACCTGGGGACCGAGCGCGTCGACAACACCCAGATGGGCTACGTGTTCGAGGAGTTGATTCGCATCGGGGCCGAGCAAGCGAACGAAGAGGCCGGCGAGCATTTCACTCCCCGCGAGGTGATCAAGCTGATGGTCAACCTGCTGCTCGATCCGGAAAAGGATTTGGGCCGAAGCCACGTGGTCAAGACCATCTATGACCCGGCCTGCGGCACCGGCGGCATGCTCTCGGTGTCCGAGCGCTACATTCGCGAACTCAACGCGGACGCCGACCCGCACCTATTCGGCCAGGACTGGAACGACGAGGCCTGGGCCGTGTGCAAGTCCGACATGCTGATCAAGGGTGAGGACGCCGACAACATCTGCCGCGGCGACACCTTCACCCAGGATGGCTTCGACCGCGACGACAAAGGCAAGAAGATCACCTTCGACTACATGCTGGCCAATCCGCCCTTCGGCGTCGAGTGGAAGCAACAGGCGAAGAAGATCACGGAAGAGGCCGAGAAGCTAGGCTACGACGGCCGCTTCGGCGCCGGCCTGCCGCGCATCAACGACGGCTCGCTGCTCTTCTTGCAGCATATGCTGTCCAAGATGCGGGCGCCCAAGGACGGCGGCAGCCGCATCGGCATCGTGTTCAACGGCTCACCGCTTTTCACCGGCGACGCCGGCAGCGGCGAGAGCGACATCCGCCAGTGGATCATCGAGAACGACTGGCTGGAAGCCGTTGTCGCGCTGCCCGACCAGCTCTTCTACAACACCGGCATCTCGACCTACCTGTGGATCCTGTCGAACCGCAAAGAGCCGCGCCGCAAGGGCAAGATCCAGCTCGTAGACGCCCGGCGCTTCTTCGTCAAGATGCCCAAGAGCCTGGGCAACAAGCGCAACAAGATCGGCGACCCCAACGATCGGCCGAGCGAGCCCGACCATATCCACGACATCACGACCATCTTCGGCACCTTCAAGAACAACGAGACGCGCACCTTCTCCGACGAGGATGCCATCACCGGGCAGGAGGTGAAACGCAAGCGCGTGGTCAGCAAGGTCTTCGACAACAAGGACTTTGGCTTCTACAAGATCACGGTCGAGCGTCCGCTGCGCCTCAACTTCCAGGCCAGCAAAGAGCGCATCGGTCGACTGGAAGCCGAGAGCGGCTTTGCAGCCCTGGCCACCAGCAACAAGAAGCACGAAAAGGCGCGTCTGGAGGAGATCGCCGCCGGCAAAGCACGCCAGGCGGAGATTCAGAAGCTGCTCGCCGCCTTCGCCAAACAGAAGGGCGACAAGCTGTACAAGGATCGGGAAGCCTTCCTCGCCGACCTGCGCGAAGTCGAAGGCAAGCTGGGCGCGACACTTGCGGCCCCAGAGCGCAAGGCCGTGCTCTCCGCCCTTGGCGAGCGCGACGACAGCGCCGAGATCTGCCGCGATCGGGACGGCAACCCCGAGCCCGACGCCGACCTGCGCGACACCGAGAGCGTGCCGCTGAAAGAAAGCATCGCCACCTACTTCAAGCGCGAGGTTCTGCCCCACGTGCCCGATGCCTGGATCGACGAGAGCAAGACCAAGGTCGGCTACGAGATCCCCCTCAACCGCCACTTCTATGAGTACGAGCCGCCCCGGCCCCTGGAGGTGATCGAGGCCGACATCAAGACGCTCGAGGGCGAGATCGTGAAGCTGCTCGCCGAGGTGACCGCGTGAAACTGCCCGCGTATCCGAAGTACAAGCCGAGCGGCGTGCCATGGCTCCATGAAGTGCCAGAGCATTGGGGAGTTGGGCCGGTCAAACTTCACATATCAAGGGTCGAATCGGGAACGAGCGTGAATGCTTCCGATGCACCCGCCGAGAACGGCGAATTTGGCGTGCTGAAGACGAGTTGCGTGTACTCCGGGAGTTTCAGACCGGAGGAGAACAAGACCGTTCTGGAAACTGATTTCGAGAGGGTTTCTTGTCCCCTAAAGGCCGGGACGCTGATCGTGAGCCGCATGAACACGCCCGAGCTCATTGGGGCTGCTGGAGTGGTCACAACAGCTGCTGGCAACCTGTTCCTGCCGGATCGTCTCTGGCAGATCTCATTCAAGCACGCCGATGTTCGCTTTGTGCATTTCTGGACCCTAACCAGCTCATACAGGGCACAGGTTGAATCAGCCTGCACGGGGACGAGTTCGAGCATGAAGAACCTCGGGCAAGATCAGTTCGGCAGTTTCACGTTCTCAAGCCCGCCGCTGGTCGAACAAAGATGCATCGCCGACTTTCTTGTCGCGGAAACAGGAAGGATCGACACGCTGGTGGCGAAGAAGAGGACGCTTGTCGAGCGGCTGAAGGAGAAGCGCACGGCGCTCATCTCGCGCACGGTGACCCGCGGCCTCCCGCCCGACGCCGCCCGCGCCGCCGGCCTCGACCCGCACCCCAAACTCAAACCCTCCGGCATCGACTGGCTCGGCGACGTGCCGGCACATTGGGAGGTCTTGCCATTCACAAAATATGTTGCCGACAGGTCGGACTATCGAGGCAAGACGCCAGAGAAGACCGAAGACGGAGTCTTCCTGGTCACGGCAAAGAACGTACGCATGGGATTCATCGACTACGAAACTTCGCAAGAGTACGTCGCAGCGGACGAATACGACGAGATCATGCGCCGTGGCCTGCCAAAGAAGGGTGACATCTTGTTCACCACCGAAGCGCCACTGGGAAATGTCGCCCTTGTTGACCGCGAGGATGTGGCGTTGGCCCAGCGGATCATTCGGTTTAGAATGAACCCGGCCTTCTTCTCCGGTGGCTTCACGCTGTACGCGATGATGTCGGATCATTTTCAGGTCCAACTCCAAAGCCTCTCTACGGGCTCGACAGCGGAAGGGCTCAAGGCAAGCAAATTGCCAATCCTGAGGATTGTGGCTCCACCGCTTGAAGAGCAGAAGATCATCGCGTCCTTCCTCAACCGCGAGACCATGAGGATCGATCAAATGCTCGCCAAGGTCGAATCCGCCATCGATCGCCTGCAGGAATATCGAACCGCTCTCATCACCGCTGCCGTGACCGGCAAGATTGACGTGCGGCAGGCTTCCTCATCGGGGTAGGCTGTCGGAAGGATCGCAATCATGGCAAAGAAACCAGCAGAGCTACCCGGCGCCAATCCCACGGGGCCGGCCCGTATCGAATATCTCAAGGTCGAGAACTATCGGGCGCTGCGCAGCGTGGAGCTGAGGGATCATCACGCCGCTCTCGGTGCTCCTTGGCCCCAACGGCAGCGGCAAGTCGACCGTCTTCGACGTGTTCAACTTCCTCTCCGAGTGTTTTCAGTTCGGGCTGCGGCACGCCTGGGATCGCCGGGGACGCGCCAAGGAGCTGCGCACGCGTGGGCAGTCCGGTCCGGTCACCATCGAGATCAAGTATCGGGAAAGGCCGGGTCAGCCAGTCATCACCTATCACCTAGCCATCGACGAAGACGCCAAAGGGCCAAGCGTGACCAGCGAATGGTTGCAGTGGCGACGCGGGGCTTATGGGCAAGCCCTTCCGCTTCCTCGACTACAAGGATGGCCGTGGACAGGTGGTCAGCGGTGAAATGCCGGACGATACGAGATGAGCGCTTCGATCAGCCCCTGCGCTCGCCGCGATCTCATCGCAGTGAGCACCCTGGGTCAGCTTGCCGAGCATCCCCGGGTGGCGGCGTTGCGCGAATTCATCACGGACTGGTACGTCTCGTATCTCTCCATCGACGATACACGCGGCCAGCCAGAAGCCGGACCCCAAGAGCGACTGAGCAAGACCGGCGACAACCTGCCCAACGTCATCCAGTACCTCAAGGAGCAGCATCCGGCTCAGCTAGACGAGGTTTTCGCGATTCTCACCCGGCGGGTGCCTCGTTTGGAGAGGGTTCTTGCCGAGCCCATGCCGGACGGGCGCTTGCTGCTTCAAATCAAGGATGCGCCCTTTGAACAGCCCGTGCTTTCGCGCTTTGCCTCGGACGGGACGCTGAAGCTGCTGGCTTACATGACCGTGCTACACGATCCGGATCCGCCCCAGTTCATCGGCATCGAGGAGCCCGAGAACTTCCTGCACCCGCGCCTGCTGCCCGAGCTGGCCGAGGAGTGCCGCTCGGCCGCGGAACGCTCGCAGCTTCTGGCCACGAGCCATTCGCCGTTCTTCCTGAACTCACTCCGGCCGGAGGAAGTACGGGTCCTCTATCGCGACGAGTATGGCTACACGCAAGCCGTCCGCGCGTCCGAGATCAAGGGTGTGCGTGAATTCATCTCGGACAGGCGCTTCGCTGGGAAACCTTTGGCTGGAGGGGCACTTCGGCGTAGGCGATCCGCTGGTTCGCTCCGGCGCACCGGCCAGTACCAGGGCGAGCAAGAAGGGAACAGGGAAGTCGCGGTGACTGTCGAGCACGTCGAGGTGCTGGTCGAGGAGCCGTCCATGGAAGCGGCGTTGCGAGTTCTGTTGCCCAAGATCATCGGAACGCTGTCGTTCGAGATCCATCCGCACCAGGGCAAACACGATCTCTTGGGCAGCTTGCACGCGCGGCTTCTTGGCTATGCAGCGTGGATCCCAGCCACGTGGCGCATCGTGGTGGTCATGGACCGGGACGATGACGATTGCGACAAGCTGAAGGCCCGACTCGACCAGATGGCGGCCGCAGCCGGCCTCGTCACACGATCGAAAGCCAGGGGTAAGCCCTATGCGGTGGTCACTCGCCTGGCCATCGAGGAGCTGGAGGCCTGGTATTTCGGCGATTGGGATGCCGTGCGCGCGGCGTACCCGCGTGTCCCGGCCACCATCCCGGCGCAGGCCAAGTATCGCGAGCCCGACGCCATCGCGGGGGGTACGTGGGAAGCCTTCGAGCGGGTTCTGCAGAAGGCGGGCTACTTCAAGCTGGGCCTGGCCAAGATCGAAGCAGCGCGTACCATCGCCGCAAGCATGGTGCCTGCGCGGAACAGCTCGCGGAGCTTCCAGGTTCTGCGCGAGGCCCTGACCGAGATGGCGTCATGAGTGGCCAAACCAACGAACGCGCATTCGAGTCGCGGGTCGAAGAGGTGCTTGGCGATGGCGGCTGGCTGCGCGGCGACCTCGCCGACTGGGACGTTGAGCGGGCGCTCTTTCGCGCGCAGGTCTGCGGCTTCTTGCAGGACACGCAGCCGAAACTGTGGGCCGAGCTGCGCACGCTGCACGCGGGCGCGCTGGAAGGCCTGGTGGTCGGTGCGCTGGTCAAGGAGCTGGATCTCAAGGGCACGCTCCACGTCTTGCGCCACGGGTTCAAGTTCTACGGCAAGACCTTCAGGCTGGCCTATTTCAAACCCGCGCACGGGCTCAACCAGGAGGTGCTGGCCCTGTACGCGCAGAACCGGTTGACGGTCACGCGCCAGGTGCCCTGCCATCCGGGCAAGGACCACACCATCGACATGCTGTTCTCGCTGAACGGCCTGCCGGTGGCAACCTGCGAGCTGAAGAATCCCGGCACGGGTCAGACCTGGAAAAACGCGGTCTGGCAGTACCAGAACACACGCGATCCGCGCGCGCCCCTGTTCGCGTTCAAGAGCCGGGCCGTGGTTCACTTTGCCGCGGATCCGGACGAGGTCCACATGGTGACCCGCCTGGCCGGCGAATCCACACGCTTTCTGCCCTTCAACCGCGGCAGCCATCCCGGCGAGGTGAAATGCGGGTATGGCAACCCGCAGCACCCGTCCGGCTATCGCACGAGCTACTTCTGGGAAGAGGTGCTCGACCGCGACAGCTTCCTCGACATTCTTGGCCATTTCATGTTCGTCGAAAAGAAGGAGCAGAAGGTTCCGGACGGCAAGGGCGGCCATCGCATGGAGGTCAAGGAGTCGCTGATCTTCCCGCGCTTTCACCAGCTGGATGCGGTTCGCAAGCTGGTGGCGGCTGCGCGCGACGAGGGCCAGGGGCGCAACTACCTGATTCAGCATTCGGCCGGCAGTGGCAAGACCAACAGCATCTCGTGGCTGGCCCATCGCCTGGCCAGCCTGCACGACGCGAAGGACGGCAAGGTCTTCGATTGCGTCGTGGTCATAACGGATCGCCGCGTGCTCGACCAACAGTTGCAGGATGCGATTTACCAGATCGAACACGCGCAGGGCGTGGTCAAGGCCATCGACCAGGACTCGAAGCAACTGGCCGCTGCGATGATCGACGGCACCAAGATCGTCATCACGACTTTGCAGAAGTTTCCTTTCGTGATGCGCGGCCTGCTGGCCGCGGCGGGCGCCGAGACGCAGGACAAGGCCACCGACGAGCAGAAATCGCAGGCCAAGCAGTGGGAGGCTGCAATCGCGGCACGCAAGTACGCGGTCGTCGTGGACGAGGCACATTCCAGTCAAGCCGGCGAGACCCGGCGCGAGCTGAAGGCCGTCTTGGGCACGGCCGCGGCGGACAGCGAAGAGGGCGATCCCGATTGGGAGGATCAGCTCAACCTGGTGATGGCGTCGCGCGGGCAGCGGCCGAACTTGAGTTTCTTCGCGTTCACGGCCACGCCCAAGGGCAAGACGCTGGAGCTGTTCGGCCGGGTCGGGGCGAGCGGCAAGCCCGAGGCGTTCCACCTGTACAGCATGCGGCAGGCCATCGAGGAGGGGTTCATCCTCGACGTGCTGACCAACTACACGACCTACGCCACCTACTACCGGCTGCTCAAGGCGGCAGCGGACGATCCCAGCCTGCCCAAGCGGAAAGCGGCGCGGGCGCTGGCCAAGTTCACGAGCCTGCACCCGCACAACATCGAGCAGAAGACCGAGGTGATCGTCGAGCATTTCAGGGGCAACGTGCTGCACCGCCTGGGCGGCAGGGCCAAGGCCATGGTGGTCACGTCGTCGCGCTTGCACGCGGTTCGCTACAAGCTGGCCTTCGAGCGCTACATCGCCGAGCACCACTACACCGACGTGCATCCCTTGGTGGCTTTCAGCGGCACGGTCAAAGATCCAGAGACCGAGATCGAATACACCGAGCCGGGCATGAACCTGGACGTGGTGAACGGCAAGCCCATCAGCGAGGGGCGGCTGCCCGAGCGCTTCGATTCGTCCGACTACCAGGTGCTGCTGGTGGCGAACAAGTACCAGACCGGCTTCGACCAGCCGCTGCTGCACACGATGTACGTCGACAAGCGGCTCGATGGCGTGCAGGCGGTGCAAACCCTGTCGCGTCTGAACCGGATGATTCCCGGCAAGGACGCGCCCTTCGTGCTCGATTTCGTCAACCACGCTGACGACATCTTCCGCGCCTTCAAGCCGTACTACGACAAGACCGAGCTGGCCGAGACGTCCGATCCGTCGAAGCTGGAGACGCTGAAACACGAACTCGACCAAGCGCAGGTCTATCACTGGAGCGAGGTCGAGGCGTTCGCGCAGATCTTCTACAAGCCGGTCGAGCGCCAGAGTCCGGCCGACCACGCGCACATGCAGCGCCACCTGCAACCCGCGGTGGACAGGTTCATGGCCATCGAAGAGGCAGGTCATGCGCGAGGAGTTCCGCGACAAGCTATCGGGCTACGCGAAGGTCTACGGGTTCCTGAGCCAGATCATCCCATACGCCGATCCCGACTTGGAGATGCTCTACAGCTACGGCCGCTTTCTGCTGCCCCATCTGCCCCTCGACCGCGACGCGACCATCATCAAGGTGGGCGATGAAGTGGCGCTGCAATACTACCGGCTGGAGCGAGTCTTCTCAGGCGCCATCGTACTTGAAAGACGGCGAAGCCGAATACGTCAAGAGCCCGACCGAAGTCGGCACCGGCAAAGCGAAGGACGAGAAGGCGCCCCTGTCGGAGATCATCCAGGTGCTCAATGAACGCTTCGGCACGAACCTCGGCGAAGAGGATCGTCTCTTCTTCCAGCAGATCAAGGAGAAGGCCATCAAGGATGAGCAGATCATCCGCACGGCCCTTGCCAACCCGCTCGACAAGTTCGAGCTGGGCATCCGCAAGCTCGTCGGCGAGCTGATGATCGAGCGCATGGGCCAGAACGACAAGATCGTCACCCGCTACATGGACGACCGCGAATTCCAGGGCTCCGCGTTCCCGATCTTGGCAAGGGAAATCTTCGAGGCGATCCGAGGGGGAAGGGTGCAGCCGTAGGAAGGACACGCCCTGCCCACCGGGGCTCGGTTCTCGCGGGGCCGCGGCTGGCCGGATTGCGTCGTTAGCGTGGTATCCATGCGGAAGGAAATCTTCGCTTCGCTCCTGATAGCTCGACCTGCTAGGGTGCGCGGATATGCTCCGGGGAATTTCGGCTAGAGAGGAACCCATTGACGCAATGGTGCGAGACCAGCTAGCTAAGTCGACGGATGTGTACTTTTCCGCCGATGTCGAAACGGATGGTCCTATTCCAGGACCCTTCTCGCTCCTGTCTTTTGCGCTTGTGTACGCCGGGACCTTCGACGGCAAGACCTTCGAGCGGCCTTCAGCTCTTGACAAGGTTTTCTATCGCGAGTTGAAGCCAATCTCGGAAGACTTTCAGCCAGAGGCCCTTCGTGTCAATGGCCTCGACAGGGATCGTCTATGCCGCGAGGGCCTATCGCCGGAACAGGCGATGCGGGAAGCGACCGAGTGGGTCAGTTCGGTGGCTGGTTCCGGCCAACCGGCCCTCGTAGCCTATCCACTGAGCTTCGACTGGACTTGGTTGTACTGGTACTTCACCCGTTTTTGTCCGACCGGATCGCCCTTCGGCTACTCGCGCTGCTTTGATCTGAAGACAGCATTCGCAGTCAAGGCGGGGATTCCGATAGTGCGCGCGGGTAGGTCGAAAATTCTTGCCTCTCTTCGGCCAACTCACGCCCACACCCATCACGCCGTGGATGATGCCATCGAACAGGCAGAAATATTCGCCAACGTATTTGAATGGCAGGGAAAGAATGGCCTCGATCTTTGAGGATAGAAATCGATACTCGCGCGATCGCCTCGGCGAGTTAAGGGCAAAGCTTGATAAGGCTGAGCACCTGATCCGCGACAAGGCATGCGTCTACATAACGGGTTCCTTCGGTCGAGGGGAGGCGTCTGCTCGCAGCGATCTGGATCTGTTCATCGTGGGCGGCAGTTCATCTGGTGGGATCGGGGGAGGCGAGCGCAACCTTTGTCGACTCGATGAGATCTGTTTGAAGGCAGACCTGATCAGAACGTCGCAAGAACTCAAGCTCCCGAAGTTCTCGGGTGATGGCGAGTACCTGGTCCACCACACCGTCGGCGAATTGACGAAGGAACTTGGTGGGCCTCTCGACGACGCCAAGAACACGTTCACGGCGAGAATGCTCCTGTTGCTTGAGAGTCGGCCTCTCCTGGGCGAGGACATCTACGAAAAAGTCATCAAGGATGTCATCGCATCCTACTGGCGAGACTACCAACTTCACTCCACCGCATTCATGCCGGCATTCTTGGCCAATGATATACTGAGGATGTGGAGAACCTTTTGCGTCAACTACGAGGCGCGCACGAGCAGTGAGCCCGTGAAGGAAAAGGCCAAGAGGCGTCTCAAGAACTACAAACTCAAGCACAGTCGCCTTCTGACATGCTACTCGGCCTTGGGGTTCCTGCTTGGTGTCCACCTCAAGAGCAACACTGTCACCCCAGACGATGCCCGTCGGATGGTGAGTCTCTCGCCAGTCGGACGACTGGAATCGCTCAAGGCCGAGTTTCCGGGAAAGGCGGCAAGGCGCCGCGCAGGTCGGCAGAGGGATCGCGCTCGGCGCGCCCGGTGGCGATGGCGTAGCGGAACACCTGCCCGCAATTGCCGCGCGCCCGGTGCGCCGTTTCCAGGGCCTGGCGACTCTCGATCCGGCGCAGCACGGCCAGCAGCTCCGGTGCCGCAATTTCGGCGATGGGCCGCGATCCGATCCACGGGAAGATGTCCCGCTCAAACAGCCGCAAAAGGAGTGTCGAGTACGAGGGCGCCCAGCCAGATAGGTGTTTCTCGTACCACTCACGCGCCAGCACCTCGAAGGTGTTGGCTACGCGGTCGGCTCGGGAGGCCTTCGGCGCTTTTCGATTCGCGCCGGGGTCCGCTCCGCTGGCCAGCAGTTTGCGGGCGTCATCTCGCCGGTTGCGCGCGTCCTTCAGCCCGATGTCAGGATAGGTGCCCAGCGAGAGCCGCTTTTCTTTGTGGTCGAAGCGGTACTTCAGCCGCCACCACCGGCCGCCCGATGGCGAAACCTCCAGGTACAGTCCCCCGGCATCGAACAGCCTGAAAGTCTTGCCCGTCGGCTTCGCCTGCTTGCACGCAGTATCGGTCAGAGCCATCTGGGGGCAACTCCTTTCGGAATCGGTCAGTTGCCCCCAAGCTTGCCCCCAGTTGCCCCCGGCTGTCAACGAACCACCTTGGACGCTGCCGGACTCTATATTCTCGGGAAATCGTGCGATTTCGACCGCTTGCCGGACCTTGGCGGACTATCTCGGAAGTCCTTTTCGTGGGCACAGTAGGAATCGAACCTACAACAAACGGATTAAGAGTCCGCTGCTCTACCAATTGAGCTATGCGCCCGCGGGATGGGAATGTATGCCTGGCGAGAACGGCCAAGTCAAGATGCTGCCGGCCCCGGTCTGGGAACCGGCAACACCTGGCGCGCCCGGAGGGAATCGAACCCCCAGCCCTCGGCTTCGAAGGCCGATGCTCTATCCAATTGAGCTACGGGCGCAGTGGGGCGAGATAATCCCGGCCCTCTCCTTCCCTGTCAAGGATGGGCGCCAGACTTCTTGTCGAGCTTGGGCGCAAGCACCGGCGCCGGCGGGGTCTTCGTTCTTGGCTTTTCCTCCGCCTTCTTGGGGATGTAGGTCAGGCGCAAGCCCTGGATGAGCTGCGCCTTGGCCGAGTTGGGATCCCGGCGCATGTCCATGTTCTTGATTCGATCCAACGTGCTCTCCAGAATTTCGAGGCGACTGCGCTCGGTTTCGCCACAGGCCACGCTCGACCCTGACTCACACAACGTCAGCGCCTTCTGGGCCTCGGCGTAGGCGTGGCCCGGTTCGAAGTGGTCCACCAGGGCGAGGCTGGCTAGATGGTGAACGCGGTAATCATCCGGATGGGTGTCCAGCGCGCCTTCGAGCGACGCCAGGGCCCAGTCTGGATGGCGCAGATCCATGAAAATGTCCGCCAGCTCCAAAGCGGCGGCCACGTCGCCCCGCGCGGCCACCAGCTGGGTTTGCAACTCCGCCACGCGCTGGCGGACAGCCGGATCCGACGGCAGCGCAGGTTTGACCTTCACATCTGGCCGGGGAATGACAATCGCCGCCGCAAGCAGCAACAGAATCGCCAAGTCGAGAACGCGCGTGACCACGGCCCCTATTCGTACCGCAGCACTCGGCTCTGGTCCAGCGACCAGCAAGCCAGTGCCCCAAGATTCCCCGGATCGTGGCAGAAAGCCCCGGTCACCTCTCCTGTCGTGCGGCTAGGTTGCGAGAATTCTTAGCTGGACAACGATGCCCCGCCTGTGGCATTTGAAATGCTTCTGTAGTTGCTGGGCGATTCCTGCTGGGGCGATTGGCGTCGGATCGAGCCGACGAACCATAACCTACCGAATTCTTCCGCACCTCACGATTTGCGAAATCCCTGGCCGGTTTCCCGTTGCGCAGCCCTGGCTGTCCGGGCCACTGGCACCAAGACCAAGGAGGAACCGATGACCATCCTTAAACTGCTGGCCGATGCCTTCCACGAAGGAGGATGGGGCATGTGGCCTATCCTCACCCTTTTGATGATCACGATCTCGATTCTCACCGAACGAGCCGTGGCTCTGCGCAAGGCCGTCATTGACAAGGACAAGTTGCTCGCCCTGCTCCGTTCCCAGATCTCGGCGGGAAACATCCAGGGCGCGATCAAGGTCTGCACGGGAAATCCCACCCCGATGACTCGCATCGTCCAGGCTGGCCTGATGCGCGCCAACCGCACGGAGCCCGAAATCACCGCGGCCATGGAAGAAGCATCCCTGCGCGAGCTGCCCGCGGTCGAGAAGCGCACGGGCTACCTGGCCATGCTGGGAAACCTGGCGACCCTGGCCGGTCTGCTCGGAACCATCACCGGCCTCATCAAGTCGTTCGCCGGCGTGGCTGGCGTCGACCCCTCGCAAAAAGCTACCCTGCTGTCCAAGGGGATTTCCGAGGCCATGAACTGCACGGCCTTCGGACTCGGCACAGGCATCCTGGGCCTAGCGTCCTTTGCCTGGCTGAACGGAAAGACCCAAGTAATCCTCGACGATGTCGCCGAGATGAAGAAGAGCGTGACCAACCTGCTGGCCAGCGCAAAGGCTGCGCTGCACGGGTAGGCCCAACAAGTTACGCAACGCTAACGAAAAGGAGACTCAGCCATGTTCTTGTTTGAAGCGTTCCAACTCGGTGGATGGGGCATGTACCCGATCCTGCTCCTCTGCATCATCACCATCTATCTCACCATTGAGCGGTCCACGTTCTTGGCAAAGTGCAAGATCGACACAGACCGACTGATGTCCCTCCTCAAGTCCCAGATCGTCAGCGGCAACATCCGCGGCGCGATCACCACTTGCCAGGCCACGCCCGTCCCCCTCACCAAGATCATCGCCGCTGGTCTGAACAAGGCCGGAAGCTCGGAGCACGACATCCAGCAGGCGATGGACGAGGAAGCCCTTCGCGAGTTGCCCAAGGTGGAAAAGCGAACCGGCTACCTGGCCATGCTGGGAAACCTGGCGACCCTGGCCGGACTCCTCGGCACCATCACCGGCCTCATCAAATCGTTCGCTTCGGTCGCTGGCGTGGATCCGTCCATGAAGGCAACCATGCTCTCCAAAGGTATCTCCGAGGCCATGAACTGCACGGCCTTCGGACTCGGCACCGGTATCTTGGGCCTCGCAGCGTTCGCCGTCCTCAACGGAAAGACGCAGCACATCCTCGACGGCGTCAACCAGGGCACGGTCGAGGCTCTCAATTTGGTGGTCGCCGGCCGTTCCAACACCGGCGCTCAGCAGTAGTCGACAGCGAACGTAGGGGCTGAGGCCATCACTGCCTCGGCCCCAAAGACGGGAGTTCACCATGTCAGTCTCCGTAGATACTGGCGGCAAGTCCGGCAAAAAGGCCCTCAACGCCGATCTCAATCTCGTTCCCTATATCGACCTGCTCACCTGCATGGTCGCCTTCCTACTCATCACAGCGGTGTGGACCCAGCTCGCCCGCCTGCAGGCCCAGCAGAAGGGCCAAGGCCAGGCCGGCGAGGAAACTCCGCCCGAATTGCAGGTCAAGATCGTCGTGATGGTGAACCAGGAAGGATTCAACTTGGTTGTCGGTCAGGACCAGACCCCGATTCCCAAGAAGGGCTCTGACTACGATTTTGAAAAGCTGGCCACCGAGTTGAAGAAGGCCAAGGATGGTCACCCCGACAAGAACGACGCGCAGGTGGCCTCCGAGGACACCATAAGGTTCGATGTCCTGGTGCGAGCCATGGACACGGCGATACAAGCGAGATTCCCCGATATCTCGCTGATTGACTCAGGCGCGGCCGGAATCTAGGGCACAAGGAGAACCACCATGCCAATCCAGGCCCCCTCACCGCACCTCTACCACTCAATCAATCTCGAAGTTGCCAAGCTGAAGCTGGGCCACGGCGGCCGCAAGAGCGTGAACCAGGCGCTCAACCTCGTGGCCTACATCGACATGATGACGATGCTCGTTATCTTTCTCCTCATGTCCTTCTCGGCCAGCGGCGAGATTCTCTTCGTCCAGAAGAACATCACGCTGCCCGACGCGCAGAACTGGTCTGACCTGGAACGCGCTCCGGTCATCGGTGTGACCAAGGATGTCGTCACCCTGGACGGCAGGCAAGTGGCCACCGGTGAAGAGCTGATGAAGGACTCGGCCACGGGCGACGCCAAGATCCCGGAGCTGGCCGATCAGCTGGTGACCGCAAAAAACAACTACAAGCTACTGCACCCCACAGAGGACTTCAAAGGGGTGTGCATTATCCAATCCGACAAGAGCGTCGAGTTCAAGATGCTACGCAAGGTCATGTTCTCGGCAGCCACAGCTGGCTACCAGAATGTGAACTTCGCCGTCCGGCCCAAGGCCAAGGGCGGCCCTGCCGCTCCGGCCGCGGCCGAGTAGCGTTCGCTTTTCAGCGGGTCGATAGCGGCTTCCGACCCGCTGTCTGTGGTGCGGGCGGCTGGCTTCCCCCGAAGCCAGCCGCAAGGATTTTCTACGCGATCTACCCAGGGAGGTGCTGAGATGCGAAAAGTAAGTTTTGTGGCAGTCTGTGCGCTCACGGCCGGCCTTGTCCTGTCCGGGTGTGGAGGCGATCCGAACGATCCGCGCACCTGGGCACGCAAGCTCAGCAATCTGCGCGATCAGAAGGAGGCGCTGGACCAGCTCGCCAAGATGAGCGTGGAGCGTGCCCAGCAGGCGCTTCCCGAGATGATTGCGCTGTACAAGGAAACCAAGAAGCCAGAGCACCTGGAGGCGCTCAGCCGATTCGCCAATGACCAGACCAAGCCGCTTTTCATCGAAGCCCTGGACTTCACCGAGGACGACTTCGACCGGGCCGTGATTGCCGCCGGCGCGCTGGGCGAGATGAAAGCCACCGACGCAGTTCCGCAGCTCATCAAGGCGGTCGACCACCAGCTTCCCATCAAGTCGCGCGCCAACACGGTACGACTCGCGGCGATTCGCGCCCTGGTCAAGATTGGCGACAGGCAGGCCGTGCCGACGCTCATGAAGATTTTGACCACGTCGGCCGACGAGCAGGATTTCTTGCTCAATCAGAAGGCGGCGCTCGGCCTGGCCGAGCTGCGCGATCCGCAGTCGATCCCGGCGCTCATCAAGGGCCTCTTCATGACCGGCCGCGGAACTCAGGTCTTCCAGGAATGCCGGCTCGCCCTGGTACGCATTGGCGATGCCGCCATCGATCCGCTGATCACGTTGCTCAACGAAAAGAACGCTGAGATCGCCGATATGGCGCGCAAGCTCGACTTCGACAAGGTCAGCCCCGGCATCGTGCCCTTCAAGGCCGCCTATCTGTTGGGTGACCTGCGGGCGGCGCGCGCCGTACCCGCCATGGCCGCGCGGCTGCAAGTCCCGGCCAAGTCCGGCGAGCACAAGGCCATTCTCATCGGCCTCGGCTTCATCGGCACTCCTGAGGCAGTGAAGGTGCTGCTCGGCGTACTCGAAGACAAGAAGGCCGCGGCGACCGACCGCCAGGCGGCCGAGGACGGCATCTACCTGTCAGGCGACAAGCGCGCGGTGCCCATCCTGCTCGACACGGCCAAGAATGGCTACATCGTCGAGGGCGGGGTCAAGGCATCAGACTTGCGCGCCAACGCCGCCATCGATCTGTCCCGCATTGCCGGCAAAGAAACCTACGATGCGTTCAAGGCCCTGGCCGACAAAGAAAAGGACGCACAGGGAATCTTCGGTGAAGCGCTTGACCGCATGCAGGTGGCCAAGACCTGCGACAAGGACCTCGACTGCTACGCCAAGGTTCTCATGACGGATGAATCGTGGACGCGCGCGGAAAAGGCCGCGTTCGCCATTGGCTTCTCGGGTAACGCCGCCAAGGGCGTGCCCATCCTCCTCAACGCGCTCAAGCCCGTGGCTTCGCTGCCCCAGCTTCGCTACCCCGTACACCAAGCCATCCTGCAGTCGCTGACCAAGCTGGCCGATTCCTCATGCAAGATGTGCGAAGAGAAGCTGCTCAAGCAAATCGAGCGCGACGAACAGGCGGTTCGTCTGCCTGGCGCGCGCGACCTCCTGGGCGAGACCCGTGTGGCTTTGGCGGTCATCCAGAACAAGAAGAAGGCGAATTAGCGCTCTCGCGATCGGGGAGCCGCTCGTGCTAGGTCGACGGATACGCAGCAACCACGGTGGTGTGAATGCCACCACGAATGTTGAAGTCACCTTCGACGCGCGCACGCCGCGGATGAACCGCCGCCACCAGGTCATCCAAGATTCGATTGATGACAGCCTCGTGGAAGGCGCCCTGGTCGCGGTACGACCAGATGTACAGCTTCCACGATTTGAGCTCGACGCACAGTCGGTCGGGCACGTATTCCACGCGAACCGTGGCGAAATCCGGCTGACCGGTCTTGGGACAAAGGCAGGTGAACTCTGGCGTCTCGAAGCGGATGAGGTAGTCCCGCTCGGACTTCGGGTTGGGGAAGGTCTCGAGTGTCTGGGATGGCGTGGTGCCCATGCAGCTGCCATGATAGCAGGCCCCTATTCGTTGACACTTCTCGAAACCAGAGACGACGGTGTCTTAACGCCGTGAGGCCCCACCGGATGACGCGATATCGTTCATTTTCACCCTTGCTCCTTTCCGGCCTTCTTGCCCTGGCTCCTGCCTTGGCCTCGGCTGCTGCCCTGGTGCACGGCACGGTGGTGTTGCCTGAAGAGCTCAAGTCTGGTCGGCGCTTCCTCGGCCACTGGCGGGTCGAGAACACCACGGTCCCCGTGCAAGCGACGCCCTCGCGGGGCGACACCGTGGTCGTGCTGGTCGGCCCCAAACCGCAGGTGCTGACCCCCAAGAACACGCCGGTCGAGATCGTGGGTATGCAAGCCAATCCCGGCACAGTGGTCGTGGGCGAGGGAGCGGTGGTGGAATTCAGGAACTCGGACAAGGTTTCCCACGACCTCTCGGTGCCCGGCCGCCCCGACATCATGCCGCCTGAGCGTTTGAGTCCGGGCACGGTCCGCAAGCAGCGCTTCGGAATCAGCGGCGAATACCTGGTCCGCTGCACCGAGTATCCCCACATCGTGATTTCCGTGATCGTCACCAGCTCGCCGTTCTTTGCGGCGGTCGACGAGAAGGGGGGCTTCAAGCTGCCTGATGTGCCAGAGGGCCCGGCCACGCTCAAAGTATGGAGCAACGGCCGCTGGGTCCACGAACAGTCGGTCGAGGTGACCCCCAAAGGGGCTGACCTGACCATCAAGGTGTCTGGCGCCGCCAACCCCACCGAGCAATAAGGGGCGGAAGCGATGTTCCTGTCCAAAATATGGTTTGTTCTGGTCGCCCTGCTGGCCGGGGTGGCGGTCACGGCGGCTTTCGTGGCGCCCCGCCCGGCTGATCGTCGCATCGAGCAGCTGGAAGGTCAGCGTCTGGACCGCGCGCAATACGCGGCCGAGCAGATGCTCAAGAACGATGCCCGCCGCTGGATCGACTACGTGGCCAAGCTGGGCCGCGACTCGCACCTGACCGAGGCGCTCGACTCCTCCTCGCGTGGGGCGGGCGAGCCCAAGACGCTGCACGAAACCGTGCGCAGCCGTCTCAAGGCGCTGGTGCCTGACCGCGCCGGCATCGGCGTCGAGTCGCTCATCGCGGTGGACAAGCAAGGACGCGTGGTGGCCCGCGTGGGCGATGACGAGGGCGAGTACGGCGAGTCGATTGCGGGGGCCGAGGTGGTCGGCGATGCCCTGCGCGGCTATCTGTCGGACGATGTGTGGGGGGCTGCCGGTCGTTTGCGCCGGGTGGGTGCAGCGCCTGTCACCTCCAAGTCGCGCGACCGTATCGTGGGCGCCGTGGTGGTTGCGGTCGAAACGGGCAAGCGCTTGGCCGAGATGTGGAAGCAAAACCTGGGCGTGGATGTGGCGATCGTTCTCGGTAGGAACGTCGTGTCGTCGACGCTGCCCGAGGCGCTGCTCGGCCAGCTGCCCGAACTTATCGAGCAGCACGCCACCGAGATCGCCAATCACAAGCGCACGCGCCCGCTCATCCTGTACATGGGCACCGAGCGCATGCTGCTGATCGCGGCGCCCTTTGTCGGAGAGGCCTCGGAACAGCGCGCCTACTATGTGTTGCTCAACAAGCAAGCCCCTGGATCGGATCCGTGGGTCTTGCTGTCCAATGCCTCGTCGGACGATCTTCGCTGGGGCCATTTCCCCTGGCTGTCTCTGGCATTGGGCATGCTGGCCATGATCGCCATCGGTCTTCTGCTGCAGCGGATCGAGGTGGAAGGTCCCATCCGGCGCCTGCGCGCCGAGGTGCACAGTCTGTCCCGCCACGAGATCCAAAAGATCGACGACACCAAGTACGGCGGCAAGTTGGGCGGCATCGCACGGGACATCAACGCCACGGTCGAGCATTTCACACATGCCGTCCCGCCCAAGTCCGAGACGGCCAAGAAGGACATCGGCGCGATACTGGATCGCGGTGGCTCGGCCGACGGCCAGTCGTTCGATGTGTCGCGGGCCAAGCCCACGCCTCCCGCGCCTCCGCCCAATCCGGCGTCCGTGGCCGCTTCGCTCTTCGGCGCGCCCAAGCTTCCGCCCAGCATGGGCGTGACACCCACGCCTGTTTCCGTCCCGTCCGTTCCGGCAGCCCCGGCCGTCCCAGCGCCCAGCCCTCCGGCAAGCGCCGCGCCGACAGCCGCTGTAAACCGGACGTTGATGATGCCGAACTTCCGTTCACCGATGGAGACGACGTCGTCCAACTCGGGAGAGTTCGCGGCGGTTTCACCTTCTTCCCTTATCGAAGCGCCCTCGCCCCCGCCCTTGCGCCGCGATTTACCTCCGCCACCGGTTCCCACGTCGCCTGTCTACAGCACGTCGCCGGCTGCGCCCGTGGCGCCACCGCAGCCATCTGCACCCTCGGCTCCAGTGGACGAAGATTCGGTGCACTTTCAGCAGGTCTTCGAGGAGTACATCGCCCTGCGGATAAAGTGCGGCGAATCCGCGACCTCGGTCGTCGCCGACAAATTCTTCGCCAAGCTGCGCAGCAACCGTGAACAACTCATGGCCAAGTACAACTGCCGCTCGGCTCGCTTCTCCGTCTACGTGAAGGACGGCAAGGCCGCCATCAAGGCAACGCCGGTGAGAAGCTAGCGAGCCTTTTTCCCCTACGGGGACTTCGGGACGGACAACCCACCCCGCCCAACCCGCGCGCTTCGCGCGCACCCTCGTCACCACAGAAAGCACAGAGGCCACAGAGTCGGACCGGAAAGGGGAAGGGTTGGGTTTGTCCGATCCGAACCCCTTCTTCCTTTCCGACCTCTGTGTTCTGTGTGCTCTCTGTGGTGGAAAAGAGCTAACTATTCGTTCTTCTCGAGCAGCATCTGATCGGGATTTTCCTGCTCGCCGGCTGGCACTGCGGCTTCCTTCGGTGCGGTGCCGTCGAGGAAGACTTCGTTGATACCCTCGGCGCCAGGCGCAGGCAGAAGTCCGGTGGCCGGATCGATCTGCACCACCACCACGCCGGGCGGCTGGCTGAAATCGCGCACCGGGCGGCCGGCCATGGCTTTGACCATAAAATCGATCCACAAGGGCAGCGCGGTTCGAGCGCCGGCCTCGCCATGTCCCAGGCTCTTGCCGTCGTCGAAGCCGACCCACACCGCAGCCAGCAACTCGGGCGTGAACCCGACGAACCACGCGTCTCGACTGCCGTTGGACGTGCCGGTCTTACCCGCGGCCGGCCTTTGCAACTTGAGCCCGGCTGCGCGCGCGGTGCCCGACTCGACCACGCTCTTCATGAGCGAGACCATGACGTACGCCGTCTCGGCCCGAACATCCTGCTCGAGCGGCGGCGTGGGTATGGCCTGCGCGCCAAGAACAGAGATGAGGCGCGTGTCGCCGTGCTGGCCACCGGCGGCAAACGTGGCGTAGGCATTGGCCAGTTCAATGGGCGTCACCGTGTTGGCTCCCAGGGCCAGTGACAGCTCAAGCGAATCCGGCAAAGGCGATGTGATGCCGGCTTTGATGGCCATCTCGCGGGTGGCGCCCAGTCCCACGTCGGAAAGCAGCTTGATGGCCACGGTGTTGATGGACGACGCCAGGGCGGTGCGCAGCCGGATCGGACCGCGAAAATTGTCCTTGTCGTAGTTCTGCGGTTTCCACAGCTTGTATACTTCCGGGCTGTCGTTGACGACCGAGGCCGCGGTGTAGCGCTGGGAATCGATGGCCGCCGCGTAGATGAACGGTTTGAACGCGGACCCCGGCTGGCGCTGCGCACGTTGCGAACGATCGAAGCTGCCCGCGCGGTAGCCATAGCCTCCCACCAGGGCCAGGATGTCGCGCGTGGCTGGGTCGAGCACCACCATGGCCGCTTGCGGGCCCAATTCCAGAGCCAGGGGCGTGTCCTTGTCACTCTCGCGCTTGCGCTCGGGCGCGAAGCGAACGCGCACCACATCCCCGGGGCGGAAGCGATCGACGAGCGGCGACGCGCCCAATGCGTAGCGTGTCTCCGCGGCAGTAGCGACCACGCCGGTGCTGCCCCCCACGAACACGATCAGGCGACCGTGCTTGGGATCGTTGGGATCACTTTCCACACGCTCCACGATGCCGTCCACGATGTCGGCGTCACCCAAGCTCGGATGATCCTTCTTCAACTCCAGGCGACGCTTGTCCAGGGCTTTGCCCGTCAGGTGGCCGAGCGGTCCCCGGTAGCCCTGGCGCTGGTCCAGTTCTTCCAGGCCGCGCTCCACTGCCTGACGGGCCATGACTTGCAACCGTGGATCGATGGTGGTCTTGACCGTCAGACCCAAGGTGTCGAGCTTGTTGGCGCCGAATTTCTCGTCGAGCGCGCGCTGCACGCTGTCCACGGCCTCGGGCGCGCTGTGGGTGCGCGTGCTGCTCTCGGGAATCACGGCAATGGGCTGCTCGGCCAGCTTGCGCGCCGTCTCTTCGTAGATAAACTCCAGCTTGGCCATCTGCCCGAGTACATAGGTCTGGCGTTTCTTGGCGGCCTCGGGGTGCCGATAGGGCGACAGGTGTGTCGGTGACTGCAACATTCCCGCGAGGAGCGCCGCCTCGGCCACGTCGATATCGCCCACCGACTTGCCAAAGTAGAAACGCGAGGCCTCCTCCACCCCGTAGCGGCCATGGCCGAAATTCATTTGGTTGAGGTAGAGAGCGAGGATTTCCTCCTTGGAGAACCTTTGCGAAATTCGGCGCGCCAGGATGATCTCCTGCACCTTGCGCCGCAGGGTCTTCTCGGGCGAGAGCAACATCTGCTTGACCACCTGCTGCGTGATGGTCGAGGCGCCTTGGGCAAACTTGTGGCGAAGCAGGTTTTCGATGAGAGCGCGCGCCATGCCCTTGTAGTCGAGGCCCTCGTGCTCGAAGAAATCGGCATCCTCGGCGGCCAGCACCGCCTGAATCAGCACCTTGGGCAATTGCGCATAGGTCACCAAGGTTCGGTGTTCCGAGCCGATCTCGCCCATCAGGTTGCCGTCACGATCGAGCACCCGCGTGATCTGAGGCGGATGGTAGTCGGCGATGCCCTTCAAACTGGGCAGATTGGGATCGTGGCCGAAGTAGTAGAAGACCGCCGCCAGCGCGCCGACGGCCAGCAGCAGCGGCGAAAGCAAGAGAAGCAGCCAACGCAAAAGGCGCAGGGCCAACGATCGGGTCTGGCGGCGTCGGGGTCGCTTCTTCGGGCTGGGAGCCCCCGATTCTTCGTCATTGCGCATCGGTGTCAGTCTCGACCTCAGCCTCGGGCTTGGCGGTGATGCGACGGACCCACTCGAGACACTGCTTCTCAGTCATCGTCATCTCACTACGATCGAAGGTCAGCGTCGAGGCCATGGCGATGGCGTATTCCGTCTCGGTGAGGCGATCGCGCTCGTACATGCGGGTCAGGATGCGACGCAGGTACTTCTCCCAAGCCGGCGAAAGCGCGCCATGGCAGTAGTGCACGTAGCGCCGCTTGGGGCTGGGCAGGATGGACGAAAAGAACGCCGCCTCGAGCGGCGTGATCTCGGACGCCGGTTTGCCGAAATAGTGCCGCGCCGCCGGCCCAATGCCGTACAGCCGCGGGCCGAACTCAATGGCATTGAGATACAGCTCGAGAATGCGCTCTTTGGGCAGGATCTGCTCCAGGTACCACACCAAGAATAGTTCCTGCAGTTTGCGCGACAGGGTCTTCTCCTTGCTGAGCAGCAGGTTTTTCACCATCTGCATGGTGATGGACGAAGCGCCCAGCCGGAACCCATCGTTCTCGATGTTGCGACGCAAGGCTGTCTTGAACACCGCCGACACCCAGCCGCGGTGCTTGAAGAACCCCGAGTCCTCGGTGGTCATGATGGCGTTGATGAGGTGGGGCGAGACCTGGGAAAAGGGCACGAAGTCGGGATTGTCAGGCCCCACGATGAAGGTCATGACCTCGCTGGCGCCGTTGCCTGGCGGCTCGGGAGGAACCTCCACGGTCTGTACCAACGATTCCTCGCCGGCCAAGGCGGTGACCTCTGCCGGAGCCCTGATGACCTGGCAGCCGTCAATGCCGACCTTGCCCCCCAGTTCCAGCGCGTCGAGGTTGGCTAGGTCGATCTTGGTGTGCAGATCAGCCTCGAAGAAGCCCTGCAAAACGAAACCACCCAGGTGCGGCACGATGGGCGCGGGAATGCTGGCCAGCAGCTTGGCGCAGGCAATCCGCGGCACACGCACATGCGCTTCCAGCTTGGGCAGGTAGTGCAGGTCACGGCCGCTCTTGAAGTGGAACGTACCCTGGGCCAGTTCCAGCGAGCCAGCCAGCTGCACGGCCAAATTGCCAAGACGGCCTCGCGCCTCATTCAAGACCAACAGCCGCTTGTCCAAGTCGACCGCGCCGTCGACGTGCATCCCGAAGGCCAGGTCGTTGACCGGCTCGCTCGCCAACTTCTCGTGCAGCAGGCTGAGCCCGCTCACATCCAGCTTGCCCGAGAATAGGACGCGCCGGCCTTCCAACTTGGCCTCGATGGCCGCGTCGATCTCGGTGTTCTCAGGTTCGAGAACCGAGGCCGGCAAGATCTCGGCGATCTTGTCGAGCGAGAAGCGCTCGGCCTTCAGTGAAAGCGTGCCTTCCAGCGAGCGAGAGTCGATCGACGGTCGCAGCTGACCTGTGGCTGTCCACAGGGCGCGCTTGGCCCCGCCGTAGCTGCCGGAGAAGAACAGATCAAAGGCACCGGCAGAAGATCCGGACGACGCTGGCGCGGGCCGAACCGCTCCGCTGATACCGGTCAGCGGCAGGGTTGCCAGGGGTCGCAGGTAGCCTTCGCGCACCGAAGCCTCGGGCCAGCCGACAGGGCGCAGACCAGCCAGGCTTCCTTGCAGGGTCAGACTTTCGGCACCAAACGCCGGATTGCTCTCGCTACCGTAGGTCCCGAATCTCCCGGACACCTGCCTCACATCGACGTGGAAGCGCACGCCGGTCTCCCAGGTTGCGTCCACCACGCCCACTGTGACGGACAGGCCCTTGCGCGCTTCCGTGAGGTGCAAGCTGCCACCGCGCACGACCAGCGAGGGCAGCGACGACGCACTCGCCTTGCCAGCGCCACCAGGGGAGGTGCCACGCAATCGCCCGAGGATGGCGCTAACGTTGTCCTCGGACCCGCCGCGCACCAGGTTGGCGGCTGGGCCATCAGCCACCACCACGCCACGCCCCCACAGGGCGGAAAAGGGGATTTGCAAGCTGTCCACGGTCAGTAGCGGTCCCTGGTTTCTTCCCACCACCACACCGTAAAGTCGGAGCATTCCCCATCCTGCACGCGCCCGCTGCGCCTCCACGGAAACCCCCAGCTTGGCCGCAGCCTTGGACGTGACCAAGTGCCCCCCCAGCGCGCCCACAGCCAGGGGATAGACAGCCACAGCTCCCGCGACAAGGCCCAGTGCCCATACCCGTCGGTCGAGCAGGACGGCTTTGAAAAAACGCAGGAGCCTGACTAGGGGCGCCATTCGAGGGTCTTGCATTCTACCTGTCAGGCCCCGGCAAGGTCACCCAAGAGTGGGTGTTCGTGACATTGATTCCCATACAATGTGCTTTGCCAATGACGACGCTTGCCATCTTGTCAACCGGCATGCTCGGGTGGCTTGCATTGTGGGCCGGGGCGTGCGAGACGGGCAAAAGCAACGGGCACGTCGGGACAGACGACGCCGGATCCCCTGATGAAAGCAAAGGAGACATCGCAATGGCCAATTTGGTGATGCCGGCTGCAAGCGGCAGCGTCTACTCCTTCCAGTTTGGCGACACGCTATTCGCGGTCGACGCGAACCAGGGCGGCCGCATCGTCACGTTTGCTTTATCGGGGCACAACATCCTGACCGGCCCAGCGGTGGACGCAGCCAACTTCGGGTCGACCTTCTGGTCCAGCCCGCAGAGTGCCTGGGGCTGGCCCCCTCCACCCGAGATCGATTCGGCGCCCTACGCGGCCAGCCTCGACGGCGGTGTGCTCTCCCTGTCGGGCGCCACCGCCCCCAGGTTGGGCCTTGCCGTGGCAAAGAAGTTCTCCGCCAACCGCCAGGCGGGCGTGGTCACTGTCGAGTACACCATCGCCAACCGAGGCAACCTGTCGCGCCAGGCGGCGCCTTGGGAGATCACGCGCGTCGCAGCCGGTGGCCTCACGTTCTTCCCCATGGGCGCGGGCGGGCCGCGCAAAGGCGATCAAGACCTCCTCACCCCAACCATCGCCAATCGCGTGGCCTGGTTCGCCTACGACGCCGCGGCCATCACCGCCGATCAAAAACTCTTTGCCGACGGCCAGGAGGGATGGATTGCCCATGTCGACGGCGATCTCTTGCTGGTGAAGTCCTTTGCCGACATTCAGCCGTCGCAGGCGGCACCTGGCGAGGGGGAGATCGAGATCTACGCCAATGCCGGGCATACCTACGTCGAGGTCGAGAACCAAGGCGCCTATGTCAATCTCGCACCGGGCGCTGCGACGACTTGGACCGTGCGCTGGATCCTGCGCAAGCTCGACCTGGCCTCCACGCTAGCAAGCGTTGGCAGCGCGGCTCTAGTGGCTCTGGTGCGCAGCCTGGTGAACAGTTAGCTATTTCTCACAAAGACATAGAGACCACAGAGCCGGATGAGAAACGGAAGGGTGGAATCCGGCGCAATCTGGATTCTTTCTTCCCATCCGACCTCGGTGTCCTCCGTGCTCTCTGTGCGGAATAGGTAGCTAAACTTACGCGGCCCAGAGCTGGACGTCGAAATCCGCCGCGGCTCGCAAATCCTCGGCCACCCGCTGCCGGGCGTGATGCAAACGCGACATCACGGTGCCGATGGGACAAGCCGCAGCCTCGGCGATCTCGTCGTAGGCGCAGTCCTCGAACTCGCGCAGGGTGATGGCCTGCCTCTGCACGGGGGCCAACCGCGCAACCGCGGCCCGCACCATGAGCTGCATCTCGGCGATCCCCAAATTGCTCTCAGGAGTCTGGTCGTGGGCTGGCTCCACCTTGAGCTGGCGTTCTTCAGCGCGCTCGTCAGCCGTCGCGCCTTCGGCTCGGCCAGACCGCTTGCGAAGAATGTCCAGGCTGGCGTTCATCACGATGCGATGGATCCACGTGGTGAAGGACGCGCGGCCCTCGAAGCGGTCCAGATTGCGCCACACCTTCAACATCGCATCCTGCACGGCATCCTCGGCGTCGTCGCGATTGCGCAGCACCTTCATCGCAATTGCCAGTGCCCGCGGACGGACCTGATCCATGAGCGGCCGCAGGGCGTGGACATCGCCAGCCTGTGCCTGCTCTGCCAGAATCGATGCTTCATCGCGTCGTGGCTCGTTCACTTCCACAAGCCGCTTCCGACCTGCCAAACCGCCCACCAAAGACCGACCTGCCACGCTCGACTGTGGCAGTCTTGTAGCCAAGTCCGCTAACATCGCGAAATCCGTGGTTGGTTGCATGGCTGTAACTTCCTTGTGCAAAGCCGGGACCGCTGCCATGCGACGGACCGACGCAGACAATTTCGTCGATGATTGGCGCGACTCATTGTCGCTGTGAGTCACAGCAAAGCACGGACTATACTTTCCGACCCATGACTGACATCGAGCGCGTCCGCCTCTTCCTGCGCCAGGTGCGCCGGCGGGCTTTGCTCGTGTTCGGGCTGCGCACAGCGGGATTCACGGTCGCCGCGATGCTGGCCACCCTGCTGCTGCTGGGACTGATCGCGTATTGGATTGGACCCGCCACTTCGTGGCCGGCGACGACCGTCGTGACCTTGCTGGCGCTCCTGTTTGCGGGCTTGGGCCTGGGTTTGGGCTTGCCGGTACGGCGGTTGCGATCCATGCGAGCGGTTGCTTCGTTTGCTGGTCAGCGCCACCCGCCCCTGGCCAGCGATCTGCTGTCCGCTGTCGAGCTTGATGTCGGCGACGAGCGTGAGTTGCCCAATGGCGCGTCTCCAGCCATGGCGCGTTCATTTTTTGCAGCCGTGGCGGATGCGGCTGCGCCACTCGATCCGGCGCGCTTGCTTCCGCTTCGGGATCAGATTTGGGCCGGGCTTGCCGCTGCGCTGGCAGCCTTGGCGTTGTTGCTGACCGCGGCTCTGTCACCAGACACAGTTGGCCGCGGCCTGCGCTTGCTCGCGCTGCGGCCCAGTCGGTTTGAAGCCGCGGCCCTGTCGCGCGACCCGCTGGTGGCGGATGTGCGCATCACCTATCAGTACCCGGCCTATGCCGCGCTGGCGCCCCGGGTGGTGGAGGGATCCACAGGCGACATCGTGGCGCTGCGGGGAACTCGTGTGCTGATCGAAATGCGACCCTTGCGCTCCGCCAGGGAAGCCCTGCTGCTCCTGGGTGAATCAGGCGAGCGGGGCGAGATCCCGGCGACCCTGGCGGCTGGCAAGCTGTCGGCCAAGCTCGTCATCAACGAGGACAGCAGCTATCGCGTCTGGTTGTCGCCGCTCTTGGGGCGGCCCGTGCGCGAAACGCGACCCCATCGCATCGTGGCCGAAATCGACCGGCCGCCCGAGGTCGACATCGTGGCGCCGGCCGATCGCTTGGAGCTACCCGCGCCTCGGCCGGTGGAAGTCGGCTATTCCGCACGCGACGACTACGGCCTGGCCCACGTCGATCTCGTGTATCGGATCAACGGCGGACCCGAGCAGCGCACGCTCCTCAAAGACGCACAGGGCGCGCGTGCCGTGCGCGGCACCACGCTGTTCGAGCCCACCTCGGCCATGCTCACGCCCGGGGCGCGCGTCACCTATCACATCGAGGCCCACGACCGCGACGACGTCTCGGGCAGCAAGATGGGCGCCTCGCGCACCCTCACCCTGGTGATCCAGAACCCGCGTGAGACCCTTGACGAGCACCTGGCAGCGGAACACGTGGTGCTCGACAAGCTGGTGGGCACGCTGGCCGACCGCATCGAGTTTGGCGAAGCGGTGTCGGAGCCGCCGCCCCTGGAGCGCCTGTGGCGCTGGCGCGAACTGCACGAAGCCGAGGAATCGCACTTGGTGCTGCTGGGCCGCCTGGTCGATGAACAACGGCGCAAGGCCGGAACCAGCCGGAGCCTGGTGACGGCTCTGAGTGGCATTGCGGATCGCCTGGGACGTCAGATGCGCGAGGAAGCGGACCTGCTCAAGGGCCTGCGCAAGAAGGCTGACCAGGGCGCGCTGACCCCGTCGCGGCTCAACCGGCTGCAGCCCGCGGGCGCCCGCCATGTGACCGAACTGGAGAGCGCCGTGCTCTTGCTCGACGATCTGATTGGCCGGCAGCGCCTGGACGATCTGGCCGAGCTGGGCAAGGAACTGACCGACGCGCACAAGCGGCTGCAGGATCTCCTGGCGCGCTACCAGGCGGCCGGCGACGAGTCCCTGCGTCGGCAGATCGAGCGCGAGATCCGCGAGCTGCGCGCGCGCATCGCCGAGCTAGCGCGCAAGATCGCCGAGGTCAAGGCTCGCAACGAGGTGGCCACCGACTGGATGAACATGCCTGATCCCAAGAAAGCCATGGAGCAGGCGGCCCGGCTCGATTCGCTCTTGGAAAAAGGCGATGCGCGTTCTCTGGCCGAGGCGCTGGCCGAGCTGGGCAAGACCCTGGCGGCGCTTTCCCAGGCGCTCGACAAGAACGCCGATGACTTTACCCGCGAGCGCTTCCCGCAAGAAAGCCGGGCCCTTGCCGAAGCCATGAAGAAGATCGGCGATCTGGAGGGCGATCAGCGCGGTCTGGCCGGGGACAGCAAGGCGCTGGCGGAGGAAACCGAAGCCGAGCAGGAACGACGACTGGGAGCGCAGCTCGATGCCTTTCTGGCCAAGGCCAAGCAGAGCCTCGATGGGGTACAGCGGCGCATCGCAGGCGCGCCGCCGCGCGAGGCGGGGTCCAGCCTGAGCCCAGATCTGGAACGCGCGCGAGACAATGTCCGGCAACTGCGCCGGCAACTTCCCGCCAAGGACTGGGCCGAAGCGCGCAAGGAGAGCGAACGACTGGTGGCGGGTCTGAGGCACGCGCAAAACGCGCTGGCAGAACGCGGCGCTGGCAAGCCGACTTCCTCTTCGTTCGAGAGTTATGGAGCGCAGATCAACGAAGCCGGCGCGTTGGCGCAAGACCTGGCCGCCGATCTGGCCAAGCTGGTTCCGCGCAGCGAGGAAGCGCTGACGCCCGGCCAACGCGAGCAGGCGCGGGGCATGAGCGAGCGGCAAGAGAGCATCGGCGAGCGCACGGAGCGGCTGGCCCAGGAACTGGACAAGGCCCAGGTGCCGGGCGGGGACATGGCAAGCTCTGAGCTGGGCGGCGTGGCCGGACAGATGCGCCAGGCCAGCAAGGATCTGCGGCAGGGCGCCGCCGTGGAAGGATCGGGCCGCGCCCAGGAAGCGGCCGAACGGCTGGCCAAACTGCGCGAGTCGATGGGCCAGCGCCCCATGGGCAGCGCGCGCTCGACGCGCGAGCCGGTGCGAATTCCCGGAGCCGACGAGTACCGCGCCCCGCGCGAGTGGCGCGAAGAATTGATGGAGGCAATGCGCGAGCAAGCGCCGGAAAAGTTTCGCGATGAGGTGCGCCGCTACTACGAGGAGCTGGTGCGATGAAGCGAAGCCTGTCGCTGATCGTGACGACGCTGGCTCTGACCGCAACGATCCCTGGCGTAGCCGATGAAGTCGTCGACGTCGAGCAGGCGGAGACGGTCGTCAAACTTTACGACCAGTGGCGCTTCCAGGATGCCGACCAAATGCTGGCCGAGCTGGAGAAGACACATCCTGGCGAGGCGCGCACGCTCTACGCCAGAGGCTACGAACGCTTTCTGAGCGGCGACTATCCGGCCGCCGTGGCCAAGTTGAAGACCGCCGCGGCTGGGATGCCGGTCAAGGAGTTGCTGGTCCTGGCCGAGGGCGCGCAGAAGAGCATCGAGGGTCACCAAGAACGGCGCTCGGCGCACTTCCTGATTCGTTTTCCCCCCGAAGACGCCGTCATTGCCGACTACGCGCTGGATGCGCTGGAGTCCGCAGCCGCGGCTTTGCGGACCGATTTGGGCTTTGTCCCCACTCGCCCGATTCCCGTGGACATCCTGCGCAGCCCGGCTGATTTGGCGCTGGTCACGGCACTCAGCACCGACGATGTCGAGCGCACCGGTACCATCGCCGTGTCCAAATGGGGCCGCATCATGTTGTCCACCCCCCGCGCCATGCGACTCGGTTATGCCTGGCTGGACAGCCTGTCACACGAGCTGGTCCACTACGCGGCGGCGAGCCTGACCCACGACCGAACCCCGGTGTGGCTGCAAGAAGGCTTGGCCAAGTTTCTCGAACACCGCTGGCGCGATCCGCCTGGCCTGGCGCTGACGCCGTCGCTGCAGCACCTGCTGGCCAAGGGACTGGCCACACACAAGCTGATCAGCTTCGATTCCATGCACCCGTCCATGGCCAAACTGCCGCGCGCCGAAGACGCATCGCTGGCTTTTGCCGAGGTGACCACCGCCGTTGCCCTGCTCTTTACAAACGGTGGCATGCCGGCCCTGCGCAACGTGCTTGCCATGATTGCCCTCGGTGCCGATGCGCGTATGGCCGTGGCCCGCGCCTATGGCGGCAGTGGCACCTGGGCCGACTTCGAAAAGGCGTGGCGGGCCTTCATGACCGCCCAGCACTACAAGGTCATTCCTGGCTTCGAGGCCCTGTCGCCCAAGTATCGCAAGAGCGGCGCCATCGCAGCCCGCCGCGCGCCGGTTGAAGACGAAGCCACCCCGGATCGCGCTGGCGCCGAGAAGTTCCTGCGCCTGGGAAACATGCTGCTTCAGCGCGGCCGGGTGCGCGCCGCGAGCGCCGAATATGAAAAGGGCGCCAAGGGCGCCGGCCCGGCGTACTGGTTGTTTGCGGTGAAGCTGGGTCGCAGCTATCTGGCCATGGGCCTGGCCGACCGAGCCTTGCAGGCCGTGGCGTCCGCGCAGGCGCTCTATCCCGAAGTGCCCTGGCCCAATTTGATTGCTGGACAAGCGCTGTTGGCCAAGGGAGATGCGGCTGGTGCCGTGGCGCCGCTGCTCGCATCGCTGGCCGCCAATCCCTTTGACCCCAGCGTGCACTGCAGCCTGGCCGAGGCCTACAAGAAGTTGCCGACCGACGCTGCGACCACGAACAAGCGACAGCGGGCAGAACGCGACTGCCGGGCGCTGGGGCGATAGGTGGCTCTGATGACTGGCGCCCCGCCCCCGCACATCCGGGTCAGCGGCGCGGCGCCCAACGCAGAGCTATCTCCCTCGGACGTAGCCCGGATTGAGCGTTGTGTCCTGCGAAAGCCCCTGGCTCGCCACCTCGCGGTTCAGGGAGTACGGAACCTGGTTCCGCGCACCGGCGGGGTTCCCGACGGGACAAAACTCCGCGTCTGAACTTGCTCGGTTACCATGGCGTACCATGGAAGGTCTTCTGAAAACGTGTGGCAACACCGTGGAGCCAGTTGTTGTAGAGCACGCCCAATGGTAGCGGCACTCGTCGTGCTGGCGCAAGCCAGCAGGAGTTGGGAGCGATTTGCACGCGGGACCGCGCGGCGAATCGGGCGGCAGGACGAGCACTCGAACAAGCATTGCCCGGCTCGGGGTACAGCCGGTCTGTCTTCGTCGCGGGGCGAAACCGCCGTGGAGCTTGCCGCGAGCGTATATGGGAGTAATATACAGCTCGTGGAGGGATTCCCAGACGAACTCGCGTGCTGTGTGGGATTCGAATGGGATACGGGCAATGCGGACAAGAACTGGGACTTACACAAGGTCACTCGCGCAGAGGCCGAGGGTTTCTTCTTCAATCGGCCGTTCATCGTCGCACCTGACTCGGGGCACTCCCAGCGCGAGCCTCGATATGCGGCATTGGGCTGGACGGACCAGCGGCGCCCGCTCACGGTCATATTCACGGTGCGAGGAGCCTTGCTGCGAGTCATTTCTGCGCGAGACATGAGCCGGCGAGAACGGAGAATTTATGAGCAAGCGAGTAGCAAAGCGTAGGAAGGAGATTCCGAGCTTCGCCAACGAGGACCAGGAGCGGCGTTTCTGGGCCAAGGAAGACACGGCTGACTATTTCGACTGGGACAAGGCCGTGCAACCGACTCTGCCCGGCTTGAAACCAACCACCACGGCGATCTCTCTGCGGCTGCCAGTGGCGATGCTGGAGGACTTGAAGAGTCTGGCCAACAAGAGGGACGTTCCCTACCAATCGCTCATGAAGCTGTATCTGTCGGAACGGATCGGGCGGGAACGCACCAAGAAGGCCTCATGAGTGCCAGCGTGGCTGTCGGGCGATAGGGGCGGAATGTGCGCATCACCCGCCCATCAGAGGATATTCGACGTCCAGGCCTGGAAACCTGGCGAAGTCGCGGTCATTGGTGACGAGAGTGGCGCCATGCTCGATGGCCAGGGCGGCGAGATGGGCATCCGAAACGAGCGGCCCGCTGGCCTGACCGGACGTCAGCAGATTGCAGAAGAGAGCCCAGTGCCGCTCCGTCGGCAACACGATGGTCGCGATGGGCTGCTCAAGCCACGACTCAACAATCTGGCGTGTGTCGTTCACCGCAAGCGGTCTGATCATGGCCTTGCCATTGGTTGCGATGCGCATGAAGGCAAGAATTGTCGGCCAACAAAACGCGACCGGGGCAGCCCCAGACAACGTCTCCTCCAGCCAGCGCCGCGCGCCCGCGCTGTGGGGCGAAGAACGGTCATAGGCGTAAAGCAAGATATTGGCGTCTGGAAGGTTCACCTGTGCTCCGGCCCTTCCAGCTCGTCAAGCACGGCACTCACCTTGTCGATGTTGATCCCTGGACGCAGCCCCATGTCCCGCGCCTTGACCCGGAAGGGCTGGGCCGCGGCGTTCTGTTTCTTTACGTTGAGGCCAGCCCTCAAACAGGCATTCACAGTCTCGCGGAAAGGCCGGCCGGTCTTGTGCGACTCAGCCTTTAGCTTGGCCGCAACGTCCTCATCGAGGGTCAGTGTCGTGCGCACATCTTTATGCTACCAGATGGTCATCACGATGTCCCCGGACATGCTCAGGACCGGGGCTGTTGGCCTGGCGGCAGCCGTCGAATTCGGCCGAGCAAGGAGCGTATGTGGGCGTCATACGACATCGCGTGGTCCGCGGGATCTCTGTTATGATCGGGCTCCGGAGGAGAGCGCCATGATCGACAGGCTTGGCTCAACGAAGAGTTGGTTGTTGGCTTGGACGGCACGCGCTTGCGCCATCGCCGCGGCCGCATTCTTGAGCACATGCGGCGCAGGAGGCACGGGCGCCGCGGGAGGCACCGGAGGCGCGGGGGCACCGGGCGCCGCGGGGGCACCGGGAAGCGCGGGGGCACCGGGCGCCGCGGGGGCACCGGGAAGCGCGGGGGCACCGGGAAGCGCGGGGGCACCGGGAGGCGCGGGAAGCACCGGAGGCGCGGGGGCACCGGGCGCCGCGGGGGCACCGGGAAGCGCGGGGGCACCGGGCGCCGCGGGGGCACCGGGAGGCGCGGGAAGCATCGTGGTTCCCATCCAGCCCGGCCAGCCCGGCAATCCCGACGGTCATTGTCCGATTCCGACCGATGCGCAACTTGAGGACGTTTCGAGTCCAACCGCAGTTATAGGCACCGGCACGCCGGACAGCTGCACCGCCGACGCATTCATCGCCGCCGTCGCGGCCGGCGGCATCATCACGTTCAACTGTGGTCCGGATCCAGCGACCATCACGCTGACCAAGCCGGCCAAGGTGTTCAACGACAAAGGCCCGAAGATCGTCATCGACGGTGGCGGCAAGGTCATCCTGAGCGGCGGCGGCACCACGCGCATTCTCTACATGAACACCTGCGACCAGAATCAGGTTTGGACCACCAGCCACTGCGACAATCAAGAGACGCCCCAGCTCACGGTGCAAAACTTGACCTTCGCCAATGCCAACTCCAAAGGCGAGACCACATACGACGGCGGGGGTGCCATCTATGCCAGCGGCGGACGACTCAAGGTCATCAATTCTCGATTCATAAACAACGTGTGTGCCGACAGCGGCCCCGATGTGGGCGGCGCCGGTATCCGCGCATTCGAGCAATACAACAATCTGCCAGTGTACGTCGTCAACAGCACCTTCGGCGGGTCCGACGGCGCCGGCAACGTGTGCTCCAACGGCGGCGGCATCAGCAGCATCGGCGTGTCATGGACCGTCCTGAACAGCCTGTTCAGCTACAACCAAGCTATCGGCAACGGCGGCAACCCAGCAACCGCGGGCACGCCCGGCGGCGGCAGCGGCGGCGCCATCTATAATGACGGCAATACCATGACCCTCAGCCTGTGCGGCACACGCATCGAGTACAACCAGGTGAATGCGTTCGGTAGCGCGATTTTCTTTGTTACCGACGATCACACCGGCAACATCGTGATCGACAGCTCAGTGATCACCAACAACATCGGCGGCTCGTGGTACCCGCAGTATCTCCAGATTTCCGAGTTCAACGACACACCGACCACCGTCACCAACTCCACCATCCCGAAACCCTGACCGGAGACACCCAAACCTAGTCGGACGATACTTCGGCAGGCTCGGAATCCTGCGAATCGCTTCCCCGCTCAGAAGACCCATCAGCAGACTCCGAGTCTTCCCCATCGCTGGCCCCATCAGCAGAGCCAGAACAGGCGCCGCCCGCATCCGGCGCGCAGCAAATGCCGGGTTGTTGGCCAGCGCCGATCACACAGCGGTAGCCCAGCGGGCAGCCATTGTCGTCGTGGCAGACGAGGGTGCTCGGGTCGACCGTGGGGTTGTACTTGCAGGCGGAAACACCAGGCAGCAACAAAGCCGATGCGAGCAAGAAAGCTCTTCTCAGGCCCATGACCTAGAATCTCCCCTGCAGCACTGCGCCGGTTCCGCCCGGCAGGAGCACGGGCGCGAAACTGAGAGAGTCGGAAGCAGGCGCGTGGGCCTCGCGGTAGCCGAGGTAGTAGAGGAATCCGCCGTCCACGAGCAAAGCCGCGCCCAGGGTGTAGCCCATCCACTGGAAATTCGAGTATCTCCTGCCGCGATCGTCTTTGCTTCTGTCGTAGGTGTGGCGGGCGTTGTCGGATGTGACATCGTTGGCGATACTCCGGGTCTCTAAGCTGAAGATGACGCCGGTGACAATGCCGGCAACTCCGAGCGAGCCAATCACGATTCCGCTCCATCGCATCCCGGCGCCGCGCGAGTCTGCGGACGGCTGGGCGGGTGTGGTCGCGGCCACGCCGGCCGGCGCGGTTGCCGCCGCGGGCATTGCGGGAACCGTCGGCGCTGCAATCGCGGGAGGTGCGGGCTGGGCCTCGACCGGGGCGCTAGCCTGGCTCTCTTGCGGAGCCGCCTCTTGCGCACGGGCTGGGGCGGTTGCCAGCAGAAATGCGCAAGTCAGTGCTCCCGCCAGCACCCCGCGCAGCCGGGGCCGCAGCGAAGTTGCCATCGTCCTGGCAGCGTGGGGAATGGCCATAGTCAGCCGTCACATTTGACCGTGGCGGTAGGTCTGTGTCAACACCTCGAATCTTGGAAAACTCGGACAGCTAGCCGAAGCTGCGGGCGAACAGGGCGTCGATGGCGGCGCGCCCATTCGCCTCAAGGAAGCGCGTGCCGGTTCCACAGAACAGGGGCTGGCGGATGACCGGATCAGTGGCGCCGTCCCAGCTTTCTCCGTTCCAGCGGAACCACGCCGAGCGCACTTGGTCGAACACGTAAACCGGCTTGTTGAACAATCGCGCGTACTCGGCGGCGATGCCGGTGCCTCCGGTGACCGTGTCGTCCGGATTGATCTTTCCGATGACGAAGATCTCTTGCCCGTTTTGCACCTGGTGCCAGATCGTCTGCAAAATGCTGCGGAAGATGGGCGTGTCGGGATACTTGCGGTGCATGAGCTTGCTCAGGTAGCCGAGGCTGACATCGCCGTGGCGCAATTCGGCCCGGGTCAGCACGCGTCGCCCACGCTGGCGCGCCGGGTTGTGTCCCTCGAAGGTGAAATTGACCTCGTCGATGCCGTAGCGTTCCGCCGCGGCCCCGAACGTCGCCTCAGCGCCGGTGGCGGCGCCGCTAAAACAGATGCAATCCTCGCGCTTCATTTTTCGATGGTCCCGGTTACAGTGCCGCCGTGGCCTGTCAGCGAAGCCTCGGCGCGGCAGGACACGATCTGGCATGGCCCGCAGCGCGCGGGAGGATGTCCGATGGAATGGCCCACGTCAACCAACAGTCAAGTCGTTCGTGACGAGAGTGGACAAACAAGCGTACAATCGTGGCTGTCGGGGAACGATCGGACTTGTGGGGCGTTGATCCAGACAGGAGGTGACGACCATGACTATCCTGTCGTCCTTCCAGAAAATGGTCGAAGATCAACTGTAGGCTGCCGCTGGCTGTGTCTTCGCTAGCCCGTCCCGCGCAGCCGCGCCAATCGCTTCGCGGCTTCGGCCATGCGGCCCGGCTCGCGCACGCGCTCGGCACGCCAAAGGAGATTGTGCGGCGTCACTGTGGGCGCCACGAAGTTGACCACCGTGGTATGCCAACCCGCAACCTCCAGGCGCAAAGTGCGCTCGGCATCCACGATCGACTGGATGAAGCGACGTCGCACCTCGGCGTGGCGAGGCAGACCCAATTGCTCCGCGCGCTGCTGCGCCAGAGCGGCGGCCGCCACATCTTTCGATGTGCAGCAGGGAACCAGCAACAACGTGCGCGCCTGCGCAGCCAGCGCCTGGTCAATGATCACGTCAGAAGCCGGACCGCAGGCGTGCAGCGCGGCCACGAGATCGGGCTCGGTGGGCCAGGCCGCCGGATCCGCAACGTCAGCCGTCACCACCTCGACAGCCACGCCAGGCGCTCGCAGCCGCGCGATGGCGTCGCGACACGCAGCCACGCGTGCAGGCTCGCGCTCGATCACGCGCACGCGGGCCGGCTGATCGCGCGGCGCCAGAATCAGCTCCGCGGCCAAGAGCCCCACATAGGCCTTGCCCGCGGCCGCATCCACAAGTACCAACTCGCTCTTGGCCGCCCGTCGGGCCACGGCCGCTGCTACCTCGACAAGCAACCCCGCCATCTCGTCTGATTTGCGCCGATCCTCGTCGCGCAGATTCGTCGCGGGCGCGTCAATGAACAGACGGTGCAAGATCTCGTCGAGTTGGGCGCGGAGAAAGGTCATGGACGTGTGGGTCAGCTGCGTTGTGGCCGTAGTGGTACTATGGCCGGGACATGGAAGACGTTTCAACAAACCGCGTTTTCCTGGCGTGGAGGTCGGGTTGCCTCTTTCTGGTCGTCGCTCTGGCGATGGCGGCTTGTACCGGCGGCGGATCCGCGCCAGGAAGCACGACCGGCAGAGTCGCGGGCACTGGGGGTGCGGTGCCCACTGACGGCCCGAATTCCGTTGGCGGGACAGGCAGCGGTGCAGCCGGAAGTGGCGCCGTGGAGGCGAGCGGCGGTACGACCGGGGCCGGCGGCGTGATCGTCAGCAGCCGCTCGACCGCAAACGGCGGTACCGCAAACAATGGCGGCACGCCCGCGAGTGGCGGGGCCACCACGAGCAGCGACGCCCCGGGAGGCGGCGGCACGATCGCCAGCGCCGGCGCAATCGCAAGCGGCGGCGTGATGGGAGGCAGCAACACCACAGTGAGCGGCGGTACCGCGGGAAGCGGTGGCACGACGAAGACCGGGGGCGTGACCACGGGCACGGCTGCCAACGGCGGCACCACGAAAACTGGCGGCGCGACCGGCACGACGTCGGCTGCGGGCGGCGCCTCCGGCGGTGCGAGCGAAACCGGCTTCGTTCTGCCGGCGTTGCCTCCTATGCCCACCATCCCGACTCCCAAGGCACTGGGATCTGTGGCTCTAGGCGATCCAGCCACCTTTGCCGAAGTGAAAATGGATTTCCCCATCGAGACCGGACCTTTCCAGCCGACCTGGGACTCGCTGGCGGCCAATTACTCGACGAACGATATTGCCTGGCTCCGCCAAGCCAAGTTCGGCATCTGGGTACACTTTGGGCCCCAGGCTGCCGGCCAAAGCGGCGATTGGTACGCGCGAAAGTTGTACATCGAAAACACCACCTGGGGCGCTCCTGCCTACGCCAATCACATTCGCGACTTCGGGCATCCCTCGGTGGTCGGCTACAAAGATATCCTGCAGAATTGGAATCCTTCGGCCCTGGATCCAGCGGCGCTGACCAAGACCTATCACGACGCCGGTGCGCGGTTCCTCCTGGTGCAAGGCGTACACCACGACGAGTACGACAACTGGAACTCGCGCTACCAGTTGTGGAACTCGGTCAACCTCAGCCCGCATCGCGATCTGCTGAGCGAGTGGCAGGCCGCGGTTCGCGCCCAGGGCATGCGCTACGGGGTGACCTTCCATCATGAATACAGTTGGTGGTGGTACCAGAGCGCCTTCCGCGCCGACGTGACCAACGACCAGGGTAAGCTGGGCGTTCCCTACGATGGCGCGCAGATTTCCCTGGCCAGCGGCGTGGGCCAGTGGTGGGAGGGCCTCGACCCCCGCATGCTGTACGGGATCAACCTGCGCGAGTACGCCGGCGTGTACAACGGCATCGACAACATCGGCACCACCCTTACCCAGGGCATCTTCACCAATCACCTGGACTACGCCCACTGGTACGTGACCTGGTGGGCTCTGCGTATCATGGACGTCATCGAGAACTACGACCCCGATTTCATCTTCACCGACGGCGATTCCACGCAGCCGTTCTCGGGATTGAAGAGCGGCTCCGGCTACAAGGCCGACGGGATTCAGCGCGTGCTCGCGCACTACTTTAACCGCACGCTGGAGCGGCGCACGTCGCTCGATACGTTCGGCATCGTGAAATTCCACGGGCCCAACAAGGGCGTCGTGACTACCTTCGAGAACACCTACCCCGCCGCGGTCAAGACCGACCAACCCTGGATTGGCGAGGTGCCGGTGGGGGACTGGTTCTACGACACCGGATTCAGCTATGACCCCGGAATGGTGATTCGTTACCTATTGGAATGCGTATCACGCGACGGGGCTGCTGCCATTTGCATCGCGCTCAAGCCCGATGGGTCGCTCGATCCCGGCAGCGTCACCCAGCTCAAAGCCGTCGGCGATTGGATGAACATCAACAGCGCCGGCATTTACGGCAGCAGCGCGTGGATCGAGTATGGCGAAGGCACAAACACGCAACCCACCGGCAAGCTGAGCAGCACGCAGGCCAGTGCCACGTTCAGTACCGCAGACTTCCGCTTCACCGTCGGGCAGGATGGCTTTCTCTACGCCTATTGCATGACGGTGCCAGCGGCTGGCGCCAAGATCACCATCACGTCGCTGGGCACCAACCAGACCGCACTTTCGGGTCGCATCCAATCGGTGTCTCTCTTGGGCAGCAGCGCCACCCTGGTCTGGACCCAGACGGCCACCGGACTCAGCATCACCTGCCCGGCGTCCATGCCTTTCCAGACCGCCGTCGGGTTCAAGATTGGGCCGGCGAATCTGGCCAAGCCAGCGGCAGCCCGCTGAAACCTATTTCTTCGCCCCCATCGGACGCGACCGGCGCTGTTGCCACAGATCCCAGAGCAGATACGCTACCATTGCAACGTTGGAGATCAGCAGCACCCATCGCGTGGCCGTGGCCTTTTGCGCGGCTTCGTAGATCTCCACCGGAACGTACAGTCCTCCGCTGAGCGCGCCCAGCCACACAGCCCAACGTCGGCCCTTCCAAAGACCCACGGCCTCAACCAAACGCAGCCCGGAATAGCCGGCGGCGCCGGCGGCCAACGCCCACAGACGAGCATCATCGACTTTCGACGCGACAGCCAGAAAGACTCTCGGGAGGTGCGCTGCCGGATTGAGATGCAGATGCTTCACGATGTGCTCGGCAATCTGCTGCGCATCGTGATGAATGAGCCGCAGCAAACCCAGGCCCACCGCCAAGACAAGAATTCCCTTGGCCGCCTCGTACACCGCCACCGCGCGTAGCCCCCTTTGACGTTGCATCGCGCGCCCAACGTCCGCCTACCGTCCCAGTGCCCGTCGCAGATTCACCCGCGAGATGGCCAGCTCGTACTGGGCGCGCAGATAGTTGAGCCGGGACTGAGTCAACGCCGACTGCGCTTCCAGCAGATCAGTTGTCGTGGCCGTGCCGGCCTGCAACTGCGCCTGGGTCACGCGATAGGCTTCCTCCGCGCTGGCGATGGTCTGCTCGGCAACAGAAATCGCGCTGGCCGCAGCGTCGAGCTGGGCCATTCCCGAGGTCACCTCAGCGCGTACCTGCTGCTTCTGGCTCTCCAGATCGAACGCGGCGGCGCGTGCCTGCGCTTGGCTGGCGCGATAGGCGGCGTAGCTGGCGCCCCATTCCCAGATGGCCCATTTGGCGTTGATTCCGACAAACTCCGAATTCGTGGGCAGGACGATCTGGCCGTAGGAACGCAGATAGGCTCCCTCCAGATCGATCTCGGGCAGCAAGGCATACAGGCGTGCCCGTCTCTGATGTTCGCCCGCCTCCAAAGACAGACGCGTTTGCAGAATTTCCGGCCGGCCGCTCAGGGCCTGGTCCTGGGCCGCCGCAGGCTCGGGCCGCTTTTGGCCCGACTCCAGCAGAGATTTCGGCTCAACGAATGTCACACCGGCGTCGTCGGCCGGCAGGCCCATGAGGGCCAGCAGCCCGGCGCGCGACACCAATTCCTGCGAGTGCGCTTGGATTGCCTGCTGGCGCGCGTTCGCCGCGGCCACCTGCACGCGCAAGACATCGGCTTCGGTCAGCACGCCCGTGGTCAGCTGCGCGCGCGCGACTTCCAGGCGATCGTTGAGCTCGCGCTCGGAGGCGAGTGCCGTGCCTTCAAGCGCCTTGGCCTCGAACACACGCAGGTACAGTGTTTCGACTGCTTGGCGTAAAGACAACTCCGCGCTTTGCACCTGCGCCGCGCCGGCTTCGCTCCCTTTCTGCTGGCTCTCGTAGTCCGCGGACAGCCGCAACAGTCCCAGCAGTGGCTGATCTGCTGCGACCGTGAACAGGTTGGTATCCTGTTTGCGAACCGGAAACACGGCTCCGCCTCCCATGGGCACGATGAACGCGTCGTTGTAGTGCTGGTATTCGTCGCTCAGATGAATCGCGGGCGCCAGGCGGCGCGCGGTGCTGCTGGCCGCGGCCTGTCCGGCTTCCAGACGCGCTCGTGCAGCCTGCAAGCTGGCGTTCTGTGCAATGGCCATGGCCACCGCCTCATCGACCGTGATCACACGCGCCTCGCCCGCCGCTGCGTCGATAGACGACAGCGTTACCAACGCGCAAACACTGAAGAGAAATGCGAGAATTCTACCCATCAGTCACCTCAGATACACGGTCACGTCCACCGAGTATCCGGCCCGCAGATCGAGATCCTTGGGGGGATTGACCCAGGCGATGCGCACGGGAATCCTCTGCACCAGTTTCACGAAATTGCCCGTGGCATTGTCCGACGGGATCAGCGAAAAGGTTGCGCCCGTGCCGCCCGAGAAACTTTCCACCCGGCCTTCCAGCTTGCGGCCCGGATAGGCGTCCACAGTGATGACCGCCCGCTGGCCAGGTTTCATGTGACCCACCTGCGTCTCCTTGAAATTGGCCACGACATAGGTCGCCGTGGGAACGATGGAAACCACCGGCTGTCCGACCGCAGCCAGTTGCCCCGCGTGCGCCACCAGCTTGGAAGCCCAGCCGTCGACCGGGGCCACGATCTTGGTGTAGGAAAACTGCAGCCGCGCCAGATCCAGGGCCGCCTGCGCGCTTTGCGCGCGCGCGTGGGCCAACGCTGCATTGGCCTCGGCCACCGCGATCTGCGGCTCAACTGGCGCGCTCTGGCTCAAGCGTCCCTGGGCTTCCTTCACGCGCGTCTCGGCGCTGCGCCGGGCGTCCTGGGCAAAGGCCAACTGCGCGCGGGCCTGGGCCAGCGCCGCCTGGCTGCCGTCGTAGGAGATCTGGGCTGCGTCCAAGCGATCTTGCGGGATGGCGTGCGCGGCACGCAACTGCTTGGCGCGATCGAGATCGATCTGGGTCTTGTGAAAGTCGGCCTCGGCGCGCGCCACAGCGGCATTGGCTGCCGCCACTTGGGCCGAGGCGCTGCTCACCCCGACCGACGAGCCGCTGACCGCGGCTTGCGCACTGGCGAATCCGCCGCGCGAGCTGGCCCGCACCACCTGCACCTGCGCGTCGGCGGATTTGGCTTGCGCCTCGGCGCTGGACAGCTCGGCCTCGGCCTGGCGCACGCGGGCCGCATAGTCGGCATCGTCGATCTCGGCCAGCAGGTGGCCCTTCTTCACGATCTGGTTTTCCTCGATGCGAACTGCGACGACTTGTCCCGCCACGCGCGTGGCCACCGGAACGACGTCCGACGTGATCTGCGCGTCGTCGGTGTCCTCCTGGCCGGCGGTGGCGATGGTGTACGCGCCCACGGCCGCCAGCACCGTGACGAGCACCACGGCCAGAACCACGAAGGGACGCTTCTTGTTGCGCCGGCCGGGCAAGGCAGGTTCGGCGGCGAAGCCGTTCTTCTCACGATCGGGTGACAGGGATTCCTTCATGTTACATCTCCACGTGAACCGGGGGACCGGCAGCGTCGGACGGGGCGTGATGAGGCGCGCGCTTCAAGAAGTACACCAGGGGCAGCACGCACAGAAAAGACAGCCCCGTGAGCAGGAAAACCTGTTCGAACGCGATCACCGCTGACTGCTGCGCCAGGGCCCCGGCCACCATGCGCACGGCGCCGGCGCGGGCTGCGGAGGCGTTCATTCCCATTTGCGTGAACATGCGCTGCGCACTGTAGAGGCGCGGCAGCAGCGTGGGCGATCCCGCCACGACGTGGGTGCCCAGGACCGACCGCACCGTCGTCATGTGACGAGTGAGCAGGGTGGCGAAGATGGCCAGACCCATTGAGCCGCCGATGAAGCGCACCACCGAGTTCAGTCCAGCTGCATCGGCCAGCTTGTGGCGCGGAATCCGACTGAGCGCTGTCGTGGCCAAAGGCACGAACAGGCAACTGAACCCCAGCCCCTGCACCAAGAGCGCGGCAATGATTCCGCGCTCTGACGTGGCCAGGGTGTAGTGGCTCATCATCCAGGTGCTGACCGCCACCGATATCACGCCGAAGCCGACCACCAAACGCGGCGACACGCTGTTGTAGGTACGACCCACGATGGGCGTGACCACCATCATGATGAGCGCCCGAGGCATGAGCGCCAGCCCCGATTGCGTCGCGGTGTAGCCCAGAACTTCCTGCAGGAACACCGGCAGCAGGAAGGTGACCGCCATGAGCAGGGCGAACATCACCCCCGACACCAGCGTGCCTGCGGTGAAACTGCTGTCCTTGAACAGCATGATGTCAACAGCCGGAGCCACCGCGGTCAACTCGCGAACCACGAACGTCGCCAACGCCATGAACGACACCAGGCTGAGCGTTGAAATGACCCGCGAGTCGAACCAGTCGTCGCGATTGCCTTCCTCGAGCACGTATTGCAAAGCCGCCAACCCGATGCTGAGCAGGGCGATGCCGAGCCAATCGAGATTCGCCCGGCGCTTGGCCGCCATGGCCCGTTGGGTGGCGCGGATGTCCTCGGGCTCGTGCACGAAACTGGACACCATGGTCAGCGCCAGAATGCCCACCGGTACGTTGATGAAGAAAATCCACGGCCAACTGTAGTTGTCGACAATGTAGCCGCCCAGGGTCGGCCCCACCGCCGGTCCGATAATCACGGCCATGCCAAACACGGCCATGGCCATGCCCTGCTCCTTGGGCGGGAAGGTCTGGCGCAAGATGGCCTGCTCGGTGGGCTGCAAGGCGCCGGCGCCCAGCCCCTGCAAGAAACGAAAAGCCACCAATGTGGTCAGGCTGCCGGCCAGACCGCACAAAGCGGACGACAGGATGAACATGGCCAAGGCGGCCATGTACACGCGCTTCTGGCCGAAGAGATGTCCCAGAAAGGCGGTGAGTGGCATCACCACCACGTTGGCAATCACAAAGCCGGTGGTCACCCAGGTGATTTCCTCGACGGTCGCGCCCAAAGAACCGCGCAGGTGCGGCACAGCCACGTTCACGATGGACGCGTCGATGGTGCCCATCAGCGTGCCAAAGGTCACCGAAACGGTGACCAGCCACTTGTTTACTGGCGGCGGGCCGCTGGGCGCAGCCGCAGCTATGGAGTTGTTCGCAGGTGGCAAGCGAATTTCCGCAGGTCAGGCAAATGGATGTCACAACATACGTTCGAGTCCCAAATAGTCAACCTCCGGCTTTGGCTTTCTTTGTCGTCGTTGGATGCCGCGTGCTGGTCGACGTTGCGGCCCGGACGTCCGACGCCGACCGCAGAATTCCACTCAGTCGTGCTAGACCCCGGTTACCCATGCCCGAGACCAGCCATCGCGTCGCCACCTTCAGCGAATCTGTCATTCGTCACATGACCCGTCTGGCCAACGCGCACGGAGCCATCAACCTGTCGCAGGGGTTTCCCGACTTCGACCCACCCGAGGCGCTCAAGCAGGCGGCCGAGCACGCCGGCCGGCACGGGCCCCATCAGTACGCGGTGACCTGGGGCGCGCCCGCCTTCCGTCAGGCTCTGGCGCGAAAACAGTCTCGATTCACAGGCCTGGCCATCGACCCGGACACGAACATCGTGGTCACTTGCGGCAGCACGGAAGCCATGATGGCCGCCATGATGACCGCCTGCAATCCGGGCGACCGTGTGATCGTGTTCTCGCCCTTCTACGAAAACTACGTCGCCGACACGATTCTCTCGGGCGCCGAACCAATCTACGTGCCGCTACACCCGCCTGATTTTCGCTTCGACGAGGCTGAGCTGCGCGCCGTCTTTGCCCAGCGACCCAAGGCCATAATCCTGTGCAACCCCGCCAATCCCACCGGCCGGGTCTTCACGCGAAGCGAGCTCGAACCTCATCGCCCAGCTCGCTACGCAGGCCGACGCCTTCGTGATCACCGACGAGGTCTACGAGCACATCGTGTTCGCGCCCCACCAGCACACCTATTTCGCCACCCTGCCGGGCATGTTCGACCGGACCATCACCTGCGGATCGCTGTCCAAGACATACTCGGTGACTGGCTGGCGCCTGGGCTACGTGATCGCAGCGCCGGCCGTCATCGCGGGCGCACGCAAGGTACACGACTTCCTCACCGTGGGGGCAGCGGCGCCGCTGCAAGAAGCCGCAGTGGCTGGCCTGAACCTACCTGACAGCTACTACGCCGAACTGCAAGCCAGCTACGCGGCCAAGCGCGAACTCTTCCTGGGCTTCCTCCGACAGTCTGGACTGCGCTTCACCGAGCCCGAAGGCGCCTACTACGTCCTGGTGGACATCGCAGAATCAGGCTGGACCGACGACCGGGCCTTCTGCGACTGGCTGGTCAAGGAGGTCGGCGTGGCAGCGGTTCCGGGCTCCAGCTTCTTCCGCGAGCCAGTTCGCAATCTGATTCGTTTCCACTTTGCCAAGCGGCCCGAAACCCTGGAAGCAGCCGGGCAGCGGCTCATCGGCCTGCGCGAACGTGCCGCGCAGGCGCCAGAACGCGTGTAGCAGCAGCGCGGGGCGAGCGGTTGCTCGCCCCGTGGCAGAGACTGCCTACTGGAACGACAGAGCGGTCACGCAGAAATCGTACGCGCCCGCCGTCGCGCCTGAATATGCCTCGATCTGGATGTTCGTTGCGTTGGGCGCACCCGTGAGCGCCGTGCCAGTAGCCGGGGCCCAACAAGTCGTGTTGAAACTGCTCCAGGGGAGGGTCTGGCTGGCGGAAGTCATCAGAGCGCAATACGCCGTGCTGCCCACGGTCACTTGCACGCGAGCCGTCGCTCCTCCGGTGGGAAGGCTGCTCAACGTAACGGATACACCCGATCCGGTGAGCTGCACTGGCACGGTGTTGGTCAACGTGGTCAGCGGCGACAGGCTGAAACCGAAGCCAGCTCCCCAAATCGTGTAGGCAGGTGGATTCTGCGCAAGCCGTGGTTCCCGCCGCGCAAAGACTGTTCGCATCCACGCAATAGGTCGAACCCAGGCCGTCACTGAAGCCGAAATCGTAGCCACTGTATGCCCCGACCGTGCACTTGCCGCCAGGACAAGGGAGGCCGCCGGTGCTCTTGGGCGCGGGCGTACAAGTGGTCACGGCAGTGGATCCGCCCGCAGGGGGCGTGGTGGTCGTGCCGCCGGTCGGTGGCACATACGTCGACCCGCCGGTCGGTGGCAACATACGTCGGACAGCCGCCGCTCGGCGGAACATACGTCGACCCGCCGCTCGGCGGAACATACGTCGACCCGCCGCTCGGCGGAACGTACGTCGAGCCACCCACCGGTGGGACGTACGTGGTGCCGCCCATCGGTGGGGTATAAGTCGTGCCACCTGTCGCCGAGATCGTGATCTTGGTGCCGCCTATCGGGGCGGTCGCGCCACCTGCCGGGGTGGTCATGCCGCCCGTGCTCGTAGCGGTCGTACCTCCTGCGCTGATGGAGGTCGCGCCTCCCGCTGGCGCGCTGGCGGCAATGCCGCCGCTACCGCCCCCTGCGTCGACCGTTGGGCTGGTGGACGTGGCCACCTGGCCACCAACTCCACCCGTGGCAGTTCCGACGTTCCCGCCGCTTCCGGTCCTGCCTCCGGTGCCGACCGTTGGGGCACTCGTTCCGGCCTGGCCTCCGGCTCCCGCTGTCCCGCTGTCCGGGAGCCCTCCTTGAAGGCTTCCAAAATCAAGCGAGCAGGACGCAACTAGCGCGACCAGGATGAGGAGACTGACTACATTCTTCATGGTCAGTACCTCCAGGCCAGGGAAGCGCCAGCGTCCTTGCCGCCAGAGTAGTTGATGTAGAAGAAGACGCCTGTTGCCGCCGCCGACACCACGGTCAGGCCCAGCAACACATTCGTCGTGGTGACGTTGGATTTGTCCCCGCTGACCTGAGAGTCCGTGCAAGATTTCGTCTCTTCCGCAAGAACCCTGCAAGTCGCTGAAGGTCGACTTGGCAGAGAGCCATTCGGCGATCGTTGCTATGCCCAGCACGGCCGTGACGCCAACTCCAACCCAAGGTGCCCACTTCTTCCACGAGGAGGGAGGGGCAGGCTCGTGAGCGGGAGCTTGCGCCACCAGATCCGTTCTGGCGAAAGTGGACGGGGGCGCTGGCGCTGGGGAGGCTGCTCGTGCTGGGGATGATGGCGCCGGGGAAGGCGCTGCCAGGGATGGCGCTGGCGCTCGGGGGATCTGAGTAACCACAGCGGATAGAGGTTCTGTCTTCTGGACTTCGTGCTTTGATTGAAGAGTTGACGTCCACTCAAGTTCGCTGATCCATTGCTCTACCTTGGGCCTGTTTGGCGCGTCTTCGGGAGCTGTCCGCAGGTAAGAACGGTAGGCGATGAGGGCCTTGTCGAGTTTGTTTGCCAGGCGATAGGACTGGCCTACGTCGTAAAGCAAGATCGGGTCGGGCACCAGCTTGTAAGCCTGTTCGTACAAGGTTGCCGCCTCGTCGTACTGCCCCAGGTTGAAAGCCGCCGTTGCCTGCTTGGTGGCCTCTCCGGCGGCCGCCCGATCGCTGTCTTCTTTCGTCCCCGCCGATGCCGCATGTCCAACCACCAGCGAGATCGCCAGAACCGTGAACACTGCTACCGAACGCATGGGCACATGCTCCTTGAGGCCTATCTTCTCATGTCATGCACTCGGCGTCACTTGCACAAAACAAGGTGAAGTCAGCACGCCCGAGGACCGACGGCTGAGCCACCGAGTTGAACGGCTACTGGAACGACAGATCGGCCGCGCCTGGGCTATGTGATCGCAGCGCCAGCCGTGATCGCAGGCGCGCGCAAGGTGCACGACTTTCTCACCGTGGGGGCGGGGGCGCCGTTGCAGGAAGTCGGGGTGGCCGGCCTGAACCTACCTGACAGCTACTACGCCGAACTGCAAGCCAGCTACACGGCAAAGCGCGAACTCTTCCTGGGCTTCCTCCGACAGTCTGGACTCCGCTTCACAGAGCCCGAGGGTGCCTACTATGTGCTGGTGGACATCGCAGAATCAGGCTGGACCGACGACCGGGCCTTCTGCGACTGGCTGGTCAAGGAAGTCGGCGTGGCTGCGGTTCCGGGCTCCAGCTTCTTCCGCGAGCCGGTCCGCAATCTGATTCGCTTCCACTTTGCCAAGCGGCCCGAGACCCTGGAAGCAGCCGGGCAGCGGCTCATTGGCCTGCGCGAACGTGCCGCGCAGGCTCCTGAACGCGCGTAAGCACGTGCAATTCTGGCTGCGAGGCGCACAACGAAAACGGGGCGCCGAAGCGCCCCGATTGCAGTCGGTATCACAAAAAGACGCCTACTGTGCGAACGTGATGCCGGTGATACAGAGGCTGCTCACGGTGATTGCCGCGCTACCCGATGAAACCTGCACGCCGACCTGGTCGATGTTCGGAACGTCCGTAGCCGTGAGGGCCGTTCCGTCGGCCGGGGTGTCGTAGCATTTGGTGTTGAAGCTGGTGAACGGGATGGGGGTTCCTGATGTCATGGCTGCGCAGTAGCCCTGCCCAACCGGATCGGTCTTCCTGTGAAGCATGGCACGCAGCCCGGAGGTGGGCGTTCCGCTGACCGTGATCGCAATCGACGAGAACGACTGGCCAAGGCCTCCGCCAGGAGTCGCGGTCGCATTCACCCCGACCTCGACGCCCCAGTTGCCGGTGTAGTCCGGATTTGTCGCCGCCAAGGCAGGAATCGCACCCGACATGCAAAGCCCGTTGGGGTTGGCTGTGCCCCAGGTGGTCGCGGCGCAGTTCGTGGTGCTGGTGAACTGCGTGCTGCCACAGGTCGGGTCGGTTAGGGAGTCTGCGGAACCAAGAGCAACCCAGCCGTAGCCGGTCATGGCGCCTGCGGCCTTGCCGGTGGAGAAGGTCACGGTCGTGCCGGTCGGGGTGGCGCTGGTTGTGCCGCCCGCGGGAGGCGTCGTGGTGGTGCCGCCGGTCGGTGGCACATACGTCGACCCGCCAGTCGGTGGCACATACGTCGACCCGCCAGTCGGTGGCACATACGTCGACCCGCCGCTCGGCGGCACATACGTCGACCCGCCAGTCGGCGGCACATACGTCGACCCGCCGCTCGGCGGCACATACGTCGACCCGCCGCTCGGCGGTACATACGTCGACCCGCCGCTCGGCGGTACATACGTCGACCCGCCCTGGGACGCGTGGGTCGTGCCACCCTGTGGGCTCGCGTTGCCGCCGTTGCCACCCGATCCCCCGTTGTCGGCGGCCGGAGCGGGCAGGCAATTGGCCGTGCCCAGGAAGAGCAATCCCACGCAGCTGACTCGCACGAGAGCCCAGGCTGCGCCACGAAGTGATCGACTGAAGTCTATTTTTCCGGTCATGGTTCCCTCTCTTGCCGCCAGATGGATTGTGGCGAACTCTTAACAACGATGGTCAAAGAAACGTGCAACAACTGTCACGGAGTCTGGGGCGGAATATAGATCATTTCACGCAGATCCTGCATTCAATCGGCCGGGCCGGTGTAAAACGCACTGCGTCTGGGCACGGCGTGCTGAACGAATTCGCCAACGATGAGGGGAAGGTTCAGGGCTCACGGTTGTCTGCCACCCCTGCTTGCGTGTTCCTCTGGCGCGGGCCGGGGTGCTACAATCGGCCCGTGCCGACGCCTCTGCGCAAGAAAGTGCCACTCCGGGCGACGGGAGTGTCTTGTCTTCTGGCCGCGCTGGTCCTGGCCAGCCCCGCGCTCGGCGCCGACAGCGCCACCGAGCAGGCCAGACAGCACTACGAGATCGGCACCCAGCAGTACGACCTGGGCCATTGGGACGACGCGATCCGAGAATTCGAAAAGGCCTACGAGCTGCGGCCCGACCCCAGCTTCCTCTATAATTTGGCGCAGGCCTACCGCCGCAAGGGCGACAACAAGCGGGCTCTGGATCTCTACAAGAATTATCTGGTCAAGGTCCCCAAGACTCCTCAGCGCACTGAAATCGAAGAGAGAATCAGCGGCTTGCAGAAGCAGATAGACGAAGCAGCCTCGGCCAAGCCCGGGGCGCCGACGCTGGAACCGACCGCGATCTCTGCTGGGACGCCGGCCAGCCCAGAGGTTGCGCCAGCCCAGGCTGAGGAATCAGCGATATCTCCGCCGCCAGTCAGTCCTGCGCCAGAGGCGACGACCGCGACCGGCCCCACTTCTTCGCCGGCCGCGCCGCCCAGCCAGACTCCTCCGGCCGCTGTCGCGGCCACGAGCGCCCCGGCTCCTGTCGTGGCCAAGGCCGTCGCGCCTGCACCGCGCGGACGCGGCCTTCGTATCGCAGGCATTGTGTGCGGTTCCGTCGGAGTCGCCAGCATCGTGCTGGGCGCTCTTTCCGGATGGCAAGCGCAATCGCTGTCGCACAAGGTTGCCACGGCCGACCAGTTCCACGCGAACGACGATTCGGCTGGCTTGGCCGCCCAGAAGGCGCAGGGATTCTTCTATGTGGCGGGCGCCGTCGTCGCTGTGGTCGGCGGCGCGCTTTACTACTATGGCGTGCGAGCCGCACGCGAAACACCGTCGCGCGTCAGCCTGAGCCCGATTGTGGGCCCCGGAACCGCCGGGCTTGCGGCCATGGGGGTGTTCTGATGGCAATCACGAAGCCAGGCTTCGATCTCCTGTTGCCGCTCGGCCTGGTGGTCGTGCTGTCGTGCAAATACGATCCCCATCCGCCCAACGGATCGCAAAAGTGCGCCGGCACAGACACCGGAAAGCAATGTCCCACTGGATACGAATGCCGCGCCGGCCGGTGCTACAACACCCCGGCCGATGCCAGCGAGCCCGGGCCGGACGCAGCCCAGACCAGCGACGGGCCGGGCACCAGCGGAAGCGACGTCGGTACCGGCACCGACACCGGCACGGCCTGTGGCGAACTCAATCGGGCCTGTTGTGCCGACAAACTGTGCAACGCAGCGGAAACCGTGTGCAACAACGGTCGCTGCGTGGTCTGCGGTTCCAGCGGCTACGTCTGTTGTGCCCTGAACACCTGTTTGGGCAGCAACACCATCTGTTCCGCTGGCAATTGCGTTCCCTGCGGGACTGCGGATCTGCCGTGCTGCACCAACAATGTATGCAACGCCTCGCTGGTGTGTTCCAGTGGAACCTGCCGGCTGCCAGGCCCCGACGGTGGAAGCGCGACATCTACGGTGACGTCGACCTTCACACCGTACGACGCCGGAACCGCGACCTCCACAGACACCACCACCAAGACGTCCACCAAGTCGACCACAGGTACAAGATCGCAGACCGAGAGCGGCTCGGCGACCGCCACGTCCACGTCAACGACGACCGCCACAGCAACCAAGGCCGATGCTGGGAGCGATGCCTCCACGTCGACCGGCATCAGCACCGGGAAGACACTTACCCGCACCAGTGTCATCACCGGCATCGGAATCGGCACGCTTCCGGTGGTCTCCCCCGGCCTGCCTTCAGCCCACTAGATGAAACTCTGCCAGTACGCGCGCTAGCTGGCGAAACGCGGCCGCGCGGTGAGAGAGTCTGTTCTTCTCCTCAAGCGGGATCTCGGCCATGGTGCGGCCCAGCGACTCGATGAAGAACAGCGGGTCGTAGCCGAACCCGCCCGTGCCCTGGGGAGATTCCAGCAAACGACCTTCGCAGGCGCCCATGCGCACGAGTTCCAGACCGCGGCCCGGGTCGACGAACGCGGCGGCGCAGCGGTAGCGAGCCGTGCGCTTTTCGGTCGGGACTCCGGTCAACTCGCGCAACATCTTCTGGTTGTTCCGCGCATCGTCGCTGACATGGGAACCCTGAGAGGGTTCCAATGCCCTCCCGCGATGGTCCGCGGCTAGCAAAGCTCGCCCGCTCCCCACGCGACTAGGCTCGCCGCTCCAGCGCGCCGAGTACACACCCGGGGCTCCACCAAGCGCATCCACTTCGATGCCCGAATCGTCGGCCAGGGCGGGCAATCCCGTGGCCGCCGCGGCCTGGCGCGCCTTGGAAAGAGCATTGCCTTCGAAGCTGGGCTCGTCCTCGGCCAAAGCGCACTTCGGCGCGATCTCATCCACGGAAACCAGATCCCATGCCAAGCCCGCGTCGGCCAGCAAGACGGCGATTTCGCGCAGCTTGTGCCGGTTGCGGCTGGCCACCACGACCCTCACGGGAGCTTGGCCTCCTGCAGAGCTTTCTGCTGGAGAGCAAAAAGCCGTTTCGCGCCCACGCTCGCCAGAGCCACCAGCTTGGCATAGTCGTCGGCAGAAAACGGCTCTCCCTCGGCTGTACCCTGAATCTCGATGAACTGGCCCGCGTCGGTCATCACGAAATTGAAGTCCACGTCGGCCGCCGAATCTTCCTCGTAGGCCAAATCCAGGCGCGGCTCGCCGGCCACCAGGCCCACGGACAGCGCGGCCACCGCCCGGCGCAGAGGATCATTGGCCAGCTTCGCGCTCTTCACCAGACGACGCAGAGCCAGGGCCAAGGCGACCCAGCCGCCGGTGATGGCCGCTGTGCGCGTGCCGCCGTCGGCCTGGATCACGTCGCAATCCACAGTCAGTTGACGTTCGCCCAAATTCGCGGTCCGCACCGCCGCGCGCAGGGCCCGGCCGATGAGCCGCTGGATCTCCTGGCCGCGGCCGCCCGGGCTACGGCCCGAGCGCGTGTGGGTCGAGCGCGGGAGCATGGCGTATTCGGCCGTGACCCACCCCTTGCCCTGCCCCACCAGGAAGGGCGGAACCTTGTTCTCGACGGTGGCGGTGCAGATGACCTTGGTCTCGCCGAACTCGACCAAGGCCGAGCCTTCGGCGTAGCGGTTGCAATCCGGGGTGATTCGGATAGCGCGCAATTCGTCAGGTCGTCGGCCGTCAGGTCGCATGGTGGGCAGGAGGATCCCTGTCCCCAGGCGCCCTGTCAACCAACACGCTCACGGAACTCACGGAACCGAGGCGCAGAAGTTCTCATAGCAGTTTGCGAAGTCGACGTACGCAGCAATGCCGCTGCAGCTGGAGTCTCCGGTAGTCAAGCAGGTGAGGCATTGGTTGTCATTGGCACACTGCTGCTCCTGAGTGCAGCAGTTTGCACCCAAACAACCGTCCAACGCATCGTCACCAGTCGTGAACGGCAAGGTGCAGTTGGCACCAGTCCCTGTTCCCGTCCCGGTTCCGGTTCCTGTCCCGGTTCCGGTTCCTGTCCCGCCCGCTGATCCGCCCCGCAAGAATGCTGTAGATTGCCCGCCATGACATCGACTCCGGATTCCGCGGACCCGCCGATGGCGGCGGAGTTGGCCCGGTCGGAACCCGCGCGACCAGTTCGGCGGCGCGTGCGTCGACTGGCTAGCCACGCCGACATCGTGGTGGCTGCGCTGCTGTGCTCGGCGCTGGCGGTGATTCTGTGGAGTCAGGGCGGCCAGGACGATTGCTACATCACCTACTGGGCAGCGCGGGCCCTGGCCGAACACGGACAGATCCTCAACTACAACGGGCTGCGCTTGGAGCAAAGCTCATCGCTGTCGTTGGTCCTGCTGCTGGCGCTGGTCTACCGACTGACGCCCCTGTCAATGCCGGTGGTCGCATACTGTGTCTCGCTCGGTGCCGGGGTGGCGACCATGTTGCTGGCGGTGCGGGTGGGCCGGCGCATGGGTCTGAGATCGCGCGCCGGTCTGGTGGCCGCTCTCGGCACCTTCGGATGCTTCAGCTACTGGGCCACCAGCGGGATGGAAACGGCCCTGACCACGGCCGCTGGCCTGTGGTTCATCGACGAGTGCACGCGCGCGACCGAAGAATGCAGGCGCTGGAGTTGGCTGCGCTTCGGGGCCGCGGCGTTCTTGTTTGCAGCGGCCCGCCCCGAGGCCCCCCTCTTGCTCGTCGGTCTGGCTTTGCTTGCCATCGCCATTGCTGCAGTTTCGCGACGGTCCGGGTCGCACAGCCGGTGGCGCGCCCTGCTTTTACCGATGGGCCGCGCTGGCGTGGCCGCCAGCGTGGTGGGACTGCTGTTCGGATTTCGCAGATTGTACTTCCACGCCTGGTGGCCCAATCCCGCGCTCATGAAAGTGGGCGGATTCAATGCGCAGGACGGGGCGCGCTACCTGTGGGACGTGGGACTGGAAACGGGCGCGTTTCCGCTGCTGCTCTTCCTTGCTGGCCTCGTGGTGCTGGTGGTGCGGCGGGTGCGGGGCGCGGGCAATGCCACGGCTGAGCTGGTGGCCAGCTTGGGCTTGGCTCAGCTCGCGTTCCTGGTGGCCAGCGGCGGCGACTGGATGCAAGGGGCAAGATTTCTGGCGCTCATCGTGCCCTCGGTGGTTCTCACCGGATTCTTGGCCCTCGAGCAATCTGCTCCGGCGGCGTCGGGACGGGCCGGACTGGCTGCGCTCTACGCAGCGGCGAATCTGGTGTTCGCGCTCCAGCTTCTGCACCAGGGGGCAGTGGAAGGCCAGCCGCTGTGGACCATGGGCGGGGTCTTCGCCCGTTTCGATGCGCGGGTGAAAGACCCCCACCAGTTTTCACGGGTGGAGCTGCTCAACAAGATGCACCGCCGCGACGCCGTCACGGTCAGCGAGTTGTTGCCAATCGCGGACGCCCTGGTCGCGCAGGTGAAGACGCGGCCCATTCAGGTGATGACCGGGCAAGCCGGAATGACGGCCTACCATCTGGCGTCCAGGCATTTTCGCAGGGTCAACATTCTCGACCTGTGGTCGCTCACCGACCGTCAGCTTCTCGACTGCCTGCCCCGCGGCACTGTGTCGGCCGGCAAGTGGGGCACCTTCATCAGCCAGGATCGCCCGCTGAGAGAGCACGCGGAGATCAGCAAGCGCTGCGGGCTGCCTTTGCCCGACATCTTCTACAATGCGGTTCTAGACGACTTTCTGATCCCGCTGTTTGCACAGCTCGACTACGTTGTCCTGTATCATCAGGTCGGTCGGATCAAGAACTCCGAGGGGCAAAGTTTCTTCCCCTCTAATGCAGAAGCTGACGGCTACGTCGCGGTCAGGCGGGATCTGGCGTTGGCAGCCGGCCTGCAACAAAAACCCATCTGGCACTGGGATCTCAATCCGCCGTAGCGCCACAACGTCACCACCACATGCTGGCGGCGACAGTAAAGGTATGATTGTCGGGCCGTAGCGGCACCCAGAGACTCCCTGACTGGCCATAGGGAAAGGGAAGACTCGCGGTTGGGCTGTTGAAGTACCAGCTTCCGTACGCGTAGTACTGATATTGGATCATGACTTGCTCGCGCGTGACGAACGCCGTGCGGAAGATCAGCCGCGGAGACACAACCCAGAAGTCGTGAGTGCGGTCGTCCATGTTGGGCTGAACCGAATCGAAGCGCAGACCGCCCGACACGAACGTCAAGGGCGCGTAGAGCAACTGCGTGCCCAGCTTCAGCTTGCTCTTGCCCAGAAGCGCCGTTGTCTGCTCGTCCGTCGAGGCAAGGCCGCTAATACGGTTGTACATGCCGAAAACCTGAAGCGTGAGGTCCGGGCCTTGGCCCCACCATTCCTGCGGCCGAAGGAGAAAGGCAGCCAAGCTGAACGTGTACTGGAAACCGATGCTGTTGACCGTGCTGTCGCCGTGACTGGATATGCCGCCGGTATAGTTGGACTGGTACTGCCATCCGCCTTGAGAGTGAATGACCTCGATTGTGTCGGACAGGACGCCCACGTTGTCCGCCTTGATGGAGGAGAAGCCGAGGTAGCCGTCGCCAAGCCATCCGCCGTCGAGCCTCAGATCGACGCCCAGAATTCGCATGCGGCCATCCTTGGCCGCGTAAAGAAGACCCGGACTGGCATAGTCCATGGGCTTCTGGGCCGAGTTGGGATCGTTCAGGTCGGTCCGCATGGCGTCCGCGGTCCAGGTGTACATGAAATGGCCTGTCACAGTGAGTACCTGAGCGAACACCCCGCCCACGTGGCCGTGGGCCAACATGGTCGTTCCCATCTGTGCGTGCCCAGGAAAAGGCTGCCACGATGGGTAGGGGGGCTGAGTCCACTGCTGCACATCCATCTTGGCGCCGCCACCTCCCTCTGCGATGAGCCTGAAGTTGTCGGCCAGGTCAAAATTGAATGTACCGGTGGCGCCGGCGATGCGCGTGCGGCCAATCATGTACGTGTCATAGGCACCGCCATCGTACTTGCCCATGGCGCCGTAACGGTCCCCGAATACGCCCACGTTCCACACCATCATGCCGCCGTCGCCGAGAGCGTCGGGAAAATTGAGCGTGACGAAAGCCCGGTCGATGCCGAGCTGGTCCTGCAGCTCGCGCCAGCCACCCGAGGTGATGTTGTAGCTGGCAATGGCCATGGTCATCGTCACGCGGTTGTTCCCATACTGGAAAAGCATCTCGCCCCAGGGCCCGGGGTTGTTGTTGGTGAAGCTCCATGTGGTGTAGTTCGAATCCGGCGTCACGGGCGGGGCGTGGAACTGAATCCCGCGGCCGGACTCGGAATCCAGGCTCAGCCGCATGGGACCGCGCAAGAAGCCGTGAAACCTGAAACCCCAAGTCGAAGTCAGCGCCTCGGGCTGCGCGGACGGACCTGTCGAGGGACCAGCAACTACGGTGGTCTGTGGCGAGAGCCCGAGCTGGGTGGTGTTTCCCCGACGCTTGGGCTGCGGGCTGGCGGCCGCCGCTTCTGTCGCAGTGACGCCCGCAGCCGGAACAGCCACAGGCGAGGTTTCGTCGTCATTCGCTGCCGGAGAACTGTTCTGGGCAAACCCGGCCCTCTCCACGGCCAACAAAGTCACAACCGCGAGGGAGCAGGAAAGCAGGCCCATGACAATTCGGTTTCTTGGAGGGCTGGTCGTTGCGGGGCGAGCCTGGTTGAGCATCCGCCCTGGTTGGGTCATTTCGCGCATTTCCGACGTGCATCACATCACCCCCAACCGTCGCTCTCGTCAAGTAGCTGCCAGACGTGTTGCTCATCTCTCAGGGGAGACTGATGGCCGACAGGCAGAATTTGAAATTGAGCCAGGCCTCCTCGGACAACAGCTGCAGGGCGAAGTAGTCGATCTTGGTGAAGTCGGTCAGGCGCGGACCGCCAGGGCTCCAGCAATCTTCGAAATCAGAAGGCCTCACGCTCGCCCCGGATCGGTAGTTGGCAGCGCAATACGCCCGCTGGGGCGGATCGCCCGCGCGGTGGGCGACCAGTCGGTAGTGGCCGAGGTTGCCCCGGAATTCGAAGGCGATGATCGAGCTTGCACCGCCGCCCCAGGCTTTCTGATCTTCGCGCGTGTACCACATCATGAGCACGCCCCAGTTGGTGTCCCAGTCGCACCTCTTGGGCTGGCCGGCCTCGTCCACGCACGCAAGTTGAGGCGTCTTCCCGCTGGTGCAGAGCGACCCGTCATCAAGGTAGAGATGGTTGGCCGAGGCGTAGGCGCGTTTCGAGAAGGTGGTCCCTGAGCCGCGAAGAACTCGAATGGGGCCCGTGGCACCGCCGACCAGCTCGCCGTTGCGGCCGATCGTCAGGCGGCGCGGGCCCGGCGGTGCAGGCGCACGTGCGTCGTCCTGCGCGGAAGACGCCGTCCAGACGCCAGGCCCCACATCGGGTAGCACGGCGGGGGTCTCAGGGGTCACATCGGTGCTCTTGGCCCTCGCGAAGTACGCAAGATTGCGAACCGCGGTCTTTCCGCTCGAAACGCCTCGCTTGCGCTCAGCGCGAACCGTAGGACCTGGGGGTGCGGCCGATTCTGCCGCGGCCTTCTCCCGACGCTCGTCCGCAACGGCCCGCACGGACGTGGCCTGTGCCCCTGGGGGGACGATCAAGTCGCCCATCACCACACTGGCGGTGGCCGTGTCCACGTCCAGCCTGTGCCCAGCGCGCACCGGGGTGGGGTTGCGCAGCGGATCGCCGCTCACGATCACTTCCCCGTCTCTTACCCCCAGGCTGAAATGGCCTGGCCTGGGCGCCCAATCCACCTCGAAGCGAGTCCCGGTCACCCGAGCCCGCAAAGGCCCGGTCAACACTTCCCAGCGACACCCAGGACGATGAACCACGGACAGCCCCGCGTGGCCATGGTCAAGCGCAAGCTGAGCCCCGCGCCAGAATCCCAGCCCGTGCACACGACCAGAGCTGCCCTGCCCCAACGTGATGCGCGTGCCGTCGCCAAACGCGACCATGCACACGCGATCGGCGGGAGCCGACACACTGCCATCCGGGGCCAGCGCGCAGTCCTGCGTCTGCCATGCCAAGGTGCGGCCCGCGGCGATCCACACGGCCAAACCCGCCAAGGCTGGAACAGCCAGAGCCCACCAACGCCGGCGCAGGAAACTCGGCCTTCCGGCAAGGGCCTGTTCGATTTCAGCCCATTGCCGGAGATCGGCCGGCTGCTCCTCGGCCGCACGCGCCGCCAGGTCACCCAGAACGTGACAACGGGCCTCGCCCGCGTTCAATGAATCTTGTGGTTTGGTCAACTCGTCCCTCCCTGGCTCAACAGGCCCACATATTCCGCAAGAGCCGGCTCGGATTTCATGCGCGAGTCGACTCGCTGGGCGAGACGCGCTAGGCGCCGCTTGACCGTGGAAAGGCTCATTTTGTGAGCCGCGGCCACGTCAGCCATTTCCATCTTCTCGACATATCGGGCGACGAACAGCGAACGATCCTCTGCACCCAGGCTATCGAGCAGCCGGTACAGCGCGCGCACCGCCTCGCGCGCCTCGTCCGCCGCGCCGGACGCCACGGCACCGGGCCACTCGTCGCTCGAGTTCAGGCCCACAATCGCCCGAATGCGGCGGCGCCTGGACTCGTTGCGAGCCACGCCCAGGGTCACGCCGATGATGAAGCCCGGCAGGGCCGCCGGCTCGCGCAGTTCATCGAGGCGCTTGAACACGCGCATAAACGCCTCCTGGCAGACGTCGGGGTGATCGGGTCCCGGCCCGAAGAACCGTCTGACCAATCGCTGCACCAAGGGCGCGTATTTCTTCCAGATGGCCTGACACGCGTGTCGGTCACCGCCGCGCGCCGCGCGCACCAGCGCCCCATCGCCGCCGTCCGACTCATCGGACGCAACCTGCGACGTAAAGGGGGAACGCACCATGGAACCAAGCACCGCTTGCATGCCATCCTGTCGAAAATTGGTTCTTTCCGCAATGCCGCCGACCCGCAGAAGTTGCAGAAGCCTGGGATCCGGGCCGGGCACGAAGTCACCCCCCTGTGGGCTGAGTTTCGTGCCGTTTCCCGGGATCTCAAATCGCGGTTGGTGAACGAACGCCAAATGCAGAGTGCAATCCATTTCCGTTCTTCTTCGCTCGTCGTTCACCCTCGGGCTGCACAAGCCCCAGCAAATCCCGGCCGACTTGCGCCAGTTTGCGCAATCGGCTGAACACGGTTCGCCTTGTGATCCCCAGGCTCTCGGCGATCTCGACCTGCGACATGCCGTGCACGTAGTGCATGACCGCCACGGTGGCGCCGGCCTCGCCACAGCGGTCCAGCACTGCGGCCACGAATTCGCGATCCGCATGCCACCCTTCTGCCGATCCCGCCCACTCGGGCCGCGGCCGCAGGGACGCAGCCGCGCGCGTCTGGGTCTTGAGCTTGCCGATGTGATTCAGACAAACATTGGTCGACACACGGTATAGGTAGCGTCGACCATCGTCGTCGTTGGGAAAGCGTGGTCCGCGCGTGAGCACACGCACGAATACCTCCTGGGTCGCGTCGCGAGCCGCGGCCGGCGACTGCAACATCCGCCGACAGTGGCCGTAGATCGCCGGGGCGTACTTCTCGTACAGGTCGGCCAGGCCAATCTCGCTGTCGAGGCTCGCACCCGCACGGACGAGAAGATCCGCACCGGTCCCCGCGGGACGGATTTCTCTTTCCGCCAGACTGGCTTGGTTTGTGCCTGACATGATGACGACTCACAACGGCGGGACGGCGTTGCGGACCAGGTCGACGAAGTACGACTGGAACCACACGCCGGCTTGCGGTGCGCCCGGCGCGCTTTCATCGGATGCACATTCCGCATCGAAACGCGGCTGCGTCGGATCCGAGATGCCGTCCGATTCTCCCGGCGGCTTGATCCAGAAGTACGCGTCGATGAACGGCGCGGGCGCCGCCCGCGGTCGCTCGCCAAGGCCAGCGCCCTTGATGTTGCACCAGTGGCCCCACACCTTGCGGATGCCACCCTTGCCGTTGCGCGCGGTATCGATGATGAAGCCCTTGTTCCTCACGCCGCTGTCGCTCAGCCCCACCGCCAGCTTCTTCACATACACCATTTCGTTGTAGCAAGGATCGCTGGATTCCATCGCCGCCCCGTCGCGGTTGTACAGGTGGGTGTAGTTGGACACGTTGGTGGCGAATCCGCGGATCATATCGTAGCCGCCCGCCTGCTTGAGCACCTTCTTGTAGACTTTGATCACGCTCTCGCGGTGGTGGTCCCATCCCAGCCAGCCCGCGTGGGCCGCATCCAGATAGATGCTGACGTTGGGCAATTGCAGCTTCTGGATGGCATACACCGTCGATTCGATGTACGCCGAGCGCGAATCGGCACACATGGGCAGGTTCATGTTGGTGACCAGGTTGCCCAAGGAATCTGGCTCCAGGATCACGACGATGGGCAGGTCGGAAAAGTCCTTGAAGTGTTTGACGATGACGTCGATGAACTCGGTCCGATAGCGGGCAACGCCGTTCTCCGAAACCTTCAGCTCTCCTGCCGACGAATTGGCGGCACAGTCGCGGTTGGGCATGTCGTAGACGATGACCAACGACAGGGTGGGCTTGCCGCTTGCCTGCTGCTGTTTTCGCGCCTCGGCGAGCCACAAAGGAAGATTCGCCACATGGGCAATGGAGTCCAGCCACAGGCCGGTGGGATACTGCTCGACCTTGCGAATGGCTTCTGCTTCCGCAGGAAAGGCCTTGGCCGTTGCCTCGACGTTCGCCACGTATTCCGGGTTGAGGAAGAAGTTGACGTCCAGGAAGGGATTGCGGCGTGAGGTCTCACGGCCGCTCGGCGCCTGTGAAGGGCCCTTGCCGATGCTGGCGCAGGCCGAAAGAGCGATCGAGACTGACAAGACTGCGAGAACGCGCTGATGAATCATGAAGATCTCCTGTCGACTGGCCGTGGCCCGAGGTTCTGCAGGAGGCCAAGCAGCCTCCTAGCCAAGAGAGAGTCGCGAGCGAGCGGGCGCGGACCAGGTTTTGTTTCAAGCGAATCCGCCGACGCCGCACTGTTTCCGCGCGCCGATGTTGGGCTCCATAGGGTTGACCCGTGCAAACCTGCGTGGGACTCATTCATTGTGGAGGTGGACTCATGAACGCACCCCGACCCAAGACCGACCCCCTGGCTGTTGTTTCACGCTACTCTCTGGCCGCGCTGTCGGCGCTCGCGCCGCTGCTCATCTTTGGCTGCGTGGCCCGGACCCCGCTGCGGTCTACGACCAACTCCTCGGCACCAGAGGGCACGGTCGACACCGGTGGAGAGACCAGCGAGACCACTGGCGCCGCAGGCGCAAGCGGCTGGAACACCGCGGCTGCGGCCGGCGCGGGCGGGGCTGAGGTCGCAGGCGGCAGCGTAGCCACAGGGGGCAGCTCCGATACGGGCGGGGCGCTGGCAGGGGCAGTAGCTGGCGCCAAGTCCACGGGCGGCACCAAATCCACGGGCAGCACGTCCCGCGACGGCGGCGTTTCACCCGACGGCGCCGCACCACCCGGCACGCCCGTGATCAGCGATAGCGGCTATGTGCAGGTGTCCGCAGGCACGACTGTCTTGGCTGGGTTTGTGTCGTCCTCTGAAGGCGGATCGGGATCGACGATTTCGTTGACCTACGGCCCGTCATCCTTCTGCGCGTCGGGCACCGTGGGCAAGAACAGCACCTACAATTGCTGGGCCACTGCAGGATTCGCGGTCAACCAGTCTCAAACGGGTGCGAGCGGATCTTCAAGTTCTCTGGCACTCACCGGCAGCACGATCACCGTGAGCTACGTCAACAAGGGGGCTCAAGGGGGCTCCCAATTGGAACTCCAGCTATACGACGGCAGCGACTACTGGTGCAGCTATCTGTCGGCGTCAACCACCCCGACCAGCGAGACGATTCCGTTTTCAAAGTTCAATACAAAGTGCTGGGACGGCAGCGGGACCGCGTTCGTATCGGGCACGCCGATCACAGCCGTGGACTTGGTCGTGCCAGGCAGTGCCGTAGCAGCCACGCCGTTCGATTTCTGCTTCCTGGGCATGACGGTGCAGTAGGCCGGCGTCCAGCGACCTTCAACCGAGATCGCAGAATCAAGATTACGGCCCTGGGCGGCGCATGCACTGTTTGTAGGGCACGCGGCCGGGGAGCGCGGGGATCTCCTTGCATTCCTCGCCGCGCGGGCAATCCGGGTCTTCCTCGCACGACACGGAAGCGGCCAGCCAGCCAGCCGCACCGATCACCGCGCCCACGCCGATCACGGTGGTGACCAAGCCGAAGTTCGCGGTACCGTTCTCGTTGCGGCGTTCGCCCACCACCCAGGTCGTGCCACCTCCCACCAAGAGCGCCGCGCCCACGGCAGCCAAGACCCTTGGACCAGTGTAGGTACGCGCGCAGCCCCCGGCGAGACAGCCGACGAGCAAGAGAGCGATGGCAGCGCTCCAGGCGTTTCGCAGGTGGATCACGATCCAGAAGATCGCCGATATCGCCCGTCTCGTCCACTGCGCTGATGGCAAGCGCGTCAGAAACCAGTATAAGTTTGCCTTATGGTGTCGCGTCGGACTTGATTCCTTGCGAATGCTGGCATAATCCCGTCGGAACTCCCCATGCCCGAGATGAACATCATCCAGGCCGTGAATGACTGCCTCCGGGTCGAAATGCGCCGGGACAGCCGGGTTGTGGTGCTGGGCGAAGACGTGGGCCGCTTTGGTGGCGTTTTTCGCGCCACCGTCGGCCTGCAGGAAGAATTCGGTCCCGACCGTTGCATAGACACGCCGCTGGCGGAAAACGGCATCGTGGGATGTGCCATCGGCATGGCTCTGTACGGACTGCGACCCGTGGCCGAAATCCAGTTCGCCGACTACGTGTACCCGGCCTACGACCAGATCGTGAACGAGCTGGCCAAGATGCGCTACCGCTCGGGCGGCGAGTACCAGGCGCCGGTGGTGGTACGCATGCCGGCTGGCGGCGGCATCAAGGGCGGGCACTATCATTCGCAATCGCCCGAAACGATCTTCATCCACACACCGGGGCTCAAAGTCGTGTACCCGTCCAATCCGGCGGACGCCAAGGGCCTGCTGGCCTCGGCCATTCGCGGCGACGACCCGGTCATTTTCATGGAGCCCAAGCGCCACTACCGCACGGCGCGCGGGGAAGTGCCCGAGGGTGAATACCTGGTCCCCATCGGCAAGGCGGCGGTGCTGCACGAGGCCTCGGGCCGATCCGCGCGCTCGGTGACCATCCTGGCCTGGGGCGCGATGGTGCACACGGCGCTGGAAGCGGTCGACAAGGGGATCGGCCAGGGCTACGACCTCGATCTGGTCGATCTGCGCACGCTTCTGCCCTTCGACATCGAGACCATTCTTGCGTCGGTCAAGAAGACCGGTCGTGTGATCGTGGTGCACGAGGCACCGCGCACCTGCGGCTTCGGCGCCGAGCTGGCCGCCAGCATCCAGGAGCGCGCTCTGCTGCACCTGGAGGCGCCCATCCTGCGCGTGACCGGATTCGATACACCTTTCCCCTACGCGCTGGAAATGGAGTATTTGCCCAGCCGCGAGCGTATCCTGGATGCCGTCGAGCGTGTCACCACCGGCTAGCCACGAGGAGAACCATGGCCTACGAATTCAGACTGCCTGATATCGGCGAGGGAATGGCAGAGGGCGAAATCGTCCGCTGGTTGGTCAAGGAAGGCGATGTACTCGGCCAAGACCAACCCATGGTGGAGATCATGACCGACAAGGCCACGGTGGAGATCGCCTCCCCGCGGGCCGGGCGCGTGCTCGATCGCTGCTTCAAGGAGGGCCAGCGCTGCCCGGTGGGCGACGTGCTGGTGATCATCGGTACCAGCGAGGATGACGACCGGACACCAGCCCCTGTCTCGCCCACGCTGGGGCCCACGCCGGCGCCCACCCCGGCGCCGACGCCGTCCGCTCCCGTCCAAAAACCCGAGACCGTTTTGGCCACGCCGGCGGTACGCAAGCTGGCGCGCGAGATGGAGGTGGATCTCACGACCCTCACCGGCACGGGTCCCGGCGGCCAGATAACCGCCGACGACGTGCGCACGGCCAAGGTGTCGGCCGGCCTGGTCGCGCCCACGCCGCGACCGATGGTGACCGGCGACGTGCGCATCCCGTTCCGCGGTGTGCGCCGCAAGATCGCCGAGCACATGCTGCGGACCCAGCGCGAGGTGGCCCAGTTCACCTATATGGAGGAGGTCGACGCCACCGAGCTGGTCGAGCTACGCAACAAGGCCGAGGCGCGCCTGGCCAGCCACGACGTCAAGCTCAGCTACCTGCCCTTCTTCATCCGGGCCACGGTGGAAGCGCTCAAGAAACAGCCGCAGCTCAATTCCTATCTCGACGAAAGGGCGGGCGAGATCGTGCAGCGCCACGAGTACCACATCGGCCTGGCCGCGCAGACGCCCGAGGGGCTCATGGTCCCGGTCATTCGTCACGCCGAACGGCGCTCGCTGCTGGAGCTGGCCCGCGAAGTGGAACGGTTGGCCACGTCGGCGCGCACGGGTCACGTTTCTCCGTCGGATCTCGGCGGCTCCACCTTCACCATCACCAGCCTGGGCGCCCTCGGCGGCCTGTCGGCCACACCCATCATCAACTACCCCGAGGTGGCCATCCTGGCGGTGCACAAGATCGCCAAGCGGCCCGCGGTGGTGGACGACAAGATCGTGATCCGCGAGATGATGAATCTGTCGCTGTCGGTGGATCACCGCATGGTCGACGGCCACGACGCGGCCCGCTTCGTGGCCGAGATCAAGGCCTCACTGGAGACACCGGGCCTGCTCTTCCTGGAATCGCACTAGCATGGCCGAAAAGCTCGTCAGCAAAGTCCGCTCGGGCCAGAGCCAGGCGGAGATCGTCGAGGCTTTCTCCGACGTCGACGAAGCGCGCGCCACCGGGCTGCGGCAGATCCTCGACGAGAATGGGCTTGCGCTGGCAGTCGTGCCCACGCTATCGCCTGCGGAACTGGTGCGCATGTACCAGGGCATGCTGCGCGGCCGGCTGCTCGACGAGCATCTGCTGACTATGCGACGCCAGGGCCGCATCGGCCTGTACCTCGATGCCCGCGGCCAGGAAGCCGGGGTGATTGCCGCGGCCCACGCCTTGGCCGCGGACGACTATTTCGTTCCGGCGCTGCGCGAATCGGCCGCAGCGCTCTACCGCGGGCTGCCGCTGCGTACCTACCTGGCACAGATGCTGGGCAATGCCAACGATGCGGCCCATGGTCGGCAGACGCCAGGTGCGGTCGGTGCGCGCGACATTCGCCACGTCATCGGGTCATCCAGCGTGGCCGCGCAGATGCCGCACGCCACGGGCCTGGCCTGGGCCGCGCGCATGCGCGGCGAGCGCACGGTGGTGGTCGGCTTTGTGGGCGACGGCGGCACCAGCGAGGACGACTTTCAGTCGGGGCTGAATTTCGCGGCTGTGTTCAAGGCGCCGGTGGTGTTCGTTTGCCAGAACAACCAGTGGGCCATTTCCACGCCGCTTTCCAGCCAGACCGTCGCGCGCAGCATTGCCATCAAAGGCCTGGCTTTCGGCGTGCCGTCGTTCCGGGTCGACGGAAACGACGTGCTCGCACTGTACGCTGTCATCAAAGACGCAGTGGACCGGGCGCGCGCCGGCGGCGGCCCCAGCTTTGTCGAGGCCGTCACCTACCGCATGGGTGCGCACGGTCCCAGCGACGATCCCAGTCGCTACCGAGATCCAGCCGAAGCGGCGGCGTGGCAGCGCAAGGATCCGCTGCTGCGTTTCGGCGTGTGGCTGGACTCGCAGAAGATCCTGACGGCCGCTGCCCAGACCGCCACCCGCCAGCGCCTCGACGAGGAAATTCGCGCGGCCATCGCCGCCGAGGAAGCAGCCGGGCCTCCCACGGTCGCCTCGTTGTTCGACGACGTCACGGCCCAGCCGAGCTGGCTGCTCGACGAGCAGCGGGCCGAGTATCTGCGTCTGCGCAAGCGGGGGAAAAGCTAGCTTTTTTCACCACAGAGAGCACAGAGAACACGGAGGTCGGAAAGGAAGAAGGGGTTCGGACCGGACAGAACCCAACCCTTCCCTTTCCGGTTCGGCTCTGTGACCTCTGCGCTCTCTGTGGTGAAATCCGGGACAAACCTGCGGAAGACTGCGTTAGCAGGCATGAGTGCACGAAGCGCTCTGCATCCCGTGGTTTAATGGACGCGTGACCTCGATCCACGAGCCCTCACCTACTGCGCAGCCCCCGGCCGTAGGCGCGCCCACCGCGGTCCACTTTCGCAGCTTCGACGGGGTGCGCGGGCTCGCCATCCTGATGGTGATCGCCTATCACGCGGTCAGCACCACGGCCTATCCCGACGCGACCCTGGGCCGGGTGCGGCCCTGGCTGATGGCGGGATGGGCCGGCGTGGATCTGTTCTTCGGTCTCTCCGGCTTTCTCATCACCTCGCTGCTTTTGCGCGAGGAGGATCGCGAGGTGCGGGCCGGGCGACCGCAACACTTCAGCCTAGGTCGATTCTATCTGCGTCGCGTGTTCCGCATCTTGCCCGCGTTCTACGCCGTGTTTGCCTTGGACGCCTGCCTGCTCTCCCACTATCCCTTCGTGCCTTCAGCGGGTCTGCGCGAGATCGAGCACTCGACCATGGGTCTTTGGCCCTATGGCACGTTCTGGGCAAACTACATGATCGCCTACGGGCCGCGCTGGGCCGGGCACCATGTCTTGCTTCCGCGCGAAGCCTACTCGGTGTTCTGGTCGCTTTGTGTAGAGGAGCATTTCTATCTCCTTTGGCCGATGTTTCTGTGCCTGGTCAAGGGAACCCGCGTACGCGTGGCGGTATCGCTGGCGGTGTGCCTGACGCTGCCGGTGCTGCGCCATCTCGCCATTGCGAGCGGATGGGATCAACCGTTGGCAGCGCACTTCGCCTCGCACTACCGTCTCGACAGCATTCTCTGGGGCTGCCTGGCCGCGCTGGTGGCCGGCCGGATGGCCTGGCGCGATTCGACCCGCCGGCTGCTGCTGGGTGCTGGGGCCGTGCTCATCGCCTTGCTGGTCGTGACCAACACCATGTCGGTGCGCCCCATCGGCCGGCCCCTGGGATTCTCGGCGGGTTTTTCTTTGCTGGCACTGACCACCGCCATTCTGCTTCTGGAACTGACCCGACGGCCGCATACCTGGTTGTGCGGGCTACTCGAATTCCGGCCGCTGGTGGCCGTGGGTCGTGTGTCCTACGGCATGTACCTGCTGCACCTGCCGGTGATGGATCTGGGCATGGTCCTCCTCTTCGCCGTGCCTCGGCGACCGACCATCCTCAATCTCGGGATGGCCGTCGTCTATTTCTGGTTCGTCACGTTTGTCGCTGCCCAACTGCTGTACCACCTGATCGAAAAGCGCTTCCTCGCGCTCAAGGACCGGTACTTTCACTAGCTGGAAACGCGCGCCAGGCGGTCAGGAGCAACACGTTCTTGCCAACCTGCAGCCTGGGGAAACAGCGGGCTGGCCAGACCAAGACGCGATCCTCGCCCAACGCGCGTTCGGCCTCCCCCAGGCGCGGGCACGAAGCCTGCCGACTGATCTCATCGACGAACCCGGCCGTCGCGTCGGGCGCGAGCAACACGCGTTCGACCGGCACCGGCACGCGGTATGTGACCGGCGGACCAGCCTCGAGCGGGATCCCGGTAGGCAGCGCCGCCATGCCTCGCGCGTTGGCGATGATCAGGCTGTCGAGCGGCGGGACCACGTCCGCCGAGCCGAGCCAGCTTGCGAACAGCACGTTGGGGCAGAGCAAGGGCACGCCACGGTGGGCCCCCATGCGCGGATCGTCCGACAATACCAGACTCGATTTGCCACCGGCCGCGTCGCAAATGAGCGAACCGAATGCCTTCTGAAATGATTCCCGGGCAATCGCCTGGGAGAAGGACGGTAGATCGATCCGGGAAAAGAGGACCAGCGGAAGGGACGCCGGAGCCAGGAACAAGAACAAGGGGCCCAGGGCGATGGCCAGCACCAACCGACCGCGCAGCACGCGGCCCAAGGTAGGCGGCCAGGACGCAGGTGCCAAGCAGGACAAGGCCGCCACCGCGATTAGGTAGCCGGCTTCGGCGCAGTAGACGGTCGCGTAGAAGACGACGTTGAGAGCTGCCGTCGCCCACAGGGTCCAGCGCCAGGTTCCCCGGCCCCGCGACCAGGCCACCAGCGGAATGGCTGCGATGGCGGCGCTCACCAAAGCCATGTTCGCGTTGGTGATGACCATCTTCCAGGTCGCGCGCGCGCCGAACACACTGTCGGTCGCGCCGTAGAAGTCCGTCAGCAGCGCGGCCGTGGCGCGACGGTAGAGAGTCCAGCCACCCGAAAACGCGACCAAGGGCACTGCCCAGAGTGACACCGCCAGCGCGCCCACAAAGCACGCCAGCAGCCACTCGCTCCACGGTCGCCGCCACAACACCCAAAACAACATCGGCGACAAGAGCAGGGGAATGTTGGGGCGCACGGCTCCGGCCAAGGCAAAAGCCGCGACCAGCAGCAGCCGTCGCGCCAGCGTCGAGCCGTGGACCACGGCCGCGGTGGCGCCGAAGAGCAGGAAGGTGCACAGGGCCTCGGCAGCGTGTGACTGGCCGTCCGAGCCGTACTTGACCAGCATGGGGTGCAGGGCCGCCAGGGTCGCAGCCAGCAGCGGGCGGGAGATGCCCTTGGGTTCATCGAGAAACTGGCGACAGGCCCAGTAGCTGGCCGGAATGCACAACAGGCCGCACAGGCGACTGCCCCACTCGGCGATCTCCAGGGGGCCAAGACGGGGAACCAGCCAATGGATCAGCTTCAACCAAAGAACATAGCCGGGGTAACCCGGCGGATGCGGCTGCTGCTGCAACAAATCGAATCGGATGGCCGAAAGCCCGAAGTTGATCGAGTCGATGTCGGCGCCGCCATCCACATGCAGCGCCCTCATCAGCAACAGGTCCACCCAAATCAGCAGCCCCAGCACGACCGCCACCACCGCCGTGCGCTGTCTGCTTTCCGACCATGAGAATCGAGGATTCATCGGGCGGGTTTCTAGCGGACAAAATAGCACGGCCAAGAACGCCGGGATGGACAACGGAGGCTTCCGTCGTGGTCAGGCTAGCGCGGGTGAAGAAGGTCGCGCTCTTGGCAAAGGCGACGCGGATCACGTTGTCCGCACATACCTCGATCTACAAGGTTCCGCCGCCCAGGCTCCGCGAAAGCCCACCCCCGGTGGACGAAGCGACTCCCGTTGCGACGCACCGACAATATCGGCCTATCGGAACAAGGATACGAAGACCTGCTCCTCATCGGGGACGGAGGTACTACTGTCGGGGTTTCCCCAGTAGTAGCTGGCCGCACCCAGGCCATCGTCACTGACGGCCAACGAGGGCGACACCGGCAGGAGGATCGACTTTCTCGCCAGCTCGGTTGTCGGCTGCCAGTTGTTCGGGGTGCCAGCCAGCTTGCGCCGAGCCTCGACCGCGAATTCATGCGTGGGGGTGTCTTGGGTCTTCCTGCTCCACAGCACCAGCACATTGCCGGCGCCGTCCACCGCAAGCGCGGGAAAGGGCAGCGCTTCCGTGAAGTAGTTTGCGTACGGGCTGTTTGGGATAGACAGGTTGCCTTGCTCAAGCGCCATGGGCACAGTCCAGGTCCCGCTCGCCGTGCCCTCCATGGTCCACACATTGTAGAAACCACTCACCCACTGGGACCAGGCCACGGTTGCGGTCCCATCCTGCGCCATAACCGCGCGCGGCTGATAGAGGTCCGCGTTCCCAATGCTTCGCGCCGCGGTCCACGCTTTCGTGGATGGCGAGTAGGAGCGCAGCATTGGGCCATTGGTGTCGCCCCACACCACCACACCCTGGCCGCTGCGGTTCACCGCGACAGCCATTTCTGAAAGGTCGTCCGTGATGTTGCTGTCGAGAATAACGAAGTCATCCACGGTCGAGCCTGCGAAGGTCGAGGCCGCCACGCTGTCGTTGCCGCCGGAGTCCGGCTGGGTGAAGAGAATGATGCCGCTACCGTCGTCGGCGATCGCCATGCTCGGGTAGTGGTCATTCTGATCGTTGGGGTCCTCAGCGGCAAACGGGCTGGAGCCCGTGGTCCAGGTCGTCCCGTCGAAATAGGCCGAATAGGGCAGCACGGTGTAGGGACTCGCGGTCAGTTTCTCCGAGAACGCGATGCGGGCCTGGCCATTGCGAGCCACGGCCAGGCAAAGCTCGGCCACGTAGCGCGGGCGCTGGGGAGTCACGGCCGCCGCCGCCGACCAGGTGTCGCCGTCAGCCGACTGCGACACCCAAACACCGCCCATTTGGGTCACGGTGGTGTCGGATGCAGTCGAGATGAAGTCGTAGCGCCAGGCCGCTATGACATGGCCGGCGCCATCGACGCCGATCTGCAGGTCTTCGGGGTAGCCAGCGCCGCTGTCCACCAGTGTGCGCGTGCTCTCCCAGGTAGCGGTGGTGTGGTTCCAGCGTCTCACCCTCACCGCCCAGGTCGAATTGTCGGCCCACATCGCGTATACGTGATCTCTGACCGGGTCGACCGCGACCGCGATCGCACCTACGGAGTCGGTGGAGGAGCCGAGGGGATCGTTGGGATCGTTCTGGGCATTCTCGACCGGCTGCCAGGCAGGTGCCGCGGAGCTGTCCGCGCCCGTGTCCGCGCCGGCCTCGACCGAATCGGTTGGCGGTGGCGCGTCGGCACCGGCCTCGGTTGGGTGGGGCGCGTCCGCGCCGGCGTCGGTCATATACGACGGTTGCGGGGCGTCGGGCGACTGGCCGACCTCAACCGGTTGCGCCACATCGGACGGAAGAGGAGCATCGGGCGCCGCTGCCTCCGGTCTTGGTTCATCGATGCGCGTGTCCGGAGTCACGCCCGCGTCGGGTATGCCCACTTCGGATCCCGCTGACAGGTCGGGTGGGGGGCCGTCGCCCGGCAAGGCGTCGATCCCCCCATCGCGGAGAATCACGCTTGGCTTTAGAACCACCGCAATAGGTCCGGTGGCCTTGCCTGCCACAATCGTGATCGTCTGCGATGGCGCGACCGCCATTTCGCTCCCGCCGAGCGTGCCCTGCACATCCAGGGTATCTTCTTTCCCGGCTGCCTCGGCAGGCAGCAAGAGCGTGGCACTGAGCAGGCCTGCCTTGGCGTCCGACCAGGGAAACTGACCAGTGAATTTGGCAGACCCGCCATTGACCACAACAACGACTGTGTCAATGGTGACTGTGTCAGGTGCTATCGCGCTGGAGTCCAGCGTGACATTGACCAGCAAGGCCGTTTTATTTTCCTTCGTCGAACAGGCTGCCAAGCAAAGGCCAGCGGCCAGAACGAGCGTCGGAAATGCAAAGTGGGCTCGGAGCGAAAGCATGGCTACGGACCTCCCGAGGCGGCAGTTTGACAACTACGGCCCGCGCAGGGGTCGAATGTCTTCGTGAACACGCCGCCGGCATACAGGCCGCCGACCACAGCGACAGCCACCACGCCCGCGGCCACGCCCCAGAACCAGGCGCGTTCGTAGAAAGGCGGCGACTCAGGCGGTGGGGGCGGAGTGTGCAGCGATGAGCTGCGTCTGCGGCGCAGGCTGTGCGGGCTGCAGATTCGGGGTGGACGCCACCGGGGGTAGCGCGGCTGGCGCCGCTGCCGCTTTCTCGGTCGTGGGCGCAGGCGGTTTGGCGGCCGGCGCCTTCTCGGCCGCTTGCCGCTCCTTCATGGCCTCCATTTCGGCGATGTAGCCTTCGATCTCCTTGTGCTCGTCTGCCGGGAGATTTTTGGCCTGTCTCAGATAGTCGCGGAAGGTATCGATCGCCTTGTCGGGCTCTTTCAGTTTCTGGTAGCAGCGCCCGATGTTGCGCAGGTAGGTCGGGTGTAGCTTTTCGGCGTAGAGCTTGCCGTACAGGTCGATGGCCTCCTGGTAGTGACCGGTGGCGAAAGCCTCGCGTGCCCGCAGCTCGCGACTGTCTTTGGCCTTGGGCGCGGCCTGGCCCGGCGTCGCCTGCGCCAGCACACCGATGAGAACCAGCGCGGCCAGTGCGCCACGGGGATAGCATTTCGCCGGGCATCGGCCCAGCAAGGGGATAGAGGGTCATCATGGAGCGCAGTCTCCGGCAACTCGCAGTCTCGCGCAAGCTTGCTGGCTGAAGGGGGTTGAGGCAGCACGCCGACCCATGGAGACTTGTGCCGCGGGCTGATAGGATCTTGCGGCCATGAGCGAATCAGGACGCCCGCCCGCATCGGATGCATCCCACCCCAAGGCTGGTGGCCGTGGAGCGCGGTTTTCCGCGACCATGGACCAGGCAGCCGCAGCGCTGAACTCCAGCGTGGCGTTCGATCGCCGGCTGTTGCGCGACGACGTGCGTGGCAGCCAGGCCCATGCCCGCATGTTGGCAGCGGTCGGCCTCATCTCGAATGAAGACGCCGAGGCGATCAAGACCGGGCTGGACCGTGTGGCGCAGGAATTCAGCGAGGGCGGCCGCGCCATGGATCCCGCCCTGGAAGACGTTCACATGAATGTCGAGAGCCGGCTCATTGAACTGATCGGCGACCCAGGACGCCGACTGCACACGGCGCGCAGTCGCAACGATCAAGTCGCCACGGACATGCGCCTCTATGCCCTGGCGGCGGCCAGCGAGATGGTGGCCGGCATCGACCGCGCCCGCGTGGTGCTGTGCCGGCGCGCACGCGAGCACGCGGCCACTCTCTTGCCCGGCTACACGCATTTGCAGCGGGCGCAAGTCATCACGCTCGGCCATCATCTGCTGGCCTACGCCGAGATGCTGGGCCGCGATCGGGGCCGCTTTCTCGACGCCGCTTCACGCGCGGCCGAGTGTCCGCTGGGCTCGGGCGCGCTGGCCGCCACGTCGCTGCCCATCAAGCGCGAAATGACCGCGACCGCGCTGGGGTTCCGCGCGCCCACGCACAACAGCCTGGATGCGGTTTCCGACCGCGACTTCTGCGCCGAGCTGGCCTTTGCCTGCGCGCTCTTGGGCGTGCATCTCTCGCGTCTGGGCGAGGAACTGGTGCTGTGGTCGTCGACCGAATTCGGCTTCGTGCGCCTGGGCGAGGGCTACTGCTCGGGCAGCTCGCTCATGCCACAGAAACGCAACCCGGACATCGCCGAGTTGTTGCGAGCAAAGTCGGCGCGCCTGCTGGGCGACGTGGTTGCGCTTCTGACCGTGTCCAAAGGACTGCCGCTGGCCTACAACAAGGATCTGCAAGAGAGCCAGGAACCTTTCTACGACGCCATCGAAACCACGCGCCTGTCCTTGGCGGTCCTGCCTGGTTTGCTCACCGGACTGGAGTTCAACGCCGAGCGCATGAAGGAAACAGCCCGCGACGCCGCCCTGGGCGCCACCGACCTGGCCGAGCACCTGGTGCGCGAGGGCGTCCCCTTCCGCCGCGCGCACGAGATCGTGGGCCATCTGGTCCGCCACGCCGAACGTCTGGGTGTTGCACTCAACGCCGTGCCCGAAACCGAACTGACTGGCATCGCGCCCGAATTGCATCCCGCCTGCTTGCAAACCTTGAATCCCAATCAGGCCGTCGCAGCCCGCACCGTGATCGGCGGTCCCGCGCCCAGCCAGGTCATGCACGAAGTGGAGCGCCTGGCGGCGGAATTACGCACACTGGGCTTCGAGGTGTAGGGCACGCGGCCCACTGGAAGTGGTGAACCCTCATCGCCCGTGCTTGGGCGCGAAACGTCGAAATCATCGCTGAAGTAGTTGGATATTTTTCGACGTAGAATCGCGAGACAGGTACAACCAAGATGACAGACATATTCTTGAGTCGACCAACGTGGGTATCACCGGAGTTCGAACCGGGACTCGCCAACTTCTACAAGCTGCTTGCGATGGTGCAGCTGAACCCAAGGACGCTTGGAGTCGGTGCGGATCGACCCACGGTCTCGCCAATGGACGAAGTGATAGCGTTGATGAACGAGTGCCGGGGCGCCGTGATCCTGGGGTTTCCGCAGATCATCGTCGCCTCCGGGCGCTGCAAGGCGGACGAAATAGCGTCGAACCTCGTGCTCGGAACCGAATGGAACCACATTGAGGCTGGCCTCGCCTACGCCCGTGGACTTCCCCTTCTGGCCGTTCACCACGTTGGCGTTTCACGAGGGATCTTTGATCGTGGTGCGATCAATAGCTTCATTCACCAGGTTGATCTGTCCTCGCCAGCCTGGGCTCTGGATGAAACCGTCACGGGCGCCCTGAAGAAATGGTCCGAAAAGGTGGTCCGAAACCCCGCCAGACAGGCTTTGGTTGAACGCAACGATGGCCGGCGAGCGTTGAGGGAAGAAGAAATCATCGCCCTCAAGGTCATGGCCGAAAACGCGTTTTGCGATGTTGATTTGCTCGCCAGTCAGATGAAAGTTCCAACAGCAAGGGCAAAGTACTATATCGACGGTCTAGCAGCCCGTGGTGAAAGTCCCGAATGGCACCAGACGCGCTTGGGCGCGTCTGGTGCGCACCGGATGACCTGAACATCTGATCAAGATCGACCGCAGATCTCTGGTAGTGCACTATGGCCGGCATGGCGATGGGCACGCGCGACGGCGAGCAGGAAGACCTGTTCATCACGCACCAGCAGCTTCGTTCGCAAAGCCACCCCTACTATCAGGCGGTCAACAAGGTGTTGGCCGAAAAGGGCTTCGACAAGTACGCGGAAAAGAGCTGCGCGAAGTTCTACGCGAAGAAGATGGGTCGGCCGAGTATGGCACCTGGGGTGTATTTCCGATGTCTACTGCTGGGGTACTTCGAGGGCATCGACAGCGAGCGAGGAATCGCGTGGCGAGCCGCAGATTCGCTGAGCCTGCGCGACTTTCTCGGTATTCCAGCAAGCAAGGAGACACCGGACCACTCGACGATTTCGCGCACACGGCGACTGCTCGATTTGGAAACGCACCAGGCGGTCTTCAGCTGGGTTCTGGGCGTGCTGGACAGCGCGGGGCTCATTCGAGGCAAGACCCTCGGCGTGGATGGCACGACACTGGAAGCGAATGCCGCCATGAAGTCGATCGTGAGGCGCGACGACGGGCGCAGCTATGAAGAGTTTCTCGCGGAGCTGGCCAAGACGTCGGGTATCGCGACGCCGACGCGTGAAGATCTGGCGCGCATGGATCGTAAGCGGGAGAAGAAGGGGTCGAACGCTGACTGGTACAACCCGCACGACCCCGAGGCGAAGATCTCGAAGATGAAGGACGGGAGCACGCATCTGGCGCACAAAGAAGAGCACGCCGTCGACATGGACACTGGCGCTGTGGTGGCAGTGACCCTGGACGGTGGAACGGCAGGCGACACGACGACGCTGGAGGGAACTCTGGAAGCCGCCAAACAAAATCTCGAAGAAGCCCGAGAACATGCCGGAAAAGATTCGAAGCGCACGCAAGAGCCGAGCGAGGTGGTGGCCGACAAGGGTTACCACAGCAAGATGGTGATGTTGGCATTGCAGCTCGGGGGATGGCGCAGCTACATCGCCGAGCCTCGTCGTGGCCGACAGCATTGGGAAGGCGAGACCGAGGAGCGGGACGCCGTTTATGCCAATCGTCGACGGAAGAACGGCAAACGCGGTCGGCATCTCATGCGCCGTCGCGGAGAGATCATCGAGCGGACCTTCGCCCATGTACTGGAGACTGGTGGCATGCGAAGGCTCTACCTGTGCCACCAGGAGAACATCGCCAAGCGGTTGCTGGTTCACATCGCCGGGTACAACCTCGGTCTACTGATGCGCAAATGCTTCGGCGTCGGCAAACCGAGGTGTCTCCAGGGCCAGTCGGCCGCCCTTTGGGCTGCCTTGATCACGCTTTGGAACCTGCTGGCTTCGCTCATGCGGCTGTCAGGGACCGCCGACCGCGATAATCTGCAAGCAACCCGCCAATCACACGACCCGTGGCTCGTTCAGGCAGCCGCATGAGCGAAGCCATTCCCAGCACTTTCACCACGGGCTGCTAGTTGCCGATGGGCTGGCACAGGTCGAAGGAGACCTCAGCATAATGGCATTCCTCAAGATCACCGCGGAAGGGCGTGCTGTCCTCTTCGAGCGGGGCCTGCTTTGACCACGCTTCTCTTGGAATCGCAGCCGCCGAACCAACCCATAAAGCCGTTGAAGCCGGTCGGCCGCCCGCGGCTTTACGGCAAGGCGCTAGGCGTGCGCTAGCAGCCCGTGGTGAAAGTCCCGAATGGCACCAGACGCGCTTGGGCGCGTCTGGTGCGCACCGGATGACCTGAACATCTGATCAAGATCGACCGCAGATCTCTGGTAGTGCACTATGGCCGGCATGGCGATGGGCACGCGCGACGGCGAGCAGGAAGACCTGTTCATCACGCACCAGCAGCTTCGTTCGCAAAGCCACCCCTACTATCAGGCGGTCAACAAGGTGTTGGCCGAAAAGGGCTTCGACAAGTACGCGGAAAAGAGCTGCGCGAAGTTCTACGCGAAGAAGATGGGTCGGCCGAGTATGGCACCTGGGGTGTATTTCCGATGTCTACTGCTGGGGTACTTCGAGGGCATCGACAGCGAGCGAGGAATCGCGTGGCGAGCCGCAGATTCGCTGAGCCTGCGCGACTTTCTCGGTATTCCAGCAAGCAAGGAGACACCGGACCACTCGACGATTTCGCGCACACGGCGACTGCTCGATTTGGAAACGCACCAGGCGGTCTTCAGCTGGGTTCTGGGCGTGCTGGACAGCGCGGGGCTCATTCGAGGCAAGACCCTCGGCGTGGATGGCACGACACTGGAAGCGAATGCCGCCATGAAGTCGATCGTGAGGCGCGACGACGGGCGCAGCTATGAAGAGTTTCTCGCGGAGCTGGCCAAGACGTCGGGTATCGCGACGCCGACGCGTGAAGATCTGGCGCGCATGGATCGTAAGCGGGAGAAGAAGGGGTCGAACGCTGACTGGTACAACCCGCACGACCCCGAGGCGAAGATCTCGAAGATGAAGGACGGGAGCACGCATCTGGCGCACAAAGAAGAGCACGCCGTCGACATGGACACTGGCGCTGTGGTGGCAGTGACCCTGGACGGTGGAACGGCAGGCGACACGACGACGCTGGAGGGAACTCTGGAAGCCGCCAAACAAAATCTCGAAGAAGCCCGAGAACATGCCGGAAAAGATTCGAAGCGCACGCAAGAGCCGAGCGAGGTGGTGGCCGACAAGGGTTACCACAGCAAGATGGTGATGTTGGCATTGCAGCTCGGGGGATGGCGCAGCTACATCGCCGAGCCTCGTCGTGGCCGACAGCATTGGGAAGGCGAGACCGAGGAGCGGGACGCCGTTTATGCCAATCGTCGACGGAAGAACGGCAAACGCGGTCGGCATCTCATGCGCCGTCGCGGAGAGATCATCGAGCGGACCTTCGCCCATGTACTGGAGACTGGTGGCATGCGAAGGCTCTACCTGTGCCACCAGGAGAACATCGCCAAGCGGTTGCTGGTTCACATCGCCGGGTACAACCTCGGTCTACTGATGCGCAAATGCTTCGGCGTCGGCAAACCGAGGTGTCTCCAGGGCCAGTCGGCCGCCCTTTGGGCTGCCTTGATCACGCTTTGGAACCTGCTGGCTTCGCTCATGCGGCTGTCAGGGACCGCCGACCGCGATAATCTGCAAGCAACCCGCCAATCACACGACCCGTGGCTCGTTCAGGCAGCCGCATGAGCGAAGCCATTCCCAGCACTTTCACCACGGGCTGCTAGTGTCCTGTAAGAGAAAAGGCTAGCATTAAGCGGTCCCGTCGGTTGCCGCAATCGTTCGCATCGCAAACCGCGCGATGCTGGCCAGAATGTCGTCGGCTGACTTCGTCCACACGAAAGGCTTGGGACTGTCGTTGTGCGCGGTGAGAAAGTCTTCTATGGCGGCCTTCAGCGCGGCCACGCTCTTGTGTGCGCCTCGCTTGATCTGGCGCTGTGTGAGCAGGCCGAACCAGCGCTCAACTTGATTGAGCCATGAGCCGTGCGTGGGCGTGAAATGCAGGTGGTATCGCGGCCGCTTTGCCAACCAGGCCTTTATGATCGGTGCCTTGTGCGTGGCGTAGTTGTCGAGAACGAGGTGCACGTCCAGATGGGCCGGCACCGTGGCGTCAATTCGGTCGAGGAATTTCCGAAACTCGACCGCACGGTGGCGCGCGTGGCATTCGCCGATCACCTTGCCCGACAGGATGTTCAAAGCCGCGAACAGGGTCGTAGTGCCGTGACGTTCATAGTCGGGTGTACGTCGCTCGGCTTGGCCCGGCCGAAGCGGCAGCAAGGGCTGCGTTCGATTGAGCGCCTGGATTTGCGACTTCTCGTCGACGCACAGAACAAGTGCGTGGTCTGGAGGGCTCATGTACAGACCGACCACATCGCGAACTTTGTCGATCAGCAGCGGGTCCTTTGAGAGCTGGAAGCCCTCCGTCCGGTGCGGTTTGAGCCCGAACGATTGCCAGATGCGATGGATGCTATCGTGGCTGAGCCCGACGGCCCTGGCCATCTGTCGCGTGCTCCAGTGCGTGGCCCCCTTTGGCGTCGACTCCAACGTCTTGACGACCACGGCCTCCACCTGTTCATCACTGATCGCGCGCGGGGCGCCCGGTCGCGGCTCGTCCAGCAACCCATCCAGACGCGCCTCAACGAACCGCGCCCGCCATTTGCCCACTGTGTGCGCCGTCGTCCGCAGCCGCCGTGACACCTTGGTGTTGTCCAGTCCCTCGGCACACAACAGCACAATCTGCGCTCGCATCGACAGCCTTTGCGCCGTCGTTCCACGGCGCACATAGCGTTCCAAGACGGTTCGCTCTGCCGCGGTAAGTACCAGTTTCGCTTTTGGTCGGCCCGTTCGCATGAGGGCCACCATGATCCTCGCGGACTACTTCTGCAAGCTTTTTATCTTACAGGACACTAGGCTGACGAACATGGACCAACCAGTAGACACGAAGTCTGACGCGCCCAAGAAGGGGAACGGTACGACCGAAGACCTGCAACTTCTTCGCGCTTTGGGGTCGATGTTTGGCGTCTTGCCCCAGCTGGGAGGAGCCGCTCTAGGAATCGTCACCATCGGCTACTTCATCGGATGGAAATCCGCCTCGTCCTACTACGGCGCATTCGGCGCCGAATGGATCACATCATTGCTCTCACCGAGCGAGTTGCTTCAGCAGAGCTATACCGTCCTGTCCGGCATCGTCAGCGGGATCCTAGCAACGATGCTCGTTGCTGTGAATGGCGCGTGGAGGTGGATCCAGGGCGCTGACATAGTCACGAGCCTTGTTGGTACCGTACTCCTCTTTGTGGCGCTCGGCCTCGACGGATGCATGCGGATGAGCAGCTCGGCGCACTTCGCAATCGCCGCGTCCTTCCTCCTGTCCTTCTCCCTCTCATCAGCGATTGTTCTGCATGCGTACGCCATTCGAGACAAGGACCGTCAAGTCATCTCTGGCGCCTTGCAACTCGGCTATTTCCTCTGGTTTTTTGCTGCGTATCAGATACCGACGCTATCGGGTAAGCCCCGGGGCCAGCTCGCAGCGGACCCCGACACCTCTACTCTTGCGGTTGTCACGGTCGGTGGCGAAGACTGGCGACTTCTTCTTGCGCGATCGGATAGGTTGGTCTTGGCCAAGATCGAGAAGGGAAAGCAACGTATCATTCGAATCGTACCCGTCGAGAAGGTAGACCGTATCCAGGCAAGATTGTCGTCGAAGCAAGGTTCCAACACTACGGATTCGCACCCGGCCGTTATCACAGATGCGGGCATTGATGTACGTTGAGAGGACTACCCGCCCGTCCCGGTGTCGGTACTGGCAGTGCGAACCACGTTGACGGACTTGAACGAATCCGAGATTTATGGCGGCAACTTCACGAGGCTTCAGGACCGGCACATCGCCCATGGTCTAGGCGACCTTCACCGTTTGCGTCCCTACGAACTCCCCTTCGAGCTTTGGAGCACCGTCCTCGAGCAACATAGCGATGACCTCCCCGAGGTTCTGGTGTAGTTCGTCGAGGGTGGCCCCTTGCGAGTGGGCGCCAGGCCAGCCAGGCACATAGCCCACGAAGAGACCAGTAGTCTCGTCTCGCTCGATCACGGCTGTGAAGTTCTGCATGAACCAATACTACCGTGCGAGAAACCGCCCAACAAGCCGTTGCACTCGAACAAAGCGAAACTCAGTTCGCAAGGCTCGCGCTTCAAGATCAAATCCGAGGCGCAGGTCTCAGACTGACGGTTGAAGTGAAAGCCGCGTGAAAGCGCTGTCCAACAAGCCGCTGAACCGCCAGGCCCTTCGCCTGACTTGCGGTGTAGCTACGAAGTAGGTACACTCGTGCGTGCGTGAAACACCTTCGCTTCGAATGGGACGAGCGGAAAGCGGCGGTGAATCGTCGAAAGCACGGCGTGTCCTTCGAGGAAGCCCGGACGGTGTTCTTCGACGAAAACGCCTTACTGCGTCCAGACGAGGACCATTCCGAGGACGAGGACAGGTTTGTCCTGCTCGGGCTCAGCGCGCGGTTGCGGACGCTTGTCGTCTGCCACTGCTACCGACAGGGCGAGGAGGTCATTCGGCTGATCTCCGCCCGTAAAGCGAATGCGTTCGAACGGCGGCAGTACGAAGACCGGAGGATGAAATGAGAAAGAACTACGACTTTTCAAACGCGGTCCGGAATCCATATGCCAGGCGCCTCAAGCGACAGCTCACGATCCGGCTGGACGAGGAAACCATCGGCTACTTCCAGGGCCTGTCGCGCGAGATGTTTTTGCCGTACCAGACACTCATGAACATGTACCTCCGCGACTGCGCGGAGAGCCGGATGCGGCCACATTGGGCGGTGGCTTCGACGACGAAGCGGGCGAACAAGTTGTCGAAGGCCGGTCGCCTGACCGATCTGGACCTCAAGACCGACGGGAAGCGTCTCATCATCACGCCGCTTGAGAGCGAGCGCTCGCGACGCGGGCGGCTGGCGAAGGTGCAGGCGCGCGCGTTGCGCCGACATGCCGAGACATTCCGAAAGCTCGCGAAATGAACGACGAGCCTGTCTTCTTGACGGTCGACGTTGATGCGACGAAGCGTTGCCTTGGCTGCCTTTGCGCTGTATGGTGAGTGTATGGCGCGTCTCATTTCAACCACGGTTCGCCTAGAAGAGAATGATGTCCGGGCTTTGAAGAAGGCTCGTGCTGCAGGGCATACGGCTTCGGAGCTTGTCCGAAAGGGGTTGCGCGTTGTGGCCTCACGGTACTACTCGGGCCGCCGGCCCCCCACGACCGGTCTATTCGAGTCGACCGACAGCAAACTCGGCGACGAGTCTCTACTTTTCAAGGATCTGAAGGATTGAAATCAGCGCTTGTCGCGGATACCGGTGGACTCCTCCGCGCACTCGCCTGCGACCGAGATGGCGCGCCAAGCTTTCCGGAGTACGAAAAGGCGCTAACGTCAGCGAGTTCGGTGATCGTTCCCGGGCTCGTTCTCGCCGAGGTCGACTACTTTCTCAGAGACAACCGTGCAGCCATGAGAAGGCTGGTCGCGGATATCTTCGATCCGGGAACACGATACGAGTATGAACCACCGCTTCCGTCCGACATCGCCAGATCCATGGAACTGGATGCAAGATTCGCAGGGCTCGACCTCGGCTTGGTTGATGGCACCGTTGCCGCAGTTGCCGAACGACGGCGGGTTTACCGAGTCTTGACGACCGATCGCCGCGACCTTGGTGCCATACGAATCGGCCCTCGCCTTTCTCAGGCCCTTGAATTGGTTCCATGAAGGCGCGAGCCAAGCGCGCGAAGGCCGCACAAGGCCGTCGCAGCGCTTGCTGCGGCGCACGGAACTCCGTGCTAGCGTGGTAGCCGATCATGACCCCCCAAAGCCGTCCGCCCAGCACCCCCTCGGAAAAGGACCTCCAGTTCGGCATGGACGTGGAGTCCATCCGCAGGACCTTCATCCGAAATCTGTTCTGCCACCGGGGCAAGTTCCCCGAGGTCGCCCTGCCCAACGACAACTACCTGGCCCTGGCCTACACGGTTCGGGATCGCATCATGCAAAAGTGGATCTACTCGGCCCGCACCTATTTTGAAAAGGCGTCGCGCACGGTGGCGTACTTGTCGGCCGAATTCCTCATCGGTCCGCAACTGGGTCAGAATCTGCTTAGCCTGGGCATCTCCGAAGCCACGCGACAGGCGATGGACGAGCTGGGGCTTTCGCTCGACGCTTTGCTGGAACAGGAAGAAGAACCGGGCCTGGGCAACGGCGGCCTGGGGCGCCTGGCCGCCTGCTACCTGGATTCGCTGGCGTCGCTGGAAATCCCGGCCATCGGCTACGGCATCCGCTACGAGTTCGGCATCTTCGACCAGGAGATCCACGACGGCTGGCAGGTCGAGGTGCTTGACCGCTGGCTGCGCCTGGGCTACCCGTGGGAGATCTCGCACCCTGAGATTGCCTTCCTGGTCAAGCTGGGCGGCCACACCGAGGGGTACACCGATGTGACCGGCCGCTACCGCGTGCGCTGGATGCCTGACCGGGTGGTCAAAGGCATCCCCAACGACACGCCCGTGCTGGGCTACGGGGTCAACACGGCCAACATGCTGCGCCTGTGGCAGGCCGAGGCGTTCACGTCGCTGGACTTGCAGGCTTTCAACGTGGGCGACTACACGCGCGCCTGCGAAGAGCAGGTCCACACCGAAAACATCACCAAGGTTCTCTACCCCAACGACGACACCGAAGCGGGCAAGAGCCTGCGCCTGCAGCAGGAGTACTTCTTCGTGTCCTGCTCGCTGCAGGACATGATGCGCATTTATCTGCAGAAGCAAAAGACGCTGGACCATTTCCACGAGAAGTACGCGGTCCAGCTCAATGACACGCATCCCGCCCTGGCCATCGCCGAGCTGATGCGCCTGCTGGTTGACGAGAACAACCTGGAATGGGAGCAGGCGTGGGACATCACCACGCGCACCATGGGCTACACCAACCACACGCTTCTGCCCGAGGCGCTGGAAACCTGGCCCATGCCGCTGTTTCGCCGTCTGCTCCCGCGACACCTGGAAATCATCTTCGAGATCAACAAGCGTTTTCTCGCCACGGTCGAGGCGCACTTTCCCGGCGACCCGGGGCGGGTGAACCGTATGTCGTTGATTGACGAACACGGCGACAAGCGCGTGCGCATGGCCAACCTGGCCTGCGTGGGCAGCCACGCGGTCAATGGCGTGGCGAAGATCCACTCGGATCTGCTCAAGCAGACCGTGCTGCGAGACTTTCACGACCTAGAGCCCGAGAAGTTCACCAACGTCACCAACGGCGTGACGCCACGCCGGTTCTTGATGCTGGCCAATCCTGGGCTGGCGACACTGATCACCGACGCCATTGGCGACAAATGGCAGGAAGACCTCAACGGCCTGCGCGAGCTGGAGGCCCGCTGCGACGACGGCGAGTTCTGCGAACGATGGCGTCAGGTCAAGCGGGCCAACAAACGAGCCCTGGCGGCCTACGCGCAGCACGCGCACGGCATCGAGTTGCTGCCCGACACCATGTTCGACGTGCAGGTCAAACGCATCCACGAGTACAAACGCCAGCACCTCAACGTGCTGCACGCGGTGGCGCTGTACCGTCACCTCAAGCGCGGCGGCGATGCCTCTGCCCGAACCATCATCTTCGGCGGCAAGGCAGCGCCCGGCTACCACACCGCCAAGTTGATCATCAAGCTCATCCACGGCGTCGCCGAAGTGGTGAACGCCGACAAGGAGACCAACGATCGCCTGCGCATCGCCTTCCTGCCCGATCTGAACGTGAAGAACGCCCAGCGCATCTATCCGGCGGCTGACTTGTCAGAGCAGATTTCCACAGCGGGCATGGAGGCCTCGGGCACCGGCAACATGAAATTCGCCATGAACGGGGCGCTGACCATCGGCACCTTGGACGGGGCCAATGTGGAAATCCGCGAGGAGGTGGGGGCCGAGAACTTCTTCCTCTTCGGTTTGACCGTGGACGAGATCCAGCAGCGCCGAGCCGCAGGCTATCGGCCGTGGGAGATCTATCAAGAGAATATCGAGCTGCGCGAGGCGCTCGGCCTCATCGCCGCGGGCGACTTTTCGCGCGGAGATCCCGCCCTGTTCGCGCCCATCGTGCGCTCCCTGTTGGAAAAGGATCCGTTCCTTTTGTGCGCGGACTTCCAGTCGTATGTGGATTGTCAGGCGCGTGTGGGTCATGTGTACCGCGACAAGCCAACCTGGACACGCATGTCCATCCTCAACACCGCCCGCATGGGCAAGTTCTCCTCGGACCGAGCCATTCGCGAGTATTGCGAGAACATCTGGAAGGTGGCCCCGGTAAGAGTCTCTCTGCGATAGCTACCGTATCCCCACGAAGAGCAACGGGATCGCCACCGGGATGTCCTGCCCGACGCCGCTGGCAAAGGGGCGCGCGGCCACCGCGCGAATGCAGTTCGCCAGTTGCGCGTCCTGGGCCACCGCCACCTCGACGTCGCGCACGCTGCCGTCAGCCGCCAAGATCCATTTCACATCGGCGCGCGTGGCGGTCACGCCCCGGCGCCGCGCTGATTCGTAGCACATGCGAAACACGATCTTGCGCTGGGAGATCTCCTTGACGACGTTCTCGTCCAGCGTGGTCGGGACCGCTGCCACCGCTGGGCCCGCTGGTGCCGCCGCTTCGGGCGGCTTATCGGGCTTCTCGACCCTGACCCTGTGTTCAGACACCGCGCCCATGCGATCCGCAGGTTCAATTGGCGCCGAGCCGTGAAGATGGGTCACATCCGCGACCTCCCCGCTCAACGCTGCCAGTCCCGCCAAATGCGGGGCGTCTGTTGTGCGATGTCGGCGCCGCGCGTGTGGTTTGCCGAAACGGTCTCTGGCCCTGGGTGCTGCACCCGGCGATGGCGCCGGCCGAGCGTACCCGGCTTCTGCGCCAGCCTCTTGCGCGGTCGCGCCTGGCCGTGCCAGCAGCAGGCCCAGGCCTACTAGCCAGGCAAGCAGAAGCGGGGACGGCACACCCGCAAAGCAAGGTCGAAACTTTTCCCTCACGCAGTCACCCTTCGCAGGCACCGAACGTCATGAGCGCGACCACGCTATCCACGCATGGGTCTGTCCGATCTCCGATAGTCCAGATCGACATCTCAGCGCCAAACTGAACCGGGACGCCGGCATTGGCGCCTGGCGTGGCAGGTGCGATGAGAAAGGCCCAGCCCATCGCCTGATAATAAGCCGACTAGGCTGCCGCTGCTTGTTAAGGCTGTGCCACAGACGCCTCGGGTCCGTGTATCATGGGCGGCCATGCGACCATTCCATTTTTGTCTGCCCCTCACCCTGACCCTTACCTTCGGCTGCCACCACCGGTCCCCGGGGGACAGTACGGTGGTACTGGCACGCGTGGGCGATACTGCCATCACCGCGCATGACCTAGAAGCGCAGGTCGCCTTCTTCGGCCACTCCAAGTACCTCATGGACCACTATTCGAAGCCGGAAAAGAAGAGAGAGGTTCTCAACGGCCTGATCCAAGCCGAGGCGCTCTACCAGGAGGCCTGCCGTCTGGGCTACGACCGCGACCCGGCCGTGAAGCGCGACGTGGTGAGCCGCATGATGCAAAAAGAGGTCGATGCGCGGCTGAACGGCCAGAACGCAAGTGACGCCGACTTGGAGAAGTACTACCAGGACCATCTCAAGGATTTCGTGCGGCCCGAGCAGGTCAGGTTCAGCCAGATCGTCGTGAAAGACCGAAGCACGGCGCTCAAGGTCGCCGCCGAAGCCAAGGCCCTGCCCAAGGGAAACGCCGGCGCCCTCAAGGAGTTCGTGAGCAAGAACTCCGAGGACGAAGCCACGCGCGCGCGCGGCGGAGACACGGGCCTGGTCGACCGCAATGCCCCGGGCCTGCCCAAGGCCGTGCTGGACGCAGCCTTCGCGCTGGCCCAGGTCCCTGACGTTTCGGAACCCATCCGCACCGAGAGCGGCTACACCGTCGTGGTGCTCACGCAGAAGCAGCCGGCCAGTTCCAGGTCACTGGCCGAGGCCAAGTCGGACATTCAGTCGCGCCTGACCTACGAAGGCCGGCAGCAGAAGCGCAACGATCTGATCGCGGACATCCGCGCCAGGGCGAAGATCCAGATTGACGAGGCACAGCTGGAAAAGTTGACGCTGCCCCTGCCGAGGTCAGGCCAGTCCTCCTCGGCCCCGGCCAAACGCCCCTAGCATCTATTCCCTGACCGGCCCTTCGGCGGTATCCTGCGGCCACCATGACAATGCAGGATGCAGATCGCGCCGCGTGGTTCAAGGGGGCAAGCGTTGAGTGCAGCACCGACTCGACGCCGCCCGAACGTCCCTTTCGCTTGGTTTTGCTCGGGGCACCAGGTGTTGGCAAGGGCACCCAGGCCGAACTCATCAGCCAGCGCCTGCGACCGTGCCACCTGTCCACAGGGGATGTCTTTCGCGCCGCCAAGTCGCTGCCCGGCAGCGAGCGCACGCCGGCCATCACCCAGGCGCTGGCGTGCATGCAGCGGGGCGAGTTGGTGCCCGACGACACGGTCATCAACATCGTGCGTGAGCGAAGCCGCTGCCTGACCTGCCCATCCGGCTTTCTCCTCGATGGCTTTCCGCGCACCGTGCGCCAGGCCGAGGCCTTGGCCGCCCTGCTGGCGCAGCTGGGAGTGAAACTGGACGCTGTCCTGAGCTACGACATGCCTCTCGAACAGGTCATCGCGCGGCTGTCAGGCCGGCGCACCTGCGCGGTTTGCAAGGCGGTGTTTCACGTCACGGGCCGCCCGCCCAAAGTCCCGGACGTGTGCGACAACTGCGGCGGCAAGCTGGTCTTGCGCGACGACGATCGCCCGGAATCGATCCGGGTGCGCATGCAAGCGTACCAAGCCAGCACCGCGCCCCTGGCGGACTACTACCAGAAGGCGGGCCTGCTGGTGTCGCTGTCCGCCGCGGGCACGCCGGAAGAAATCTACCAGCGCACGGCTGCGGCGCTGTCGTCCTTGCAACGCTAGCCCCGGTCGCAGACTGGCAGGACTTTCATGGCCACGATTTCAGACCTGACCGAGTATCTGGGCAAGACCGACGGACTGCTGGGGGCGGTGATCGAGATCTTCCCGGACATGGTTTTCGTGGTCGACCGAGAAGAACATGTCCTGCATATCAACACCCTGGCCGCGCGTGCCCTGGGTGGGACACCCGAGCAATTGAGGGGACGCAAACAGAACACGCTGTTCTCTCCCCCTATGGCCGAGCGGCACAGCCACTTCATCCAGCAGGTTTTCGGCACCGGCGAGATTGTGGTGACCGAGACGCATCAGGAACTTCACCAGACGACGGTGTGGATCGACACGCGCCTGGTTCCCATCCAGGCGCCTGGTGGAGAAGTGCGGGCCGTGGTCGGCATCGTTCGCGACGTGAGCGCCCGCGTGCGCGCCCAGGAAGCCCTGGCCGAACGCGAGGCCTACCTGCGCGCCATGCTGGACAACTTCCCTTTTCTGGTCTGGCTGAAAGACGTGCAATGCCGCTTCCTGGCCGTCAACGACACGTTCGCGCGCTCGTGCGGACGGGCGCAGGCGGCCGACATTGTGGGACTGACCGACTTCGATGTGTGGCCCAAGGCTCTGGCGCAGCGCTATGTCGATGACGACCGCAGCGTGATCGCCACCCGCAAACAGAAGGATGTGGAGGAGCCCATCTTCATTGAAGGTGCCGCCCGTTGGTTCGAGACCTTCAAGACGCCGATCCTCGACAAGCAGGGCAATGTGCTCGGCACCACCGGATTCTCGCGCGACATCACCGAGCGCCAGCGCCTTAACGAGCAACTGCGGGCCCAACGTGAACAACTGCGCGCCCTGGCGGCCCACGTGGAATCCGTGCGCGAAGAAGAGCGGGTGCGCATCGCGCGAGAGATCCACGACGAGCTGGGCCAGGCGCTGACCTGCATGAGCATGGATCTCGCGTTTCTGGACAAGCAGCTCCCCAAAGACAACGCGCAGGCCGCCTCGCGGGTGTCGGCGCTCGCCACGCTGGTCAAAGAGACGGTGAAGACGGTCCGCCGCATCTCCTCCGAACTGCGCCCCAGTATCCTGGACGACTTGGGCCTGGGCGCTGCAGTGGAATGGCAGGCGCACGACTTCTCAGCCCGCACAGGCATAGACTGCGCGGTGTCGGTGCCCAGCAACGTCCTGGTCGCGCCGGAGCGAGGCACGGTCGTGTTCCGCATGTGTCAGGAGGCCTTGACCAATGTGGCCCGCCACGCCGGGGCCACCCACGTCAGCATCGATCTGATGATCGACGAGGATGCCTTCCTCACCCTGGAGGTGTGCGACAATGGTCGCGGCATTACCGAGGAGGAAATTCGCCGTCCCGACTCGCTGGGTCTGCTTGGCATGCGCGAGCGCGCGGCGCTGCTCGGCGGCGCGGTCGAGGTGAAGGGCACGCCGGGTCGGGGCACCACGGTCACGGTCAGGGTTCCGCTGCAAGGAACTCCAGGGGACAAGCGCTAGCGGCATGGGTTATGGTGTGCTTGCGGGAGATTGACTCCCCAACACAAAAACATGCGAATCCTAGTAACCGGCGGCGCCGGCTTCATTGGCGCAAACTTCCTCAATCTCCTGGTGCCCCGCCACCCTGAGCACCATTTCGTCAACCTGGACGCGCTGACCTACGCGGCCAATCTGCGCAGCCTGGACGCGGTGTCCGGCTCGCCCAACTACGCCTTCGAGCGGGCCGACCTGTGTGATTTCTCCGCGCTGCGGGCCGCGTTTGCCCGGCACGAACCCGACGTGGTCGTGCACTTTGCGGCCGAGAGCCACGTGGATCGCTCCATCACCGGGCCGCGCGCCTTCGTGCGCACCAATATCGAAGGCACCTTCAATCTGCTGGAAGCCTGCCGCGAGCTGTGGACGCCCGGCCAGGGGCTGTTGCATCACGTGTCCACTGACGAGGTGTTTGGTTCCCTGGGCTCAAGCGGCCTGTTCGAGGAAGAAACCCGCTACGATCCGTCGAGCCCCTATTCCGCGTCCAAGGCATCGAGCGATCACCTGGTGCGCGCCTGGCACCGCACCTTCGGCCTGCCGGTGCGGGTGAGCAACTGCTCCAACAATTACGGGCCGCTGCAGTTTCCCGAGAAACTGATTCCCCTGATGATCCTGAATCTGCTGGAGCGCAAGCCGCTACCGGTCTATGGCCAGGGGCTCAACGTGCGCGACTGGCTCTACGTCGAGGATCACTGTGAAGCGATCTGGACGATCATCAACGCCGGCCAGAATGGCCGCACCTACAACATCGGCGGTCGCAGCGAGCAGCGCAACATCGACGTGGTGAAGAAACTCTGCCGTCTCGTCGCCGAAGAAACCGGCGCGCCCGAGGCAGAGCTTGTGGAACTCATCCGCTATGTCCCGGACCGGCCCGGACACGATCTGCGCTACGCCATCGATTCCTCTCGCCTCGAGGCGGAGCTGGGCTGGAAACCGCGCGAGAGTTTCGAGAGCGGGCTGCGCAAGACGGTGCGCTGGTATGTTGCCCATCGCGCCTGGATCGATTCCGTGCGCACCGGCGAATATCGCAGCTGGATCGAAAAAAACTACGGGAGTCGCTGACCATGGTGCAAAAGGGAATCATCCTGGCCGGAGGATCGGGCACGCGCCTGCACCCGCTCACGCGCGCGGTGAGCAAGCAGCTCATGCCGGTGTACGACAAGCCGCTCGTCTACTACCCGCTGACCACGCTGATGCTGGCGGGAATTCGCCGCATCTTGGTCATCACCACGCCACACGACGCGCCCCAGTTTCAACAGCTCTTGGGCGATGGCTCGGCCTGGGGTCTGCAGATTCAATACGCCGTGCAACCCACTCCCGACGGGCTGGCGCAGGCCTTTCTCATCGGTCGCGGCTTCATCTCCGGCGATCCCTGCGCCCTCGTGCTGGGCGACAACATCTTCTACGGCACTGGTTTGGGCGGCTTGTTCGAGGACGTGGCTTGCCGCGAGTCTGGCGCCACGGTCTTCGGCTACTTCGTGCAGAATCCCGAGGCCTATGGCGTGGCCGAGCTGGACGGCGACGGACGCGTGCTCAGCCTCGAGGAGAAACCCAAGCAGCCGCGCGGCCATTTCGCAGTGACCGGCCTGTACTTCTATGACGAGCGGGTGGTCGAGATGGCCGAGATGCTGCGGCCCAGCCCGCGCGGCGAATTGGAGATCACCGATCTCAATCGGTTGTACATGCACCGTGGGGACCTTCGCCTGGAGAAGCTCGGGCGCGGCGTGGCCTGGCTGGACACCGGAACCCACGACTCGCTTTTGCAGGCGGCCCAGTTCATTCAGACCATTCAGGCGCGCCAGGGGCTGATGGTGGCGTGCCCGGAAGAGATTGCGTTCCACAAGGGCTGGATTGACAGGGACCACCTGCGCCGGCTGGCCGAGCCTCTCAGCAAGACCAACTACGGGCAGTATCTGCTGCAACTTCCGGAAAGGGGCCATCTGTGAAAGTCACCCCTCTGGAAATTCCCGAGATTCTGCTCGTCGAACCCAAGGTGTTCGGCGATGCGCGTGGCTACTTTCTCGAGGCCTTTCAGGCCGAACGCTACGCTGAGGCAGGCATCAGCGAGCGCTTCGTGCAGGACAACCTGTCGCGCTCGTGCCGCGGCACTTTGCGCGGCCTGCACCTGCAGCATCCGCGAGGTCAGGGCAAGCTGGTCTACGTCGTCGAGGGTGAAGTCTTCGACGCGGCCGTGGACGTGCGCGTGGGTTCGCCCCACTTCGGCAAATGGGCTGGACGGCCCTTGTCGTCGGGCGACCACCGCCAGATGTACATCCCGGCCGGCTTCGCCCATGGCTTCTGCGTGGTGAGCGAGTACGCCCTGTTCGCCTACAAGTGCACAGATCTCTACCTGCCCCAGCAGGAATTGGGGGTGGCCTGGAACGATCCCGCGCTGGCCATTCCGTGGCCGGTCAGTCAGCCCGTCATCAGCGAGAAGGACCAGCGCTTCTCGCCTCTGGCCGAAATCGATCCGGCGCGCCTGCCGCGGTGGAAGGGTTAGTCATGTCCGCCCCTGTCCTGCTGCTCGGCGATCGGGGCATGCTGGGCCGGGCTTTTCGCGAGCTGCTGACTGCCAAGCAACGGCCGTTCGCGGGTTTCGATCTGCCCGAACTGGACATTGCAGACCCGAGCCAAGTGGCCCCCCTCTTTCAAGAGCCTTGGTCCGCGGTCATCAACTGCGCGGCCTACACCAACGTCGACGGCGCTGAAGCCGATGAAGCGGCTGCTCTGCGCGGCAACGGCACCGCGCCGGGAGTGCTGGCCGCGGCCTGTGCACGCGCACGCGTCCCGCTGGTCCATTTCAGCACCGACTACGTCTTCGCCGGCAACGCGAGTGCTCCCTATGCCGTGGATGCGCCTCTGCAACCATTGGGGGCCTACGGCCGGACCAAGGCGGCGGGCGAGATCGCCATTCGACAAAGCGGCGCCGACTTTCTCATCTTGCGCACGAGCTGGTTGTACGCGCCCTGGGCCAACAACTTCGTGCGCACCATGGCTCGCCTGACACGCGACAAGCCCGAGCTGAAGGTGGTCGACGATCAGCGCGGCCGGCCCACCAGCGCACAACACCTGGCCGCGGCCACCCTGGCCCTCGTCGACCGCGGCACGCGCGGAACCCTGCACGTCACCGACGGAGGCGAGTGCACCTGGTACGAGTTTACCGTCGAGATCGCGCGCCTGCTCGGCCGCAGTGCGATCATCCGTCCCTGCACGACCGCCGAGTTCCCCCGCCCTGCCCCGCGGCCCGCCTACAGTGTTCTGGATCTCGGCCCGACTGAAGCCATCCTCGGCCCCATGCCCGACTGGCGCGTGAACCTGGCCAGCGTCGTCGGGCAGTTGGAACCGCTGTAGACCCGCCTACTGAATAGCGCCGCGCGACTGCGTCTTGATTTGATTTTTGGCCTACTGATGGACGAGGGCGATAGAGGCGACGGTGCCGGGGCCGTGGCACATCAGGCACTGCTCGGCCTTGGTCTGGGCCGCGGCGCGCGTCTCGTAGAACGATCCGCCCATCATCTGCATGTGCGAGATCGCGGTGGGGGCGTCGTGGCACGAGGAGCAGGCAGCCGCAATCGGCGACTTTACCAGCGTGGTTGCCGCGGCCACGCAAGGCGCCGTGGGCGTGCACACGCAAGGAGCTGTCGTCGTGCAGGCCGTGGTGCCGACAGTTCCGCTCGACACATTGGACGTCGCAAAGACATTCCCGTAGTCAGTGCCGTCGGTCTTCACATAGGGCGAAGTGGAAATGTTCGGCTTGATCACGCCCGCAGCCACTGTGGACATCAGCAGATTGGAAACCGCAGAAGCCGACGCCGCAGCACTGAAGTCGTATGTGCCCGGAAGATGGCACTGCTCGCAGTTGTTGAGGATGCCCGGGTAGGTCACGTTGGCGTAGTACGGATCGGCATTGGCGGTCGTACAGCTGGTCGGATAGGTGGTCCCGGTCGGGCAGGCCGCCTGCCAGTTGAAGCCCACGGTCCGTTCGAAAGCCCCGTGAATGCTGTGAATGAACGTCGACGAACTGACTGACCAGCCGCTGTCGGTCAGGTTCGGCTTATGGCAGAAGGCGCAAGTGGGCGCATCGTTGCGCTGGCCCGCGTGGAAGGTCGGATTGACGCCCAACTGCGCGTGGCAAGCGTCGCAGTTGGCATTGCTGACGATCAGGCGTCGGGCGGTGTAGGCCTTGGCACTTGCCGCATCGGTCGCCACCTGCCAGACGTCGGGAGTCGGCAGAACAAGACCGCCGCACTTCTGACCGGCAATGCAGCCCGGGATGACTGTGGAGTCGCCGTAGGGGAAGGCCGGCAAGTTGATCTGGGTGAGCGGCGGACTGCAGCTCAGGCTGTAGCCGTAGCCAACCCCGCCGGTCAGCATGGTTGCGTTGTCGGGGATAGTCACACCAGTGAGCGTGATGGTGTAGAAGCCGGAGGTCGCGTCGAAGGTCATGGTCCCGGCGCCTGTCCCAGTCGCGGTCCCGTTCCAGATGGTCTTGATGTAGCCGCTGGCACTGGCGTTGAAGTCAGCCGGCGCTGCGATGCCATCCTGGGGCACGGCAAATGCGAAGTACACGCTCGGCGATCCCACAAAGCCAGTCCATGATCTCGGTCGCCGCCGTCGGGTCGTTGAACACCACCGGCGTGGTGCCGTTGAGGAACTGGAACACGATGTTGGGGTTCTTGTTGACGTCGCGGCTGACGCTCTTGATGTTGTAGCTGAGCTGAACCTCTCCGGTCGGCGTGAAGCCCGCGGCCGGGACATAGCCAGCGTTGGTGTTGGCGTTGGTGCCGCCCAGCCAGGTGGCCAGCGGGTCAGGCGCTGCGACGGTCATGTGAGCATCGACCACGCCGACCCCCACTTTGGTCAGGGGCGCAGTCGGCGGGTGGCAAAGCACACAGTTCGAATCGTCCGCCATCGGGCCGCCGCTGTGTGCAATGCGCTCGGCGGGCGGCGTGGCCAGGAAGCTGATGTTGTCGTGACAGGCGCCACAAGCGCGACGGCTGGGCTTGTTCTGGAAGTTGCTGGCCTGGGCCACCGTGTTGTGGCACTTGGCGCAGTGGCCCGCGTCCTGCGGGAAGGTCACATCGTAGGGCGCGTCCACGGCCGCGTAGGTGCCGCCGGTGAGCGTGAGATCGTCACCCATGTGAATCTTGTGGATGAAGACCGGCAGGTTGATGATCGCCTCGCCGTTGGCCAGGACCGCCGTGCCGGTCCACGCGCCAGTCCCGGGGTCCACCACGCCGGTCGCATCCAGGTCGACCGCCGGAGTGGTCGCGGTTCCAGGGATCGCGGTGAAGCGCCGCTGATCGTTGTGGCAGGTCACGCAGATGCGCAGGTCGTAGCGGGCGCCGCCGTGGAAGGCGCCGGTCCCGCCGGCCTTGGCGCGGAATGCGCTGTGGCACTCGAGGCAAGAAGCGCCGTTGGTGTTCTCGGCCTGACCGGTGACGTCCTTGCTCGTAGCGGGAACGAAGTCCTTGACCACGTTGACTGGCGCGTAGGGATTGCCCGACTCGGACACGATCATAGTCAGACGGTGCGTGGCGGCCGGGTCGTAGGTGGTCCCCGCGGCGGTTGGATCGGTGACCTTCTTGAGGAAGGCGTAGGAGTAGGTTCCGTCGCCGTTGTCGGTAAGGGTGCCTCCGGCGGCGGTCGCCGTGGGCACGGTTTCGGTAGCGGCGGTGCTGGTGGCGTTGGCCGCCATGTAGCTGACCCAGGTGTCGTTGGCGCTGCCATTCACTCCGACCAGCGCGGGATCGCTGGCCACCTTGGTGGTGGCGGGAACCAGCTTGAGCAGGGCAAAGCGCATGTCAGCGCCGGGCAACTTCGCCACCGCATTGCCATTGCCGTCGGTGACCCTGAAGGCAACCACGGGCTGGCCGCTGGCGGGGACGGTCACGCTGGTGACAGTGATCTGAAGGTCGAGCGCGGCCTTGCTGTCGGCGCTCATGGTGGCGAAGCTGACCAGAGCGTCTTTGACGTTGAAGGTAACAGTACCGCCGTCACCGGCCGGGCAGGTGATGGTCCGGGTTCCGTCGCCATTGTTCACAACGTTGCAGGACTGGCCTGGGGCACCGTTGCTGCCATTGGTGCCATTCGTGCCATTTGTACCGCTGGCCACGAACGACGAAGTGCCATCCTCGCACTCAATCTGGGTACCGCCGTCGACGTCCGTGACGGTGCACGACTTTCCGTTCGACACCGTGGCAGTTCCGCCGTCGGCTCCACACCTGATCGTCTCGGTCCCGTCAGCGTTGGTGGTGACAGTGCAGGAGGTTCCTGCCTGGCCCGCCTTGCCATTGTCGCCCGTACATGCCGCCGCAAGAACCACCGCGGCGAGTGTCAGATATCCCAGTGTAGTGCTTGCCCTCATGTTCATGGCTCCTTGTCAGTCTGAGATGAGCGTGACCGAGTCTTGTTACGCAATACTCCATCCCGACCGAGATGGACGGCATTGAGAGTTATCAAGTCCGCGATAATGGCGCAAGCATTTTTGCTCTATATCGAGCGGAATAGTAGGCTGGCTGGCACAAATTACACCTCAAGCTGGCACGGACAATCGCCGAGATTTCAGATCAGTCCTGAGTCCGGCCGGCGACCAGCTCGATCTCGCACAGCCATTCCGGCCGGCAGATGTTCGCCACAACAGTCGCCGTGGGCACGGAAACCGGCAGTCTCGCGGCCAGCGCAGCCCTGCGAAACTCCGGCAGCAACGACGCCGACTTGAGGTAGGCCGTCACGCTGACGACGTCGGCCAGACCAAGTCCGGCCTGCCCCAGCACCGCGGCCGCGTTGGCGAACATGCAGCACAGCTGCCCCTTGGCATCGCCAGGAGCCACGATGCGCCCTTGCTGATCGATACTGGCTGTCCCCGACAAGAAGGCGAGTCGTTGCCGGCCCTCGCGCAACAGCGAGCCCCGGGCGAAAAACGAGCCATAGGCGCTGGCCTCACCCATGGGCGCGGGGGGCATTGCCTCAACAATGACTTCGTCGCCCGCTACGGCGTACAGGTCCATGGCCAAGGGGCCATAGCTGTCGGCGTGGGCGGCCTGGATCGCGGTACTGGCAGGCAGGCGAACCATCTTCGCAGCTTCGAAAAATTGCCGGCGGCCGAGGTTGAACCCGACGTAGTCGCGATCGATATCGCGCAGGTGGATCCATGTCCGCACCACATCGTGAAAGGACATGCCGCGGTCGGTGAGCGCATGCGAGGCCGAGGCGAACATGTCGTAGGCCATGTCGGCCAGCGTGTTGTTCCCGCCGGAACTCAAGCGCGGCACCAAGGACAGCATGCGCAGGCGGCGGGCACCGGCGCGCAACACCGTGGTGCACAGCGGCCCGGGAAAAGATCCCTTCCACACCACACTGCAGCGGTCGGAGCGACGCCGCGAAGCGTGCAGCTGCATCTCGCAGAAGCGATGGCTCGTGGCCGGCGGCTGCATCAAGAAAGTCAGCGGCAACCGTTCGGGGTCGGGTTGGTCCCAGGCGGCCGCCAGCTCGTGGCGCGCGCTCCAGGACGGCTGCTCGCGCAGGTAGACCCAGCCAGCGACCACGTCCGCCGGAACAGCTCCCAGAGCAAGCAGACCGTCCAAAGAGTTCTGAGCCATGGATCGAAACTGGGCTCGATCACCCTTGGCGGCCAACGCGGGGATGGCGTGTACGAAAAGATCGCTGGCGTCGGTGCCGTCGACCTGGGCAATCTGGAAGGGCGCCTCGGGGCGCCCGCTGCGCGAGCCCGGCATGGTCGGGCAGTGTAGCAGTCTTGCGCGACGAGCGCTTAGAGCACCGAACGGTTTGCCGGACCGAGTGAAATTGCGCAGTTGCGAGCGGCCCGAGGCGCGACGAGGGAGAATACTCGACGTATTTGACCGAGGAGCAACGAAGGGACGCGACGCAAATCCGCGATTTCACGACGGGAGGCAAACCGTTCGGTGCTCTAGCCCCTTGGCCCCCGATTCACGAGGCGTAGCTACGGCCTCTTGCGCAGGCGAAGGGCGAACATGAGAAGCCCGAGCAGGGCGAAGCCTGGATAGGCCGGGGCCCGGCGCCCGGCCATTCGACAGGAGCATCCGCTGCTAGTCCCGGTGGCTTCGGTCATGGCGGTGGTTCCGCCTGTGCTGGCGGGTTGCGAAATTCCGCCCGTGACCACCGCGCCCCCGGTCGCGACCGGGGCCGTAGCACCGGCGCTTCCCAGTACGCCGCCAGTTGCAATCTGTCCGCCAGTCACGACGCTGCCGCCGGTCTCTATGCCGCCAAGCGCGACCGTGCCTCCGGGCTGAGCCACGCCAGTTGTTCCGCCTGTTTCCGTGACTCCGCCAGCTCCCGTGGCGCCGCCGGTTGCGGGCGCGCCGCCAAGGACCGTTCCGCCGCCAGCTCCCGTGTCGCCGCCGAAACCCGGTGCGCTGCTGCTGGCAGTCTTCCCGCCGGCTACCGCGGTTGTGCCGCCACCTCCGGTAGTACCGCCGTTGCCGGTCTTCCCGCCGGTTGCCACGGTTGCACCGCCGCCTCCAGTCTGCCCGCCCGCTGCCGTAGCGCCGCCGCCTCCGGTCTTCCCGCCAGCTCCCGAGGCTCCGCCGGTCGCCGTCGCTCCGCCGGCCGCCGTCGCTCCGCCCGTCGCCGTCGCTCCGCCGGCCGCCGTCGCTCCGCCGGCCGCCGAACCGCCAGTCGCTCCATACTCATAGGCGCCCAAATCCGGGGCAGCGCCCACATATGGAAGACCGACATCCGTACCCTTGTCGATCATCTGGCTGCCCGCCGCGAGTTTCAGAAAGTCCACATTGGGCAAGCTACCGTCAGCCTGGCGCGGTCCCAGCGCCAGAGAAGTCGTCTCAATGTTCGCACCTGTCCCTCCCACGCTGGTATCCGTGATGCTGAGAAAATCCTTGGCTGCCGGGGTGATATTCAGATCCCAAGTGTTGAACTGGGTGTCGACCCCGTACCCGGCGATGTACTCGTTCTTGTCGGGATAGCCAATATTGTTCCGCATGATGTGCGCCTTCGATCCGGTCAGGGTAACGCCGTCTGTTCTTGTGCCGCCGCCGTTGGGTTCACTCCAAGTGCTCGCCAGCATGTTGTATTGCGTTCCATTGTTGTACGATGTGTTGTTGTACCAGGTGTTCCCGCCCGAGGAGTGGTTGGCATAGAACCCGCTGGCCTTGCACCCCCAGGCCACGTTGTTCTGGACCAGGTGCCTGATGCCGGTCTTGCTACTTCCCATCTTGAAGCCGTTGCCATTTCCGTCCGCGGGCCTGCCAGCACCGTAGTTGGAGAACCCAGAACCAAAGGCCCAGTTGTTTTCGACGGTGACTGGAACTTCCTGGTTGATCAGATCGTAGCCGTCGTCAGAATTCCACCACGCCCGGCAGCCCCTGACAGTCGTGCTGGTCCCGTCCCCGGCTGCTTGGTAGTGGACACCGAAGCCATCGGAATTCTGTCCGTCGCCTTGCGATGAAGTCGGATCGTAGTTGTCGTGCGAATCGCAATTAAGGAGGAGGTGGCCCCCGGTTCCGTGGCTGATGAAGATTCCGCTGCCTTGGTTGTTGTGCAGATTCATCAGCTCCATGATGTCGTTGCTGGCGTTGCTTATCACCACGGCGTTGATGGCATTGGTGTCCTCCGAGAGGTTGCAGATTTCGATTCCTTTGAAATGCAGCCAGCTACCGGTGACAGTGAACCCGTCGGGATGGCCATTGGCCTTGGAAAAGTCAAAAACCGGGACCTCGCCCGGATAAGCGAAGTAGTTGATTCGGTTGGTATCCGATGCTCCGCTCTTCGAGAACGTGAAGCCACCCGTGGGGTTGTAGGTTCCGCCACGGATGTAGACTGTGTCTCCCGGACCCGCAGTGCTGGCCCCCTTGGTCAGTGTGGCAAAAGGGCTGGCCTGCGTGCCGGGATTTGAATCGCTGCCCGTGGTGGCCACGTAGTACTCCGCGGCCAGCGCATGGCTCGCGGCGAAGAGCCCGAGACCGAACACAAGACCGGACAGCAGCGAAAGTCGCTCAACCTTGGCGGACAGCCTTCTTGCGGATTTCATCGCTGGCTCCTTTGGTACGCTACGGGAAAAAGTGACGCAGAAGTGCTAGCGTCTTCTGCGAAGGCGAAGCGCAAGCGCAACAAGCCCGAGGAGGGCCAAACCGGCTGAGTCCGTTCCCGCGCGTCCGGCGATGCGACAGGAGCATCCGCTGCTTGTCCCGCTGGCTTCGGTCGTGGCGTTGGTGCCGCCTGTGCTGGCGGGTTGCGAGGTTCCGCCAGTCACCACTGCGCCCCCAGTCGCGACCGGGACAGAAGAACCGACGCTTCCCGGTACGCCGCCCGTTGCGGTTTGTCCGCCGGTCACGGCGTTGCCGCCGTTCTCCGTGCCGCCCACTGGGACCGCGCCCCCAGACGACTGGACCACGCCACTGGTTCCACCCGTTTCCGTCACACCTCCGGCTCCTGTATTCCCACCGGTTCCCGGCGCTCCGCCCACTACCGTGGCGCCGCCGGTTCCTGTGCTGGCGCCACCTGCAGTCTTCCCACCGGTTGTCGTGGTTGCACCGCCGCCTCCGGTTCTCCCGCCGGCTGCCGTGACACCGCCGGTGCCGGTCTTGCCGCCGGCGACCGTGGCGCCGCCGGCCCCGGTGGATCCAGCAACTCCCGTGACTCCGCCAGTCGCCGTGGCTCCGGCAGCTCCCGTGGTTCCGCCAGCCCCCGTCGCCCCGCCGGCCGCGGTGGCGCCGCCTGTTGGCGTGCCGCCAGTGGCTCCATACTCATAGGCGCCGAGGTCCGGGGCCGCGCCCACATACGGCAGACCGACATCCGTACCCTTGTCGATCATCTGGCTGCCAGCAGCCAGTTTCAGGAAGTCCACATTCGGCAGGCTGCCGTCAGCCTGGCGCGGTCCCAGCGCGGGTGAGGTTGTCTCTATGGTCTGCCCCGTACCCCCCAGGCTCGGATCTGTGATGCTGAGAAAATCACTCGCTTTGGGCGTGATATTGAGATCCCAAGTGTTGAACGCTGTGTCGACCCCATACCCGGTAATGTATTCGTTCTTGTTGGGATAGCCGATGTTGTTCCTCATGATATGCACCTTCGTGCCTGTCAGGATAACGCCATCCGTTCTGGTGCCGCCGCCGTTGGGTTCACTCCAAGTACTCGCCAACATGTTGTATTGGGTTCCGTTTTGGAACGATGTGTTGTTGTACCAAGTATTCCCGCCCGACGAGTGATTGGCATAGAACCCGTTCGCCTTGTTCCCCCAGGCAACGTTGTTCTGGATGAGGTGCCTGATACCGGTCTTGCTGCTCCCCATCTTGAAGCCGTTGCCGTTTCCCGCCGCGGGGTTGAGGGTACCGTAATTGGCGTACCCACAGCCAAAGGCCCAGGAGTTTTCAATGGTGACAGGAAATTCCTGGTCGATGAAGTCGTAACCATCGTCAGAGTTCCACCACGCCCGGCAGCCCCTGATGATCGTGCTGGGTCCGGTGGTCCCGCCGTGGACACCGAAGCCGTCGGCATCATTCCCGGCGCCGTTGTCTGAATTCGGATCGTAGTTGTCGTGCGAATCACAATTGATGGCTTGGTTCCCCGGCCCGCTACCGACCTGAAACCCGCTGCCTTGGTTGTTGTGCGCGTTCAACATCTCAAAAATGTTGTTACTGCCGTTATTCGCAAATCCGTTGTTGGCTTTCGTGTTCATCGGGAGGCAGCATTCCTCGATCCCTTTGAGATGCACCCAGCTGCCGCCGATCACGAAGCCAAAGGTATAGGCGCCGTTTGCTATCTGCAGGTTGGTGAAATCGAAAAGCGGGGTCTCGCCTGGATAGGCCCAGTACTTGATTCGGTTGGTATCCGATGTTCCGCTCTTCGATAGCTGGATGCCAGCGCCACTCGATGCGGGCGTCGTGATCTTGTACGTTCCGCCGCGGATCCAAACGGTGTCTCCAGCCACCGCGGTGTCGGCCCCCTTCTGCAGGGTGGCAAAAGGGCTGGCTTGGGTGCCGGGATTCGAATCGCTGCCCGTGGTGGCCACGTAGTACTCCGCGGCCAGTGCATGGTTGGCGGCGAAGAGACCCAGACCGAACACAAGACCAACCAGCAGCGAGAGTCGCTCAACCTTGGCTGACAGCTTCCTTGCGGATTTCATCAAGGGCTCCTTTGTGCACGACGGGAATCAACGGCTCGGGCAGCTGCTCACAGACCCGTCCTATGACGAGTAGGGGAAGCGGCTCCGTGAATCGGGTCACTGCCGGCCCGACAAAGTGGCTAGCGCGGACGGGCAAAAACGGCACAGCCGCGGGTGGTGCCGGCCAGCGGGGCTTGTTCGCTCGCCGATGAATCGAATACGCTGACCTAGAAGCGTTAGCGTCTTCTGCGAAGACGAAGCGCGAGCGCGGCAAGGCCGAGCAGGGCGAAACCGGCTGAACCCGTCCCCGGGCGCGCGGCCATTCGACAGGAGCATCCGCTGCTGGTCCCGGTGGCCTCGGTCGTGGCCGTGGTGCCGCCTGTGCTGGCGGGTTGCGAAGTTCCGCCGGTGACCACCGCGCCCCCGGTCGCGACCGGGGCCGTAGCACCGGCGCTTCCCGATACGCCGCCGGTTGCAATCTGTCCGCCGGTCACGACGCTGCCGCCAGTCTCCATGCCGGCGCGCGGGATCATGCCCCCGGACGGAAACACGCCGCTCGTGCCCCCTGTTTCTGTCACACCGCCAGCTCCCGTATTGCCAGCAATTCCCACCGCTCCGCCGAGTACCGTGCCGCCGCCAGTTTCTGGACTGCCGCCAGTGACCGTCTTCCCGCCACTTGCCGTGTCCCCACCACTTGCCGTGGCCCCACCAACTCCCGTGGCCCCACCGGTCGCCATGGTCGCACCGCCGCTTCCGGTCTTCCCTCCGGCTGCCGTGACACCACCGGTGCCGGTCTTCCCGCCGGCCCCCGTGGATCCGGCAACTCCCGTGGCTCCGCCAGCCGCCGTGGCTCCAGCCGCGCCCGTGGCACCGCCGGTCGCTGTTGCCCCGCCGGCCGCGGTGGCGCCGCCGGTGGGCGTGCCGCCAGTGGCTCCGTATTCGTAGGCGCCGAGGTCCGGGGCCGCGCCCACATAGGGCAGACCAACATTCGTGCCCTTATCGATCATCTGGCTGCCAGCGGCCAGCTTCATGAAATCCACATCGGGCAGACTGCCGTCGGCCTGGCGGGGGCCCAGCGCGGGTGAACTGGTCTCGATGGCCTGGCCAGTGCCCGACACGCTCGGATCGGTGATGCTGAGAAAGTCAGTGTCTTTGGGGGTTATATTCAAATCCCAAGTGTTGAATTGGGTGTCGACCCCGTACCCGGTAATGTATTGGTTCTTGTCAGGATAGCCGATGTTGTTCCTCATGATATGCACTTTTGTGCCCGTCAGGGTCACACCGTCCGTTCTGTTGCCGGCGGAATCCCAGGTACTGGCCAGCATGTTGAATTGGGTTCCATTCTGGAACGACGTATTGTTGTACCAGGTGTTTCCGCCCGAGGAGTGATTGGCATAGAACCCGTTGGCCTTGTTCTTCCAGGCAACGTTGTTCTGCACGAGGTGCCTGATGCCGGTCTTGCTGCTCCCCATCTTGAAGCCGTTGCCATTTCCGGACGAGGGACTGTAGGTGCCGTAGCTGGCGTAGCCACAGCCAAAGGCCCAGCTGTTCTCGACGGTGACCGGAACCTCCTGGTTGATCAGATCGTAGCCATCGTCCGAGTTCCACCACGATCGGCATCCCTTAACGATCGTGCTGGTGCCGGTGGTCTGGTAGTGGACACCGAAGCCATCGGCATTCTGTCCCTGGCCTTGGGCCGAGGTCGCATCGTAATTGTCGTGGGAATCGCAATTGATGATTTGGTGGCCTCCGCCCTGCTTGGTGCCAATGAATATCCCGTTGCCACTGTTGCCGTGCATGTTCAGCAACTCGAAGATGTCGTTGCTGGCCGGATCGTCTATCGCAAAGCCATTGTTGGAAGAGGTGTTCATCGGGACGCAACATTCCTCGATCCCTTTGAAATGCAGCCAGCTACCCGTGACCACGAAACCCATGGTGTAGCCGCTGGTTGATATCTTCATGTTGGAGAAGTCGATCTTCGGGATTTCGCCGGTGTAGGCGAAATAGTTGATTCGGTTGGTGTCCGATGTTCCGCTTTTCGAAAACGTGATGCCAGCGCCGCCGGTATTGGGTGTCGTGATCGCGTAGGTTCCGCCACGCAGCCAGACCGTGTCTCCAGCCACCGCCGTGTCCGCGCCCTTTTGTATGGTGGCAAAGGGTGCGGCGAGGGTGCCAGGATTCGAATCGCTGCCTGTGGGGGAAACGTAGTACTCCGCGGCCAAGGCATCCCTGGCGGCGAAAAAGCCCACACCGACCAGGAGCCAAGACAGCAGACCGTGACCCAGACCTCGATGCGACAGGCGTTCTGCGAATTTCATCAGATTCTCCTTTTCGACCCAGCCGCAACCCTCAGGTTCCGGCGCCGATGGCCCAAGTCCTGGCAGGGCTACCAACTCGGAAGACGTTGCCACCATATTATATGGGGCAACGCCCTGATGAAATGGGTCAGTGCCCTCCCCGCATTGTGGCCAGCCTGACCAACTGCGGACGTATCGGAATCACCAGCTTAGCGGGCTCTTGCGCAAGGCGGCGCGACAACCGCCGCCAGCCTCGGTCCAGTTCCATCTCTCCCACTTTTCCCACACGCTCGACCAGCGACGCGATGACCTGGATCGTCAAAGGAGACTGCGCACTCATCATCGTCCGGCCTCGAACAGGCGTGACAGCGCAGGTATTTCCGCGGGCTCGCCTGCGCCGACGAGCCCTCTGGGAACGGATTTCTGAATCGTGGCCAAGGCTTTGGCGAGGTATCGCTTCACCGAGGCCCGCGAGATACCCAGGCCCAACGCGATGTCTCTAAGGTCCATTCCTTCAACGAACCTGAGAATGAACACGGCCCTGTGCCTGTCCCGCATCCTGCCCAGGCTGTGCTGAACACGCGCCATCATCTCGCGAGCCTCGAAGTCCGCCGGCGAACATGTCCGTGGCTCAGGCGCGACTGGCCACTGCTCGACAATGCGACGACGCCAGGCGAACCGCCTAACCTCCTCGCTCACCACGCGAACCGCCACGGAAAACACGAAACTGCGGATGGCGCCAAGCTTCTCCAGCGTGTGCAGGTTGCGAAAAACGCGGAGAAAAACTTCTTGAGTCAGATCTTCGTGGTCGTGCTGCGGACCCAGTGCCCGGCGCAAGAGCCCGTACACCATGGGCGAGAAGCGAAACCAGATTTCACGCTGAGCCCACACTTGGCCCACCAAAGCTGCTCGCGCCAACACGACGTCGTCGGCTTGGCTGCGCAGAGGCTCCTTCTTTATAGAAGCTCCCATGGTGCGTTCGCTGGCTAGGATCGGCACGATGTCAGAAACGGCGTCGCAGACGCTTTGTCGGACACTAGTTGAAGATGTAGCCGCAAAACCAGGGCTGCGCCACACTTTCAATTGCACTCTTTCGTTCATCGGCGAATCTCTCGCAATAGCGCAATCGCTCCCAAATGGGTCAATTACAATTGTCTGATGCCGCGTCCATCGACAGCGACTCAAATTATGTATTTGTGTGAGCCGCCAGTCCCTGTGTACGTCACTGCATCGGTTATCCTGTGAAAAACGGCTCGTTCGCGCAATCTGAAAGCGGCAACTTCACACAGCTTTACAAAACTTTACAAACGGAAGATGCGCAAAAACTGCACCATGGAGGATGAGATGCCCACGAAGAACCGGAATGCGACACGATCTCTAGGACGAGGCTGCATGACCCTGCTGCTTGTCGGCACGGTCACGCTGCTCCAAGCATGTAGTTCAGCGACTGGGAGTGGATCGGGCACGAGCGGCGGCTCGCCTGCAGGCGGCGTTTTGGGCGGCGCGGGGAATGGAAACCCTGGCTCTACGGCCTCAAATGGCGGTAGCACTCAGGTCGGCGGGACCACCACGGCAAGCAGCCCCACCAAAACGGGCGGAAGCACCACAGGCGTAGGCGGCGACACTGGCGCGGGTGGTAGCACCATGGGCGCAGGCGGCGACACTGGCGCGGGTGGTAGCACCATGGGCGCAGGCGGCGACACTGGCGCGGGTGGCAGCACCATGGGCGTCGGCGGCAGCACGACCGGCCCGGGCGGGAGCACCACAGGCGCAGGCGGCAAGACCAGCGCAGGCGGGAGCACCGGCGCGGGCGGCAAGACCGGCGCGGGCGGAAGCACCGGCGCAGGCGGCAAGACCAGCGTAGGCGGCGCGACCACCGCAGGCGGCGCGACGACCGCAGGCGGCGCCACCATGCCAGCGGGCGGAAACACCACCGTGGTTCCGCCGACATCCGGCCTCTACCAAATGGAGAATCTGGATCGCGGCACCGTTGCGGTTGTGGTCACCGGCGGTGTCTATGTTGGTTGGCGCATGTTGGGCTACGAGTACGACACCACAGCGACCAATGTTTCGTACAACCTCTACAGGGACGGCACTTTGGTCAAGAACGTGACTGACAGCACCAACTACCTGGATTCGGCTGGCACGGCCACGTCGAAATACACGGTGAGTGCGGTAATCAAAGGGACCGAGGGCGCGCAGTCTACTGCTGTCACGCCCTGGGCGCAGCAATATACGAGCATCCCGCTCACGCCACCTGCCAAGGGAGCCAACGGAGGCACTTACAGCGCCAGCGATGGGGCCACCGGGGATCTCAATGGCGACGGCAAGCTGGACCTCGTGGTGAAGTGGGATCCGTCGAACTCGCATGATAATGCCCAGTCAGGCATCACGGACGATGTGTTCGTCGATGGATACACGTTGGATGGCACAAAGCTTTGGCGGATTGATCTGGGCCCGAACATTCGCGCCGGAGCGCACTACACGCAGATTGTCAGTCGCCGACTTCGACGGCGACGGGAAAGCAGAATTTGCCTGCAAGACCGCGCCAGGAACCAAGGACGGAACGGGCAACTACTTGAGCACAGGCGTTGCCGCAGGCGCGGACAACACCGCTGTTTACCGCAACGCGACCGGCTACATTTTGACTGGGCCAGAGTGGATCACGGTTTTCCGCGGGACTGACGGCAAGGAGCTGGCCACGATTGACTACCCCGTGCCGCGCGGAGATGTCGGCTCCTGGGGCGATACCTACGGTAATCGCGTGGACCGCTTCAACGGCGGAATTGCCTTCGTGAAGCAGGCTGGCGTCGCCACCGGAAAGCCGACCATTATCCAAGGCCGGGGATACTACACGCGTCTGACAGTCTCGTCGTTGACGTTCCAAAATGGGACTCTCGCGCAGAACTGGGTCTACGACAGCGTGAGCAGTCTGCAGGCCCAGGGCGCAGGCGACCACGCAGAGATGGCGGCAGACACCGACAACGACGGCGGTCAGGAGGTCATCACCGGCCAAACCACCATCAGCAGCGAAGGAAAATTGCAGTGCCAGTCGGGCATGGGCCATGGCGATGCCATGGACGTAAGCGAACTGGTTCCGGGCAAGGGTATCGCTGTGTTCTCGATTCACGAGGGCGAGGGGGGCATGGACGCTCATGATGGCGCCACTTGCACGTTCTACTTCAAGACCACAGAACCAGGCACTGACTCCAATCGTGGCCGTGCGGAATATGTCGCCACGGGCAACGAAACCAGTGCCTCCTGTTATTGTGGATCGTGCAACGTGCATCAGGCCTTGTGCATCGACGGTTCCGCAGCGGGACAGTCGCCTGGGACGAACTTCGTCATGTACTGGGACGCCGATCTGTGGCGCGAGACTGAAAACGCCAACTCGATCAGCAAGGCCGGCGGCGGAACCCTGCTGACCTGCTCCGAGTGCTCGGGGAACAACAGCACCAAGAACACGCCGACGCTGACGGCGGACCTGCTGGGCGACTGGCGCGAAGAAGTCGTATGGCGTGAGACCGCGGGAGCGGCCTTGCGCGTGTACACCACGACGGACGTGACCACCTACCGGCTCTACACGCTCATGCACGATCCGACCTACCGCGCGCAGGTCGCGTTCGAGAACTCAGCCTACAATCAGCCTCCGCATGTTGGGTTCCGCATCGCCCCCAACATGAATCCCGCGCCCGTGCCTAACATCACTATCGTGAAGTAGACTCAGGCGGGTACCAAACCGGCTGTCGAGCCTGGCCCTGGGCCAGGACGGCAGCCGGTTTTCTTTTGTGATCGAAACAAAAACTCTCAGGCAAAAAAGGTTCGGCGCACGAGCCAGTAGCCGCCCAGCAACAGCACGATTACCGCAAGAGCCGAAAGGCCATAGCGCAAGAATCCAGAAACCGGTGCCGGGCTGAGTGCTGGCAGTGGCATCTCGACCCAGGTCTTCGCCGCGTCCAGGGTTGCCACGCCCATCCGCTTGTTGCTCTCGTCAAACATGAGGACTGTCGCATGATGATTGGTGGGCAGCCGCCTGAGATAGGGTGCCTCAATACGCAAGGGACCCGCGGCAGGCCGTGGGAAGATCGCCAGGAAGATTATTCCGCCTTCCGCATCGCGGAGATCGGCCGCGGTTTCTCTCGCCGCCAGGAGCCGGCCAGCAGCAGAAAGCCGCAAGACTTCCCCTGCGTACTTCTGCGCCTGTGGCATCGAACCCGCTAGGTTCGGAGGTGTGTCCAGTGACTCGCCCATGGCAATCCACGCGGACTCCAGGTCCATCTTGACACTGAGTTCGATGTGATCGGCGCGGAGCCGTACCTCGGCAGAGCTTCCGAACGGACTGTAAGCAAATGCCGAGTCGGAAGAAGCCGTCAATGACAAGAAGCAGAGCAGACCGCCAGCGAAGGCGCCAGGCGAACTCCGCGCGTTGACCCGACCAATCAATCGCGTCGAGGAATGAAAGGTTCGATGGGAGGCTTCAACTGAAAGGTATGTTTGGGTCACGAAATACACTCTACCCGCGCCCCGCCAACAGGCAATTGTGAATTGGGAAATTGACAAGCGCGTGGTTGCGCTTGGTTCGTCCCAACCGGAATCACGGCCTTTCCTTATGGGCCAGCCCCGTCTTCCTTCTTTGGCGCGACTGGGGCCGGCAGGGAAGCCACGATCTCTTGCAGTTTCTCCGGGCTGGCTGGCTTGACCAGATGGTGCGCGAAGCCCGCCTGGGCGACGCGATCGAGGTTCTCGGGCAGCGTCTCGTCACTCAGAGCCACCAGCAGGATGTCCTTCAGGGCTTCGTCCGCCTTGAAGGCGCGCGCGACCTCGAAGCCATCCATTCCCGACAGCCCCAGATCGCACAGCACGACCTCGGGATTGAACTCCCGCGCTTTCGCAATTCCCTCTAGGCCGTTGTAGGACACCTCGACCTGATGCTCGCCCACCGCGAACGCGTCGCGGAGACTATCGACGGCGTCGCTGTCGTTCGCGATGACCAGCACGCGCCGACGGACTTTTGCGGAAGGTTGGCTGTCCGCCGGGGAGACGGCGGCTTCCTCTATCAGCAGGGGAAGCTGAATCGTGAACTCCGTCCCGTGGCCCTGTCCCGCACTGTAGACCGTCACGCGCCCCCCGTGCATTTCGACCAGTCCCTTGACCAACGCCAGCCCCAGCCCCAGTCCGCCCTTGCTGCGGTCCAAGGCAGAGTCTGCCTCACTGTAGGGCTGGAACAGGCTGGCAACCATCTCCGGGGTCATGCCCACGCCTGTGTCCACCACCTGGACCGCCGCCCGCTTCTCCGCTTTTTCGGCGTGGACCGTGACCAGTGTAGCGCCGCCGCGGCCGGTATACTTGGCCGCGTTCTGCAGAAGGTTGGCCATGACTTGGCTGAGTCGATTCCAGTCGGCGTGGACGAACACTGGTCGGGGCGCGGGATGGAGTTCGAGATGCAATTCGGCCTTTTCAAAAAGCGAACTGTGGTCCTGCATCGTGTGTCGGACCAGCTCGTTGAGCTCCAGTCGCTGGCACTGGAGCTTGATCTTGTTTCGCGCGATGCGCGTCACGTCGAGCAGGTCGCTGGCCAATCGCTCAAGCTGGGCGACTTGTTTCTCGATGACCGCCTGAACCCGGCGTGCCTGTTCATTTCCTGACTGCCCCAGTGTGTACAGACTGTTCTTGATGGGAGCCAGCGGGTGCCTCACCTCGTGGGCGAGCGCGGCCAGAAATTCATTCTTGCGCTGGTCGGCCTCGGTCAGTTGCAGGTCGGCCGCGCGCAGGGCAGCTTCGGCCCGGTTGCGCTCGGTCAAATCCAGCACCAGCGACAGTACCGAGAATCCTCCCGACGGATCCGGCACAGTGGAGTTGTACCAGGCGCAATAGACCACTGAACCGTCTTTGCAGACGTTACGGTTCTTGTGCACGTTGCGCGGACACTGGCCGCCGAGCAGGTCCGCCACGGCCTGGTCCACCTGCGGCCGGTCCGCCGGGTGAATCCAGTGCAGTTCGTCGATGCGCTTGCCGATGGTCTCCTCGGCGGTCCAGCCCAGAACCTGGGTGGCCGACGACGACCACTGCTTGATTCGGTAGTCGACAGCGGACCACTCGATGACCGCGAGAGGAGAATTCTCAAGGACGGACTGCCATCGGCGGTCGGCATCGCTCAGCTGCTGCCGCTGGAGTTCAACAACGGATTGCGCCTCACTGAGCCGTCTCTCGCAGATGTCGAGGAGAATCTTGAGACTCTGATCGCTTTCGCGACGCGTCGCCTCGGCGGACGCTGGATCAGGAGCCACAACAGCGGCTTCGGCGCTGCCCGTGTCGCCGCCCACAGCGGTCACGGCGCTGCCCGCATCGCCGCCCGATTCGGGCTCGACCACATCCGCCTCTGGCTCGTGGATGGGCGCGTCCTTCTCATCCCCGCTGGTCGTCGGCAGCGCAGCCTTGCCTCCGACCCGCTTTCCCCGCCTGCGGGCGCTCATGCGCCCTCCTTGGCGATCGGCGGCGCCGGTGGGCGCAAGCACCCACACCGCTTCGAGTTCTCAACCTCTGACCGGAGGCTCATGTGACCTTCCCAAACCCGCTGTGCTTAGCACAAGACGCGCTTCCTGTCAGCTCGTCACAAAACCCGCGCGTCTCAGCCTAGTGAGAATGGGTAGCTCACGATCTGGCTGGTGCCGGCCGGCGGAAAGCGCAGGCGGCCGACCACGCCCTTGATGCAGCCGAAAAGGCCGCCCTTCTGCAAAATGGCCGGCGCCTCTACGCGCACCCCGCGCACCGTGCCGGCGCGCTGGATGCGGAACTTGATGGTCACGCGGCCGGGAACGTAGGTTTCCGGGTCAGGCCGGGCGTGCGAGATACACCCGAGAATGGCGGATTCCTCGCTGCGAAAACGCTCGTCAATCTGGTCCTGGCTCAGCTCGGGCAACTCCTTCGCGTTCGACATGTCCAGTCGCAGAACGTCGGGCGTGGACAGGTCGTCGCCTTGGGCCACAGAGCGCAGGTCCGCTGCGGACAGGCGGACCGGCTCGGGTTCGGGCTCGCTCGTTTCCGGCGAGGCGGACGCGGTTGCTGCAGTGGGCGTGCGCGCCATGCGCACGGCGCTGCGTACGCGTCGCTTGATCTTCTTGGTCGGCGGGGCCGCGCCGGTATCGGTGGTCGTCACCACGGGGCGGGCCGCTTGGCCGCGTTGATGCTGCCAGAACAGGTAGCCGCCAACCGCCAGCGCTGCCACCAGGAGGCCAAGAAGAAATCCTTTCACGTGATTGCCTGCCGGCCTAGGGCGCGATCTCCCTGACGCTGCCCTTCTTGTACCAAAGCCCGTCGCTGCCAACTCCGTCGCTACGGAAGTAAACCGTGATGTTCGGCTTGCCGGTTTCCGAGCCAGCGCGGGTCGGATCGTGCGTGAGCTTCATGGCCGGATCGATGCCACTGGCGCAGGCAGTGCCATTGACCCCGAAATCGGTGCCCGCATCGAGGTGCTCATTGAGCTTCACCCAGGTGCCGCCGCCGGCACCGTCAGTGGTGTCCATCCACAGCTCCTGTTTCACGGTGCCGTCAGGCAAGTCGTACACAACGTGTTTGTAGCCGATCCATTGATTGAAGGGCATTCCGCCGACCCATTGGGTTTGGTTGAGAATGGCGGTCGAGTTCGGATGACTGGTTTCCTTTTCGAAATCGATGTGCCCGTCGTAGCGCATGCGCGCGTCGATGCCGCGGGTGTCGCACAGGTTCACCGTCTCCTGACCGATGGTTCCGTGATTGGTGCGGGCCATAGCCACCATCCCGCCCCAGGCTATGTTGCTGTCAGCGATGCGCTGGAAGTACATGGTGATCTCCACGTCCCGCCACTGGTCGAGCAAGGCCGGATCGTGGACATACATGCGGGGGACGCCACCGGTGATCTTCAAAGTGCCGTTGCCTTCGACCTTGTAGCTGGCGTCGCCGTGATCGGCATCGAACCAGGGATCGTTGGGATCCTTGCCAGTGAAGGTCCGCGCCGGCGTGTCCCACTGGGCGTACCACTCCTTGCCGCTGGCCACGCTTGGGTAGAGCATGCGAATGCCGAAGCGATCCACGGTCGTGTTTACCCCGCCCGTGCCGCCCGCCGCCGAGCCACCAGTCGCGCCCATGCCACCCGTGGCAGCTCCACCGGACGAAGACACGCCGCCGGTCGCAGAGCCACCAGTCGCACTCGATCCTCCCAGCGCCGAGCCGCCGGTCGCGTTCACACCTCCGGTCGCGCTGCCGGCCGTCGAAGGCGCGGCGGCCGTCGCCCAATAGCCGCCCGTGCCGCCGGTTGCGGCGGCGGAACCAGCAGAGGCACTGCCGGCCACGCTGCCAGCCGTGCCGGCAGCGCTGCCAACCCCTGCCGTGCCAGCCGTCCCGCCCCCTGCGTCCGGGGACGCCGACCCGCCCGCGCGGCTACAAGCGACAATCGGCAGCGCAGCCGCTGCGATGGCCAGGGCCATGGCCCAACACCGCCAGCCGGGCTGGCTGCCGTCTTTCTTCATGGTTCGTCTCTGTGGACTGTTTCGGGCGCAAATGCCGGAATACAGACAGCCATGTACTCAGCGCCTTCACTGTTGGGCGTGCTGTATCGCACCCATTCTTTGGCATGGACAATGATGGCTTCACCCGGGCGCACGTCGATTGCTTTGTCCTTTGTCTCAACTCTCAACATGCCTCGCAAGACCACCGTGTATTCATCGAATTCAGGTGTTTGACCAGGCTCAATCCATCCGGCCGGGCTGATCATGCGGGCAACGCTCAGCGCGCTGGTTTTCGAGTTCACGCGCCCAATGTATTCCTCGATCCGCTTCGGCTTGTTTCCCGCAGCGGTGATGACGGTCGGTGATTGGAGACGGATGGCCATAGCAGGGCTCCACTACTGCGCCAGCGTGCTGGCGGGCGCGACTACACTTCGACGGTCAGATCCAGGGCGATTTCCAGCTTGAGAACCTTGGAAATCGGGCAGCCGGCCTTGGCCGCCGCGGCTGCCTCTTCGACCTTGGCCTTGTCCGCGCCGCGGGCCTTGACTGTCGTTTGCAACGCGCTCTTGGTCAGCGTCCCGCTCTCGAGCGTGATCGTGCATGTCGTGTCGATGACCTGCGGGTTGATGCTCCGTTCCCCGAGCTGCGCGCTCAAGGCCATGCTGAAGCAGCTGGCATGAGCCGCGGCGATCAACTCCTCTGGGTTGGTGCCCGGCTCGTCCTCGAATCGTGTGCGGAAGCTGTACTTCACGTCTTTGAGCACGCCGCTGCTGACGCTGAACTTGCCATGGCCGTCTTTCAGGCCCCCGTTCCAGGTTGCGTTTGCGTTGCGTTTCATCGGATCTCCTCCCGCGCCGACTCCCGTCTGATGGCCGCGGATTTGCGGCCCCATGCGGCGGGCGACGGCGTCTTGTTTCGATGCCAGTTGTAGCACTCTTGCGCCGCGGTGGTTGCAGCCAGTTCCCCTTCTACTCCCCAGGCCGTGAACGGGACGACAAGACGCCCGCTGTGCAAGCTCATGCTGTTCTCTCCGTCCGACATGCATCTATTTGGCCCGCGCCTTCGGGTTGCGTCGATGGCATCGCTTGTGCGCAACCAAGCCAGGGTGGAAAATCGAGCTCGTGCTTCGACAGTGCCCCGTCGTCTTGCTTGCGATCAGTTTCACTCCGGCATGCGGCCGGAGCGCCATGCACGGCAGGCACCCGGATGCCGGGGCGTCGAACGATTCTCAGGTTCCTGCCGACGCACAGTGGCCCGCCGACACGCAGTTGCAAAACGACACGCAGGTGTCGCCGGACCTTGCGCCGCCGCTTGGGTGCGCTGCCCTCCAGTCCTTGGCCGATGGCGTGCTGACGCCACGCCACGCGGTCGGCCCCTTGTTCGCCCCGGATCGCAGCTTGCTGGCCTTGCGAGTGAAAGGCGAAGGACCAGCTGGCAGCGACGTGCAGGATGATCTCCTGCTGGTGCGGCTGCCGTCGGGCGAGGTCTCGCCCATCATCAGTTCGATCACCAGCGCCGAGTGGTTGCAGCCCGGGGCGACCCTTCTTGTCAAAGCGGCGCAGGCCGGAAGGACCGACTTGGTGGTGGTCAACCCCGATGGCAGCGGGGCGCGCACGCTGATGCAGAGCGTGTGCAGCCATGTCGCCGCGCCTGACGGCAATCGCGTGTACGCCATTTACGACTGCGACTCGAACAACACGGGCACCATGGCCGTGGTCGACGTGGCGTCGGGAAGCAGCACGTACCTGGCGGATGCGGCGACTTTCGCAACGCCATTTCCGACCCTCCCCGCGGCGGTGTCGCCCGACGGACGCTGGGTGACTTTCGTGACCAGTATCCCGTCCCTTGATACCGGCTGGAGCGACAACGTCGTTGTGGTCGCGGGCGCGAATGGCCAAGTGGAGACCCTGACCTCACAGCCCGGCGGTCGCCATCCGGCGTTCGTGTCGGACGACCTGTTGCTTTTCGCGGTTGGCGACCCCCACCAGATGGGCGACATTCGCGGCCATGTCCCAGGCACGGGCGACACGTCGTATTTGGTCGCCGCCAACCGCGATCCCGGCCTGTTCGGATTTCAGGTGTCGCCGGACAAGACGTGGGTGCTCGGGACCACCGAGGTCACCGGCTTCGGCGACGAGCTGTACGCCATACGCGTCGACGGCAGCGACGAGCGGCTGCTCGCCTCGAACCTCTATGACTACTTGATGGATCAGCTCGCGAATCGCGTCTTTGCTTTCAGCGCTGGCGGCCATGTCATCTACAACTACGACACCGGCCTTTCTCTCGGTGTCGCATCGGTCGGGCTGGACGGCAACGCGCCAGCTGTGCTGTCGCCAAACGCGTCGTTCTTGGAGACGCCACGGCTGGATCGAGCGGTGCTGGTCGAGCCGGCGTTTGCAATGTCCGGGACGTCGCATCTGCGCCTGGTAGATCTGGCATCCGGAACTGACGTCTATTCGTACGCTTCAGACGGCGCGATCGGGGCCATCGGCTTCCCAGCAAACGACAATGGGTTGCTGATCATCGAATACCGATCGCCGGATCCAACCCGACTGCGGTACGTGTCAGCGAATCAATCCGTGGTGCTGGGCGAGTGGCAAACTTCGCAGCTCCTGCCCGTCCCCTATTCCAGCTACTACGGGACACTGCCCTTCATCTATCCCGTCGATCCCACCGGATGCTTCACCGTCTTCGACACCGATCTGGCACCAGGGCCGGGCACCAGACTAGCCATCCTGCCACAGTAGTCATTTCAGTCATTCGCCGGAGGCACCCGACCGAGCAGCCGCCACAGCCCGCGGTGCAGGCGATGGAATCCGCGCACCGGCGGCGCGTGCATCAGAATGCAAGCGCGCTGGACCAGATCGATGCCAAGCTCGTCCGCCAGCTTGGTGGCGGCGTCGCTTTCGGCACCCTGCTGCAGCCACGCGCGACGAATGCCGGCGGCGGCTGCCTGGCGCAGGACTTCCGGCACCTTGTCGGGCTGCACGCACACCAACACGCCGTCAACCGGACGTGGCAGCTCGGCCAGCGATTTGAAGCAAGGATCGCCTTCCGCACTCGTCAATTCAGGATGCACCGCCATCACATCCAACCCGCGCGCCTTCAGCTCGCGATAGGCGTAATTCCCGTACTTACGGCGCGTGCGTGACACGCCCACCACGGCGAGGCGGCGGCACTGCGAAAAATCGACAACGGGTTGGCTCATGGTGAAGTGCATACTATGCCATTCTTGCGGAGAAGAAACCGACCTGCGTGCATTGCCTGTAGGCAAGCGCTGCGCCCGCCTTTTGCTAGATTCCCCGTCCATGACGTCGCTCGATTATGTGCACGGATACACCGACGATGAGGCCACCCGTCTGGCGGATCAGGCGGGTACGCTGGCGGATCTGCTTCACCACGACACGCACTATCCCGCGGGCAGCCGCGTGCTGGAAGCAGGGTGCGGCGTGGGCGCGCAGACGCGCATTCTGGCGCGGCGGAGCCCGAGCGCACATTTCGTCAGCGTGGACGTGTCGGCACAATCGCTGGCGCTGGCGCGCGAGGCAATCGAACGCGAGAAGCTGGGCAACGTGGAATTCAAGCAGGCAGACCTCTTTGCCATGCCGTTTCCCGACGCCAGTTTCGATCACGTGTTCGTGTGCTTCGTGCTGGAACACCTGCGCCGGCCCAAGGATGCCTTGGCCGCGCTGTTGCGCGTTTTGCGACCGGGCGGCTCGCTCACTGTCATCGAGGGCGATCACGGCTCTGCATTCTTCCACCCGCAAAGCCGGCGCGCCTCGCGCACCATCGAGTGCCTCAATCAGGCGCAAGCGGCCGCGGGAGGGGATTCGCTGATCGGGCGCCGGCTGTATCCGCTGCTGCGATCGCTCGACCTCGAAAACGTACAGGTCTCACCGCGCTTCGTCTACGCCGACGCCAGTCGCCCAGCTTGGGTAGATGGCTTCACCCGCAAGACCTTCATCGCCATGGTCGAGGGCGCTGCTGAGCCAGCCCTGCGCTTGGGCCTCATCGACAAGGCGTCGTGGGATGTGGGGATCGCCGATCTGAAGCGCACCGCCGAAAATGATGGCACCTTCTGCTACACCTTCTTCAAAGCCGTGGCACGCAAGCATTAACTGATAACAAAGGAAATCCCCATGCCCACCGAACTCTCAGTCCGCGCGACCCAAGATGAGGGTCTGCGCTTTTCCATGACCGCCCGCGAGCACACCGTTATCACCGACTACCCTTTGCAGCCGGGCGAATCGGGCGCGGGCATGCGGTCTCTCGAACTCCTGCTGGCCAGCCTGGCCAGTTGCGCCGGCGGATCGATGGTCGTGCTTCTGCGCAAGTTGAAGCAACCCGCGCAAGGCGTGGACGTGAACGTGCGGGCCGTGCGCCGCGATCAACACCCGACGCTGCTGACCGAGATCGCGATGGAATTCGTGGTGCGCGGCACAGGGCTGGACCCCGACGTGGTGGCGCGCGCGCTGGCGCAGTCCGAGGATCAAATTTGCCCGGTGTGGGCCATGTTGAAGGGCGGGACAAAGATCACGTCCAGCCTGCGCATCACCGACAACTGACGAGCGGTTGTACCGCCTACCGGGCGGGTCGACGGCCCAGGACCTCGATGCGGACCTGGGCCGTTCCCATCCGCAGCATGTTCAACTGGCGCGCAGCCGCCTCGGAAAGATCCAGTTGCCGCCCGTGCGTGCAGCCACAGCGATCGTTGACCCGCACCTCCACCGACGGGCCGTCGGGCAGGCGGGTGACCCGCAGGATGGTTCCCATGGGCAGGGTCGCGTGCGACGCCGTAAACAGCGCCGGGTCATAGGGCTCGCCCGAGGCCGTCCTGCGACCGACAAGCGCACGACTGTAGTAGCTGGCGCGAATATCGACACTCTCTCCCGGCGAGAGCACCAGGTTGGCCGCCGGCCCTGCACAGGCGGCCACCAGCACAAGCAAGGCCACAACGTACGGGACGGGGAGCAACAGCGAAGGCGCGTGCAACCGTTGCCGACGAGACCGCACACTCCAGCGCCCCGTCTGCTTCATGTCATCGGCTTGTTCGACGGCATCACGGCTTCCACCCCCAGGATTCGTAGTCTGGTTGTCGCAAAACGGCCAGCCTCTTCACGGCAGGTGGATCGTTGTAGGGGTATTCATAGAGGACGCCCGGTTCAAGGTCGGCGCCAAACCACGCAAATTGGCGTGCGACCGACGCGTACAGAATGCGAGCACCGGCTTCCTCGGCCAGAAGCGTGCTCGCCTCGAAGTGGCAGCAGATCCGGTTCTGAGACGACGGAAGGAGCAGCGCAAGGTGGAAGCGGCAGCGGGCGGACTCGTGCTGGTGTTGTCCGTCGAAGTGCGTGCAGTACACGCAGTCTATTTTGCCTCGGCCGTTTCCCATGTCCGTCCAACGGTTTGCCGTTCAGCGACGAGCCCGCCGCACGAACGGTTCGTTGATGTTACACCAATGTCCCTGCGGCGGGATCGTCAGTCAGCTTCATCGGCTTGTTGGGCGGCGTAGCGGCGCACGTTGAGCCCGTGCGTGCTACCCGCGAACCGACACGTGGTCCGGTAGGTCAACGTATCTGACCAGTACTCCGCTTGCCTCGATGTCTGCCAACGCACCTTTCGGTCTCCCGGTCTCTTCAGAGATGCCCACCACAATCACGTCAACCGCCTTCGCCATGCCCAATCTAGTCTTGGCCTCGCGCAGCATGTTGAGGCGACGGTCAAGGGCGTCGCGTGAGAGGCGCGCTTTCGCGAGCATCGTTTCGAGGGCATAAACGACGCCGTCCTCAGTTTTCACCGCAGCGTCCAATGAGTAGGCCCCGCTGCGAAGATGCCTCACGTCTTCGACAACCTTGTGCTTCAGCGTGGCCAGAAATGCGTCTATGAGCCGATTCTCGATGGCCCCAGCAAAGGAGTATCGCCGGTCGAGGGTGCCTCTCTTTCGATCTGCGCGCAGGGCTCCGGCTTGCGCGAGCTGGAACAGAATTGGATCCAGCTCTCGTACGGTGATGCCAAGCTTCAGGGCCAGGTACCTGGTATGGATCCCCGGGCCTGACCGCTCAAGGCTCTCCAAGACCGCGGCTTTTATCGTCTTTGTTTCGTCCGAGTCGTACGTGTCCGGCGTGGCGATCGGCTTCTTCTCGATCAGTGGAATGATCTGCTCGCATAGCTCAGCCCTATAGCGCTTGACCTCTCGGAGCGAGAAGGTCTTCGATGATCGTGTGGTCGAGTCGTACGCGTCGTGATGGTCAAAGCAGAGAAAAGCCAAATTCTCGATCGAGCTGTTCGAGTTGTCCTGATCGAGGTGCGCGATCTGCCCCTTCTTGACCGCGACGTCCCGGTGGAGGCCAAAGCAGATGCAGCAACGGCGCCTTGAGCGTACCAGGACCGATTCTTCGTCTGCAGGTGAGATTGGCTTTCTCATGGATCTACGATGGGGGCGTCGGCCCAACTTTCTATCCGGACGCAGCCTCGCCCGGTACGCCGTTTTTCGCAAGCACTGGTGGGCGACGTCTGTGATGCGGCCGGGGCTCGCGTGCAATGGTCTTGAGGGATTTCGAGGTGTTGCCGGTTGCGGATCTGTTGGTTTCGCGAAAACCCCTAAAGGCAGCAGCTGTGATCGCGGCCACGGGCGGTCAATCGAGCGGACTCTGCACCGTCGAGCGCCGAAAGGCCAAAGTCCCTCACCCATCTCCCGCCTGCAACGAAGCCAACTACTTCGGCACTTGTTTCTTCGGCTTGCGCATGAGCGCGCTCAGCACAGCGACGGACGGTGCGGCCAGGCCGGTGTGTTCGGTGAAGCGCGCCTGCAGATTCTGCCAGATGGCGACGGTGTGGTTCACGTCGGCCGGCGAGCGGTGGAATTGCCGCGCGCTCGGCGGGCGCACCTGCAAGGCGTCCACCAGGGTGTCGAGTCGATAGCTGGGCAACAATTTGCTCCGCACGCGGACATTCCCGTAGTCTGTCCCGTCAGGAACCATGGACTTCATTCGCGTATCGCGTCCGGTGTCGCTGGCCCTGCTGGGTGGGCGGGGACACTACGAAGCCGTGGTGCAGGCGGTAATGAATGCCGAACGCAGCGTGTGGATCGCCACCGCGAACCTGAAAGAGCTGATGGTGAAGGACGCGCGGGTGCGGCCAGGACGGCGCCGCACTGTCCGCGGCGGCGAGTATCGGTCCGTGTTGCAGGTATTCGACGAGCTGGTGGTCGCGGGGGTTGAGATTCGCATCCTGCACGCAGCGCCACCCTCGCTGCCCTTTCGTCGGGAAGTGCGCCGCTGCGCTCACCTGAAGGCCGGCGGCGGTCGGCGCGGATCCTTCGAGCTGCGCCTGTGCCCGCGCGTACACTGCAAGATCGTCGTCGTCGACGGCGCCGCGGCGTATCTGGGCAGTGCCAACTGGACCGGAGCCGGCCTGGGCGCCAAGGGCGAAGGCCGCCGGAATTTCGAGCTGGGATTGCTCAGCCGCGACGACCTGCTTCTCGACGACGTGCAGGCCTTTTTCGATGCCATCTGGCGCGGCCAGCCCTGCGCGGGCTGCAAGCGGCGCGACTTATGCCCGCAGCCGCTGGCCTAATTGGGCGCGGGCGGCTCACGCTACTGGTTTATGATTTCTTCGCCGCAGTTGGTGAAAGACAGCGTGGTGTCAATCCGAAAATTCGACTGGGTGGTGTGGCGTTCCGCGTGGAAGACCGCGAGGTCGTAAACATTGCCCTTGGTCAGCCCGAGTGAATCGATCGAGACTGACTTGGACTCCTCTGCGTGTCGCCCTCCCAAATCGATAACCAATTGCTTGTTGATGAACACCCAAACATCGTCATCGCCGTTGAATGTAAAGTTCTCGCCCCCGTTGTATTGAAAGGCGGTGTGAATTTCTGTGGTGAAGGAGAAGTTGTGATCTTCGCCCTGGTTGCCAAAGCCAGCATTGTCGAGCGGAAAGAAAGAGCTGGCGGGCTGGGACTCTTGCGTCGCTTGAAAAGAGGCTGCGCCTTTGAAGGGCTGGAGCTGCAACGCCAATATGTACGGCATGTTGACCCCCAGAACATTGTTGTACCACTGGTTGAAATTGTCCGGGCCAGTGGTGGACCCCGCCGGTTGCCGTAATGTCGCCGCGTAGACCGGCTTGTTGTCTGCACCCAGGGTACTGGCCACGATCCCCGGCTCGTCCCCGGCTGGTGCCGTCTCAAAATCGGGGTGCCCGCCCGGCTGATTTCCCATCTTGAAATCGCGAACCACGCCCAGAAAAGCCACGCAGTTGCTGGCCGCAGTCCCATTCATGTTTCCGGCCGAGGGGTCGGCCGTGGACGCGGTGATTTCTGGGCCGAGGGCATAGGCGCCAACAGTCACGGCTGTGACATTGGTGTAGCCCGCCGGAGGCCACGCGGCAGCAGCCGTGCTGCCCCCGGTACTGGTCGAGGTACCCGGGTTCGTGCTGAGACCGAAGTTGGTATCGGTCTTCGAGCCCGAGCCCGAGCCAGGGCCAGTGAGGCTGCTGCTACCAGGGATCGGTACCGGCCCCCCGCAGGCCGCGAAGGCGATCAGGGCGGCCACTGCCAAAGCCCACGTTCGGCCGAGTATTGGTGACCTGGTCATGTTGACCTCCTTAGAGAGCATATGCGGTGAATCGGATCTCCCCCACCGATCCAGCCGCTCTGAAGACGACTACGAGGGCGCGAAACCAACTGGACTGCAGCTACGTTACACGTGACAGTTCAATTGTAGTGCATCCACAGGCCTGCGGCCCTCGAAAATGGCCTGCACGTCCTTGCAGGACGGCTCATGTTCTCAATAAGATGCCGTGTATCGCGGAATACACTAGATCCTGTGACGTAGTCTGTTTCTCCAATTGTGTCGCGTGGTTCCGACTGGAGTGCGCTTTGTCTAGACACGAAGTTCTCGACCCATTCCAGCTAGATTGCCAAGGCGTCCGGGCAAGGCCTATGCTGCCTGAGGTGACTCCCATTCTGCCAATGCGGCGCACCTGCCGCCTGGACCTGCGTTGAGTTTCCGCGAAAGACAGCCTCGCTTCTGGATGGTCGTGGTGTCGCTTGCAGCGTGCTGCTTTCTGGCGCTGTTCTGGCGGGCCATCTTCCTGGGCGAGACGTTCTTCGATGTTGATCTGGCTTCTTATTACCGCCCGACCCGCTCGTTGATTGCGCCGCTGACCCGGGCTTCGGGCGGCCTGCCCTTGTGGAATCCTTTCTTCGCGTCGGGACAGCCGTTCGCCGGCAATCCCGCCTACGAGGTGTTTCACCCGCTCACCACGCTGTTCTTCTTCCTTCCGTTCGAGTGGGCTTTCCGACTGCAAGTCATCATCCCGCTGCTGCTCGCGGCCGTGGGCATGTACTGGCTATTGCGCACCCTCCGCCGCAGTCGCCCAGCCTCGCTGCTGGGCGCGCTGTCGTGGAGTTGTGGCGGCTACCTCCTTTCCACCACCTGCCAGTTGGCCTTTCTGCACGCAGCCTCGGTGATTCCCCTGGCCCTGGGCTTCGCGGTGCGGTTGGTGCGCAAGCCTCAGGCCACCAACGCGGTAGGGGTGGCCTTGATCGTCGGAACGCAATGCCTGACCGGCGAGCCATCCACGCTCCTGATGATGCCACTGCTGCTTTCTGCCGCCGTGCTGGCCGAGCGAAGGCACCTAGGAAAACGCGCCCTTCCGTCGGTGGCAGCCAGTTTGCTGCTTGGCCTCGCGCTGGGCGCCGTAGCCTTGATCCCGGGCTTGCATCATGCGGGCAAGACCGTTCGCGCTTTGGGCGTGCCCGAAACCATGGCCAACGTGTGGTCCATGCCGGCGTGGCGGGCCTTCGAGCTCTTCACACCTTACCTGCTCGGTCACGTGGTTCCTGGCCAACCGGGGCTGTTCTGGGGCGGCTTCTTCTACGACCCGCGCGTGCTCCCTTTTTACCACTCGCTCTACCCGGGTCTGGTGATCGCGCTGCTGGCTATCTTCGCGCTGGTCGCGCGTCGGCGCCAATTGTGGCCCTGGCTCGCGGTCGCGCTGCTCGGCTTCGTCATGGCCCTGGGCCGCAATTTTCCCGTTTGGTCCCTGGTGCGCAAACTTCCGCTTTTCGCCGAGATTCGTTTCCCCGAGAAGTTCTCGCTGCTGTTCTGCTTTCCCGTGGTGACGCTGGCGGCGTATGGATTCGACTACGCCGTGTTGGGCCCGGCGCGCGCGCGCCTATGGATGAAGCGCGCGCTGCTGAAATTCGTTGCCCTGGGGCTGCTCGCGGCCTGCGCCGTGTGGCTGGAGCGGAAACACTTGCCCCACGATTTTCCCCAGGACCAAACGCTGCGGGATGGTTTGCGGGTGGCGGCGGTGGCGCTGGCATCGCTACTGCCGCTGTGGCTGGCACGGCATCTGGGACGCGCGCGGAGCGCCCTTGCGGTGTGCCTGGTGCTTGCGGTCGACCTGATCGCAGTGGGCCGTGGCCTGGTGCCGACCACAACTGTGGCATCGCTGACAACACCGCCGTCTTTCCTGATGCCGCTGGTCCAGCGCAAAGAGGACGACGTCATCTTTCACATGGCGGCTTGGGCCCCTGGCCTCGATGTTTCGCTCGGACTGGCCCGGCCTCCCATCCCGGTCGAGTGGGGGCTGGCCATGACGTACGAGCGGGACTTCGATCTCACGCAACTGCGCTGGACCACGGAAGCCACGGCCGCGTTCTGGAGGGCTTTCGAGGCCGATCCCCGCCTGGCCGCTCCTGTGCTGGCTCGACGCGGAGTCACGGCTGTGATCGAGTTCCGCCCCGGGGCTTCCGCGCAAGACGCCAACCTCAAAACGCCGTCCGGCGCGTACACGCTCGACGCAAAGGCGACGCGCGATCCGCGGCCGCTGGCCTTTCCCGTGCGTCGCACGCGCGTGGTCGACGGACCGGCTGGCTGGCTGCAGGCGGTGCGCGAGTTGGGTTCCGAGATCCCAGATGTGGCTCTGGTCGATGGCGGCCAGGCGCCGGCCTTGCCCGAACGGCCGTCGCCCGCTCGCGTACGCCTGGTCGCGCACACACCGGTGCAATTCGCCTTGGAAGTCCAGGCTGCGGGACCGGCGGCGTCATTCATTGCCGTGAACCAGACCTGGGATCCGGGCTGGCGCGCTCGCGTGGACGGAATCTTGACGCCGGTGGTGCGCACCGACGTCTCGCTGTCTGGCGTGCTGGTGCCCGCGGGCCAGCGCCGCGTGGAATTCGAGTACTTCGACGATGCGCTGGCTACCGGCCTGGCAATGTCAGTCGTCGCGGCGGTGGCTTGCCTGGCGATGGTGCTGCTGGCTCGTCGGCGCCGCTCCGCACGCCCGGCTTGAGGTCCATCACCAACGGATCGTGCGTCCGATGGGCGCGCGACTGGAGAGGCGACGAATTTGCCGGACCGAGTGAAATTGCGCAGTTGCGAGCGGCCCAAGAGCGCGACGAGGGCGCGCCTGGCGCGGTGGGGGCAGGGTGGGAGGTAGGTCCCTCAGGAGAATACTCGACGTATTTGACCGACGAGCAACGCAGGGACGCGACGCAAATCCGCGATTTCACGACGGGAGGCAAACTGGTCGGCTCTCTAGCCCTTGGAGCGAGTAGATTCATCCCGCCGTGATCCTCGCGAACGCCCGCGTCAGCATCTTCTCTCGCGCCGTCCTTTGCCTGGTGCTCGCGGCTGCTTGCACGCACAAGTCCGTTCCGCCGCCGCTGCTTGATCGTCCCGCACGCAAGCTCGATCCTCCGCGGCCCGAGTTGATGCCTGGCGTGCTGGCGCCGCGCTTCTTGCCGGCGGCGCAGAATGCGTCGGTGCGCGAGCAGGCCATCGAGAGCATCGGCACCTATGAATGGCAGGACTGGACCACGCCCGGCTCGCGGCTGGTCAACACCAACGGGCACTATTGGTCGCGCCTGGCCGACTTGGCGTGGAACCGCGACATCGAAATCCACCTCGACAACGTGCCGGTCGATCTCGATCAAGACGGAACCATCGATACCCATGTCACGCGCCACATTTCGTTGAAGGGCGGAATCTTCGCCAACCCCGAGGTGTTCGGCCTGGCCGCTGACCCGGACCAGCCGGCCGGCGCGCGCGGCTATACTTCGGCGAGCACGGGATTCTCCGGCCTGCGCGATGCGCTGGATCTGGAAACCGGCAAGCCCACCGGCGACATCGGCATGACGTGCTGGCTGTGCCACAGTGGCCGCAATCCCGTTGACGGCAAGACCATCCTGGGTTTGCCCAGCGCGCGCCTGGACTACGGACTGCTGCTGGCCACCTCTTCGTTTCTCGATCCAAGACACATCATCGATCTCGACAAAGACGGCCAGCCTGATAGCGAGGAAGAGATCCGACGGCGCACGCGCTTGCCTGATTCGCTGGCGCTCGATCTCAACCACGACGGCCGCGTCACCGTGGCCGAGTATCGCAGGGCCCTCAATTTGCCAGACGCGCAGCAAACCTTGGCGACATTGCTCTTGGCCGGTCCTGGCCGCGCTGATTTGACCAATGAATTCGGCCTGGACATGACTGTGCCGGGTTTGCACTCGCGCCGCTACAACGACGCCGGCGCCATGCGCACCGGCGCCGAGGGCGTGTTCAATCCCAAGAGCATCCCCACTGCATTGGGCGTGCGTTCGCTTTCAGTCATCAATTGGGCCTCGACCTATCCCACGCGTGCGCCGGACCTATTGGGCCGTTACGTCGCACGCACGCAAATGAGCCGCAGTCAGGCCATGGCCGAGCTAGGCATCGACCTGCCCGCCGGATTCGAGGGCGATTTCGACCTTATCAACCGCGCCATGGTGCTCGACACGCGCTCCATGGGCGCCATTGGACTGCAGGCCGATTCCTTTGTCGGCATCATGCTGGTGCGGGTTCTGCGCCACGATTCCCCCGCGCCGCCTGATCTGGTGCGCAGCCTGCGCCTGGCCTACGAGGCCACCGCCATTCGCAAGCTGCTCACCGACACGCCCTTGGCCAGCGTGGTGAAGCCAGTGCTAAATGCCGCCGCGGTGGAACGAGGCCGGCGCCTGTTTTTCGACGCCAACGCGGGCCGCATCATCAACCAGCAGATTCTCGTCGACGTGCCGCGCGCCTACCGGGACAGTGGAGTTGAGGCGCCCCTATTTGCGCCCATTGACGAAATGCAGCCGCTGACCGCGCGCATTCCGGTTCGCTGCGTGACCTGCCACTCGGCAACTACAGTGAGCACGATGAAGCCCATTCCGGCCGAGGGACTGGCCATTCCCCGCTGCACCGACTGCCACTATTCGCACCGGCCCAAGGGCTTCTGGGCCAAGCTGGGTCTGCGCAAGGGCGAAGGTCCGGGCGGCTTCAGGTCGATCTTCGACGAGTTCGGCCTCTCGCGCACAACCGGCACCGCCCAGGACGAGCCCTGCCGTGGCTGCCACGACCAGCACCCGGCCCTGGCTGAGCCCGTGACCTACACCAGTTGTCTCATCCTGCCCTTTGATGCCGATGGCGACGGCCGCGCCCAGGGCGACGAGCGCGACGACCTGGCTGCCGGCGGAATCGGCACCGACAGCCTGTTCGGCTTCGAGGTCGACCGGCGCAAGCTGACTGACAAGAACGTGCGCATGCCCATCACGCGCATCACGGCGCTGAGCAGCCGCGGGCCGGTGCAGGCAGTTCAGATCGCCGGCCCTTGGGTGCGCACGCCGCCGCTGATTACCCTGCTGGCCTCGGCGCCCTACCTGCACAACGGCTCGGTCCCGACCCTTGAGGCGCTGTTGCAGCCGTCTGACGAACGACCCACAAGTTTTGTGCTCGGCCAGGGCCAGGGGACTTTCACCTTTGATACGCGCCTGCCTGGCAACCGCAAGCTGGGCCACGAATTCGGCACACGATGGAGCGCGCAAGACAAGCGCGATCTCCTGGAATTCCTCAAGAGTTTGTAGGAAGGGTGCGCAGGAGTGAAAGCACGGTGAACAGGACAGCCGCCACGGCCAGACGCAAAACATTGACCGCCAGGCTGCCCAGGCGGCGGCTGGATGCCTCGAAACACACGGCCGTGGCTGTCCACAGCACGGCCGTGGACAGGCCGACCACGACGCCCAAGTTGCTTCCGGAGAGGCCGGCGAAGTTCATGTCAGGTTCGTCAGCGACGTGGAATCGCTTCCGATGAGGCGACGGACCAGCAAAAGCTACCAACGCAAGTCCCGCGGTCAGGACCAATCACAAACAGATGCCTGGCCCAGTGGGGGACGGTTTCAACTGTGTGGTTCATGCCCTGGCCACACTATAGGCGACTAGATCGCCTCCGTGAAACAGTCCAAATTCAATTTCTAGCGCGGCCGAGCCGTGCGCCGCCGCCGGCGCACCAGGAGCAACGCCACGAGGGCGACATGCCCGGCTTCCGCGTGTTGCGAAGATCCGGCCGCGCGGCAGCTGCAACCAGCGCTGTTCGAATGCCCCGTGGATCCGCCGGAGCCGCCGCTGGCTGCGGTGGTGTTTGCCACGACACCGCCGGTGGCGGTCATCCCACCGGCGCTGCTGCTGGTTCCGCCCAAAACCATGCTGGCTGGGGTTCCTCCGTTGGCGCCGCCACCGCCCAGGCCATCCGTGGTTCCACCGGAACCGGCGACAACGCCGCCTGATGCGCCCGCGCCTCCTGCGCCGCCGGTTTCAGGATCCTTCGAGGTATCGCCGGAAACCAGACTGGTGATACTGCGCGCAGGCAGGGTGATGCTCGCAGGCGCCATGGGGCCCACAGAAACGCAGTTCTCGGTGGCGGAGGTGCGATAGGCCTGAAACGTCGCCGGCAAATTCGCGCCCGTGAGGGTGACGGACTTGCTCGCGGTGCCACCGTTGATGGCGATGATGGTGAGAGTGCCCGCCGTGCTGTGGTCAAAAGCCGCGACCAGCACCTCGCTGTCGTCACTCGAAGCCTGGACCATCTGCGCCCCGGGGCGAATGTAGCGATAGTAGTTCTTCGAGACGTAGTACTTCTTGCCCCGCGTGGTGACGCTGCTCATGAGGTCGAATTCGTTGGGCGCCCCGGTGCCGAGTTCGCTGCCTTGCCACCACACCCAACCCGAGGCATGCCCATGGTAGAGGGCGGCGTAGATACTCTGGGCCAGATCCAAAGCTCCCGGCAGGTTTGCTCCGCTGGCATTGGGCCCCGCCTCGATCGTGTCTACATAGCCGGACGTCTCAGTCATCCAGATGGGCAAGTTCGTGCTCTGCGTGCCGGCGTACAAGCTGGCCCAATAGGTCGACATCTGCGAGGTTGGCGTGGCCAACACGCCGTCGGAGTAGCCGTGTACGGCCCACATCCCCATTTGACTGAGTGCCGTTGGCTGGCTCATGACGTGGGCGGTGTACCAGTAGGGATCAAAGCCATTTTGGCCGCCGCACTCGATGGCCAGCATGTTCTCCGAACCAAAGAGCTTGACGTTGGGATAGGCGGCATGGATGACGGGACCGATGGCTGCCAGTGTGTCAGCGTATTCCTGCGAGGTATAGACGCAGGAGTTGTACGGCTCGACGAAGAGCGGCTCGTTCTGGAAACTGAGCCCGTACACGTCCACGCTGATGTCCGCGTATTGTTTCAACCCGGCCACCAGCCAATCGGCGTAGGCGGCCCGCTGCGACGGGCACAGGCCGCCCCCGTTCTTGGTGCCGCCGGTGTAGGGCGTGCCGTCCTGCACGCCGTTGGTGCCTACCACGCACTTCATGCTCGACGGAGGCGACCACACGCTCAGGATGATCTTCAAGGGCACGCCGCTGGACTTGGCCTTGTCGGAGATGGCCTGCACCACCGGGCGCATCTTGTCCCAGTCCGCGTCCTGTGCGGAGACGGCGTCGGCAGGAGGCGGCAGTTCATTGCGCCAGATGGTGATCCCCAGATCGTCGACCACCGCATCGAACCAGGCGGCGTTGACCAGATCCGCTGGCTGTCCCCACCAGACATCGTGGGCGCCGAAGAAGCCAAACCCATCAATCGTCTGCGATCGCTGTGTGCGATCGATGGTCACTTGCGCGGCCTGCACTCGAGGCACTGCGACCAGCAGAATGAGCGACAGCGAAACGACGAGAAGGGTGAGCGACACCGAAGCAACGAGGCGAAGCAGACGCATGGAAGCCTCCATGGTGGCCATGATACCCTGTTCTCGCTTGCGGTGTGGGCCCTGCGATCTCGTCCCGCACGGGCGCCATTCTCCTGCTACGCTACGCACCCCCATGGACGAGCAGTTGAACCGCTTGCGCGCCGAGATCGCGGCCCGGCGCACCTTTGCCATCATTTCGCACCCTGATGCAGGCAAAACCACGCTGACCGAGAAGCTGCTCCTCTACGGGGGCGCGTTGCACGTGGCGGGCTCGGTGCGCGCCCGCGGCGACGGCCGGCAGACCACCAGCGACTGGATGGACATCGAGCGACAGCGCGGGATTTCGGTATCGAGCAGCGTGCTGCAATTCGAATACGCCGGCCGCCAGATGAATTTGCTGGACACCCCTGGCCACAACGACTTTTCCGAAGACACCTACCGCACGCTGGCAGCGGCCGACACGGCGATCATGCTCATTGATTGCGTCAAGGGCGTGGAGCCGCAGACCATCAAGCTGTTCCAGGTGTGTCGCATGCGCGGCATTCCCATCGTGACCTTTGTCAACAAGCTGGACCGCGACGGCAAGGATCCCTTTGAATTGCTCGACGAGATCGAGCGCGTGCTCGGCATCCCGTGCAGCCCGGCCAACTGGCCTTTGGGCGCGGGCCGTTCGTTTGTCGGGCTTTTCGATCGCTGGACCCAGTCGCTGCAAGTCTTCCTGGGATCGAGTGGCAGCCGCCGGGGCGAGATGCGCAAGGCCGAATGGGACGACGCCGAGCTGCTGGAAATCTTGGGGAAGACCCAGATGGATCGCCTGCGCGAGGACGTGGCTTTGCTGGAAACGGCGGGCAACGCCTTTGATCGCGAACAGTTTCTCGCCGGACAGATCACGCCGGTCTTCTTTGGCAGCGCCATGACCAACTGCGGGCTGGAATCTCTCCTCGATCACTTCGTCGATCTGGCGCCCGCACCGCGCACGCGCATGACCTCGGCCGGGCCGCTAGAGCCCGATGCGCCCACCTTCTCGGGCTTCGTCTTCAAGATTCAGGCGAACATGGATCCGCAGCACCGCGATCGCATCGCCTTTGTGCGCATCTGTAGCGGCCGTTTCGCGCGCGGCATGGACGTGCAGCACGTGCGCACGGGCAAGACTTTGACCCTCGCCCGCTCGGTGCAGTTCATGGCCCAGACGCGCAAGATAGTGGACGAGGCCTATTCCGGCGACATCGTGGGCCTGTGGGATCCAGGGGTTCTGCGCATCGGCGACAGCCTGTGCGAAGGTCAGCCGCTGGAATTCGAGGGCATCCCGCGCTTTTCGCCCGAACACTTCGTGCGTGTGCGCCTCAACGATCCGCTCAAGCGCAAGCAGCTCAAGAAGGGGCTGGAACAGCTGTCCGAGGAAGGCGCGGTGCAGGTCTTCTACGATCGGCAGCGCATGGAACGCGACCCGATTCTCGGCGCGGTGGGCGCGCTGCAGTTCGAGGTCGTCGAGCACCGCCTGAAGGGCGAGTACGGCGTGCGCATCGGCTTCGATCGCCTGCCTTACCGTTACGCGCGCTGGATCGAGGGCGGGGAGATCGACTTCGATCAGCTGGAACTGCCTGGCCGGCAAAGCTGCGTGGTCGATGTGGAAGGCCGCCCGCTGGTGCTGTTCGAGACCGAGTATCTGCTCCGACGCACCGAGGAGAAGTACAAGGACGTGACTTTCATCTCGGCGGTGCAGCCTGGCCGCAGCCACCGAGCCGCGGCGTAGTCAGCTCAGCCGGCGTCGGCTGCCGCCCGCACTAGCCCCAGATGACCAAGAAATCGTCCGGCCGAGGCTGTCCGTGGGTGGTCGGCGCGGCTGATGCAGCCTTGACCACATCCGCCATTGGTTCGGAAAGAACGACGGGCTGTAAGGAGCAGCGGGTCTCACGACACTAAGCAAGTCGTGTCCAGATTTTTTGACCCGCGCCAAGCGGCCGCTGACTCTAAGGGTTCAGAGGTTACCATGAGCCGTGCTCCCGAGCGCCGTGCCGATTCTCAGCACGCGCAGCCGCCCCAAGTACCGAAGTGCCAAGTCTTGATCATGCCCCTAGAACAGCTTCCTCACTTCAGCAGTGTCGAAACCAGTTTCTTCCAGGCAGGAGAGGAACTGGCGGCCGTGCCCGTGATTGCTGACAACTTTGATGAGCCAACCGCTGCCGAGAAAGCACGCCCCAAGCTGCGCAAACGCGCAGGCTGGGCGCTGCTCGGCATCTCTGCGGCGGCGGTCGCGGCGTGCGCCACGTTGGCCGTTTCGCGTACCGACCATGCGCCGCGATCGCTGCCTCAGCCGACCGCGGCTCAGCAAGAACCGACGCCGACGCCCGCGCCATTTTCCGCACCAGCCCCGGCCGCGGATCTTCCCGGCCCTCCTCCTCCTGCACCGACCGCGACCGGGGCGGTTGCGGCCCAGGCCGCAGATCTTCCCGGCCCTCCTCCTGCACCGGCCGCGACCGGGGCGGTTGCGGCCACCGCGGAAGCTTCGGCTCCTTCGCCAACCGCGGCCAAGGCTGCTGCGGCCCCGGCTGACGACGGCGCGTTCGACGCGTGCAAGAAGGCCTACGACCAGCATCGAGCAAAAGGCGTGGTGTCCACTTGCGCACAGGCATTCGCAAGTGGCCCCCCATCCGCGGATGTCGCCGTCATGCTGGCCAAAACTGAATTCGAGCGCGGACGCCCCGGTCCCGCCTCCAATTGGGCCACCAAAGCCATCGCACTCGACGCCAACCGAGCCGATGCCTACGTCTTCCTCGGCAGCGCCGAACAGGCCTTCGGCCACAAGGCAGCCGCCAAGGCCGCCTACCAACGCTACTTGCGACTTTCGCCGCATGGCCGCTACGCCGCCGACCTGCGCGCCGTTCTTGGATCGCTGTAGTGGCCACGTCGGCGGAAAGGCCCCACGCTTCACGGCGGCCGGTAATCAAAGACCCTTCAGACCACGTTCGACATGATACGCCATTTGTGAAGTGAGGTGAACCACCGGCGTGGCTTGGCTGCGACCGCACGCCGGTACGCCCGCTGACGGGCAACGCCCGGGCCCGGGAAGCGGATCCCCATCCCGGCGGAGGGTCCAGTCGTGCGCCGTCAGCTGCCTGGGAAAACTCAGACCGTCGCGCTGTCTTGCCGCTCGCCGGCGACGCGTGAGCGTGCGGGACGCACAAGCCGATCCGAAGTCAGCAAGACCGGGCCGGGCGTACAGTCGGATATGCCCACGACCAGGGGCGCGGCCACCAGGGAAACTGCGGGCGCTTCCTCGGCACGCTGCCACAGGCGACGCAGCGACTGGCCCAGCCAGCCTTGCCAGGCCGACACGGTTCCCACATAGCCGAAGCCGAACAAGAACAGCAGCAAGAAGGGCACGGAAATGTAGTGGCCGTGCGCGATGGCGACCTTGACCGCGACCATGAAGTACGCGGCCATGAGCAGTTCGGCGGCTGGGGTCAACGAACGGGCCGCGCGGTAGCGCTTGCTCGACCAGCTTTCCAGCTTGCCCCGGATGCCGTGCTTGGGCGTGCGCACGAACTCGGTCTCGCGTCCCAACATGGCCTCGAACACCGCGCGCGTTTGGTTCACGCACAGCCCGATCCCGATCGACAGAACCAGCGGCAGGTGGTTCAGCGTGCTCCACGGCGTGCGCAAGGAATCCCCGCGCAGCCGCGCGATCTCGCGTTCGGATGCCAGATAGAACGAGGCGATCGACAAGGTGGTGCCAAAGAAGAGCGGCAGGTCGATCATCAGCACTTCGCGCAACCCGTGGCTGGTGCGCACCATGAGATTGGGCAACAAGAGCAACGACAAGAGCAACAGCAACGGGTAGGCGAAGTTGTTGGTCAGGTGGAAGAACGCCTCGATCTTCTGCGCCAGGGTGGCGCGCGAGCGCAGAATGCGCGGCAACAGCTTGCGCGCTACCTGAATGGAACCCTTGGCCCAGCGGAACTGCTGCGCCTTGAAGGCCGACATCTCGACCGGCAATTCCGCGGGCGCCTCGATCTCGGGCAGGTACACGAAGCGCCAGCCGCGCAGCTGCGCCCGGTACGACAGGTCCATGTCCTCGGTCAGGGTGTCGTGGTGCCAGCCGCCGGCATCCACGATGGCGGCCCGGCGCCACATGCCCGCCGTGCCATTGAAGTTGAAAAAGCGGCCCGAGCGGTTGCGCGCGGCATGCTCCATGATGAAGTGCCCATTGAGCATGAGCGCCTGCGCCTCGGTCAGCGACGAGAAATCGCGGTTGATGTGCTCCCAGCGACACTGCACCACCGCGACCGAAGGATCGACGAAGTGGTGTACGGTGCGCTCCAGGATGTCGGGCTTGGGCAGAAAGTCGGCGTCGAAAATCATGACCAGTTCGCCCTTGGCCGTGCGCAGCCCGTTTTCCAGCGCGCCCGCCTTGAACCCCGTGCGATCCGTGCGGTGCACGTACTCGATGTCCAGGTCAGGGTGGTGGCGCTTGAGTACCGCAATCGCGCGCAAGCAAATGTCCTGCGTCTCGTCGGTGGAATCGTCGAGCACCTGGATCTGAAAACGGTCGCGCGGATAGCGAATGGTCGCGACCGACTCGAGCAGGCGCTCGGCCACATACATCTCGTTGAACAAGGGAAGTTGTACGGTGACCGCGGGCAGCTCGGCGTACTGGCCCTTGGCCTGCGGCTGCCTATCACGGTGCCGGTAGTACAGAAACACCAGCAGAGAGCGGTGGAATCCGTAAACCGCCAGGGCCAGCAAGATGACGAGATAGGACGCTGTCAAGACACTAGCGACATCCATGGCGCTAGAAGGTAGGACGCCAATTGTCTCGCGATTGTAATCTTGTGTGGTTTGTTGTACCGCTAGTGCCGCCGGCGAGGGCACAACAACAAGATCGCGAACCCCAGCAAGGCCAAGGGCAGGCTGGGCGTGCCTCTCGACGTCTGGCCCAAATTGCAATCGCAACCCTTGTGGCCCAGGTGCGTGGTGCCGCCTGCATCGGACGGGAGAGAGTTGCTTGCGCCGTCGGGGTTGGCCATGTCGGGCGGGAGAGAATCCTGGCCGCCAGCATCGGGCCTGCTGCCAGCGTCCGCGGTCCCGCCGCCTGCGCCACCCGCGCCAGTCGTCCCACTCGCGCCGCTGCCACCAAAGCCACTCGCGCCACTTTGCCCACCCACACCGCCGGTCGTCGTGCCGCCCGACCCACTGGCGCCGCCAAGTCCACTCGCTCCACCACTGCCGCCCCTGCCACCGGTTCCGCCAGCGCCACCAGCTCCGCCAGTGGCGCACGAAGAAGCATCGGGAGCGTCCACACACATCCCGTTGCCGTCACAGCTCTGACAGCCATTCCCGCAGGCCGTTCCCGCTTTCGGATAGTCGCAAGCTCCGGCGCCGTTGCAAGTCGCGCGGCAAGCGCCCAGGCCAAACGTGCATTCGTTCTGCGGATCGCTGCCCTGGGCGTAGGCAGAACACGTGCCAGCGCGACCCGGCTGGTTACAAGACACGCAGGTGCCGTCGCACGCGTTCTCGCAACACATGCCATCCACGCAGAACCCAGAGGCGCAAGCGCTTGCGCTGGAGCAAGTCGTGCCGTTCTTTCGCCTTGCAACTGCCGCTGCTGTCGCACGCCTGGCCCAGGCAGCTCCCAGGAACTTCGGTGCCTGCAGCCGCCACGGTGCAGGTGCCTTCGTAGCCGGCGACGGCGCAAGACTGGCAGAATCCCGTGCAGGCTGCGCTTGCGCAGCAGACGCCGTCCACGCAGAAGCCCGAGGCGCAAGTCGACGCCGTGGCAGCGGTACAGCCTTCGCCATTGCCGAGATTCGTGACTTTGTACTCCCAGGTCTCGGTCACGTCCGAACTGCCGTCCGCGGGCGTGCAGAACAGCACCATAACGCCACGCTGGCTGTCGAAGGCCATGGGCCAATAGCCCCCGCCGGCTGAGTCGCCGGGGAAAGTGCGCAGGTACCAGGTCGGCCCCTTGGGATCCAGCTCCCAAGTGTCCAGGGCCAACGTGCTGCCAGTTGGACTCTGATCCGCCGCGAGCAACACTTGCCGACGGCGCAGACTGTCGTAGGCCACGCCAGGACTGCCGCTGATATTGATGATGTCCCCGCTGTCGCGGAATGCCCATCCGGCCGAAACCGGATCCCATTCCCAGAACACGCTGTTGCTGGTGGTGCCTTGCCACTGACTCTGGCCCGCAAAGACGAACAACTTCTCGCGAGCGTCGTCGAATGTCACAGAAGTAGTGGCATCGCTCGAGTTCGTCTTGGGGTCGTAGAATTTCGGTATGACCGAGCCTGGGGCGGGTGTGCGGTTGGTCCAGGACGTGGTCGCGCCATCCCACTCCCAGACCGCGGTGCTGTTGTTGCTAGCTGCCACGCCGAAGAGCAGCAGCTTGCCGCGGCCCGAATCGGTCACCATCTGCGGGGGCGTACTGCCACGCCAGTTGCTGTAGTCGGGACTCGTTGCGGGAAAGAGCTGGGTCCACTTGCGTGTGCCGCTCTGCCATTCCCAGGTGTCGTAGAAGCACTGGGTTGTGTCGCTAAAGGACAACGCCGACGAGCAGCCGGCGAAAATGATGAATGATTGGCGATAGGGATCGTAGGCCATTGCCGCCCCGGCGCGGGGCGGGGGTCGCACATCCGCCTGGACCTCGGTCCAGGAAGTCCCGTCCCATTCCCACAGGTCGTCGAGAAGCGCGGAAGTGTCGAGGCGCTGGCCGCCAAATACGTAGGTCTTGCCGGTTGCGGGACAAAAGGCAATGGAGTGACCCGCGCGCGGGCTCGGCCCGCTCTGTATCACCGAGCGGTTGGTGAAGGTTGCCGAAGCCGGATCCAATTCCCAGAGGTCATTGGAGGCCACCTGTTCGGTGGACACCGGGTCGAAAGTCAGTCCCGCGACCAAGTACAGGTGGTTCTGCGCAGGGTTGGTGACGAGCGAGGCGTACATGCGCCCCGCGGGGAGATTGGCTTCGCTGCCGTCGAGTCGTTGCGTCCAGGCCGCGCTGTTCGGATCCCAATCCCAAAGATCGGCTAGGCCCATGGTTTCCAGGTCCTCGCCTCCCGCGAGCACGGCCATGCCGCGGCCCGGGTCGTACGCCATGGCGTGACCCCAGCGCGCAGTCGGTTGCGTCCCTTTGCTTGATCGCAAAGTCCAGCTCGACTTGGCCGGATCCCATTCCCACAAATCATTTTGGGGGGTTCCGTCCGTGTCAGCTTTCGGCTTCTGCGTGCCGCCGAACAAGACCGCGCGGTTGCGCTGGCTGTCCCAGATCAACGCCGAGTCGTAGCGCGCACCGGGTGCGCTGGTCGGCTTGAGTTGCGTCCACAGACCCGTTCCGGCATCCCATTCCCAAGTGTCGCCAAATGCCAGCGAGATGCTGGTCTGATCAGAGGTCGAAGCGGCGAGACCGCCGCCAAAGAGCAGCACCTTGCCGGTGGATTTCTCGAACACCATGCCGTGCTGACTGCGGGCGCTCGGCCCGGCCGAGGTTGTGCGGTCGGTGAAGACACCGGTCCCCGGATCCCATTCCCACGTGTCCGCGAGGTCGTAGCCGGAGTTTGCGCGTCCACCGAAGATGACGAACTTGTTGCGAGTCGAATCAAAGACCATGCTCGCGCCCATGCGCGCCACCGGCTTGCTGCCGACCAAAGTGCGCTGGGTCCAAGCGCCGGCCGCTGGATCCCACTCCCACAGCTCCTGAAGCGCCGTGGCGCTGCCGTCACAGCCGCCGAACATGACCAACACGTTGCGGGTCTCGTCGAATGCGGCCGACTGCAGATAGCGCGAGCTGGGGCTCAGCGGGACGGGCGCCGAGACCCGTGTCCAGGTCGCCACCTCGGACGGGGGCACGATGCCCAGGGCCTGATGCGAGAACGCGATCCGTGGACTGTTGCCCGGACTCGGCGCCGAGCAGGAGGCCAGCAGGAGCAGAGTCGCGAGAGCCTGCCAGAAAGTCGATTCCCTCGGGACTTGACGGCCAACTGCGCGATTCGGAGTTGCACCACAGAAAGCACAGCGGCCACGAAGGCCGGAAAGAAAGGGTTTCGGATCCGGGTCCGAACCCTTCCCTCGTGATTGCGTTTCGTCTCTGTGGTCTCCGTGGTCTCTGTGGTGAAATCCGGGTCTGAGCACGCTGGCTGACCTTCGCGAGCCCGGAGTCTTCCGACGGACGATTCTTCGCAGTCTCGTCGCCCACAAGAACGCGGCGCCAAGCAAGACGACGGCAAGGCCGGGCGCGCCTCGATTGGTCTGCCCCAGGTCGCAGGAGCAACCCTTGTGGGCGGGCTTCGGGCTGCCCGCGTCCGGCGCGATGGCATCTGCACCGCCATCGGGACTGCTGTTGGCGACACCCGTGCCGCCTGCATCCGCGCCGCCGGCGCCGCCAGCGCCAGCCGTTCCGCCGCTGCCACCAGCGCTGATGGTCCCCCCGGAGCCGCCACTGCCGCCCGCGCCGCCCGCGCCCGTGCTGCCGGAACCGCCCGCGCCGCCAGCGCCGCAAGGAGAAGGATTCGGGGTGACGCACTTGCCGGTGCCGTCGCAAGTCGCACAGAATCCGCAGGACGTTCCGACTGGCGGAGCATCGCAGGTGCCTGCGCCGTTGCAGGTCAAGCGGCAGGGATCGCTGCCTGTCCCGCATTCGCTCTCTGGGTCGCTGCCCGCGGCGTAGGCAGAGCACTTGCCAGCCAGCCCGGCCTGGTTGCACGAAACACAAATGCCATCGCACTTGTTCTCGCAACACACACCATCCACGCAGAAACCGGAAGCGCACACGGTTGCGCTGGAACACGTCGTGCCGTTCTTGCTCTTGCAGGCACCGCTGCCATCGCACGCCTGTCCACTGGCGCAGCTATCGGGAACTTCGGTGCCCGCGACCACCGGCGCGCAGGTGCCTTCCTGGCCATCCACCGCGCACGATTGGCAAGCGCCGGAACAGGACGCGGTCCCGCAGCACACGCCATCCACGCAGAAACCAGAAGCGCAAGTCGCCGTTGTGGCGGATGTGCACCCCTCGCCATTGCCGAGATTGGTGACTTTGTACTCCCAGGTCTCGCTGGTAGACATGATTCCGTCAATCGTTCCACCGAACACCACCATCACCCCGCGCTGGCTGTCGAATGTCGCGGCCGGCCACATGGGGAACGGGTTTGTGCTCGCGGGGAGGTTGCGCAAGTACCAGGTTGGGCCTTTGGTACTAATCTCCCAGACGACACTGGGCGAGAACGAATTCGGCGTGTCCTCGACCACGGGCACAACCGCCCGTCGCCGGAGGCTGTCATAGACCACATGAGCGTCGCTAGCGTCGCCGTCGAAATGAAGGACGTCGCCACTGTCGCGCTTCGCCCAGCCGGCCGAAACTGGATCCCACTCCCAAAACGCGACATTGTCGCTGGAACTCGCCCCCTCGTCGAGGAGGAGAACCTTCTGGCGAGCATCGTCAAAGGCCAGCAGCGAGGCATACGAGGCATACCCAGGCGGCGTGAGGGTGAACGAGACAGGTGTACGGTTGGTCCAGGTCAACTTGCCGCCGTCCCATTCCCAAACTGCGTTGCTGATGGTATTGGGCGTTCTCGGGGTTCCTGGGGTCGGGTAGGTGGCGACATGGGTGAGCAGTTCGCCGCCGAAGAGCAGCACCTTGGCGCGGCCGGAGTCGGTGACCATGGCGTGGTCCTGGCGAGGCTCGGGACTCGCCGTGGGTTGAAGCTGGCTCCACTTGCGCGTGCTGGAGTTCCATTCCCAGGTATCACCCAGCACCAGCTGTTCCATGATCCCGACGGGTGAGTTGTTTACGCCGCCGAACAGGATGAGAGACTTGCGCAAGGGATCGTAGGCCATCGCCGCACCCGAGCGGCCGGCAGGACGCACGTCGGTCTGGACCTGGGACCAAGAGGTGCCGTCCCACTCCCACAGGTCATCGAAAAAGATGTTCGCGTCGGGGTCGTCCGCCGTGCCTCCGAACACATACGTCCTGCCCGTGGCAGGGCAGAAGGCCATGGCGAACCCCTGGCGCGGCGGAGGCCATTTTCCCAGTGTTGGCGTGCGGTCGGTGAAGGTCGCGGCAACTGGATCCAATTCCCAGATCTCCCCGTCTCGCGAAACCGCGGTCTCGCCCCCCACCAGATCGAGTCGGCTTCGCGCGGTGTCGGTGACCAGCGAGGCGTATAGGCGCGCCTGGGGCAGGTTGGGTTCACTGCCGGTAAGGCGAAGGGTCCACGCCCCTGTGTTCGGATCCCATTGCCAAACATCGGCCAGTCCAAAACCGCTGTCGATGTCCCAGCCGCCCACCAGCACGACCATGCCGGAAGCAGGGTCGTAGGCCATGGCGTGGCCGAAGCGCGGGGTCGGCTTGTCTCCCGTGATCGTGCGATCGGTCCAGGTCTGCGCCGCCGGATCCCATTCCCATGTGTCTTGCTTGGGAATGCCCGGCAGACCGACCTGCGACTTCTCCATGCCGCCGAACAAGACCGCTCGGCTGCGTGTGCTGTCCCAGACCAGGGCACCGCCGTATCGGGCGCTGGGCGCGATCTTGGGCTGAACTTGGGTCCACTTGCCGGCCACGGGATCCCACTCCCAGGTGTCGCCCAGCCCGACGGAGACGTCGTCTCCGAAATAGAGTTCAGCATCAATGCTCAGGTTTGTTGCACCTCCAAAAAGCAGAACCTTGCCAGTGGACTTTTCGAACACCATGCTGTGCTGGCTGCGGGCAACCGGCCCCTTGCCCGAGCGGGCGGACATGACGCCGCTCGCAGGATCCCACTCCCAAAGCTCAGCGGAGTCGGCGTAGACAGGCGAGATGTCAGTCCCTGCGCCGGGCACGACGACTCGCCCGCCAAATATCTCGAATTTGTTGTGGGCCGAATCAAAGACCATGCTCGCGGCCTTGCGCACGCTCGGGTTGACGCCAGCAGGAGTGCGGTTGGTCCACGTGCTCATCGCGGGATCCCACTCCCACAGTTCCCGGTCGTCCCTTTGACCGCCTAGGCTGGCCCAGACCAGGCCGCCGAACATGACCAGGACATTGCGGGTCTCGTCAAAGGCGGCCGACTGCAGGTAGCGCGCGTCGGGGACCGCAGGAGGACCGACGCGGGTCCAGGTGGCTTTCTCAGTCGGGGGCACAGTGCCCAACGCCGCGCGGGAGGACTCGACGCGAGGGCTGTCCCCGGGATCGCGGTCGCAGCAAGTCGCCAATAGGAGCAGAGCAGGTACGGCGCTCTTTCGCAGTTGCATGAGGGTTCTCCAATAACCGGCGTGCCAGGAAGGAACGTGGCATCGCACTAGACACACTACTTGCGCAGTGGTTTCTTGTCTCCACACGGCTCACACCTTTTTTCCGCCGCCGCGCCGCCGCGCGGGCGTGGCATTCACTGTGCGACGGTTCGGCTGCCCAATCCGCGCGGCTCGCGCGCTCTGCGGATCGGGAACCAGCACCGACCGGCTTCCTAGGCTTTGGCCTTCTTGAGAAGATCGGCGCATTGACGAAGCCGCCGTCTGGTCATGTCCCGGCCGAGCACAGACAGGGTTTCAAAGAGCGGCGGCGTGGCCTTGCGGGCCGTGGCGGCCAGGCGCATGACCATGAACAGCTCCTTCACATCCCACGCCGATTTCTCGGCAAAGGCGCGCGCCATGGCTTCCAGCGCTGCCGGCGAAAAATCGCGCTGGACGTCCAGCGCTTCGATGATGCCGAAGAGGCACTCGGACACATCCTTGGCGGTGCGATTGGCGGAAACCAACTCTTTCAACCAAGGCGCGTGGTCGACGTCGCCCGAGAAAAAGAACTCCGTCATGGGCACGAACTCGTCCAGCCGCTGGATGCGCTTGCGCACGAGCGGCACCAGGGATTTCAGGTACTCATCCGAAAGCCGCCATTCACGCAGCCGCGCCACGATACCGTCGTCGTCGAGGGCGCGCAGGTAGTCCGCGTTCACGGCCGACAACTTGACCAGGTCGAAGACCGGACCGCCCAGGCTGATGCGATCGAAGGTGAACGCCTCGATCATTTCCTGCAGGGTGAACTTCTCGCGATCGCCCGCGATCGACCAGCCCATGGTGCCCAGATAGTTGAGCAGCGCCTCGGGCAAGAACCCGGCCGCGCGGTAATAGTCGAGCGACACGGGATTCTTGCGCTTGGAGATCTTGGATTTGTCGGCGTTGCGCAGGAGCGGCATGTGGATCCACTCGGGCGCGGTCCATCCGAAGGCGGCGTAGAGCACCACATGCTTGGGCGTCGATGTCAGCCATTCCTCGGCGCGGATGACGTGGGTGATGCCCATCAGGTGATCGTCGACGACATTGGCCAGGTGGTAGGTGGGGAAGCCGTCGGTCTTCATCAGGATCTGATCGTCGATCTGGGTGTTCTCGAAGTGCACCTCGCCGCGCAGACGATCGACCACGGTGGTCTGGCCAGTCTTCGGCATGGCCAGGCGGACGACAAAGGGCTCGCCCGCCGCGGCCCGCGCGTCCGAGGCAGCCCGGTCCAGGCCGCGACAGTGGCCGTCGTAGCCCATGAAACCCGACTTGCCCTTCTGCTCGGCGCGCAGTTTGTCCAGCCGCTCGGCGGTGCAGAAGCAGCGATAGGCCGCGCCCGAGGCGACCAGCCTCGCGACCTCGCGCCGGTAGATGTCGGCGCGTTCGGATTGGCGATAGGGACCATGGGGGCCGCCCACGTCCGGCCCTTCGTCCCAGGACAGCCCCACCCAGCGCAAGGCGCGCAGGATGGCTGCCTCGGACTCCGGCGTCGAGCGCGTGCGGTCGGTGTCTTCGATGCGCAGGATGAACTGCCCGCCATGGTGCTTGGCGAACACGTAGTTGAACAAGGCGATGTAGGCGGTGCCCACATGGGGATCGCCGGTCGGGGAAGGCGCGATGCGAACACGTACGGTCATGAGGGGAGCTTACAGTCGACGGTCGAGGGGCGACAACTGGTATAACTGGATCTCCTGAGAGTTGGCAGACTCCCGACTGAGGGACTGGCGTGAGCGTGGAGGACGCCAGCCATAGCGTTTAAGCTATGGTCTTGACGCCATCGCCTTGAAGCGTAATACTGTTCTTGATGGCGAGGGATTTCTGGGACGAAGTGATTTCGCAACGCGCGCGGAAGAACCCGCGGTTCCCCGACCTTGTTGCCGAGGCTGAGCGTCGGCGTGCCCTGGCTCGTATCTTGGCGGCCAAGCGCACGGCTTTGGGGTTCAGCCAGACTCTGGTCGCGGCCAGGATGGGCACGGCGGCGTCGGTTGTGAGCAAGCTCGAGGCGGGTGCCGATGTCCGGGTGTCCACGCTGCAGAGATATTGTGCAGCAGTTGGCCAACCCTTCCCGCCGCGCCCAGCGCGGGCAAGTGTCCTGAAAAAGGCGCGGGCGCTGCTCCGAGCGTGACCTCGGAGCTACGGCGGGGCACCGATGGACTGATGGGGATAACAGACTCGATCTCATGCAAGCCACTAGACACCCCAGGCTAGGCCTCTTTCTCGCGGTTCTCTGCGTTGTGTTGGCGGCTTTCTTCGAGAGCTACCTGCCCTACCACTTCGCCGAAGCCAACAAGCCGCCGACGGCGACTTTTCTCGGTCAGGTGGGCCACACCACCGACCAGAACATGTATTTCTCGTTCATTCGTCAGGCCTACGACGGGAACATCGTCTTCAACAACCGCCTGACTGCCACGCCCAACTCCGGTGCCTTTGTCAATCTCCAGTTTCTCGCCGTCGGGCGGGCCATGCGCGTGTTTCATCTTTCGGAGAACGCCGTCTACCAGGTCTGGCGTTTTGCCGGCGTCTTCTTCTTGGCTTTCGGCTTCACGCTGCTGTCCCTGGTTGCTTTGCCTAGCCTCTCGAAACGGCTGGCCGCCCTGTGCGTGTTCATTTTCGGCGGCGGGTTTGGTGCGTTCTTCTGGTTCGCAGGCGCCCACGATCTTCTGTCGCGTGAGACCACGTTCAAGCTGACGCCCGACCTGTGGACCGGCTTGATTCCCTTTCAGCAGCTCATGCTGAACCCGCACTTCTCCCTGCCCCACGGTCTCTTGCTCATCGGGTTTGCGCTGTTTCTCCTGGCCGAAATGCGCGACCAATCCGTGTGGCTGTATGTCGCCTCGGGAGCAATCTTTCTCGTCAGTGGCTTTGTCCGACCCTACGACCTCATCTCGCTCGCGGTCGTGATTCCGGTGTTTGTCGTCAGCGAAGCCATCCGGCATTTTGACTGGCGCGCCAGCGCGTTGCGCGTGATCCCGCTGGCAATGGCGTTGCCAGCGCTGGTGTATTCAATCTGGCTTTTTGAATACCATCCGATTTTCAAATACTGGTCACAACAGGGACACAATATTCAATTCATGCCATCGCCCCACGTTCAGATGTTCGCCTACGGCAGCATCGGACTGCTGGCCATGGCAAGAATCCTGCAATTCAGAAGTAATCCGCTTTCGCTGATTGAACGGTTTCTTCTTGTCTGGTTTGTCGGGATCTTCTTCTGCGTCCATCTGGGCAGCATCATTCCGGCACTCGGGTTCAGCCCGCAGAACAGCATCCCTCTGTTTGCGCCGCTGGTGCTGTTCGCTTTCTCATTGCGCCTCAAGCTGCGAGGCTTCCGCCGCGGGCTGTTCATGGCCGCAGTTGCCACTCTGCTGGTGATCAGCAACATAGGCGGCGTGGCCTACTCTTCCCAGCCGTTCACGGGCACGGCCGATACTCACAACTACTACGCCACCGCCGACGAAGTCGCGGCGCTGGGCTGGCTCGACAAGAAGCTGCGGCCTGGCACGGTGGTGTTGGCCGTGCCGCCGGTTGCTGGGCGCATCAGCAAGTACACCAGCGCCTCGTCGTTGGTCGGCCATCACAGCGTGACTCCACACTACAATTCCATCCTGACGCGTGTGCGTCGCCTGCTGGCGGCCCGTCAATTCACGCCTTCTGAACACGGGACATTGCGCGAACTAGGGGCTGACTATCTCTTTGTCGGCCCACAGGAGCAGCTTCTGCTTGGCTTTGATCCGAACGCAGCGCCGGGCCTGGCACGAATTTTCGTTCAGGGAAGTGTGGCGATCTACAGAGTCGCGTCGGCGATGGAGTGATGCGGACCGCGGCCGACGAGCCTACGCGACCAACTTGTAACCGATTCCGTAGATGGTCACGATGTGGCGCGGGGTCGAGGCGTCTTCCTCGATCTTCTTGCGTAGCTTGACCACGAAGTTGTCCACCGCCCGGGTCTGGCTGTGCCCGGAGACGCCCCAGATCTTTTCCAGGATCTCTTCCCGACTCACCGGCTCGCCCGCCCGTTCGTGCAGCAGCCGCACCAGCTCGACCTCATAGAAGGACAGCGCAATGGTCTTTCCCTTGCGCACCAACTCGTGGCGGCGCGGGTAGACGGTGACCGCGCCGATGGAAACCGCTTCGTCGACGGGGACCGAACGGTGCAGCCGACGGAAGATGGCGTTGATACGCGCCACCAGCTCGCCTATTGAGAAAGGCTTGGTCACGTAGTCGTCCGCGCCCGCTTTGAGGCCGCGAATCTTGTCGGTCTCCTGCGAGCGCGCGGTGAGCATGATGATGGGCACCACCGGGTGACTGCGCCGCATCTCCTCGCACACCGAGAACCCGTTGATGTCCGGCAACATGAGATCGAGGATGACCAGGTCTGCGCCGCGTTCCTGCAGCATCTTGATCCCCTCGCGGCCGTAGCCGGTGGTCGAGACCTCGAACTGTTCGAATTCCAGGGCGTCGGACAGACCGCGCGCGATGTCGGGCTCATCCTCGATGACGAGAATGCGCCGCCGGACGGCTGGCAGATGATTGGGGGTGAGGTTGTTGTTCATGATTCGACGGCTGCTTCTGTCGGTTCGACGCCAGATCGGACGCCGGCAGCGACGGGCGCGGGCAAGAATACCTCGAAGAGCGAGCCCGGGGGGCCTTGCCGCGTGCTTTCCACCGGGCTGGTGACCACCACACGGCCTCCATGGGCCTCCACGATGTGCCTGACCAAAGACAGGCCGATGCCGCTGCCGCGCACGTTGCGCGCGCGCGTTCTTTGCGATCGATAGAAGCGCTCGAAAATGCGGTTGTGCTCGTCGCGAGGCACGCCGGGGCCGAAGTCGCGCACGCCCAGCACCACAAAGCCCGGCGCGCGCCGCAGAGTCACCAGCACCTTGCCTCCCTCGGCGGCGTGCTTGATGGCGTTGTCGACCAGATTCAGCGTCACCAGCGTGATGCCGTTGTCGTCCATGCGCAAACCAGGCAACTCGGGCTCGAAGGCGGTCTCCAGTTTCATCTTCTCCTTGTCCAGGCGGTAGCGGCACACGTCCAGCGCGCGCTCCACCACCTCGGCCAGATCGCCCTCGGAGAAGTTGTAGCTGGCCTTGCCCCGCTCCAGCCGGGCGAAGTCGAGCACGTTGTCGATGAGGTGCGACAGGCGTTCCGATTCGCGCGTGATGATGCCGCCATATTCGCGCGCGGTGCGATCGTCTTTGTGCCGGCCCGTGGCCACCAGCTCACCGAACATGCGAATCAAAGAAAGCGGCGTCTTCAGCTCGTGCGAAACGTTGGCGATGAAATCGCTCTTCATGCGTGAGGCTCGGCGCTCGGCCACCACGGCCAGCCACACGATCCCCAGGCCCACGGCGATGATGACCGTGGACAACAAGATGAGCAGGCGGCGGGTTCCCTTGGTCCGCTCCCACTGGGCGCGAAACGCCTCGGCGTTTTGCGGGATCATCTGAATACGCCAGCGGTACAGAGCCTTGCCAAAGGGACCTTCGTAAAAAAACCGCCCGCCGGGACGGGCTTCCGGGCCGCCCAGGGCCGAGCCAGCCACCAACGTGTTGTTCTCGTCCACGATGGCCACCCGTCGGTTCTTGCGCAGTCGGGCCAGTTCCTCCTCGGACCAGTGCTTCCCCATGAAGTCCAGCTTGAGGCTGGCCACCACGTGGAAGGCTTGCCCACTTTCCGTGTGGCGCGTCGCGTAGGCAAGCAAGACAGAACCGCCCCCGTCGAGCAACTCGTGGTGGTAGGCGAAGTTGCCCACGCCCACCTGTGCCCAGCCGAGATTCTTGATCTTGCCCGCCCAAGGATTGCGGGCCACCGGCGGTTCCGGCGGAGCCTTGTGCTTGGAAGACGACACCTGGGGCTCGCGCACTTTGGGCCAGGTGCATTCCACTTTCTTGGCCGCCGTCAGCACCACGAACGACTCGATTCCTGGGCCTGGATCGATATCGCAGGGGTCGGCCGACACCGGATCGTCTTTGACCTCCGCGATCTTGTCGAACAGAGAGACCGACTCCTTGTCGATGCGGGCTTCCACGGCCTTGGCCAGATCGTCGGCGAAATCCTGCGATTCCTGGCGAAAAAGCTGCTCGATGGGGCGGGACACGTCCTCGGCGTGCTTGAACCCGTAATAGGCCAGGGCCAGGGCAGCCCCGATCATGGCCGGGAAGACCAGGGCCAAGATCAATGAAATGGGCGCGCCGAAGCGTTGGCTAGCTGCGCCGCGCATGTTTGCCCTGCAATGCCACGTCAGCCCTGACTATGACCGATGCACGGCAAGCCCGTCCACTCCCATGACTCGCGGCGCCACCAGAACCCATGGACCGCCAACTCAAAACAGGCCTTCTCCGACGGAAAATCGCTCAAGTTTCTCCGTCGGAGCCCGATGGGACACTATGGTGGTTCCAGTCTTCGAACTCAGAAGCCAACCTCACCTGCACAGGGTTTCAGTCGTGCGGGGTTTGGCTGAGGAGGAGACTCTGTGACGAACGTCGCGAATTCGGCGCCCCAACCAGCGACCGGCATGGATGATTCCTGGCAGGATGTCGTCCGGGAAGACGACTTCAGCGCCGAGGCCAATGTGCGTGGGCAGCGCATGGAAGTGGCCCTGAGCGGAACGGCCGACTTCATGATGAAGGGACATCTCGACCGATTCTTGCGCAGCCTGCACGCAGAAACCCAGCGACGCGCGCTGGCCCAGGTGAACGTGGACGTGCGCCGGCTCGAATTCATGAACTCTTCCTGTCTGCAAAGTTTTGCGTGGTGGATCCGCACCGTGCAGGAACAGCCGGCCGAGGGTCGCTATCGCGTGGTCTTTCTCTCCAGCCCCACGGTGTACTGGCAACGTCGCAGCCTGAGTGAACTGGCTGGTCTGGCCGGCGATCTCATTTCGGTCCAGTCGTAGATCGTCCCGTGCGCTACACTGTATTGCGTGTTGTCCGATCCGCCCCCCTTCCTTCTTCTCCGACCTCTGTGTTCTCTGTGCTCTCTGTGGTGAAAAAGCCGACTTCCCTCCGCACTGGATTGCGCGGCCGGTTCGTGATTTGATCCTTCACAGTCGAGCTCATGCTCTCTGCCTACATCGTGTGTTTCCTTGCCGGCGGCGTCGTGCTGGGCGCCTCCATGTTCGGCGGGCACGACAGCGGCGATGCCCACGTCGACGATGTCCATGACGGCGATGTTCACGACGACGCGGTTCACGGGGGACACCACGAATGGGCCGCGCGGCTTCCCTTCTTGAGCCTGCGCTTCTGGACCTGGGGCGTGACCTTTTTCGGCCTGGCTGGCCTGGCCCTGACCCTGGGCGGAACCCCTGCGTCGCTGGTTCCCATTCTGGCCACAGCCGGCGGCGTGGGCTCGGGATGGGGTGCGAGCTGGGCGCTTGGCCGCCTGAGCCGCGATGCCGTGGGCGTGCTGCCCGAGGCCAGCAGCCACATCGGCCGCGAAGGCAAGCTGCTGCTCCCGCTGCGACGGGGCCAGCGCAGCAAGATCCGCTTGTCGATCGGCGGCGTGGAGACTGACCTGTTGGCCGAAACCGATCTTGAAACCGAAATTCCGGCCGCAAGCACGGTGTTGGTGGTGGGCATGCGCGGCCTTACCGCTGTGGTCGAGCCCACGCCCGCTGCGCTCAAGTCTTTGTCGGGCGACAACCAAGATTCTGGGAAGGAGGAATCGTGACTGACCTGGCTGATGTGACAACGAATCCTGTGGCAGCCGCAGTAGCGGGACTGGCGATTGGGGCCGCGTTTCTGATTGTGTTGGGAATCATCAGCCGCTTTCTCTACATCTGCCGGCCCAATCAGCTCCTGGTCATTTCTGGTCGCCGCCGGCGCACTGAAGATGGCTCGCTGGTCGGCTATCGCGTAGTGACCGGCGGCTGGGCCATGCGTCTGCCCATCATCGAAACCGTCGAGCGCATGGACATGCGCAGCATCCCCATCGACGTGTCCATCAACGGCGCCTACACCCGGGTGGGCATCCCGCTGCGGGTGCGCGCCATCGCCATAATCAAGATTTCGTCGAACCCGAAAGTCGTAATGAACGCGGTGGAGCGCTTCTTGGGCCGCGGCCCGGGCGACATCCAGCAAGTGGCAAAAGAAACCCTGGAGGGCAACCTGCGCGGCGTGCTGGCCACCTTGACCCCCGAGGAGGTCAACGAGGATCGCCTGAAGTTCGCCGAATCGCTCTCGCAAGAAGTGGAGCACGACCTGGCCAAGCTGGGTCTGCACCTGGACGTGCTCAAGATCCAGCATGTCACCGACGACGCCAACTACCTGGCCAGCATCGGGCGCGGCCAGATCGCCCAGGTGGTCAAGGAAGCGGAAATCGCCGAATCCAACGCGCGCAACGAAGCAGCCAAGGAAGCCGCAGCGGCCGAAATGCGCGCGAAAGTGGCCGAGGCCGAGGCCGAGCGCACCATCGCCCAGCGCCGCAATGATGTCCGCCGCATTGCCGCCGAACTGGAAGCCGAGGCCAAGTCCATGGAGGAACGGGCCGAGGCGGGCGCGCTGGCCGCCCACGCGGTCGCGATGCAAGACCTGGAGGGCGTGCGCCGCGAACTTGAGGCTCTGCGCTTGCAGAGCGACGTGGTGGTGCCGGCCGACATTCAGCGCGAAGCCGCAGCCCTGGCCGCGGCCGGCGCCGCCGCACCCACCGCGGAAAACGGCCGCGCCACCGCCGAGTCATTGGGATTGGTGGCCGACGCGTGGACCAAGGCCGGTCCGTCGGCGCAAGACATGTTCCTCATCAACAAGATCGAGGACATCACCACCATCGTGGTCGATGCCGTCCAGCGCATCAAGCTGGGCCCCGTGCATTTGATTGACGGCGGCGACGGGCAAGCCCTGCCCCGCTTTGCCGCGTCCTACCCGGCTGCTGTGGCCGAGGTACTGCGCACGCTCTTTTCCACCACCGGCGTGGACATCACGGCGCTGCTGGCGCGCCAAGCAGTCCAGCCTGCTGACTGCGGGTCTCGGGCAGCAAGGAGGTGCGGCCATGACCAGCCTCGGCTTGCTCATCGGCGTCGGCGTGGTGGCCGGCATCGTCTTGCTCATCGTTATGACTCGCCTGCTCTACATCTGCCAACCCAATGAAGTGCTCATCTTCTCGGGCGCTCGCCGGGTGTTGGCCAATGGCCGCGTGGTGGGCTACCAGATCATCAAGGGCGGCCGCCGCGTGCGCCGGCCATTAGTCGAAGCCGTGGACCGTATGGACCTGACCAACATGCCCATCGAGTTGGCGGTGACGGGCGCCTATTCCAAAGGCGGCATTCCGCTCAACGTGCACGGCATCGCCAACGTGAAGGTCGCGGGCGAGCAACCCATGCTCGACAATGCCATCGAACGATTTTTGGGCGTGGACCGCGCGCGCATCATGGCGGTGGCCAAGGAAACCCTGGAAGGCAACCTGCGTGGCGTGCTGGCCACCTTGACTCCCGAAGAGGTCAATGCCGACAAGATCAAGTTCGCGCAGTCGCTGTTGACTGAAGCCGAAGAGGATCTGCGCCACATCGGACTGGAGCTGGACACCCTGAAGATTCAGGACGTGTCCGACGACGTGAACTACCTGGACAGCATCGGTCGCAAACAATCGGCCGAGGTGCAGAAGCACGCCGCCATTGCCGAGGCCCGCAACAAGGCCGACTCGGCCATTCAATCGGCGCAGAACCATCAAACCACCGAGGTCTCGCGCTTGGACGCGCAACTGGGGACTTTGCGCGCGGACATGGCCCGGCGGGTGACCGATGCGCAGACCAAGGCCGTGGCCATGGTGGCCGAGGCCAAGGGCCAGGTGGCTTCCAAGTTGGCACGTGCCCAGGCTGAACTGGACGTGCAAAAGGCGCGCGTTGAGCAAGTGCGCCGCCAACTGCAAGCTGACGTGCTGGAACCGGCGCGTGCGCAGAAGGCGGCAGCCGAGGCCACGGCAAAGGGCGAAGCCGCGCGCATCGTCGAGCAAGGCCGCGCCACCGCCGCTGCCATGCAAGAGATCGCCACCACCTGGCGCCGCGTGGGCGACAACGCCCGCCAGGTGTTCCTCATGCAGAAGGTGGACGGGCTGATGCGCATCGTGATGAGCAGCGCCGGCGATCTAAAGGTGGATCGTCTGACTGTGCTGGGCGGAATCGGCGGCAACGGAGGCAGCGGCGATCTGGCGGGCAAGCTGATTGCGATGAGCGAACAACTGAAAGCCGCGACTGGCCTGGACATCGTGGGAGCCGTGCGCGAGCGCGTGTCGGGACAGCCCGTGCCGCCGCCGGTGGGGGTGGGGACGTAGGGTGGAGATGAACTCGCAATAGCGCGGGATTTCGGACGCGCTGAGTGCGATAGCGCCGCACCGATGTTGACCTCGATAGCGCGGCGCTGGTGACCCGGATCTGCCCGGTGGCAGGCCACTCATCACGTCGGCACGTGCGTGTCTCGACGGACAGCAGACGTGATCGCCACCACGTTTGCGCACCGAAGGCAGAGGCCGTCGCTGGCGAGGCGCCGCGGAAGAAGCCGGTAGCTACCGTTGCTCAGCTCGGCGGGGCGGTGGCGCCCAACTCGGCGCACTTCACGCCGGCGAAACGATGCAACCACCAGGTGCCGGCAGGGAAGATGGCCTCGCGGCCAGCCAGGTGGTCGGTGCGGGCTTCGCGGTACCTGTCGATGAAGGCCTGATTGCGCTGCAAGGCCTCGATCCGCGCCCAGGTATTCTTGCACGCCACGCGCGGCGAGAGTCCACGGCGAGGCTCGCGTGTGCCCGGATGCGAGTTCCAGTGCTGTTGTAGGACGCCCTTGCGGCCGAAAAGCTTGATTCCCTTCTCGCGGCGCTCGGCAGCGGCTTTCTCTTCTGCCTCGGCAACCTTGTCGCGCAGGAGCTTGGAGTACTCGACGTGGCTCAGGCGCTCGAAGCCGGGCGCGCGGCGGAAGTGCAGGTCGATTGCATTGGGTAGGTCGCCATTTTCGGGGTCGAAGAAGCGAATGGGCTTGGTTGCGGTCAGAGGCCAGTTGTGGCCGATGGCACTCAACGATTCCACACCTGGCCAATGATGAACCCTCTGGACCAAGTGGCTCGTGACCGGGTTGGCGATGGCGTAAACCATCTTTGCAAGCACGTCCTCGTCCTTGACCAGCTCGACCACGGAAGTCTGCTCGCTGGCCCAGAACGCCTCCCACCTGCCCCGAAGGGCGTTCTGGTGCTTGCCGTAGAGCTTATGGAAGTGTTCGAGAAACTGGGGCAGCCGGCCGTGGTTGTCGACGACGACGGCGTGGTAGTGGTTTGCGAGGGTGCCGACGCAAACAATGCTGATGCTGGCTTTGCGAGCAGCGAGGGCGAGGCAGTAGATGAAGGCGTTGTTGGTTTCGCGGTCCGGGCGCATGAAGAAGCGGCGCTCGGAACAGCGACGGGTGATCATGTAGCGGCGGCCTGGGACGATGGCGCGGGGAAGGGACATGCCGGGATTGTCGGCAATCGCGCTGTGCAGGTTGCTTGCCGCGGGCGAATTATTCGGTACCGATCGCGCGGGAGATTCGGATACCGGCGCGCAACATCGTGGTCGCCTGTAGCGGATCTCACGAGAAGAAGGTCAACCTTGGTGAGGTCTTTCTCTCTCCGTACGGCGTTCGGTGCTTCTACTGAATCGCCGTACTCAGCCTGGCGAATACCTTCCTGGTGCATTTCGCGAACTGGTCATTCTACCTTGGACTCGGCGTCACGCGAGTGGTGGACGCGCTGGCATTCAAGTCAGATGGGGGCGGCCTCGTCATCGCACTACTGAGTAGCTTCTGCATCAGCGGCGTATTCGCGCTGTTCGGTCTTTTCGGACTCAGGCGGAAGTCCATGCCGATCATCATCGGGCTCGGACTATTCGTTCTCGATTCATTCATATTTGTCGCGGAGAAGGGGTGGTTCGCCGTGGCGTTCCACGCGTTGTTCGCGTGTGGGATTTTTGTCGGCTACCAGGCACTGCAGGAGATGAACAAGATGCTAGAGCAAAAGCCGCAGGCGTGAGGCAAGGGAAGCATGTCCAGATTCCACGTTCCACGGTATCATGCTACCGGTCGCTGTGAACGTCCGCGCCGGTGGTGCCTGTGACATATTCAGAAATGCGGCAAGCGCGAGGGCGATGAGGTGAATGTAGGCTGAACACAGGCAACCTTGCTGTGCCGTTGCCGACAATTATGTATGCCCAGACCGCTCCGCTTCGTACCCGCTGGTTCGCTCGTCGAGATCACCACCCGCACCATCCAGGGCAGGCTGCTCCTTAAACCCTCGCCCGAGCTGACCGAGATCATTCTCGGAGTCATCGGCAAGGCCCAAGGTCTGTACGGCATGGCCATTCATGCCTTCGTGCTCGTCTCAACACACGCGCATTTTCTCCTGTCACCGTCCAACGCCGGCCAGCTCGCGAAGTTCATGCAGTTCGTGAACGCCAACATCGCCAAGGAGGCCGGGCGCCTCCACCTGTGGCGTGATCGCCTGTGGTCGCGGCGCTACCGTTCCATCGTCGTCGCCGACGACAGGGCCGCACATGCTCGCCTACGCTATATCTTGGCCCACGTGGCAAAAGAAGGTCTTGTGGGAAGATCGGGCCCAACGCACGTGCCAGGGTCTGCAGCAGCATGCCGCTGTGGTTCGTCTGGATCGCATTGCTTGCCGCTTCCATCGCATCTATCTTGGTCTTGGTCATCGGGTCTCTCCTCATCGGTCGTTTTGCAACCTTCGGTGTAGGAGAACTCGGTGACCTTCGTCAACCCTGCCGCCAGCGTCGCCGTCGCGGCTGTGGATTCACACCATTTGCTGGGACTCTATCTTGATTCGTCTATGGCCTCAAAAGAGCGCTTTGACCGCTTTGATTCGCCTGTGGACGTGTGCAGCATAGGTAGGATATGCTGCACACAGGCTCGGGAAGAATCTTGTCAAGGCCGCTTTCGCGCGGGCGATCGAGCTTCCGCCTAGCGACGCTTAACCCGTAAATTGGAGGAGTCTAGATGACCGAGTCGCCGTCCCTTGGGCCCGTGCCTTCCGATCTTCCGAGGGTAGTTTGCATCTACGGGGTTCCTCCCAAAATGCCCCTGAAGGATGTGGCAGGTCGGAGTATCGGACAGACCTTCACGTTGACCCGCCATAACCAAGGCTCGTTCGAGAAAGCTCTGAGGAATGCCCTCGCGGGTTTTGTGGGTGGTGATGCGAACATCATGGCTGCCCGGTTTTTCTTGGTCAGCGATCTTCAGCAGATAACCACTGCGATCCGCTCTGGACGCTACACGCAAGTAGTGTACTACGGACATGCCGATCAAAACTCGAATGCTCTGATTCCAGCACCAGGAGTCAGAATCACAGCATCACAGTTGGCCCAGGCACTGAAAGGAAGCGCGATTGGTCACGTCGACATCTTGGGCTGCAGAAGCAGCAGCTTTGCGGCCGAACTAGCGACACTCGTACCGGAATTGCGAGTCGGTCACCTGATGGCGAAGAGGTTCGATAACATCGAGGTCAATCCAAGAACCAATCAAGTCATCCAGATGACGATTGACCGGCAGGGACTGCTTCATTTTGAAGCAAAGAAGAAGTGATCATGAGAGTCTCTGCAGCCCTGTTCGCGGGCGGCGTCGTGGTCCTCACAGCATGTGCGCATCGAAATGCGCAAATGAGTCGAGGCGAGGCGGGTGCCGGAATTGACTATTGCGGGATTTCAATAGTCGCCTTGCGGGCAGCAGTCACGAGCCAGGAGGAACAGCCCCTTGGCTTGGATGCGGCATGTGTTCGCCAATACGCAGGTTTCGCGGGGAAGATCTACGTCGACGCTCGATTCATGAAGGATGGCGCGCTAGAGACGGTGTCTGAGAAGTCGTGCACACGGGACAACTTCATCATCCGCTTCGACGACGAACACGACACACCGAGTCCTGCGCCGGGCGTGCTCTTTCTCAGCGTGAGCCCTCAAACGCCGGCCGGCCGTGATTTTTACGTCACGATTGAGAACGCCAATTGGGCGAAGAGGGCGCCGACGGTGCTGGCCATGCCACCGTGCTACCCGGCCTTCGGCCGACTGGATTCCTCAGGGAAGACCGGTTGGACCGCCAAGGTTGTCCCAGCCCCTCGGGGCCCAGACGACCTCTGAAGACAGATTTGAATACTACGCCCACTCGTTTGTCAGGCCAGAACCATCTTCCGCAAAACCGGCATGGCCGCTTCTTGGGCCGGCGGTGCGCGCGGGTGGTGCCGCGCGGGTGGTGCCTGTGACATATTCAGAGTGACATGTTCATAAATGCGGCAGGCGCGTGGGCGCGCCGCATAGTAGACCATTTGACTATGGGCGTAGACCGTCTTTCCAAGCACGTCCTCCAGTTTGACCCACTCGACCACTACCTCCACGACCTCACGTGCCTCGGCCGCGCTCTGCTATCGTACTTTACATTTAGTTGGTCTCTACGTATAGTTATCATAGCATGGTCAAACGGCCCTTCTGGTTGCGACGCATCGAGGAGTTCTGGACCGAGGCTCCCATCGCCTGGCTTTGCGGCGTCCGGCGCTGTGGCAAGACCACACTGGCCGAAAGCCTGGGCAAGGAGCGAATTCTTTATGTCAACTGCGACCTGCCTGCTGTCGAGGACATGACCCGCGATCCGCAGCTATTCTTTCGCTCGTGCACAAAGCCGGTCGTGGTCTTTGACGAAATCCATCAGCTGCGCGACCCCGCGCGACTCCTGAAGATTGGCGCCGACGTCTTCCCCAAGCTCAAGATCCTCGCCACGGGTTCTTCGACGCTCGCGGCGAGCAAGAAGTTCCGTGACACGCTCACCGGTCGGAAACGCACGATCCACCTGCCGCCGGTGTTGTGGGGCGAACTTGCCGCCTTTGGCGTGCCGTTGCCCCAGCGCCTCTACCATGGTGGACTGCCTGCCGCGCTTCTCGCCGACGCCAAACGGCCGGCTCTCTACCGGGAGTGGATGGATTCCTTTTTCGCCCGGGACATCCAGCGCTTGTTTGGTTTCCGCGACCTGAACCGCTTCAGCGCGCTCTTCGAATACGTCTTGCGCCAGAGCGGTGGACAACTTGAAATCACTAAGACGGCAGCGTCCGTTGGCATCACCCGCCCCACAGTAGAGAGCCATCTGCGCGCCCTGGAAATCACTCACGCAATCACGCTGGTCCGGCCCTTTCACGGTGGCGGCCAGAAAGAAATCGTGAAGATGCCCAAGGTCTATGGCTTCGACACTGGATTCGTCAGCTTCGCGCGGGGTTGGGATCCGCTGCGACACGACGATCTTGGCTTGCTCTGGGAACATGTGGTTTTGGAACATCTGCAAGCCCATTTCCCCGAGACGCCCGTGCGCTACTGGCGCGACAAATCGGGTTGCGAAGTGGACTTCGTTATGGTGCGCCGCCGCGACCAGGTCGATGCCATCGAATGCAAATGGGATCCGGGCGCATTCGACGGTGCAGGTTTGCAGGTATTCCGCAGCTACTATCCCAAAGGCCGCAACTTCCTGGTGTCTCCCTCGGGCGACCCACCCCATGTCCGACGCTACGGAAAACTGGAAGTGACGGTCTGCACGCCGTCGGAACTTCATCCGTAGCCACATGCACGTCGAGGTCACGGCACAGCAGGGTGAGTGAACGCGGCGCCATTAGGCGTCTACCAATGGGGCACTGGGCTCCTAATCCCGACGGATATCACCCTCACGGGTACTGCGAGCGACGTCTGGATGTTCCAGGTCGCCCAGAATCTCACCATGAGCAGCGGCACGAAGATCCTCCTGGCAGATGGAGCACAGTCCAAGAATATCTTCTGGCAGGTTGCCGGTCTCGTGGATCTCGGCACGACGGCGCATTGCGAGGGTGTCATCTTGTCCCAACCTCGGTCACGCTGCGAACGGGGCGTCGATCAACGGACGGCTGCTCGCGCAAACCGCGGTCAATCTCGACGGCAGCTCCGTGGTCGAACCCGCTCAGTAGAAGCCCTGGGTGGGCAGACTAAATCATTGCCGTGGCGGCGCCCTCAGCGGTGCTTGAAGATGATCTTCTTTGCGTCCACGCCTCGGATCTTTTTAAGTTTGCGCATCATCGCGTCCGCCCGCGCCTCCTCACCCACCATCTGTAGGAGGATGAGGCCGGCGGGGCCGGTATGGTCCAAGACCCTATCGTTCATCCCGAGTCGGGTCTTGATGTGGTCGCCGTACTCGGTGAGGACCTTCTGCACGTCAGGCGCGTGCTTGACTCGATCGGTGATGTGGACGCCGACGATGAGATGATCTTCTTTCTTGGCCTTCATCGTTCCTCCGTTGCGCTCCGGACAGGGCTGGTTGATCGCGAGACAGTCTCTTCGACCTTCTGGAAGCTACGGTACACCTCGGAAGCGGCGGCGTCACGAACAGCTTCGGAGCTCACCGCAGCCCAATTGTGGCGTAGATTACGGCCTTCAAGTGACCGCTCCCTTGACCTCAGCGCTTCGCCCACCCGCCGGCGGGCTCGCTACGGCTCGCGTGCGCCGCGCTGTCAACCCGCTGGCCGCCCAGGCCCGTGCTTGTATCGCTCACGCGTACACTGTCGAGCTTCGCTTGCCCTGGAAGAGCCTGGCCGTCGCTGCGCTGGTCGCGACCTCTGCTGAAGCCACCTTCTGGCTCTGCCGTGGCCTGCGGCACGACGATGCGTTCATCACGTTCGTCTACGCCCGCCACCTTGGCGCGGGAGAAGGATTCGTTTTCAACCTGGGCGAGCGCGTGCTGGGCGCCACCTCACCCTTGCACGTGCTGTTGCTGGCCTTGGTCTACCTGGTGGCTGGCGACGTGCTCCCGACCGCCGCGATCGCGCTGGGCGCCGCTGCCCTCTCGCTGCAAGGGCTCATGCTGTACTCGATGGCGCGGCGATTCTCGCCGGTGCTGGCGCTGCTGCTTGGCCTTCTCGCATGGGCCGGACTGGCTGGCGGCCACAACTGGCTGGCGCTCGAGACCAATCTGTTCGTGGCTTTGGTTCTGGCCACGCTCCGGGCGCACCAACTGGGCCGCCCCCTGCTCTGCGGTCTCTGCCTGGGCCTGACGATCCTGTGCCGGTACGACGGTGCCCTGCTGCTTCCGGTTCTGCTCATCGAGAGCAGACTGCGGGGGCGCAAATTCCCCAGACGCGAGTTGCTGGTGTGTTTCGCCACCGTGGCGCCGTGGCTGGTAGCCGCGACTCTCTATTTCGGTTCGTGCCTTCCCCAGACGCTGCTTGCCAAGCGCGCGTCGTCCAGTTTCGGGGAGTACCTCGGCCACTACCTCCACCATGCCGCCGAACAGCCCCTGTCCACGCTGTTCCCCGCGCTCTCCCCCTCGGTCATGTTTGCGTTGGCCTTGCTGGGCTGGGCCTCGGGAATCCTGCTCTTGCTTCGCCACCTGCCCGAACTGCGCGCCTACCTGATCTTCGCCGTGCTGCTCTTTCTCGGCTACGCCAGCATCGGCCCACCGCCGGTGCAGCACTGGCACATGTATCCACTCATCCTCGGTTCCAGCGTTCTGCTGGTGCTCGGCTCGATCGGATGGCTGGTCAGGGCCGCCGCCTGGCGTGGCGGCTTTTGTGGCGCGCAGGGGCGCATCCTGCTTCCTCTCGTGCCTGGTCTGGTCATGCTCGCGCTCACCGGGATGCACACGCTGTCCTGGGCCGCAGGTATCGACCAGGATTACTGGCTGGGCCAGCGGCATCACCGGTACGAGACCGTGGCGGCTTGGATGAAGCAGAACCTGAAGCCCGGACAGGTCTTCCTGGCCGCCGAGGTGGGCACGCTCGGCTATCTGACCCGGGATCGCATGATCGATCCCTACGGCCTCATCAACGACACCAACGAGTACCCGGTGACCCAGTCGCCCAGCGCCCTATTGCGCCTGGTCCGGCGCTATCGTCCGACCGTGGTGCTCATTTTTCCCGTGTTCCACGGACTGTGGCTGGAGAGGCAGACCGACCTGCGGGTGGTCAAGAAGTTTACCTGGAATTCGCTGGGGGCCGCCTTGCTGGTGAACTCGCCCGACGTGCTCCAGCGCCCTGGCGACAAGGCACTGCGCGGCCAGGACGTGCCACCGTCCGATGGATCCCCGCGCCCGCAGTAGACCATAGGGGTAGTTGACGTAGATCGGGACGAGGTCTGCTCCTTCGCCCCGCGTGGCGCCGCTACCGATCCGCATAGCGCTTGGCTGCCGCCAGATCCCGACGAAGTTCCTCGGCATTGCGCCGCGGACCGTAGCCGGGAGTGTCGCGCTGGATGCGCCAGCCTTCCTTGAGCAGGCCGGCGTCCACGACGTCGAAACCAAATTGATCGATGAGCCGGCTGACCGTGGCCTTGGCCGCCGGATCGTCTCCCGCGATGACCAAGGCGCGGCGGTTCTTGCTGCCGGCTGGCTGTCCGTGAGTGGTGAGTTCGGCAGCGTAGATGTGATTGAACGCCTTGACGACCTTGGAAGTCGGAAGGTGCGCCTGCAGAAGCTCGGCCGTGGTGGTCGACTCGTTGTCGAGCTCGGCCATGTGGCCATCCCGCTGCGGGTAGTAGTTGTTGGTGTCGATCACGACCTTTCCCGCCAAAGGCTCGACCGGAATAGCCCGGTAGTTCTTGAGCGGCACTGTCACCACGACAATCTCGCCGGCGGCTCCGGCCTCTCTGGCGGTCGCGGCGCGCGCGTTCGGTCCCAGCTCCGCGACCAAGCCCGACAGTGTCGCCGGCTCGCGCGAGTTGGCGATTACCACCTTGTGCCCGTTCTTCACAGCAAGCCGAGCCAGTTGGCTGCCAATCTTACCCGCGCCGATAATCCCGATGGTTGCCATGTTCATCAAGCTAGCACTAGCCTGTCACTCGGCAAGGCAGCACCAACGCGCAACAATTGCGCGATTCCGCCGACGATACAGGATGAGTGAAGCGCTCGCTCACCTGTGGCATGATTTCTCTCGCGTGGGAAATCTGGCAGGAGGAATCCAGTGAACGGCAAACTCATCCTTGCGCTTTCGCTGTTTGGCCTGGCCATGGGCGTGGGCACAGTCTTTGTCATCCCCTCGACGGTCGAGCCGCTATTCTGGCTGGCGATCTTCGTGGTCTGCGCAGCGGTCATCGCACGCAAGGCTGCGGGCCGGTACTTTCTCCACGGCTTTTTGGTGAGCATGGCCAACTGCGTGTGGGTCACCGGAGCGCACGTGCTTCTGTTCACCAGCTACGCTGCTTCACACTCGAAAGAGATGCTGATGATGGCACGCATGCCCTTGCCGGATTCGCCGCGCCTCATGATGTTGCTGACCGGGCCGGTCATCGGGGTGGCGTCGGGGATCTTGCTCGGGCTATTCGCGTTCATCGCGAGCAAATTGCGGCGCAAGGGGCCTGCGCTGACTCGGCTGGGTTCCTAACTACTTTTTTCTGTCCAGACATCGTGCGACGGCGGAAGACGAACATCGCGGCCAAACCGACGACCAGAACCGCTCTGCGGTGGCCATGGCTGGTGCCGCTCAGGCCGCACGAACAACCCGAGGCTGCCGCCGCGGCCGCCGTGGATCCTGCCTGCCCACTGGATCCGCCGCGGCCGGCCGCGCCTGTGTCTCCCGCTGCGCCGGTCATTCCGCCCGTTCCCGAGTTCCCGGTCGCGCCGATGGTTCCGCCGGTGGCCACGTTCCCCGCCACGCCGGTCACTCCGCCCGTTTCCGGACTACCGGCCGCGCCGATGGTTCCGCCCAGGCCAACATTGCCGGCCCCGCCGCTGGTTCCACCGCCACTGGTTCCACCCGTCACAATCGTTCCGCCCCCGGCAATGGTTCCGCCGTTGCCGTTACTCCCGCCCGTGCCCCCGGCAACCCGGGTACCACCGCTTCCAGGAACTCCGCCCACCACGGAGCTGCCGCCCGTGCTCACACTTCCACCGGTGCCCGGCGCCCCACCGGTTCCGCCGGTGCCCGTGCTTCCGCCGGCGCCGCCATCGGGCGGACTTTGGCCGTCCTGCTGGAAAATCGTCGGAGCAGGCTTGGACCCGTTCACGGTGTTTACGATCAGGTTGTCGAAGAGCGCCGTGGTCTTCGCAGCGGTACCCAGCCCGACGTTTCCCTTGGAGTACTTGCTATCCGTTGCCGTCAGCACCTGGGCGCCGTCGACCAGGCCTTTGATCGAAGTTCCTTGAAAGACCAGCTTCATGTTGTGCCAGCTGCCCGCCGCCAGGGTGGCCTGTCCGGTCGCCAACGTGGTTGCGGTGGAGGACGACGTGGTCGATGCATAGAGGGTGCAGGCTCCGCTCGGAGTCATGGTCATGCTGTAGGCGTTTGGACTGGTGCCGTAGCCGGTTCCCGTCGAGCTGATCCGCCCCAACAGCGACGTCCAACCGGAGGTTGTCTCTATAGAAACGTCTGCGCTGACTTCATAGTCCGTCCAGGCTGTACTGCCTACGATGGTGTACGGATTGCTTTCCGGAGCCCAGCTCTGCGCTGGCTGACTGATGACCTGTCGCAGACACTGTCCCGTCCCATCGGGCCGGTTGAAGAGTTCGAAACCACCCGCGATATCGTCGTGGTAGTACGGCCGATAGCCGACCGACTTGAAGTCGGCATAGTGGTCGTATGTCTCGTAATAGGGCATGGGAAAATTCGCCGCCGCCGGTGAGGTAGCCGCGCCCTTCTGCTGTCCCGTGGTCGTGCTGATCGAGTAAATGGAGTTGGCATCGAGTGAGATGGTGAACGAGCCGTTGACCGGGGTGACGCTGGGCTGTTGCTGAAACTGGGCAGTCGCATTGCTGCGCCACATAGTTACCGTTCCGGTGGAAAGGCCGCCCGTCACGTTGAACGTGATGTTCTGCGCCGCCTTCGCGCCCGAAGTCTGCGCAATGACACTGTAGTCTCCGCCACTGGGAGCCATCATGGTCACGTAGTTGCCACCACCCGAGAAGTTGCCGGATGCGCCGTCCAGGTATTTCCAGCCAACCTTGGTGAACTGACCGACATGGGCGTAGCCCCACAGCGCTGGATTGATTGTATAGTTGCCACTCCAGGGAGAGCTCGCGACGGCCATGGTGTCGTCGTAGAACGGCTCATTCGAGTAGAAAGCGGTAATGAGGTACCAGTATATGGTCTTCGTGATCTTGCTATTGACGTAGTTGAAATTGAACGCGCCTACGATGTCCAGGGCGCACTGAAACCCATGTTCGTACACATGCTCCTCGGTGTCCCAGATTGGTTTGCCGATGGCTATGACGTTTGCCGGCGGTGGCGTTCCCGTCGTGCTGCCGAATGAAGCCGTTGTATGACTGCCGATGGCATATATTGCTGACTTCAAGGTGGCATTGGTGTTCATGTCGGCGGCCCAGGTCCAGCTGGTGGCTCCCCAGTTGTCAAAGGCGTGAATGCCCACAGTGGTGAGGCCGTTGCTGTTCAGGGTCGTCCTGAATAGCTCGGCCCAGCTCTCGTTGGTGCCTTTTTCATTTCGGCATCCGACGTAGTCGATATCCAGGCCATGGGCGGACTTCGCGCCCATGATCCACTTGGACAGATAGTCAGCCGTGTCCTGCGACCAGAAGTTGCCATTGCCGACCCACGCCGGAGCCGACCACGCCGTGGCATCCAGTACGATGGCTGGGTTTCTTTGCCGGGCCTGTTCCATGAGCCACCACTCGTATCCACGGTAGTAGTTTTCATCCGTCTTGGTGTGCATGTGGCTCAGCTCCGAGCCCTGCGTCGAATTCCCGTCGCCGCCTATCTCGACATACAACTCTTGCAGGGACGCGCCGTAGTTGGGCTTGAAGAGGTAGTCGAGAATCTGCGTGCGCTGGGGCTCGACGTAATCAATCAGTAGGGGGGAGGTTCCGCCGCCGCCGGTGACTGCGCCTATTCCGTCGTAGGTTCGGCCGGTGCCAGCGCCATCAATTGTGATGGTCTGGGCAAGGGCGTCGGCACTGAAGCCAATGAACCCTGCTGCCAACCCACCGGCGACGAGAAGGAGTCGAACGCGCATCGTGGCTGTACTCATGAAGCAATTTCCTTTCGGTGGCGCCTGAATAGGTCTAGGGCGCGCCGCCGCTGGCAGCTTCACAAGAACTCGTCCCTCCGACGGTTTCGCGCAATGGCGCGCACAGCCAACATTCCCACGTGCGGTGAGATCGAAGATTTCTAGACCCGTTCTTCCCCGCCCGCGCCCCTTGCGGCACTAGGATTAGTTTACTTGCCGCTTGCGCCCAAGGCGTCCAGCGCGGCCAGCACCTCGCGGCTGTGCGCCGCGGGCTTCACGTCGGTGAACACGCGCGCGATCCTGCCCTGGGGATCGATGATGAAGGTGTGGCGCGCGGACAGCTTGGTCACCACAAGGTTGGTCAACGATCCGTAGGCTGCCGACACCTTGTGGTCGGTGTCAGCCAGCAGCCTGAAGGTCAGGCCCTCTTGCGCGCAAAACTCGAGGTGCGAATCCACGCTGTCCAAGCTGACCCCCAGCACGACAGCCTTGCGCTTGGTGAACTCGGGCTGATCCCTGGTGAAATTGTGCGCCTCGACGGTGCAGCCCGGTGTCTTGTCCTTGGGATAGAAGTAAAGCACCACCCAGCTACCGCGCAGGGCCGACAGCTGCACCTTGCTGCCGTCGTGAGCGGGCAGCGTGAAGTCCGGCGCCAGAGCGCCCACGGCCGGCATCTCCGCCCCCCGAGCAAAACGAGGCCAGAAAATTAGCACCATGGCGGCGAAAGCGAGGCTTCCCGAGTGTATATTCATGGCGCTCTCCGATGGTTCCTTCGTCTTGGATGTTCAGCGCCAGGCATGGGCTTCGCTTCGCGATAACGCGCGATTGCAGTTTCCCATGCGGCCCCACCGGATCCGTTGTACCTATTGACGGTGGCAGGAGCCAATTCGGCATAGAGTGGGCCCGCCCGACCGGTGGTGGGTGGCACGAGCTAGCGCGGCGCAGCATCGCGGATTCTTGAGCCGTAGATTCGGAAGGAGTCACTGCCTATGACGATGTCGATCCACACGCACGAAGAGAACACGATTCACAATTCCTGCGGCAGTTGCGAGATGGGCCATTTCCGACGCCTCCTGTTCGCCATGATCGCGGTGGCGCCTGTGGCCCTGGGCTGCAGCTTGTCGAGCAACAATGGGCCGCAGGCAGGCAGTGGCCCTGCCTCCGCGGGCTCAGGTGGGAACGGCCAGAACACGGGCGGCGTGGTTTCGCAGGCCGGCCAGAACACCGGCGGTGTCGTCTCGCAGGCCGGCGCAACGACCGGCGGCGTGGTCGCACAGGGCGGCTCGGAAACAGGCGGTGTCGTCGTGCAGGGTGGCTCCGAAACCGGCGGAATCGTGGTAATCGGTGGCGGTTCGGTCGCTTCGGGCGGATCCGAGGTTCTGGGTGGCTCTACCGTCCCCAAGGGCGGCACCACGACCGCAGGTGGATCGGTCGCTCCGGGCGGCTCTGTGGCTCCGGGTGGCTCGACCGTCCCCAAGGGCGGCACCACGACCGCGGGTGGCTCTGTCTCTCCTGGCGGCTCCGTGGCTCCGGGTGGATCGGTCTCCCCGGGTGGCTCTACCGCCAAGGGCGGCGCGACGGCTGGCTCAGGCGGAACGATTGTCATCAGCGGCGGGCAAACGGGCTCGACTGGCAGTGGGGTCTGCCCCGCCGTCGGCACCCCTCCAACTCCAGACACAACGACGCGCGCCAAGTGTACCGGCAGCGGCTCGGCTGGCATTTCCTGCCATTTTGGTGGCGACCCGGGCAACTACGACGTCTCTTTCAACCTGGGTGGAACAGCGGCCGGACAGACTGAAGTACAGGCCGAACACCTGCGTGAGATGCTGGCTGCCCCGGTCACCGTGGCGGGCACGCCGGTTGCCCCAATCGTGACGACCGCTGGGCAGAAGCTTCTCTATTCTATGTCGGTGAACGTCCGCCAGCCCGAGGGACAGCCCGAATGGGCGCAGGCTTCGGACGGAACCCCTGGATTGGACATGTACTTCATTGGACCCAATCCCCAGCTAGATTCCATCGCCTACGCACCGGCTGCTGCCACCGACGTGGTCATGTACATCCTGACCGATTCGACTGGGTGCGACCAAGAGGGCCCGGGCACTGCGGGCTGGGGCCAGTGGTTGCCGCAGTTCTTCGGCTATGGCCTCTCTGTGGCGAATTACGGCAATTCCGGCGCGCTGACGGAATGCTCGCCCACAACCACCCCGTGCCGGACCGACGCGCCCTACTACAGCTTCTACGACGACCCCAAGATGTGGCCAGCGATCAAGCCTCTCATCAAGGCCGGCGACGTCGTCTTCATCGAATTCGCCCACAACGACAAGAACACGCCGCAGGCAGCATACGAAAAGAACCTGACGACCTACATCACAGAGACCAGGGCCAAGGGGGCCATCCCGGTGCTTGCCACCCCCATCCCGCGCAACAACTGGTCGGGCGGCTCAATGAGTGCCACCTTCGTCAATAGCGTGGGCGTGGATCTTCTTGCGAGCATCAAGAGCGTCGGCGCAACCAACAATGTTCCTGTCGTTGATATCAACGCCAAGGTCGTCGCGGCTTTTAGTGCCAAAGGCCAAGCAACGGTATCGGGATACTACGCAGACCCAACCACCCACCTGAACACGGTGGGAGCCAACTTCGTCGCCGCGCTCATTCGCGACGAGATCAAGAGTCTCAACATCTACCCGCTGGTGTGCTTCCTCCGCTAGTAGAAGTCGACCAGGTCCAGTTCGGCTTCCAGATCGTCTCCGACGGATCCACCCAGGCCTTCGCGACCAACAGCTACTCAGTCACGGGGAACTAGCCTCGACCGCGCCCAGCGCGCACGCGCTGGGACGCGGGTTGCGACGCTGGTCGATGGGAGGACAACCGGCGCACTGACCAACCGCCGAGCCCGAGGCCGGGAGCATGGTCTTGGTTGGCATTGTCCCGGCCACAGTTTCAAACCCTGCCCACTTTCGGGAAGTCGTGCGACAATCCTGCCAATGTGTTTCTGGACACCGCTGGCCCAAACATGATGCACGTGCAGGCTTCCCCGGACCAGACTCGGCCGCACCGAGTGATCAGCATTCGGGGAGGCCTGCTGCTGTCCTTTGCGCTTCTCGTGTTGTTGGTCCTGGGCAGCTTGTTGAGTGCGGCTCTGCTCGGCACCGCGCGCCTGGCACGCGACGTGGCGGGCTCTCTGATGTCCGCGCTGGGGCGAGATACCGAGGAACGGCTGCGCGATCTGTTCGATCCCATCCGGCAAAAAATGATCGAGGATTATGCGGCCATCCGCCAGGGGCGGTACTCGGCCAAGGACGCTGACACCCGCCGCGATCTGCTGATGCCCGGGCTCTTCTCGCTGCCCAGCGTCGATTCCATGGTGCTCGCCGATCAGAAGGGAGGGCATTTTCTCGTCCTCCGCTACAGCGAGCCGGTTCGCCGGTCCACGCTGCTCAAGAGTGTGGCGCAGCGACTGCCGGCGCCCGACTCCGGCCGCCTGCAGTTTCTCACGCGGGATTTCCGACCCGATGAATGGGGTCAAACCGGCCACTGGGCTCTCTGGGAGGATGCCGGTCGGCAGCTTGTGGAGAAATGGGAGCTGGCCATGCCCGACTACGACGGTCGGCAGCGACCCTGGTACAGGGTGGCCATGGCCGCTTTCCGCGATCAAACCCTAAACCAAGCGCAGGCCGCAACCTCGAACCTGGTGGCGTGGACCGAGGTGTACCCGCTGTTCACCACCAAAGCCCCCAGCATCTCCGCCGCCGTCGCCGCACGCGACCCGGCGGGGGAAATCTTGATCGTGACCTACGACTTGCCTCTGGACGAAGTAGCGAAGTTCACCACCTCCGCGCGACCCTCGCCGCGGGGAATGATGTTCGTTTTGACCGACGACGGGAGACTGCTCGGTCCGCCACGCGACAGCCGCAGCAACAACAAGCCAGACGCCAACGTTCCTTCGCTGCAGCCGGTCGCCGAATCCGCCTCTCCCCATGTCGCGGAGGCGGTGGCCCGATGGCAGGCCGACCGCGGAGGCCAGGCCGATCGCTTCCGCCTCACGCTCGAGGACGAAACCTGGTGGGCCGGATTCACGCCCTTCGAGTTCGGCGCGCAGCACCGTTTCTGGATCGGCGTGCTGCTACCCGAGTCCGACCTCATTCCGGCGGCCCACGAGTACCAGGCGCTCATCGCCGCTGTCGGCCTGCTGGCCTTGCTCGCCGCGGCCCTGCTCGCCCTGCGCTTGGCCCGCTGGTTTTCGCGGCCGCTGGCTGAGCTGGCCATGCAAAGCCAGCGCATCGCCTCACTCGACTTGACGGAAACCGCCGCCGTGCACTCCCCCTTGAGTGAACTTGACCTGCTTTCTGTCACGCTCGGCCGCATGCGCGAATCGCTGCGCAAACACATCGCGGAGCGCGAGCAGTCCCGTCGGGAGATCGCCGAGCGTGAGCAGCAGGTGCGAACCTTGGCTGAAAATTCGCCCGACTTGGTGGTCCGCCACGACCGCGAAGGACGCTACCGTTTCGCCAATCCGGCGTTTGCCCAGGCCACCGGACTGTCCACGGCCGAGGTGATCGGGCGCACGATGGCCGGGGTCGCCTTTTCCGCGGAACACGTGGCCCTGTGGGAGCGCACCCTCGGGCAGGTCTTCGCGACCGGTCAGTCCATCACCGTGGAATTCGATCTCAAGACGCCGGCCGGGCTGCGGCGCTTCGAATCGCGAGCCATTCCTGAAATCGCCGACGACGGAACGATTGCATCGGCCCTGGTGGTTTCCCGCGACATCACCGATCGCGTTGCCACCGAGCACGCCCTCCGGCAGAGCGAAGAGCGCTATCGCACGTTGATCGAATCGGCGATCATCGGCATCGTGGTGCAACAGGATGGACGCGTTCGCTACGCGAACTCGGCAGCGCTGCAGATGTTCGGGTACCAGACACCGGCCGAGTTTCCCTGGCAGAGCGACTGGAGCGATCTCGTCGCCCCCAAGTTCCGCTACGAGTTGCGTTCCCAGACCGAGGCCGTGTTGCGTGGCGCGCACCTGCCGCCTCATCCCGGCTGGCAAATTCTCTGGAAAGATGGCTCGCACCGTTGGGTGCAGTCGAGCTTGACACGCGTGGAATGGGACGGCGCGGATGCCGTGCTGGCCTTTGTCCGCGACATCACTGAACTGCGCGAAGCGGCCGAGCGTCAGAGATCGCTCGAGGAACAGCTGCGCGAGGCGCAGAAGCTCGAGGCGGTCGGTCTGCTGGCCGGTGGCATTGCCCACGACTTCAACAACTTGCTCCAGGTCATCGGGGGCAACGCCGACCTCGCGCTCGCCCCTGACAACAGGACCCGCGACCGCGAGGCGGCCCTCGGCGCGATCATCACCGCCGTGGCTCAGGCCAGCCAGCTCACGCGCCAGCTGCTCACCTTCGGACGCCGGCAGGCCCTCGAGTGGGAAAGCGTCGAACTCAATGGCCTGGTGGCCACGCATCTGTCGATGATCCGGCGGCTGATTCCCGAGAACATCCACATCGATCTGCGCGCCGCCTCGCAGCCCATGGTGACCCAAGCGGACCGGGGCCAGATGGAGCAGGTCCTGCTCAATCTCTGCCTCAACGCACGCGACGCCATGCCCGCGGGCGGTCAACTGACGATCACCATCGAGCCGGTGATGCTCGACGCGCCTACCGCCGGACAGCTGTGCCAGCGACCCGCCGGGCCCTTCGTTCGTATCGCGGTGGCGGACACCGGCCACGGCATGACAGCCGCGGTGCTGGAACGGGTCTTCGAGCCGTTCTTCTCGACCAAGCCGCGCGACCGGGGCTCGGGCCTGGGGTTGGCGGTGGTCTACGGCATCATCCGACAGCATGGCGGGCACATTTCCGCCCGCAGCGAACCAGGTCGAGGCACGGAGTTCATCGTGCTGCTACCCCGCGAGACCGGCGAGCGTGCAGCGACGGAGAAGCCTTCCGCGGGATCAGCGGCGGACGACCAGGAATCAATCGACGCCACGATTTTGCTGGCGGAAGACAGCGAAGCGGTCCGGCGAGTCGCCGAAAAGGTGCTGACCCGTTTTGGTGCGCGGGTGATTGCCGTGGCTGACGGGCAGCAGGCCGTTGATCGGTTCGCCACCAATCCCGGACAATTCGATTTGCTCTTCCTCGACATCATGATGCCAGGACTCAGCGGTTTCGAAGTGGCCGCGCGCTGCCGCGCGCTTCGGCCGGAAATTCCGGTGTTGTTCGCCAGTGGCTACGCGGCCGAATCGCTGGGGGCCAAGGGCGAGATGACGGCCAACGACACGATCCTGCGCAAACCCTACGATCCAGATGCGTTGCGAGCGGCCGTGCGCCAGCTCGTGCCAGGCAAGCGCCGTCAGGGCTGAGCGGGGGGACGGGACCAGGGGCGGTTTGCATTCGCGCGCCCCGGCCCCCACAATCATCGTGTTCGTAGCGGCGACTGTCGCTGTAGACTGGTCAAGATCATCATGCCGAAGAGATTCCTCGCGCAGATGCTTTTCGCGGCAGCCCTGACCGTGGCTTCGTGCGGTCGCGATGGCTTGAGCGTCCCTCGCGCGGGGGATGCGAGCCCTGATCAGGTGAGGGGCGCGGGTGGATCACCGGGATTCGGGGGTTCTCCGGGCTTCGGCGGAGGCTTCGGCTTCCAGCTCCCGGATGGTGGTCTGAGTTTCCTGTTCGCGGATGGCGGTCTTCTGGGCGGCATCATGGATGCCCCGCGGGACAACCTGCTTGGCTTGATCCTGTGCGGGCCGGAGGTTCGTTTGGGTGCGTCCTGTTCCAGCGATACACCGGGTTGCGTTCTTCCCAGCCTGGGCGGCCTCTGCGCTTGTGTATCGGGCGCCTATATCTGTCCGCTCAACACGGGCCCGGCCCAGGAATGTCCACGGGGTGCTGCCACGGGAACCATGTGCATCTCACCGCTTTCTGCGTGCCTGGGCGGCTCTGGTGTGGGCTGTGTGTGCGGCCTGGGCACGTACACTTGCCTGTGAAGAGGTGTCCAGGACAGAACAAGCCCGGCTCACACGCAGGTTGTGGCACGTCTCCGACATGGTAGGCTGCCATCCGTGCACGGCTCGGCAACTGTATGCGTTGAGGCACCGGGCGATATCTCCTATCGCAACGTGGTTCTTCGCGCTGTTGCGGCCGCTTGCAAGGCCGCCTTTGCCAACCTGTGCGAACGCGATCCTCCGGCCGATGAGTTCACCCATCACGTTCTCTCGGCGGTGGGCGAAGCCTTCAACAACATCGCCTTTCATTGCTACCGCGATCGATCCTCGGATATCGCGCGGGTTCGAGTCACGATCGACTCCACCGCCGTGCACTTGAAAATCGAGGACTATGGGCGCAGTTTCGATCCGCTGGGCACCTGCCTCCCGGACCTGGATTCGTTGCCCGAGTCAGGGCTTGGAATCTTCATCATGCGGTCGTTGATGGACGAGGTCACCTACCAGGCTGGCTGTCCCAACGTGTTAAGCCTCAGCAAGCACATTCCAGCCTGCCCTGGGATCCCGGCGGAGCGTGCGGGCGCGGGGGCGGCAAGTGCACTTCTTCACGACTGAAGCGAATGGAGTGACAACGGTTCGCATCGTGGGCGAGCTGGACGCGTGGATGCTAGGGTTGCTGGCTGCCATCGGGCGCCGCAGGCGCGGGTAGGTTTCCGGCGCCGGACGCTCGATCGCTGGCCATCCGGGCGCAGGAGCGGGGCTGGCGCGGAGCAGGTAGTGCAGCCGCGCTGTATTGTAGCTTTCGCCAATCGCTGGTGGGCATGTGCGAGATCGCACCGGCCGGGCATCAAATCCTTGCTCGCGTGGCAGACTCGTTCCCGCTAGAGTGCTGGACACCGGGTGACTGACTCATGAAGAATCTGTCTAAGAACCTGCGGTCGAGCTGTCCTGCCGTGCTGCTCGTCTTGAGCCTTGCCTGTACCAAGGCGAATTTTGTCCCCATCACAAGTGACGACGGGATTTCGGGTGGCGCTGGCGGTTCCGCGGAGGCTGGGAGCGGCGGGACCATTGGCTCTGGGTCAGATGCGAGTATGACTTGCGACGCAGCAGGTTGGTCCCCCACCTGCGTGTCGCCAGACACGCCAGAGATCTGCGATCCGGTCTGCCAGAGCGGCAGCTGCAATTGGTGCCTAGAGAAGTGCACCTATGCACTTGTTGGTGGCACGGCACAGCCGACCTGCGCCGCCAAGGACCCGAGCCCGGCAGGAGTTTTCCAGGCCTGCTCGGTGAGCGGCTCCGGCTTGGGGAGTCAACATGACAATTGCGGCCCGGGGAACATCTGCCTCCAGCCTATCAACGGGGGAAACGTGGATAATGGGTACTGCTTCGCCTTGTGTCACGATGCGATACAAAACTGCCCCGGCGTGGCCTGCACGCAGCGCAGCCTTTCGTCGGCCGGCGGCACAGTCAACGTCTGTGATCCTCCCTACGACCTGTGCGGCCCGGATGGAAACTGCTGCGATCCCTTTGCTTCCTCGACCGGTGATGCCTCGACCGGTAGCTGTGGACAAGGCCAGGTTTGCCTGTTGGTTTCCCGTGCCCCATCATCACTGCATAGCCGTACCGTTTGTGAGTTCAGCAGCGGGGCCGGCAAGAACGGCGCTGCCTGCGCCTCCGCACATGACTGCGCGCCGGCGAACACCTGCGTGAACGACAGCGCCCACAACGGCTGCCACCGGGTCTGCAGCAACCCCAACTATCCCTGTCCCGCCGCCACGGGCTGCATATTGTGTCCCGGCGGGGACTGCCTATCGTGGGGCAGTGAGTATGGCTTCTGCCCGAGCGACTGAGGTTTCTGCCTTGTAGACCAGCATCACAAACCATCGACAAGGCCCGCGCAACGATCCATAAACACGTCCATTTCCGTCTTCTCAGGCTTGAGGGGGGTTCCAATGAGAGCTGATTCGTGGCGCGCTAGAAGTCAGGGATCCACATCGTCACATGGGGGAGGGACCGCCTTTGGGGGCGCCCTTGCCTTGTGTGCCGTCTTGGGGGCCGCTGGTTGCACCAAGGCCAACTTTTCTGGCGGCGCCGGGGGCGCGTCGGATGGCGGGAAGAAGGATGCCAAGGTATCAGATGTTGCCCCGCCCGGCACCTGCCCACCGGGCACGGTCAGCGCGTCCAAGGGAAGGGCGGAATCCTGTAGCTGCAATGCGGAGTGCCAGACCGGATTATTCTGCGCTGACGGGCTCTGTTGCACCTCGGCCTGCGGGCAGACCTGCAAGGCCTGCAATCTGGCCAGCTCGCTGGGTGAGTGTGATTTCGTTCCATCCGACCAGAAACCCAACGATCCCTCGGTCTGCACTGCCAGTACGCCCGCGACCTGTGGGCAGGACGGATTCTGCGACGGCAAAGGCGGCTGCCACAAGTACGGGGAGGGCACGCCGTGCAAAGCCGGCATCTGTAATGGTAATGGAGATGGCATCACGGGCGTCCTCACCTGCGACGGCAATGGCAATTGCTCTGAGCCGGGTTCCCCGCCGCCCTGTCCGCCCTATACCTGCGATCCGGCCACCGGCAGTTGCACTAATACTTGCACGACCAATTCCCAGTGCGCGGCTGGAGTGCAGTGCGTGGCTGGCAGGTGCGGGCAGAGTATCAACGGCGCTGTCTGCCGGAGCGGCGATGATTGTCTCTCGACCTTCTGCGTGGGCGCAAGCGCGGGCGTGCTCGGCGTGTGCTGCGACACCGCGTGCGGCGATGCTTGTTCGTCGTGCAACCAGACTGGATCGGTTGGCACCTGCACGGCCCTCCCGGCCCGTTGGCACGACTCAGCGTGCAAGGCCACCGATCCCACCGCCTGCGGCAACAATGGCCTTTGCGACGGCCTTGGCTCGTGCACCCTGTACCCGGAAAACACGGTGTGCGGCCCGTCCTCTTGCTCGGGCCTTATCGAGAACACGCCCCGGACTTGCGACGGCCAGGGTACTTGCCGGGATCCCGGAATCATCGATTGCTCACCCTCCCTCTGCACCGGCGTCGCGTGCGCACCGAGCTGCAAGATCGACGCGGACTGCGAGACCGGATACCAATGCACGTTGCAAACCGTGAATGGCGTAACCACCGGGACCTGCGGCCAGGGGGGGCCCGGGCACCCTTGCACGGATGCCACTCAATGCGTGTCGAGCCACTGCGTGGACGGCGTCTGTTGTGAAAGCGCCTGCGCCGGCCCCTGCCTCGCATGCAACCTGCCTAGCTCGCCTGGCCAATGCCTGAAGGTGGCCGCGGGTGCCTCCGATCCGCGCAATACCTGCAAGGATCTGGGCCCCGCCCTCTGCTCGACCAACGGCCTGTGCGACGGCACCGGGGCCTGCCAAAGCTATCCTGCCGGAACTGTGTGCTCCTCGCAGAGCTGCGTGGCCGGATCCTACACCCAACCCGGTACCTGCAATGCCTCGGGCCAGTGCACGGCCGCTTCGCGCACCTGCAACCCGTACGTCTGCAACGGAAGTGTCTGCTACGCCGCTTGCACTGACGCAACGCAATGCGTGACTGGCAACGTCTGCACCGCCTCGTCCTGCGGTCTCAAGCCCCTTGGGGCGAGCTGCAGCTTGGGCAAGGAGTGTGCATCGAGCTTCTGCGCCCAGGGCGTGTGCTGCGAGAACGCATGTACGGGAGCATGCATGGCCTGCAACCTCGCGACACCGGGTCTTTGTGTTTCTGTTCCCGACAACTCCTCGGATCCGCAGGGCAAGTGCACCTCAACAACCCAGACCAACCCCTGTGGCTCCACCGGCAAGTGCGTTGGCGGGGCTTGTGCCTACGTTCCCAAGGGCCAAAACTGCAAGGCCTCTAGCTGTTCCGGCGCCTCGGAAACCCCGGGTTCGCAGTGCGACGGCCAGGGCACATGCGGCACGCCAGCCCCCATAGACTGCACGCCCTTCGCTTGCGTCAACAACGTGTGCAAGAACTCGTGCACCGTGGCCACCCAGGCGACCGACTGTACGCCACCTAACACCTGCGTGAACAACACATGCGGCCTCAAACCCTTGGGCGCCGCCTGTAGCGCCGCCGCTCAGTGCCAAAGCGGGTTCTGCACCGAGGGGGTGTGCTGCAATAACGCCTGTTCCGACGGCTCCTCCGGCCTGTGCAAGACCTGCAAAGGCACCTCGACCAGTGTGGCCGGGACCTGTTCCTACGTGGACAAGGGTGGCTCGGATCCCAAGTCCGGGTGCACGAAGAGCGATCTCTCCAAAGGAGACTGTTCCAACGCCGGAACCTGCGATGGGGCGGGTGCCTGTCAGCGGCAGCCGAACACCGCTGGTTGCCGTCAGAATAGCTGCACAGCAGGTGTCCAGACCCTCGCTGCCAACTGTAATGGCGGCACCCAGTGCCCGGCGGTGCAAACGGACAAGTGCGACCCCTTTGTGTGTGGCTTGACAGCCTGCCTCATGACCTGCAAAGCGAACAGTGACTGCAATGGCGTCACGTGCAATATGACCACCAATAACTGCGGGGAAAAGCTGAAGGACGGAAGCACATGCTCCATTGACACCGACTGCACCAATGGGCATTGCATCGGCGGGATCTGTTGCCACACCACCTGCGCGGCCTGCCAGAGCTGCAGCAGCGTCGGCACCTGCACAAACATCAAAGCTGGCGGCGCACCACTCACCAACTGTGGCACCACCGCAGCAAGCGGCGCCTGTGGCAATAATGGAACCTGCGACGGAAATGGCAATTGCGCGCAAAACGCAACCTGCAACGCGAGCTTCACCACGTGCAAGGATACGAACACCCAGTACGATCCCACGGGCACGTGCGACTACAGTGGCAGTACTCCGGCGTGCGATCTCGTCGCCGACGACTGCGGCGCCTATGTGTGCAGCGGGAAGGCATGCAAGACCAGCTGCGCTAGTGATGCGGACTGCGACACGGCCAGTGGCGACTATTGCATGGGCACAACGTGCCGCACGCTGAATGCGGGAGAAGCCTGCAGCTCGAGCAGAAAGTGTTCGGGCAGCCTGTCTTGTGTGGACGGCGTTTGTTGCAACACTACCTGCACAGGAAGCTGCATGGCGTGCAATTTGAGCGGGCATTTAGGAGCCTGCACTTCGGTGAAGAGTGCGCCGGACAACGACACGTGCCCCGCGAGCTGCACCGGCGGCAACCAATACGTGAGCGGCTGCGATAGCACTGGCAAGTGCGCGGCGGCTGTTGCCTGCCCTAACTCCACGGTCTGCGGGTCCGCCACCACCTGCGGCACCCTGAAGGAACTCGGGGCGACTTGCGGGGCTGGCACCGACTGCCAGAGCGGAAACTGCGTGTCGGGTATTTGCTGTTCGGCGACTAGCTGCGACGACAAGCTGAGCTGCACAGCCGATGCCTGCACCGGCGGGAGCTGCACCTCCAGCTTGATAACGGGCAACTGTCTAATCAGCAACGTGTGCTACGCGAGCGGGGCGACGAACCCGGCGAACCAGTGCCAGCAATGCACGCCTGGGACCAGCACGAGCACCTGGAGCACGGCCACCGGCGCGAGCTGCAACGATGGGAATGCGTGCACCGAGAATGATTTGTGCGACAGCAAAGGCGCCTGCGCGGGCACGGCGGTGGGGTGCCCGACGCCGGACCAGTGCCACACGGCCGGGACCTGCAATACGACGACAGGTGTTTGCTCGAACCCCGCGAAATCTGACGGCAGCTCCTGCAACGACGGGAACGCGTGCACGCAGACGGACACCTGCGTGGCGGGCGTGTGCACGGGAGGCAATCCTGTGGTGTGCACGGCGAGCGACCAGTGCCACGTGGCAGGCGCTTGCAACACGGGAACGGGGCAGTGCTCGAATCCGACGGCAACTGAAGGGGCAACGTGCAACGACGGGAGTGCATGCACGCAGACGGACACGTGTCAGGCGGGGGTATGTACGGGAGGCAATCCGGTGGTGTGCCCCACCCCGGACCAGTGCCACACAACAGGGACGTGCAACCCGGCAAATGGCACGTGCTCGAATCCAGCGAAGGCCAACGGGACGACATGCGACGACGGGAGTGCATGCACGCAGACGGACACGTGTCAGGCGGGGGTATGTACGGGAGGCAATCCGGTGGTGTGCCCCACCCCGGACCAGTGCCACACAGCAGGGACGTGCAACCCGGCAAATGGCACGTGCTCGAATCCAGCGAAGGCCAACGGGACGACATGCGACGACGGGAGTGCATGCACGCAGACGGACACGTGTCAGGCGGGGGTATGTACGGGAGGCAATCCGGTGGTGTGCCCCACCCCGGACCAGTGCCACACAGCAGGGACGTGCAACCCGGCAAATGGCACGTGCTCGAATCCAGCGAAGGCCAACGGGACGACATGCGACGACGGGAGTGCATGCACGCAGACGGACACGTGTCAGGCGGGGGTATGTACGGGAGGCAATCCGGTGGCCTGCCCCACCCCGGACCAGTGCCACACAGCAGGGACGTGCAACCCGGCAAATGGCACGTGCTCGAATCCAGCGAAGGCCAACGGGACGACATGCGACGACGGGAGTGCATGCACGCAGACGGACACGTGTCAGGCGGGGGTATGTACGGGAGGCAATCCGGTGGTGTGCCCCACCCCGGACCAGTGCCACACAGCAGGGACGTGCAACCCGGCAAATGGCACGTGCTCGAATCCAGCGAAGGCCAACGGGACGACATGCGACGACGGGAGTGCATGCACGCAGACGGACACGTGTCAGGCGGGGGTATGTACGGGAGGCAATCCGGTGGTGTGCCCCACCCCGGACCAGTGCCACACAGCAGGGACGTGCGACCCGACGAGCGGCACGTGCTCGAATCCGGCGCTGGATGGGACGCCCTGCAACGATGCGGACGCGTGCACGCAGACGGATACCTGCGTGGCGGGTGTGTGCACGGGAAGCAATCCCGTGGCCTGCACAGCGCTGGACCAGTGCCACGTGGCGGGAACCTGCAACATAGGTACGGGCTTGTGTTCGAACCCGAACGCGCCCGACAGCACTCCGTGCGGTAGTGGCCAAACGTGCACTAGTGGCGTGTGCGGACCGTGAGCCTCGGTAACCGCTGCCGTCCGGCGATCGATTGACCTCGCCCGATCGCAGCGCCCGGGCCGTCAAAAATCGTCGGGGGATAGTTTCCCAGCGCGTTACAAGAAGATGGTCTTGCTTTCCGGTCCTCGTCAGGTGGGCAAATCCTATCTAGCGCGCTCGATCGCGGAGGGTTTTCGTGCGCCGCAGGACCTGAACCATGACGACGCCCAGGATAGCACGGGCACTTGTGATGGGAGTGGTTCATGTCAGCAGAACTCGAGATCCTGCGCCCCGTACCTCTGCGTGAGTAGTCAGTGCTCAACGACTTGTACGACTGCAGCGGACTGCGCACCCAACCGCTCTTGCGATACAATAGGTGTTTGCCAGCCGCCCACCCCCCCAACCCTTCGCCTCCGCCGCAGTCCTCGCTCGCTCACCCCCCCTCAAAAATCGTCGTGCGATAGTTTTCCCGCGCGCGGCGCCGATGCCTTGGGCGACTCACGCCGACCTGCTGACTTCGAGCTGGACGTGGCTTGAATCGGCGAGGCGGCGGCGGTCGACTTCTGGGCCTTGCCGGACTTGGGCGCGTGTGGGTGGTGGGCCAAGGCATGCGGCGGCGCGGGCTGGGACTGCGGATCGCTTGACGGAGCGACCTCGGGGATGACCGGCTCGATCCGGTCGGGCATGGCCGCGACTTCGGGCGGAGCCGCAGGCGCTGGGATCTCGGACGCCGGCAAAGAAGACGCTTTCAGAGCCGCCGCGTAGTCTTGGGTCTTGGCCGGCCGTGCGGCGTGATGGCCCAAGGGCTTGGTCAGCCAAAACGCAAGAACCGCTCCAGCCACAAGCACGCCCCCGATGATCGGACCGATCCGCCTGCGCTTGCGCAGCGGCTGGGCTGGCTTTTCATCTTGAAGAGCGACTTCATCGAATGCGAGTCCTGCCTCGGCCCCTGGCGCCGCAACCTGGGGCGGCGGCGGTGGCGGAAGCGCCTCGGGCTCTGCCTCGGACAGCGTCCTCTCCGTGGTCCGCTCGTCACTCGGATCGCGCACGATGGCCTCGGCCGAAATCGCGGAAGGTCCTGTCTCGGGCGCCGGCGTGTGGACCGCCGCAGTTTCCGCGCAGCGCACGCCGGAACGGTCCAGCTCGAGAGCGAGCGAGACCAGAGCCGGCTGGCAGGCGTGGGCAAAAAGGTTCGCGGCCTCGGGCGTGGCGAACATGGCGACGCCCATGCCGGTGTCCCACGCGCGCGTGGTCTTGGCCACGCCGCCAATCTCCTTGGCCAGGTCCACGGCGCGCATGAAGGACCCCGATTGCAGGGGCGCCGAAGCAGCCGCCGCAATTTGGGTGATGCAATATCCGTAGCGCCCGGCCGCGGCGATGGCGGCCGTGGCGTTGCCCGAAGATAGACCGGCCGCGAAGCGACTCGACTGTTCCAGCAGTTCGTTGGCGATCTGCGCGTAGGCGACGCGGTTGCGTGCGGCAAATTCACGCACGCTCGACAGCCAGCCCTCGGGAAACAGGGCATGTCCCGTTTGAAAGACGACCAGGTGCAGCCCCGCCAACGGCGCCAGGGCTTCGACGCGGGGGACTCCCGCTGCCTGGGTGACGACCTTGATCAAGCCGCCGTTGAGTGCGGCTGCCAGCTCGCCGTCCGCAGCGATCTCGCCCTGCACGGCGCGAAAGCCCGCCTCGGCAACCACCAGGATCTCATCCCTCCGCTCGCTGATGGATTGTCCGGCCGTCTCGAAGATGGCAGCGGCCGTGGCCACGGCAATGGCGGGTGCGGTGTCGAAGGTGAGCGTTTTGGCGTCCGCCGGAGCTTGGGCTGGGCTGAGCAGCACGGAGCCCGCAGGAAGCGCCGCCGCGGCTTCTCCCAGATGGTTCTTGGCGCGCTCGACCACGGCGGCCACCAGGGGAGAACTAGGCGACACGTCAGGGAAGTACTGCGCCGTCGCGTGGCTCGACAGCGCGGCCAGCACGGCCACTTCTTCCTCGGGCAAGCCGAACTCGCCCACCAGGAAGATGGCTCCCGGCGCGACGACGGTGGGCGTACCCACCAGGGTGGTTCGTTCCCGTCTCATCGAGGTATCTATGTAAAATAGCCGCACGTGGCCGCGAGGCCACTTTCTGCTTCTAGGTTCGGCAGATTTGCGGAGCCTGCTGAAGACGCGTATTCTGTGCCAGGAGTTTGGTTCCCGCTCAAGGAGGAGCAAATCCAGGGACTTCGCCCAGTTCGCGCTTGCGCCACGCTTGTCGGTACCGGCCCGCCGTGGTAAGGCGTATAATAATGGGCGCACACATACGCCTACCCCGGGGAGTTCTGGTTCCTCTGGCTAATACTAGGGGTGCGGATTGAGGAAAGCGAAAGCCCAGCCTGACAACACGGTCAATGCCATCCTGCGGGCAGGACAGCTCGTGGATGGAAAGTACCGGGTTGAGCGCCTGCTTGGGGAGGGCGGGATGGCGGCGGTGTGGGCCGGCACAAACGAGCGAACAGGCAAGCGCGTCGCCCTCAAGGTGATTCTGCGATCGCTGGCCACGACCAAAGAAGCGCAGGGCCTGTTCCATGGCGAGGCCCTGGCGGCCAGTCGGGTCAACCATCCCAACGTCGTGACGGTCTTCGACGTCATCGAGCATGAGGGAATGCCCTGCATCGTGATGGAGCTTCTCGACGGGGAGCCGCTGGGAAGCTACATCGCCTTCAGGGGGTTCCTCACCGTCAGCGAAGCCACGACGGTGCTGCTGCCCGCCATGCGAGGAGTGGCCGCCGCCCACGCACAAGGCGTGATCCACCGCGATCTAAAGCCGCAGAACATTTTCATCTGCATCGGGCCCGACGGGCGCGTGGTGACCACCAAGGTCTTGGATTTCGGCATCTCGGTCATGATGGAGCGAGTGATGGACCGCTCGGCAGGGCCGGCCCCGGCCTTGGCCATGGGTACTCCGGCCTATATGTCTCCCGAGCACCTCATGGGTTCGGACCGCATCGACGAGCGTTCCGATGTGTACGGATTCGGCGTCCTGCTCTACGAGGCACTGACCGGACAGACGCCCTTTACGGGTCAGCCAGGACCTGAACTCTTTCATCGCATTTTGAACGACCCCCCGCCGCCACTGGCGCAGCTGCGTCCTGACCTGCCGCCCGGCTTGATTCGCATCATCGAGATAGCTCTGGCTAAGCAGCCCAGTAGTCGCTATGCGAACCTAAACCTGCTGCTGGCCAGCATTGAAGACGAGTTGGCGCCCGCCACCCCGGCCCCACGCCCGCTCACGCCAAGCGTGGGCGTGCCCGAATATGTTTTGCGTGAGCGCACGGCGAGGAATTCCAGTTCCGCGGTCCAGGCCGTTGCCCAACAGGAGCCGTCAGGTCAGTTTCCCGAGACCCAGCTCTTCGTCGCTCCGCCCGCGGAAAACAGCGACCTTGTCGCGGGTGCGCCCGAGTATGCTCCGCGCGATACCTTGCCGGGAGATACCACATCTCCAGTGCAGGGTGTTGTCCAGCCAGAACAATCAGGGCAGTTTCCCGAGACCCAGCTCTTCATCGCTCCGCCCGCGGAAGACGGCAAACCAGTCCAGCACGAGGAGCCCTCAGGGCAGTTTTCCGAAACCCAGCTCTTCATCGAGCGGCCGACGGAAAAGGAAATCCCGGTGGTCGATGGATCCAATGACGGGCAAGCCGATGACGTTGATGACGGCCTGCCGGCAGCAGCGCTTCCGCTGCCCATGGAGGCAAAGACAAGTCCGTCACCTGCCGCGAAGTCGCCGATCACGATTCCACTTTCGGGTCTCCGATCGCTGGCAGTTTTTCAAGATCGGCGCTGGCTGGTGGGGGCGGGTTGCGCGATCGCGCTTGTTTTCGCCGTGTGGATGGCTGTGCGGAGCACGTCTGGCAACCGAAGAGTCGCCCCACCTGGGATCACAAGAACTGCGCCGACGGCCGCCAAGCCCCCTGTGCCGCCCGTAATTCCCGCCGCGGTTCCCGCGGCGACCAGTCCCGCTGCCGCGGCTGCCGCCGTGGCGCCCACGCCAACCCCACCCGCTGTCGCGGTTCCCACCGTGGAAGCCACACCGGCCCAACCCGCTGTCGCGGTTCCCACCGCGGAAGCCACACCGGCCCAACCAGCTGCCGCGGTTCCTGCGCCCGCGGCAGTGTCGCCATCAAGCGCGCCGGCCGCGACCGCGCGCAGCGAATCTACGCGTTCCCTACGCGACGTGCCCGCCAGGGCCAGTCACCGTCGCTCAGCAGCGAAGAACACAGCACTGCCGACGCGGAACGTGGGACGCGTTGCTCTAGACCGGCACGCGTCTGCTGCGCTCAACGCCGCGTCAGCGCCGACGGCTGACTCATCGACCAAGACCACGACCACGACCCCGGCGCCAGCGGCCCGCCCGTCGACCAAGTCCGCAACACCCCGTGCAGGCAGCCTGTCCGCCGACGACTTCTAGCCCAATCAATCGCACCATGAACTCCCCCACATCCAAACCAATCTCATCATTTGCCGCCGCACGTGGCATCGCCTTCGCGCTCGCGGCCTTCAGCCTCGCCTTGTTCCTTCCGACCTCCCGCGCGGCGGCCCGAGGTGCGACCGATGCCGCAGACGACCCAGCCTACCGCAAGTTGGTCGAAGAAGGGCTGGCCGAATACGACGCTCGTCATTTCGAGGAGGCGCGCAGCCTGTTCCGGCGCGCCCACGAAATCAGCCCCAACGCGCGGACCTTCCGCGGCATGGGTATGACTTCCTTTGAACTTCGCGACTACGTCTCCGCTGTGCACAACTTGGCGGCGGCCCTGAAGGACGAGCACAAGCCGCTTTCGGCCGAGCAGCGCGAGCGCACGCAGGATCTGCTGGATCGCAGCCGGATATTCGTCGATGTGTATACACTGACGGTTTCCCCGCCGAGTGCCCGCGTGCTCGTGGACGGCCGTACGCCGGAATACGAACCCGATGGAACTTTGATGTTTGGGTTCGGCGCGCACACAGTCGAAGTCAGGGCGCGGGACATGGTCACGCGTACGCTTCCCATCAGTGTCAAGGGTGGTGAGCGAAAGGAACTGACTGTCACACTCGAGCCCGTGGTGGTCGCGCCCGTGGCCACCACTGAGTCGACGGCTGCGACGGCCGTGGAACCATTGCCCCCGGCCGGGTCGAACGCCGGTGCGGTTGCGTGGCTCATTGCTGGTGGTGGCGCCGCGCTGCTGGCGGGCGGCGCCGGCTACTACCTGTACGACCGACAAACACAACTCGATAGCTGCCACCATCCCGCGCCTGGCCTGCTATGCACCAACGAATCCAGCATCACGACTTGGCGAAACGTGGCTCTTGGCACGACAATCGGGGCCGGGGCCGCTGCCCTGACCATGGCTCTCATCGGCATTCTCTCGTGGGAGTCCGGGCCTGCGGCCAGCCAACCCCCGAGCGCGCTCAATTGCATTGTGAGCCCGCTCGGGTTTTCTTGCGGTCGTTCATTCTGAGGCGAAGAGTTTCCCGCCGTCGGGAAATCGCGGCCAGCGGGTGCGATCCTCATTGCGGCTGGAGGTCGCAGCAATACTGGGTCACCGGCGTGCCCGTCGCGCCGAGAACCGACAACCCCGGGTCAGGGCAGCGCATGCCGGAATAGTACCCTTCCGGCGAATCGGAGCCCGAGCAGGTAAAGCCGAAGCGGCCCTCCTGACATCCGGGGACCGCCAGGTCGGGGACGCAGGTCCGCAAATCGCAGCAGTAGAGAGTGGCCGAGTAATGTTGAGCACTGACTCCGGGAACTCCCGGGTCAGGACAGACGAGCGGCGGATAGTCCTCGTCCGGCGTGTCGGTTCCGTAGCAGGCCATGCCGAATCGGCCCGGCTGACATCCGGGCACCTCGGTGTCCTGAACACAGCTGCCCCCGGGCGGAACCAACCCCGCTGTGAAACAACAGAAGATGTTCTGATTGGCGTTGTCCGCCGGCTTGGGCACGGGGCACAGCTGATAGTAGACGTCGGCACGGCTTTGGTTGGCCAAGAGATCCTGTGCGGTCGGCTGCGCGCCCGCTGGACAGATCCAGCCCATCAAGGTCGTGGGGCATCCCACACTGGCGGACTGAATGCAGGCCGAGGTACGGGGCGTGCCAGAGCAGCAGTAGTTGATCAAGTCGTCTTGCCTGACTCCTTGATTGCAGTAAATCGCGGCATTGAGCGCCTCGGGGCGGTCTGATCCGCGACACTGATAGCCGAAGGTGCCGGGATCGCAGACTGCGACGGGATTGTAGGCACAGGGGGTCACCTGGGCCGAACAGCAATAGCCTTGTGTCCCCTGGCTGTCCGCCGGCCCTTGGTCGGCGCACACCAGGCCTTGGGGAACACCATCAATATAGGCCGGGTCTTGGTCCGGCCGGGCTGTGCCCGTGCAGAAATGGGCGACCAGCCCCAGCGTCTCGGCCGAAGCGTCGCCGACCGCGCAGCTGACTGCTGCTGGATCGACCATGCACGCGCCATTGACAGTGGAGGGATTGCTCGTGCACGCGGCCAGACCGCCGAGCAGGGGGGCTAGTGCGAAACTCCGCCAACGATTGCGCCCTAGCATCAATTCACCGAAGCCATCCCGCCGGCAATTCCGGCGTGGGCAAGGGCGGAAAGACGCACGACTGGGGCGTGCTCGCGCCTCGCATGTCCGTGACCACGACCCCTTGACCCGCGGGTGTGAAGTTGACGTCTCCCGGACCGAGCGTGATGTTGGCAAACTCGGCCGCCACGTCCAGCGATCCCATGTTGTCGATGATGACGTTGCTCAGTGTGACCGGACCGAGCGGCAGGGCGGCGTTGAAGCCTTCGAGCGTGACCACCGGCCTTTGAAGACCCATACAGGTCACGTGACGGATGTTCTGGAATGTGAGCGCGCGAAAATCGGGATACGAGGTTCCGGCGAATTGGGGATTGTAGGCCGTGCTCACCAAGATTGCGTTGGTCATGTCGCGCATGCAGATCTGGCTGTACGTGATGTCGTTGACCAGGCCTCCCCGGCTCTCGTCGGATTTCACGCGAATGCCATTGAAGTCCGAGGCGGTCGCGTCGTACCCGACCGGCCGCGAATCTGCGTCGATGGTGAGGTCGTAGATGTTGACATTTTCAACCCCGCGGTGGGGCACACCGTCGCGCGTGTTGTCGTGTCCGTAGGTCTCGCTGCCGATCGACATGCCGTGGCCGGTTCCGAAATGGTTGTGTGCGATGACCAATTCAGACACCAGGTGCCCGCCCTTGATCGCGATATGGTCGTCACCTGTGCTGATTGTGCTGCAGGCAATGACCCCACACTGGGCCACGCTTCCCTCTCCCGGATCGACACCATCGGTGTTGCGGGCAAAGCTCGGGCTCAAAACCTCCCCGCGACTGTTGGTCCAGCGCGAAGGCGTCAGGATGGTGATGCCCCAGACGATGAATCCCTTGCCCGGAGTCGAGCAGTCTCCGTCAGCCGGGTACGAGGTCACCTTGACGTGAAACTTGGGCGAGTTGTGCAACGTGATTCGGTAAAGCAGCAGGCCCGTAGTTCCGGTGCTCGAGTTGATCAGGGTGGGATTCCCGATGCTGCCGTCGATGGCACGAAGTGCGTAGGATGCCTGCCACCACGAGTAGTTTTTCCCAATGAGCGGCTCGCCGCCCTGACCGTCGATAATTCCGTCGCCGACAATTCCTGGACTCGTGCCAGCCAGGGTGATGAAGTCCGTGCAGGCGCCCGAGTCGCTGATGCCGATCGCGCCGCAGTTCCCGGTTTTTTGGTAGAGCGCGGGATTGCGGGAAGCGTAGAGTGTCGTCCCCCTGTCGATCCACAAGGTGGTGCTGTCGATTTGCAGGCGGCTGGTGACGAACGCGTTGTTCGCGCCATCGCTCACTAGCTTGACCACCTTGCCCTTGCACGCAAGCAGAGCGGTCTGAACTCGCGTGGTGTCGAGGTCAGTTCCGTCGTCCCGTTCAGTGGGCGCCGATTTGACCGCGGTCAGGATTTGACAGGCTTGCGTGGGAAGCTGCGGTTCTGGCGGCAGGTTTGGATCGTCGGCGCCGCAGGCTGGGCCACCGGCCAAATCGGCCGGGTCCGCGGTGCCGCACATTGTTTCAATCGCGGGAAGGTCATCATTGGCTCCGCAGGCAGCCAGATTCAGCACGAAGGCGGCGCACAAGACGCTCGCCTGCGACGACCGAATCGCCGGCTTGCGAGACATGAAGACGTTGTGCTGCTTCGCCATGGGGCAGAGCCGGATCTAGCTCGGGAGGGCCCGCTGAAATCGCACTCCGTCAGCATCCCTGTCCGGCGGGGCACGGCCAAGCGGTTGTGCTGGCACAGGTCCACTTGCCCGGCGTTCCTGCAGTTGTCGCCGGGCACACGCAGTAGCCAGTCTTGGCGGCCCCGGAAGAGTCATTGTAGCCACCATTGACGTTGCAAGGCACGCAGTCAGCCACCGTGCAAGGTGTATTGGCCTGCGGGACCGTGGCGGGACAAGTCGGGTCGATAGTGGCCGGTATCTTGTAGCAGGAATAGTCGACGCCCGTTGGAAAGGCGCAACCGGTCTGCTCCTGGTAGGTCCCGCCCGAGCAGGTTTCCGACTTGAAGCCGACGCTCTTGGGCCCGCATGTCTTGTAGCAGAGCTGAGGATCGGTCGCTGTGCACACGCCGCCCTTGGTGGGAAGTGCATTCGCGGCCGTGAGCAGGGTCGAGCACAGGGGATCGAACGCACCGGTGCTGGCGGCCGTGGTGCCACCGCTGCTGCTGCCGGTAGTTCCCGCGGCAGCGACAGTACCGCCCGCCGGCGTGGTGTTCGGCGCGCTTGCCGCGCCACCTGTGCCGCCCGACGCCGTGGTGTCTGTCGCACCCGCTGCGCCCGTCGTGCCACCGGCTGGCGTGGTGGCCGGCGTACCCGTTGTACCTGCGGTCGGCGTGCTGGCCATCGCGCCCGCCGTGCCGGTCGTTCCAGCCGCGCCCGTGGTGCTCGGGTTGTTGCTGCCACAGCCCTGGGCAAGAAGCAATTGCGACACGAGCGCCGCAGTTCCAATGCATGTTGCCAACCGTATTGTCATCGAAGCCCTCGCTTTGCTTTTGGGGTTGCCTTCGCCCTGTTGGTGCCCGATCTGGTCACGATTCTTCGCCAACTTCGGCTCTCTAGAATTGGTAGACGGTTTGGGCCATGCCGCGGATGTTGTGCGGCCTGCTTTTGTCGAGGTAGTTGACTTGGGTGTACTGCCCGGACACGCCAATCCGCGCCGCGGGCGTCACATCCCAAAACAGATTCGCATCCGCGTACCGTGACGTGTTTGCAATCGTGCCGAGCAGCTCAATCTCTGCGTTTCCCGGAAGAAACAGCTTGGCCAGATTCCCCGAGTGGGACTGGGTGTAGTTCGCGGCAAAGAGCAGCCGCCCCGACGGCGGCAGGTAGTACTGCAGGCCGACGCGGAAGGCTTGCCAGGAGATGGTGTGCAGAACGCCATTCTGATCGAAAGTCACCAGACCGTTGTCGATGTCCGGCGTGTAGACGAAGGGAGGCGTCGCTTGGCCAGGATTGGGCAAGGTCGGAAACTGCGCCCCACCACCCGAGGTGATGAGGTCCGCGATTCCTGTCCCAGTGACGAAAGAGCCAATCAGGGTCAGCCGGTTTCCGCGGTCATCGCCGCTGGCCGCAGGAATTACGGGGACAAGTGCGTCCACTGACAGACCCCAGCCCGTCGCGCTGTTGGAACTTTGCACCGGGGGTGGGGTAAACCCATTGACTTTGAACTGCCGTACCGTGGCCGACACGCCCACCGACAGAGGCAACACCACGGTCCCCACGTTGCCGGGCGTGGTGATTCCCTTCCATTGGTTGACACTGAAACGCAGGCCCGCGTTGGCGTCGGGAAACTCGGCGTCGCGCTGGGCCGGCCGCACCGCCGAGGCCGCGACGTCGAGGCTGACTGCGCCCGCCGCATAGAAGGTACGAGAAATGCGAAGCTGCATGTTGCGCGAGAACACCTGATTGGGCAGCCCGAGAAATTCCGCCGAGCAGGGCGAGAAATAGTTCTGCCAGCCGAACACGTCGTAGGTCTGACCCATCAGCACGTCCACGTAGGGATTCTCCAACTTCACGAAGGCGTGCCTCAGTCGCAACACGGGACTACTGAAATAGGTAACCTCCGACGTGGCAGGTGGGATCTCCTGGTGGCCGAAGAAGTCGGCTTCCAGCACAGCCGACGGCTTTACCGGCCCGACCTGCGGCGACTCGAAGGCAAAACCCAGTCGCGTGTTGCGAATCGAGAACTGCGTGCGACCGTTCCGTCCTTCGTAGGTTTGACTGCGGGCCACCAGCGCACTGCCGATCGCGTCGTCGTAGCTGCGCGTGGTATCGAAGATGAGGTCTGCTTCCACGAAACCGTAAAAAGTCACCGCCCATCGGCGGGCGCCCTCTCCCACGGCCAGTGTCAACGAAGGCCGCGCGAACCAGGACGGACTCGCCGTCTGAGGAGCTGACGGCTCAACCGCGGGGCTGACTGGCAACGGCGCGACCACCGGTGAGCCAGCGGCCGGCGCCGATACACCAACAAATTTCGCCTCGGCGGAGGTCGAAGACGCGGGCTGCGCGGGAGCAGCCGCAGGGGGCGCGCCGGCTGGTTCAGCCCAGGTGTCGTTGGGAGCATCGCCGTTCGAAGGCTGCTGGGCGCGCGCAAGACCGGCCGTGGCGCCAAGAGCGAACACAACTGCGACGAGAAACCGCAGCTTTCTTGCCTCGGGCGTCGATCGATCTTTCATGTGTCGAGATCTCCGCGGTGAAAATCCAAAGAGAACGCGCAGGATTTGGCTGCGCAGGTGCCTTGTCGTGTTTGGTGCCCGCCGCCCTGGGTTTCTTCGGCCAAAGCATTGGTCGGCGCGCTTCTGGCATGGTGTTCGCGCGTGAGCGCGACGCGCCGTTGTTTGCGGCGAAGGGCCTGCAGGCGCCAATCTCGGGTAGCCTTGGGAAAATGACCGCCAAGATCGCGAAAAGATGCGACGGCATCGGGCACCTACCAGGCGACTCCGCGAAGCAACGAAGAACCAACGAATGGTGTGTCTCGCCCTGGGGGAAAGCATGAAATCAGTTCCTTCAACGTCTGTCCTGGTTGCCTGTGTGCTATTTCTCGCGCCCGTGCTGGTTGCGGGAGGAGCCTGCACTTCGGCCAACGTCGCAGGAGTCGGCAGCGCCGGTTGCGGTGGCAACGACGGCGGCGGAGGCACCGGTGGCACAGGGGGCGGGGCCAGCGCCGGCACAGGGAACCTGATCTCGGCGGTTCCCGACGCCGGACCGGTCGACGCCTGCGTTCCGCTCAAGGCATCCGCCACCTGCGCGCCTGCAGGAGGGCCGTACTGCGGCGCGATCGGCGATGGCTGCAATGGCGAGATTGATTGTGGCGACAACTGCCCCACCGGATGGACGTGCGACTCGACCCTGCACACGTGCGTGGGCGGGCCGGACTGCAAAGCCATTTATCAGTGCACCTATGCCGTCGGGTCCAGCAGCGGCTCCTACTGCGGCAGCATCACCGACGGCTGTGGTCATGCGCTCGCCTGCGGTGACAATTGCGCCAGCGCGAATCCGGGTTGGACATGTGAAAACAGCGTATGCGTGGGCGGCGCCGATGTCTGCACGCCCACGACCTGCGATCCAGTCGCTGACGCGCGCTATTGCGGCAAGGTGGGCGACGGTTGCGGCCGCGGAATCGACTGCGGCGACAATTGTGCCAGCCTCAAAGCAGGCTGGGTGTGCAACACCGCCACGAATTCCTGTGTGGGAGGCCCTGGCTGCAACAAGCTGGTCTGCGACGGCTCCCCCAATGTTCGCTACTGTGGCAAGGTCGGTGATGGCTGCGGCGGAACAGTCGACTGTGGCGATACCTGTTCTACCTTCCAGGCCGGCTGGGTGTGCGACCAGAGCAAGGGTTTGTGCACGGGCGGCCCCGCCTGCGTGCGCACCGCGTGTACGACGTCAGGAGGCGGCCAGTACTGCGGCGACATCGGCGACGGGTGCGGGGGCACGCTCCACTGCGGCGACTGTCCGGGCAGTGGAACCTGCACCAGCAACGTCTGTCCGGTCTTGAGCTGCGGGGCCATGTGTGCCGCCCAGCTGAAGTGCGCCAGCGGAACCACCAGCATCACCGGAACCGTCTACGATCCCGCTGGCAAGGTTCCCATCTACAACGTCATCGTCTACGTGCCCGACGGGCCACTGGCCACGATTGCGACCGGCGCCTCGTGCGACACCTGCTCGGCCTCGGTGTCAGGCAAGCCCATCACCACCGCGCTCACCGACTCAAGTGGCAACTTCAAGTTGGATAACGTTCCGGTGGGCGTCGATTTCCCCCTGGTCATGCAAGTGGGCAAATGGCGGCGCCAGGTGACCATCAAGGCAACGGAGGTTAGCCAATGCACCAGCAAGGCCATCGTGGACGCGTCCAGTGGTCAGGCCCGGCGCCTGCGCCTACCGCGCAACCAAGGCGAAGGCAGCATCCCCAAGATGGCCATCACCGCGGGTGACGCTGATCGGCTGCAGTGCCTGTTCACGCGAATGGGAATCGACACAGCAGAATTCACCAATCCCGACGGAATTGGCTCCATCAATATCTACGAGGACAACTATTCCGTCAGCGCGCCTGCGGCCTATGACAGCGGCTTCAACGGCGGCGCGAGTTGGCCTTCCGCCAACGTCCTGTGGAGCGCGGTCGACACGATGATGAAGTACGACGTCATCCTCATGGCTTGCGGCGGGAGCAACGAGCGCTACGAGGGAGATAAAACCGCGCTGCTTCCCGACGCCAATGGTTATTTCCCGCCCAATGGCTCGGGCAACATTCTCACCGACGCCATGAAGCTGAACATGGTCCAGTACGTGAACAGTGGCGGCCGTACCTTCGCCGAGCACTACCACTGGGGTTGGTTGCGTTCGTATCCGCCACGCAAGGACATCACGAAATATCCGCCTGGCAGCGCCTCCAACCCAGCCTCCATCGCGCCCGACGGACACGCCCCCTTTGGCGAGGTGGCCACCTGGGACACCGGCGGGAGCAGCTCTTTGGGCAGCAGCATCACCGCATCGGTCGACATGTCCTTCCCCAAGGGTCAGGCCTTTGGCCAGTGGCTGGCCTCGGTCGGTGCCTCGACCACGCAAGGGTCGATCTTGCTCGGCAGCGACGTGAAATCGACCGCGCTGACCACCCTGGCGGGAATCTCGCAGCAGTGGATCTACCAAACGGCGCCGTCTTCCTACGTCCACTACTTCACCTTCAACGCCCCCGTGGGCCAGCCAGCCACTGCACAGTGCGGACGTTTCGTGTTCACCGGCCTGCACGTGGCCACCGCCGTGGTCTCGAACCCTGACTCCAAGGGCACCTTCCCCAGCAACTGTGTCATCCGCGACCTGTCTGGACCGGAGAAGGCCCTGGAATTCATGATGTTCGACCTGTCGTCGTGCCTGATGCCTGACAGTGGCATTCCCACGCCGCCGCCCGTCGGGGGAAGCTCGGCACCGCCCACGCCGCCAGAAGCTGGCGGAGCCCCGCCCCCTCCGCCTCCGCCCCCGCCACCCCCGGCGCCGCCTCCTCCCGCGCGTCAGTTCTAACCAGATTCTCGCTGAGATCGGTCTAGGACCATCCTGGCCAGAGCTTATCGGGAAGTTTCGGGCCAGCGCAGACCGGCCGCGTGAGCGGTCGCGTGAGCGGTCGCGACCAGCGGCAAGCGACCTGGGTGGGCGGCTGGCGTGAGCGTGAGCGGCCCGCCATACGCGGAGCGCTCTCGGCCCTACGCCTTCCGCCTCCCGCGTATCCCACACGAACTCGCTCACCCTCACGCCCTCGCGACCCGCGCACCGCGACCCGCGCGCCGGCCCTGCGGGCGGCCCTGCGCAAGACAGACTCCAGCGAACCAGCGGTCCCTACGGCACGCTCGTCGGCCGCGCCCGCATCCGCGCCGTGATCTCCAGGCCCTTCTTGGCGCTCTCGCGTACAGCCGGGGCGCGGTCGCTCTCGGCGGCGCGGAAACGCCGCTCGGCTGCGGCCCACTCGTGCGATTCGACCAGGAACCAGCCGAGCATGGCCGACACTTCGCCGGCTCGGGGAGAGCCAGGAAAACGACGCAAGAACTCCTCCATCACCGCGCGGGATTGGGCCACCGATCCCTGGCGCGCCAAGGCCACGGCCTCCCAGTATCGAGCATCCTCGGCAAGGGCTGAGGTCGGGGCCGCTTGCAGAGCGCGCCTCATGCCGACGATCGCGCCCGGATAGTCACCCGAACGAAACGCCTGCCAGCCCTCCGAGAAAGCCAACTCCGCCGGACTGGGCTGGTGGCTGGAACTCAGCAGCGATGTTGGGCGCGACGCCAAAGCCAGTGCCCCTGACGGTCTGCGCGCTGTCGAGGGGTGTCGAGGAGACTCTCCCATGATCGGGATCCGGGAAGCCCAGGATTCGGCCGCCGCCGTCGCGCTGGGCTTGGTCGATGCGAGCGCAGCAGCCCCCGCTTCTTTGGGCTGGGCCACAGTTTCGACTTTCGCCGCGGGCTCGATCGAAATCGCCGCGCGTGGCCTGTCCTGATCGCGGGCCGCGGCGGCTGGCGCGCGCACCCTCTGCCTTTGTAGCCAGGGCAACGCGAAGGTACCCACAGCCGCAAACACACCCGCCGCGCACAGGACCACGACGGCGTACACCGCGGCCTTCACCCACCACGGCGAAAAACGCCGACGCTGAGACTCGGCCACTGCCAGCACGAGTGCATTGCGCGTCCGCTGGCGGCGGGCAGCCTCTGGCGCCTTGACGGGAAGCTGCCGCATCGATTCGATGAGACTCTTGGTGGCGGACCATTGCGATTGACAGTAAAGGCATTGCTCCAGGTGCAGCCGCAGCTCCGGAACATCTTCCGGAGATGGCAGGCGGCCGATCTCGACGAAACGAGGACAGCGTTCGCTCATGGGTGCACCTCTGCCACGGCTGCGCGCAGAGCCCGGCGCGCCTCGAACAAGCGCCGGCCCAGCGTCCCTTGCCGAACATCGAGGGCCGCGGCCGCATCCGCGCCTGACATCTCCTCCAGATCGCACAGAACAAAGGCCGCCCGCAGATCGAATGGCAGCTTGGCCAGGGCCGCGGCCACGCGTTCTACCATTTGTTGGCGCTCGGCAGCCTGGTCCGGGGTCTGGCTTGGCGTGGGCTTGATGTCGCCCAATGCCTTGAGAAAGGACCGCCGCCGCACCTGATCCCGGATGTGGTGACGTCCGACATTCGAAGCAATGCCGAACAGCCAAGTTCTCACCGACGAGCCGCCGCGAAAGCGTGCGGCGGAGCGCAGCGCCTCGATAAACGTCGTGTGAACCATGTCGTCCACGTCCCAGCAGCCGGCGCCCATGAGGCGCGACAAGAAGCGGTGGACCGCGTCGCTGTGGCGATCGAACAGCTCGGCCATGGCTCCGGGGTCGCGCAAGGCACAGGCCGCCACCAGCACTTCGTCGGTGGTGTCCGCCAACCACACCGAGTTGCGCTGGAACAGGAGTAGCTTGCCTTCGTGCTTGCGGATCATTTTCTCACCGGGCGCGTGAAAGCCACGCCCGCCGCAAAGCAGCGTTGAAACCTGGCATGCGCATGTCCTTCTAGACTACAGATGGTTAGTGCCCTCAGCCCCGAGACTTCTTCGGACGAAAAGCGCCCAGGCACCAAAATGCGCCTGACTGCGTTGCGTGAATCGGGCGTCAAGGCGAGCGCGCGAGTGAGCCGTAGCGAAGACCGAGTCCCGCGTGCAGGAACCCGAGCGGATCGCCGGGCAGGTTGAAGCCACCTGAAGTCAGGTGCTTCCGGTGCGCGAACGGCAAAATATCGGCCCCAAGCCCCACGTCCGCGGCCAGACCCCAAGCCATGGGCCAGGAAAACCGAATCCGCGGTTGTGCGACGAGTCCAACATTGGTCGTGCTGGCGCTGTGTTGATCCAGCAGGGCGTCGGTGGACAGCCATGCGGCTCCCACCCCAAACCCCGGACCAATGGTTCCGGCTCCCACGCGCAGGGGCAAATCGGCCGTCGCAAGCACTTCGCCGCCCATGCGGGTCAACTTGCGCCGCGGCTCTGCGCAGACCGCGTTGTCAGTAACCACTGTGTAGAGGGCGCCGACATTCCCGGTGGCCGCCGTGTCGCCCATGAATTGAGCGTCCATCCCCACACAAAACGGCCCGACGCGCACGCATGCTCCCATGGCTGCGCCAACCCAGAAAGAGCCATCAGTGGCCAGCGAGGTCTGGCCAAGGACAGTCACGCTGGTGCGCCGTGCTGCGCGTGCAGGGGCTGGACCGGAATCGACAGGGGCCGGCCCGGACGTCGCGATCGCAGGGGTTGGCAAGGGCGGCTTGGCCGGCTCGGAGCCCGTGGTCGAGACATCGTGCGGATCGAGCAAGGACCGCGCGAGATCGTCCCGCACCCACGATTCCACCACAGATGCGGCGACTTCGGCATTGGCCACAGTGCGTTCGACGGCGTGGCCATTTCGGTCGTAGATGAACAGTCGAATACCCGCCGGATCGGGTTGCACGTGGACTTGCACGGACTCTGTTCCTGCTGAAGGCACCACCCGGATTCCGCGCTCTGTAAGTGCCTGCGCCACGGCGGACCCAACCTCGCTGTCGCCGTCGAGTGCCACGGGTGGCACGCCATCCGCGGATGCCGCGGATGCCAGAACGGCGAGAACCCGCAAGACCACCGCGGCGCTCATTGAGTATTCCAGGCTACCGCAGATGAACAGCCAAAGGAAGGGCGCCACCCGATCCTGCCCGACCCGGCCGCTTGCGGTTTCCGCCCTGCGAACATCGAGTGGTCCGGCACGCCCAGGGCTGCTAGACACTCAATCGATGTCCACAAGGTTCAACCTCATGCACGTGCTCGGCATGGCGGCCATCCTCCTCGTGTGCGCGTGCATGCGTGTGACAGACGCGGCAGAAGCGCCCAGCGCTCCCGACGGTGGTGTGCTCGCCATCCCAGCCTATACGCCGATCCTGGGCCCGGCCTCGCCGCGGCTGACCATGGTGGAGTTCGGCGATTTCGAGTGCCCCTACTGCGGCGCGGTCGAGCCCACGGTGAAACAGGTGCTGGCCACCTATCCCGACGACGTCGCCCTGGCCTTTGTGAATTTCCCGCTCAACATCCACCCCTATGCGATACCCGCGGCCGAGGCTTTCCTGGCCGCGAACCGCCAGGGCAAAGCGTGGCAAATGCACGATCTGATGTTCGCCAACCAGCAGGCCTTGACCGACGCCGATCTCGACGGCTATGCGCAGGTCATCGGTCTGGACGTGGCGCAGTTCGATGCCGACCGGTCCAGTCAGGAAATCGCCGACGAGGTCGCGCAGGACAAGGCCCTGGGCATTTCTTTGGGCGTGGATTCCACGCCTACCTTTTTCGTCGCTGGGTCGTGGATCGTGGGCAACCAGCCCTTCTCGGAGTTCCAGAAAGCGATCGACGGATCGCTCTGAATGTCACTTCACCATGGTGTACAGCTCGCTGGCCGCGAGCAGGAGCGCGCCAACCCCGTAGTGACCAGGGAGGTCGTTTTCACGAGACCTGAAATCTGAGAGACTCCATCTCGTGACCCGTCATCGCCTCTGGATCTTTCTCCTGTTGCTCGGCGCCAACGCCGGCAGAGCCGCGCCGCCGATCGCGGAACCATCACCCAGGCTGGAGTTGAGCCTGAACCGGGAATGGCGGTTCGCGCTGGGGGACTTTGTCGGCGCCGAAGCTCCCGATTTCGCCGACGAAACCTGGGACCCGGTCGGGCTTCCGCACTCGTTCAGCGAGCCCTACTTTCTCTCCTCCGAGTTCTACACGGGATACGGCTGGTATCGCAAACATCTGCCTGTTCCACACGAATGGAAACAGAAGCGTGTCTTTCTGGAATTCGACGGCGTGTTTCAGGTCGCGGAGGCCTTTGTGAACGGCCGGACTGTGGGCCGACACCACGGCGGCTACACCGGTTTTTCCTTCGACATCACCGACTCCATCCATGTGGGCGACAATCTTCTGGCCGTCCGGGTCAACAATCTGTGGAATCCAGAACTTGCGCCGCGCGCCGGCGAGCACGTTTTTTCCGGGGGCATCTATCGCAATGTCCGTTTGGTGATCACCGAGCCATTGCACGTCACATGGTACGGCACCTTTGTCACCACGCCCGAAGTCTCGGCACAGTCGGGGGTCGTGAATGTCAAGACCGAGATTCGCAATGATTCGGCCAAGAAGAAGAAATGCACGGTGGAATCGGATGTTGTCGACCGCAAGGGTCAGATCGTGGCCACGGCAAAGGCCTCGCAATCCGTGCCAGCCGGTGCTTTGGTGACTTTCGACCAGAGCACCCCGGAGATCCGCGGCCCCGACCTCTGGTCTCCGAACCATCCGAATCTATACTCGCTGGTGACGAAGGTCTTTGAGGGAAGGGCGCTGGTCGACAGCTATCGCACGACCTTTGGCTTCCGCTGGTTCAAATGGACCGCGGACCAAGGTTTCTTTCTCGACGGCGAACACCTCTATTTCAAAGGTGTGAATGCCCATCAGGACCATGCCGGCTGGGGCGACGCCGTGACGGACAGCGGGTTCGAGCGCGACGTAAAGCTGATCAAAGATGCCGGCTTCGATTTCGTTCGCGGCTCGCACTACCCTCACGCTCCCGCCTTCTCAACGGCCTGCGACCGCCGGGGCTTGCTGTTGTGGTCGGAGAACTGTTTCTGGGGTACTGCGCCCTTCAAAAACCCGTGGGGCGCCAGCGCGTATCCACCCGAGCCGGAGCACCAAGCCGGCTTCGAGAAAAGCGTGAAAGCCAGCCTGGCCGAGGAAATCCGCATCCATCGCAATCATCCCAGCATCATTGTCTGGAGCCTGGGGAACGAGGATTTCTTCACTGACCCTTCCACCATGCCCAAGGTGCGCCAGTTTCTCAAAGACTTGGCCGCGCTTTCGCATCAGTTGGATCCGACCCGGCCGGCCGCCGTGGGCGGCGCTCAACGCGGGAACATCGACAAGATCGGCGACGTGGCTGGTTACAACGGCGACGGCGCGACCCTGTTCATGAATCCGGGAATTCCCAATGTGGTGAGCGAGTATGGCTCCACGGTTTGCGACCGTCCCGGCCGCTACGAACCAGGCTGGGGTGATCTGCAGACCGAACAATTCAAGTGGCGAAGCGGGCAGGCCCTGTGGTGCGCCTTTGACCACGGTAGTATTGCCGGGCATTTTGGCAGCATGGGCATGGTGGACTACTTCCGGCTGCCCAAACGTCAATGGTATTGGTATCGCAATGAATACCGCCACATTCCGCCGCCTGCATGGCCGGCAGCGGGAACACCGGCCCGGCTGCAATTGACCGCGGACAGGACGACTATTCACGGCACTGATGCGCTGGACGACGTGCAGGTGGTGGTCACCGTCGTCGATGCGGACGGACAAGCAGTCAGCAACTCCCCGGAAATCACGCTGACCATCCAATCGGGTCCAGGGGAATTTCCCACCGGTCCGGCCATAACATTTGGCCCTGACAGCGACATTGCAATCCGGGATGGCCGGGCAGCCATCGAATTCAGATCGTACCACGCCGGCCAGACGGTCATCCGCGCGCGCTCGTCTGGATTGCAGGACGCGACGCTGACCATTGTGACCGAGGGCTCGCCGCGATACATTCGGGGCATGGTGGCTGCCGTCGCGCGGCCCTACAAGCGCTTTTCAGCAGCCGGGCCGTCTGCGCCGGAGCTGACCCTCGGCAAAGATGCGCCTGCCCGGGCTTCGGGTCAAGCTCCCGATCATCCGGCCCGGCTAGCCAACGACGGCCATGACGACACATTCTGGTCAGCGCCGGATGATGCGACGGGCGCGTGGTGGGAAGTTGATCTGGAGCGCTTGTGTGTCGTCAAGCAGGCGAAACTCACCTTCCCTGCTGCTGGAAACTATCGCTACAAGATCGAAACCTCCGACGACCGTCAACGCTGGCATCTGGCCGTGGACGAGTCGCAAACCCTCGACAACACTCAGACGCGCAGCCATTCCTGCGCCCCGGGAAGCGGCGGTCGTTTCGTGCGGATCACTTTCACCGGCTTGCCGCCAAGTACTCCAGCTCGTATCAGCGAGATGCGTATCATCGGCACGGTTCGTCCACAGTAACCGCATTTGAGCCGCCTTGACGGCCACCCGCTGGCACGAGGCGACGGTTCTGTGTTAGGCAATAGCTCAGCAGCCGCGACGCAGCCGCAGCGCGTTGTCACCGGCATTTCCGACGGCCTGTCGTCCGAACTTGAAGACTTCCTGTCCCTATGACCAGTTGCCATCTCTGACTATCCCACCTTTCCCCAATTCACCCTACAGAGTGTTAGGACGTCATGATGAAGCCCTCTCAAGTCCTTCAGAACCGCACGCCCGTATTGAGCGTGCTCGCGATGGCTCTTCTTGGTGTTGCCTGCTCACAGACACCGCCCAGTCCGCCCCACGGAACCGGCGGCCACACCGGCACGGCGGCCGGGGGCTCGGCCGCGCAAAGCGGAGGTAGCGTCGCGAATGGCGGGGTCAGCGCAAGCGGCGGTGTCGCCGCCTCAGGCGGGCAGGTTGCTGGCGGTGGCAACACAGGGAGCAGTGACAGCGGAGGCTCTGGTGGAATGGCAGGCAGCGGGGGCACCGGCGGTGCCGACGCCGCCGCACAGGACAGCCAACCCGCAGACGATGGAGGCGGTGCGGACGACGACGGGGGTGCGAGTCAGGGCAGCGACGCTGCAAGCAGCACCGACGACGACGCCTCAAGCGAGCCAACTGATACCGACCGGTGCGTGGCAGCTGGCGGAACCTATACCGACCAGATCTGCGTGATTGATTGCAGCGCGGCCAGCGCCTGCGCGTCCCAGGTCACCTGCCCCAACCAACTCTTCTGCCGCATCACCTGCGGGCAAGATGGATGTGCAGGCGGGATTGAGTGTGGTCAGGCAAGCGGTTGCGATATTGCCTGCACACAATCGAATGCGTGTGCCGGCTCGATCAACTGCGCCGGCGACACGTGCACGGTGGCTTGCAGTGGAGCGAATGCCTGCCACAACAAGGTGAGCAGCGGCGCAGGCACGGTTGCAATCAGTTGCAGCGGAGACAACACCTGTGCCTCGGGCATGGTTTGTTCAGCCAGCTCCTGCGCGTTGACCTGTTCGGGGAACGGCTCCTGCGCGGACGACGTCGACGGGTATGCCAGCACAGTCACCGTCGGCTGCACAGGCACAAATTCCTGCCAGGGAAATCTGGCTTGTTCCGCCGGAACCTGCGCCGTCGATTGCTCAGGCTCACAAAGCTGTCCGGCCAATGTCTGTTGTTCGGCGGGAAGCTGCACGCTCAAGCCCTCCACGCTCACCTGCGAGCACTAGCGGTCTACTTGAAACTGGGCAGCTTGTCCCGTGTGATGACGTAGGGATTCGAGTAAACCGCCTGGAGATGGGCCGTGGTGTTGTAGGGCGAATTGAAGTATGGGTTTGCCCAAACATTGAAGAGCAACCACTTTGTTCCGGTCGACTTGAGCTGATCGGGATCCGGAATGGTGCCGCACTCGTGCAGCGCGACCATCATGTTGGGGAACGCCGTTTCCGCCTGCTGGAAGATGCTGGTCATCGGTTCCGTATCCCCTGCCGCCACGTAGTTGTCCGCTCCGCCGAAATCGATGTATTGCGCACCGGGGTTGTAGTCGGTCGTTGGATGCTGACAGAGAGGCGCCAGGAACAGGACATTGTTCAACCCCTTGGTGGCCGTGAGGTAGTTGAACGCGTACTTGAACAGACTCTGCCACTGTGCCGAAGTGCCCATGCTCCACCAAAACCAGGCACAGCCGGCGCCGGCTTCGTGGAACAGCCGGAGGATTGCGACACCACCGGCGGTCTTCAGCGGCTCAACGAATTGGGCGATACGGTCCAAATCGGCATTGAAGCTCGTGTTCTCGGCGGTGCCCGCAGTCAGCACGTTGGCGATGTTGGTCTTGGTGTTGTAGGTCCCTCCATTGATGCCCATATGGTAGCCGAACATGCAAAGGCCACCATTGTTCCAGTGAGCCACGCATTGAGTGGGTGCCTCACTGTTGTTCACGTCAAAGGCGCGAATCGCCGGGTACTTTCCCGTCGCCGCAAAGACCGTGTTCATCCCGTTGTCGTTGTTGTCTTCCTCCTGACCCGAGAGAATACCGTTGCCGTATATGCCGTGCAGATAGCACAGTACGTTGCGTGTTTGCTGGGTGGCGTTGGGTACCACCGGCACGGCGGTGCAACCAGCGATGCTGTTGCCGCCACTCCCCGCAACTCCGCCGGTGTTCGTGGTTCCGCCCGCGCCTGTGGCTCCGCCCGCGCCCGTGGTTCCGCCCATGCCGGCGGTCCCACCCGTGCTCGTGGTTTGGCCGGTGCGCGTAGCTCCGCCCGTACCCGTGGCTCCTCCCGTGCTCGGCCCCCCGCCGGTGGCACCGCCGGCATCCGCGTTCGGACGCCCGTCAGCATCGCCGGCATCCCGGTTGGCCGCGCCCGTATCGGTCGAACTGGTGCCTCCAGCGGAGATCGTGCCGCCAATTTGCCCCGAGCCTCCGCCAGCCGTGACCCCGCCTGCAACAGCGCCGCCGGAGTTGGCCAAACCGGCGTCGGGCTTCACGCTGCCGCCACTGCCCGTGCTGCCAACGCTCGCGCTGACTCCGCCGGTCGTGGTGACGCCGCCCGTGGTGATGGTGCCGCCGCCAGCGGTCGTTCCGCCCGTCGTTGTTCCCCCCAAAACATTCACCCCACCGGTCGCGGACGTGCCGCCCGAACCAGCGACGCCCGAATCCGGCCGGTTGACAGTTCCCTCGCTATTCGAGCAATTCCCGACGGCTGCCGCCATCAGCAAGAGACCGGCAAGGTGCAGATCTCGCAGGCCGCGGGGAAGCGTGGCGGGAGGTGTGTTCAGCTTGGAATTCGGCATGGATCGCGTTCTCCTTCGGAATCATTGATCCCCGCTCGCCAAGGACGATGGGGTGCGCGAACAACTGACAAGAGGGCCAGGACCAGGCGGAACCTTCACACAATGCGACCTACGAGCAGTCGTGACACGCGGCAACGACGTAGAGAACGCCAGCGAGCCAAATCGTGATTCCGCGATCTACGGTCTCAGGTACTTCGCCAGTCCTCGACGTATCTGACCGAGAAGCGAGAAAGCGGACGGGCCCCGCAGCAGCGACGGCGACGGGAGAATTTCAAGTAGTGCTAGGTGCGCTGGAAGTTGGCGTGGCGATGGACAACTACGCGGCGTCGCTTTCGAACATTTCACGAAGGCACTTGAGGGCGCGAAAGTAGCGCGTTCCCACGGTGGACAAGGGGATTCCGAGCTGAGCGGCGATTTCGGCGTGCGACCGGTGGTCGCGCGCACGGAGCAAGAACACTTCGCGCAAGACTGGCTTGAGGCGCTCCGCACGGTGTCGGAGTTCCTCGGGCTCGACCCTGGTCCAGCGCGGTTCCTCGTGCGGCTCCTGCGCGGGAAGAGTGACGAGCGCGGTGTCCAGCGGAATCACCCGCGTCCGATGCTCCAGGGAGCGTCGTAGATCAATGAAGCGATTGCGAAGCGTCACAGCAAGCCAGCACCCGATTCGGTCCTCCGGCAACCCGACCGGCAACTTGCGCAGGCTTGTTTCGAAGGTGTCCTGCACCAAATCGCGTGCGTCGCTGTCGTTGGCGGTCAGGCAGCGCGCCAGTTTGTAGAGCAGCGCACTGTGGCGACGCGCAATCCGGTCGTGCGTGGTCCGGTTCCAAACGCGCGCGTGGCGCGGAGAAGGAACGGAGTGCATACAACGAATGGATTGGAGTTCGCATCGCGTGGGTTGCGGCAAAGTTTCCATGGGCGCCTCCTAGACTGCACGAATACTCACGCGCTCTAGGGTTCTGTCCATTAGCGAGGATTGCAGCCAATTGCAGTCGATTGCAGCGATCGAGGCCGAAGCGGACCGGCGAGGCAAGCGGCGGGGCAGGGCAGAGTGCAGATTGGCGGCCAGCGACAAAGACGGCCTGCCCAGTATCGTGTATCATCCGGCCGATGCCGAGTTCAAACCCGCGGCCCCGATCATGACGATCACGGTTTACCTTCCCACCAGTCTGCGCAAATTCGCCGACGGACAGGCAGCGGTCGCCGCGCAAGGGGGCACCGTCGCGGAGGTCATCGACGATCTCGAACGGAAGCACCAAGGACTTCGCGATTGTCTGCTCGACAGCGAGGGCATGCGTCGCTTCATAAACCTGTACGTCGGCGAAGACGACATCCGATTCCTGGATGGGCTCGACACCACGCTTCGGGCCGGGGACTCGCTGACGATCTTGCAGGCCATCGCGGGGGGCTGATCGACTCTCCAGGGCGGACTCGAGGGATGCGGCGGAGCGCTGTCAAAGCCCGCTTGGCCCACCTGGCAGGCGGCCAGCGCACGATGAGCATTTCGGATCGCGCTGCGTGCGGAAGCTCTGAAAACTCATGGAGTCCCCGTCCCAGGCCAACAGCCTCCCCTTGAGGTTGTGGCCCACGTTGGCGAGGTACTTGACGACCTCCATCGCCTGCAGCGCGCCGATCACTCCGGGCGTGGCACCGAGCACCGGGGGCACCACGCGGGGCGGGGCTGCGGGAAAAATGCACCGCAGACAGGCCGTCTGGGGTACGTGGATGAAGGATAGCCGGCCTTCGAATCCGCACACGCTGCCATGGACGAGTGGAATGCCCTTGCGCATGGCTGAATCGTTGAGCACGTAGCGGGTCTCGAAGTTGTCCATGCAGTCGACAATCAACTGAGCATGGCCTACCAGCTCGTCTGCGTTGCTTTCCGTGATGAGCGTGTCGAGCGCGACCACTTCGACCTCTGGGTTTAGTCGCGTCAGCGTTGCGCGCGCTGAGACGACCTTGCTGACGCCGACGCGGGACTCGTCATGGAGAATCTGCCGATTCAGGTTCGACCGTTCCACGCGATCGAAGTCACACACCACGAGCCGGCCGATCCCGGCCACGGCCAAATAGATGGAAACTGCGGAGCCGAGACCGCCCGCACCAGCCACGAAAACGGTGGACGCTCTGAGTGCCCGCTGGGCTCTCTCTCCCCAGCCGTCGATCATCATTTGCCGCTGGTATCGCGCGAGTTCTTCCGGCCAACGCTCCATGGAACTCCTGCTCAGCACATTCCTTCGCTCAGAGTACTACAATGGAGATCCTTCCCGTTCCGATGCGAAGCTGCCGCGTTCTCGGCCGACGTTCGATGATTGCCGCTGGATCGGACACCCCCAGCTGTGCAAACTGCTTTCTCAGGCGACAGACGTCGATATTGAGTTCGGCCGAAGTCATATTGGGATGGATCGCGATGTCCTCCTGGTAGACCCAGCCACAGCTCGTCTCCGGCAGACCCTGGGCTGTGTCGTCCAGGCGTCGTCTGGCGAGGGTGAGCAGCGTGTAGTGGTGAGTGCGGGCACCAAGATCGAACGTGCGCGAACCGCAACTCGCGTGCAACGCCACATGTTCCTCGTCGCGCGACACGGAGAACGTCAAGACGAGATGGCGAACCTCGAACGCGGGCGGTTCGTTGGAGATCGACGTCTTGAGGATCTGCTCTGGACAGCAGAATCTCCAGGTTCGCCCCGCGATTTCGAAAGTCTGCAGGTTGGTGATCGGACTCGTCGACTCGTTGGGTTGTTCGAGTAGCCAACCACCCTCCGGATTCGCGTAGATGGTGGCAAGCGGCTCCTCGGTCGAGGGCAACGCCAGGAGATCTCCGTCGAGAAAAACCGGTTCGCCGCCTTCGATCGGAATAGCCATCACGGTGGGAGCCGAGGTATCGACAAGTTCCCATTCCTGGTCGACCTTCCCAAATCCAATCCTCGTCCCTTTGTGCACGACGAGCTCCTCTCCCGACTGGATCCTGCGCCCATCCAGGAAGGTGCCGTTGCGGCTGCCCAGGTCCTTGATCTCCCACCGATCTCCGGTCCAGCGCACGATCGCGTGGCGTGCGGAAATATACCGTTGATCGATGCGCAACGCGCAGGGCGGCGCCCTGCCCACCAGGTGGTCGGGCTCAAGAAGACGCGTCTGGCCGCTGCAGATTTCCCGGATCAGTGCCATGTTCCCGGTCCTCCAAAGTCTTTCCCTGAACAAGTTTGGTGTAGAGAAACTCGCGCAACGCTTCTCGTTCCAACGCGGCTACGCTGGCAAGGCCGTAATCGGCAAGAAGCCCGGCGATGTCGCGGGGGACTCGATGTCCGAGTCGCTGCTCGAAGTACCAGTCGAAAAGCTCCGATTGGGTGAGCTGGGCGTCCTGCAAAGTGGGCGAGTCGAAACCGTGCTGTGCCAGCATGCCGTCCTTGTCACAGGCGCGTCGAGCAACCTGCGCGTAGTCGCCAGTTCGGCGAAGCTCATCGACGAGATAGCGCCCCAGGTCTGCGTGGTACCACTCCTTGAGCCATTCGAGTTGGGCCTGACGCTCCAAGAAGTCCGGATACGTTTCGTGCGTCAGCCCCTGCGCTTCGAGCCAGCTTGCAAAACTCTCATCGCCTCGCACACCATCGTTCTTGCCAAAGCCGGCATGCTCCTTCAGTGCCAGGTCGACCTTGGCTGGTTCGATCCTTCATGTCCGGCACAGGTCGGCGCTGCGCCAGCACGCCAGCCGCCAATCGGGCATAGCCTCCCGCCAGAATCCCGTGACCCTTGTCACCCAACAACCGCACCTCGGCGGCCAGAAGTTCGGCCGGCACCGTGGTTGCTTCGAGCGAGATGGGAGGCTGCGATTCCGCCCAATCCACCACCTGATCCCAGGCTTCAGTGTGCTGGAACGTGAAAGCGGGCGCGTTGGGTGCGACGCCCGCCGAGCAGCAGTCGCGTACGGCGCGAAGTAGCGCCTGCGCATCCAGCCGCTTCTGATCCACCCGGTTCGAAGCCACGAAAGTGCGCAGCGCTTCGAGCTCCTGCGCGGGCAGCCCCGCCGTCGCCCGCGCGCCAAGATGTGCGGGTATGAACGTTCCGGATAGAATGTATCCTTGGCGAGCGTCTCGATCCGGCGACGGAAGTCGCCCGCGATCGCCCCTTGGGCCTGCGCCTGCGCCAGAGTCGCGCGAATGTTGACCATCGCTTCGGAGGCTGCGCGAAAGCCCGAACTGGCATCTCCATGCGCCACCGCCACCTCGTCGTCATCCTCGATCTTGCCCGAGGCAAACGCCTGGTAAATCTCCCCCACGCCCTGCATGCCGAAACGTGCAAGCTCGGCCGCGCGCAGAGCCCCCATGCTCGCCGCACCGAAAACATGGATGCGCTGGGAGAGGGCCCAGAGGATCTCCTTGTGCCAGACCGCGGGCAGTCGCTCGAAGTACCCGTCGATGATGCCGATGGCGAAGGGTTTCTCCCTGGCAGCGCGATAGAGATCCCCCTGGGCCACCGGTGGCAAGTAAGTCGCGTCGAACTCTGTCCGTGCGTCCTGCCAAGACAACGTCGGTCCGAGGAAAATGAAGACCTTCATTGCTGGGCCTCCTCCATCCGCGCCTCGAGCAGGCGTCGAGCGCGCAGCCCCGGCACGTAGCCCTGCACATGGTGATAGGTCTCGAGTCCAGGAACCACGACACGCACGACCGGAACGCCAAACTCGGGTTTCGTGAGGTCGACGACGATCGCCTCGGATAGCCCGGCCCTTCGCAGCCCCTTCAGAATCGAAGCAACATCCTCTTCAAAGGTGTCGTTAGTGTAGGTCGGAGCGGCCTGGAACCGACGCAAGCCCCTCTCCGCTAGCCGCTCGCGCGCTCGATTGATCAACGCTTCGTCCTGCACTTGGCCGTATCGACCTCGACCATTATCATCGCGAGAACCAGCAATCAAAGTCAGTCGCGCTTGCGCAGCCTCCGAAAGCGCGCGGAGTAGCGCCACTTCCCTAACGGGGTGACATCCCATCCCCTCGGACGAACCAACTCGACGAAACGGGTTCGGATCGTTGTCCAGAATCACGCACCGAAAGCAAGCGATGCCAAGATCCGACGTCATGTCCCACACGCCCACCGTCACGCCAGCTCTCTCGTACAGCCGAATCATATCTCGGCATTCCTGGTCGTCGACGGTCGCGAGATCCACCCGCAGTTCCGCCTGTCCTGCCACGCTTTGGAAGCGGAAGAGCGATCCGGCGTCACGCTCAATGACCTCGCAAAGCCCATGGCTTACCGCCTCAAGGAAGTGATTGCCCGACGCGAGCCCGTTGGAACTCATAGTGAAGCATCCGCTTCCGGTCGGAAACGGAAGCGTGAAATCAGTGTGGACGATTTCATAGGGCAACCACACGCGACGAGAGCCGATCAGATCGATTCCCTCAATCCAGAGAAGCCTCAGATCAGGTCGGAACGTGCTGACCGAGATACGTGGCAGCGCATCGATTGAGACGAGTTCGTGCGAAAACCGCAGGTCATTCCACGAAGCCAGTTTCACCGGGCGGGTGATTCGGACAAAGCAACCGCTGCCCGTGGGAAAAGGAACTGTATAGTTCATGTGCACGAGTTCGTAGGGAACCCACGTGGGCACGGAATTGAAAACGTCCATCCCCTGAATCCACAGCAGTGTTCGGTTCGGGTGAAAGGCACTGATCGTGATTAGGGGCAGGCCCTCAACCCGCGCGACGTCATGCAAGCACCGGAGCTCGTTGAACGATGCCAACTTAAGCGGCAATGTGATTCGCTCGGCATGATAGAGCTCGATGGATTCCATCAGCCCTGATGCGCGCGCCGCCTCCAGGTCGAGGCCCTTGCCCTGCGAAACCGCCAGTGAACGCGCGTTCGGGCGACACACCATGACCACCGGAATCCCGATGCAATCGAGTCCCGTGACATTGGCCACGCGCGTGATCCCCAGCGGCTCTTGCAGACGTCGTGAGCGTTTCAGCGTGTCACTGGGCGCAATCCATCGATGCGTGCCCTGGCGAAAAGCCTTCACGGTCGGACCAGCCCCTTCCGGGCCGGCTACTGTCGGCATGGAGATGCTCTCAGTTTCCACTTCGGGCCTTCCGATCCACCTATCGAGTCACTGCTCATCACATTGAGGCGTGCGTTCACCCACGGACTCCACCGCTACGGCGCCGCCTGGCCGCCTGCGGTGGTTCTCGCCTCTGCCCTATTCACGCGCCAGCTTGCGCCACCATTCATTTACCGGGTCGAGACTTTGCCTCTCGCAGAATCGCCTCAAGGTTAACCACGGTGCACGCATAGCCAGCGCCAGTGGCGATTTCCGGATCAACGAATGCGAGATAGGAGCCAGCCTCTCGCAGCAACGTAGCATTGGCCACCGCATCCGCATCTTGCCCTGCGTTCATCTGGAACTCTGTTTTCTTCCAGTCACTCTTTTCGAGCTTGTAGAAGAACCCATCGTCGCCAATAAGGATTATCTTGTAGTAGTTGTCATTGATGGTACGTGGCATCTGTCTCTCCTTGGTTTTTCAGTCTGTCTTCGTCCTCAGCAACCGACTCGCGTACTCTCGGACCGTGACCAGCCGACCCGGAAGCAACTGGACCTGGTTTCTCGGGTCGAGGGCTACCCCGCGACTCACCGTCAGCATCAGAGCGGCAAAAGCTTCCTCGATGGAGTTTGGGGCATTGGCAAACTGCGCCTCTAGGGCCGACTCGGGGACACGATCCAGCACACAAGTCGGCCCACCCAGCTCCTCAAAGATCCGCAACACCTGCAATTGAGAAAGGGGGTCCGGTCCACCCAGTGGAATCACCTTTCCAGCGAGGCCATCGCCCTCTGATGCAGCGGCGGCAAAGCGGGCGACATCGTGCATCGAAATCCAACTCACAGCTCCATGACCGTCGCCAAAGATGCGTGCCCGGCCCTGTGCCGGGTCGAAGCCGAGAGCCGGACTGAGCCAGGTCTCCAAGAAGAAGGTAGGCTGCAATACGGTGAAAGTCATCCGTCCAGCCCGCAGTCGCTCTTCCACCCGACGCTTGGCACGCTGTAGGGCAAAATCCAAGGGTGTGGGAGGGAATGAGACAAACACAAATCGCTGCGCACCTACCCGCTCGGCGGCGGCAATCAAATTCAGCTGTCCTTGTTCGTCAACGGTCTCGATTGAGTCGCCGTCTTGACGCGAAAGCATTGCACTCGCGGTGGAGATGACACACGTCACCCCCCGGCAAGCCTGTTCGAGCGACTTGTCGTCCTTCAGGTCGGCGATGCAGCGCTCGCCACCGAGGCTATCCAAAATTCCTAGCTTGTCCGATGGCGTGCCTTTTCGCACCACCGCCCGAACGGACCGGCCGGCATTGCGCAATCGCCGCGTGATTTCGGCACCAAGAAATCCGGTTGATCCGACGACCAGCGTTTGCTCGGCTGGCATCATTGCGAGACTTCCTTGGGAGTCCTAGCCCGGAGAAACTGCGAGCGGCGCTCGCGGAAACCATCAGGTTTGAAGTAGGGGGCAAGCTTGAAGGTTTCCATTTGCACCGCGATAGGAGCGGTTGCCACCTGGATCGCGCGAGCACTTAGTTGGGATCCACTGCCAAATGAGCTCGGGTCAACCACGCCTAGTTTCTTGGTTTGCCAGAATTCCGTCACCGTGTTGAGCGTTCCAGTTACGGCCTGGAATTGACCGAGCTGATCCCAGCCCCGAAGCTTCAAGGATGGCGCCAGAGCCGGCAACTGGAACAGGTAGGCCCCGAGCAGGCTGTAGGGCAGTCGGCGGGTCGCGCGAACGAAGTACATGTCATCTTGGGGTTTGCTGGGTTGTTCCAGCCAGCACACGCGTCGGACAAAATTCTGTGTTTCCTGCACTACTAGTTCATCCAGGTGCATGTACTCCTGGTCCTCGGAGCAGAACTGCATTCTCGTTGCAAGGTCCAGATCGTCCAGGCTTGGTATCGTCCAGAAGTGAACGTAATGTTGCATTGGTGCATGGGACCCCGGCCGTGGGTCCCGATATAGTTCCTGGGTGGCCGCCAAGAAACGGTCAGCCGGGGGTTTGCCGGGGGCGATATGATCCGTTTTCTTGAGGTCCGGTGGCGAAGACAGCGCGAGACTCTTGAGAGCAAAGACGAGTTCGTCGTCGAAGTCGGGACTGAAGAACCGAAATCCTCCTCTCTTGAGAAAGTCACCCATCCGCTCCTCGAACTTGGGAGCATCGTGTTCTGGCACGTACATGTCAACGAGCAGGCGATAGTTGGTCATACCTCTCTCCGCTGGCTGGGGGTCATCGGTAGTTGGTTTCACCGAGGTGCTTCATGGCCATATCGAAGGAAGATCGAGTGCCCGCCCTGTCCCCATCCCGCCAACACTTCCGCGCACGGACAAGGGCGTCTGTTGCGGTGCCGGCCAGAAAGTGCTGACTGGGAGCCAAGAGCGGGTCGATGCACGAGATGGCACGTTCCATGTCGTCGCACCGAAGTGCCACTTCCATGAGCGGCAAGAGTGCGATCCATTGAAACGGATAAACATACGTCGTTAGACTGCGCCAGATCTGAAGCGCTTCCTCGGCCTGTGCGGGAACTGCTGCCAGATCTCCTGCCTGGAGCGAGAGCCAGGATTGATGAGCGCGCGCGGCTCCAAAATAGTCACGGGTCCCTGCGGCGGTCGCGACCTCCAAGAGGCGATTCGTGGCCACTTGAGTTTCCTGGATCTGTCGGCGCATTCGCGTGGTGAGAGCCAGGTAGGCCAAGGCCCGCGCCTGCTGGGCAGAGTCCCCCGCCCTACGGGCAAGATCCTCCGCGGCCTCAAGTTCGCGGGCCGCTGCCGGGAGGGAGTTGTGGAATAGCAGGGCGAAGCCATAGCCGAGTTGCACACTAGGAAGCTCTTCCAGCTGCTCACTCCCACGGCAAGCGTCGAGGGCCAAGCGCGCAAACCCCAAGGTCGCTTCTGTCACCACGTAGCGGTCGCGGCGCATGCTAACCATCGTCTGGTTCTCGAAGAAGCGGACCCGCTGCGAACGTGTCCCGTGTCTTTCGATCACGGGACTAAGTTTGGCAACCATGGCGTCCATCTCCTTCACCCTGCCGAGCCAGTAATAGACCCAAGTCTGGTCGATATTCGCTTGGATCCATTCATCTCGATGCTCCGAACCGGCATCGAGGCAATTCGTGCCAAGAGCTTCCATCGCCAGCCCGTAGCAGCGAAGGGCCTGTTCGTGGTCGTGCTGTGTCTCCCACGTCTTGCCGGATTTTCGGTTTAGCCGCGCGCGCGCGACGACGTTGTGTCCGGGCACTTGGCCAAGCGCCTGGTCGTAGGCGGCGCGCGCCTGATCGCGCTGAGCCGTGAGCGCCAGGACGTCCCCCAAGGCTTCGTAGAGCCCGACAAGCGCTTCATGCCACGGCGCCGGATCGCTCTCGAGTCGGAGAAGAATATCGCTAACGTGAGCAATCGCCTCTCGATAGAGCCGAATCGCGTCTCCATTGGCGTAGGTGCGCCTCGCGTAGTCGGCGGCGAGCTGAAGGTAGTGTACAGCGCGTTCGGACACCTGCGCTGCCGCGAAGTGATGCCCCAGTGTCGCCCACTGACGATTGGCATCGGGTCGATCGCGCCACCGGCGCTCCAACACGGTCGCAGCTCGGCCGTGGAGCTCTCGCAGCTGCTCCGGGGCCGCTTGCGAGCAGGTGACTTCGCGCAGCTTGTCGTGGGCGAAGCGCACCTTTTCGGGCTCGGGCTGCTCGAGGACCTGGTGGCGCATCAACTCGTCGACTGCGCCAACGGATGCCTCTTCGGACAGAGAGGCTACTTCCAACAAGGTCTCGATGTCCGTCTCTCGGCCCAGCACCGCAGCCGCCAGCCCAGCTTGCCGCGCGGCCGGGCTCAACCGGCGCAGGCGGTGCTCGATCAGGGCCCGCAAGGACCGCGGAAGCGAGATGGCTTCGTAGTCCCGGTTCGTCTCGGGATCGTGGCCATCGTCCCGGGTCGGGCTGACCAGTTGCCACGAATGCAGTCGGTCGCGGTAGAGAATCCGTTCGTCCACTGCCGCGCGCAGGTACTCGGCCACAAAGAATGGATTCCCTTCTGCTTGGCCAGCGACGAAGTCCGTGAATCCGCCCAGCGACCCGCGCAGCGCCAGCATGTCGCCAATCATGGTGCGAACGGCATCCTTGCCCAGTCGAGGGAGCGTCAGACGGGGCACGTAAGGCAGCTCAGCAATGGCAGCCACTCCCTCGGATGGTTCTTCGGTTCGATAGGTGCACACGATGAGAACGGCGTGCGATTGGAAGAACTGTGCGGTCAACGAGCGCAGAAAGGCCAGCGAGAGCTCATCGGCCCAGCCCAGATCATCGATCACCCATAGCAGGGGCTGGTCCTCAGAGAAGCATCCAAGGGTTTCGCATAGGTATTTGAACAGGCGCTGGCGCGAGGCCTCCGCGCCGAGCGAGATGGGCGGCGCGCTGGTCGCCAACCCTGGTATTTGTGCCAGCGCCGGTTCATACATGGCCAGAACTGAAGACCGGTCGCCGACCAACCGCTGCGACACCTCGGAGCCGCCCTCCTGGCAACGGTCGGCCACTGCCTGGAGCAAGGGCCTCAGGACGTGCAAGGGAGCAGGGGCGACAGCGGGAGTGCCATCGGTCGACAGGACCGAGGTCTCGCTGGTGACGACCCGCATGCGATTGCTGGGCACGCCGCGCGTGAGCTCCATAGCGAGACGCGTCTTGCCCACACCGCTTTCGCCCCCCAGCAGCACCAAAGAACCTGAACCGGCGATAGCCCGCTCCCGCAGCTCGGTGAACACCGAGAGGAGTACATCTCGACCGACCAGTCGTGGACGATAGATGTACGACCGCGCCGGCGGGAGGTCAGACAGGCGGCGCGCGTCGTGGCCGACCTCGGCGAGCTGTGCGGCGACCTCGTCGGCATATCCGGAGCGTAGGGTAAGGTCCTTTTCGAGCAACTTGAGCATCAGCAGCTCGAGCTCCTTCGGGATACCGGCCACAAGTTGCGACGGTGGGACTGGAGTCGCTGTCAAGTGCTGCTGAATGAGGGCTCGGGGTGAGCCCGTGAACGGCTGCACTCCCGTCACGAGTTCGTAGAGTATGCAACCCACCGAGTAGAGGTCACTCCGCGCATCGAGAAACTCCCCGCGGATCTGCTCTGGAGACATATATGGGAGCGTACCGGACATGCCACTTTGGGCTTCGAGCGCTTCTCGACCACACCCGCCGGGATGGTGAGCGGTCAGGCCGAAGTCGATAATGACCGGCTGATCGCCGACCAGAAGGACATTCTCTGGCTTGAGGTCGCCGTTGACGAAGCCCTCCCCGTGCAAGTAGGCCAGAGTGGCACAGAACCGCCGCATGATCGCCAGCAGCTGGCCGAGTTCGCCAGCTGCCGGAGGCACGATCCCGTCCGTGCGAATGGGTCCGGGTGGGGACGGCTCGTTGCTGTCTTCTGGGGTGTCGCGCCAACGACCACGCAGATCCTCGGTCGCGCTCACTCCCTCCGTGGAAGAGACCGGCGGCGACATGGGGCGCCATGGGCTCCAGATCCGTTGCCCAAATCGCCGCAGGCTCTCTCCTTCGATGAGATCCATCGCGTACCAGGGGCGGCCCTGATGCACGCCGTGGTCGACGATGCGTACCACGCCCGGATGCCGAATGCGCGTGAGCGCCTGCACCTCGCGTCGAATGTTGTCCAGCCACCTTGGGGCAGGGACGCTCACCGTTTTTAGTGCAATTGCTCGCTCGGAACCGATGTGACGAGCTCGATAGACAATTCCCATTCCGCCACGGCCGAGCGGCTCGATGACTTTATAGGAACCGATGGTCTCACACATCCGACAGACCCCCGGATAAGACCGCGGGCGATTGTCCTCATCTCCACCACCGCGGTCAAGGGGTTTCGGGCAGACAGACTCGGCGCTGCTCCATCGTGCATTTCTTGGTGCGTTTCCCACGTCCGGGACGGTGGCATTCATCCACCTCTCGTGCTTGGCCACAGTGACCGGCTGTGAGTCGTGAAACATCGGCAGTACATATGACGTGAGAACTCACGAATCTTCCCGTTGTGATTCGCTCGCGACAAGATGCGGCGGAAGGCGCGCGTGTTACACTGTGGTCTCGATGGAATCGACGCGTCGTGGACTGATCGCTGGCGAGCTGACGTGACAAGCGATCTTCCAGAGTCCAATCCCGAGGTACATCGGTCCCGGGTGACGTTGAAGACGGTATTCACCGTCTGCTTCGGTGTCTTGGCCATGGTCGCCCTGGTGATGGCCATCATCCACTCGCTGGTGGCGATCACCCTGACCTACGCGGCCGTGTTGCTGGCAGTGACCCTGGATCACGGCGTGAAGATGCTGGTGCGGCGTGGTCTCAAGCGGTCTCTCGCGATTGCCCTGGTGAGCGCGTCGCTGGTTGGGCTCTTGACCGGGCTCGGATTCACGATGATCCCCCCGGCCATCTCGCAAGGCAGGACCCTGATTCGGCAGGCCCCCGCCTTCATTCACAATGCCCGCGCCAGCCGCCTTTTCGCCAGCCTCGACGCTCATTTTCACCTGGCTGATCACATCGAGAAGCTCGAGAAGGGCTTGCCCGCGATGTTGGAGGGGGCAGCCACTCCCATCTTGGCCGCAGTGGGTGGCGTGCTCAGCCTTGCGGGCGCTGGCGTGACCGTCTTGCTCTTGACGGTGTTCATGCTGATCTTCGGGGGACGCCTGATCCGCGCCGCCCTGGAAGAGGCGCGCCCGGAATCGCGCAACCTGTATGGCGACGTGCTCGACAAGATCTATCGATCGATCGGCGGCTATCTCGGCGGCCTGACGCTCGTCTGCACGGTCAATGCCGCGCTCACCACGACGTTTCTGGCCATCAACAGCGTTCCATTCTTTCTCCCGCTCGGCATCCTGAGCGGTTTCTCCAGCATGATTCCCTACGCCGGCCCGGTCGCGACGGGAACGCTCATCACGCTACTGACGCTCATGACTGGCGGCGGCTGGCACGCCTTGGCCGGCGTGATCTACTTCAATGCCTACGGACTGTTCGAAGGATACGTGCTCGGCCCCTTGATCTTTCGTCGCACGGTTCACGTCAACCCGCTGGTCGTGCTCCTGTCCGTCCTCTTCCTGGGAGAGATGGCGGGCATCGTCGGCGCCATCATCGCGGTCCCTGTCGTGGCTGCCCTCCAGATCCTAGTGCGCGAGGTCCTGCGCGTCCGCCGCCAGCAACTCAAGGTCCAACGCGCCGAGAACCGCGCCGAGGCCAAGTCCGGCGACGTTTGAACACCGGCGACATCTGTACGCCGCCACTGTCCGCCCCGCTTTTCAGTCGACCCTGACCAGAATGTTCGCCAGCTCGCCGAGGCGTCTTCTTGGCACGCCTGCTGCAACCACTCCGTGGCATGCGCCTTGTCTTTGACCAAGGGACCATCTTGCTCGTCGACGCCGAATCTTCGGCGGCACTGGCCGATCTTCCGGGCGCGCTGTGGGATCCGCGGGTGCGGGCCTTGCGTTGCCCGGCGCGGTTTCACCAGCGCTTGCTGATCGAGCTGGGCCAGCGCGGCGTCCGGTTCGAGGACGAGGTGGCCGGGCCAACGGACGATCTGCCGGCGCTTCGGCCTACCGATCTGCGCCCCTACCAGGAAGCAGCGCTGGCGGCCTGGGCGCTGGCCGACCGGCGCGGCGTGACCGTTTTGCCCACTGGCTCGGGCAAGACCCGTCTGGCCATCGCGGCCATCACCCGCCTGCGCGTGCCCACCCTGTGTTTGGTGCCCACGCGCGTGCTGCTCGACCAATGGGCCCGCGCCATCCACGAGTGCACGGGCTTTGCGCCTGGCCTGCTGGGCGACGGCGAGTACCAGGTGGAGGCCATCACGGTGGCGACCTTTGAAAGCGGTTGGCGCCACATGCGCCAGCTCGGCAATCGGTTTCAGTTGCTCATCGTCGACGAAGTCCACCATTTCGGCACCGGTCTGCGCGACGAAGCCTTGGACATGAGCGTGGCGCCCATGCGCCTGGGATTGACGGCCACTCCGCCCGCGGGCCGGACAGCCGCGCGCCTGACCGAGCTAGTCGGGCCGACGGTCTACGAACTGCGCGTCGACGATCTTGTGGGCGAGTTCCTGGCTCCCTTCGACAGCGTGGTGTTGCACCTCGATCTGACACCGGCCGAGCGCGCCGAGTACGAGGGACTGATGGCGACATTTCACGAAGTCATGCGCCGCTTTCGCGCCGTCGATCCCGGTGCCACCTGGCAAGAATTCGCCCGCGCCGCGGCCAAGACCGACGAGGGCCGCCGCGCTTTGGCCGCCTGGCAGCGGTCGCGACGTCTGCTGGCTTTCCCCTGTGCCAAGCGCCAGATGCTGGCCAACCTGCTGGCCCGCCACAGTGACACACGCGTGATCGTGTTCACAGCCGACAACGCCACCGCCTACGCCATAAGCCGCGAACACCTGATCATGCCCCTGACCTGCCACATCGGCCGCAAGGAGCGCGAGCGCGCTCTGTCCCTTTTCAAAGACGGGAAGTTGCGCGCCCTGGTTTCAGCCCAGGTACTCAACGAAGGGCTGGACGTGCCCGACGCCGAGGTTGGCATCGTCGTGGCGGGCAGCAAGGGCGAGCGCGAGCACGTGCAGCGAGTCGGCCGCGTGCTGCGGCCTCGGCCGGGCAAGCGGGCCTTGGTCTACGAGCTGGTGGTGCGGGCCACCGGCGAGGTCCAACAAGCCCGCCGCCGGAGGAATGCGCTTGCTGCCTGAAGCCGTCATTCCCGCGCGCGTGGATCGCGGCCGCATCTTGCCTGCCTTTCTCGACGAGCGCGATCAGCCCTGGCTGCACGTTCTCATCGACGAAGTGGATCGGTTCCGCGGCCGTCCCTTGCGCGAGCTGCAACAACGCCTGCGTGAGCCCCTGCCCTGTGCGACTCCTCACTTCAAGTCACGCGCGGCTATGCGGCTTCTTTTGCGCCTGGGCAACGCCGAAATCGCGTCCGAGGTTTCGCCGGCCGAGGCCCGTGAGAAGCTTTTCGTGGAGGCGGCTGTGCAGACCGGCAAGCCACGCAGCAGCATCGTGGCGGCCGCAGCCTCGGCCCTGGGCCTGGCGACAGCAGCGCTGGAACGGGCTCTCTTTGCGGATCTACCCGGCGAGCGCGTCTTCGTCGGGCCCGACAGTTTCCCCCCGCCGCACGAGCTCGCTCTGCGGGTCAATCAGCTCATCGCCCGCAGCCTGCTCTTTCGCGCCAGCCGTGTGCGTATCCGCGCCCAAGGCGCGCTGCGACCCGTGGTTCGCCAGGCCAAGTTGCGCGGCCTCATCTGCACTGTCGAGGACGGCGATCCGCCCGTGCTGGATCTGTCAGGGCCGTACGCGGTCTTTCGCCGCACTTTGCTCTACGGCCGGGCCTTGGGCGAACTGCTTCCCTTCCTCGCCTGGTGTGCGCGCTTCGAGCTTTGCGCCACCTGCATGTTCCGCGGCCAGGAGGCCGAGTTGCACCTGCAAAGTGGCGACCCGCTCTTCCCGGCCAGCGCGCCCAAACCCTTTGACAGCAAGCTGGAGGCGCGCTTCGCCCGCGATCTCAAGAAGGCTGCGCCCGACTGGGATCTCGTGCGCGAGCCCGAGCCCGTGCGCGCAGGCGGCACCATCATCTTTCCCGATTTCCTGTTGCGCCACCGGCTCGACCCCAGCCGCCAGTTTCTCGTCGAAGTCGTCGGCTTTTGGACTCCCGATTATCTGCAGCGCAAGTTCTCCCTGCTGCGGGCCGCGAAGCTCGACAATCTGATCCTGTGCCTCGACCAAGAGCGCGCCTGTGCCGACGGCGATCTGCCGGCGGGCGCGCGCGTGGTGCACTTTCACCGGCGCATCGATCCGCTTGCGGTGCTACGAGCCGCCGGCCATGTCTTGTAGCTGTAACTGCCTGGCAGGGAGTTATGCAGAGTGAGTGTGCTGTTCATCGCGACGACCGACGACGCAGCATTGCCAACGCCGCGAGCACGAGCAACCACGCGCGGAAGCTAGCCGTCGCTGGAATTTCTCTCGATCCCACGGCGAATGCGCATCCGCTGTGACTCGCTGGCTTTGCGGCTGGGCTTCCGCTGTCAGGCGACGATCCGGTCGCTCCGCCGGTGCCCGATCCCGGCCCACCGGCGTCCGCCACGGTGGTGAGGCCTGCGTCCGCGCCTGATGCGGGGACATCCACGGAGACGTCAGTGGCTCCTCCGGCGTCATTCGTTCCACCGTCCATCGACGGCACGGGACCGGCGCCCACGGCCGAGATCTTGGCCACGAAACCGTCGCCATTGGTGCCGCCATATCCCCCGCTGGTGCCGCCGAAGGTCGCTTGAAATACGCCCGGAGTCGTCGACAAGGCTCCGGCCCCGCCGACATTGCCGGCCAGGTAGATGTTTGCGCTCGAATCCACGGCAAGCCCGGCCGCTGACGTCGAGCCCGCCGTGTTGTTGCCGAGCAGCGTGGAGAACAGCAGCTTGCTCAAGCCCGGATCGAACTTCGCAATGAACGCGAGCGCGGGGCCATTGGGCGTGGTCTGGATGGGATTGACCTGGGCCACAAAGGGACTCGCCTGTCCGGCGATGTACACGTTGCCTGTGGAATCGAGCACGATCGGACCGGCGGCCGCAATGCCGTCACCGCTTCCGGTCGAATCGCCGAAGTAGGTCGCCGCCAGGAGGCTGGAGCCGTTCGGATTCAATTTGGCGACAAACGCTGCATTGGCGCAGTTGAGCGAGCCGCCCAGCCCGCAGGTGGTCTGGTAGGCGCCGCTGGTGACCGGAAAACCGTTGTCGTTGGTGGAGCCGTAGACATAGGCGTCGCCGGCCGAGTCGACGGCGATTCCCGTGACGAAATCCGAGACGTTCTGCGCGCCGCCATTGGCGACACCGAGCCCGCCCACATAGGTTGCGTAGAGTGGGGTCGGAGGCGTCGTGCCGGTTGCCGGTACCGGCGAGAACTTGACGAGGAAACCGCGATTCGCCAATAGGTTGCCGTTCGCATCGAGCGGCGCGCTCACCGACTGAAAGGCGCCGGTGGTCGTCGGCAGAAAACCGCTGTTTGAAAACCCGCCAAGGTAGAAATTGCCAGCGGGGTCGACGGCAACAGCCGTGCCGTAGGCTGGATCTACCGAGTGGGTATTGCCGCTCAAGCCGTTCTGGTTCTTGTCCCCGTAGAGCGTCGAGTACACCAGCGCCGAGCCGGCGGGATTGAATACGCTGAGGAATGCGCAGGTGTTGTCATCGCCGCTGCGCTGATCGGCCAGCAGCGCGCCGGCGGTCGTGGGAAAGCAATTCCATATGGGAGCGCCAGCGCAGAGTGTCCCCAGCGAATTGCCGGCGACATAGGCCAGCCCCGAACCGTCCACCGCGATCGCATAGCCGGTCGTACCGCGTCCCAGAAACGTCGCATAGGCGAGTGCGTTGCCCGAGGGATTGAGCTTGGCGACGAAGGCGCTGCTCCCGAAGTTGCCGTTGGTGGCGCTCGGGGAGCCTTCGCAATTGGCGTACTCCCCGCTTGAGGTATTGCCGGCCGGATTGCATACGCTCTGGTAGGCCCCAGCGGTCACCGGAAAGTCGGACGAGCTCGTGTTGCCGGTGATGTAGGCGCTGCCGCTCGAATCGACCGCAATCGCGTTGGAGGTGTCGCTGAATGAGCCGCCGATATAGGTCGAGTAAACCAGCGACGTGGCATCGGGGGCGACCTTGGTGACGAAGGCCCAGAACACGGTGCCGGCCGAGTACTTGGCGGGAGGCGCAGCCAGGCCGCCCGTTTGGGGAAAATTGGCCGAACTTGTCGAGCCGGTGACATAGAGATTGCCGGCGCTGTCCAGTGCCGCTGCCTGCCCGGGGTTCACGTTGTTGCCGATACCGCCGTTGCCGACGATGTCCGCGCCGCTGCCGCCCAGGTAGCTCAGGTAGCTCAACACCGGATCGATGATCAGGGGCTTGCTGTGGTCGTAGACCCCCAGCTTGAAGTGCACTGTCCTACCGGCCAGGCGGTAGCTCGCCGGGACCAGCGTGCGCCGCTCCCCGTCCATTTGATACGCAGCCGGGTGCTCGAAGGCCAGTTGCCGGCCATGCGACTGGATCTGGAGCGTGCCCTGGGCATCGAGCTGCAGCTTTTGCGCACCCTCGAAGCGCACGCCAATGGCCATCGGTTTGGCGCCGGGGGCGAGAACGAAGTCGTATTCCAGGTGCCCCTGGTTGCCGTAGTAGATGAGGTCCACGCCCGGGTAGACGCCGGCAAAGCGGACCTTGCCATAGGTGGCCAGATCTGTGCGCCATTTGCTCGGGTCCTTGCCGATCAGATAGTTGACTCGGCCCGGTAGCGCCTGTTCGGCGTGGGGCGCTGGACTGGCCTGAGCGCCTTCTAGCAGGATGCGAATCTGGGCCAGATCGGTACTTTGGCCTTTTCGGCCCGGATCTTGGCTGGCGGCGAGAGACAGCACGGCGCCTTGCTGCCCGAGCGCGATGCTGTAGGCGGCGCCGTGAGCAAAGTACTGCACGTCGGTCGAGCCGGCCTGGCCCAGGTTTTCCTCGAAATTCAGGGGCAGGGCAGCCATGGCGGCGTGGGCCTTCGCTTGCGCGCCGGGGTCCGCCGCAAGCGCGGGCGAAAAGGCGATGGCGTGGATGGGTCCCAGCGACAACCCCAGCGCCGCCGCCAGCAACACCTTGCGCACAACGATTCCAGATTCGCGTTTCATGCTGACCTCTCGATGTTTTGGGCTTCGGGTATCGCTGGGCCACGGAAGTCATCCGCCATCGTGGCAGAACAACCCCAGTCGTGCGATAACGATCACTGCCCATGATCGCTGCGCCGATGACGATTTCGCGTTGGTGCCGCGAAAGACATTGGATGAATCGGCACTGCCTTTGTTACATGCCTGGCCCGCGGGGGTAGGTCTGTCGCGTGGTGGAGGAGTTCGCGTGCTTGCACCGAGTACTACCCAGCCTACTGCCCCGACGATACGCTCATCGCCTTCACCCGTATGGCCGGCAACGGCAATTCGTATTCCAACTCGGCAGCAGAGGTGTTCTTGGTCCCGGCCAAAGGCGGCGTAGCCCAGCGGCTTGCCGCCAATGATGTGGCTACGTGTCTGAACGGTATCCAAAGCCCAGGACTGACCAATGACTGGCCTAAGTGGTCACCCCATGCGACATCTGCGAACAGCAAGACCTATTACTGGCTGACCTTTTCTTCCCATCGTTCGGGGACGGCTCAGCTTTTCGTGACGGCGGTCGTGCTCGACGGCGGCTCCCTGACGACCTATCCGGCCCTGTACCTGTGGAACCAACCGCCTAGCGAATCCAACCACACTCCTTCCTGGGACGACTATCAGATTCCACCCATCGTCCAGAGATAGCTTGCGCTACTGAACATTCGTGGCCTTCTCGAACTTGGTAACGTCAGCCGTAGCCCAGGCCGCCGTCCATGGCGCCAGTGCGTAGAGCGTCCCATCGCCGCCCTCCCTGATGGCCCAGCGGCTATCCTTGATAGCCCAGCGGGTTGTCCTGTTCGCTAGCTTGCCCACCCTTATAGTCAGGTCGGAAGCCTTGCCCCCGAACCTAATGCGAACAATGCCGCCGGTCTTCTCGGCCAGGTCGACGCCCGAATCAGACTTCTCTCCTTCGTCGCCGAAGTCATCTGCGCTGAGCGACCGGTAGGCGCGCAGCAGATCTCTGACCTTGCTCTCGTCGAATCTCGCCCACTCCCCCTCGGGTCTACCGAGATTGCCATTTCTACCGCGCTTGGTGAACGATCCCTCCCACTTGTCGCTCTTCCTGGAAAAGAGAAACAAGCCGTTCCTGTTGGCGATCTCCACCTGGATGGCCGCAGCTTCGTCAAATCTGAGGATCGATGTTTCGCGCCAGCTCCTGAGATCGCGTGTGTAGAGAAAACCCTGGTAGCCTACCTGTCCCCAATTGACCAGGGCGAATATCCCATCCTTGCCGGCAAGACGCACAAATTGACCGTGGGTACTGGTCCTGCCGCAATATGCGTCGATTGCCTTCTCTGCGCCCTTCCAGGCCACGATGTGCAGCGCCTTGGCGTCGCTGAGATCGTACTGGTCGTAGAGCCCGGTGCCGCGGTCGATTACTTCCCAGAGATGAAGATTCTCGAGATTGTCGATGAGGGCTTCGACCTTCGAGGTGCTGGCCCTGGTCTTCAGGGGGAAGGTCAGCTCCCAATCTTGGTTCTCTCTTTCGATGGCGATCGCGCGAATCTGCGATTTGTCGTTGGCATCTGGACTGGTCAGTTCGATCTTGGTAATGTGCCCGGCGTCGGCCTTGGACAGAGCGATATTGGGGAGCACTTCGGGCAATGACTCGACAACTTGCGCGCCTGGTTTGAGCTGCCACAAGTAGAAACCGCCGCCGATCACAATGGCCGTCACCGCTGCGTAGATCTTTGGCGACAGATTCATCGCAGACATGGTCGCTGGAGGCGCGCCTTCCAGTATTCGCTCCCAGCCTAGCGCCACATCAACCGACACGCCTGCGCCGTCGCCTCGTCACTGTGCCGAACAACGCGAGCATGGCCAGAGTCGCCGCCAAATCGCCGCCAGCTTTGCCACGGCCCATATGACACGAACATCCACTGCTGTTGCCCGAACTCGTGCCCGATGCACCGGCCGGCCCGCTGCTCGCTGGCCCGCCTCCCAAGGCTGACGAGCTCGACCCGCTACTCCCGGCGAGCGCCACACCGCCGCCGCCCGCTTCAACCGCACCACCGTTCCCCGCGCTCCCGCCGCCAGCCTCAGCCCCACCCGACGAGTTCCCAGTGTTGTATCCGCCCGAACCACTGGACGCACCTCCGGTGCTCGCGCCGCCAGAAGTACTCGACATGCCTCCTGTGCCCACACCGCCGGAATTGCTCAACGCGCCTCCTGTGGCCAGCGCTCCGCCTGACTCTCTGCCGCCGAAGGCGACGCCACCCGTTCCGCCAATGCCCGCACTCCCGGTCACGCCGCCAACACGACTGGTGCTCCCGCCCACGCCACCCGATGTCCCCCCCGCTGCAGACCCAGCCGATGCACCTGAAACGCCGCCCGCGATCAAACCGCCCGAACCACTTGACTTACCTCCCGTGCCGGACGATCCGGCGGCTCCTGTGCTCCCCCCAATGGCACCGCCGGTGCCAACCGCGCCGCCCGATCCACCGGAGGTCCCGGCGGTCGCGCCGTATTCGAAGGCGCCTAGATCCGGAGCCGCACCGACATAGGCCGGGTAGGGCTGCGGCAACCCTGTTGTGGTCCCTTTGTCGATTTCCGGGCTTCCTGCCGCCAGTCTGAGGAAGGGCAGGACTGGCAGACTGCCGTCAGCCTGACGCGCACTTGCCATTCCAGCAAAGCTTGTCGTGTCCGTCGGCGGAACGCAGACAGTGCCGCCAGCGGAGTACACCGCTGGGCACGAAGCGGGCGGCGCGAAGGCAACACTCTGAAAGTCGGCCTCCTTGACGGTGATGCCGAGACTCGAATCCCATGAGTTGTTTTCGTCGCTGATCAGGCCGCCCCCCAAGTTCATGTTGGAAGTGAGCGAGCCGCCAAAGGCAATGTTGTTTCTCAGGATCCCCACTGAGATTGATGAGGTGTTGTCACTGCCCACCCCGAGCATGTTGAAGTCAGGGTTGTTGCTGTAGCTGGTGTCGTTGTAAAAATACGCAGAATCGGGGGAGTGATTGGCGTAAAAGCCGGCTGCCTTGTTGAAGAAGGACACGTTGAAGCGGAGGATGTGCTGGGGAATGACGGCGGGAACGCTGTTAGGAGGCATGTCATAGCCACCTCCCTTGAAGCCGTTGCCATTTCCGGCGGCGAGCGCGACCGGTTTGCCGCCGCTCAGCGCATCGGGTTTGTACCCATGGTACCAAGACCACGAATACTCGACGGTGCATGCCTCCTGAGACTTGATGAAGTCCCAGCCGTCGTCGCTGTTCCACCAGGCACGGCAGCCGTGGAAGATGTTGCCGGTGTCCCCCGCCTTGTCGGGGTGGCAGCCGAAACCGTCAGCGCTTTGGCCGTCTCCGTTCGACGTCAGACTGTCCTCGTTTTCGTGAGAATCGCAGTTCAGGAAGGTGTTGCCGCCTCCCTCCTGAATGAAGAAACCAGGGCCCATGTTGTGGTGAGCGTTGAGAAGCTCGAACTTGTTGTTGCTTCCCCCCATGACGTAGAGGCACCAGGACTCGTGGTTGTCACTGTTGAGCTGCAGCGTCCCAGTGAGTTCCAACCCCTTCAGATACAGGTAGTCGCCTTCAATGCGGACCCCGACATGCCGGCAATTGTACTTGCTGGTGTCTGTGACGCCGGAAAAGTCGAAGACCGGGGTTTCGCCCTGATAGGCCCAGTAGTTGATCATGTTTCCGGATGTGCCGCTCTTGCTCAGAACCACGGAATCCACCGTGGCGCTGGTGCCGCTGCAGGTCGACGTCGCATCCGTGTACTTGTATGTCCCTCCCCGAAAGTAGACGGTGTCGCCAGCGGCCGCGGCCGTCTGCGCCCGCGTCCAAGAGGCGAACGGCGCGTCCAGCGTACCTGCGGCGGTGTCGCTGCCAGTCGGGGACACGTAGTATGTCGCAGCCCTGGCTGCAAGAGGAGTAGGCAGGACCAAGAAGAAGGCAACAAACTGGAAACGTTGGATTTTCGTCATGTTGATCACAAAGGGCAGTGATGTCAGACGACTTTCCGGCTCACAAACGATGAGTTGGCTGGGGCACAGTGCCAACGCGCCACCTGTGCGCCGAATTATTCCGTGCGGACGTGGATGGCATCTTCTCCGCGCTCGCATCGCAAGCGACCAGGACCGCTGCCATCCCGGCCGCGCGATAGTAACGCGCATGTTCCGATTGTACCATCCAGGTCGGCGGCATCGCTGCACCCGCGCTGTCCATTGCCTCGGATTCCAGCAATCGCCTCGTGCGGATACCTTGGGTAGCGAGCACGGGGACGTCTCCCTTGTGCGTTGGGCGGCTTCCTCAATTCTTTACCTGGGGCTGCCGATGGAGGATCGAGGGGCTTTCCTACGATTTGACAGGAATGGTCCCGGAGAGGCCTCCAGTCCGCAGAGAGGTAGCAAAGACTACAAATGCAGGACTGCAGAATTGCTGAGGAAGTTGTCCCCGCTCCCAACTTGTTGCCAGGAGTCACTGCTCGTCGCCAGTCCCAGGCTGGTCGGGTCGTGGGCCGGCGCGGTGGCGTGCAGGACGAACAATCCTTGTGCCCGACGCTACCTCCATTCTAACCTTACAACCTGGAATTCATGCGACCGTCACGTTGTCTCGACCGTCCGCAGTGTTTCGCTCCAGCGCGAACCAGCAGAACCGCCCAGCGAGTTTTTCCCCGGCACCATTCGCGACTGTTGCTCTGTCTCGTGCTGGACAGCTTGGGCGTTGCTTGCTCCAGCTCGAAGCCGGCCCCATCCAGCCAAGCGAGCGGCGGCGCAGGTGGTGCTTCGGGCTCGGGAAGAACCGCCGCCATCGGAGGCACGGTCGGCAGCGGCGGCAGAGGCGACGGTGGCAGCGGTGGTGGCTCCGGGGGTGGCGGCGGGGGCGGCACCAGCGCCGCCGGCGCGACCGGTACCGACGATGCGGCGGACGACAGTGCCGCCCCCGATGTCGATGCGAACACCAGCGGGACCGACGACGCAGGAATCATCGACGCCAGCTCCTCAGCGCCGGAAACGGCCAGCCCGATCGACCGACCGAGCGGCCAGGGCCTGACCGGGTTCCTGCACGTCAAAGGTAGCCAGCTCTTCGACAGCCAGGAGAACTCAGTGCGCCTCACGGGCGTGAATTGGTTCGGTTTCGAGACCAGCAACGAAGCCCCACACGGGACTTGGGCGCGCGACTACAAGAGCATGCTCAAGCAGATCCACGACCTCGGATTCAACACCGTGCGCCTGCCCTGGTCGAACGCCATCCTGCGGCCGGGCGCGGCCACCCAGTCGGTCAATACCACCGGAACCGATCCCTACGATGGCACCAACCCGATGAACGGCGACCTCGCCGGCAAGACGCCCATGCAGATGCTCGACCTGGTGGTTGCGGCTGCCGGCCAAGTCGGGCTCAAGCTCATCCTCGACAATCACTCGCGCGACCCCGACAAGTACCTTGAAGAGGCGCTCTGGTACACGGCCTCGACCTCGCAGGCGCAGTGGATCGCCGATTGGGTGACCATGGCGACCCGCTACGCGGGCAACCCGGCCGTGGTCGGCATGGATCTCGACAACGAGCCGCACGGCAAGTCCACCGACAATCCCCCGGGGGCATCCTGGGGCACGGGCCATTCCGCCACCGACTGGAACACCGCCGCCGAGACGTGCGGCAATGCGATCCTGCAGGTGAACCCGGACGTGCTCATCGTGGTCGAGGGAGTGGAAGAAGTGGGCACCGACGTCTACTGGTCGGGCGGCAACTTGATGGGCGTCAACACCGCGCCCATCAAGCTGTCGAATCCGCAGAAGCTGATGTATTCGGCCCACGAGTACGGACCCGAGGTCTTCGATCAAACCTGGTTCTCCGCCGCCGATTTCCCATCCAACCTGGCCTCGATTTGGAACACGCACTTCGACTTCGTCATGAAGAAGAGCCTGGGCCATGTGTTCATTGGCGAGTTCGGCATCCGCGACCGCACCGACAACGGCGGCGAAGAAGGGAAATGGTTCGATACCTTCCTCACCAGCCTGGCGTCGAGCTACTCGTGGACGTTCTGGTGCTGGAATCCTGATTCCGGTGACACCGGCGGCATTCTGGCCGACGACTGGCTGACCCCGGTGCAATGGAAGATGGACTCTCTCAAGCCGTACCTGGCGCCGGCCTTCGCGAAGTAGTGGAGGCGATCTTCGACAATGGCGGGTACCAAAACTGTGGACCGGACTGTGGACGGGGGCAGAAACTAAAACGGCCAGTCGGAGCGGCCTCTCCAACTGACCGTTTTTTCTTGGACTTTTTTTGAGCGGGCGAAGGGACTTGAACCCTCGACGTTCACCTTGGCAAGAGCCGTCCAAGGTAGGCAGTTGCTAAAGAAATCAGAAAGTTAGAACGACAGGCGAGCACCAGATGACACCCGATCACACCCCCAAACCGGCACACTTGCCGGCACATCGACTTTGAAAACCGGCATATCGCACTGGGGCACGCGGCGAGAAGAAGTAGCTGTACCGCAGCCACCACCCGCAACGGCACTTGCGTGGCTCTCACTTAACCAGATGGCCTACTACAACGCCGAGCTGCCTGTTCAAACACTCCGATTCGGAAGGCCCGTCTTCTCGAATTTCTTGCCAGAATCTGCGCGACGACTTTCTGTACACCACGGCCGACAGTGGCCTGCGTGTGGGTCGCTCGTCCACTATCGGCACACTACCCGCAAGCCGCACCGCTGAGCACAGGAATTAGCGAAAGAATCGATGCAATGATTGGAGGGTTCAATTGCGTGTTCATTTGAACTGTTTGCATTGCCATTGCCCCGCAGCCTTCGATTTTCCTGTGGCCCCTATACCCGGTTCGATCAGCGACAGGACGTGGCGCTGGATGCATTTCCCGAGCAGCAAGCAGCGACTGCTCCGGGCGCGTTCTTGAAAGTCATGGTGAAGTCGCCACAAGTCGATCCGGTGGTCAGGCTGGTGCAAACGTTGTTAAGAATATTCGTACCACTCGGGACGCACGTGCACGCTCCGGAGGTGGAGTAGTAGCCAGAGCAACAGTCCTGGCAGTTCTGATTGGGATACGCGCAAGGCTGGTCCTGTGGTGTGCAGATGCATTGATGATTTGCGCACGCTTTAGGGCAGCCACAATTGGAATTGATGTTGCACTGAACACAAATGCCCTGTGAGCCGAGACCGGAGCAGCAGTCTTTGCAGTCTGTGCCACGACAATTCGTACCGTTCGGGGTACATGGCCCCACAACACATGAATTATCTGCGTGGACGCCGCTGCAACAATCCCGGCAATCCGTTGTCGCGCAAGCAGTTCCTGCAGCTGTGCATATCGTGCACGTGCTGCCGCTGGTACAGTAGGTTGTCCCGCTGGCGTAGGTCCTGCTCGGTGAGCAAGATGTTCCCGACTGGCCGCAAGGACCAACGGGAGCAGCATTATTAGGCGTGCAAACGCTAAGATCACTGCTGATTGATCCACCCGTCGCTGGACTGCCGCCTGTTGCAATTACGCCACCCGATCCGTTGCCGCCGGACCCGGAGTTGCCCGCCGATCTGCCCCCGGCTCCCGTCGACCCGCCATCCCCCGACCCTCCGCCAGAGCCTATTGCTCCGCCGGTCGCCGAGGATCCGCCGGTCGCCGAGGATCCGCCGGCACTGGTCGCGCCACCGAATCCAGAGGAGCCGCCAGAGGCTTCTCCGCCCTGGCCAGCCGATCCGCCGCTAGCCGAGGCTCCGCCGCTGCCGCTCGCTCCGCCGCCTCCGCTGGCACCGCCCGAGCCGCTCGTTCCTCCGAGGCTGCTACTCCTGCCACTGGCTTCCGTCGACCCGCCACTACCCGAGGCTCCGCCAGCCGCCGAGGACCCGCCAGTCGCCGAAGATCCGCCGGCCGCCGAGGATCCGCCGGCCGCCGAGGATCCGCCGGCACCGGTCGTGCCACCGGATCCGGAGGAGCCGCCAGAGGCTGCGCCACCCTGGCCAAACGATCCGCCACTGCTGGAACTTCCGGCTGTGCCCCCGCCGCTGGAGCTGCTGCTACAGCCAGCGGTCGCCATCGTCGAGGCGAACACCAGCGCGCTTACGAGTCCGATCAGTTCGTTTCGCATAAGATCTCCCACGTCTTGTCTACTTGGGCGCCTTCCTATCACGGACACACCGGCATCGCCATCACGGGCCAGTCGGGTCGGGGACCGGCGCGGTGGTGTGCAGGACGCCCCAAGAAGACGTCGAGGCCATCGTCGAGCGCGCGAGCAAGCGCATCCTCCGCTTCCTCCAACGGCGCGGGGTCATCACCCTGGTGACCGCGCCGGGCGACGGTGAGGTTACGGTGGTCGGCGACGAGACGATAGGCGAGAAAGATCCGCTCCTGGCCAAGCTGTTGGCTGCGGCCACCGCCGGAGCGCCACCCGCTGGCCCGGCACAAAAGCGCGCCCCCGTTCGCATCATGCTCGACCCAGACGACCGCCCGGTGGCCAAGGGCAAGTTGTGCGGGCAACATGCCGGGTTCAACCTGCATGGAGCGACCAGGGTCGCTGCCAACGACAAGCAGGGCCGAGTAGCCTTGTGCAAGTACATCTTGCGCCCGCCCCTGGCCAACGAGAGGCTGAAGATCCTCGACGACGGAGCCGTGAGGCTGGAGTTCAAGCGGCCTTGGTCTGACGGCACCTCGTCGATCAACCTTGCGCCGCTGGCCCTCATTGCCAGGTTAGCCGCGATCGTCCCACCTCCTCGTCGGCATGTCGTCAGATACTCGGGGGTCATCTCCTCGCACAGCTCTCTCCGCAGCCAGATCGTCCCCCTCCCCGCCGTGGCCACGCCCGAGGAGAAAGACAAGCCTTCACTGCCGCTCTCGCACTATATTTCATGGAGTGATCTGCTCCGGAAGACATTCGCGATCAACACCATCTGCCCACGCTGCAAGAGTCCACTGCGCCTGATCGCCCTGATCGAGACCGAGGACGCGATAACGAAGATCCTGTCCGCCATGGGGCTACCCACCGAGGCGCCCAAACCTTGGCCCGCCCGACCGCCTCCGTCTCAATCTGGCGGCGAGGGTGGAGCCTGTCTCAACTGACGACAGGTCGACCGGGGCGGATGGAGTAGACTGCCCTGCGTGTTCGAGCCCGCCTCGCCAGGACCCTCAAACGGTGGCAAAAGCCGCCACGCTGCGCTCCGCGCCCGCGATCGAGGTCGCAATGCTGCGGTCGGACAGAGTTCTCCAACGCTCAAAAAACCGCTTCGATTCGCCTATGGCCGCGAATGTCGTGCTCCTGATAGTGTCCGCCACGGGGCTAGTATGTGAGGTCCTGAACAAGACGCTCCGATTGCCGGCTCGTGGAAGCCGGAACCGCAGATTGTATATTCAACTGGAGAACGCCGTGGCAGATTTCAACGACGGCGCCATCGAGAGGGACGAGTTTCGTCGCACCATCGACGAGGTCTCCAGGGAGTATGCCGAGGAAGACACTCAATGACCTCGATATGTCCCCCAATCTGCGGGCGTGGGATGTGGCGGGTTCCATCTTGGCGCGAGGCCTCGTCCAACTTTCTTGGATCTTCTCGGAATGTTGGTGCTAACGCGGCTGGGCCAGCGCTCTTGTGGGCGTGCCGAGGGGCGGATGAGGAAGGTGAACGGGATTGAGACCTCCGTCCGAGACAGTTGTGGCCGATAGCCTAGAAGTGGTTTCATAAATCATGCACAGGAATAGGTCTGAAGACTTGCGAGGTTGGCGTAGCCATGACCTTTGGTAGGTATGGCGACAGACCTGACGGATTCTGACCACGAAGAGTCTGGAATATCGTGACCCGCCGGAGCCTCGCCTGCGAGAACGCACCTCCCGAGAGCAATCTGTTGCACGATTGGAGCTTGCCGATTCAGGCGCGAACTGCAGAATCCTTTCTCCAGGAGATCGCGTATGTCGACTTCTTGCGCTTGCCAGCTTGCGTGTCTGCTTCTCTGGGGGCTTTGGGCTTCCGCCTGCCACAGTGGTGGCAGCCAGTCGGCGGTCCCGACCCCGAGGGTCGAGCTGTTGGTCTCTTCCGACCCGCACTACTACGATCCTTCGCTTGGCACCACCGGGACGGCGTTCGACAGCTACGTTGCGCACGATCGAAGGCTCATTGCGGAAAGCGATGCCATCATGCGAGCTTTGGTTTCCGCGGAGGTCATGCCAGCCGACGTGCCAGGCGAAGTCCAGACCCTACGCGCGGCCCCCGACTTGCCTACCCAGCTTGCCGCCACGATGCTCGCCAGTATCTGGACAGACTTGCCCCCTCCCGACAACAACGTGTCTTTGGATCTCGCTACCAGGTAGGTGCTGCCGTGGTGGCTGCAGATTGGAGAAGCCTTCTCTCGACCTTTGCGCCTGCCATGGAATGAATACGGAGCCGATCGAGGTCAGAGGCCCCCAGTGACAAAGGACAAATCCTGAGCCAGTCTGGAAACCTGTGCATGGCAGCACGGAAGAGAAGCAAACGTCAGAAGTCACAGGTCGAGCCTCACGCTAGTCGCCCGACGTCGCCGCTTTTGGGCTTCCGCTATCCGCTGATCGTCGCAGCCATCGCGGTCCCGCTCTTGGCGATCTACTTCTATCCGTATGCCGAGAACGGCGTGGTGGTCGCAGGTATCCAGTCCTATCTCTCAGGCTACGCCAAGATGGTTGGGGCTGCAATCTCGGTCTTTGACCCGCACGTCGTCGTCCGTGGCGACCTTATCGCTGGTCGGAGCTTCTCGCTACAGATCGTCAAGACCTGCGACGCTATGGAGGTAAATATTCTTCTTGTGGCCGCTCTGGCCGGCTTTCCTATGTCCTTTCGGCGGCGTCTCGCGGCAGTGCTGGCTTCCGTACTCCTTCTGGTATTGGTCAACGTCATACGGATTTGCGCGCTGTATTGGCTGGGGGCCCATGCCCCGACTTGGTTCCATCGGGCGCACCAGACCTTTGCCCCGCTGTGTATGGTAGTCTGCGCGACGGCTATCTTCCTTGTCGCAACCTCGCGAACGGCGTCCAGATCCTCCGAAGACGAGGTCGGAAGGCGGGTCCCGTCATGACCATCACCGGGCGGAGGAAGGTTCTTCGCTTCGCCTGTGTTCTGACCGCCCTGCTCATCATCTTGGGCTGGCCGTTCTCGTTCATTGGGCGAGGCTACTGCTCTCTGGTGTGTGGGGCAGTGAATGGCCTGGTTCTGACTTCCACACACGCACCGAAGTTTGCCCGGCTTGTGCCCGACGAACGATCCGGCTTCGAGTGGGAACCGATTGCCGCCGTTCGAGACCGAACCACCAAGTCCGTGAACTGGCAATTCAACGTCAACGTCCATCACCTTTTCTACTTGCCCACAGTTGTGTTCGTCGCACTGACCCTGGCGGGCAAATGCACCTGGGGCGGGAAGCGGCTTGTCGCGAAGCTGCTCGTTGGCGTTCTCCTCCTCCACCTGCGGGGGATTCTGCCGTTCATTCTCCTCGAACGTAGCGCTACCGGCGTCGCGCGCGATGGATTGGTCGACATGCTTCTGGTGCTCGTCAATGAGAGCTTGCTGGCACCCCTTGGCATGACCTTCGCGCTCCCCCTTCTTCTATGGTTTGCCCTGTTTCGAAGGTCACTCATCGCGTCCGGCGCCAAGAATGGATCGTAGGGGTTCTGCCCCAGACAGATATGGAGAATACCTTTGTGGGCACGCAAGCTGACTTTGCAGGTGTCTCCCGCGCCGCCTCCCGGCACGGCGCCCCCTGCAACCGCAGTACCGCCAGAGTGGGGCACGGGCCACTACGTTCAGAAGATCCCCAACGATCTCAACAGTGGCTGGATGTGGATCTGGGATACCCTCCTCGTTCCGCCCGCGTCCGTTCCGCAAAGCGATGCCCGCGTCTTCTCCGAAGGTATCCACTTCTCGAATGACAACCCGACGCCCGGCCAAGAAATCACCATCTTCGCGCAGGCCCAGTATTGGGCGTCGGACACGTCGGTGGTCGCCCACAACGTGCCGGTGAACACGTACATCGTAGACTCCAGTGGCCAGAAGACAAAGATCGGACAGACCATCCTTGACAGTCTGTCCCTCGCCACCACCGACGCCGGGGGCCGCTACGTCTTTTCGACCTGGAAGCCGACGCTATCCGGCGCCTACCTGGTCGAGGTGGAAATCGACCCGAGCTACGTCGAAGTCGTCACCTCGAACAACGCCGCCACCAGGACCATCTACGCCGGAACATGCCTGGTTGCCGTCCCTGTGCCAGTCCCCCTATTTGCAACCTGGCTGCTTGGTGGGCTTCTCATTGCTGCTGGGGTGCTGGGCGCGTGCAAGCGACGACGGCATTTGACCGCGCTGTTCCGACGCTAGCGAAGAACACTACCCGAGAAGAATCCCGCTGCGGCTGCGAAGCGCACCGGCAACCTTCTCGGCCGTGGCCTTGAGATCTTCGCTGGGCCGCGCCACGCCTGCCTCGAAGGCCTCCTTGACCGTTTCATATGAAGGATACGCGGTATGCAGCACGGACGCGCAGTGGGGCAGCAGGCGCTGCGCCTGCTCGATGACGCGCAAGCCGGAAATGCCAGGCAGATTCCGATCGGCCAGGACGACGTCGTAGTGCTGTTTCTTGATGAGGGCCCGGGCGAAAGCGATGCCGACGAATTGAGGTTTCATCCCCTGTCGGTGGGCTGCCACTGGCCGCGGCCGCGCTTGGCTTCGAGGCCATCATGGCCTTTGACCCCGGCGCCACGCCTGGTGCGGCGGCCGCCGTTCCCGGGCACGCAGGTTTCATCGCGGTGTTCGCGGTGCTGAACGTGGCTTTCCTTGCACGCCGAGGTGGCGCGCCAGCGTCGCAGGCGCCGACGCTGCCTGGAGGACGAGGTGGCTTCCATGCGGGAAGAAGCACGCGAGCGCCCAGGCCCCGAGCGGGCATGAGGCTTCTTCGGACGAGGAAAAGGGAACTGGGAATACCTCGAAGGTAGTCAACCTCGGTTCGCGCTGCGCCATGCCACGGCCAACAGGCCGAGGGCACCCAAGATAGCGAAAGGAGGCGGCAGAGCAGGCACCGGCGCGGCCTGCGCGGACTGCCCGATTGCGAAGAGCGACAGGCCGTGCGTTGTGGCGCATGCCGGGTCGTGTCCGGGGTTGTCGACCGGAAGCTGCCCGCAACAGAGGCTCTGTCCCTGGGCGCCGGTCATCGGCGTCGTGATCCGCGCATCACTACCCGGAGGCGGGCACGTCGAACCGCTGGCAACCAGATCGCATTGGACGATTGTCACGGGCGACGCGGCTGACTGAGGCAAGGGAAGGCAGACCTGCACACCGGCCGAGGCATCGTAGCTCGCGGTCGTTGTCACGTTCGTGCAATCGGCACCGGTGAGCAGGCCGGCGGGAAAGTTTGTGCACGACGGGTCAGCGACCACGCTGGTGTCCCCGGCAGACGTGACCTGGGCGAACGAGACGGAGCGGCCACTGGAGCCGCTGACCGTGACCGCGCTCCCCGGAAGCGTGTTGGGCGGACAGGTGGCATTCACACCGCCGTTCACTCCGGTGCAGATCCATGTCCATGGGCCCGCGCCGGACAACGCGGAGGGCATACCTAGCCGGCACAACTGGGGCGCAGGCGGGGGGGTGCTCTGGCCGCCCCATTCGCCACACGTCCCGTCGATTCGTGGCAACAGCAATTGTCCGATCTTGTCCGCAGTGAACTCCGCGAACCAAATGTTGCCGTCCCCCCCAGCCACGATGCCAAAGGGCTGACTGCTGGCACTGGGGGGCGAGAACTCAGTGATCACACCAACCTGGGTTATCTGCCCGATTTTCCCCACGGCGTTCTCGGTGAACCAGAGGTTGCCATCCGGACCCGGTGCAATGGCGTAGGGGCTGCTGGACGGCGTGGGCGTCGCAAATTCGGTGATCACACCCGCTGGCGTGATTCGCCCGATGTTGTTGCCGGACCTCTCGGTGAACCAGAGGTTGCCGTCTGCCCCGGTGGTGATGGACGTGGGCTGACTGGTGGAGGTGGGAATGGAGTATGTCCCCGTTACGACGCCCGACGTGGTCATGGCCCCGATCACGTTTCCGAACGCGGTGAACCACAATCGGCCGTCGGGCCCAGCGGTGATGCAAGATGGCTTGCTAGTGCCAGCGGCAAACTCGGTGATGGTTCCAGACGGAGTTATGCGGCCGATCTTGGCTCCGCCGTATTCAACGAACCAGAGATTGACATCCGGCCCCGGGGCGATACCGCGCGGAGTGCTACCGGTTGTGGGCACTTGGAACTCGGTGATAACACCGCCCATGGTGATGCGCCCGATCTTGCCAACATCCTCTGTGAACCAGACGTTTCCATCAGGGCCGGAACATATACTGGTCGGCAGGCTCGCTTGCGTCGGAGTCGACCATTCTGTCAACGAACCCGAGGGAGTCATCTGGCCAATCTTGGAACTGGAGTTCTCGGTGAACCAAACATTGCCATCGACTGCGGTGGTGATGCTGCGTGGCTGTGACATGGATGGCACGGAATACTCAGAGATGCTGGTCCCGGATAGGGCCGATGGTGCGTAGCTGAGCAGGACGGCGGCTGCGGAGATGTCGGCCAAGCGCGACAGGACATTCGGTCTGGACATGATTTCCTCGCCTTTCTTGGTTCTGATCGGCGCCGACTATCGCCCTCGAATGCCCTGAAATGGAGAACGGGGCGAGCGGGGGGATACTGTGATACTGTGGTTGGCACCTATGACCCCGATGCCGGTCAGAAGGAGACGGAGGACAATCTAGCGCAGCCCGATGTGACAGATTTTCCAACTTCTCGCAAATGTTCTGTGGCGCCCGGGTGCCAATGTCCGGTTCGAGCATGATTTTAGAAAATGGAGGGTTTCGTAATTCACAGCATTGGAGGTGGCGCATCGTTCGAATTCTGCTCGGGGGTTGTAAACGAGCAGGACGACTCCCCGAACGAATCGTCGTTAGCGATACCGACAGCACAGTTCTCGCCGAACTGAAGGCGCAGTTTGGAAGCGCGCTCACGGTGACCGCTGAAAGCAGGCAGCCAGCGGCACAGGATCTGGTGCTCTTTGCGTTGCATCCGCCGGCCCTTTCGGCGGCCTTGGACGCGATCAAGGGCGCCCTCCGGCCGGGGGCTGTCGTTATCTCGCTGGCCCCCAAGTGGTTGATGGCCAGATCTCTTCGGCCCTGGGTGGTTTCGGCCGCCTGGCGCGATCCATCCCCAACGCGTCGTCCATCGTGAACGCGGGGTACAACACAGCCCTCACGGAGAGGCGGTCGACGATGTCGAACCATCCGCCACCGATGTCAAAGCCGTCCTGGGCGAAGCGGCTCGCCTGGTTCGTCGGCGCGACCCATGCCTCGCGGAAGAGAACAGGGTAGCGTTCGAGGAGGGCCAGGACGTGCGCGGCGGTCATGTCGAGCCGATCTTGCTTGCCCGAGGCGGCGAGCAGCTTGGCCCGTTCGTGGACGGTCTTGGACCGAAAGTCGGCGTACTCTTCCCATCCTGCAGGGATCTTCACCGCTTCCTGCCCTTTCGCATGAACACCAGTGTTTGGAGCGCAGACGCGGCTTCGCCCACTGTCAGATTGTGGAGCAAAAGGGAGGCCCACTCGCCGTCGCAGTCGACCGAGCCTATAAGGCCGCGCAGCTTCTTCGAGCGCTCGAAGAGAACCCGACCGCCAATCCATCTAGGAATGCAGTCGGCACCAGCTCCGGCGATCCTAGCAAGGCTATCGCACTGGGGCACCAGAGTTCGTTCCACTCACACAAATGATTCTTGGGATCGGAAGGCCAGCGGACGGGCGGCGGGGTCGCCGGGAAGGGTGAGTCGCTGGGCGGTCACGCTGCGGAGAAAGGCGTCGATGGACTTGCGCTCGGCGGCGTTGGCCGCACACAGTAGCGTCACACGGATCGCGGAGTCGCTGACGGTGACGTGGCCGGGGGCCGCCAGCAAATTGGCGAGGAGCTTCTTCGCTTCGCGCGGACGGTGCATGTAGCGGGCTAGCGTGCAGGCGAGATCGCTCTCCGCGTTCGCGCAGGCGGTGCGGATCGTGTCGAGCAGCAACTTGTATTCCGCCGCATGGTGGACCAGCTTGCCAGCCAGCTCCGTGTTGCACAGCTGGTCGTGCTCGGGTACATGCGGGCGCTGCGCCTCCAGTTCCTCCTGCTGAGCGACCGCGTCCGCCAGATCCTTCTCGACCTTCTCGCGGTTGCGGTCGTTCGCTCGCATGCGCGCGAGCAGTCGGCGCGCATCACCCTCACGGGTCCGGGCAATGCGCAGGGCATGGTCGAGCCGGCGCCTCGCCGGATTCGGGATCACCGTCTCCGGTGGGTACGCCTCCACCGTCCGCCCGTCGAGTTGGTTCTGTCCCCACCGCTCAACTGCGTGCTTGAAGCCATTCTCCTGATTCCAGCGTCCTCGCATCACCTGGATCAGCCACGCCGCTGACTCCTTCGACGTCGCCACCAGGTTGATCTGTCGCCCCTCCTGGTCATGCACGATGATCCGGCGCACCCGACCCCGGCCGCCACCGAGGTTCTTCTGCCCCGGCTCCGCGTATCGAAGTACTTCCCCGTCTTCCAGTTCCAGCGTCTCGCCTAGTGTGTTCGCCGCTACCAGTGCGTAGGGCCGTCGCTCGTAGGTCACAAACTCGAAGCCTCCGTCGCGTAGCTCGGCCATCTGCTCGGCAAACGCCCCGGCCCGATCGAATGCCACCAGGATTCGCTCATCCGGGCCCAGGGCCGTGCGCAACAGCGTGGTCACCTTCCCGAGCAACGACGTCAGAGAGTCGTGCATGGGTGCATCGATGCGAAACAGCGCGCGCCCGTCCTCGTCGTGCACGTAGCAGTCGCTACAGCCGGGCACCGCCCGCTTGTCCTGCATTCGCCATCCCTTGCGCACCACCTCCTGACCCGTGTACCGGCGCATGTGGTTGTCCACGTAGAACACCGTCGGGCGCCCCGCCGTGCTCCCCTCCTGCGCCGCCCGGATGTGCGCGCCCGCCATCCCGAGTCCCACGTAGGCCGCACCTCCCTCCCCGGCCAGATAGCCCAACACCCGCCGCACCCAATTCGCGCTCGGCGCCCCGGCCGAACGCAACAACACCCCGGCCGTTGCCGTCTGCAATCGCCGGACGCCCTCCACGCACTTCTGCCCCACCGCCAGCGCGGCGATAAGCGCGTCCACCGCTACTCGCACTGTCCCTGTGCGAAGCTGGCGTCCCTTCCGCTCCGCCCGCGTGCGCTCCTTCTCCACGGCCCGGTACAGCCCCAGGGCGTTCACCACCCCGAGAAGCAGCCACGTCCCCACCGCCTGCACGAAGCGCCCGCCGCGAACCGGCAGCTCGCTCACCGTCTGCTTGCTGCCTTTCGCCTCTTCCCCATCCGCCGTTGCCGGCGTCGGCTCCTCGCTCGGCGACGACGCGACCTGCTCCTCAACTACCGTCGCCGTCTGTCCCGCGCTCGCTTGTCGCGCGCGCCACTTCGTCCGCAGTCCGCTCAACGTCCCGATGGCAGCCTTCATCTTCCGCTTCGCCAGCGCCGCCTGCACTTCGCAAAGGGTTGCGCCTCGCGCGAACAACCGCTCCACCGCGCGCAGGGCATCGCCTTGCACCTTCTGCTCCTTGCCGCCTGGCGCGCGCGCCACCACCGCCGCGAGCCCCTCCGCCTCACGCTGCAACCGCATGAGCCGTAGCGACTCGTCGGAAACGCGAAATGCTCCGGCCAGGTGTCCCAGGTGCATGCTCGGGTCATCCGACAGCCCCAGCAGCAGCACGTTACGGGCCCCTCGCTCCCGCAGCGTGAACCTGCCGATGAGGGTGCCGGCCACGAACACCTCGGCGCTGGAGCCATCGCCGCTCCAGTGCACGCAGCCATCAGCCGAGAACCAGATAATTCGGCCTTCGTGCGGGTCTGCGGTGCCGGGGAGCGGAAGCACTGCCAACATCGTCATGCATGTAGGACCGCTCCACCACGGAAAATATTCCCCAATCTCTTATGAAACTCGCACCGCCGACTTTACGCCATTTTGCCTGTCCGGAACGAAGTCTGGGGCACGCGGCGAGAAGAAGTAGCTGTACCGCAGCCTGTTCGCCGCAAAAACTCCGTCCCAAGTCGAACCAACACCCAGTTTTCTGCTGGATTCACCCAGAATCACCACGTGGTACGGTCTTCATCGCGATGCTCATCGAAATCCTCAAGACCGTCATGGGCGCACTGCGTTCGCTCTTCCGCTCCCGCGCCGTGCTACTCACGGAGAACCTCGTCCTTCGTCAGCAAATCATCGTGCTGCAGCGCTCGGTGCCCAAACCGCGCATTCGCAAGCGAGATCGCGTCTTGTTGGCCTTGGCCGCTCGCATCTTCGGCGAGGTGGTCCATGCGGTCACCATCGTGCGACCCGAGAACAGTCGTCCGCTGGCATCGCTCCTTTTGGGGGCTGATCTGGCGGGAAAAGTCCGGACGTCCAGTTGGACGACCGCCAGCCGATGCCGACCTGCGGGAGCTGATACGCCGGTTCTGGAGGGAAAATCCGCTCTGGGGTGAGGACAAGATCGCCGCAGAGCTTGGAAAGCTTGGCTACAAGGTCTCGCCGCGAACTGTCGGCAAGTACCGGCCGCCGCACCTGCCGCGCAACCGTGGGCAGAGGTGGTCCACGTTTCTGCGCAACCATCTCCATCAAACCTGGGCGTGCGACTTCTTGACCATCGTCACGTTGCGGTTCCAGATCCTTTACTGCTTCGTCATCGTCGACCTGGCTCGGCGGGAGATCTTGCACATCGGCGTGACCTCTACGCCGAGCGCGCAGTATGCGGGGCAGTGCTTTGTCGAAGCGGTCGCGGATCGGGACAACGAGAATCCGCGGTTCCTGATCCGCGACCGTGATTCGATCTACGGTGAGGAATTCCGGCGACGAGTGAAGAACTGCGGGACTCGTTGTTTGATCACGCCGCCACGGTCGCCGAAGGCAAACGCCATCTGCGAGCGACTGAACGAAACCCTACGCCACGATTGCCTCGACCACGTGATTGTGCGAGACGCGCTCCAGGGCCAGCGCGTTCTGAACGAGTACGTCGGCTATTACCATGGCCGACCCCATCGCGGTCTTCGGATGCAACCGCCGCTGGGAGCCCACTGGCTACCGCCCGTGCGCCGTGTTCCACCCAAAGACGTCGTCTCTCGACCTATCCTGGGTGGCCTCCATCACGAGTACTACGCGCGAGGGACGTGAGACTGGCCGCTGCGCGTGCCTGCTGGGGAACGCAGGACACGACCTTCGTCTGTCCACCATCCGCCCCCGCTCGTTCGCGGGCCAAATTCCCGCGCGCTTCGGCCTCAAGATGGCGCCGCCGGCTGCTGTAACGAAGATTCACTGGAGCCATTTTCGGCTCAAGCAGTCATCGATCGGCACTATTGCGGCGAACAGGTGCCGTAGGCTCCCTTCCATTCCCGGTATGTCGCGGCGTCGGCCAGGTACAGGACGATTTCCTTCCGGTCGTCGCCCAGGCACTCTCCTTCGGGCTATAAGATCCCTCCGCCCGCGATCGAGACTGTCACGGCTACGTCGCGCACGTCGATGCCGTAGCCCACGTCAACCTTGAGGGCCGGGATCACTACTCCTGGCAAAATAACGCGTACGCCACCACCGAAGCTGGCGTGGATGTCGTCTAAGTTGGAGCGCACAGGAGGCGGAGGACTGTCTGGGACTGGGACCGTGGTGCCGCCGGGGAAACGATCGAGGAGAGTCGCGGCATCAACGAAAAGCGCCGCCGCGACGTTGAAGCGCACCTGTGTCCAGGGGAGGCGTAGTCGCAGGAGCACCGCCTCATCCTCGGCCTGAGCAAGGACAAGGGTGTCGCCGTGGAACTCATTGGTGAGATAACCGCGCAGGCTAGGCCCGCCGATACGCAGCATCTCGGTCACGGGAACCCCGTGGTCGGAGCTAGGGTAGTTGAAAACTGCTTTCAAGACAAGAGATGGGTAGTTCCACTTGTAACGGCCATACAGTTCCACTCGCGACTCAAACTTGGAGTAGTCGAAGTCCGATTCCCAATAGCGATCAGATACCTCGTTCTTGATGAACACCAGAATGCCTTGACGGAGCCCCTCTTCCGCGTGCGTACTGTCGTATTGGAACTGGAACTGCAGCAGAAAGATTCGGCCAGCGCGGGAATTGTAGGGCAGCGACGTTGCGCCGGGCGCCAGCCCTTCGACTGGGCTGACCGCCTGGTAGCGGGCCGACCATCCAAGGAAGGCGCGGGTGTGCGGAGACAGCACCCAACCGATTTGGCCGTCGCCACCAGCCACGGTGGTCGGCACCTGCATGACCATGCGGTGGTTCACGAAGAAGCGGATCTGCTCTTGTCGGTAGAGGGCGCTGAGCGAGTACGTGAGCGGGGCACCCACGACGAGTGGGTCGCGATACCCCGCGAAGATGTAGCTCAATGACTGACCTATTTGCCCCGCGCCGACAAGCTGCACGTCGCGACCGAGAAGGTTCTGATTCGCGTAGGCAACACCACCGGCCCAATCGCCACTGCCGAAGCTCGCAGTGGGAAAGACGATCCATGGCTGCTTGCCGACGGCCTCCACTACGACTTCGACCGGGTAGGTGCTGCCGTCCAGATACATGCGTCGCACTGCCTCCGGCGTGGGCAGGTCAACGAACACGCGCACGCTGCTGAACAGATCGCTTTCGATCAGGCGTTGCTCGGCCGCTTTGAGGACGGCGAAGTCCACCGTGTCCCCTGGGTACAAATGCATGCGGGTTGCCAGCACCCGCGTGGTGACCGCGGCTGGACCGCGTACCGCGATGTGGTCGACGACCAGCCTGGCCGCGGCAGGTACGGGCCAGGCGGCCACGGAAACCACGATCAAAGCAGCCCAGATCGATCGATGAGAGTTCATGAGTGTCCGGAACACTGTCGCTGCGGTTTACGGATGCCGCTGGCTCTCAGCCAGACGGCCATGCCCAAACTGAAGGCGAGGAGCAGGGCTGCAACCCGACCCGCCAGGCCGACCGTGATCAGGATTCTACCGACCAGTTCGGCGGCCACGGCCAGCAGCAGGCTGTAGCGATGGCCCATGTGGAGCGGGTCAGGGAAGCTGGATAGGCGATTGCTGTAGTGGCGCGCTCGTTCCATGCCGTGAAGGCAAGCCATGTTGAATCCCACACCGAGGCGTAAGGAGAGGGGCCCAAGGTTGGCGAAGTTTTCTCTGCTGAAAGGTGCCACGGCCGCAGGGTCGCATATCTGTTCCGAAGACCAAAAAAAGATCGTCATTTCCGCGGGCTTCACAAGCTCGAGGTAACTGCCGATGAGCCAACCCATGGCAACTGCGGCTTCCTCCAGGACGAGGCCGCCACCGCCGCCGTCGCATTGCGCACTATCGCGGGTGGGGTGGAACTCACTCGCCTGAGCAACACCCCGCCCCGCTTCGCGGGCAAAGCCACCGGCTTCATCCCGATCCCAATGCTCGAAGGGACGCTGTGGTGCTCGCCAATTTTCGACCTGAAGATCGACGAAGTACTTCAACGCGAATTCTACCGCGTGCCCGAGGCGCAGCGTCCCGAGTGGGCCCTGGAACATTGCCGTTCTCTGGCCAAGGCGCCAGAGGCTCTGCTGTGTCTCCGTAGAAGCCTGTACAGCGCCGACGTGGAAGGCACCGCGGACGAGATCCTGCGCTTCGCAGCGGAGCATCATCCGCAAAACGTCTATGTGCGCATTGCGATCATCGAACGCGACGCTCAGGCGGGCCGCTGGACGGGTGATGGCCTGTTGGCGGAGTCGGATGATGCGCACGTGCGCGAGCACCTCTTGCACCTGAAAGGATTTGTGCTTCTCCAGTCGAACAAGCCGAAGGAGGCCATCAAAGCCTGGTCAGCCGCACCCACCGATGGGCGCTGCCGTATCGAGTCCCTGCTGGAACTGGCCAGGGCGCTGGTGGCCGCGCGGTCGGGCAAGAAGGACGCAGACGAGTCGCCCGACCTGCCCGGACTGGCGCGTGCCGCGTTTCGGGCAGACACGTGCAGCGCCCAGGGCGACACGAATGGCGCCCGCCGCGTACTCGACCGAGCGTGGATCCGTGCGACTCGCGAGGAGCAAAACCGAGGCCGAGTTGGTTGCGATGGGCAAGCCTCATCACAACTCGTCGTGCCTGACCAAGGTGTTCGCCGACTGTCTCAAGGCCATCAGAGTGGAGCGCAGGTTCTCTTCGCATGGCCTGCGACGGACAGCGAACAACATCATCCGGCGGAACTTCGGGGGCGAGATGGCGCGGGCCATCTCGGGCCACGTGACCGAGAAGATGACCGAGCACTACTCACACATCGATCCGAGCGAGAAGAGGGCGGTGGTACAGGGGATGCTCAGCCTGGTTCGAGGGGGCGCCGAATCCAAGCCGGAGAACGACAACCCGGTGACCGAGGGGCTAGCGGAGGCCGAGGCAGGAAGGGACAAAACCGGCACATTGACCGGCACATGCCCTCCCGAAACCGGCACATTGGGGCATGAGGCAAAAAGAAAGGCCGCGAAACCCTTATGATCTCGCGGCCCTAGCTTGAGCGGGCGAAGGGACTTGAACCCTCGACGTTCACCTTGGCAAGACGTCGGAACCCAAATGACATCAATAGCTTAGCCTAGGAATACGGGTACTTAGCTGTTACTGGGCGTTACCTGGACATCCAACCCGTGACGCCTGAGTGGTGTGCAAAGTGGTGTGCGTCGGAGATCGACGTCCACCTTTCTTGGTGGGCAGCTCGTTTCGTCCCAGAACCGTTTCTGAGCCTACCCGATCACCGTCGCGCCTCAAGACGGGGCGATGCAATTGTCGTCTATGGGGAGATGTAATTGTCGTTCAGACCCCGTCCGCCCCGCCAGTTCCAAGCCAGATGAAACCCTGTACGTCGATCATGTCCCGAGGGACCATCCCGCGTTTGGTCAGCTTCTCCCGGAGGTACGAAGCGAAGTTCAAGATGCGCTCGTAGGTCTCGGCTGTGGGGTGGGCCTTGTAGCTGATCTCGTACCCGAGCGCCTTCGCGGCCCGTTGGACAAACATGGGCTTCACGACAAGGTGTGTGGCCGGGTCGGTCACGAACAGCCCGTATGTGCAGGTTGGCCATGAACCAATGCCGAGGTCGAGGAATGTCTCCGCCAGCCTGTCAAATCGTGGTCCGATGAGCCCCTCCCCGGCCAAGAGGTCGACGAGCACCTCGGCCAGTGCGCGGTAGTTGGCTGCTGGCAGGGAAGTCAGCCGGGCCTTTTCAAAGATCGAAAGAAGGTTGGTTGCCTGGACGACCTTTTTGTACGCCTCGAAGATGGCCGCGAAGTTCCCTTCGCGCAGTGCCTTCGTCAGACGGGCCTTGCCCAAGAGATCTGCCGCCATCTCCACCGCCTTGTCCTTGTACTCACGCTCTTGCGCTAGGTAGCGCGGCTGCTCAAACCCGCCCCCCTCGATTCTGATGAAATTCTGGACCATCTCCTCGAAGGTGAGTGGCGGGGCAGCGAAGTTGCCCTTTTCGTCGGGCCGCAAGTGGCGAAGGATGTCTGATTCCCCGATGTCTTCGTCGGGCACGTCCTCAAGTTGCGCGAGCGACTTGCGCAACCTGATCGGCCCGACGGCCTCGAAGTAGGTCAGGACGTCTCCCCCGTCATCCTTGAGCACGCGACCGACACCCCAACCTGGCTTCTTTACGTGACGCACGAACTTCATGCCGTCTTCTCCTTCCTTCGGCAGTAGGGATCCACTTGCCGCCCATGAGGGGTTCTGTTGTCCTGCGGGCATTTCACGTCCATGGTACCTGACTCGCCTGACATTCGCTTCGATAGCCGGCACTCACAAACCGCGACTGGCCCCATCACCCTGGCGAATCCGTGGCCCCATCACCCTGGCGATAATGCCGCCGCCTGGCTCCTTAGCCCTGGCGACCGACAGTCTGGCGACCGACACTGGCGACCGACAGTCTTGACCCGATGCTGGTTGCAAAGGTAGCCTCGGGCGCGTTCGGACATTCGCGTCCAGGGTGATTCATGAACAACAGGTCAAAGTGGCTCTTGAACTCCCAACATGAGGTCGGTGACCTATGACGGAAGAAGCCCACGAAGGCTTGCAGGTAGAGGAAACCGAGGAGGAAGAAAACGGCCTGGAGGCCCTTGCGGCGACGCCTGGGCAGGCCCGGCTCGTCACCCAGCCTGTCGATTGGCCTGTGCGATCCATCCTCGATATGGAGCAGGAAGGATCTCTATGCCTTCAACCGGACTTTCAGCGCAAATCGGTCTGGGATGAGGGGCGGCAAAGCCGCCTGATCGAGTCGATCCTTCTGAATGTGCCCCTGCCGATCGTGTACCTGGCCGAGGATGCCGATGGTCGCTATTCTGTGGTGGACGGCCAGCAGCGCCTGACCGCGATCGTCCGGTTCCTGAAGAACGAATATGCACTGCGTGGCCTGCACGTACTGAAAGCCCTGACCAACAAGAAGTTCTTGAACCTAGAGAGGGTCGATCAGCAGACAATCAAGAATGGCGTAATCCGTGGCACGGTGATCAAGAAGGAATCGGACCCGATCATCCGTTTTGAGATTTTTGAACGGCTGAACACTGGGGCCGTGCCGCTCAATGCTCAGGAACTGCGCAACTGCATTTATCGAGGGCCTTTCAATGACCTCTTGAAGAGACTGGAGGAATACCCGGACTGGCTGAAGCTAATGCAACTGAAAGAGCCTGACAGCAGGATGTGGGACCGGGAGCTGATCCTCCGGTTCATTGCCTTGCATGACAGGTACAACCACTACGGCTCGTCCATGAAGCGGCTCCTCAACGACCAGATGGAGGAGAAGAGGACTGCGACTGTAGAGCAGGTTCAGCGGTACGACCCCCTGTTCAAGAAAGTTGTGCGGATGGCCATTTCGGTGTTTGGGAACAAGGCTTTCAACCGATTTGCTACCGGCACCGAGAGCGACCCCAATGGGCGCTGGGAAGGCAAGATCAACCTGGCGCTGTTTGATGTTGTGATGGTCTGCTTCGCGCAGTACGAGGAACGCGACATCGTGCCTTGCGCGGACGCTATTCTTGAGGCTCTGCTGAGGCTCATGACCTCGAACACGGAGTTCGAGCGCTCGATCACGTATAGTACCAGTCGAAAAGATGCACTGCGGACACGGATGACCATCTGGGAAACGGAGTTGCGTCGTGTTTGCGGCAATGTGAACAGCGGGCCGCGAATTTACCCGTATACCCTGAAGCGGCAACTGTTCGAGCAGGACGCGACCTGCCATTTGTGTGGCAACCGCATCGCCTTAATCGATGATGCGGCCGTGGACCACGACTTGCCGTGGTCGCTGGGAGGGCCGACGACCACCGGCAACGCCAAACTTGCCCACAGGTACTGCAACATCGCCAAAGGCAACCGCGTCCCCAACCCGTGAGGCTGTTGGCCTGCGGGATCTTGGCGCGAGGCTTCCGTCCGCTGCTGAGTGATGGACCTTCGCCTCCTTGGCCATCAAGCATCGCGCTCATCCTCACGGCTATCGACCATTTTCTCTGTTCGCTCCCGCACCGGCGCTGGGCCGGACTGAAGGCCAAGTAGGCATAGGCGTGGCAGGGACGACCGGGTAGGGGGGGTGACTGAGGACGCTCTAGTCGGTCACCCTCGACGCCTCGTCCCGCGTCCGATGGTCCGTGATTTGCCTCGTGCGACCGCTCACTATCCGTGGTGGGGTGGATGTGCGGATCGAGGTGCCTGGCATAGGGGGGGGAGGGCAGGTTGACGGCTATCGGACAATCTGAGCGTCTAAGGTGCGATGCGAGAATGGCGCTGAAAAGGTGTTGGGCGAACCCAGCGTTCATGCAAGCGGCTTCCATGCGCTTGGATATTGTGCGAACGTCGCAGCATTCGATGATACTCGACAGATTCAACCCCAACGGCACCATTTTAGCGTGGCTACTTCTGATCGTAGGCTTGGTGTTCCTGGTGAAGTCGGCAATGAAGCGCATCCGGCTTCCGAACCCCCAGGTCGCCCGGTGGGCCACTTCGCTTCTGACTGCCTTCACTCTCCTGATCATACCCTGGCTGTTGCTGCACCGGCCGGCCTCCAACACCGCTGCGCTGATATCCCAGCCGATGTATCATGGCGCCCCTGTTCTTGATGCCCACGGCGACCTTTGGCGGTCCTATACACCTGATGTCTGGCCGCTTGTGGTGTGGGTCTCGATTATTCTCGGTTGCTTTGACATAGTAGTAGAGGGAACCGCCTTCGTGTTCCGAGATCTCGTACGAAGACGCCTACGGACATCCGAGGATCGGAATGCATCAAACTTCTCGCCATCATTGAACGTTCAGTTCATTTGTGCGTGCTTGTTGGCGCGCGCCCTTCTCACGGTCATGGCCCATCCCTCGGCAGTCGGCCCGTGGATGCTTCTTTCGCTGTCCGTCCTCCTCGTCGTCAACGCCGCCTATTTTTCTCATGCGGTCACCATGCGGCCTCCGCCAACCGCCTATTGGCTGATCTTGGCCGCGTTCTGGTGCGTTGGGTTGAAATATGTCTTCTGCTAGGCAGGATGCGCCGACCTGTGCTCCGTGAAGATGGAACCCGTCGGTCACAGCGAGCGAGCCCGATGATTTGAAGGCGTAGGTCTTCGAGCAGCACGCGCCCGGATTCAAGATCTTGCCGGCTGGGACGTTGACCACCAGCTCGAATTCTGTGTGCGTGTGACCGACGATGAGGATGTCGGCCCGGGCCTGTTCCAGCAGGCGCTGGCGCAGCTCCGGGCCGGTCCGCTCCTTCTCTATCCCTTCCATGTCCGAGCCCGGCCGTGCGTGCCACATCGCCACCCTCACACCCTCCAGCGCGGCTGTCCATGAACGGGGCAGGGTGGACAGCCACGCGAGCGAATCGTGCGTCAGCTCGGCGCCGCTACTCATCACGTCGGAGACGGAACAGGGCTCGAAGAACCTCCGAGCGTCCTGCCGCCGGTGGCGGAACTCCAGCGCCCACCTGTCGTGGTTTCCCAAGACGCAGATCAACTTCTCGGACTTGAGCCGCTGGACGACCTCCTCGCCAAAGACTTCCACATCGATCAGATCCCCGGCGCACAGGATTGGATCGCACCCCATCCCGTGGAGGCGGCCGAGGGCTGCGTCCACGGCTTGCAGATCGCCGTGGATGTCCTCCAGAACGCCGACGAGCCTAGACAAGCTGGATCCCCCCGCTGGCGACCGCGTGATGAGGGGTGCCGTAGGCTCCCTTCCATTCCCGGTATGTCGCGGCGTCGGCCAGGTACAGGACGATTTCCTTCTGGTCGTCGCCCAGGGCTTCGTATATCGCCCCGGTCAAATCGGCGGTTTCCTTCGCCCAGTCCTCCGGCATCTTCTCCACGATCACCAGGATGTAGATCTCATCCCGGGCGGTGGCGTCGCCCCGCGCATAGGCATCGAAGAGGAACGCCTTCGCCTTGCGGCCGACCATGGCCTTCGCGACCGCGTCCCGGATCTGGGCCAGCGTGAGGACGCCCCGGCCCAGCCGCGCCCACCGCGCCGTCGCCGCGCGACGTGCGAGGCGTGAGCGCTGCTCCTTCCTCATCGCGCGTCCTCCTCGGGAAGGTTCCGCACACCGAACCACCAACCCGCCAGGAATACAATCACCACGACGGGACCAGCAAAGTAGTTCACCGCCACGGTGCCAAGGGCGACCTTGGCGGCGAACCACGCTACTTCCGACGCTGCCTTGGCGTCGATGTTTTCCATGCTTTCGCCAGGCGATCGCACACGGCCGCCTTCCTGCTCTCGCCCTTGCCGGTCAGGTACTCGGACATGGTCTTAAGCGCCTCGATCAGGTCGTCCCTGGCCGCCGTGACCGTCGAGCCAGTCCCGTATACGCCCTGGACGGAAGGGGCCACGGCCGACCAGATCCCCTCCTCCTCCCAGAGCACGAAGTCCTGCATCCGCGTCGCGGCCGTGGCCTTCCAGGTCCCCAGCAGCCGCCTGCACAGCTCGCGCTCGCCCGGCACCTTCGTGGATTTCTCCAGCAGCGCCAGCCGCGTGAACAGGCAGTCCTTGGCCCCGGCGGCCGTCCCGCCGATGCCTAGGATCCCGGGAAGCGCCAGTGCGTGGCAGCGCCATCCGCCCGGGGGACGCCGCGCCTCCCAGAAACCGAAGTCGTACACCGGGTACGGCCTTGGCTTCTTCAGGCGGTCCTTGAACGGGTCCATCCCGAGCCCCAGCATCACCTCCTCCATCGGAATCGCGCGGGCGCGCCCGGCGCGGAGGTCGGCGAGATGCCTCTCGACGACACGCCAATCTGAGGCGTCCTCCCTGGCTTCCGCCGCCGCCCGGGCCGCCTTGCGCTTGCTCCGTCGTCGGCCCTCGCGCAGAAGGCGATTGATGTCCTTGATTGAGAGCAGCCTGTCACGGTCGCGGAGCCGCTTCCGGGCCACCAACAGGCCCTCGTCGTCCGCCAATTTCTCCAGCAGGGCGGGAACATCCTTGTGGACAAAATTCCAGATTTCTCTCGGGGCCATCCTCGCCGTCCTCTCCTTCAGTCGGATGAGGGCCTTCCAGTCGACGGCGCGGCTGGCTGGCTGATGGACCGCTGCCACACCAATCTGATGGATGTGCCGCAGAGCCGCCGCCTGGTGCGGCCTGCTCGCCTTGAAGGCGGTGAAGTCCATGTCTTCCAGGCACTGCAGGAGGCTCAGACAGCCCGTGAGAACGTCATTGATCCACGTGGCCGCTGATTTGCGGGGGAGGCGCAGGCCGCCGTCCCAGGGCTTCTTGTTCTTCATGGTTTTCCTCGCTTCCACATCATCAGCCTTGAGGCAGGGCCTGCAGCGGACGGACACCCAGTTCCGGCGCCTGGTGAGGCGGCCGGGCTTGCCGCAGATCTCGCATGTCCGCATGGACTCGCGGGTCGCCCTGTCGAGCGCGGCGTCCGTCACCTTGTCGAGGCGCGGATCGGACGGCTTGTCCTGATCGCAGAAGTACACCCGCAGGCTGCCGAATTTTTCCTTGATTTGCCAGACGTGGAGATTCGGATCTGCTGACAGCTTCGAGGCAAGGCGATCGATGAGGGTGAACCACCCATCGCCAACGCAAAAACCGTCAATGGCGAAGCGACACGCGTTGTTCGTGGGCTTGGTCCGCGCCTCGCGGAACAGCGACGGGTAGCGTTCGACCAGCTCCACCACATGGGCTGGTGACATGTCGAGCCGGTTCTGTTTGCCCGAGGCCGCGAGCAGCTTGGCCCGTTCGTAGACGGTTTTCGCGCGGAAGTCGGCGTGCTCCTTCCAACCCGCTGGGATCTTCATTCTTGACCCTCCATCCGTGGTCTCAGGCTCTTCCGCCGCGACTCCTCCGCCGCGCAGGCAGCGCACTTGGCCGACCAGTAATCATCGCGCCGCTCGTTCTTCCCAGGCTTCCCGCACCACTCGCACGTGATCCGCGATTCCGCCACCGCCTCCGCCAGGGCGTCGTCCGTGGCCTCCTCGATCTCATCGGGGGGCAGGGGGCTCATCTCGAAGTAGACTCTCAGCAGGCCGAATTTCTCCTTGATCTGGCTGACGACGAGGTTCGGGTCGGCGGACAGCCTCGTCGAGAGGCGATCGACGAGTCCGAACCAGCCGTCACCGACGGCGAAGCCCTCCCGGGCGAAGGGCCGCGACGACGGGACGGGCGGGGCGTCGGCCAGCCGGTAGAGGCCCGGATACCGCTCGATGAGCTGCATCGAGTGCTCGACGGTCATCTCGCGGAGGCCGTGGGGGGAGATCCCAGATCCGAGGAGGCCCTGGGCGAGGCACTCGCGCAGGGTCGGCGGGATGTGGATGCCGGGCTTGGGCGCGTCCGGGTTCGAGAAGCCTGCGGTCCTCAGCTTCTTCCTTCTCGGAGCTGGCTCGGTCGTCATCTTCTAGCCCTCCTCGCGCGAGTTCCGCCGGACGTTGGCGCAGATTGCCGGATCCTTGTGGGACAGCTTGCCGCCGCTCCTCTCTAGACCTTCTTCGGTTGTGATCCCAGGTCCGCCGCATTTTTCGCAGGTCGCTGTCACCTGTTTCATGCCTCCGGGGTTCTCCCCGGCGGGGCGCACGTTCTCGTCTTCCAGCCTGTAGCGCGGCCGGGGCCTGCCGTCTCGCTCCTGGACGACGATCCTGGCCAGGAAGTCGACGACCGGCATCGTCGAGAACTCATGCATGGGATCGTCCTCGATGGACAGGTCCAACTTGTCGCTGGGGCGCGGGGTGTAGGGCACGCGCTCGCGCCGGTCGACCGCCGGCGCCGTGGCCACGATCATCAGCGGCCGATACACGGCGCCGTCGACCCAAGGCAGATAGACGTCATCAAACCATGCGCCGAAGTCCTCTGGCGCGTCGACGAAATACAGCGCGTGGTTGCTGTACACCTCCCCGTTGTCGAAGATGTAGATCATCGTTGCACCGTCATCAATGCTGCCCGGACATTGGTTGAGTTGGTCTTGTCGTAGCCGTACTTGGCGCAACCTTGGCCACGGCGTGGATCGCGTCCTCGGACTCGGACCAAGGTGAGAGGGGACGGTTGAGCGCGGACTGGCCGGAGGATTTGGACCGGAGAAGAAAGATGTTCTTGAGCGGGACGGACGAGGCAGGTTTTGTCATCTTGACACCTCGTTCTGAGTGTGTCCCCTTACCCCTCAATCGTCAAGCATCCCCTTATCCCTTTATACCTTCTTATTACCAGACCCCTTGACACCCTGCTCCCCACCAGGGAACAAGTACCTTTGGTGGAGACATCGCCCGGAGTATCCTTGGAAAATGACCGCAAAGAAGAGCCTCGCCAAGAACGGCAAGATGCCCGACCACGAGAAGATGGCGATCTACCTGCCGTGCGCCCTGGCGCAGGAGCTTCGGATCGCGGCGGTGGTGCAGCGGCGGACCATCAGCGCCGTAGCCGAGCAGTGCATCCGCGACGGCTTGCCCAAGACCGCGAAATGACCACGACTAGCCTCGCGCTGCCCTGTCCGATGCACCTACGTTGTTGAGCCGGCGTGAAACGGCGGCATCTTCCGCGATATTCGCATCCGTTCCTGAAGGGGCAGAAGGTGGGCGGCAGTTGGAGCATCTTTCTCGGAGAGGAAGGTGATGAAGTCCATCGGGGCTGCGAAGGCACGCAGGCCGGGGGCGGGCGACAAGCCAAACCATTCCATCACGTCCAATCTGGGGCATATCCGGCGTGAGATCACCGACACGAATGATGCCGGGATACTTCCCGTAGAAATTCGCCACGAAGACAGTGCTCCCGCCGCCCTGGAGCAAATACAACGCCCTCCCAGTAGAGAATGCCGGCTACGCGCTTTGGTCGAAACTCCTTAGCTACGCTTTCATGGCGCTGACTGTATTCCTCGTACGGCTGCACGCCATCCAGCGGGATATTCCGGCGTCTTGTGCCGATCTCGGTAACATCGACGGTCAAACTTGGGGGCCACCCAACTGCCGAGGCGCATTTCCTCCGCCCAGCGCAGATCCTCCAGGTAGTGTTCGTACTCGCCGGACATATCGCCGAATTTGCTCAAGACGACAACCGCTCGCGACTCAACCGCACCAACGGATTCAATACCAACCAGAGCAGTGGGCTCAACTCTAACTACGCGGGCAGCATGGTTTGGTTCGGCATCGTCCATGTAAAGCACGACATCGCCTACCTGCAACTCTTCCTCAGTAATCTCTCCGTAGCCATCCTCGGCGAGGATGGTAGCAATGGTGGCCGTCTCGTATATCGAAGTGCGACGAGTCGCAAAAACGCACCCGAAACAATTGTAGCCGGATAGAGGCTCTCGCACGCAACGTCGGAACAGAGATCGGAAGCGTTCTTCAGCCGCTGCGTGACCCTTTGAAACCTGGGCCAAGGGCTTGGAAGTCTCGTTCGGGATCTCAGTTCCTACGTGGGTTGCCAACGCAATCGGCCATCGACTCGACTCCAGGCCGGCGACGTGCGACTTGTAGCTCACTTCTGGAGGAGCCTCCTGGCGAACCTGCTCAGCGTTCCCAACTCTGCGGCCCGCGACTCCGAAAAGGTAGCAGCCATTTCTCCGAAAAGGCTGGCGCCGGACTGCTTGAGGGCAAACAGCATGGCCATAACAATCTCGCTGTGCTCGAACTCCTCGTCCCTGCGGAGATCCTCGAACAACTTGTCCACGCAGGTTTCCAACTCCTTGCTCGCACTAGCCTCGAATTCCCGTAGGCAACAAATGAGCCTCATCACAGAAGGGTCCGAGCCGAGGACGTGGGTTTCGCGCCCCTCCCGCATCGCGGAGACGCGCCCGATGAACTCGCTGCTGGTCAACTCCTTCAGCACATCGGCGGTCGAATATGGAAGGGCAATCATCGGCTCGATCGGACATTGTTCCCTTGGTTGAGGACGCCGCCGGGAGTAGCTCGTTCTTGGCAGTCGAATATCCCAGCCCAGACCGATGGTACATCTCTCGGCGGAGGAGAACTGCCACTCACTGTCTACGTGCATGCTGGTTGACCCCCACAAACAGTTGGATGTCGACTAAAGGAGCTGGATTCCACTGGGTGTTATCCGTTTGAGTTCATCGTGCTTCTGAATTGCGCGGTCGATCACTCTCTTAAGTGAGTCGAGATCCTCGCGTGTCAAGGTCAGGAAGATCTGGTCCAGGTCGCGTTCGGGACCAGTGTGGAACAATATCTTTAGTTGGTGAACGATGATGGCAGCTTCTGCCTTGAGACCATTCTCCGTGAACACATGTCGCACATCGGCAACCGTCCGGGCCTGGCAGAAAGTGTTTGGGGTGCTGTGTCTAACCCCTAGCGCCTTCGCCGTCACCACCACAGCCGGCAATGTGAAAAGACGATTTACCCTGGTGATGAACGTCTCAAGCTTCTGTGGATCGGGCTCACTGACGGCGGCATGAAACAGTGCACGGATGACTTCCTGACTGTCTTCCTCGCCATCCCTGAGACTCAGAACTGTGTTCACCACATTTGAGAAGATGCCCAGTCCCTCAATCACCAGCTTTGGGTCAAGCTTGGTCGACTCCGTGACGGCGTTGGCAAGGGTCTTCCGGTGAAGGGCAGGCTTGGCGTGTTCAAGCGCGTCGAGCATTGCATCCACGGGCACGTCGTCCTCGACCAGCCACTTCGTGAGTAGCTTGCGTTCTTGTTCCGGTATGTCCAACTCGCCGTGCATGCGGGCGACCATATCACAGGTAGTCTCGGCCGGCTCCCCCCCGGAGGTGAAGGGCACCATGGGCTCAGTGTCCTACTTGTCCGGGCGGTACGCAAATGGTCTGCAAACGGCAGCGTGGCGGGCGCCCGGAAACAAGGCCGATCGGCAGATGTCCCGAAGACGCGAACCACCGAGCGCCCCTGAGTACCTTGAATTTCTCCGAAGGCGGCTTCAGCACGCCGAAGGTGGGCTACTCATCGCAGTATTCCGTCTCTGGATATTTCGCCTCGGATGGTGTCGGCGAGAAAGGGTTCAGGGCCACGGACCTGTCACCGAAAAGAGCCGGAATCAGACGCCGAGGCCCTTGACTGCAATGAAGCTGTGAGTAGACTATTTGGTAGGCAATGCCTACCAAATCACCCTTCTCAACGTACCTCCGCCGGAAACGTGTGGCCGCCGGGCTTAGCCTCCGTGAGGTGGCCGACGCTGTCGGCGTCTCGCATGTCACGCTCGGTGAAATCGAGCGCGGTGATCGTCCCGCCCTTCGGCGGGATCGTTGGCAGAAGCTGGAAGAAGCTCTTCCTGGCTTCTCTGTGGTGGAGGTCGAGCGGCTGATGGCCGAGGAGCGTCCGGTCCAACTCGATCTCAGTGACGCCCCACCGATGTACCGGCGCCTTGGTCTGGAACTCGCTCGGCGTATCGAGAAGAAGGACTTGTCGAATGATGAGGTCGACAAGCTCACGCGCATTCTATGGGGCAAGACCGACGATGAGTGAACTGCTCGATGAATGCGTGCCACGCGTGGCGCCCCTTGCCACCGCCGTGATCGAGCGCATCGGAATTGAGGTGCTAAAGCTGATTTCGCCCGAGGCCCTCGCCAAGCCCACGCGGGTCGACCTTGCAGCAGTGGTGGATGGCGCACTTGAACGATTTGGTGTCTTCTTCGCACCCGCCTTCTCTGATCGACTCGAAGACAGGGCGGCCATCACCATTGCGGACGGGGATGAGAAGTCCGACATAGACATCTTGATCTCGCACGAGTTGTGGAGCGCGATTCGTGTGGCTGGCCGGGAGGCCAACATGGCCCGAGCGACGGTCGCGCACGAGCTTGCACACGCGATCCTTCACGTGCCGTCCCTTCGCAAGAGCATGAAACGGCTCCCCGAAAAATCGAGTCTGAGCCGCATGCGACGGGGAGATCTCAAGCCGTTTGAAGATCCCGAGTGGCAGGCATGGGCACTTGCCGGCTGCATACTCATGCCACGCACGACGCTCGAAACACTTGCCGGCCACAGCCTGCAGTTCGTGGCCGACACCTACGGTGTCAGCGTCGCGATGCTGCGCTCTCACCTGAAGCGGCTGAAGCTGCAAGGGAGGTTCTCCACGTAGCAAAAAAAACAGGGACCTTCGGTTGGCGCCGAGGTCCCTGCTCCACCGGGACAACAAACCAGGTGCCAGAAAGTCAGCCCCCGGCCGCTGCCCAACGTGGTCTACCCGTACTCCATATGGGCCGCTTTCCCAAGCGCTGTCAAGTACGACACCGGAAAGGAGGTGGCCGCCATGGTTTGCACATCGACCAAGTGCGCTTGCGGCAGGCCCATCGTGATTCGCATGATCATGGGTCGTCGCACGCCGATCCACATCGGTTGACCAAAATCGGACTCTAGCGGTGATCCGCTTGAGTTTAGGCACGCCGGGCATGACCGCCCAGCATGAAGTCATCCGGCCGGAGAATGGGTAGTGCTCCAGCCCACAACCAACCTCCTGAGGGGCATGTGGCTCCATGAGGCGTCACCTGCCCCTCAGCCGGTATGCGAGAGTCGAGACATTCAAGGAATCGCGAAGGAGAACGAGATGGTTTACATAGTTGCTGTTCACATGATCGGCGGGACGGGCCACGAGCACATCGAGGCTGTGAGATGGAGGAACCCGGCTACCAACACGTCGAGCGCCAGCACTCGCCAGCAGATGGTCGCTTGGATCAGAGACAACAAAGGCGACGCTCACGTCACCGATGGCAAAACAGAAGTCAGCGTCGGTGTGGTGGATGCCAACCCGCCACATATCCGAACACACGCGGACGGCAAGTGGACCGACAATTTGCTGGCGCTGCCCCGCTACTAACGAGGATCTCCTGGAGGGCTGCGATCAAAAGGGTCGACAACCTCCAACGAACGAAGCCGTCTGGGCGATGCCTCGGCAAGGCCTAGCGCCACGCCTTACCTGATCATCTTGGCCACGCCGAGTACACCGACGACACCGCCGCCAAATCCACCGAGCCAACCGATCTGACGGGCCAGGCGGAGGCGCTCCTCGTTCATCTTCACCCGGGCTTCAAGCTCGGGGACGGACATCTCGTCGAGGTCGCGTCGCCCAAGCAGGTCTCCACCGACAACAAGACCGAGCGCTGACTGGGCCAGCGCCGCCGAGTTAATAGGCATCATCTGACACCGTATCCCTCTCCTCGGTATCGGCCTGCCCCATCAACAGACTCCGCAGGAGCAGAAGACCTATCCCCGTTAGACTGCCAGCGACCAGGCCGCGAAATGCGTCCCCTGCAACCGCCACCGGGAGGGATTCCTGCTGCACCCGGATCGTATCAATCAATCGAGCACGCTGTGCTGAGCGCTCAGCCGCAACCGCCACGCCGGGCGTGGCTGAAAGTTCACTGGGCGGCGCGATTGGTGGAACGTACAAACCACGTGGCTGTTGTAGGGGATTGTCCGTCAGTTCCTGGGCACGCTTCAACATGTCGGTAGAGCGTAGTTCAAGCATCACTTTGCCTCCCGGTATGGTTCCATCAATGGGCGATTCATGTTGCCGACAACAGCTGATTGAGGCAACACAGCGGGACCTGCGAGCACGGTGCTCACCTGCGCCACCATTGCCGCAATCTTGGCATCGAACTGCATGCAATAGTCCTTGTCCGTCTCACGCCTCCGCATGGCCTCTTCAAGAAGTTCGGGCATCACTGCCAGTCCCCGACATGCATGAATGCTCTGAAAGAATGATCGGGATCCACATGCCCGGCAGGTTGTATAGGGCTTCCCCCGCTTGTCGAATCGCACTTCTGCACTGTTGCCCGTGAGGCAGTAAACGCACCTATGCAACAACATGAAGATCCTCCCCTTCAATTGGCGCCAACGGTAGATCGGGTTGAGGCAGCACTTCTCCGCCCACATTGGCCAGATCTTGGTAGCGCGACTTCTTGATGCTCCACTGCATGTCCTCGACAACCACTTGCACGTCGCTCTCGTGTTGAAGGCCCATCAGACCGGCGGGTTGGCCATCCTTTGTCACTTGCTGCACACCGATCAAGAGATCCAGGCTGGGCACCACGGCGAGCAAGTGGCGCAGTTCATTCGCGGACCACGCAGCTTCTTGCACGCTGTCGATTGCCACCGCAACTGCCTTGCGGGCAATGGCAAACTCGACTACGGCATCAACGCTAGCCCGGGCAATCACGCCAAAGTCCTGGCGCTTGACACGACATCGGGAAAGCCTGGCCGCCAATGAGGGCGCGAGGCCCTCTTCCGCCGCGACCAAGACCACCGGGCCAGGGATTGCGTCCAAGAGTCGGCAAGCCCAGCTTGATTTTCCAGCACCAGGAGGTCCGCTGACGAGCACCAGGGCACCAAGTCCAAGCACAAGAGTTTCGTAGACACCAGGATGCTCCAGAACCCTCCAACCCATTCGGGCGAGGGCTCGGGCATCGGTTGTTGCGGGAACAAGATCAATGTTCGCCGGCTGGCGGTGGGCACACAGCGCGATCTGCCCATCCCGCCAGCAGGACGTGCAAACCAGAAGATGCTTCTCGTAGAAAGCCCCGCAGGCAACACAGCGCCACAACATCAGCGCACTCCCTTTCGCGCCATCAAAGCGCTTCGGTCCAGCAGCAGTATAGGCAGCCAGGACGACTTGCCGGAGCCAGGCCGGCCAGTCGTCAGGGATGCGAACTGGGTAGTTCCATGCCCCAGGAACGCAAGGACGCCGAGATTCCGCACGAGGTCCTCGCCTTTGTGTTCATGGGTGCGCGCCTTCCGCATTGCAGGTATTTCGTCACTGTCTGCTTGCTGGGAATGGGCACACAGCTCGATCTGCCCCTCCCGCCGGCAGGATGTGCAGACCTGAAGATGCTTCTTGTGGAAGGCGCCGCATACAACACAATGCCACAACATGATCGTGCTCCCCTATTCCGTGTATTACAGACAGTACCAACTATATCAGTTGAGCCGGGTTGCGCTTGTATTCCCGTGGTCAAAAGTGCCACCGATGAGGCCCAACATCACAATGCAATTGGACCAATTCGGACTGTACCTGTGCGCCCGTGCAACAAGACCTGAGCACAGGTACACACCCGCTCTATCTAATATCTCTATGATTAGAGACAGCGGGATGGTACCAGGACACCTGGCTTTCGGATGGTTGAGCAGGCAGGGGCTTGTAGGCGTTTGCGTGAATGCGTTGCAGCAGGGCTGTCCGGCGGCCCCAACCGTCGGTGCCGGCCTCGGACACGCCTAACCAGCAGGCACGGACTCTTGGGAGCTTGCGTGGCCGCCGTGTCGCGCGTTCCCAATTGTTGCGACCGTTTGGTCTAGGTTGCTTTCCTACGCAACTTGCGGAAGTCCCAGTCGCGAAACCACTGTTGCAATTCCTTGCCCGTCATGCGGCGCCGGTCCACCAACGTTTCAGCGAGGTCCGCGACCGCTGGCCAGAGCCAGCTCACGAGAGCCTCAGTGCGGAGATTCATCCAGCGTAGATACGCTTCCAGAAGCTGACCTTCTCCGCCCACATAGCCCGCTAGAAGAATCGCCCCTTGACGATCACTACGGCTGTGGTAGTCGCGCACACTGTGTCGATTGAACCTTCGTTGTGCGACCTTTCCGGAAAGGCAGACAATGATCTGGTCTTCGAGGCGATCTCGGGTGGCCCCAGTCGAGTCAAGCTCTGGGTTTCTTCGTTTCAGCAGCGACTCGCTTCGAGAGAAACCAGCGTAGTTCTCGCGTGGCTCAATGCTGATGTCTCGCACTGCTTTGAGGCCCTTGAGCTGCCAAGCCGCCACAGCATGTCCAGCTTCGTGGTGCGCTGTCGCGAGGTCTGCCGACTTTGTTCGTCTGGCGGATGCATCTGCCATCGTGTGTTTCTCCCCTTTTCTGAAAGTTGCACTCCGGTCGCCCCCACGCAGGGTGGCTGCATGTTCCAAGATGTCAAAAGGCAAGGACGTCGACAGCAGCCCGATGGTGTTTTCAGACGGCGATCTCACCCCACGACTTCCAGGAACTCGGCGATCACTCGGATCTCCCCATCCGCGCGTCGCATCCGCATGGGCTTGAAATCGGGGTTGTCAGGGCGCAGTTCAACCTCCTGCACGCCGCCGTCGGTGCCAATCTTGACCACGTGCCAGCGTTTCAGGGTGTAGCTGCCGCCATGCTCAGGATCGGCAGCCTCGCGTAGCTGCACGACAACGCGGCGGCCGTCGAGTGCCGTGGCTGCGGGGGCTGCACCGCCGGGGAACAGGCGGAACAAGGCCCAGCTCCCATCCGGGATGAGCGTTTCCATGGAGTGGCCCGCCACCTTGGCCACGAAGGTCCGCTTGTCGAGCGTATGCTGGGCGTGACGGATCTTGGCCCAGCCTATGACTTGCGGCGCCTGCGAATCACCAAACCCACCAGCAGCCGCCGCCAGATCGTGGACGGGCGCCGCCGTGCGGAACTGGTCGGCGGCTGGAACACTGTCCACCACCTCCAGCCTGGCTTCCCGGCCAAGCAGCGGCTCCATGTCCGGCAGCAGCGGCAGGCTTTCCAGGTGGCGCATCAGATCTGAGATCTCCCTTCGCGATTGCTGGCCCCACCAGGTGATGTCCTTCCGCCCTGCGGGCTCGTTCTCCAGCAGCATGAGGTAGTGCCAGGGCTCCTTGTCGAACTCAGTCAGAAGCTCGCAGTAGCGCTGGCCCCGCCGAGCCTTCTCCTTGTCGCGGTCATCGAAGCGGCCTTTCACCTCGATGATGAAGTTATGGAAGACCTCGCCGATGCGGGCACGGGCAATGAAATCCGGGTAGTAGTGCGACAGCAGCCCCTGCCAGTCGTACTCGATGCAGTAGCCAACACCGCTGCGGTGGTTGTAAACCCAGCCGGTCACGTCCTTGGCTTCATCCAGTAGCCTTGCAACCGCCTCCTCGTCGTCATTCTCGACGGCTGCCCGGTCAAAGCAGCTCTTCTTGGGGGCGTCCACCACGTGCTTCTTCAGCGCCTGGTAGCCGGCGATCTCATCGGTCTTCCGCTCGGAGAGCTGGGCCTCGGTGGCGCGTCGTTCGGCCGTGATCGCCTCCTGCAAGCACGGCAGCAACGCCTTCTTCACGGCGGCGATCACATCGGCCCGTGCCAGGTTGCCCAGCGCGATGCGTGCGTGTGGCCCTTCCGGAATGCGATCGAAATAGAGGGGCAGGCCCATGGGCAGGTTGAACGTCTTGCGCTCCAGAAACTCGCGCACCACGCCCTTCACCGCCGTCTTGTGGTGGAAGCTGGTGCGCAGGTCGCGCAGGATGGGCACCGCGATCGCCATCTCAATCACGTGGTCAAAGTCGCGGTAGGAGGGCACCTCCGGAATCACAAACTCCAGCCCATCTTTCTCGGTCTGGCCCAACGCCTCTTTGAGGTAGGTGCGGATCTCGGTATCAGCGATCTCTTCCAGCCAGGCCAGGCGTGGCGACAGCGCCGGCACACGCTCCATGTCGAATGACTTGCGCCAGTCGGGCACCACCTCGCGCAACCCCTCGAAGCGCACCAAGCGCACGCCGTTGGCCTCGCGCTCGGTCAGGTCGGCTCTTTGCAAGATGGGCACGTACTCGCGGGTGTGCTCGATCTCGTCCGATGACTTCTCCTCGATGATGTCCTTGATCTGATCGATGATGCTGCGGAACGAGGGGTGCTCGATGACGTAGAGGTCCTCGGTCTTCATGGACGAGCCGCCCTCTTCGTCGATGATGGGCGGGTGCATCTTGCGCAACCCACGACCAAGGGTCTGCTCGGTTAGGGTGCGCGAGTCGCAGGGCCGTAGCGGCACAATGACCTTCACGTTGCGGACATCCCAGCCCTCCTTGAGCATCATCACGCTGACCACGACGTTGTAGGGGTTGGGCTCCATGACCTGCTGGCCCTGGCTGTCCAGCGCCGGCATGCCGCTGTCGTCGAGCTTCGGGATCTCGTCGCGATCCACGGCATTGACCGAACGCCGGACGGCATCCCAGGCGTCCTCGTTGCGCTCTTCCTTCTCGCCTATGTGAATCTCGACCACCGTGGACCGAGCCACGCCGCCGCTCTTGTCCACGAACAGGGCGGCCTTGCCATCCTGGTAGCCCGTGACCGGCCGTCCCTCCAGATCGTCTCTCGCGGCCTCGCCGTAGCGCAGGAAGTTGGCCACCTCACGCGCCTCGTTCCGGTCGTTCGACAGGATGAACAGAATGGGCTTGCGCTGATCGCCTTCGTCTTCGAGCTGCGCCTTGACCTTCTTCCAGCGCTCGATGCCGGTGACCAGCAAGTTGCGGTACTTCTCCCAGGCGTTTGGTTGGCCATCGCGGATGTGCGGCTCGATCGCGCCGGTCTTCTTGTTGCGAACTTCCACCCGCTCCAGCACCGGCCTCTTGACGATGCCGTCACGAATGGCGTCGGCCAGCGGGTAGTACACGCAAGTGTGCCGGAACAGGTCTGCGGGTTTGAACTCGGTGCCTGATTTCTTGCCTGCCTTGCTCGATTTGGTAGCCGCGCCCGCTTCCTCGAACAGCGTCGCCGACAGGTCCACTTGCAGGGCCACACGCCCCGGCGCCCGTTCGTCGCCGTTCAGGCGCCGGATCGAACGAATCCACGCCATGTCCTGCGCCGCCTCGTCGTCCTTGGTGACCCGCGCCTTTTCCTTGGCCTTCTGCTCGAACTTGGCGTGGCCGGTCTCGTCCCACACGTGGTGGGCCTCGTCGTTCAGCACCAGCAAGCCACGCGAGCGGTTGAATCGCTCGATGAGCGGCGACGACACTGCCTCCAGTTTCTCGGGCTCGCCGGCTTGGAACAGCAGCTCCATCTGCCGCTCTTGCCATTGCGCCAGGGTGGGCGTCTCTTCCCGCTCACGCAGGAGCTGGTGGAAATTCGTCACCACCAGGGCGCCCTCGTTGGGTGGCAGGCTGCGCGGACAGGTTTCGGGATTGTAGACCTTCAGGTTGAAGTCGCGCTCGAAGGCCGGCGGCACCACTGGATCGGCGAAGAACACCGATGTCTCGCCCGCAGGCGGCGCGAAGTCCTGCAGCAGCCGGTCCTTCACGAACAGGTTGGGCGCGATCAGGATTGCGTGCTGGCCAAAGCCGAGCTTGCTCTCGCCTTCCAGGACCGCGTTCAAATAGGCCCACGCGATGATCAGGCTCATCATCTTGGTCTTGCCCGACCCGGTGGCGAGCTGGCCGCCCAGCTTGGTCCACGGATCGCGCTGCGGACCCAGCACCTCGACCTCGGCCAGCGTGTACAGATCCTCGGTGCGCCGGATGCCGCGCACCTCGTACAGATAGATGAATGTCTCGACCAGGCGCCGCTGGTGCGGCCAGTATTTGAAGGCTCGGTTTCCGCGCAGCAGGTGCGGCTCGTGCCGGAACCAGTGCTGGAGCAGGTGCATGGTCGTGTCGCTCAGTGGTTGCTCGCGGTCAGAAACCGGCTGGTAGCGCGGGGCCTCGATTGGGTAGGGCGCAGCCGCGCTCGCCAGCGGGAAGCCGCGCCAGGTGTCCACCAGGCGGGCAACCTCGGCGATCACGCGTGCCTGGCCCCGCAGATCTGCGATGTCGTCCGGACGGTCAAAGAGCGCCATCACTTCACCTCGATCTGCACGGTCGCGATGCCGTCATTGCCGAACACGTCGGTGACCCGCGCGGCGATCCAGAACTTTCCAGGCTGCGCGTACTTGAACTCGGCCGTGAAGACCAACGGATCGCTTTCACCCTTGCCCTGGCGCACGCGGAAGCTCTGCCAGTCGGTCTCGAAGATGGGCTTGCCGTCCGGGCTGGTGCGCGAGAAATAGTCCCAGTCCACGGCCCAGAAGTCGACGAAGCTCTGCCAGGAATTGGTCTTGGCCAGCCACCTCTGCAGCACCTTTTGCCGCTCGTCCCACTTGGCCGCTTCGGCCTCGGCCTTTTTGCGCGCTCCCGCTGACATGCTGTCCGACGGGGCCTTGAACACCGGCCGTTGGCTGGCCAGGAACGACTCGATGTCTACCTCGCAGCGCTCCAGCTTCAAGCTGACTGTGCGGCCCGAGACCTTGGGCGCCAGGACAATGGACAAAGGAGCGTAGAACGCGGGCACGGCCATGGATTCGATGGGCGCATCCGGCGGCCGGTTGAGCAGCTCCATGCGCCGCCGGACCTCGTCGATGGCCTGGGATGGGATCACACGCACCGTGACCGCGACGGCGGTGCGCTCACTGATGTCCGATTTCTCGCTGCCTGACAGCGTGTCGAAGTCAGCGGAAAGGATCGTCACCGCCTTGCACGTCGTCCGCTGGGCCTCGCGGGCAATGCTCCACACTTGGCCCGACGAGACAGGACCGTCGAGCGGCCCCACGTGAATCCAGGAATTTCCCTTCTTGCCGTGCAGAAGCGGCGAGTGCGCCACCGGCTCGCCGCCGAAGACCTTGATCATCTCGTCGCGATAGATTGAGCGCTTGGTTTGAAAATCCTGCCAAGCCTCGGCTCGCTGATACACGCCCATGTTCTCGATGGTGAAGGGGCGCACGTTGAAGGGGCCTGAAGTGCCACCTTCCAAATGCGAAAGCTCCGCCGGTCGTGGGCGGCCGTGCAATTGGATTAGTCGTTTTCGAGCGAGATGAACCGCGTATTTGCTGTTGTCGATACCGATCCACCGGCGGTTGAGCCGTTCCGCCGCTTCGCATGTTGTGCCGGAACCCATGAAGCAATCGAGAACCAGGCCGTGGGGTGGAGATGAAAGGGCGATGACCCGCTCGACAAGCGCTATCGGTTTCTGTGTTGCGTAGCCGAGCCGATCTATTGCCTGTGAGTTGACGGGGCTGATGTCGGTCCACACGTCCCCGAGGGGCTTTCCCCGTTGCTCGTCGAGGTAGCGCTTGAATCGTGGCACTGCACCTGGACTGGGCTGCACGACGAGTCCGGCCTTGTACGCTTCCGTCATCCGTTCCCTTGTCCAGCGCCATACTCGCGTAACGCCGAGGAACTGATATTCGAGATTTGGCCGATCCGGGTTCGGATTCAGAAGGCTTGTCAACTGATAGCGGCGCCCATCAGGATCCTTCAGCGAGTATTTCTCCTCGGTCTTGTCGTCGAGGTCGTTCTGATCGTAGGCCTGAAAGACTGCGGACTCATTCCACAGAGGCTCACTGTTGTTTCCGTAGATGAGAAGTACATCATGGTTGCTCGGGAGCCGCCGTGACATGAGGCTCTTGGGCACCGTCCGCAGCCACACGACCTCGTTGCAGAAATTCTCATACCCGAACATCTCGTCCATCAGCACCTTGACGTAGTGGACCGCATGCCAGTCGAGGTGGACGTATATGCTGCCGGTCGGGGCGAGCAGCTCCTTCAGCAGCTCCAGGCGCCGGCGCAGCATGGTGAGAAAGCTGTCGAGTCCCTGGCGCCAGGTGTCCTTGTAGGCCAGCACCTCGACCAGCGAGGGCTCCTTCTTGACCTGCACCTCCTCGTCGCCGCTGAGATCTATGTCGATGGTGTTGTCAGCGCGGAAGTCGTTGTTCACCATGAAGGGCGGGTCGATGTACACGAGATCGACCTTGCCCCGGTAGCGCCAATCGCGGGTGGTCGGATCCTTCTCGTCGAGCAGGGTCTGGAGAGCGACCAAGTTGTCATTCGTCCAAATGAGGCGATTCGGCGGCAGCGTGGTCACGTCTCGCGCCTCCACCGTGCGGGTGTCGATCCCCGCCAGCTCGCCCCCGCGATCGACCGCCCGCCCCGGGCGCACGATCTCCACCACCTGCGTGGGGACAGGCAACGCCATCTCCTTGCGCCACATGCCCTGCCAAGCCAGCCGTGGCTTTCTCGGCGTCACGTCCAGCGTTATCTCCAGCCCGGCCCCTTCGGTGGCCGGCGTGGACGCATCCATCATGGTCGGCGGCGGCAAGGCAGGCGCACGTGCAGCCCGTGTGACCGGCGGCGGCGTAGGCTCCAGCACCGGAAAGCCCTGCCACGGGAGCAACGCCTGCACGGGCTTTGGCGGCGCTGGCGGCTCGGGTTTGGCGGCCTCCTCGCCGCGCACCTTCTTCACCTTGGGCTCGGGCTGCTCTGCCTCGCCCTCGTCGTCTTCGTTGTCCGGACCGCGCTCCGCCGCCAGAATCCGGTCCACCAGCACCTGTTTCTCCCGTCCCTCGGCCGAGATCCCAACCGCAAAGCAGATCGATTTCAGCGTGTCCCGCGAGAGCAGCGCCAGAATCTTCTCCAAGATCCCCCGCTTCTTGCTGCCCGCCACGACATCCATCATCTCGTCGAGCCGCATGCCGGTGGTGACATCCAGCTCCAGCGCCTTGCCGACTTCCAACAACTCAACTCGGGTGAGCGCCCCTAGGGCCTTGCGTTTGAACGTCATTGTTTTCTCCGGCGGTCCGCAGCGGGGACGCCGCGACATGATACTCCCGTCGCTGACACGGACGAAGGATTGAGCGGTGCCCGATCTGCCAGCGACGGTGGTGGCTTGCCGGCGGCTTGCCCACGCTTCTCCCCCTGCCGTCGCTGTGCGAGCCGATCGACGCGCCACTTCAACCGAAAACGAGCGGGTGCTATCTTGCTTCCATGGAACCTAAGGGACCAATCTGGATCGTCCGTGCCGGTGAGCGAGCCGCCTTCGTCGAGGAGTTTCTCGAAAAAGGCATCGTCGCCATCGGCTGGGAAAAGGTCGGGCCAGTGGTGGCCAACACCCCGGACGAAGAGTTGAAGCGGCGATTCGCCGAGAGCTACCCCGAGGAGAAGGAGGGCTGGCGGTTCGTGGGGGCTGCCATGGTTCGGCGTTTCGCCCGGGAGGTACACACCGGCGACCTGATCGCGACGTGGGACAGAAATCGGCGAGTGTATCCGCTGGGCACGGTGACGGGCGACCTGGAATGGCAAGACCGTGAACTGCCTCGGGTTCGCAAGGTCCAGTGGACCCACGAGGTTGACCGCGACCAGCTTTCGGTTGGGGCGCGAAACAGCCTTGGCGCAATAGCCACGATGTTTCGTCTCCCATCCGAAGTCGCCAACGAAATGTGGGTAAAGGCCAGACCCATCGGCTCAACCGCGCCCACTCCGGTTGCGATCCCCCCGCGCACTGAGGAGGACGACGAATCCGAGGAACTGGTTCTCCGCGATGTGGAGGCCAAGTCTCAGCAGTTTGTTGAGGATCGCCTTGCACGCCTGAGCTGGCGGGAAATGCAGGAGTTGGTGGCTGGCATCCTACGGGCCATGAAGTATCGAACCCGCGTGTCGGCCGAGGGTTCGGATCGCGGCGTGGATATTTTCGCCTCCCCCGACGGCTTGGGCCTGCAAGAGCCCCGAGTGTTCGTCGAGGTCAAGCACCGGCGGAACGAACAGATCGGCGCCCCGGACATTCGGGCCTTTCTGGGGGGCAGGAAGCCGAACGATCGCTGTCTTTTCGTCAGCACCGGCGGCTTCTCGAAGGAGGCTCGCTATGAGGCAGAGCGCTCAGCCATCCCGCTCACCCTGCTCCACCTCGCGGACGTGCGCGATCTGCTCATCGAGCACTACGACAACGTCGACGCCGCCACCCGCGCCCTGGTTCCCTTGCGGCAGATCTACTGGCCGGTGGATTGATCGCTATCGCGTAGATGGTGGAGTTTTGAGAATCAAGGGCATCCAAGCGAACGCAGTCCCATTTGGGAGGCAAGACCATGGCCAAGCCTACGAAGACAAGCCAACAATCGGACAAGGCGGGGAAGGTTCAGGGGCAAGTGCCACAGAGTCCACGAAGGCCAAACTGGCGAAAATGGAAGTCCTGTCGGATGTATGAGGTTCCCCTGCGCGACGCGGTCGCTCTGTCGTGTGACTTCGAGGCGGAAATGCTCGACGGGGCCGACTCAACCGACATTGCGGCCGCAAATCTAGCCAATTTCTCTTCCCGCCTGGAGGTCGCCCTCATGGCAGATAGAACCGACCTTCAATTGCATTGGGTTTCCGACGACGACCGGGACACAGCTATGATCCGTTTGTGTGATTTTGCGAAATGGGCGTTGGACATGGAGCAACGGTCGCTGGACCTGTGGAAAGAACTGCCCCAAGATTTCAAGGTACTTGCCGTGGAGAAGCCGGCGCCACGCTGGCCATGGGGCAAGCACACCACTGAGTTACTCGGCCATCTGGCGGAGGCAGGCAAATACTGGGAAGAGAAGTACGATCCGGCCTTTCCGGCCACTGCCCCCACGAACAAGGACATCGAGGACTTGCTGATGGCGCGGAAGTGGAAGGAGCAGCGATTCCCAAAGAGAGTGGCACAGGTCATGGCCCAGATCCTTCGCGCCGACAAGGTGAAAGCCGGCCCACGCAACAACTCCTAACCCTTTTGAAAAGAAGGTAGTTCGCGCACGAGATCTCCCTATTTCGAGGGGTCTTCGTGATGTTTGTGTAGTGGTTCGCGCCCATTGAGCGCGAACCTTCGCGGATAACTTTTGTTCGCTCGGCATGGTTTGCTTTTCCTCGGCTGGCCACAGCGGCCCACGAAATTCCGAGGACGACCATGCACGAAACACATAGACCACGCATTCTGAGGCGCCGACTGGTTCAAGCCCAGACCGGGCTGTCGAAGTCGGCGATCTACGACAGTGTAGCGCAGGGAATCTTCCCTCGGCCAATCCACATCGGTCAGCGCTCTGTCGGGTGGCTTGCCAGCGAGGTCGAGGACTGGATTGCGGCCTGCGTAACTGAGTCCCGCGTGGGACAGGTCAAGGCGGCCGTAGTCACCGCCAGACCCGAGGCGTCGGGCGCAAGCATGCCGTCGAACGTCCGAAGATCCCGGGCACGAAGCTCTTTGCGAACAACAACCCAACCAACAACCCGAAGGAGATAGCCATGAACAAGAAAACGGAACCGACACCTGCGACGACAACCGCCGCGTCCGAGCATCAGCCCACACTCGAAACGCACGATGTTGCCAAGAAACCCGACGAAACCGACGTGCTCGTGCAGCTCCGCATCTCACAGGACTTCGCGAGCAAGCAGGGCACCAAGAAACTCATAACGACCGTCCCCATCCGAAATCCGAAGAGAAATGAGTTCGTTCGGGTCCATCCCACAATGGAGCCCATGCTGGTGTACACGCTGGTGGATGAACAGGAGACCTTCGTGGGCACCGCCGACATTGCCGGCAGTTTCCCAGGTGACATGGTCCCCAAGTTACTCGTCCCAGCTATCAGCCGACAGAGGACTCTCTTCCTCTGGGCACTGCGAGTTCCAGGGGAAGATGGTCGGATCAACAACTGGCATGCTTCGGCCAGAGAGGCGGCAGCGCGTGCGGTCCACGTATGGGTGCGCGTCCAAGCGAACATGGCATTGGGCGCATACGAAGTGTACGAAGCGGTAGGGGCGATTCCAGACCCAGAGTGGCCGGAATTGACGATGGATGAGATCGTGCGGATTGCCGTCAGGGGGCGTGTGATCGATACGCTTGACCATCCCGTGCTCAAGAAGCTGAGGGGTGAAAATTGAGTTTCCTGGCCATGATCCGCACGGCCTTGGCGGCCATCGGGATCGCCAAGGTCTGGCTCGTCGATTTCGAGTTCCGCTCGTTGCCTGGGGAACGGCCCGACCCAATTTGCATGGTAGCCCACGAACTGAACACCGAAACAACCGTCCGTTGGTGGCAGGACGATCTACGGGGGGCGGCAGGCCCGCCCTATGGCACTGACGCTGGGTCTGTGATGGTTGCCTACTACGCCTCCGCAGAGATTGGCTGTCATCTCGCGCTGGGCTGGCCATTGCCCGCGAACGTGCTCGACCTGTACCCCGAGTTCAGGACCTTGACCAACGGACTCGCAACGCCTTGTGGGGCTGGGCTGCTGGCGGCACTTGCTTATTTCGACCTGCCAGCCATCGGTGCTGAGGAAAAGGAGTCCATGCGCGCCCTGGCGGCGATGCGGGGCGGCCTCTGGACTCCAGAGGAGCGTGTGGCTCTGCTGAACTACTGCGCGTCGGATGCAGTCGCGCTGGAGGAATTGCTCCTGTGCATGGCTCCCACGCTCGACATGCCACGTGCCCTTGTCCGCAGCAGATACATGAAGGCCCGCGTAACTGAGTCCCGCGTGGGACAGGTCAAGGCGGCCGTAGTCACCGCCAGACCCGAGGCGTCGGGCGCAAGCATGCCGTCGAACGTCCGAAGATCCCGGGCACGAAGCTCTTTGCGAACAACAACCCAACCAACAACCCGAAGGAGATAGCCATGAACAAGAAAACGGAACCGACACCTGCGACGACAACCGCCGCGTCCGAGCATCAGCCCACACTCGAAACGCACGATGTTGCCAAGAAACCCGACGAAACCGACGTGCTCGTGCAGCTCCGCATCTCACAGGACTTCGCGAGCAAGCAGGGCACCAAGAAACTCATAACGACCGTCCCCATCCGAAATCCGAAGAGAAATGAGTTCGTTCGGGTCCATCCCACAATGGAGCCCATGCTGGTGTACACGCTGGTGGATGAACAGGAGACCTTCGTGGGCACCGCCGACATTGCCGGCAGTTTCCCAGGTGACATGGTCCCCAAGTTACTCGTCCCAGCTATCAGCCGACAGAGGACTCTCTTCCTCTGGGCACTGCGAGTTCCAGGGGAAGATGGTCGGATCAACAACTGGCATGCTTCGGCCAGAGAGGCGGCAGCGCGTGCGGTCCACGTATGGGTGCGCGTCCAAGCGAACATGGCATTGGGCGCATACGAAGTGTACGAAGCGGTAGGGGCGATTCCAGACCCAGAGTGGCCGGAATTGACGATGGATGAGATCGTGCGGATTGCCGTCAGGGGGCGTGTGATCGATACGCTTGACCATCCCGTGCTCAGGAAACTGCGAGGTGAGCTATGACTATCTCCGACACGATCCTCGCGCTCCCTGTGGGGTTTGGAATCCGCAGGGTTTGGTTCGTCGATTTTGAATTTCGATCGCTTCCTGGCGAGCGGCCCGACCCAATCTGCATGGTAGCTCACGAGATGGGCACCGAGACCACCATCCGCTGGTGGCAGGATGACCTGCGGCGGGCGGCAGGACCGCCGTATGGCACTGATGCCCAATCTGTGATGGTCGCGTACTACGGCTCTGCCGAGGTCGCATGCCATCTCGCGCTGGGATGGCCAGTACCTAGCAAGGTCCTCGATCTGTACACCGAGTTCCGGACCATGACCAACGGACTTACGACGCCAAACGGAGCTGGGCTGCTGGGGGCACTTGCCTATTTCGGCCTGCCAGCCATTGGGGCTGAGGAAAAGGACCGCATGCGCGCCCTGGCGATGCGGGGCGGCCCCTGGACGCCTGAGGATCGTGTGGACCTGCTGAGGTATTGTGAGTCGGACGTAGTCGCGCTGGAGGGGTTGCACTCACGCATGGCTCCCACGCTCGACATGCCCCGTGCCCTCCTCCGGGGCAGATACATGAAAGCGGTGGCGCGCATGGAGCATGTGGGGGTGCCGATAGACGTGGGATACTTGGACCGTATCCGGTCCCGCTGGGATTCGATCGGGGAGCACCTCATCCGCGAGGTTGACCGGGACTACGGTGTCTTCGATGGGACAACGTTCAAGGCCGAGCGTTGGCGACAATGGACGGAGAGTCGCGGCATGACATGGCCTGAACTCCCCAGCGGTGCGCAGGCGCTCGACGCGGATACCTTTCGGGAGATGGCGCGCTTGCACCCGGAAGTCAATTCCATGAAGGAACTCCGGGCATCGCTCTCACAGATGCGCCTTGCCGACCTGAAAGTCAGTGCGGATGGTCGTAATCGGTATATGACATCAGCTTTCCGGGCCAAGACCGGCAGAAACCAGCCAAGCAACGCCCAGTCCATCTTCGGGCCGGCCGTCTGGCTACGCTCAATCATCCAGGCGCCGCCCGGCCGAGCGCTGGCCTACGTCGACTGGTGCCAACAGGAATTCGGCATCGCGGCTGCCCTGTCCGGGGATCCGGCCATGATGGCGGCCTACAACTCTGGGGACCCCTACCTGGCTTTCGCGATCCAGGCGGGGGCCGCGCCCGAGGGATCGACGAAGGAGACGCACGCCTTGGTCCGAGAGCTCTTCAAGACCTGTGCTCTCGCTGTGCAGTACGGTATGGGCTACGAGACATTGGCCCTGCGCATCGGACAGTCTGTGGCCCATGCACGCCGCTTGCTAGATCTGCATCGACAGACATACCCCAGGTTCTGGGAGTGGTCCGACTCCGCGCTCGACTTCGCGATGCTAACCGGAGCATTGCACACGGTGTTCGGGTGGGAGATCCATGTGGCCGATGGAGCAAACCCGCGCTCGCTCCGGAACTATCCGATGCAGGGGAACGGCGCCGAGATGCTCAGGTTGGCCTGCTGCTTTGCCACGGAGAGGGGAATCACCGTGTGCGCCCCCGTCCACGATGCCCTCCTCGTCGAGGCTCCTATCGAGCAAATCGGCGAGGTCGTAGCTGCCACCCAGAAGGCAATGGCCGACGCCAGCAAGCTCGTTCTGGGTGGTTTCGAGCTGCGCTCCGAAGCCAAGATATTCGCCCACCCGGAGCGCTTCATGGACCCGCGCGGCGCGAGCATGTGGAACAAGGTCTCGAAGATCATCGAGGAGATCGAACGGGCCGAGGCGGCGGAGAAGACCCGCGTGCGATGAGACAGACACATGGACAACCCGGCTGACATCGACGCCTTGAGGATTCCCGATGGCACCGTTATGCGGACGCCCTCGCACTCCTCCCCGACGAGGCCACGTCAGCCGGGCAAGTTCCTAAAAGGCCCTGTCCCCTGGTCATGGCTGGAGCGCGCAATGTCACTGCCAGGCAAGGCCCTGCATGTCGGCATCCAGGTCTGGCACCAAATGGGCCTGACCAGATCCAGCGAGGTGTCGATCTCCATGTCGGCCATGGACCGCATGGGAGTCGATCGGTTCGCCTCCTCGCGGGGCCTCGCGGCGTTGGAGAAAGCTGGCCTTGTGTCCGTGGTCAGGCACTCGGGGCGAAAGGCGATCGTGACCGTCCTCACGGTACCGCCAGCGCAGGGGGCAGCACCGCCATGACGGAGACGGCGGCCACCATGTCGGTGCCCGTGCACGGCGGCCGTCGGGTGAGCCTTGGTTGATGCGAGCGCAGATATGATTTCCTCGCCCTATTTGCCGACAACCCAAGCGGCAGCGTATTGCGGCTTCAAGAACAGCAGCGCGCTCAGGAAGGCATACCTGGAGGGGAAGATTTACCCGGCTGGGAAGCGAGGAGGCACCGGCACATGGATGTGGAGGATCGAGGACCTGGACAACTTTCTCCGAGGCACCCCGCCTGGTGATACCCTTGGGGCCGGATGTCCAGGTGCGCCTTCAAGCGGAGGCACGCATGGAAGACACGAAGAAAGAAAAGTGGAAGAGAAGATGGAGATCATGGATCGCTCCAAAACCCTCGAAACCGGGGGTTTGGCGCAGAAAGGACGGTGGATTTCTGGTTCGCGGTCGAGCAGTGAACCCAAGGACAGGGAAGCTGTGCGAGGTCAAGCTGACGTTGAAGGACGTGGACGCAGTCGAAGCATTTCAGCGTCTCCAGGAGGAGCTACGGAAAGTCAGAGCAGGACATGTGATCACGGTCGTGAGACAGCGCTTCGACGACTACGCCGTGTCGTTACTGGAGAAGAAGGTCATGGAGGGTGACATTCGGTCGCTCAAGGGACGGGAGAAGTGGGGGCACGTGCTCCGGCTTCACCTCATCCCGGCGTTCGGTGATTTCTACGTCGACCAAATCCGAAGGTCAGACGTCGAAGCATGGAAGCTGGAGATGGCTGCCAAGGTGAAAGCCGGGGAGTTGGCGCCCACCACCTTCAACGGATGGCTCTCCATCCTGAAGGTGATCACGGCTGCTGCCAATGGCGAGTTTGAACTGGACCGAGATCCTGCTGCAGACGTGACCACCCTCGACACGAGCACGCATCACACCTACACCGAAGAGCAGCCCAACTCGCTCACCGTCGATGAGGTTCCCGGATTCTTGGCGACGATGAACCGCCTCTATCCCCAGTTCTTTGCCATGGTGGCACTGGGGTCTGCGACAGGGTTGCGACCATCCAGCATGCGACCACTACGGCGGAAGGGGCCAACACCGGACGTTCTGTGGGAGGAGGGAGTGATACTTGTCCGACGGTCACACGGCAGGAAGCAGGAAATCATGGACACCACCAAGACGAAGGCGCACCAGAGGCTGGCCTTACCCGCTGACTTGATGGCGATTCTTCGTCGACACGTGGAAAACCTCCCGGCTGGAGAGCAGGAGGACTCGGACCTTCTGTTTCCGTCCTGCCTGGGAGGCCTCCAATCACCTTCGACGTTGGACAAGCCGTTCCAAGATGTAGTGGACGCCCTCAAGCTGACGAAGAGAATCACGCCCAGGGGGATGAGGCGGACGTTCCAGGATATTGCGCGCGCAGCGGAGATCGGGGATGTGGTCACCAGGGCGGTGTCAGGTCACGCCACCGAGGCAATGCAGCAACGGTACAGCACCATTGCGCTGGAAGAGATGAGGAAAAGCATCGGCAAGGTGACCTCCATTTCCAAGATGAAGGAGGCGATGGCTGTCACATCGCATGGTGGTGTGCAAGGTGGTGTGCAAGACGCGGAAAAAAGAAAGGCCAGCTAGCGGTGCAACGCCAACTGGCCGTTTTCATTCTGCTTTGTTGGAGCGGGCGAAGGGACTTGAACCCTCGACGTTCACCTTGGCAAGGTGACACTCTACCACTGAGTTACGCCCGCATAGGGGGTCTGGTTTAAGCGGAAACCTCCTTTCCGTCAAGGGGTTGGCCGATTCTTTCGTTTCTGTCCTCGTGCATCTCAGAGTGTCCAAAAGGCCATGCAGCCCACTATGCAGCCCACGGCGCGTTGTGTCCTTCGAGCAGTCCCTTGTACCCGGCCATCGAAATGATCTTGGCCACCGCCGCCCTCACCTCACCAGGCGCCACCGTGGAGTAGTGCATCTGCATTGCCTCGGTAGCGTGACCGCAGATCTCACGGGTGACGACATCACTAACGTTGGCCCTACGAGCCAGATCCTGGAACGTACGCCGCATGCCCTTGGGCGTGACGTGCTTCCTCAACCCGATCGCGGTCCCCACCATCCGGAAGGGCTTGTCCAGTGTCGACATGGATCGGAATCCGCCGGTCTCTGACGGGAAAAGCAACTCCGACGATCCCACAGGACCCGTTGGCAGGTTAGCCACGTGCCATCTAAGAATCGTCATGAGATCCTCCGGCAGATCGATGCGGTAGCGAGTTCCCTGCTTCGTGACATTCATCACCTCTTCCCCCCTCGTCTGCGACCTCCGCACAAACAACACTGCCCGGTCCCAGAGTAGATCCGGCGTCGCCCCGTCCCGCCGTAGCGGCCGAAGCGACGAGGGACGTAGCCCGGTCGCGAACCCCAGCGCCGTGATGGCGAAGTGTTGCGGGAACATCTCTAGCATCTTGGCCAAGAACAACGGCACCTCCCCGTCGAGCAGACTGTTGGGCTCCTCCTCGGTGAACGTCTCCCACTCGCTCGTGTCCAGTGGCTCGATCCCCTCCGACGGGTCCTGCGCTAGCTGAAGATCCTTTCGCGCCGCCTTCATGATCACCTTCAAGATCGATAGGTGCGTGTTCGGCGTGTGCGGGGACAGGTTCCCCGCCTTCACCTGCCGCCCTGCCCCCTCCAACCATGTCTCGATCGCCACCCGAGACACCTTGGCCATCTCCACCTGCCCGAAGCGCGGGATCAGATGTAGCCGCAGAGTCGATTCCCACTTCTCCCGTCCCTTGGCTGACCGAATCGCGCCCTTGGCCACCTTTCTCTGGAAAAGCGATACCGCGTAGTCGCCGAAGGAGATCTTCGTCGCTGCCTGAACCCCGCCTGCCTTCACCTTTCGTATCTCGTCGCTCAGGACCCGAAACGCATCCTGCTTTTCCGCCACGCGCTCGTCGACCTCGACCACGATCTTCTTGATCTCTTTCATTTTCCCCGTGCGCGGATCGAGGACCCTTCCTCGCACGAAGAATCCGCCTTCCTTTCTCCGCCACACGCCCGGCAGCGACGGGCGTGGTGCGATCCATATGTTCCAGCGCTGCACCCATTCTGGTTCTCTCGTTTGCTTGTCCATCTTGGCCTCCGTTTGGAGGCGCATCCGGACGTTCCGAGGACAGGATACCACCATCTGGGTTCCTTCCTGCGGCCAACAAATCCAGGTCGGCAATCCCCCACATGTACGGTCCGCCGCCGCCCCGTCGCCCGACCGGATGGATGCGCCCTTTCAGATGGGCCTGCCGCAGACCGCTCGCCGTCTTGAACCCGAGGTATCGGGCCGCCTCCGCTGTGGGCAGCGCGCGGCTCGGCGCGCTCCCGCCCTCTTCCGAACATCGCCGGATTCGAGCAAGGGCCGCGTCGATCTCCTCGCGAGCCACGGCCCGGCTCTCCTCACGAATGAAGCGCCTCAGGATGACTTCGATGCTGTCTGGGTCGATGCCCATCTCTGGGGCTTAATGGAAGCAGAAATCCAGATGCCCACTATTTTCGCCCCGAGCGCCGCGTAGTTTCCTCCACCCCCGGCCACGCCTCCCGGCGCACCTCACTCAGCGCGGACGTGACTTCGCGTCGCGAACCTGGCTGCGAGCACGATCCCGCGCGCCGCCTGGATCATCGATGTCCTCGTCGTCACGAACGAGTTCGGCAACTTCCTTCCACGAGAACCCATCATCCTTCAGGATAGTTCGCACTTTTGCGATCAGCTTGGCCGGTCGGCCAACTCGTGGCGGCCAGATCGCCTGTAGAACTGGCAAGTGGGGATTGATGATGTCGTGCTGTACATAGCGCAGCACCTTTTCCAGGTTGTCGAATCGGGACTCGACTTTGAGATCGCTGTATATGGGTAGCTCGGCAAATTTCTCGGGATTCTCGCAAAAGAAATTGATTCTCATGACTGAGAGTTCTCTCCATTGCTCAGTCGATTGCGCCTCGAACTGCCGCTCCCTCGCATCCTCAAGCAAGGTCGTCAGGTACTGCCGCTGGGATGCCTTGTAGTCTTCGACGTGACCCGCCAAGCGCTCTTTCATCTTTCTCAATCTGCCGATCTCCGAGTCGATCCGCCCCAGCAACTTCACCACGCGGGGCGGAGGGTGCATCGGCGCAAGCACGCTGGAGCGACAAAGCAGGATGGTCCGCGCGACGCCGCAAAGCCTGCAGGCCGGCCGAAGCGCCTTTCCGCCGAGAGAGAACCTGCCAGCCCCATGCTTTGGTGGTGTGGATTGCCGGATTGAGCGACGGCCCTGGAGATGCTCCCATGCGCCCTGAAGTCCCCACACCGGATCCCAGTCGCTGGGTAGATTCTTGGGGAGGCATTTCTCCCGCTGCATGCAGGCCCACAGCGGCGAGATGTCGAACTTGAACCTGTCCTTCACGGCCTTGGCCAGAGCTTCCCGCGTACAGGGCTCCGGACTGGGCACGTTCGATTTCGTGGCTCGGCCCCGCCTGTCCTGGCCGCCGTCATCATCTGGGCCACCGCCGGCAGGGGACTCCGCGTCTTGGGGCGGGGCGCTCCCGCCTTCGGAACTGCTCAGGGTGACGACCGGATCGATACACCCCTCTGTCGAGCGAGGTTCATGATGCGTTGTTTCTTTGATCATCCATCAATCGTAACACGCCTTGGTAGCGTGTCAACTACATGAAATTATTACATTTTTTTCAATACCGAGCGATGCGCCAATTGACTATTGACACATCGTTCGCCAGCGCAAAATTCATCTTTCCAGAGCGCCGTTGCGGCGACAACGCCGAACGTCCGCCCAGTCCCGCTACATCCAGGTGACGTCGAGAGTCTTGCGCGGCGGGATGGCTGCGTACTCGTGTTTCGCGTAGCCGAGCATGGTGGCGGCGTGGGCATGGCGCCCCTCGGGGATGCCGGCCAGCTTGACCACAGCGGGGGACATGCTGAGCGCGATCTGTAGATAGCCGGCCCAGCAGGTGCCCAGGCCCAGCGCCGATGCAGCGAGCTGGAAGTAGGTCATCGCGATGGTGGCCGCGCCCGGGCCAGTGGGGTCCGATGTGGGCGCGTGGGCCAGAACCACGTGGGGCGCGTGGCGCAGAATCAGATCCTCGCCCTTTTCCCAGCTCGCGAGAAACCGGGCGAAGTCGAAACGCGCGGCCAACGGGTGTTTCTGCTCCACCAGCGTGCGTGCCCATTCCAGCACACCCGCCGCAAGCCCGTGGACGGCATCAAGGCCACTCACCACGGTCCAGGCCACGGGCTGACGATTGACCCCCGAGGGTGCGAAACGGGCGCTGTCCAGCGCACGCGCGATGATCTCGCGCGGAACCGGCTTGTCCCGATACCGTCGAATCGAACGCCGCGCTTGCAACAACTGCTCGGCCTGCTCGGGACTGATCGTGTACGCGGTGTTGATCGGCCGCAGGTCGCTACGAGGCAAGAACGTGAGCGCCAGCGCGCCCGAACGGCAGACCGACACGCAGTGGCCGCAGCGGATGCAACGGTTGCCTTGACTGGACGTGGGCACGGCGCCGACGAGTGTGCTCTCCAGCTCAAGCACGGAAACCGGGCAAGCCGAGACGCAAAGGCCATCATGAAGACAGCGTTCCTGATCGACGACGACGTGGTTCACGGGGGATCTCCTTCGAGCAGCGTTCATAGACCCTCTCGGCCATCGAGGGAAGAGACACTCTCGGCCGGCCTGGCGCGACGTGATACGATTCGGGAGTCCCAATCCCTGAGGTGACCTGATGGCAAACAAGCTGCCCACATTCGACCGGCTCATCAATCCTCTGCTGCGTGCGCTGGAGGCGCTCGGAGGGTCCGGGGCGGTCGACGAGATCTACGAGAAGGTCATCGAGCTGGAGAAGCTCCCCGAGGACGTCCTGGCCCAACTGCACGACCAGGACAAGAGCAATCAGACCGAGGTCGGCTATCGGCTGGCGTGGGCGCGCACCTATCTGAAGAAGTACGGCCTGCTGGAGAACTCGACCCGGGGCGTGTGGTCGCTCACGGCCAAGGCCAAGGGCGTTGGCCAGGTCGATCCACAGGAAGTCTTGCGCAAGGTCCGTGCCCAGGACGCCAAGGGCGGCGAGGAGGAAGATACGAAGAAGCCGCCCGAGCAGGAAGAGTGGAAACGGGACCTGCACGCGATCCTCACCCAGAAGCTCGACCCGGCGGCGTTCGAGCGTCTGGTCCAGCGCGTTCTGCGTGAATCCGGCTTCATCCAGGTCGAGGTCACCGGCCGCAGTGGCGATGGCGGCATCGACGGGCGCGGAATTGCCCGCATCCACGGGCTCATGAGCTTTCACGTCCTGTTCCAGTGCAAGCGCTACAAGGGCGCCGTGTCGCCCAGCGAGATCCGCGATTTTCGCGGCGCCATGGTAGGCCGCGCGGACAAGGGGCTGTTCATCACCACCGGCACCTTCAGCCCCGGGGCGGTCAAGGAGGCCCTGCGCGACGGCGCCCCTCCGATTGACTTGATCGACGGCAGCGACCTGGCCGAGAAGTTGAAGGTATCCGTTCGGGCATCCGCGTCTGGTAGGCGAAGGGTGGCTTCGGGCAGGCTCTGGGCATGCCGAAGCAGATTTGCCGGGGTCGTGATTTCTGGGCGCCGCTGGTCAAGGAGTTTGAGGAAGGTGGCGCGGCCGAGAGACACAAGCAGTTCGCTGCCCGCCACAACGTGCAGTGCAGCTCGTTCGAGACATGGCTGTACCGGCTGCGGGCCGAGAAAGAGGTGAGGCCGCAGCGTAGAAACAACGCCAAGCACATCGACACAGTGAAAGCGACGCCCTGGCCGTTGGTCGAGGTGCAAGGCGTGCCAATCGGTGACAGCCGGTTCGAGATCGAGTTGCCAGGTGAGCGGCGGCTGCGTGTGCCGGCTGCATTCGACGCAGAGGCGCTCGGGCGGCTGCTCAAGGTTCTGAGCGAGGTGGTTTCGTGATCCCGGCGGAGGTTCGCATTTTCGTGTGCGCGGCGCCTGTGGATATGAGGTTTGGGTTTGATCGGCTGGCGCAAGTCGCGCGCGAAAGGATTGGGCATGATCCCGTGGCCGGCGGTGCGCTCTTTGTCTTTGCCGGGAAATCAGCGACCCGGGTGAAGGTTTTGTGGTTTGAGGGCCACGGGCTATGCATTCTGTACAAACGCCTTCACCGAGCAGTTTTTGAGGTGCCGGTCGGGACGGACGGCAGCGCGTTTATTCGCATTGATGGGTCCGCACTGGGCCGTTTGCTGACTGGCGTCGCGCGCGAAGGCCGGCGACGAAAAAAGAACAATGAGTTGCACACAAATGCTTGACAGATTGATCTGAAGAGATCATCTGTCGAAAGCGTGAGTGAAGCGACGAGCACCGACGATACGATCGAGGCGCGACTCGCACACTTCGCCGTCCAGTTGAACGAGCTGACGGCGCAATTGCGCAAGGTGGAGGGCGAGCGCGACGAGTACCGGAAGCTGGTGTTGCACCTGAAAGAGGAGAACGAGCGGTTGCGGCGCGGGCTGCTGGGGCAGAAGGCGGAGCGGTTGCCGCGCAACGATGCCCAGCTCTCATTGGCGATTTTGGGGATGGCGATGGCAGGGGTGGATAGCTCGTCCGAGGCCGAGGCAGCCGCCGCCGCAGTTGAAAAGCAGCTGGTGAAGGAGCACACGCGGTGCAAGCCAGTACGCAAGCCCCTGCCGGCGGAACTGCCGCCGTCAACCAGAAGGTGGCGCTGATGCGGTTTCTCGATGACGGCAGCCTGCCCATGCGTAGAGTCGAGCGCTGGCGCGGTGGTCGTAGGTCGCGGGGAGTAGCTGTTTCCGGCCGCTTTCGCGTACTGCGCCGGTGCCTCAATCCGTGCCATGGCTCCGTTTCCAGCGCCCGCTCATCGAACCGGACGTGCGGATTTCCCGCATCCGGCTCTCTTCTGGAATTCACGCCTTTGCCCTCGTCCGGCTGATGCGATGGACCTGCGGGTTGAAGAGACCGAGCTTTCCATACAGGTGCTCGTCGGGATACTGGCGGTACCCCGTGCCTCGCCGCTTGTGCTTCTTCATCAGCCACCGTCGGATCCGTCGCTCGGTGTATGCCTTGACCAAGCTGTAGACACGGTAAACCGGTCCTTGGTCGAAGTACCCGCACCAACCGCGCAAGATGAGGTTGACCTCTGCTATGCGCTTTTCGATGGGGTCCTGGTTCCACCTTCGTGACGTCTCCTCGTGGATCCGTTCGAGCACGTGGCTTATGGCCTTCTTGGATGGGCGGGTGCCGATAAACGGCTTGCCGTCTTTTCCATAGAAGCGTCCGATCGTGTAGCCGAGGAAGTCGAAGCTTCCGTCGGGCACCAACACCAGTCGGGTCTTCCGTTCGTTTACGGTCAACCCGATGCGGGTCATCAGTTCTCGCATCTTCGCCATCACTGCCTCCCCGTTTCCGGGTCGACAGCAGATGACCAGATCGTCAGCGTAGTTCACGAGCTGTGCGTCCGCCTCCAGCGCCACCCTGCTCTTCCGAATCGCCAAGGCAAAACGGCGAAAATAGAGATTTGCCAACAATGGAGAAATGACTCCCCCTTGCGGTGTTCCCCTATGTCCGTCGTGCGCCACCGTCGTTCGGATTTCTCCCGCGGATCCCTTCTCGATTACAGCCGCGTTCAACCACGCCTTGATCATTGCAAGCACCTGACCATCCGCTATTCGTCGTGCGACGCACTTCATGAGGGCGCCGTGGGGGATCGTGTTGAAATAGTCGCTAAGATCTCCATCGACAACCTCTCGTCGCCCGCCGACCAGGTGGTAGTACACACGTCGAATGGCCAGTTTCGCATCGAGCCCTTCCCGAAAGCCGTACTGCTCATCGAGCAGGTCAGCCTCGAAGATCGGTCCCAATACGAGGAGGGCCGCCATTTGAGCCACGCGATCTCGAATAGTCGGAATCCCGAGCGGCCGTTGGCCGCCGTTGCTCTTTGGGATCCACACTCGCCGCAGGGGCGCAGGGCCGTATCGGTGCGCCCGTAGCTCCTGTTGCAGGTTTGCGAGCCATGCCCTACGACCACAGGCTTCGATCTTCTCGAAGGATTCACCGTCGATGCCCGCGGCGCCGCCATTGCGGCGGCAACGTGCATAGGCTTCGGCGATTACGTCTTCTCGATGGATCTTGTCCCATAGGCTGTAGAAACGATAGCCCGCTTCGGACTTCGCTTTCGCGTGCAAGGACTGCTGCAGCTTCTCAACCTTAATTTTGGGGGTTTGTAGGTTCATCACCAATCTCCCAGGCTGTTGCTCCTTTGATCCTTCTTTCCAGAACAGGGCTCCTTCCCTCCAGCCGCATTACCGGCCTTCATCGGTACTACAAGCCCATCCGTCATCTGCACGAGCCGACCCTTGCCCTCGCGGGACAATCGTTCGGGCCACCCAGCCATGGGTGCCCGTCTCGCCCAGACTTCCCTTGTTGCGCACGATTCTTCTCCTGGCGTGCCGTCACCACTACCCCGGTGGGCCCCTTGGATGCTCGCGTCGCTCGCTTCTCCAAGGGCGGCTACCTTCCCCGTTATTATGGCGGGTCGGTACCCACGTTAGAAGTTTCGGGGCCTGCTCGGTGTTCACTACTCGTTACAGCCCGCGCAGATCGCTGACCCCCAGAAGGGGCCGTTTCTTGGAGTGCTTCAGCTCATGTCGTTTCCTTGTGAGCCGCCCCAAGTGATTCCGGCTGGAGCGACAGTTTGCCGGCCGGGTTTCTCACCCGGAAGAATCGTGCGCCTTGTCAAGGCGCACACAACAACATCTCGGAGTTGAACCTGCGCCGGCAAGTGGTCGGAAGACGCAATTGGCTCTTCTGCGGCAGTGAGGACGGTGCCGAGATCAACACCATCTTCGTGTCCCTGTTGGCGAGCTGCCGCATGCACCGCATCGAGCCCCTGGGGTACATGCGCGACCTGCTCTGCCTGCTGCCGCGCTGGCCGAAGCACCGTGTGCTGGACCTGGCGCCGGTCAACTGGACCCAAACCCTGGCGCTGGCCGAGGTGCAGCAGACCCTGGCCGCCAACGTCTTCCGCCAGGTCGTGCTCGGCCAGCGGACCTGAACCCCGCCGGCTCCACCGAGGTAGGCGAGGTGGTGCCGGGCACGGCCGGGATCTCAGCTGGAGCCATGCCAGAACTGCGCCGAAATCCTGGACTGGACCCCCACTCGCTCCTCCGGACGGATACAGTTGAAGGAACTCAGCCTCGGTGTGCGGCGCGAGACCATCGAGGTCTTTCGCGTGGACGCTGGGTGGTTCGAGAGTGTGTAGGCAGGCCATTCAGTCTGCGCCTGCGACCACGAAGCGGCCCCTCGGGGGCCGAGCGCAGAGGCCCGAGTGGCTACTCGGCTTCCGCCGTATCAAGGGCGGCATAGACAATCGAGGATGAGATGAACCTAACTTCCCACGGCAGGGTCGGTTCGTTATTGATCGCGGTTCGCTCAATCACCAACCCGGCGAAATGCGAAGGGGAATACCTATTCCCTTGCCATTGAATGCCGAAGACTGGTGATCCGCTCAAGCCATTGAGGTCCTCGATCGCCGGCATCCTCGGCACCGCCAGGAACTGCGTGGTGCCGTCGGGAGAAGCACCGCTGTACTTGCCATCCGTGATAACGCGCCCTTGCGAGAACCTATTGTCCTCGTATTTGATCCATTTTGTCGCGAACGGATAGCCGGTCACGAGATGTGGGTCACCCTCCCGCGGTCGACGTCCAACACGAGGGCGCCACTCGGCGAGGTCGAGCGCGCCGACAATGCGGAGCTGCTCTTCCGTGCATTTGTCTCCGCAAATTCGAAAGAGGGCGACATCGGCGGCCGCTGCCGGGATGCTGGAGGACGGCTGCACGTTCACCCGCTTGTCGAAGGGCAGAGAGTCGTCGGTGTAGTCCTCTCGGGCATGAATCAAGACGTCTTCGGGCGCCCTGTGGGCAACGACGTGGTCGGCGGTAGCCATGTAGTGATGCCGCCCATACCTAAAGACGAAGCAGCTCCCCGACAGGGAATAGGGAAAGTCCGGGTAATCGTTATTGCAGAACATCACGGATCGAGAGCACTTCTCAATCGTGGCCCGCGTGTCTGGCGCCGACGCTTCGATCACGGAACGCTTCCTACTGTTGCAGCCCCATCGAGAACGCCAAAGTGGGGGACGTCATCTGACGACAAACAGGTACACGGACGCCCGTGGCCACACATAATCGGTTCAATGTACCGCGTGCAGGCTTGCAGGCTGTCTCTGGCTCGGCCATCGTGGGCTATTTCCATTTGTGCCACAACAGGGTGAGCACGGAACCGTACCCGCCCAGCTTGATCGAGTGCTCCTGGAGGTCGATGCTTGAGCTATCGGCCCAGCCAGCCCCATCAATGAGTTGCGGCCGGTCCTCGACAGTCAAACCAACGTGGAGATCGCCGGCATATGTGTCGCGGGTGAGGCGCGTCCCTCGGCGGATTATGAGGGGAAAGTTGTGTGTCTTGATGCTCCAGTCAACTACGCCAGCAGTGGAGTGGGCCACAGCGCAGGGTTCGGGACAGAATTCAATGAAGCGCACGGCAGTCGCTGTCAGCGATGTGTTGAAGCGTGCCGCCAGATCACGCACCTCCCGAAGGGAGGGACGGTTCCGGTCGCAGAGCGGCTTGAACAGCTGCTCCGGCATGAGGAGTTCGGCTGCGAAGTGATTCGCCTCGGTCTCGTGTCCACTGGCTCGATACCAGTCGGCCAGGTCGGTGTCGGTGCACATCCTGAACTGGTCGAGGTCGGGATGCCGGAAGAAGTGACCCAACTCGTGAGCGATAATGAACCGCCACTTCTCTGAGACACGCGCGGTCTCTGCGACGACAATGAGGCCAGTCTTGCCTGCCCGGAGAAGGTGCCCTTCTTCCTTGGCGAGCGACTTGTAGATCACGGTCACGCCACGCGCGGCGGCAATCAACTCGACGTCAATCTCCTCGGGCCGCCGAATCCTAAGCTCCCCCAAGAGACGGGTTGCTGCTGATGCGCTGAAACTACGCGGGCACGAGGTCACGTATCGTCGTCCTCGCCTTCCGGCTCGGTCGCGCCCAGGCTTCGCAGAAGCTCGACCTCCTGGAGCAATTCACGAAGTTCCTCTGCGCTCGACTCTTCGGGCTTCCTTTTCCGAAAGGCCGCTGCGACGGAAGGGCCGAGGGCGGGATCTCCACGAAGGTCGCCGAGACGACGAAGCAGGTCGTCTTTGGTCATGCTCGCGAGTTGTGCCATTCGCGCAACCAAAGGAGCCCGGTTGGCAATGCGTCGTCGGGCCTCCTCCTGCCAGAAGAGCCGACGCCGCTCCAGAAGCTGCGTAGCGAGCTGAAGTCCGTCGTCGCGCAACCGATCTGGATCGACCCCGGCGGCGCGCAGGGACCCTTCAACCGCCGCGAGAGGCATCCTACGGTCCAGGAGATCGCCAGCAAGCTCGGATACGATAGACTCCAGCGCATCACTGTCGTCGCGCTGATTGGTCGGCATGGCTACGTTTCCTCCTCAATCTCAAGACGCGCAGCCTCAATCCGTTCATGCAGGCGCCTGCGCGCCTCATAGAGACGGGGGCGTGGGACCTTCAAGGACGACTCCTGCTCCTCCACGTCCAAGATCCCGTCGTTCGCGAGAAGGACCATCTGCTGCACGAGTTCGTCGTCAACTGAATGTTCGTACACATGGTTGAGGACCTTGCGGAACAGATCACGGGCGATGGTGCTGGCCTCCGGATTTGATTCGGCCAGGGATTCGCCGCCGCCCATATGCCGGCCAACTTCGTCACCATGGCGCTTCGCCACGGATTTCCTCCGATAGCGATTGCTCACCAAGCCATTGACAATGCTGCCGAGCTTCTGGATTGGGTCCGGATCCTGTTCCCATTCCCAGGCCACTTCCGATTCCGGGTCAAGGAGCGTGCGCAGCGCATCATTGGCGATTTGCTTTGCATCCTCAATGGAGGTGTGCCGAAGCCGAGCGAATGCAAATCCGGTGATGCGCTCAGCGATTTCCGCCCAGTCGATCGCTTCGAGCACATCGGCTGGCACCTTGGAGCCTCGATCTACTTCATGCACCACGGCTTCCTGCTGCCTTGATCGCTAGAGGTAGCGGCTACACATCTTTTGGGCAAGAAAAGGAATCGACCTATCTCCACCCAAAAACGGTCGGCCCGCAACCTCTATGAAAATGATGGGGGCTGATCCCCTGACAAGGAGACAAGGTCATGAGATGGGCAGATTTCGTCATCACCGCCGTCCGGTACGACCCAGACCGTTCGCACATCACTGAACTACTGGTGCGCACAGACAATGGCGACACCCTCGGGGCGGGCACCGAGTGGACCCGTGCGGACGTCGTCCTGGCGATCCGGCGTGGGCAGACTTTCGTGACAGCGTTTTCGACGGGCAGCTCCTTTGCGCGAGGAGCTGACGTGAGGGTGGAGATGGTCGGCAACGAGCAGTTTCTGCGCACCGATCGCAATCAGCGCCGCGCCGACAACCTCGGCGAATTGCCAGAACTGGCGCAGCGCGCTTTCGGCGCGAGCCTTGGCCGATGGTAGGTTCTGCCGGGTAATCCGCTTGGTCCGCTGAACGCAGGCGGTCCCTTCGCGCCACGCCACGGACGGGGCTGTGTTGTCCACGACCCGCCCGACAGGAAGGCAAGAAACGTTGGTGCGTGGCTGCCGTTGACCACCATGCGGAACAAATCCGGGCGAGACCCGCTGATCGCTAAGGCCTCGCAACCAGCGGCGCGTGGCTAGTCCGCCAAACCCATCGCCTCCAGCAAAAGCACCTTCGTCTCTTCGACGATCTGCCGACCCACGTGGTGTGACCGCCCACCGCCGTGCTGCGCGGGATTCGCGTAGCGCACCAGCTCGCGCGCGGCGTCGAGGACTGGGTTCCCGAAGCGCTTGCCGTGATGGTCATTGACAACTCGCTCGCGAACGCCCCGGACGATCCTCTCAAGGATGAGATCCCGGGTCGACCAGATCTCTCCGGCCACCTTGCCGCGAAGGCCGGAAGGGCACTGCCCCCTGTTGGCTGTCACGTAGTTTCGTGATCCACCGGCGGTTGCATCGCAGAGTGGTCCAGCGTTGGTTCTCCTGAGACGGGGGTAGAATTCGAGACGGCCTTGCGTGGAATTTTTGCGGGAAGGGCGGGTTGGGTGAAGCTGGGGCAGGTGATGGGCATGGTGCCCGTCCGCACGAAAACCCATAGGCAAGAAAAGAGGCCCGCCACGGTTGGCGCCGTGCGGGCCAGTGGCCGGTGCAACTGCGCCAGCAGACGGCGCTCACCAGCGAGGACTACGTTAGGCAAGAAGGCTGGCGACAGGCAAGCTTGGATCGCTGCCCGCTGCATCCACGTGGTGGCTGCGGTTTGGCCCGGCACGGGACGTACGCGCGTGTCGAGCCGCCCGGGACGCAGATCGCCCGCTGGTACTGTCCGACGGGACACACCACGTTCAGCCTGTTGCCGGACAGCCTGGCGAGTCGGCTCCCAGGAAGCCTCGACGAGGTCGAGCAGGTCGTGGCCATCGTTGAGGCGAAGGTAGCGGCAGGTGAGAGCATCGAGAAGGCAGCGGAAAAGATTCGGCCAGACATCGAGCTTCCTGGGGCCGTGCGCTGGGTGCGACGGCGGCTGGGGTATGTGCGGATGGCGCTGCTGGCGTTGGTGACGTTGCTACCGGGGCAGCTCGGGAATGTGCCACGACTGGGACGAGTGCGGGATGTTCTTGCGACGAAGTCCGCGCTGGTGCGGCTGCGCGAGATCGGGGCCGCGCATCTGGGGACGCTGGGGCCACCTTTCGGATTCGGGCCACGGCCCAAACGGCGGTGGGGAAAACGAAGGCGCAGCCAACAGGGAGCGGGCCCTGACCCGCCACGCACAAGCCGGTAGTGGTCAGGGGCGACCCCAAGCACGGGGTCCGAGGAGGAAAATCATGAAGACCGAAGCAACGACCGACCGACGTGACGATGTGGCGCTCTTCCGCTACGGACTGATTGCCGATCTGACCCACATGGAACCGGGCGAAGCGGGGACGTACGCCCGGCTCAAGGAGAAGGCGTCGAAAAGCTACGCGATCCCAGGCACGCGCCGCACCCGCGTGGCGGCCGAGACCATGCGGGGCTGGTTGCGCGAGTGGCGCAAAAGCGGTTTCGAGGCTCTGCGCCCGCAGCCGCGTGCGGATCAGGGGCAGGCACGTGCGATCCCGCAGGAGGTGTCCGACCTACTGTGCATGCTCAAGGAGGACAAGCCGGAATTGTCGGTGCGGATGGTGATCGATGCGGCGCGCACTTCGGGCAAGGTGCCAGCCGATCTGGAATTGGCGCCAGCGACGGTGCACCGGCTGCTGTCGCGGCAGGGACTGATGGCGAAGCGTCCCGAAGAGCCGACGAGCAAAGACCGACGGCACTTCGCCTTCGAGAAGGCAAACGAGCTGTGGATGAGCGACGTGATGCACGCGGTGCCGGTAACCGTCGAGGGGAAGCGGCGACACAAGACGTATTTGATCGCCTTCATCGACGATGCGACGAGGGTGGTGCCTTTCGCGGCCTTCGCTCTTGCGGAAAACACGGCGGCCTTTCTTCCCATCCTGGAGCAAGCCATCCGCCGGCGAGGATTGAGCAAGCGTCTGTACGTGGACAACGGCGCCGTGTACCGCTCGCACCACCTGGAACTGGTGTGCGCCAAGCTCGGCATCACGCTGATTCACAGCCGGCCGTACGTACCGCAGGGGCGCGGGAAAATTGAGCGATTCTTCAGGACAGTACGCATGCAATTTCTTCCGCTGCTCGGCGCCGAGGACACCGCAAGTCTGGCGGCGCTCAATCGTCGCCTGTGGGCTTGGGTCGAAGGTGAATATCACCACCGGCCGCACAAGGGGCTGGCTGGCGAGACGCCGCTCGATCGCTGGGCCCAGGTCTGCGACGAGGTCCGCCTGCCCGAGCCTGGACTCGATCTGGCCGCGCTCTTTCTTTTCGAGGAGAAACGCAAAGTCGCTCGCGACCGCACGGTGAGCCTGCGCGGCGCTGTCTACGAAGTCGATGCCATTCTTGTCGGGCAAACCGTCATGCTGCGCTTCGATCCCACGCGCCCCGAACGCAAGGTCGAGGTCTGGCACGTCGGACGCAAGGTCGGCATGGCCAAGCCGGTCGACGCCTACGCCAATTGCTTCGTCAAGCGCGACCACGCCACCAAGACGCTGCAGCCAGAGCGCGCGCCCGAGACGCCGCCCGCGGGCTTGCGCCTGCGCGACTTCGATGGTGATGAATCCAAGCAAGGAGGTCGCTGATGTACCGCAAGCATTTCGGCCTTACCCGCCATCCCTTCGGAAAAGAGATCGAGCCCGACGACCTTTTCGTATCGGCCGCCGGCAAAGAGCTGGAAGCCCGCCTCGGCCACCTCATCGAGATGCGTGGCATCGGGCTTGTCACCGGAGAGAGTGGCAGCGGCAAAACCTGCGCCTGTCGCAAGGTCGTGACGGCTCTGCACACCGGCCTATACCGTGTCGTCTACGTGTCCCTCTCCACCGGCAACGTGATGGATTTGTACAAGACCATCGCTTGGGAGATGGGCTTGCCCACCGAGCGCTGCCGGGCCGCGCTCTACCGCCAGATCAAAAACGAAGTCACCCGCCTGTGTGCCGAGGCTCGCTGCCGTCCCATCCTCATCGTCGACGAAGCCCACAATCTGCGCTCCGAGGTGCTCGAAGATCTGCGTCTGCTCACCAACTACCAGATGGACGCCGAGAACAGGCTCTGCCTGCTTCTCGTCGGCCAGGCCGAGCTGCGCCGGCGCCTGGGCATGGCGGCCTACGAGGCGCTCTCCCAGCGAATCGTCGTCCGCTACCACGTGGCTGGCCTCGGCCGCGACGAGATCGGACCGTACCTGGCGCATCTCCTGCGCCTGGCAGGCACCGAGTTGCCACTGCTGGAGCCCGCCGCCGTCGAAGCCGTGTTCCAGGCGACCCAGGGCCTGCCACGCAAGGTGAACTTGCTCGCCCACCATGCCCTCCTCGCCGCTGCCTTGGCCCGCGCCAAGGTCGTAACCGCCGAACACGTGCAGGCAGCGCTTGCAGAGGTGTCGTGATGACAGCGACCTGGCTCCCCGAGCACAACCAGCCGCTCCTGCGGCCCACCCCCAACGAGCTGGCCCTCGCGCCCGAACTCGGCGTCCTCGCCGCGCTCGACGCCACCCTGGCCACCGCCGCCTACCAGCTCATGGCCGAGCACCCAGACCTTGGCCTTGATTCCCTCGCACGCGGCGACCTTCCATCCCCCGAGGCGTGCAAGGCCAACCACCTGTGCGTCCACATCCACGCCATCCGCGCCGCCATCAAAGACTACCGCCAGCTTGCCCTTAATCCAGAACCAGCAGGCGACTACTTGAACTTCTGATCCGTAGTCATCGGTCCCATCACCCAAGCCCCGGCACCGATCCCCTCGGCGTCGGGGCTTTCGCTTTACGCCACCGTCCCGGCGCCAATCAACGTGTCTCCCAATCCGGGAAACCGCGTCTTGCCCATCACGAACATGCGTGAAAAGCAGGCGGTGGAACTACGTGAGAAACGACACCCCCGGAGAAAGTCGGTGAAGTCCTTGACGGCCGCACGGTGGACCTCCGGACTGGCAAACCAAATATTTCCGCAGAACCAAACTTCGAGGCGTCTCACCTGCCTCCGTCGAGGTAACCAGGCGGGCATTTCGTCTCCTGACCAAAGCCAACTGATGTTCTCCGCGAAGTGACGCCAGCTACCCAGCCACCTCTCAAATCTCACGTCGGCAACCAGCACGCACTGCGCCGGCCCACGAACCTTGCACTCAGCCAAACGCACATCGCCGGCCGCATTCGCGCCAACCACGTCGATGTCCGAGTAACCTCGCTTCACCTTAACGGGCCACCGGGTTTTCGTCAGGAATCCTTCAAGTTCCCACGCCGACGCGACGAGAGATTCGGCCGCCATCGCTTCCATCTGCTCTCCCTTGGCTGGTGATTGTCCGGCTACCATGCTTCGACTACCTGCGCGCTTTTGTGTGCCCTTCGTCATCGAGGTCGAGTCGGGTGGCCAAAATCCTGTAAACACGCCGCTCGACCCACTGGCTGATCCAGCCGATTGGCGTGCTCAGCTTGACCCCTACGAAGAGACTCAGGAGGGACAACAAGACCGTGCCGCCTCCGGCGACGAACAGGAGCCAGCGAGGGATTGACTGAGTAGCGCCGCCGCCTCCCGGCACCTGCCAGACCAGTCCGAGCGCGATCAGCCCCAGCCCAATGGCTGAACAGAGGACGTTGACAGCTTGTCCTGCCTTCCGCGCCCACTGCACGACGCTCATACGTCCCCGCCTCAGTTGCTGCTGCACTTGCGACAGCTGAACCTCCAACTTCCTGCCTTCCTCTCGGCTTCCCTCAAGGATCTCCTCAGTACTGACTCGACGGGCCTTCTCCTCGTCCAACTCCTTCTGGTACGGCCGCGCGACATCCTCTTCGAACGCCGACAAGACCCGCATCACCGTGTCGGGGTTGAGAGCGGACTCGTCACCAAGGGTCAACTCCATGAGGTCATCTCTGACACGCGATTCGTACCGGAGAAACGCATGCTGGTCTGGCGTCAGCTTGCCCAGCTTCTCCAGTTTCTCCACCTCCTGCAGGAACGTCTGCCACAGGCGGGCCGAAGGCCGCAGCGCTGCCTGGCAGCAGGCTGCCAACACATGCTTCGGGATGTCCGGCGCCTGGAGTGGCCACTTCAGCCATAGGAGATTGGCCAGGCTATATTCGGTGACCGCCGGTGAGACTTCCCGCGACGACTCGTGTCGCTTCCCATAGTTGAAGGCACCGCGAGCGAGCGCTGAGTTCGACGTCACGAGGGCTGCACGACAATCCTCCAGCTTCCTGGGCCGAACGTCTTTCCTGATGCAGTAGACGCTTCGGATCGAGTTCACGTCATAGCGCAAAGCCGTCGGAGTGGAGTGGTGAAGACCTGCAGCGTCGCATTCCCCTTCCAAGCCGACTTCGTCGATCTGAAAGCCGGCGGCATAGCCGGGCGTGGGGTGGACTTCGATGCCCTTGCCGTGGAGGATGTCGAGTAGGCGTCCTCGCAACAGGATGATGTCTGATGCGCTGTACCCAACCTCCTTCGCATGAAGGTACACGTCACCATGACCCTCATAGGAATACTCCAGCTTCCGTTGCACCTCCCGGAGCACCGAGTCCGCCTCCTCGATCGTATGCTCGAAGACTCTCCAAACTGCACCAGCCTTCGAGCCAAGCCCGACGACCGCCATCGCGAGCTGTTCCGCTGGCGGTCCGCTCAAGCCAGACACTCTCAGCACGAGCGGCGTATCAAGGAATAGGGTGGTGCCTTTGAAGGTCTGCTTCTGGTCCACGAGGTCTTCGCCAAGGATCGCATTGGCGAGCATCCTTCCCTTAACCACGTCAACCAGCAGTCCGAAACGCCTGCTGTCGATTTCGCTCAGGCGGGTCACATAACTGCTTACCAGATACTGCGCGTTCTTCGGCGACTTGCCGTGCGTGGGCACGGGCGATGCGGCGGAATATGCTCGAATGAAATCGATACAGTAGTCGTCCAGGTACTCGTCGAGCGCGTTGCGTGCCTCTTCCCCGTCCCAATGATTTTGGAACCTCTCCTCCACGAATGAGCGAAGGTTTTCCGTGATGTCGGCGTACGCGCGGACAAAACCAGCCTGGGCTTCCTCAACTGCTGCCGTGTCGGCTGCCCAAGCATCGACGGAGTAGCGTCCCGCTTCACGTCTGGCTAGACCCCGCCGCTGCAACCTGTGAAGAAGGAGATCAATGGCACGCTCTGGCAGCGCAAGGCCCAGTTCACTAAGGACCGCTTCCCTCAGATCCGATGAGGAAAAGTTGGTCTTCAGTCCGGACTTGCTTCCGACGAACGTCACCAGAGGCGCGATCATGTCCAAGACGTCGTGACCCTCCGTTTCGAGATTCGCCTTTAGGAGCGCCAAGCTGGCGAGAGTCTTCGTGCTCATGTTGTGCCTCTCTGCCCATTTCTGGGCGACTCACATCGGCCCTGGGTCCTCTGCCCGCCGCATGGGTTCACGGAATGAAACCGAGCTGTTCCGTCCGGTTCTCCCAGACAAGAGGGCATGCCGGCCGGGGCGGCACCGTAGTGTCGCCCATCCGCCGTGTGTCCGGGAAGAACTGCACCAACCACACGGCACAGTGTATCCCGTTCCCCCTTCCACCTACACATCCGTCCTCTACACTCGAATGAAATCCGCCCTGGTCTAGTTTTTGGCTGGGGGTATTTGCCCGGCGAGCATCTCTGCGTTCTGTTCGGCCAGTGTCAGGGTGGCCTGGACCCTCTCGTTCCGGACCCCGAGCGCCCAGACATGTCCCCCGGATTTCGGGATCTCGACACCGGTGGTATGGCCGACGGAAACACCGGGTGTAATCGTCGGCTACCCCTCCAAACGCAGCAGGCAGTACAGTCTGAACCTGAGGCCACTGCCACAAGGACACGGATCGTTCCGGCCGATCTTTGGTGCGCCGCCAATGTCGCTTAGCTCCGGGTTGGTTCACCCCGATTCCAGTCCCGTCGTGGAGGGCGACGTCAGGACCTCGATCAGCTTGGCGTAGGGGCGGACGCCTTCGGTGATGGGGATCGGGGTGAAGGCGGGGTTGGTGGGGGTGAGGGTGCCGGCCCACTGAGGGTCGCCTTCGGGGGAGCGGGTGGTCGTGGGGGCGTATTTCTTGACGGTGACGTGGGCGCCGGTGTCGGGGTCGGTGGACTCGTGGAGTTGGAAGATGCCGATCTCGCCGGACTGGGGCGTCAGCCAGGGGCGCTGGAAGATGCACCAGGCGCCGTGGGGGATGGCGGGCTCCATTGAGTGGCCTTCCACCTGGGCGATGAACATGCCTTTGGCCAGCGGCGTGCTCGTGGTGACTTCGGCCCAGTCTGTGGGGGCGCGTTCCTGGACGTCACTGAAGGCGCCGGCCGCCGCTTTGATGGATTCCACGGGGATGCAGGTGCGGTACTTGTCCTTGGGCTTGGGGCGATCAACTTTGCGGAATGGGAGGATGGGGGCCAGCGGCGGCTCGATGGTGGGCGTGGACGGCGTGGTGGGCGCGGGCGGGGTGGCGGCGGGTGGGGCGGAGACGGCTGGCGGGGCGGTCGGGGCTGTGGTGCCGGGGCGGGATGTGACGGCGGGGGCGATCGTGGTGGCGGGGTGGGCGGCGCGGGGGTCGGCGGGTGGGGGTGTGAGGGGGCTGGCGAAGGCGGTGGCGGTGCGCTGGGCCTCGGCCATGGCGTCGTACATGGCCAGGACGAGGCGCTTGGTGCGGAACTCGCCGAGCTTGGATTCCTCGTTCTTCTTGAGGACCGGGAAGCTGTCGAGAACCCATTCGGCGTCGGAGCGGTCGAGGCCGTATAGGTGCAGAAAGGCGGCGTCGAGTTCGGCGCGGATTTGGGTGCGGCGGGTGTCGTCCCAGCGGAACGGCGGGCCGTCGTAGCCGAGATCGCGGGCGAACGGGGTCATGTCGTGGGCGGTGTAGGTTAGTTCCAGCACGCGGGCAGCAAACCAAGGGACGGCCGGGGCGTCGGCGATCAGCCATGGAATGAGGGACTGGAAGGTCGCGGGCGGGATGACCGGCAGTTGGTTGACGATAAAGAAGTTCAGATGAGTGCCACCGACCTTCTGTCGCGCAATGTAGTCGAACACCAATGAAGTTAGGTTGGCGCCAAGACCCGCGACCAAGCGCGGCTCGTGGGCGGAAAGGGCGAGAGGGAATTGGTTCCCGACCCCTACACGAGGGATGAAACCGGCGATGACAGTGCGTTCATCCGTACTTCGACATATGTCCCGCAAACCGAGGAACCAGCCGCGCCGCCACTTCTCACCGACGGCGGCGCCCACCTCGGCTTCGGGCACCCAGAACCACGGTTGGACGACGTAGTCCGGCCTGGCCAGACATTCTGTGGGGACATCAGGGAGGCTGGTGTTGTCGGAATCGGGCGGATGGTCGGCGTAGTCGCCCCAGCGATGGTCGAAGAGGTGGACCATCTTGGCCTCGTAGAGCGGGAGATACCGCGTTTTGCCCTTCACGAAGACGTTGTCCGCCAACCGCCAGCCGTCCGCAGCGAGTTCGGCGCGGTCCTTGAAGAGCCCCGAGTCGTTCGTCATGTGGAACATCGATGCGAACTGAATCGCCCAGGGGTTCACCTCGGGGCTCCCCTCACGGACAAGGACGGGCAGACGCCGGTAAACTCCCGTCGAGATCTCGACGTCCTTGTGGCGGCAGAACGTGGGACAGGTTCTGGTGTTCGGGTTCAGAAGAGAAATCTCCTCGGCCGACAGCGTGAACCGACGTTCTCGATCCTGAAGATCTTCCGTTCTTCTCGCGAAGAACGCGAACTCCGCGCGGGCGGCGGCCTGTCCGGGTGGCGACAACGTCAGCAAGCAGAACTTGAACCGCGCGTGGCCGATGGCGCCGAAGAGATCGCCGCCGCTCTGGAAGTCGAAGAGGCTGACAAGGCTCCGACCTTCCACGAGGGCCTGGAACAACTCCCGCGTCGTGTTGTCAGTTGCGACACCCGTCGGGACGATGCAGCCAACGCGACCATTTGCGCTAAGAACAGACCGATTCCACTCGACGAATACGGTGTACGTGTTCACGTCCCCACGTCCGCACAACGGAAATCGGCCTGACGTGAGCGCAAAGCTGCTCTCGGCCTCGGCTTGCCTACGCGCATCGAGGAAGGCCGCGCTCATCGTGGGATCGTCGACGGCCAGCTTCTCGATCATATGCTTTCGGTGGGAGGCGTTGGTGGCGTCCGCGATGTCCGGCCGCCGCGAGGCGAACCACTCCTTCTCTTGCAGCTTCACCCGCTCCCACGGCGGATTTCCCAGCACCACGTCAAAGCCGCCGATCCACCCCTGCTCATTCGGCCTGTCGCCGTTCGATGGCAAACGGAAAACCTGCGGGAAACCGAGATGCCAGTGGAAGAACTTGTATTGGGTGGTCAGACGCTCCACCTCGGCACGCATGGCGGTCGGCAGCGTGTTCGGGTCGGCGGCCAGCTTGAAGATGGTGTCGGTGGTGATGGCGTCGGGCGCGGTCTTCTTCCAGACGAAGGCGGCGCACCAGGTGTCGGCAAGCAGCTTGGCGTGGCTGAAGGCGGCTGAGTGCTCGAAGCCCTGGTAGGCCTGCTCTTTGGCGTGGATGCCCTGGATCGAATCGTCGGGCAGGGACTCGACCTGGGTGGCTTCTTGCGAGATGACCTTGGGCGGGCGCAGGGTCGTGCCGTCGACAAACATGTCGGTCTGGCCGCCCAGCTCGGCCTTGTTGCGCTTCTTCAACTGGGCGACGATCTTCTTGTCGTCGCCCTCGATGGCCTGGAAGGCGTCCTCGGGAATCCCTTTGGCGACCAGCGCCGGGGTGGCGCCGATCAGGGCGTTGCCCACGCGGATCTTGGAATCGAGGAAGTTGAGCGGCTTGCCAGGCTCAAGCGCCTCCATCCACAGGCTGACCTTGCACAGTTCGACGGCCATCTCGTTGATGTCGACGCCGTGGATGCAGTGGCCGATCACGTCGCGCAGGGCGTGGCGGATGTCGGCGGGGCTGGGCTCTTCGTTGCCGGTGCGGACGAAAGCCAGTCGCTTCGCAATGCGATGGGCAGCGGCGATCAGGAAGTGGCCGGAGCCGCAGGCAGGGTCCACGACCTTCAGGGCCAGGATGGCGGCTTCGGCGTCGGGCTTGCGGCTGGCCTCGTCCAGCACCGGGTCCAGGGCCGAGTCGAGCAAGCAGGTGACCAGGCTGGTGGGCGTGTAGTAGCTGCCCGTGCTCTTGCGCTCGTTGCCGCTGGCGGCGCGAAGTGAGAAACCGCCCTCACGCAGGTTGATGTCGGGGAACAGTTCCAGCAGGGACTCGTAGATGCTGCCCAGTTCCTCGGCGCCGAGGTTGCGGTAGTCGACAAAGCGGCGGACGCCGTGATCTTCGGTGAAGTCGAGGGCGCGGATGGCGTCGAGGAAGGCGCGGTTGCCGATCTGGCAGCTGTGCAGGTTGCCCAGGGCAGCGAGCGACCACAAGAAGCTGCCCAGGGCGGGCAACCCGAGATTGGGGCAGCCTTCGTCGTGACCGAGGCGGCCCATTACCAGGACCAGGGCCTGCCAGAGATCGCCGTGGGGCGTGCCGCGCACGGTGCGGGCGACGGAGCGCAGGCGCTGGGTTCCGTAGAAGCGGCGGAAGCGCGTCTTGGCCTCGACGGACGCGGAGGGCATCAGCAGCAAGTCGCGGTCCTCGGCCACGAAGAGGAAGATCAGGCGATAGACCAGGCGCAAGAGCTGGCGGTAGTAGTCCTCGCGGGTGAGGGCGCCGCGTTCCAGGGCGGCACGCAGATCGCGGTTTTCGGGGTGCTGAAGGAATCCCTGGCCAAGGGCGGTGATGGCTTTTTCGACACCGTCGCGAAGCTGGTCCAGGGCGCGTGTGCCCTGGGCCTGGGCGGCCTTGGACCACTTCTCCAGCCAGCATTCCTCAGGGCGCTCGGCGCGCACGCGCGAGGCGTGGCACAGCATCCAGAAAAGGACGAAGTCCGGGTAGACCTCGTCGCGCAGCATGGACTCAAGGTCGAATTCGACGAAGGACTGGCGGGTCAGCGCGGCGCTGTCGCGCAGAATGCGAAGCTGAAGGCCGTTCGAGACAAAGGCCCACAGGTGCCCCTTTGAGCGGTTGAGTAGCTCCTGCACCAGGCCGTGCGGGCTCATCTTGGGACCGTCGGGGGTGGTGGTGGCGCGTTTGTCGAGATCCTGGCGGAAGCCAACCAGGTGAATGAGCGTGGAGTAGTGCTCGTGTGAGACGGGATAGGCCTTCTCGTCGAAGACGTAGGGGTGGGCGGCGGCAAGCAGGCCGTAGTCGAGTTCCTTGAAGAGCGGCAAGAGCCACTTGTCCCGGGTCAGGCGGGTGCCGTCGTCGGTGGCGGGCAGGCGATCCTTGGCATCGCGGAAATTGGCCCACAGTGTGCGGGCTCGGCTCCAGGCGCGGCTGATGGCCTCGTTCAGTTTCTCGCCCGCCAGCATGTAGCTGTCGGCCGAAAGACCGTCGAGTTCGCGGGCATTGTCAGCGACGCGCTTGAGCAGGTCGGGGGGCAGGATGGCGCCCTCGACGGTGGTGGTGCTGAAGCGGTCGGCGGTGCGCATGGTCAGGATACGGCGGGCAGAAGGACAAAGACCCCGAGAAGGTCGGGCTCGCCAGCGGCCTGGATGCGGTGGCTGGTCCCTTTGGCTTTCGCGGCCTCGCGTACGCGGCGGTGGGCATCAAGCAATTCGGCGCCGCGAGTGTCGGCCATCTGCTTGAGCTGCGGCTTGATCGCGGCCATGCCTGCGTCGTCGAGCACACGTCGAAGGAAGTCGCGGGCGCGATCCGGGTTCACGTTGCCGGACGGGATGGCAGCGAGCAGTGCATCCGCGTCCTGCTGGGACAGCCATTCTGCTGTCTGGGGGGCGCCACGGAAGCCCAGCACCAAGCAGTCCTCGGCCAGCAAGGGCCATTCCTCGGTCCCGCGTTTGGTCAGGATGTGGAAGCGCAAACGGACCAGCAGCAGGGTGGTGCGCTTGCTGACCGCCTTGGTCTCAATCACGCCGCAGCGCTGGGCAATGGCGGCGCCCACTTGGGTGTCCAGCGCCGTGGTCAGGACGTGGCTGGCCAGGTGCTCGACAATGGGATGCGTGCGCTGTAGGTGCAGGACGCCCTCGGGAACGGGAAGCTCGAAACGCGCGGTGAAGCCTTTGCCGTCGCCGATCGCTTCTCGGATCGCCAGCGGCGCGCCCTTGAGGCCCACTTCGATGGTGCCGTTGGTGCCGCCCACTGTCGCGCCGTGAGCGCGCAGGGCTTCGGTCACGAAGCGGGCCACGTCGGTGCTGGAGCCGATGGCGCGGCGAACAGCATCCAGCTCGCGAGCTACCTCGTCGACCTTGATGGTGCCCTGGGCGTACACGGTCTGGGACAGTTTCTCGCGACCTGCGGCGGCCTCCCATTCTTGGTGAATGTCGTGGCGCTGGGGAAAGACGACCGTCTCCTCAAATAGGGAAAGCTGCTCGGGGTTGTTGCTGAACAGATCCAGCTGCTCCTGGCGGGGAGCCAGCAGCCCTTGGAATACGGCCTCAAGGACCTGGCTGGGCGCGCCCGGGACTGGAACCGATACGCCGAGCGCGGTGCGGATGGACTTGTGTTTGCGCAGAAGCACGTCGAGCACGATGCGGTCGATGTGGTTGTCCTGGCCGTAGTAGGTGAGCACGCGGACGGTGGCGCGATTCTGGCCGTAGCGGTCGACGCGGCCTTCGCGCTGCTCGTGCCGGGTCGGGTTCCATGCCAAGTCGTAGTGGACCACGGCATCGAAGTGGTCCTGCAAGTTGACGCCCTCGCTGAGGCAATCGGTGGCCACCAGCAGGCGCTTGGGCGACTGGGCAAGTTGCAGGACGCGCTGCTCGCGTTCGGAGGGCGCAAGCTCGCCGGTCACGGCCTCGATGGTAACGCCCTTCAGGTGCTTGCGCAGGTGTTCGGCCAGGTAGGCAGCCGTGGGGATGAAGCGACAAAAGACGATCGGGTGGTAGTCGTCCTCAAGAACCAGCTTCTTGAGCAGGGCAACGATCCGCTTGAGCTTTTCGTCCTTGGCGCCGCAAAGGGCGTCGGCCTCGTCGGCCATGGAGAGGAGCTGGCGGCGGGTTTCGCTTTGCGGTCCGTCCTCCTCGGTCTGGCTGCCAGGGGCCACGTCGACGGTCTCGACGGCCTCGTCACCCTCCTGATCCATGATGGTGCGGCGGCCGATCTCGTCGGCGGACTCGTTCGAGTCGGTGCCATCCTCTTCGGCGCGGTTGCGCAGGGTCATCGCTGCGGCGGCCGGGCTAGAGGCCAGCGAGCGCAGGAGACCAAGGGCGGCCCACCACCGGATGCGTTGCCGGTGCCTGCCGTCCTGCGCGTTTTGTACGGTCTCGCGGGCAAAGGAGAGCACGCGCTTGAAGAGCGCCCGGTATTCGGGCGAGAGGTCGTAGGTTTCTTCAAGTTCCTCGCGCTTGGGGAACGGTGTGGTCGTGTCGAGGTACTGCTTGAGATCGCCACGGCGGCGCTGGACCACGTACTGGGCCAGCTCGCGGCGCTGCTTCTCGTTCTCTGCACCGGCCAGGGTCTCGGGCAGGGCGGCGAATTCCGGACGCAAGAGGGCGAGCAACGAACGGAAGGCGGTTTCCTTGCCACTGTGGGGCGTGGCAGTGACCAGGATGAGGTGGCGATTGGGGTCGGCTGCCAGTCCTTTGAGAAGCTGGTGGCGCTGGTGGCGGCCGGTTCCGCCACCGCCGTCGAAGGCGCAGGTGTGCGCCTCGTCCACAATGACCAGGTCGGGGCAGGCGCGCAGGAAATCGTCGCGGCGGCGATCGCTCTTGATGAAGTCCGTGGAGACCACGACGAACTTGTGAAGCTCGAACAGCGATTGGCCGACGGCACAGTGACGTTCCAGACGTGGTGCCGTGCTGGCCAGGACCAGTTCGGTCTCGATGTGGAACTTGCGGCTCAGTTCCTGCTGCCACTGCTCGGCCAGGGGCGGCGGGCAAAGCACGACCAGGCGCTTGGCCTCGCCCCGATCGAGAAGCTCGCGCGCGATCAGGCCCGCCTCGATGGTCTTGCCGATGCCGACGTCGTCAGCGATCAGTAGGCGTACGACGTCCTGGCGCATGGCCATGAGCAGCGGGACCAACTGGTAGGGACGGGGCTCGACCGCAAGCTGGGCGAAGGACCTGAAAGGTCCACTGCTGGAACGGAAGCCGAGACGAATGGCATCGCGCAGCAGGCGGCACGAGGCGTGATCGCCCAAGGAAGCCACGCTGGGTGGCGGGAAACTGGCCGGTTGCACGGTTTCGAGCGGCAGGTACACGCCCGCGACTTCCTCGTCAGTGCCGCCGAGGGGGCGCAGAACGAGCAGATCGGCTGCCGACTCGGGCAAGACAACCCATTCGCGGCCACGCGCACGAACCAGGGCGCCGGGGGCGAAGGTCATGGGGCCTTGCCGAAGATGGACGGATACTGCTCAAACTTCGCGGGCCAGTCGTCGCGATGGGAGAAGCGAATCACCTGCCAACCCGCATCAAGCATCGCCTCTTCTTGCTGGCGGTCGCGCTTGGACCGTTCGGGGAAGTCATGCACCGGGCCGTCGACGTAGATGGCAACGCGGTCTTCTTCATACAGGAAATCGGGGCGCGTCTTGCAGGATTCCACCAAGGTCTGGGCCGAGGACGGTAGGCGCAGGTTGTTGGCTTCAAGGTAGCGGAGCCATTTCCGTTCCAGCTCCGAGTCAGTGAGATTGAGCAGGCGCTGGAGGTGGTCAGCACGTGGGACAGCGCCGGGCGCAGCGCGAACTGTAGCTGATGCGAACTGGCCAAGGACGTCGCGCACGAGGGTGCGGTCGAGGATCTCGTGATCGCCCTGGTTGCCGTAGCTCATCAGGCAGTCGTAACAGGCGGCCTCGCAGTCCTCGCGCGCGTTGGGGGCTCGGCGCAGGTCCTTCAAGGATGCAGGGTCGAAGTGCAACAGCGACAGTGCGCGTTTGCAGACCTCGCCAAAGGCCGCGCTGTCGTCAACCAGTCGGCGCAAGACCCCTGCCCCACCCTCGGCTGCCTCGTAGAAGAGGATCAGATGGCGCTCGTCGAAAAGCGGCATGGGCTCGGCGGCGAGTTCCGACTCTTCAAGCTGGAATTCGACCTGGATCGCGTTCTTCAGCGCGGCCTGAAGCGAGGCCATGACACCCAGGTCAAGCGACTGCTCGGGCCGGAGGAGCAGGCAGTTGCGCCGATCCTCGACGTAGGGCACGACGCGCTTCTTGCTGGCGCTCATCACGTCGTCGGTGTCCTCGTCGTCGAGTTCGTTCTTGGCCCAGTAGCCGCGCTCCTCGTCGAGGATGAACCCCATCTCTTGCTTGTTCTTGCGGCGCTTCCAGCCCAGGTTGATGCGCCAAATGATCGCGGCGTGGCCGTAGGTCAGAGTGGCCAGCTTCTGGCCGCCGCTGAAGACCTCGGCAATCTGTGCACGCAGACCGCCATCGCGGTGCTCGAAGCGGACGGCCGTGCGCACTTCGTAGCCCATGCGCAGGCGCTCTTCTTCGTCAGAGTTGATGCGATCGCGGCGCTTGGTGGAGACATTCTGTAGGCGGAAAAGGTTGTGCCAGGAGATGGGCAACTCGGCATTGCAGTATTCGCACCTGTCAGGGCCGGGCGCGGTGAGCACCGGATGAAGATAGCCGCACTCCTTGCACTGCTTGGCCTCGCCGGTGGACAGCTCGCCGGAGTCGCGGTTGCTGAAGATGACCTTGTTGATGAGGTAGCGCGAACCCTCGTGGTACACGATGGCGCGGGGGCCGAACTCGGAGATGGCCAGAAAGCGCGGACGGGACAGATAGTTGTCGGCCTTGCCCTTGGCGGTGCGGACCTGTCGACCGGGCAGGTAGGCAGAGAGAGGCAGGCGCGGGAAGTTGTAGCCGGGCAGGAAGCCCTCGCTGGCGAAGTAGCGATAGCTGTAGAAGTCGGACTGGGCCAGGCTGTCCACTTCGGTGAGGAGTTCGATCTGTGCCTCGGCCTCGCGCCGCAGACGACGTGCTTCCTCTTTGTCGGCGGCGCTGCGTGAGACGTCGTTGATGATCTTGTTCTGCACGTCGCTCTGGCCACGGGCGGCGCGGAAGAGCGTGCGCCAACGCTCGCACGAGCGATCGAACTCCTGCAACGCGCGGGCGAGCACGTCGTCGACCCAGGTAGGCGTGTACCAGTCGGCGGTGCGAAGAACGTCATCAATGCTGGAAAGAACGTGGGCGGCCCGCCGGTGGGCGCGTTCCAAGTACGGGCCGTGCTCCATGTGTCGACGGACTTCCTCGTGGATTGCCAGCGTCGGTGCTTCGCCCTGGACGTCGAGGATGTCCTTCAGCGATTTGCCGAGATCCTTCCCAGTCTCGGCCAGCCAGATGGCCTGGATGTGGGATCTGATCAGATCCTCATTGCCGAGATCGAGTCGTGGCGGTGCGACAGCGCCGTGGACCATGGCCTCGGGCCGCTTGAAGAAGTACTGGTCGTGGTGGCTGGATGTCGAGCAGTACGAGAACACCAGCGCGGGCTGCCCACTGCGGCCTGCGCGGCCACTGCGCTGGGCGTAGTTGGCGGGCGTAGGCGGGATGTTGCGTAGGTTCACCACGTTCAACTCGGAGATGTCCACGCCCAGTTCCATGGTGGGCGAGCAGTAGAGGATGGGCAGCTTGCCCTCGCGGAAGTCGGCCTCGCGCTCCTCGCGCTTCGCAGAGGGAACTTGGGCGGTGTGCTCCCTGGCCTGCAACCCAACCGCATCGAGGGCATCGCCGCCGTAGAAGGCGATGAAGAACGGGTTGGCGCGGGCACCGTCTTTGGGCGGTCTGGGCACGCGCAGGGGGTCCAGTCGAACCTTGCTGGCGTCGCCGGCCACCCATCGAAAGGCAGAGGCGGGCACCTGGTAGCCGGGGCTCTCACCCTTTTCCTGAACCACGATCTCGACGAGGCCGGCCGCGCGGAGTGCCTTCAACAAGTCCTCGATGATGGTCTGGCGCTCGACGCTCTTGAGCTTGCCGCCCGACCAGTCGGGGAAGGTGCCGGTCCGGCCGAGAAACTGGCCAAAGCTGCCCCGAGGGGACAGGAACACGTTCTCGCGCCGCTCCTTGGCCTGGCGTGGGCGCGGGAACATGACCGCAGCCCGTTCAAGGCGCTCGTTCTCGTCGACGGCCCAGGGCTCGCGCAGTTTCTGGCTGCTCTGCTGGCGAAGGCGATCCTGGGTCAACTCGTTAAGGTAGTCGACCTTGATGGCCAGCTCGCGGCGCATGTAGTCGAGAAGCACCTGTGCGATCGCCATGCGTGTTGAAGGTTGAGCGCCAACGAGAGCGGCGTGAAGGCGTCCCTTGGCCGCTCCGGCGGAGGTGTCTCCATCCCGAACCGGGTATTCGCGATCCCATTCTTCCTGGTTGTGGCACAGCTCGGTCAACGAGTTGTAGGCGATCTCCAAGAGGCCGCACTGCTCAAGGTTCGGCGAGGTCACGCGCCAGCCTCGGCGCAGGTCGCGATACAGGCGATAGCCGAGCACGTCCTTGAGGGCGCGCTCGGTGTCTGCCTTGGCCTGGTAGCGCACGTCGGGATCGACCGCGTAGAGTGACAGCGGAAGGTTCAGTGCCTCGAAGACCTTCTCGGTCAAAACCTCGTGCGTAAGCCCGCTCGTGCGCGTACAGGCGATGTAGAGCGCGGAACGCAAGAGACCGATCTCGACGAAATCGTTGAAATGGCCGGCCTGCAAGGATGCGTCCTGCCGGTTGTCGGTGAAGCTGAGCAGCTTCTTCGCGTGTTTGGGCAGCGTCTCATCCTGCTTCAGGCGGCGGATTGCAGACAGGGTCAGGACCGTCGTGGCCGTGCTGCGCCCCTCGGAGCCGAGCGCGGTCAGCTTGCCGAACTCTGAACGCTGGCGGCTGCTGTAGGAAACGCCGCACGCCAGACAGAACCTGAATGATCCGGGGACGAAGTGGCACTTGACCCCTGCGGGGCTCTGGTGCGCATCTGGCGTCACTGCGCACGGGATGGGCAGATCATCCTCGCGAGCGTCGCGCAGGCGAAGTTGCCCGTCGCCCTTGTCGAGCCACTCCTCGGGCACGCGGTCGAGCATTTCCTCTTGCAGTTCCGGCCACGGATCGGTGGTGCTGAGGTACAGGTAGCCGCAGCCGTCGATGCGATTGTCGAGAAGATCGCGCGGATCGAACACATCCATGCCGCCCTCGCCCGCCCTGCGCTGGACGACGTAGTATTCCTGACCGCATTCGCGGCAGAAGGCTAGCGGCAGCAAGCGGCGCGCGCGATCGCCCGGCACGAACTTCTGGCACTGGAAGGTGATGTGGCGGCGATCTTCCGGCTCGACAGTGGCGTAGACGGTGTCGCCCTTGCTGATGAACTGGTGCAGGCGGAAGGCGAAAACCGGGAAGCCCGTGGTCGGGTCGGGCGTGACGTAGCCAGCGAGCAGCGCCCGCTTGATGGCGACCTCGCATTGGGCGCGCGGAACGCCGGTAGCCGATGACAGAGCCTCCGCCGCGCCGTCCTTGCCACCGATCCGTCGTGGCTTGGCACGCACAAGCCGAGCCGATTCGTCACTCCAACGCACGCCAAGGGTGCTCTCGATCCAGACGGAGAGCGGATCAGAGACGAAACTGTCGTAGCCCACAGCCGGCGTGGGCCGATCGTCGCCCACGCGCACGGCCAGATCCTTGCGGAAAGCGGGATCGTCGACGTCGCGTGCCTTGGTTGCCCGGCGCAGGGTCTCGCCGATCACGTTCTCGGGCTTGACCGTGGTCCCGAAAAGCTGCGAGGCAACGCGCGCGACCTCGGCCTGCTGCTGTTGGAACGTCCCCTCGCTGGACATGGTGGCAGAGGTGCCCACGCAGAGCAGATTCTGGTCGCCAACACGATCGCGGACCCGGCGCGCCAGCATGGCGACGTCCGCGCCCTGACGGCCGCGATAGGTGTGAAGTTCGTCGAACACGAGGAACCGCAGCCCCTCGGCCCGCCGGACCAGTGGGTCCTCACGCGGGCGGGTCAGGACCAGCTCCAGCATCACATAGTTGGTCAGGATGATGTCGGGCGGGTTTGCGATGATCTGGGTGCGCTGGTCCTCCGATTCCTGGCCCGTGTAGCGAGCGAAGGTGACCGGGGGAGAGCCCGCTGGGAAACCGGCATGGAGGAACTTCTCAAGCTCCTTGGTCTGGCTGTTGGCCAGCGCGTTCATCGGGTAAACGACGATGGCCTGGATGCCCTTGCCCGACCCACGGCGCAGGACATGGTCCACGATGGGCACGATGTAGGCCAGGCTCTTGCCCGACCCGGTGCCCGTGGTGAGAACGTAGCTTTCGCCGGTGCGCGCCCGGCGGACGGCATCGGCCTGGTGCTTGTGCAGCCGCAACCGCTTCCCGCGCGGGTCCTTTTCCGACTTCCCCGCCCGGAAAATCGCCTCGCACCCCTCGTGCAGCAGCCCCTGCTTGACCAGCTCGTCGACGTACTCCCCCGGCTCGAACGCTGGGTTCAACTGGATCAACGGCTCCGGCCACAGCAGCCCGCCATCGAGTTCCTCGTCGACGCGGCGGCGGATCTCGGGATCGCGTACCCTGATAAAGCTACGGACGTAGCTGCCGTAGTCCTCGATCAACCGCTCGCGAAGTTCGAATACGTCCATGGTCTGAAGCCGGGCGACAAGGGTGGCGTGAAGGCCGCCCGCAGCGGGCAGTGTACACCTTTGATGAGGTGCGGTGGGGATGTCGGAGGACCGCGCGATGGTGCGCGGCTGAAACGCGGCGACTGCCGACTACATGTCCAGCATGTCCAAGTCCTGAGAGTGAAAACGGCGAGTAGCCCAACCAACCGATCTTTGTGTCTGGGTTCACCGACACTACGCTCAGGTGCTGCCTTGTAGCTGTTCCAGAAGGTCCGGCGCCTCCTTGGCCAGCAGAGTGCGAAACCTACCGAGCGCTCCCGTATACAGCGAGTGGCCCAAGGCTCGTGTCGCCGCCCCCAGACATGTAACCGCGCGTTCCCGAAACTGGCGAAGCCGCTCCGGCGCGCCCGGAAGGGAAAGGCACGCTAGAGTCGCTGCTGCCTCAAGATCGCCCTTTGCCACAGCCGCTTCCATCCGTCGCTCGACTGCGGCCCACAACTCCTCTGGGGCAAGGAGCCTTTTGCGTTCCAACCAGCGCGCCACCCAGGACGCGATCACTTCGAACGCCTGATCATAGTGCCGTCCGTGTTCAGCGAAAGCATGGGTCAAGAGGCCGTGGACGTAGCTCCGCCACAGACCTTCTGGCCCAACGTCAGCCACCAAGTCGAGCCAAGTCTCCCCTGCCGTCGGCGGCTGTTTGAAATCATCCCCGATCCAGGCTGGGCCACTGAACCCCGTCCAAAAGAACATTACGAAGTCCCGCTCCAGGTCTGCTGCCAACGCCGCCCGGGCATCATCCGCCTCTGAAGACGCCCATCGAAAAATGAGTCGGGCTTTCAATACGAGTCTACTGCGCAACCAAGACGCATCGTCGTGCTCCCGCAGGCCGAAGGCTGGGTGGGTGCGGACGAGTAGTCCAGCCTGCGCAGGTACCATTCGCTGGAGTATGCGTTCGGCTAGTTCCGGCGCGTCGCGGACGAGTTGAGCCATTCGGTAGACCCAAGAATCGACCTCCTCGCTGTCGGCGTCCTCCGGCAATGCGAATCGGCCAGCGTCTAGCTTCGCGAGCATGTTCTGCCGCTCATCGCGGCCGAACTCCCACGCCGCCTCGGCTAGTTTCTCAAGTTCACCTAGGTCGCCGGTTGAGATCAATCGGCTAGCGATCATGTCACGCGCCTGTTTTTCCAGAGGCTCCGGGAGACGGCGCAGTCGTTCGCTGCCGAGATACTGGCTCGGCAGTCTTGGTAACAGAATCGGTTGCAGCCCCGCCCAGTACTGCTTGAACGCAGCAGACCGCCGGGCAAGCTGGTCCACCCCATCCCAGACTACAACAGCCCACGTACCAGTCGCCGATTCCCATCGCCCAACACAATCGGGATCTGACACAATCTTGGAGGCGATCATCTCGAACTGAGGGTGCTGTGAGAATCTGGCCAGGTATTCAAGCGCAAACTCGGAGTTTGGCTGTTCGTGCACGAGTCGGACCACCGCCTGAACTGAGACCGTCTTGAAAACCGGTGCCACGTCGAAATCTGGTGAATGCAACCCTAGTAACTTGTCGCCCTTGTAGTGTATCGAGTGAGAACGCATGGAGCCCGACATCCAGATGGTGACGGAAGCACCGCCCCAGTTGGACAGCGCGCGTCCGCGTTCCCGCGTGCCGTATCGCGTGAGGAAGTCGAAGACCTCTTCGTGGTTTGATGGAACAGCGTTGAGATAGGCGCGCATCAGGCTTTGCAGATCATCGTTGTGTTGGCGCCACGAGTGGACGAATTGTCGGAAGGTATCCCGTATTTCGACGACTCCAGCCGTGGTCAATGCCACTTCAATCCCCGTGAGGACCCGACGCGCCTCCTGGGGGGAGGGCACACCCTGCGGAGGAGGAACCCCTCCAGTATTGCAACTGGCCTTGGCAAGGATCGAAAGCTGCTCACCAAGGCGCAACGGGCGAGCGCCGACAAGGACCTCTGCAATGGCCGCCGGCAGTTCCGGGTTCTTCGCGAATGCCAACGCCCATGCCAGTTCCCTGTGGAAGTTGTCGTAGGTCTCGATCTGGCCCAACGTTTCCAGGCCGGCGACAAGCAGCCACTTCGGTACATCGAAAACAGCCGCAAGCATCTCACTGCCTCGTCCGACGTTTCCCCATAATGAAAGCAATGCGCGCCATCTGCGGCTCCAGTTGTCGATGTCCGCCGGCGCGCACGGAACAGACGACACCTCGGCCCCGAACCGCGTGGTCAGGTTATTGAGCGCGGGCTGAAGTTGAAAACGCCCGCTATCACGGTTAGCGAGCGTGATGATGAAATCCAGCTGTTCCTCGAACGTCGCTAGGGTCGATGCCAGATGAGCTACGTCCTCGTCCTTTAAGCTCCGAAGGAACGGGTCGGCGACATCGTCGATCCATTGATGGTGGCTCAGTCGCTGGTCACCGGGCGTCCCCTCTTCCTTCCACCACGACTCAACGGCAAGGCAAAACCTTCTCAGGTGAAGGGCTCCCAGCGGCCCCGATGCCTTCAAGGCGCTCGCGAGTTTTTCGGCATTGCACGTTGTCCATATGTCCGGCCCGGCCCACACCAAGTCATCCAGCGTAGTGGCTGCGTTCATGGTTGTACGTCCGCAAAGCGTCTACGAGCAACCACGGCCCAGCGGTCTCGTTCGAGAGCGAATGCTTCCCAGTAACTCCGCGCGAGCGAGTCGTGCCAGAAACGACACGAATGCCGCTCCCTGTCTATCGAAACGAGTCCATCACGATTCGCCTGCTCGGCGAGTTGCCTGATGGTGGCGCTGGGCTGCTCAAGAGCCCGCGCTGCGGCGTCAAGATCGGTCGCGGCGCCACCTCGGCCGAGTCCACTCACGAGATAGAGGAAATCGTCCGCACCTGGATTCGCATCGATCGTCCGTCGGAGGCGACCGCCCAACATACGTTCCACCGCCCACATCGGAAGTGATCGTTTGGTGAGATCGAGCGCATCGAGAGCCAGCCGCAGTACCCAAAAATCATGCAGGTATTGGGACCAAGGAACGGCGATGAGCACCTGTCTCTGCGCCTCGGCATCGAGATGCAGCCTATGTTCGAGCCACCAGGTCAAGAGCTTGCTACCCCGGTCTGATTCGGTTGCGCTCAGCAAGACTTTAGAGGTGTCGAGAATCTCCGCCGATATTGAGTCCCCAAGGCCAGCGGCCCGGGAGGTTGCGATCAGCGGTATCGAATTGTTGGAGGCGTCTCGTGACACCTTGCGCATTCCCAGGATGGCATGAAATGCGTCGACGTTCAGATGCACGTTTTCGAGGACAAGGAGCGGCTCGCCTCCCAATACGCGGGCGTGGGCGACCGCGCTATGCCAATAATCCGCCGGAAGTGCCGGCAGGCTTCTGCCGAGATGTTCAAAGTCCCAATACACCGGGACATAGCCTTTCGCGTGCAGCCGGTACGCCAGCGTGCGCGTCACAGCTGTCTTCCCGGTGCCCTGACCACCGACGATCAAGACGAGCCCCTCGCGCGATAGCGTCCCCTCGACTGCGACTACCGCGGGATCGTCAGACCAGATTTGGTCGGCCGTGAAGTCCGACCAGGACGGCCAGTCCTGGCTGTCAGCATCGATCTGCTTCAGGTAGTCGACCAAGTCGACGACCCACGGGCCGCCGGCGGACATCGATTTCAGCCCGAGCAGATCGAGAATCGCCGAGCGGAGATCCGGGACTGTGAATGACGTCCCACCCATTCTGAAGGACCATTCCATCACCTTGTGGCGCAGACGGAGATACGCCTGCTCGGGGCTGGGCATTCCCAAGACGACGAGCTGATTTATGATCGCCCGACCGATTCCGTCGATCCCCACCCCCTGGGCGACGGGAGTCGCCGCGAGAAACGTGCAGAAGCTCACCATCCCCGCATTGGCGATGAACTGGTTGCGCGGGGCACATTTCGCGGCATCCGGGCCTGCATACTTGGTGACAAGCACCGTGTCGTAGAACGCCGCGATGCTCTCGGGGGTTGACAGAATCGCACGGACGTCGGCATGAAACGTTCCGTTGCTGAGGAAGACAAACCGGCGCCCGGCATCCTTTTGGTCGTGGCCAATACGGTTGAGAAACTCAACTAGCTTGTCGCTCTTTGGGCGCCAGAGATGTTGAGTGAGATCCTCGTCCGTCTCCTTGACCTGAATCCGAAGCGAGCGCCCGTCGGACGCTGAGAGGCTCAAGTCTTCCAGCGATTTGTCAACTTCGCGCCCTTCGAGGCGCACCGCTTCTATCCGCCCTAGCCAGTCGAGAGCTTCGCGCAACTCGGACTGCATCGCCTGGCTTCTCCGAACCACGAACGCGAGGAGAACGTAGGTCGCGACATCCCACTGGTAGTCATAACCCGCGCCTACTTCGCGGTCGCGTCGTTCGGTGTCCATTGCTTCCGTCCAGGCCTCCGTCGGTTTTCGGTACCGCGATCGCGACGATCATACTGTGCGGCGGTCGAGTCAAGGCGACGAAAGGGGGAGCGGGTTCTCCCCCAGGCTGGCCGGTTGGGGGGCGACAAGGTGCAGGCCCGTCGGACTACCCGCCAACCAGGTCCCCGACCAAGGCACTTGCACCTCGCCAGCGCAGTCCAGCCAGGCTTTGGCGTGAGACTGGCCCCGCCCCGAGCTGTTTCTCCTGTAACTTCGCGGAGATGGAGCCGCGAGTGTTCCGGGCCGCTTACGACGCGCGCCGAAAGGCCGAACTCGGGCCATCTCCCCCGCGTCGAAAGAGCTGGTCGCGCGGCGCGATCATGATGGATTGAATCCCCTCGGACCCAGCGATTTTGTCCACGGTTTCGCGGAGATACGGCCGCGAGTGTTGACGGGACGACGCGACCCATCGACCCGAACAGGACACCGACAAGGTCTACAAGTTCCAGAAGGCCTATGAGACGCATCCTGGGGGGCACCGACCGCGTTGCACAAGATCAGGGGTAGCTTGCTGACCTCATCGCACAGCGCGTTCCACGGCACCAGCACCCGGGCGCAGCGACACCCCAATCAGGCGCATTGGCGCACGGGCGTCGAGGTGCGGGTCAAGGGCGCGAGGATGGCTACCGCCTGCGTGAGGTGCGCGCGAACCTCTGGTCGCTCGCCGTAGCGGATCGCCTCGATCAGCAGGTCGCGCAGCGGCTTGCCCTCGAACTGGAGCTTGCCCAGCACATCGAATACCTGGCCACCAAGGGCCTGGCGGGCCTGTTCGAGCTTGTCCAGCAGCGTGCGGTACACGTCACCCTCGCGGGTTTCCTCTGCCACCAGGTTCCACAGGTGGCACGGCTCAGTCTGGCCGATGCGGTGGATGCGGCCGAAGCGCTGCTCGATGCGGTTCGGGTTCCACGGCAGGTCGTAGTTCACCATCAGGTGCGCACGCTGGAGGTTGACGCCCTCGCCAGCCGCATCAGTTGCGATCAGCACCTGCACCGTGGGGTTGAACTTGAAAGCCTCCTGTGTCTTTGCCCGCTCCTCGCGTCCCATGCTGCCGTGTATGACCACGACGGCTTCTGCGTTGCCGAGAAGGCTACTGATGCGACCTTGCAGGTAGTTGAGCGTGTCGCGATGCTCGGTGAAGATGATGAGCTTCTGGTGGACCGACGGCACAGGGCGTGGAACGTCTCCCGATCCATAGGGGGCCTCAGGCTCGCCGGCCCGACTGGTTGTCGCCGCCGTGGTGAAGATCTCGCCCAGCAGACCCGACAACTCGCGCCACTTCGTGTCCAAGCCGCTGCGGCGAACGGCGGCAGCGAGCGATTCCAGACGCTTGAGAGTATCGATCTCGGCCTTCAGCTCGGCGATGGTCCGGGCGGCGGTGGCCTGGTCGAGGATCTCCGCTTCGGCGGCCTCGATCTCATTCTCGGGCGCGTCCTCCAGATCCTCAACATCCTCGTCATCCAGATCGGGTTCGGTTGTGGCGACGGTCGGTGCCAGCCGGCCCCCGCGCTGGAGTATCTCCATCTCCCGGAGGCGGGATTCGAGGCGTTCGCGGCGACGGCGCAGTGATTCGCCGATGGCGGCAGGCGAGGAAGCCAGGCGACGCTGCAGGATCGTCAAGGCGAAGCCGACGGTGCCAGCGCGTTTGTCGTTCTGGAGCTTTTCGGCTCGGTTAAACTCTTCACGCACGTACTCGGTGACGGCCTTGTAGAGATTGGCCTCAGGGTCGGAGAGTTTGTAGGGAACCGTGTAGGCGATGCGCTTGGGGAAGATCGGGGTGGCGTCGAACTTGAGCAGGCTTTCCTTGACCATTCGGCGCATGAGATCCGAGACGTCCTGCGTGTGGGAACCGTCTCGGGTGCGGCCCTCGAATCGGTCGCCGTCGAGAAGGGCCATGAAAAGCTGGAAGTCCTCGTCCTTGCCGTTGTGCGGGGTCGCCGTCATCAGCAAGAAGTGTCGCGTGACGGTCGAGAGCAACTGCCCGAGGAGGTAGCGCTTGGTGTACTTGATCTCGCCACCGAACATGCTGGCGGACATTTTGTGGGCCTCGTCGCAAACCACAAGATCCCAGCGGCAGTCAGGTGCGCTGAGCTTCGCCTGCACGTCTGGGTTGCGCGAGAGCTTGTCCAGCCTGGCGATGGCAAGGTTCGTCTCAAGGAACCAATTGCCCGTGCGGGCGGCCTCTAGCTTGTCGTTTGTCAGAATGTCGAAGGGCAGGTTGAACTTCTTGTAAAGCTCGTCCTGCCACTGCTCGGCGAGACTGCCGGGGCAGACCACCAGACAACGCTGGAGATCACCCCGTGCGATGAGTTCCTTCATCAGCAGGCCGGCCATGATCGTCTTGCCCGAGCCGGGATCGTCGGCCAGCAGGAACCGCAACGGCATTCGCGGCAGCATCGACTCGTACACGGCCGTGATCTGGTGCGGGTATGGATCGATCACCGAGGTGTGGACCGCCAGCACCGGATCGAACAGGTGCGCCAGCTTGATTCGATGCGCCTCGGAAACCAGGCGGAACAAGGCACCGTCCCCGTCGAAACCCCACGGTCTTCCTACTTCGACGACTTCGAGGCCGGGTTCGTTGTGGCGGTAGAGGAGTTGGTTGGCCACTCGGCCAGCGGGATCCTTGTAGGTCAGTTCGAGAGCCGACGAACCAAACCACTTCACGTTCACCACCGTGACCAAGGCGTCCGGCAGGACTCCGCGCACGGCAGCGTTGGGTGCAAGGTCTTCAAGCTTGGTCATGGGTAGGGTCTCGGCAAGGGGTGGGCGAGGGGCGAGCCGGCGGAAACCAGGGAGCAGCGGATGAGGTCGCACATTTTACGCGCATGGCTGGCACGAGGTTGGGAAATCGGGGAGGACCGCCATGGCGAGATGGGAGACGTCGACGGGGCGCACCTACGTCGACGCTGTGCTCGGGATTTCCGTGGCTGCCGTCCGACCGCCGATGGTAACCTCTGCCACCGCCCTTGTCCGGCGTGTCCGATGCCCAGCGCAGACTACCTAATCATCACGGCACTTCCCGAGGAGCGCGAAGGGGTCGCGAAATACTTGCCTGGACTACGCCTGGTCAGCGACGAGCGTGCAAAGGCACCACGCGTGTACTATGAGGCACGTCTCAGGGTTTCGGGATCACCTCGCGTCATCGTCACCACCATCGGTCGCCCTGGGCGCGTTTCAGCGGCGACTGCTGCCACCTCAGCGATCGAGACGTGGTGTCCGGATGTCGTTCTACTGGTCGGCGTTGCTGGGGGGCTTGCCAGCAAGAACCTCCGTTTCGGAGATGTCCTCGTAGCGACGCAGATCTTGGACTATGAGCATCAGAGAGTGCAGGAAGGTCGCGCGCCGGAGATGCATCCCAGCACCTGGCCAGCCGATGTCAACGTTCATCGGGCCGCAGTTGACAGGGTGACTGGCGAGTGGCCTGGCTCAATCTCGGCCAAGAGGCCCGACGGCGGAATTCCGAGTTGTCGGCAAGGCACCATGGCATCGGGGGATAAGTTCGTCACAGATCCCAATTTTCTGGCGCCGATCGTTAAGGAGGCCCCGCAACTCCTAGGTGTGGAAATGGAAGGTGGTGGCGTTGCTTGCGCGTGCGCAGAAAGCAAGCACCCTACTCGTTTTCTAATGATTCGCTCGGTTTCAGACCATGCTGACGCCAAGAAAGACAAGAAGAACCGGCTAGAACCTACTGAGCGCTCCAAGTGGCGGACCTATGCATGTCACTCAGCCGGCCTCTTCGCAATTGACGTCATCCGTAGCTATGAACAGTCGTTGGGTCGATCTTCGGCAGCTCGGACACGAGTCACTTCGGCCGCAATTCACAACGCGGATGCATGCTTCCTAGGGCTGCCGCCAGGGAAAACGACGTGTTGTCGTTGCCAAGATCTCACCGACGACTCTTACGCGCGTTGGCCAAAGCTGTCCAAGCTGGTGCGCACCGTCGCGATGCTTTGTCGCACACGATTTGTATTTGCGGCCCTGGCGTTGCTTTGGTGGCTGGCTTCCTTCGGACAACGTCTATTGCCCAGTCCTCCGGTCTCAGGTACGACCCTATTCCTTCTCCTGTTGGGCCTTGGGGGTGTGCCGGCGATGTGCTTCATTGGCTACACGATGAAAGCTGCGGATGGCCTCGCACTCAAGGCTCACATCTCAGAAGGCAAGACATCGGAAGATGACTTGGACAACTTTCTGGCGATTGCAGATGGACTGGCATTCCCTCGCAATCTCCTGGCGAAGATCTTCAGGTGGACCCGATGATATCTCGTTCAACGGCCCGCGTACTTGGTTGGTTCGTTGCGGCGGTGCTACTCGCTATGATACTTCTACCATTGTACGTTTGGTTCACGATCCGGGAGGTCAGGAAGGCTGAAAAGCGAGCGCAAGACAGCGCGGTTCAGGTCCAGCAGTCCAAGACCGCCCTTCGCGCTACACAAGAACAGCGCAAGACCGCCGAACAGGAACTCGCGAAAACACAAGCCGCCCTCCAACAAACCCTCGTGCAAAAGGCCGAAGCGGATAGACAGTTAACCGTGGCCCAGGAAACCTTCGAGAAATTCAAGAAGGGTACGCTCTCAACGGCGCGTTTTCGCAAGGAAGGACTTGGAATCGGCACGCCTGCGGCACGCAGCAACGATGTCGCCGCAGAGCTGCGCAGACTTCGCCGAGCGAAGGAATGGTCGGAAGCAGCCACCAAGGCGCTGAAGTGGCTGGAGTTTCACAAGAGTTTTCCCAATGCCGGAGACTATTCAGCTCTGATCGAGGTCGCGTGCCTTTGGCGACAGCTTGCCGATCCCAAGATTGAGCTTCCGGAAGCCGCTCAATTCAAGACTAGGCAGGAGGCTCTAATGGCAGCGAGCGCTCTCTTCGAGGAAGCCGAGGGTAGCGTCACGGACGCCCAGCCAAATGCGTCGGTGGCGGGAAACTGGGGGACGGTGCTTAGGGATCTTGCGAACGCTAGTCGTGATCCCACGGTAGCGAATCAATACCGTCAGAACGCAGCTCGACTGTTGGATATCGCTGCGAAGGGATCACATGACCAAGATGCATGGCTGCTAAATCGGGTCTACCTGGAGCAGGACATCCGCAGGCGCGATCCTGCCCGCTTCGCATCCTACTGCGAAGGCATACGGCCCTTCTCGCGAGTGGCAAAGGCTTGTGGAAACGTACTGTTTGCCCTAGCCACCGCAAAGCAGATCTCCTTGTCTGATTCCGAGCGGGAGAGATTGGTTTGCAAAGCCGCCAAGTGGACCGCCGGCGCTCCTCGCATCCAGGCCGAGTGCGACCGCGAGAGGCACAGGCCTCATCGACAGTAGCGTCGCGATACCAGCAGAGCGCCACCTGTACGAATCGGCGCCCATCCACCGGCGCGGCTCCGCCTGGGCGCGATCCATTTCTTGCCGGCCCCCTGCTGGAGACTCCGACCTCGACGGACACAGAGCAGGAAGGAGAATGCAGGACGTCTCGCTGGGCAAACCATCCGCGTCTCACTGTGGCGTCCGCTTCGGGTCATCCGACTTTTCCACGAGAACGATGCTTACCACGTATTACGAAGGCGCGGTCCTACGTGTCTAAATCCACCTGCCTCTAATCAATAGAGATATTAGATGGACCGGGTGTGTATCTGTGCACGGGTGTTGTTGCACGTGCGCACAGGTATAGTGCGAAATGTTCCAGTCACATTGTGTCGCCCAATTGCCACAGTGGTCTTTGGAAGCGATGAAAGGCTGGCTGTACACTTGCCGGATTGATATAGTTGGTACTGTCCATAATACACGGATAGAGGAGTGCGACTATGTTGAGGCGAGCACCTGCAATGCGGAATGCGCACGACCCCGAACACAAGGGCGAGGACTTCGTGCGGAATCTCGGCGTTCCCGCGCTCCTGGGGCATGGAACTACCCAGTTCGCATCCCTGATGACTGGCCAACCTAGCTCCGGCAAATCGATCTGGCTGCCTACACTGCTGCTGCACCGAAGCCCCCTGATGGCGCGAAAGGGAGTGCGATGATGTTGTGGCGTTGTGTTGCCTGCGGCGCCTTCTACGAAAGGCATCTCCTGGTCTGCACATCCTGCTGGAGGGATGGGCAGATCGCGCTGTGTGCCCACCGCCAGCCGGCGAACATTGATCTTGTTCCCGCAACAACCGATGCCCGAGCCCTCGCCCGAATGGGCTGGAGGGTTCTGGAGCATCCTGGTGTTTACGAAACTCTTGTGCTTGGACTCGGTGCCCTCGTGCTCGTCAGCGGACCTCCTGGTGCTGGCAAATCAAGCTGGGCTTGCCGACTCCTGGACGCAATCCCAGGCCCAGTGGTCTTGGTCGCGGCGGAAGAGGGCCTCGCGCCGTCCTTGGCGGCCAGGCTTTCCCGATGTCGGGTCAAGCGCCAGGACTTCGGCGTGATCGCCCGGGCTAGCGTTGATGCCGTAGTCGAGTTTGCCATCGCCCGCAAGGCGGTTGCGGTGGCAATCGACAGCGTGCAAGAAGCTGCGTGGTCCGCGAATGAACTGCGCCACTTGCTCGCCGTGGTACCCAGTCTGGATCTCTTGATCGGTGTGCAGCAAGTGACGAAGGATGGCCAGCCCGCCGGACTGATGGGCCTTCAGCACGAAAGTGACGTGCAGGTGGTCGTCGAAGACATGCAGTGGGGTCTGAGGAAGTCGCGCTACCAAGATCTGGCTAATGTGGGCGGCGAAGTGCTGCCTTCAGCCGATCCACAGTTGGCGCCGATTGAAAGGGAGGATCTTCATGTTGTTGCATAGGTGCGTTTACTGCCTGACGGGCAACAGTGCAGAAGTGCGATTCGACAAGCGGGGGAAACCCTACACAACCTGCCGCGCATGCGGATCTCGATCATTCTTTCAAAGTATTCACGCAATGAGGGGTCTAGCGGTCATGCCTGAACTTCTTGAGGAGGCCATGCGGAAGCGCGAGGTAGACCAGGACTACCGCACGCAGTTCGACGACAAGATTGCCACAATGGTCGCGCAGGTGAGCAGCGTGCTCGCAGCTCCCGCAGTGTTGCCTCAATCACCTGTTGCCGGCAGTATGAATCGCCCATTGATGGAACCCTACAGGGAGGCCAAGTGATGCTCGAAATACGGTCTACTGACATGTTGAAGCGTGCCCAGGAACTGACGGACAATCCCCTGCAACAGCCACGTGGGTTGTACGTTCCACCAATCGCGCCGCCCAGTGAACTTGCAGCCACGCCCGGCGTGGCGGTTGCGGCTGAGCGCTCAGCACAGCGTGCTCGATTGATTGATACGATCCGGGTGCAGCAGGAATCCCTCCCGGTGGCGGTCGCAGGGGACGCATTTCGCGGCCTGGTCGCTGGCAGTCTAACGGGGATAGGTCTTCTGCTCCTGCGGAGTCTGCTGATGGGGCAGGCTGATACCGAGGAGAGGGATACGGTGCCAGATGATGCCTATTAACTCAGCGGCGCTGGCCCAATCAGCGCTCGGTCTTGTTGTCGGTGGCGACCTGCTTGGGCGACGCGACCTCGACGAGATGTCCGTCCCCGAGCTTGAGGCCCGGGTGAAGATGAACGAGGAGCGCCTGCGCTTGGCCCGTCAAATTGGCTGGCTCGGTGGCTTTGGTGGTGGTGTTGTGGGGGTACTCGGCGTGGCCAAGATGATCAAGTAGGCCGGAATTTCAGAATGGGATCTCGTCCACTGGCGCTGAGGGTACGATCCCACCCGCGACGCGGGCAGGGTGCCGCTCTTTGCGTCCATGGTCGCCCCTCAATCGTTGCAGGCAGAATGAGTTGGTCCAATCACGTTTCTGGTCAATTCTACGGCGAAGGCACAACAACTTGACGTAGGCACGGTCGCCTGTCGCGATCAGTTCCGTTCCGGTGTGTCTTCTTCGCCTCCTCGGCCATGGCGCTCAGAAGGGCATCAAAGGCCTTCTCTTCGGCCTCACCGGCCTTCTTGACTTCGTCAAGGTGTTTCGCAGCGTGAATTCTTGCAATGGCGCTTTCCTCGTCATTCAGGGCCTTGCACACTGGTGGCTCCTCGTAGAATGATCTTACTTCCGTTAAGATCGAAACCGAACTTCTCGTCTTGAGAGACAACTTGTAGAACTCCAGGTACTGCGCAAAGACGTCCTTGCGAGGCAGCTTGATGGAACCAAATGCAGCACCGTCGTCCTGATTGTCCGCGAGCCAGACTCTCAGCTCCTTCATAGATCCCAGCGTCGAGGCATAGGCTGGCAAGTCGTTCGCGACCGCCGAGAGCACTGCGGTTTGCTTCTCCCTACGGGCGTTGTCTTCGGCCAACTTCCTGTCGCTGTTCGCTTTGAGGTAGCTGTAGAGTCCGGTCACGCCGCCGACCAGAACGCCACTCATGAGCGCGAGAAAGAAGGGCGAGTTCAGAAAAGGTCCCGCCTTCCCGCTAGTACTACTGTGTTATATGGCACGGCAGGCTCCACATGCGTGGCACACGCAAAGCTGAGCCGCGAGTATCCGCGCGATAATTCGTCGAAGGGTGGCGATGGAGGCTGGGTTGTGGCGCTCAGGTCTTAGCGGGACTGCCCCGAGGGCGGAAACCTCGGGGTAGTGGAGCGGCTTTGAGGAAGGCCAAAGGCGCCGGGGGGGAAAGCCGAGCACGCTCGGCGACGAGGAATGCGTAGGCCGCTATACATAAGGCAGCGTGGTGGTGAAAGCCTGGCCAGTTGCGGCCTTCGTAGTGGTCGATCCCGATCTCGTCCTTGAGTTCCTGGTAGTCACGCTCGATCCGCCAGCGGAGTTTGACCAGATTGACCAGGTCCGTGATGTTCATGTCGGCCGCGACGTTGGAGAGCCAGAATTTCGTTGGCGCCGACTCACCGTTTGGCCATTCGATGAGCAACCATTCCTCGGGCCGAGGTTCGCTGCGCCAGTAGTCGCGGTGGGCGGCTCGCACGCGGACTCGCGCAAAACGCGAGCGCATGTCGCCCTTGGTACCGCTGCGCCACCGGATTGACTTCCACGCCGACTTGGGCAGCGACGAGGCAAGCTGGGCGACGGTGAGCGGCTGGGTATTTTCTGTCCGGCGCAGCAACGTTGCTGGCCGTCCCCGTCCCGGCCAAGCCTTAGGAGATGGCGGCTGGTTGTCCTCGAACCACACCGTCACTTCGCTCTGGACGCCGACTGCATACACCAAGCCCTGTGCGGCCAGCCAGTCTCGAAATTCCGTGGTGGTGCCATAGCCAGCGTCAGCAACCACCGGTGCCTTGGGCACTCCCTCCTGCAGTAACCGCGCGATCTGGTCGCGCGCGATCTGCCACTTGGTCTGGAACCTAATGTCCGTGGGCACCCGCGCGATTTTCCGTCGCCCAAGGTCGCTGGCCCAGATCTCCGGCAGATACAGCCTATGTGCGGCTGGAACGCTCAAGACCTCATTGACTAGCGACACCGTAACGGCGACCTGACAATTGTCCTGTTTGCCGAGCACCCCGCAGTACTGCCGCGCGACGCCGACTGAGTGCTTACCCTTTTTCGGGATACCCGTGTCGTCGACGGCCCAAGCCTCGATGGGGCCGTGGCGCTCGAACTGCTCCAGGGCCCAATCACGTGCCACCCGCAGGACTGCTCCTTCATCCCAGGGCGCATCGGCTACGAAGTGATGCATCGACTGGTGGCGCGACTCCACGTTGCGAGGATCGATCCTCGCCGCCATGGGCTCCACGCTCTTCCGCTCGCCGGGCAAGAGCAGCCCAGCGATATAGGCCCGCAACGGCTCTCGACGGTCAGCGTGACCGACGGCCTCGAACAGGCGGGTGATGAAGTCTTGGAAGCGCTCTTCTGTAGCGACCGGTTTTCTTGCCATGCCCGCAGTTTCGGGCACCCTGAGCGTCGATTTCGCATACCCCATGGTTGGTCGCAGTATGCACAGGCGTGAGGTAGTCCAAAGGGGCATCGCGGTCTGAAAATGGACAGCGAAAGGGTGCCAAGCACGCAAGATCGCGAATCGCGGATACACGGCCCCCTTACCCCCAACACCGTCGCCGCCCGTTGCACGCGCTTTTTCAGTTGATGAGATGAGGTCGCGGCGCCAACCGCAAATTCGGAGAGCGGCCGTGTCGCCCAAAGCGGCCGGGCACCACGATGAGCGCCCGACGAAGCCAGGTCGCGCGCCAAGCGGCAATCTCGGGCGCCATGGCGAAAACGTAGCGGCGCAGGAGATTGTGGGACAGCAGCTTGATCAGTAGCGCAGCGTGGTTGGCCTCGAAATCAGCCGACGGCACTTTGCCAATGCCGAATGCGCCTTTCAGTTCAGCAATGAGTGGCTCGATTCCCGCACGCCCGTCGTAATCCCGCGCCAACTCGTCGGCGTCACCGTCCAGGTCATTGGTCAGGAATGCCTGCGCCGTCCACTCGCTGTCATCCCACAAATACAACTGCTTTCCGGTGTCGCGCTCCTTGGAGCGGACTGCGATGACCCGCACTGTGAGCCCCTGCTTCTTCCATTCGTCGCGCTCGAAATCCACCTCCGCCACTTGGCGCGTGGGCTTGCCATCGGCGTCCACGTCGACCGTGCACCAACAACCCGGCGGCACCCGATAGATGGCCGAGCACAGGTCGGACGTGGTCTTGCCCTTGATGAGAAAATGCGCGCCTTTCTCGTCGATCGTGCGCATCACCCTCGTACAGTCGCCGGCCGAGTCGATGCGCATGCGAATCAGCGTCTTGGCGCCAGTGGCCTCGCGCAGCCGGTCGATCCACGCGCCAATGATGGGCGCATCGGCGTCGCCGAACGATGTGTCGCCGCGACGAAGTTTGGCACCCACGATGGTGTCGGTCTCCGCACAACGGGCAAGAATGGGGTGATAGCTGGGGCGTCCATGGTAGCGCGGGTTGTATCCCGGCAGCGCGCCCTCGTGGTCACCGAAAACTGGCTCGACAGTCGTGTCCACGTCCAGGTGGACCAGCGCACGGCGCTTGGCTCGCACGGCGGCCAGCCCATGCTCGGCCGTCAACGCTTCCAGGTCCACAATGGCCTGCTCGTCGAAACGGCGCAGATCTCGGTAGATGGTGTCGATGCTGGGCACAACCCCGCCTGCCATATGCAGGAAGAGCGGATCGGCCGACAACGCCTCCACGCCGAATACGCGCTGCTCGCCAACTGCTGCCGCATCGATCAACAGCCGCATCTGCGCTTCCATTGGGTAGACGACCAGGACACCGGACTTGAGGCGAAAGAACAGCTTGCGCAGGACTGCGTCTACGCCGAGGTCGCAGACGAAACCGCCAAATTGCCCGAGGCCGCCATAGCCAGTCAAACCTGAGTCAGGACGCCCAATGTGAATCCGGCGCGGGTCCGGACGGCAGATGCGGTGGCTGCGTCGGTGTCCATCTCCGCGCTTGCCTCCAAGCGAATCTCGGCGCACCTTTTGGGTGCTCGGCGCGGGCTGAAGTCTTTGCATCGTAACGAATACGGATGCTTGCGCCGGGCCTTGTTTTCAAGTGCTTTCTGCACGTGCGCTTCGATTTCTCGACGGAGGAGCGGGCCGGAACATGCGAAACCCAGGCTGAGTATCGGTCAACTTTTGCAACACAGTAGTACTAGGCTGTCCTCCACCCGAGGGGGTGGGCGAGAGTTCCTTAAACGTTGAAGAGCAGGCCACGAGGTGGCCAACGGTTAGAATGACAATCCATGTTCTGAATCTGGACATCGGATTCTTCCTTTCTTGGGTGGGTTGGGATGTCATCGAAGATTGAACGGAGGATGCTGAAGCGCTCACCGGCAGCGAACCTAGCACTACTGATTCAAAAAGTTGCCAGTCTGGCGGGAAATCGGCGACATAGTGGGGATGGAATACCTGCTGGATCGTAAGGGAGAACGACGGTTGGCCGCGTACTTCCACCGGATTGGGGAAGTCTTGCGAACGGCGCCGCAACGAGCGTCGTTTGCCACTTACGCCTTGGGGTTGATGGGCGACGGAGAGCGGAAAAGCATGGAGCCGATGGCGGCGCGAGCGTGCCCCGACCCGGAGGGTGTCAACGCCGCCCACGAGCGGCTGACGTACTTCACTCGGGGCGCGGAATGGTCCGACCGTGACGTGCGCCGCGAGGCCGCGCGCTACGCGCTGGCGGCGATGACGGCTCGGGAGCCTGTAACGGACTGGATCATCGACGATACGGGCTTCCCGAAGCAGGGCACGCACTCCGTGGGCGTGCAACGACAGTATTCAGGCACCATCGGCAAGATCGCCAATTGTCAGGTGGCGGCCAGCTTGACCATTGCCACACGCACGGAGCACGTGCCGGTGGACTTCGCGCTGTACCTGCCCGAGAGCTGGACCGAGGATCCATCGCGGCGGGCCGAGGCCCACATCCCCGACGAGGTGACGTTCAAGACCAAGCCCGAGTTGGGGGTCGAGATGATCGAGCGTGCCATCGCGGACGGGTTGCCGGCTGGGCTGGTGCTGGCCGACAGCGCGTATGGCGACAACTCCGAGTTTCGCCGGCGCGTGCGCTGCGAGGGTCTGGGCTACGCCGTCGGCTTACACCGTACGACCACGGTGTGGCGCCTGGATTCGCTGGGACGCCGAATCGGTGACCCCGTGGCGGTCGGTGATCTGGCCGACGCCATCGGGCGAGGTGGCTTTCGGCGGGTGACCTGGCGAGAAGGAACGAAGGGGAAGATGTCGTCGCGCTTCGCCACCGAACGTGTGGTGCTCGCGCAGGACGACCTCGTTGATCCCTCGCAGCGGGAAGCGGTCTGGCTGCTCATGGAATGGCCCCATGGCGAGAAGGCAGCGACGGACTTTACCGCGACCACCTTGCCGGCGAACATGTCACGGCGCCAGCTCGTTCGGAGAGTCAAGCAGCGGTGGCGCACCGAACGGGTGTACGAGGACGCCAAGGGAGAGCTTGGACTGGACCACTACGAGGGCCGCTCCTTCCGCGGTTGGAACCATCATGTGTCCATGGTGCTGGTTTGCTTCGCGTTCATCGTTGCCGAGCGTTCCAGGGCTTTTCCCCCCTCGGCCGGAAAAACCGCCACGCGAAAAGCGTCGCATCGTCACGACGGTGCGGACGGCAGCACGTCCGGAGCGACACTTCCGGGATTCCTTCATCACCGTGCGCCTGGCCGTCGTGCGCGTCCTGGCCACATGGTTACCCCGATGTCCCCTGTGTCACAGACCGCGATCGATGGGACCGCCTGGTGCACATGCCCGTGAACACCGACGGACGACTCCCTTTTTGAATCAGTAGTGCTAGGTGTTTCGTGGCCGCATTCTCGCGTCAGACGTGAAATGTCGCCCCGGCCAAGCCACGGGCCACCACCCAATTTGATTCTCATACCCGTCATGGTGCTGCCGGCGACGTTGCCACAGTTCGTTTTAGGTGTGGTTGAAGGAGTTTGGACCAGGAGTCCTTCATGGACTCGTATTCCACATTGCACTGGTCTAGCCGCGATTCGGGTAACCCGTCACGCCTGGCGGCCTTCCTCAGACGTTCATTGTTCGGGTCCGCCCCGTAGACCCAGCACATAACGTTGTCTGCGCGCCGCTTTCCAAGCAGGTGTTCGTGGCCTTCGTCGTCCAAGGAGTCGTCTGTGTCGATGATTGTGACGGCACCGACGGCCGTGTCGCTTCCATGCTCAACCATCTCTAATAGTGCGTAGGTTGCAAACTGATCCGCCGCGACCTCGTAGCCACCCTTGCTGGGGAGTCGATCGATTTCGACCAGCGCATGCCCAAGTTCGTGGAAGAGGAAGAAGACCAATGCATCGGTCAGTCTGGCATTGGGGAAAACCCGATCGAGATATTGGACAAACTCGTAGCATATCGTGACCTTGTCGTCGTCCCTATTGTAGAAGGCATTCTCCTCACTTTCACACTCCCGGAACACTGTGGGCAGGTCTTTGGCCAGTGCGAATTGCGCGTTGAGCACTTGCATGAGGCTCTCGAATATGGCGTCTGCTCCCTCCACGACCTCGGCAATCTTCCTAAGCTTCTTCTTCTTCGTAGGCTCGTACTTCACCGTGAAGTCGCCGTGGTCTGCGATCTCCTCGGGTGGCTTCGCGTCGAATTGCGCTTGTCCCGGTGGCGGAACAGGAGCTGTCACTGCGGGGGCGGCGCTGGTTGGCGTTGGAGTCGGCTTGTGCGTCGAACCTGAACGGAACAATAACAATGTCGCCAGCAGCAACGCGCCAGTGGCGGCGCCTCCGGCGGCTATCGCAAACGCCGGCTTCAGGCGACGGTCGGCGGCGCTGTGGGGCAGTTCGCCCATAGCTTGCGATAGAGTTGTTGGCTGCTTGCCGGTGCCCCGGTTGATTTCGTCGGGATGGATAGGGGATGGCGGCAGATGCGCTACCGTGGACGAGCCGTAGGCAATTGTTTCCTTCGTCGATGCAGCGTGGGGAACAGCTGTCGGTGGTGAAGTGGCCTCGGTCCCTCGCCCCGTCGCGGCAGCCTCGAACGTGCGTGAGAAGTCGGTTATCGAAGGGTATCTGTCCGTCAGCTTTTTCGACAATGCACGCCGCAACACACGTTGGGCTTCCGGCGGGAGGTTCGGTACCCGAGTGACCATGGATTGAGGGTCAAGGTTGATGATCTGGTAGAGCAGCGTCGCCAGATCGTCAGCAACGAAGGGAGCACGTCCCGACAGCATCTCCCAAACAATGCACGCTAGTGACCATTGATCGGTGCGGTGGTCAATCTCGTCGATCCTACCAGTGGCTTGTTCGGGCGACATGTACTGCGGGGTCCCTATCAACGTCGACGTTTGCGTTAATTTGGTTCCAGCCGCCTTGACCTTAGAAATGCCGAAGTCGAGAACCTTCACGAAGTCTGGCTCGCCTGGTGGCTGAAGCAGAAAGACGTTTGCAGGCTTCAAATCACGGTGCACGATCCCTTCACCGTGGGCTGCTGCCAGCGCCGAAGCGATCTGTCTGGTGATGTGAACTGCGTTCGCGATGGACAGCCGACCCACACGTCCCACGCGATGCTCCAGGTCCTCGCCGCTCAGGTGTTCCATTACGATATAGGGCTCGCCGGATTCCGCTGTGCCGAAGTCGATGAGGCTCACGAGATGAGGGTGGCCTAGGTGGGAGGTGATCTCGGCTTCGCGGTGGAATCGCGCCAGAGCCTCGCGGTTGGCGGCCAGTTCACGCGCCATGACCTTCACGGCCACACGCTTGTTGAGACGAAGTTGCACGGCCTCGTACACCGCAGCCATGCCGCCTTCGCCGATGAGACGTGTGATGCGGTACGCACCTTCGAGCACGGTGCCCACAACCGCGTCTAAGTGTGGCTCAGCCGTCATGGCCGACGGCCTTCTGCCATTGGAACCACGGAAAAGGACCTCATGTTCGCCATGGCCCCAACGCGCAGAATACAGACGACCAGAGCGTAAACCTTGCGAGATTGATGGTTGCAGCTACGGCTCTCATGCACAGAAAACCATTCCCCTGGGTAATGTATCCTATAGCGGCTGTTTTAGAAATAGAGCACGAGCTAGTTCGGGCGGCAGATGCAGCTTGCCCGAACCGTTCAGGTCCAGCGCTTCGTCGCCGCGAACATTCGACGGCTACGTGCGCGACAGGGCCTCACCCAGGAGGACCTGGCCGAGAGGGCCAGCCTTGGGGCAGTTCACGTGCGCAGCATTGAGCGTGGCGTCGAGAACGTAACTCTAGCGACCTTGGTTGCAATCGCTGACGCCCTCGGGGTTCCGCCTGGCTTGCTCTTGCGCAGGGCGATTCTTCCGCCCCTCCGGCCGGGCCGACCGCGAACACGGCTATCGACAAGCCCAAGTTTGAAAAGGTAGGACGATGTTTCAGTAGCCAGGTGACTGCTGCCGCTTCACGTCGGTCCAACAATGTAGGTGCATCGGACAGGGCAGCACGGGGCCAGTCCTGGTCATTTCGCGGTCTTGGGCAGGCCGTCGCGGATGCACTGCTCGGCTACGGCGCTGATGGTCCGCCGCTGCAGCACCGCCGCGATCCGAAGCTCCTGCGCCAGGGCGCACGGCAGGTAGATCGCCATCTTCTCGTGGTCGGGCATCTTGCCGTTCTTGGCGAGGCTCTTCTTGGCGGTCATTTTCCAAGGATACTCCCGACGATGTTCCCATCAAAGGCACTTGTTCCCTGGTGGGGAGCAAGGCGTCAGGGGGTCGGGTAACAAGAAGATCTAAGGGAACAAAGACCTGCTTGACGATGTAGGGGTTAGGAGACAAACTGGGAACGGGGTGTCAAAATGACAAAAACCTGCCTCGTCCGTCCCGCTCAAGAACATCCTTCTTCTCCGGTCCAAATTCTCCGGCCAGTCCGCGCTCAACCGTCCCCCCTCAAACTGGTCCGAGCCCGAGGACGCGATCCACGCCGTGGCCAAGGTTGCGCCAAGTATGGCTACGACAAGACCAGCTCCACTAATGTCCGGGCAGCATTGATGACGGTGCAACGATGATCTACATCTTCGACAACGGGGAGGTGTACAGCAACCACGCGCTGTATTTCGTCGACGCGCCAGAGGACTTCGGTGGCTGGTTCAATGACGGCTATCGACCTTGGCTCGACGGCACTGAGTATCGGCCGCTGATGATCGTGGCCACGGCGCCAGCGGTCGAGCGGCGCGAGCGCCTGCCCTACAACCCTCGCCCCGTCGATAAGTTCGATCTGCCCATCGAGGACGAGCCCATGCACGAGTTCTCGACGATGCCGGTCGTCGATTTCCTGGCCAAGATCGTCGTCCAGGAGCGAGACGGCAAGCCCCGTCCGCGCTACAGGCTTGAGATCGAAAACGATCCCACCAGACAGGTGACAGCCACCTGCGAAAAATGCGGCGGACCAGGGATCACAACCGAAGAAGGTCTAAAGAGGAGCGGCGGCAAGCTGTCCCACAAGGATCCGGCAATCTGCGCCAACGTCCGGCGGAACTCGCGCGAGGAGGGCTAGAAGATGACGACCGAGCCAGCTCCGAGAAGGAAGAAGCTGAGGACCGCAGGTTTCTCGAACCCGAACGCCACCAAGCTCGGCATCCCCATCCCGCCCACCCTGCGCGAGTGCCTCGCCCAGGGCCTCCTCGGCTCTGGGATCTCCCCCCACGGCCTCCGCGAGATGACCGTCGAGCACTCGAAGCAGCTCATCGAGCGGTATCCGGGCCTCTACCGGCTGGCCGACGCCCCGCCCGTCCCGTCGTCGCGGCCCTTCGCCAGGGAGGGCTTCGGAATCGGCGACGGCTGGTTCGGGCTCGTCGATCGCCTCTCGACGAGGCTGTCCGCCGACCCGAACCTCGTCGTCAGCCAGATCAAGGAGAAGTTCGGCCTGCTGAGGGTCTACTTCGAGATGAGCCCCCTGCCCCCCGATGAGATCGAGGAGGCCACGGACGCCGCCCTGGCGGAGGCGGTGGCGGAATCGCGGATCACGTGCGAATGGTGCGGGAAGCCTGGGAAGAACGAGCGGCGAGAGGATTACTGGTCGGTCAAGTGCATTGGCTGCGCGGCGGAGGAGGCGCGGAGGAAGAGCCTGAGACCACGGAAGGAGGGTCAAGAATGAAGATCCCTGCGGGTTGGAAAGAGCACGCCGACTTCCGCTCGAAAACTGTCTACGAACGGGCCAAGCTGCTCGCGGCCTCGGGCAAGCGGAACCGGCTCGACATGTCACCAGCCCATGTGGTGGAGCTGGTCGAACGCTACCCGACGCTGTATCGCGAGGCGCGGACTGTCCCCACGAACAAGGCGTGTCGCTTCGCCGTTGATGGTTTCTGCGTTGGTGATGGGTGGCACGGCCTCATCGATCGCCTCTCCGCGAAGCTGTCAGCAGATCCGAACCTCTGTGTTTGGCAAATCAAGGAAAAGTACGGCTCCCTGAGAGTTCACTTCTGCGATCAGGACACGCCGTCCGATCCACGCCTCGACAAGGCGACGGAAGCCGCGCTCGACAGGGCGACCCGCGAGTCCATGCGGACATGCGAAATCTGCGGCAAGCCCGGCCGCCTCACCAGGCGCCGGAACTGGGTGTCCGTCCGCTGCAAGCCCTGCCTCAAGGTGGACGATGAGGAAGCGAGGAAAACCATGAAGAACAAGAAGCCCTGGGGCGGCGGCCTGCGCCTCCCCCGCAAATCAGCGGCCACGTGGATCAATGACGTTCTCACGGGCTGTCTGAGCCTCCTGCAGTGCCTGGAAGACATGGACTTCACCGCCTTCAAGGCGAGCAGGCCGCACCAGGCGGCGGCTCTGCGGCACATCCATCAGATTGGTGTGGCAGCGGTCCATCAGCCAGCCAGCCGCGCCGTCGACTGGAAGGCCCTCATCCGACTGAAGGAGAGGACGGCGAGGATGGCCCCGAGAGAAATCTGGAATTTTGTCCACAAGGATGTTCCCGCCCTGCTGGAGAAATTGGCGGACGACGAGGGCCTGTTGGTGGCCCGGAAGCGGCTCCGCGATCGTGACAGGCTGCTCTCAATCAAGGAGATCAACCGTCTCCTGCGGGAGGGCCGACGCCGGAGCAGGCGCAAGGCCGCCCGGGCGGCGGCGGAAGCCCGGGAGGACGCCGAAGATCAGCGTGTCGTCGAGAGGCATCTCGCCGACCTCCGCGCCGGGCGCGTCCGCACGATTCCGATGGAGGAGGTGATGCTGGGGCTCGGGATGGACCCGTTCAAGGACCGCCTGAAGAAGCCCAGGCCGCGCCCGGTGTACGACCTCGGTTTCTGGGAGGCGCGGCGTCCCCCCGGGGGATGGCGCTGCCACGCACTGGCGCTTCCCGGGATCCTAGGCATCGGCGGGACGGCCGCCGGGGCCAAGGACTGCCTGTTCACGCGGCTGGCGCTGCTGGAGAAATCCACGAAGGTGCCGGGCGAGCGCGAGCTGTGCAGGCATCTGCTGGGGACCTGGAAGGCCACGGCCGCGACGCGGATGCAGGACTTCGTGTTCTGGGAGGAGGAAGGGATCTGGTCAGCCGTGGCCCCTTCCGTCCAGGGCGTATATGGGACCGGCTCGACGGTCACGGCCGCCAAGGATGACCTGGTCGAGGCGCTCAAGACCATGTCCGAATACCTGGACAGCAAGGGCGAGAGCAGGAAGGCGGCCGTGTGCGGCCGATTGGTGAAAGCATGGAAGACCAGGACGAGATGACCGAGGACAAGGCCGCGCAGGAACCAGATCCGAGGTTCTTGATCAAGGTCGTCTTGGCCGGCATGGCATTCCACCTCGCCGGCTACGCGATGGACAACGCGATGGCGGTGGAGACGATCGAGGAGAAGAGCGGGGTTTCGGACGCGCGGAGCACGATCGCCCTATGTCGTCAAAGCCGATGAGATCAGGTACTTGGACACAGATGGTGCCGCGCTCGACCAGACCGCCAACTCGCGCTTCTCGAAGATCGTCTACACCGAAGGGACAGGCCGACACAAGCACAGCCGTTTTCGTTGTCGTTGTCGTGGGCCGGGGCGGGGGAGGACCCGGGCAGCCCCCCCAAGCTACATCCGAGCGGTAGCTTTCCTCGGCCTGCGCTTAGACTTCTTCGCGGCAACCCCGCTCTTCGGGTGGGCAGATCTGGGAGCAGCCGGCGTTGGCGCGTCGCCTGACTTCAACAGTAGAGTCGGCATGACAAATGGTATGCCAAGTTCCGACGCGAGGTGGTTGACCTGGTGTCGGATGTAGGGCCAGCACGCCAGTCGAGCGTTCACGTTCGAAAACGCAGCCAGCCCAAGACGCCTCACCTCGGTGGGAATGGGTCCAGGTGGGAGGCAGTATGTGAGGATGAACTCGAACTCGATTCGAGCCACCCAGTCGTCAGGCTGCTTCTCGGGTCCATCGTTCCTCAGATAGAAGCGGACCTCACCGCCTACGCGGACATCCAGAATCCGATCTGCCTCTCTCAGTTCAAACGTGCCAGCCTCCTGCTTGAAGGCTGCCACAAACTGGGTCCTGGCCTCGGGAAAAGTTGGCCTGAGCCGGCTCTCCATGCGTATGTGTCGGGGCTGAATTTGCACGAGTGTGATGGAGGCTGCGACCTGATTCGCGAGCTTCATCGCCTCGGTGGGATGGGATTCTGCGATGATCATTGGCGACCCTCCCACTTTGGGCACTGTGCCAACCCCGGAGAGGTGGTCAGGCCCTCCAGCGGGGTGTCAAACGAGTTGCTTTTCGAAGCGTACAAGACGACCGGAACCGTCTTCCCGACGGGCCTGAATCCCTTGATGTCAGGGAATTCAACGAACGACATGCCTTCTGTTCGCCAGACTGGCTCAGCAGGTTCCCACCCCAAGCGCGAGGTTAGCTTCATGGTCAGCTTCTGGAAGAGCGCCTCCGCTTGGGCCTCCATGCTTATCATGGTGAGATGTTCCACGAACACCCGGGTTGCGTAGGCGTTGAGACTCATGCCTGAGTGCTCTGCCCGCTGCTTCAGTCTGTCGTGAATGTCCTTTGGAAGTCGCAGCGGCATTTGCTGAAGCACGGGCGCATCATGCGGTCCCTTGGAGGGATCCGGGATATCTCGCCCAGTGTCCAGGAAGTGTTGAAGGATTTCCCTCTTCACATCGGACAGCCGCTCGATCGCTTCGGTCATAGTGTCACCCGTGGCACTACAGGTGGACTCACCGAAGTCCGGCAAGAAGGCAAGATAGTAACCGGGGGCGCCCTCCTCGGCGACGTGGTGGATTTCGACCGGGTAGTGCCGTGAGCACAGTTGTTCGATCATTGGAGCGTCATTCTTGGTGGTCATGGTTTGTTTGACTTTTGCGTATCAAGCTTGAAGGCAATCAACTTGAGCAATCGAGCGACGTAGACAGGTTTCACTTTTCCACCGTGAGTCGGGATCGAAATAGTTTCTCGAATCCACGCTAACTCATCGTAGCCATAGTCGCGCACCTTGCACGCAAGCCGCGTTAGAGGTCCGTCGATAATCAGCAGATGAGAGCCACGTGCCCCATCCCGGACATTGTCCGTCCCGAGGTAATCAATCGCCACTCTTCGCACATCGTCAAAGTCAGCGTCTTTCGGTGTGAACTGGCACCACTCCTCAAAGAGTTTTTCCGGCGTGCTCATTGGGGTGTGGTGCCTGACAAAGACATGCTATCGCCCATGATAGCACAAATCAAGGGGAACAGATGTCCAGGTGTCCGACTCCGCCTCGGCGGGCGCGCCATCACCCCATGCTGCGCGGAAACTCACCGCGAGAATTGTTGAAGTAGAAGCGATCCCGCAGATCGGCGGGATTCCGATCGTCATGAGCGTGATCGACCGGTATCGTCAATACGAAGGAAATCGGGGACCCGGACAGAGATGGCGCCGCGCTCGGCGAGATCGTCGACCCGCCGTTGTCAAGAAACCGCTCCACGTGGGTTGCGATGGGGTGGCCATGGTCGAGGAGCCTTCGGTCACTTGGCGCTACTACTGCTTCGCGGGCGCTGTACGGCAGGCATCTAGGAAAGCTGTGCGAAGCTGTCTTTTCTCAGACGACGTCAACTGCGCGCCATCAAGCGCGGCTGATCCCGCGACGAGAAGTCTTCGATCGACAGCGGACGGAACCGATCCTGATCCACCCGCAGCAGCCTCCAGCAAAACCGCCTCGATTTCTTCCGGTCTGAGTTCCGCCGCGACAGTCTTGGCAACATCGGCGAGAGACACCCGCTCTCCCTCGTGTGGGGCAACTACGATAGCGGCAGCGTCCGGCTCCCGTTCTGCGGCGCGGGTCCGTGACAGAAAAGACTGGATTTCAGACCGCGAGATCTCGCGTACATTGTCGGCCTCTTGGACCAAGAAACCCGACTGATTGTCTCGTGCGGGCTCGATTCCTAGAAGATGCACCAACACGCCAAATTCCTGAGCCTGCTGGACGCCAACGCGAATATCTTCGTCGCCGGTCAGGAGCACCGCCGCAGCCATCGCGAGGTTTCTGGCTAGGTTGATCATGTCGGTAACGATCAGGGAGTCGACGCCCTTCTGCTGTCCGTGTTGGTTCACGAAGCCCAGCCGAAGTTTCACGTTCGGTCGGTAGGCCAAGGCGAGCTGCTGCGGCGTTGGACCGATGGCTGTGCCGTCGTACCAGTAGATTCGCAGAAGAGGCAGCCCGGTGAGTTCCCTGGCCAGCCCTGTCAGAAACCCAATCACCACATCGTGTTTGAGGTCCAGTTCACCGCGTGGAAGCTTCTCACCTGCGATTAGTTTGGAACCTGCCGCGAACAGGTACCCGGCATCCACAAAAACGGCGGTACGATCCATACCGTGAGTATCCTACGAAAGCGAGCATGCGTCATGCAACTCCCAGGACGCACAAAAAAAAGGCCCCGGTTCACGGGGCCTTCCAAAAACGTCGCCTCATTCATCAAAGTCGAGGTGACGAACCAACACTGCCATGGGACTGCCCCCCCCGTCAAGAACATGTGGTCCGCTAGGAAGGAATGCGTCAAATGCGAGGGAAATCCCCCTTGCGCTCGACGCGGCATAGACCTCGGGAGGCAGCGGCAATCTACCGGATGCCGGGGCACGCGGCAAGTTGTCCGCGCACGGTTATCCGCGCCCGGTCCACACACCGGCGGGCTGCTGGCGTGCCAGCGCCTGACATGTTGTCTATCCCGACGATCAGCGTTATACTCAACTAGTGCGTCGTCCGGTGCATTCTGGGAGACCATCGACCGAGGCTCAGAGGCATGCGTCGCCGAAGGTTCGAGCCATCAGGCTCGAACTTTAGCCGCTAGTTCTTCGCCGACTGAGATTTGAACACCCGATGCGCCGAATTCCAGTCGTGCCCCGGAGCAGCCGATATAGCAAGTCGCAGCAAGAAAGGACGGTCGCAATGGCCTGGTTTGGAGAAGCTGGCTCTGAAACTCTCGCAGACGCCAAGAGATTCTGGCATTCGAGCGCGAAGCCCGCAGTGGACGACTGGATCACGGGGGCGAAGGACTTCGTAGAAAGCTGGACGACTGGCACGAAGTCGTACGTGACCAAGACCATCGAACGCTTTCGTGACCACGACGCGAAGAAGATGGTGGAGAGCGTCGGCGAAGCTATCCACCCAATAGTCAGCGACGCGGGGAAGACCATCATCAAGCAGGTTGAGGATGGTGCGAGTGCAATCGGTGGAAAGCTCGTGGCAGGCGCTCAGGAGAAGGTCGATGTCATCGTTGAGCGCAGTATCCGAACCACGCTTCGAGAGGCAAGCGCCCTTCTTGCGAAGGAGTCCCCACTGGTTACTGGCGTTGAGCGGGCCGTCGAAAAGACGGACCAAGTGCTCGCGAACGTCAACCAGACTATCGAGCGCGCCCACCGCCTGGTTCCCCACCTGCGCGACCTGGCCGGGCTCAACGAGCCCGACAAGGCCAAGCAGACGATGGAGGATATCAAGAAGACCACACAGAACTTGAAGGCATTCGTCGAGGGGGCCACCAACCTCATCCCGCAGTTGAACGAGGTACTCAAGGAATGGCATGCCGAGAAGGAGCGCGAACGTCAGTTCAACTGGCGTGTTGTCCTCGGCAACACAGCAGCGGGGCTTCTTTTCGTGACATTCGCCTACGCGATCTATCTGAAGCTGGGCTGGAAAGTCACACCCGTTCGTGCCATCAGCCTCTTCTGGCTGGGCATATCCATCCCAATCATGTTGCATAATATCCGGTCCGTGCTGAGCGTTTGGAAGGCGGCCCGCGCGCAAAATCTTGCGTCCGAAGTTCATGCACAGGTTTTCAATCTCAAGAGCGCTACGAGCGTCGTCGTGTTCATGGTCCTAGTCGCCGGGAATCTGCTTCTGAATCTTTGGCTCTAGGACGACGCTGTCCGAGCAGCCAGGTTGCCACTTAGAAAATTCTTACCGCCGAGATTTCCAACGTAACGAGATGCCCGAAATGCATCACCACCTCCATCACCACCTGAGCGGGACCGGGGTGGACGGCCTGAGACTCCCTGTGACGGTAAGTCCCTGATCCCGCGCAGATGTCCGACGGAGATTTTGCCCTTTTTCCTTTTGCCAAGGTGAACGTCGAGGGTTCAAGTCCCTTCGCCCGCTCAAAATTAGTCTGCAAGAACGGCCGGTTAGCGTTGCCCCGCTAGCTGGCCATTTTCTTTTCTGCCTCGTGCACACCACCTCGCACACCACCATGCGATGTGACAACCATCGCCTCCTTCATCTTGGCCATGGAGATCACCTTGCCGATGCCTTCCCTCATCTCCTCCAGCGCAACGGTGCTGTACCGTTGCTGCATTGCCTCGGTGGCGTGACCTGACACCGCCCTGGTGACCACATCCCCGATCTCCGCTGCGCGCGCAATATCCTGGAACGTCCGCCTCATCCCCCTTGGCGTGATTCTCTTCGTCAGCTTGAGGGCGTCCACTACATCTTGGAACGGCTTGTCCAACGTCGAAGGTGACTGGAGGCCCCCAAGGCAGGATGGAAACAGAAGGTCCGGGTCCTCCTGCTTTCCAGCCGGGAGGTTTTCCACGTGTCGACGAAGAATAGCCATCAAGTCAGCGGGCAAGGCCAGTCTCTGGTGCGCCTTCGTCTTGGTGGTGTCCATGATTTCCTGCTTCCTGCCGTGTGACCGCCGGACAAGTATCACTCCCTCCTCCCACAGAACGTCCGGTGTTGGCCCCTTCCGCCGTAGTGGCCGCATGCTGGATGGTCGCAACCCTGTCGCAAACCCCAGTGCCACCATGGCAAAGAACTGGGGATAGAGGCTGTTCATCGTCGCCAAGAATCCGGGAACCTCATCGACGGTGAGTGAGTTTGGCTGCTCTTCGGTGTAGGTGTGATGCGTGCTCGTGTCGAGGGTGGTCACGTCGGCTGCAGGATCTCGGTCCAACTCAAACTCGCCGTTGGCCGCAGCCGTGATCACCTTCAGGATGGCGAGCCATCCGTTGAAGGTGGTGGGCGCCAACCCCCCGGCTTTCACCTTGGCAGCCATCTCCAACTTCCATGCTTCAACGTCTGACCTTCGGATTTGGTCGACGTAGAAATCACCGAACGCCGGGATGAGGTGAAGACGGAGCACGTGCCCCCACTTCTCCCGTCCCTTGAGCGACCGAATGTCACCCTCCATGACCTTCTTCTCCAGCAACGACACGGCGTAGTCGTCGAAGCGCTGTCTCACGACCGTGGTCACCTGTCCTGCTCTGACTTTCCGTAGCTCCTCCTGGAGACGCTGAAATGCTTCGACTGCATCCACGTTCTCCAACGTCAGCTTGACCTCGCACAGCTTCCCTGTCCTTGGGTTCACTGCTCGACCGCGAACCAGAAATCCACCGTCCTTTCTGCGCCAAACCCCCGGTTTCGAGGGTTTGGGAGCGATCCATGATCTCCATCTTCTCTTCCACTTTTCTTTCTTCGTGTCTTCCATGCGTGCCTCCGCTTGAAGGCGCACCTGGACATCCGACCCCAAGGGTATCACCAGGCGGCGCGCCTCGGAGAAAGTTGTCCAGATCGTCGATCCTCCACATCCATGTGCCGGTGCCTCCTCGCTTCCCAGCCGGGCGAATCTTCCCCTCCAGGTACGCCTTCCTGAGCGCGCTGCTGGTTTTGAAGCCGCAATACGCTGCCGCTTGGGTTGTCGGCAAATAGGGCGAGGAAATCATATCTGCGCTCGCATCAACCAAAGCTCACCCACGGGCACCGGCATGGTGATCGCCGTCTCCGTCATGGCGGTGCTGCCCCCTGCGCTGGCGATGCCGCGAGGATGGTCACGACCGGCTTTCGCCCCGGGTGCCTGACCACCCGTCCTTGACTACGCACCGCCTCGACCAGTTCTTGCTCGCACTTGCCTCGGATCTCGATGGCATCCCATCGGACGTCATCCCGCATGGAGTTGACGCTGCGGATGAGGCGTCCTTTTCCGCCGGCGGGCTCCAGCCACCTTCCACCGGGCAGGTCGAGGTCATCAACTTCAAGGAGCCGATGCACACACCATGATGGAGTCGGGTAGCAGTTGTGTCTGTCGGGTGGGCGGCAAGGTCGATGCCGTGCGTCTGCCCAAGGAGGCCTTCTACGCGTTCCGCGTTGCCGGCAACACGCAGCCTGACATACACATCGTCGGGCACTGGACGTATCCCGCTGGCACGACGAAGACCATGTACGTAGTGGCCAACAACGTCTCGTCAGTGGAGCTATTCGTCAATGGCGCATCCCAAGGAAAGTCATCGACCCCGACCGATGGGTACACCTTCAGTTTCCCGAGCATCGCGTGGGCTACTGGCACTATCAAAGCCGTCGGCTACGATGCCAGCGGGACCCAGGTTTGCCAGCACACGCTGACCACGGCTGGCACGCCCACTGTTATCAAGCTCACGTCCTACACTGCTCCGGGCGGTTTGCTGGCCAACGGTGCGGACGTGGCCATGTTCGACGTTGAGGTCGTGGATGCGACCGGACAGCGGGTTCCCACCTTCGGCCCCACCACCCCAGCAACGGACAACACACCAGTGAACGAGCCCAAGATTACTTTCGCCGTGACCGGTCCTGGAACCTGGCGCGGCGGGGTCAACGAAAGCGTGGTCAATTCGACCAACAACCTCTATCTGTACACCGAGGGCGGAATCAATCGCGTCTTCATTCGCTCGCAGATGACCCCGGGGACTATCACGCTAACCGCCACCAGCCCCGGCCTAACTCAAGGCACCGCGACCGTGACGTCCGTTGCTGTGCCGGTCGTGAACGGGTTGCTCTCCCAATAGCGTTCTCGCCGCCCAGATCTGCAGCTGCGATGTGCCCTATGACGGCGCCGGCCTCTGTGCCACTGTCGTTTCCTCCGCCTTCGAAGACCTGCAGAACGCGCACCGCTCATTCCTGGCTTGCGCAAAGCCCACGTAGCGATGATAGTGTACCTCGCGATGTTTTCCACGCGCGTTGCAGGGCTTGTGGTGCTGGGCCTGGTCTGGGGCCTGGCGTCGGGAGCGATCGCAGCTTCACCGGACGAGGATAAGGTGCTCGCCAAGCAGCACTTCGAGGCCGGCGCGCGCCATTTCGACTTGGCCGAGTACGAGAAGGCTCTGGACGATTTCAAGGAAGCGTACCGGCTCAGGCCGGACGCCACGTTTCTCTACAACATCGCCCAGTGCCACAGGAAGCTTGGTCACGTGGATGATGCGCTGACTTTCTACAGGAACTACCTGCGGCGCGCCCCAGAAGCTCCCAACCGCGGGGAGGTCGAGCGGCGAATCCAGGATCTCGAAGCTGAGCAGCAGGCCACGCAGGCAAAAAAGGCCGAAGAGGAGCAGGAGGCCAAGCAAGCTCGGGCCGCGAAGGCGGCAGCCGAGGCAAAGGCAGCAGCGGAGGCCCAGACAGCCAAGACCGCCGAGAGCGCGGCCCCGCTGTCCCCGCCGATCGCGACGCCATCTCCACAGCCGGTTGCGGTTCCCTTGTCCAGGCCGTCGCCTGAAGTGATCGTCTGGCCTGTGGTCACTGTGCCTGCGAACCGAGTGGATCTCACCCAGCCGACGTCGAGCAAGCCGGCCGGCGGAGCAGGGGCCGAGACTTCGATCTTGCATAGCTGGTGGTTCTGGTCAGCAGTTGGCGTGGTTGTGGTAGGCGGTGGGGTTGCGGCGGTGCTGCTGGCCACGCGTAGTAATGGCAACGGGCCATTTTGCGCTGACTGCGCGGCCACCGCAGGAGTTGACCTCAAATGACGGCGCTTGCCAGCACCCGTCTTGCGGTGGCGCTGCTGCCGGTTGGGCTCCTGTCTTCTGTGGCTTGCAGCCGCGACAATACCTCTGACACCGGCATCATCGTCGAGGTCAGCAGCGATCTGCGCGTGCCCCAGGATATCGATCAGGTCCAGCTTACGGCCACGGATCCGCAGGGAAATCAGCTTTACCTAAACACCTTTGATCTGGGCGAAGGACCGAATCGCTTCAAGCTGCCGTTCCGCACGGGGCTGTATCCCCTGCGCGATACCGCCACCCCGATTCACGTCGTGGCCGTGGGCCAGCTCAGTAGCGTGGGCCTGCCAGTTGCCTCGCGCAGCGCCACGCTGTCTTTTGTTCACGGCAAGAAGGTGGTGCTGCCGTTGCCGCTTCTGGCGGTGTGCAAAGGCGTCGCGTGCAAGGACGCGACCTTGACCTGCCAGGCGAATGGCCAATGCGACTCCGACACAGTTGACAGCTCGGCCTTGCCCACCTACGTGCCGGATCAGCCGGTTCCAGAACCCGACGCCGCCACCCTGATTCCGGACGCGCAGATGCCCGTGTTGCCGATGGACGCAGCCGTGGACAAGTCGGTGGACAGCGCCGCCGACCGTGCGTCGGATTTGGCGCCGGAGGTGGCAGGAGGCAGAGATGCGTACTTTGCGACGGGAGGCGCAGACGCTCCCTCGGACGTGGGCGGCGCGATGGGGACGGATGCAGGCGCGATAGCAACCGATGCTCGAAGCGAGGCAGGGGACACGTCAGGTGTCGATGCGCCGCCTGATTCCCCGGTTGGCGGAAGCGGTGGAAGCGGCGGCACGACCACCACGGGTGGGATCACCGCCAGCGGTGGCAAGACAAGTGCGGGCGGCACGACGACCAGTGGCGGGATGACAGCAACTGGCGGTAGCATGGGTGGCATCCCGACGTCGGGCGGGACTACGAGTAGCGGCGGGGCCACAAGCAGTGGTGGGGCAGCTCCTGGCGGTGGCGCACCAAGCGGCGGTTCGACGGCTGTCGGCGGATCGGCGTCAGGCGGGGCCAGCTCTGGCGGCACCACCAGCACGGGTACAACCTGTCCGATCATTTGGGATTGGGAAAGCACTACCGCGGACGGCTGGGTGGCAGACACCGACGTGACATTGGCGGTATCCACGACGCAGAAATTCACTGGCACGCAGTCGCTCAAGGCCACGATTCCCGCTCTGACAAGCGCGGCCGGCGTTGACGGCGGCGCTGCCGCAACCACTGCGGTGAGGACGATCGACATAACCCCTCTCACTGCGACCTCCAATATGTGGCCAGGCGCGATGGTTACGGCTCACGTGTGGGTTCCTGCCGGAACCACCAGTCTTTGGATGCATTTGTACATCCAGTCCAACAATTGGGCTGATTGGAGCGATACCACAGGAGGGACTCCTACCGCGGGTGCCTGGTCCACCCTGACATTCACTGTGCCTGCGGCTGCGGTCATCTACCCGGGCGGCATCAACCAATTCGGCATCCAGCTCGGCGTGAGCGGCGGCGGGACGTTTGCAGGTGGTGACATCTTCATTGACGCCATCACTGTCTGCGGAGGAACTCAGGCTTGCTCGAGTACAGCCACCGGGGCCTTCGGTTTTGAAACCGCTGGCTCGACGAATGGCTGGGCATTCCAGGGCGATACATCAGTTACTGATACCGTTGTCACTCAATCTGGGGACCAACACTACGGCCCTTTTGGTAGCGGTTCACTCAAAGTTGCCCTGACGGCGCTTCCCGCTGCGCCCGCCCCGCCCGCGACCGGTTGGACGTCGAGGCTGGTGGAATTTGCGAATCCCCAAGCGTATTGTGGTCAGACCGTCACGTACCATGTGATGGCCGACAACGTCACGGGACTCAACGTCCAACCCTACGCTTCGGCGAATGGTTGGGCCTGGTTCGCGGGAAATGGCGTATCCTTGACCGCTACCAACACTTGGACAACGGTCACGTTCACACTCCCCGCAACGATCAACTTCCTCGGCTTGCAAGCCATAGGACTTCAGTTGAGTAACACCTCCACAATGGCTGCCTACACCGGCAACGTGTACATCGACGAGATCACTTGGCAGTAGTCACGCAGCCTGGGTGCCCGAGGGCAGTGCCAGAGTCTTGCGGTGCCCGAGGGCAGTGCCGGAGTCTTGCTGGGTGCCCCACGACCTCCGCGGCGACCCGGATCTCGGCGCAGGAGACTCCTTGGGCAATGACGATCATGACGGGAACTGCGCGACACAGTGCTCAGAAACCGCACACGCCGGACGCAAGAAACAGACGCAACGATACTAAGATACACTACGATGTCCTGGACGGCTCGTACGGCGGCTGCACCCCGCAATGCAAGCTCGCTCCCCACTGCGGCGACGGAATCATCAACGGTCCGGAGCAATGTGACGACGGCGACCAGAACGGCTTGGATGGCCTTTGCTCGGTCAACTGCAAGGAGATCATTTTCCCCCCCTAGCGACCTGCTATATCTCGGCCAATGGATCCAGAAGTGAAACCGGTTCGCCGCAGCGCCCTCATGGCGGGGGTATCGCCGGCCGAGGTCTATGCCGTGGTGGTGGATTTTCCCGCCTATCCGAGCCTATTCCCGGACCATAGGAAAATCGAACAGGGTTTTTGAGCGTCTGGGAACCCTCCCGACCCGCGCCTGCACGACCTGGAGGGCGTTCGCGCGGTGCGCCTGGGCAGCTTTTGCCGCCGTTCCCGGGTGCTGATGAGGCCGTGTCGACGACGCGGAGCAGTCTACTCGATTCCGCCCTGGTCGACGCGTCGTCAGTTCAGCCAGTCTCCGCCCTCACCGCCAGATTCCGCGGGAGGAGGTCTTGCGGGATATGGTTTGGGCGCCTCTGTGGGCAGGCCCATGGCGGACAGGATCTTCTTGACGGTGTCCTCGGTCTCGATCAGGGCGATCAGGCGCAGCGGGCTTTTGCAGCGTGGGCAGATCGTGTCGATCTCGAACGTTCTTCGGAGCAGCTGCCCGCCTCGAAGCGGTGCGGGGTCGACCTGCGCCGCCGGCTGACGCAAGTCTGGAGGCACACTGGGGGGCACAGGGTGTCCGCACTGCGGACAGAGACGTACTCCGGAGGCGATCTCCTTCTTGCACGTCGGGCACAGAACCACGTCAGCCATGGGCTCCTCCTTCTCCGTGGGCATGGGGAGAGAACTGGTTCCTCAATGAGCGGAAGACGAGAACTTGGTCTTCGTCGAGGTGCCACCTGGTCTTCGCTCTGATGTCCCTTAGGGTCACCGGAATCGTCAGTGCTCGTATCGCCATCATTGCCTCCCGTTCTCTGGCCATCCTGCGCTGCCCGTCTGACATGCTTTTCGAGGGCGTGTACTTCTTCAAGTTCGGCACATGTGCGGTACTCCTTGAGGAGGATGTGCCGCATCGTGCCCGATCATGGCCAGAGCGAGCGCGGAGGAGTGGCCCTCTCGCTTACATAAACAGACTCCCCGCTATCGGCGGGCAGCGAAGGCGCTCGGTCTGCAGGTGCGTGCCCTCCGTCAGGCCAAGGGGTGGACGCTTGAAGAGGCGGCGGAAAAAGGCGACATGGATTTGAAGCACTGGCAAAAGATCGAAGCTGGCACCATCAACGTCACCCTGGTGACCTTGGTGAGAATCGCCGAGGGTCTGGGCGAAACCGTGGGCAGCCTCTTCGGAACGCCCACCACCGCAAAGAGCCCACGGAGCAAGTAGCCGGCTTGCCCTCGCGGGTGGCCGGAAGAATTGAACCATCGCCAGCCTGGCCGACACCCTTGGCGTTCGCCTTGCGACGCTGTTCAACAAGCCACGGACCAAGAAGCCAGGATTAGGCAGGCCGAAGAAGAGAGCACACGGGCTCAAGACTGCGGTGAGGTAGAGTCATGTTTGTCGACGGTGGTGGGCCGGCAAAGATGGAGCTGGCACATCCGTCACTCGCCAGTGCTTGCGAAAAACGGCGTACGGCGGGAAGCTAGGGCTGCATACAAAGTTCGAAGGGCTGAGGGTGATTCCCATTCACATAAGCGGTACGCAACCCGAAGTTCATGCCTCGACGATAGCAGTCGTGCCCGAGGCGGGAACCACGCCGCGCAAGCTTACGAAAATCGTCGGCTTGAACGGCGGCGGTTTCTCAGTCCTTGCGCCATATCACAAATCTCGTAGCGGCTTTCTCTTCAAGTTACCCATCGACCCGACCAGCGTGCCGCCTGAGCGAATAGAGTGGAGAGAGGTCGACGGGTTCACTGCTGAAAGCAGGGCGAAGCTATCCTATCACGTCGATGGATTCGCCCAGTTTTCCAGCGAGAATCAGGGCGAGATCATCTCGGGAAGGGATTCCAAGACAGGAGAACCGAAAGGGTTGGGCCTTATCACCCATCCTCTTGCAGCTCCGATCTGGAGTGGGCCGAGTGCGGGGGTGACAGCATGGGGACTCGAAGATTTCGAGCCGCTGACAAACCCCAAGGGCAGCATCGTGTTTCAGCCACGAGACTGCTATTTTCGCGCCTGTGATCCCTCTGATGCAAATGGTTGGGTCCTCTCGATATATGTCTTCCCCATTCGAAAGGTGCCGCCATGCCAATACGTGGATGGTGAATGCGTCTGTGATGTGGCGATCGATCACTTAAACGGACCGCTTGCTTGCGTCATGCGTCTCAAGGTGGTCAGACTGCAGAACGAGAATGTCTTTCTTGGGCTGGCGATGAATCGGGCAGTCCTGTCATTTCCGAGCAGCTCCGGCTGGATGATTAATGGGCCGGGTGACTATACCGCTGCCAAGAAGGGGCATGTTCTGATGGCATGCTACCCTCGCAATTCCATTCCTGTCGTCGGCCGACCATCTCTCGACCGAAGCGTACCCAAGGGGTGAACAGCCGTCGAACCCATCGCAGCAGACGGGTTTGCCGCAGGGAAACCGGTGTAGAATCGCACCGCTCCCAGCACGCCCTGACCTCCCAACCTGTGGTGACCGGATGGCACCTACGAAACTCTGGAGCGCAGGATGAACGAAGATGGCAGAATTCGACGACTACGGCCGGAGGCACTGCACTTTTTTGATACGAATTTCCTCATTCTCCCAGCGGCTGACCTTCCCACGCTGAAGAATGTTCCACTCCAATCTCGTTGGATCACAGAAACCGTTCGCCAGGAGGTCCTGGAGCGGCTCGGCCCAGGAGCACAGGAGGCAGTCGACGCGGACTTTCATACACTGGCATTCCATGACCTGTATGCCAAGGATCCCCGAGTGTGCCCGGTGTTTTACGGGTATGTCCTCGCGATGTACAATCCTGCCACTGTAGGCAGCGAGAGATTCGTCGAGGATTTACTTGAGTCGAAGCTAATCAAGAATACCGTCACGCAGGCGGACCGCGACCAGTATCAGAAGATGCGCCGCCAGTTCGCAAACAATCAATTCCGCAATTTCAGTGGAGACGCGGTTTTCCAGCACCTTGAGCGCATGGCGGCACGAATGCGAAAAAAGGCAAAACGCGCCTTGAAAGACAAGCATCCAGCATATCTGCGCGACATCAAGACTCTTGGTCTGGTCCTTTACCACGCTTTGTCTTCAAGGCAAAATACCGTCTACTACACGTCCGATGGCGACCCGGTGATATTGCTTTTCAAGTGGCTCGATTCGATGACCACGCGGATGACGCTTACCCACGCTGTATTTTCCAGGTTGACCACCTTGGACAAACAGCTCATCTTGCGAGGTGGCACCGCCGACCTTGTCCTTGATTTCGCGGAATTCGTCCGCCAGAAATCTCGACTATACGTTGGTTTGCTCAATGACCGGCACAAGACCAAAGCTTGCCGATTCACGATCAAGCACTGGAATCAGGCTCAGCGAGAATTCGATGAGGACGTTTACGTGTGGTTTTCCGATGTGGTTGCCGGCGGCTTGGCGAACTCACACGGTACACTATCGTGCCCATGGACCATCAACGCTGAACTCGGCAACTGGCTTCAGATACACTACGACTGGCCTCCAGATGAGGCGCACCAAGGTGAACTATGCGTGCACGTCAAGCGGAAGCGAATCATTAACCGCGCATCGACTTCTATCATGCCTTCGGAGCATGACCGGTTGTGCGCCTATCGGCAGGATGACGTAAACGGCAGGATTCACCACTGGTCGCAGTTCCTTTAGGCTGGAGTGATTGGCTTGTGTGCGCGTGATGAGGCCGACGCAAGACAAGTGAAGAGGTGATTCTTGCGGCGGCTCTTTGGACAGTTCCTGGCTGGCACTCTCGGGCACACCGATGGTCCATCGTCGGCGGGAAAAGTGGGAGCTACCTGACGATGGACCACTCCGGCTTCCCGTGCGATTATCCATTCCAGCCAAACCCCATTAGTTCGACGGAAGTGAGCGCCCATAGAGCAGAATGAGTGCCGATGATTAGGCGAATCGTCATGTGGTTTGAAGTAGTCGTTGCGGCGGCGCTTGTCAGCGTCGCTCTGTGGTGCTTTTGGGTTTTCGCGAAGTATGGGTGGGGGCACGAGGACCGGTATAACGATGCCGGGTTGATGCTTCTTCTTGGGCTTCTGCTCGTCGTCGGCGCGAGCGCCTTCACGTTGGCTGCGGCAGGGCTCCGCTTGAGGAGCAAATGGGGCTGGGTCGCGCAACTGGTACCCGGCGCTATGGTTGGGTGGCTCGTGTGGAATATCGTAGGCCATCGATGACCGCCGTCGAACAAGCGATGAAGTTGCCGATCCGGCCGCAAGGACAAAGGTGTAGCATCGAGGGGCCGGCTAGGCGGCGGTGATGGTTTCTGCGCGAACATCCAGACCGAGATATCGAGTACAATTGCTCATGACCGACTCCTCCGTTGTGGCTCTGCGTCTTGGTTCTCTTACGGGTTCCGAGCGTAACCCACGGTCCCGGTGTGAGTCGGTCGTTCCATCCTGACTATCACGCAACATGCCCAGCCATCTCTCAACGATAGGATTTGAGGTTCAGACCCAAGAGGATTTCTCCTCTCTGGCAGAGCAAATCGTAGGGCAAGCTCAAGTAGTCACCGCGAAGCCTGGACGATACCTGCGCTGGGCCGGAAAAGCTGGAGAGGAACTCTGGCTCCAGGTCGACGGCGCTGGCGATCTGGTCGGCATGAACCCGCATTTTTCGGGAATGTCGTCCGTTCGAATCGGAATGCAGACTCGGATCCGACGAGAAAAGGACACACCTCTGGATGGCGCATTTCAAGGCTGGGCGGCGCCGGAGGGAGATGCACCAGACAGCGGTGCATATCCCTTCGTGTTTGACAGTCCAGACGCCCATTCATACTCGCAGCTGCATCTGCCGGGGATAGCTGAAGCCCAGATCGCGGCGTTTGCCCATGAGATTGCGTTCTACGATTCTCCCGACGCGTTCGATGCATTTCAGAAGCAACAGGAGCTCAAATTCGCCTCCCGGTCATTCATCCCGTCTGGATTGTTTGCCCCAAGCGGGACCAACCTTGCGTCTCCAGAATCGCATGCGGTCTTCACCGGACACGTCATCGAAGGAGGGGTCCGTCAGAATTCAATAACCGGGCGTGCTTTCTACTGGGCATTGGTCGACACTCTCGGAGGCAGCTACGATGTGGTCATCGACAAATCCTTACTCGTGGATGCGCCAACCGCAGGTGGCATACTCTCAGGCACATTTTGGCTTTCAGGACGCCTGGTGGCCTACCCACGACGGAAGCGGACTTGGTTTGGCCGGCTGCTCGGAGACGCCGGATAACCTTGATCCGGTCGCAGGAATAGAAGTGTAGCCAGTCGTCGGGGAGGTTGCCCACCGACCTTGTGAAGCTCGCGGGAAGGTGTAAAAGCCAAGCCGTATCCATGACCAAGTCCGACCTCATCACCATCATCGCCGACAAGCTCAAGTTCCCTTGGGCGCGTGCTGAGCTGCTGGTCGAACAGATCTTCTCGTGCATGTCAGACTCCCTCATGCGCGGCGAGGGCATCGAAATCCGTGGCTTCGGCAGCTCACAGTGCGCCAGTACCGCGCCTACGATGGCCGCAACCCGCGCACTGGCGCAATCGTTCCCGTCAAGCCCAAGCGTCTGGCCTTCTTCAAGGTGGGCAAGGAAATGCGCGAGCGAGTGAACGATGGGCGGCACTCCCAGGCAACAGCAGCGGCTGAGCCGGCCAAACCACGTGCACCGGTTGCGACATAGCCCCTCGCGAACCGTCAGAATTCTGAGGACTGGCGGACTGCACGGTCGGGGGACAGACTCAGCCTTGGCCTCGAACTTGCTGTTAAACCGCCCACTCGACCCGGAGGCAGCCATGACTCGTTCGATTCCAGCCAGGACCGCTTGTCGCGTTCTCACCGCTCTTCTCTTCGCCGCACTCGTAGGCTGTGGTTCAAGCAGCGCAGTACCCGTGCCTGATGCCACCGCCCACGACACCTCGCTGTCGCAAGATGTTGCCGCGGTCGTTGATGGTTCTAGCGATCACGCCGTCGCGCCCGATGCGGGGTCAAGCGACTCAGTACCCGTGCCTGATGCCACCGCCCACGACACTTCGCCGTCACAAGATGTTGCCGTGGCCCTTGACGGTTCTAGTGATCACGCCGTCGCGCCTGACGCCGCTGCAAGCGATTCCACCATGGCTCCCGATGCTGCCCAGAGCGACGCTTTGGTGGCCGATGTCCCCGCGACCGACGCTGCTTCCTCCGATGCCGAAAGTGTTTCTGACGCTGGGTCTGCCCCGGACCTCGTCACCGCCATGTCTTCCGTCCAGCGCATCGCCGATCCACAGGTGCCAGCAGCCGACATCACCACCCTGGCTTCCGACAACGCCGCGTTTGCCTTTTCCGCCTACCAGCAGCTGATCACCACGAACACCAACCTGGTCTTCTCTCCGGCCAGCATTTCTATCGCCCTTGCCATGACCTACGCCGGCGCGGCAACCACGACAGCGACCGAGATGGCCAGCGCACTTCACTTCACCCTGCCACCAGCACGGTTGCACCCGGCGTTCAATGCCTTGGACCAGACTCTGGCCTCACGTGGTCAGGGCTTCCTCGGCGGTGATGGTGGACCCATGCAGGTAGACATCGTCAACGCGCTTTGGGCCGAGCAGACCTACATCTTCAGGAGCGATTTTCTGGACACTCTGGCCGAGAACTATGGTGCAGGCGTTAACCTGCTCGATTTCGTCAATGCCCCAGATCCATCCCGGCTGACCATCAACGCGTGGGTGGCCGACCAGACCAACAACAAGATTCAAGATCTGTTGCCAGCCGGCTCCATCGATAGCTTGACCCGTCTGGTTCTGACCGACGCGGTCTACTTCAATGCTGCATGGGACACCCCTTTTGACCCCCTCAACACGTACGACGGCTCGTTCGCGCTTCTGGACGGCAGCAGCGTAATTGTGAAATTCATGAAGGCGGAGCTGAATTCCATGAACGGAGAGCGGTCCAGCCTCCCGGCCATTCAGGGGACGAACTACGTGGCCGCGTCCCTGCCTTACGCCGACCAGCGCCTCTCGCTGGTGGTTGTGGTGCCTGATGTGGGACAGTTCAGCCAGGTCGAATCCTCGCTGAACGCGACCACGCTGGCGAGTCTGGTGGCAGGGCTGACCAGCCAGCCGGTTCTTCTTATGCTTCCCCGTTTCAAGATCGAAACCGCGACGAGCCTGGTGACACTGCTAGAAGCCCTGGGCATGACATCGGCCTTCATCCCTGGCACGGCCGACTTCTCGGGCATGGATGGCACGCACAACCTGTTCATCTCGGATGTCATCCACAAGGCATTCATCGACGTCGCGGAGAAGGGAACCGAGGCCGCAGCCGCCACGGCTGTAGTCATAAGACCTACCGGAGCTCCTTTGCCTTCGGTCGGGTTAGTCATCAACGCGGACCGTCCCTTTTTCTATTTCCTCCGCGACCAGCCGACCGGTGCCATCCTGTTCATGGGTCGGGTTCAAGATCCTAGCCAGAACTGACCAGAGAGGCGCTTCATGCAGCCCCATCTCGACCGGGAGGGAGGCCAGTGTAGATGTTTCCAAGTAGACTACCCTGGGTGGTCGATAGATCGTCCGTGGCTCCTGTCTCACGTGCAACCGGAGGCACCATGTCGAATCGTGTGTGTTCTGTTTTCGTGAAGCTGACCGTGCCGTCCATATTGGTCTTTACCGTGGGTGCAAGCGCATGCGGAAGTGGAGGAAGCAGCAAGTGCATCAACGTAAGTCCCGATGCTGGCCCCAATGCCTGTTCATTCACCCTGCCTCTGCCCTGCACACCCCGTAGTGTCCACAAAGTCATCGCCGACGTCATGCGGCCGCGCGGTGGTAGTAGTTGAGGAGGCCCCCAAGGCGCGAGCGACAAGCAACCTTGCCAGTTGCCCCATTGTCATTCGGCGAGACAGGCTGGTTCCTGATGAGTTGGCCTCCAATGCCCTGATGAAAACGCTCGGCCAGATAGTGCTCGACGAATTCCTTGATCAGGTACCGCAGATGGCGCTCGCCGAATATGATGAACTGATTGAGACACTCGTACCTGATGGTCTTCACAAATCTCTCGGCGTGCGGATTACAATTGGGGCTCCGCGCCGGGATCTTCACGCGCTCCACGCCTCCTGCTTGTAGAATCCCCGCAAACGCCTCCGTGAACAACGGGTCCCGATCGTGGATCAGGTGCGTCGCTCCGCGAAGAAATCCTTCCACAGGATCTACCAAGTTGCGCGCCATCTGTTTCATCCACTCACCATCGGGATCGACGCGAATTCCCGCAACCTCCACTGCGCGAGTCTTGAGCTGGATGACGAAGAACACCATGTACCGGACCGTGCCGAACAGCCCCAGAGCTTCCACGCTGAAGAAGTCGCAGGCGTAGAGCGTGTCCCAGTGCATCTTCATGAACCGTTCCCAAGTCCGCTTCTTCTCCCTCTCTGGCGCCGGCTCGATTCCCGCTTCCTTCAAGATGTCGGCCACCGTGCTCCGCCCAATTTCGATCTTCAAGCCCTGCACAAGCGCGTCGCGGATTCTTGTATAACCCCAGCCCTCGTTCGCCAGAGCCAGGTCGATCACCAGTTTCCGAATGTCTCTCGGCTTGCGTGGGCGCCCGGTCTTCCGTCGGGAGCTGTCGTACTTGCGCGCAGCCAACTGTCGAAACCAGGCCAGGATGGTCGCGGGCTTCACAATCTGGCAGCACTGCCGTCGTTCTTTTGGGGTCAACTCTTTGCCGGCAAGGGCCAGGCGACGTCGCTGGGCCGGGGTGAAAGCAATCCGCTCTTTGCCGGTGGCGGCGCGGAGGGCTTCCTTCAGGATCCGATTCTCCTCCAGCGCGGGATCCGCCAGCAACGAGGACTTGCCCGCGCAGCAACAGCGTCGCCGTATGCCACTCCCTCGCCACGGTCATGCTGCCGGTAGCTGTAAACGTCTCGGCGATGGGGTCGTAGAGATCCGCGCTCGCTAGACCTAGGACGCCGGTGCCGCCGCCAGCGATGAGCACCTTCCCGTTTTGCAACAACGTCGCAGTGTGCAACGCCCTGCCCACGGTCATGCTGCCGGTCGGCACGAAAACTCCTTGCAGCGCTGTGGTGCCAGCCATGCCTCCGTTGGTGCTGGTCGCGCCCCCTCCACCTGTGCCAATGGTCTTCATCGTGGCCACTTGCTGTTCCTCCATCGGCGTCCGGAAGCAAGCTAGCCCGGTGAACGACAACACCACACCGATTGCTAACCATAGGCCCCTCCAGATCATTCTTGCCAGATTACCAGCAAGAGGCTCTGAGGGCACGCTTCGCTGAAACCCTTGCTCCGCGTGGCTACCGTTCTGATACCAAGTGTCAGGCGATGGCATGACAGCGGCAAGGTTCCCAACCTTTCAACCATCAAGCCTACAATACTTCACAAGAAAGGATCATAATGGGTAGCGTGAGAGGCCGCCAGCTCAGAGCTGTTGCCGTAATGCTGCTCGGGGAAATCGGCTGTATGAAGGCAGACCGGCTGGTAGCAATCCAGAGGGCAGACCAGCTAGATGCGGGTGGGGATGCAGCCGGTGAGTGGCCTCCCTTTTCTGCACCAACATTGGTGACTGGCCTCACCAGCGCTGAAACTTACGAACACCATCCTTCGCTCACGGGGGATGAGCTGGAAATCTACTTTTCCGCCAGCGAGACGGGGGGGAATTTTCAGATCTGGTCCAGCGCCCGTGCCACGAGCGATGCAGCGTGGAACACGGCCTCAATGGTGATCGAGCTGTCCAGCTCTGGCACCAACCAGGATCCAGCCATTTCCCCCAACGGCCTGACTATCTACTTTGCGAGTGACCGAGCAGGTGCGGGATACCGGCTCTACGTCTCGCAACGGGCGGGCAGAGACCAGCCATGGAGTCCACCTGCGGAGATGTCAGGGCTTGGTTCTTCGACCCTGGACATGGGACCCAGCGTAGATCCCAGCGGGCTCTTCATGGTATTCGAGTCCGAGTGGGGCATATCCAACATCGTCAGCCTCTACGCGGCATCCCGCACGGACCCGCTGGGAGCCTGGGGAGCTGTCGAAGACCTTGCGGGCATCAACTCAAGCATCGAGGATGAAGATCCCGCCCTCTTCAATCAATCGCGTTCCCTTGTCTGGAGCTCTCGTGGTCCAAGCAACGGTACGACATCCGATCTGTTTCAGATCAGCCGATTGTCCGCATCGGTACCCTTTTCGGGCACACCAGTCCCTCTGGCTTCCCTCAACACATCATCATACTGGGAGGGCGATCCGTGGGTCTCGCAAGACGGAAGCCATATCCTGTTCGTTTCAGATAGTAGTGGTTTCGCTCGCATCTACGAGGCACGGCGATAGGGACTACCAGAGGCCCGGGAATCCTCGTTGACTACCTTCAGAATCCAGGTGGACCGGCGACAGATACGCGTAGGTGTCGCCGCTCGTGATCTGCGGCCACAGGCACCGCAGCTGCCTCGGCTGGCAGCAAAGCCACCGGAGCCGGCCCGCACGGTCAGTCCCTCCTCCGCCGGTCACAGAACCGCCGACGGTATTGCGGTTGGTGCCGGGATTGCCGCCAACGCCCACGGGCAGGTCCAGCCCGCGAAGCTGCTCCGCCACAGGCGCAATGCTGCTTGGCTCGAACGACGCGACTTGGTTGTGCCCGTCCTTCGGACGGACAGTTCGCTGCTGGCGGGAAGACTTGTACGGACTCGGCGATGGCTCGAGAGGCCGCACGCTCACAACGGTCATGGCGTATTGGCAGGTACGCAACGGTTGCAGGTACCACGTCAAGACTTCACAATATTCTGGCGCGCAGACGTGTGAACTCTGGTCGGAAGCCGGAACCAATTCTAAGTGAGGACAAGACTCCAATGATGTTCAAGTTTCAATTGACCGTTGCCCTGGTCATCTCTACTGTGTGGTTCGGCTGCACCAGCGCGCAAGTGGCCGCCGAGAATGGCAACGGAGCCAGCACCGGAAGTAAGTCGAACGATGGCGGTGGCGGCGCGGGATCAGGTGGTCCCTCTATCATCTCAAACATCGATGCGAGCGCGACGCCGCCACCAACGCCTGCCCAAACCGACCCGGGCGCCGTTCCCATCGCCTGCCCCACCGCTTGCACGGATTTTCCTTCCACTCCAATCAACGACCCCAACTCGCCTACGCCCGTGCCCGCCAATGCTGCCAGCCAGTTCTCGGGCTCTCCCTCGGGTGCAGGTCCCTGCGTGACCGAGCCAGAAGACGGGTCGATCTTCCCCTACAACTGGACGCGTCCGCGCATCAATTGGACGGGCACGACCGGCCTCGTGCAGATTACCGTGCATGCTGATATCGAGGCGAACGACTTGGTCGTCTACACCTCCGCTGGCCGGTGGATCATGGACAAGAACATCTGGCAGGGGCTGGCGTCCCACGTACACGAATCCGACATCTCGGTCACGGTTCGCGCGGCCGGCGGCGGCGCGACTACGGTGAAGTTCCAGATCGCCTCGGCGAGCGCGGCCGGCAGCATCGTGTTCTGGGCCGCAGATCCGTCTGCGGTTGGCAATCAGAACGTCACCACGGTGGACGACACGACGTCGTTTCTGCGCGGCTTTACCGTCGGCGAGGAGGGCACAATCGCGACTTTGAAGTTTTCGCAGGTCCAGCAACCCAGCCGTGCTCAGTCCTACAACGTCCGCACACCTACCTGTATCGGCTGCCATTCCGCCACGCCCGACTCTGGGTTCGTGGCCTTCGTCGACAACTGGCCCTGGAATTCGGTGATCGCCGGGGTCAAACCTGACAACGTCGGGGCGGAGCTGACGAATTTGACTCCCGGTGGACTTTCGGCTCTGAACAAGTCCTGGGCTGGCGCGGCGACTTTCTCGTCGGTGTTTTGGCAGACTGGGAATCGGATGATGGTGACTACCTCGGCGCAACAGTACGACGCGCAGCCATGGGAGACGGACGATTGGGAGCCAGCAAAGCTGGTCTGGTACAACCTTGACGGCCCTGCGCCCACTCAGTCGGTGGGACAGGGTCCACTTGCCTCTCTGGGACAGCAGTATGGCGTCATTGCCCGTAGCGGCGATCCGAATCCTGGGACGGCCTTCCCGACTTGGAGCCACGATGGCAGCACTATCGTGTACTCATCCACGGTCGGTCCGCCATCGCCAAACCAATTCGGAGGATGCAAAGATGGCCGGCTGAACCAAGGTGCGACGGACTTGTATTCAGTGCCCTACAACGGAGGAAATGGTGGCAACGCCAAGCCGGTTCCCGGTGCCTCCGACCCGAACTGGGAAGAGTACTACGCCGCCTACTCGCCGGACGACCAGATGGTCTTGTTCGACCGGGTTCCTTCTGGCCAGGTCATGTATGCCAATGCGAATGCGGAGGTCTTCTTCGTGCCGATGGGAGCGGCGTCCGGCGCGGGAAAGGCCGTTCGTCTGGCCGCCAACGATCCGGTGCAGTGTACCGGCATGGCCAGCCCGGGGGTCAACAACCACTTCCCGAAGTGGGCGCCGGTGGCGGGGGCGTACAACGGGCGGACATACTACTGGGTCGTCTACTCGTCGAACCGTGCCGGGATTCAGTCGGTCAAGTCAACCTACGACGGCCAGGCGCACCAGATTTCGCAGCTCTACCTGACCGCCATATCCGCAGAGAATGGGACGTACACGACGTACAAGTCCATATACCTGTGGTGGCAGCCGACGACTTCGGTGAACACGACGCCGGCTTGGGACATGATCACGATACCCCCCGCACCGCCGATCGTGCAGCAGTGAGCCCAGTGGAGATTTGGAGGCGACGGGATAGGTTGCCCGGGGCAAGGCGTTTGCGGACAAGACCTCGGTCCGGCGCATGGCCCAGGCACACCAGCGCGCCCAGGCTGATTTGGAAAAGGCGCTCGTGCTGCATCCCAACCTGGTCTTTGGGCGACTGATCTGGATCGGGATGGCGAATTCTATGCCTAACGGGCAGCTCAAACATTGGCTCGACCAGGCCATGGCTATCTCGCCGAGGCGCTGGCCCCTGTGACCGCGCGGTCGTGCGACTTGGGAATTCTTCGAGCAGCGTGGGACGGTCAGCGACAAAGCGCACAGCCGACGAAGTGTATCAAGATTGGCCGGGCCGCAAGGCCTAGAACAGCGGCGCGCAGGTCGAGACGCCGGCGCCCACGATGTTGCGGCCGGTGTCGGCGATGCGGAGCAGGATGGTCTGGGGCGCGGCGCGCGGCACCTCATACACCGCTCCGTTGAGGAAGATCCAGAACGATCCGCCCCAGAACTTCACGGCCCAAGACGTGGCTCCGAACAGGGTCGGGTAGGAGTAAGTCTCCAAGGTCGCGCCGTTGGCAGGATCGATCTGTACCAATACGGCTTGGCCCTGCGGGTCTGGCCCCTCCCCGGCGGGGATAAAGCCCCACAGGCTGCCGTCGCCCGTTCCGGTCAGCTCCGCGTTGCCGGCAGCGATGGACCCGATCTGCGTCACCGCCAGTGACGGGAACGAAACCGTAGCCAGCTCCGCCGGTCCTGCACTCGCGCCGTAACCACCGGCAATGTACAGAGTGTCGAGGTTGGTCGAGGGATCGAACACAAACCCCATGCCAAAGCCCTGGGCAAATGGTCCATTCGGATCCACGTGGAAGCTCGTCGCCTGCTGGCACTGCTCCGTTCCGGTATCCACCTTGTAGAGAGTTGCTGGCTCGAATAGGGGATCGTTGGGCTCCAAGTCGGCGTAGACAACCCAGGCGACCGCGTTCTGATCGACCGCCATGGAGAAGGGGTTCTGTCTTGGGGGATTGTAACAGTCGAGCAGGCCAATATCGGTGAAGGTCAGGGTCGCAGGATCGAATCGCGAGAACGTGCCGTCGCTGTCTACGGTGTAGATCCACCGGCTGGCTTCGGTGCAGGCGGTGGCGACGGTGGCTGTCAGCGGGATCGAGGCGTTCGGCGCGCGCGGGTTGCCGGTTTGAAAGACCAGGGTTCCGGTCAGAACGTGCGGGGGCGCACTATTGAACGCGCCGAAATTGACGTCGATGGTCTGCTGTTCGCCTGGCGCGACGGTGAACGCAAGGGCCTGCGCCGGGGCCAACGTGAAGCCTGGGTCGGTGCCTTGGCCAAAGGCGACGCTCGAAACCTGGCAGGCTTCAGTGCCCTGGTCGACCAAGGTGACAGCCCGGCTGGCGGTGGTGTTGAGGATGACCTTGCCGAAGTCCAGGCTGGCAGGCGCGACGGTCAGCACGCAGCCGAGGTCGATATCAGCCGAGAGCGGGATAGTCACCGTTGCTTGCTTCGCGTCGGTGCTATTGAACACGAGATTTCCGGTCCTGTGGTGCGGCGCCGCCGGGTCGGTGGCGTTGAAGACCAGGACGATCGATTGTTGTTCGCCGGGCGCAAGTGTGAAGCTCAATGCCTGTCCCGAACCGAGCGCGAACTGCGGGTCGCTGCCCGGAGCGATGGCGATATCCGCAATGTCGCAAAAACCGCTGCCGGTGTTGGTGATAAGGACCGAATCGGCGGCGGTGCTATCGACGGAAACCTGGCCGAAGTCGACTGCGAGCGGCGAGACCGCGATTGTGCAGTTGGTCTGAATTGCGCCGGCAAGCGGCATTTCCACGCGCGGATGAAGTGGATCACTGGTCTGTAAGACCAGGGTTCCAACGCGCTGGAGCGGCACAGATGCGCTGGTTGGGCTGAAGGTCACGGCGACGGTGGCAGACCCGCCTGGATTCACGACCAGTGACGCCGATGCCTGCGGTCCCAGAGAAAAGCTTGCGTCGGAGCTTGGGTCGAGCCCGACGCTGGAGATCTGGCAGGCATCACGGCCGTGGTCAGCGACGGTGACACTCATGGTCACCAGCCCACCCACAGCCGCTTGCCCGAAGTCGAGCATCGTAGGACTGACGTTGATCGAGCACCTCGGCAAGAGTGCGGTCCGACCACACGCTGTCCAGAGGAGCAGGGTGCACCCGAGGAGCAATGGTCCGGCCAGGCGCTTGCTCATCGCTGCTGCGTTGCAGTTACGCATGGTTCTGCTCCTTGCACGGCTCGCCAGGCTACCAAGTCCAAGCCTCGGAAGCATACAGCATGTGGACGGTCCTGGCCGACTCCGACTTGCGCGGGGGCGCTGTGCTGCCGGTGGCTCACCAACCGCGCGGGGCGCGGCCGGCGTAGTGAGCGCGCAGCAGGTGGTGGGCTTCGCTGAAACTCACGAACACCATCCTTCGCTCATGGGGGATGAGCTGGAAATCTGTTTTCCTCCAGCGAGACGGGTAGCAATATTCAGATCTGGTCCAGCGTCCGTGCCGCGAGCGATGCAGCTTGGAACACGGCCTCAATGGTGATCGAGCTGCCCGGCGCTGGCACCAACAAAACAACGCCGACGTGCACCCCTCTGCCGGTGCGATTCGGCGTAAACTGCGCGCCATGGGTAGGTTAGGCCTTTGATTCAGACCAAGCGGCTCGTGCGCGCCGCGATGGTTTCGCTCGCGGCCCTCGTCGCGCTTCATGCTCGCCCCACGCGCGCGGTCGATCCGTTCGAGGTCGAGGTCTACGACGGCGAGGCCAACGAACCCGGCGCGCCTGGTCTTGAACTGCATGCCAACGCCGTTCCGAGTGGTCGCCGTGAATCGATCGCGCCCGAGCTGCCCTCGAACCACCAAAGCCACTTCACGCTTGAACCGTCGCTTGGGCTCTTGCCGTGGTGGGAACTCGGTGGCTACCTTCAAAGCGCCCTGCTCGGCGACGGGGCCTTCGAATACGCGGGCGTGAAGCTGCGTTCGAAGTTCGTGACGCCGCCGTCGTTCAGCGATCACGTGCGGCTTGGCCTGAACTTGGAGGTCTCGCTCCTACCGGAGCACTACGACCGCAATCGCTGGGGCATGGAGGTGCGGCCAATTTCGGCCTACGAGGACAAGCGCTGGCTCTTCGCGTTCAATCCCATCGTCGATATCGCGCTCGCCGGGCCCGACTCGCACGAGGGTCCATCGTTCGAGCCGGCCGCGATGGCGATCGTAAAGGTCTTCGAGGTCGCCTCCGTCGGTGTCGAGTACTACGGAAATCTCGGTTCGTTCTCTGGCTTCGCGTCTTGGCGCGATCAGGAGCACTATCTCTTCGAGGTCGTCAACCTGCTCGCGGTTTCGCACGTCGAGTTCAATGCCGGGATCGGCGAAGGCTTCACGGCGGGAAGCAACCCGATCACGGTGAAGATGATCATCGGCTACACCTGGGAGAAATCGGAGTCGAGGCCGTAGACCTGAAGCACGTGTCGACCAAAGGGAACAACCACGGCGAATGCGCGTGGGACAGGACGTGAAACAGTGCGGCCATGGCGATTCTTGATAGGTCAGCCACACTTTCTCCACACGCGGAACGCCATACTCGGTTGCCACTCCCGGCAGCGTCGATGCCACCGGCGCGCGCAGCTGGCTGGGCAACTACCAGATGACAACCGGTTGCTGCTCGTCGACGATCTTGAAACAGGAGCCGCTCGGCTGCGACCACTTGATCATGTTGTACCAGAACTGAGCCGTCTGATAGACGTCCTGGGGCAAGAAACCCGCGCAAGCTGGATCATTCGTCTCGGGGTTGCCGACGCCATTCCACTGGGTGGTGTATGTAATCCACTCGTCAGCGTAGACGAGCACGCGCCCATTGCCCGCGAGCTTGCCCACCAGCACGTTCGCGATTGGAGGCCCAGGGACGGTCGCGGCAACGTGGCCATCGGAGGGTGCATTGATGGACCGGCCGTTGGCCAGTCCAATCCAGGTGACGTTGTTGCTGAGGTTGGCAATCACCGGATCGGTCTTGACCCAATCCGAGATCGGATTGGAACCGGCGCACCCAGAAACGGGCCAGCTATAAGGTGCGCCAATTCCGTCGTTGTTGTAGGAAATACCGGAAAATGCAATCAGCTGATTGGGCGCATTGATCTCCTGGCCATTCCCTGAATAGCCAGTCAGCGTGATCACGCCACCGCCCTTGTTCGTCACCCAGTCCTGGAAAGCAGCGACCTCCGAAGGGTCGAACGTCCAGAAAGGTCCCACATTCGAATCATCCGATAGCGACGCGAGGATGATGACGTCGTAGGTGGCCAAGAAGTCCGAGGTCAACGTCACGCGGTTGGTGAAGTTGTCGACGCGCGCGGTTCCGGCGCTGCTACTGTTCAGCCAGTCCTGCAAGGCGGTGTCGGGATCCCCGTTGGGGTTCGCGCCCCACTTGCCCGGCTTGCCCAGGACCGCGACGTTGAGCGGAGGGCAGGTGCAGCCGTCGCCGCCATCGCAGCCCACCATCTGGCTCGTGACCTCGGCGTCCACGCTCGACGGCGTAACCGTCGGGAGCGTGTTGATGAGTTGGATGGTGCCGCCAGCGCCCGACGTGACCTGTCCGGCGGCCCCGCCCGTCGCACCGCCATTGGCGCTTCCCGCGCCGACTATCTCGCCCTTTGCACAGCCAGCGAGCCCGTTTCCGGCCAGAGCGAGAAGCGCAAAGACGGTGGCGGGCAGGAAACCGCGGACGATCGCGCGCGCGGGTGCTTCGTGGAAGTCCGGCGAGAAATGGAACGCGAAGGAGATGTGGCCGCTCATGGGGTTTCAGTCTACCCCATCCTGGAGCGGATCTCTGAAAACCGGGGGCTATGTCGAGGGCCTCAAGCAGATCCTCGGCTCGGTCTACGACGGTGTTCTCGAGAGACGGCCGTGGTAGTCAGCACGGCCCAGGCTCCGCCGGGCCGTCATTCGTCTGGGCTGGGGTGTTTGGTCTCCTCCTCGTCGACCCAATCTGGCTCCTCCCAGACCATGCCACGTCTGCCAGGCACGTTCCGTATCGGGCCGGCCTTGTACCAAGGGCAAGCCAACGGGCCATTCGCACTGGGTCAGTGAACCGATGACCAACGGTTCCCCCCTATGAATCATCGTCTCAACAGCTGTCTGACGAAAAAGCTGGCGTCGACGATCTGGATCGGGGGGAAGCCACGAACCTTGATGACCTTCAACGACAGAAGGTCTCGGGCATCCTCTGTAACAATGTAGTCGGCACCGCCCTCGAGCGCGGTAGACACTATATGGTTGTCCCTTGCGTCGGTGGGCACCATGTCGACCTGGTATCTTCCACTCGATACTTCTGCGGCTTCGAGCAGCGCCACCAGGAGTTCGCGTGTGTCTTCCCAGTTGAAAGATGGCCGCGCCCGAATATGGCGGCGCCGAAAAACGCTTTCGACCTCGGTCAGAATCGAGAGCGACAGCACGAGATCGAACGCTCCATCGAAAAAGCGGTCCAGGATCTGACCGCTTGGACCACGACTGCTCAGGATGCCCCTGACCAGGACGCTCGTGTCCAACACGGCCTTGGGAAGCCTAGTGGCTGCCTTGCCCACTCCGGGCCTCGCGTAGCGCGCTGGTGATGGCGCGGTCCAACTCGCGCGGCGGGATGTGCTTTGTCCTCTGTCGCATCCGTTCGACCACGCGACGCAGCCGCTCGCGCGGAGCTATGTTCTCCCGGATGTCACGCACCTCTCCTTCAAGGGCTTCGACCCGCTCAAGGAGTTCATCGATTTTGACGGCGCTGCTACGGGGCATGGCAAGATCCTTTGATCAGAAGCGTATCACGTTGGCCGGGATGGTCGCGTGGCCTCTGTGGCACTCGCTTGGCCGTTGACCCGGTCGGTCGAACGCCAACATGAGGTAGCCGCGTCCAGCATGAGGTAGGAATGAGGTAATCGGACGGTTGTTTTCAGGTCGTTTCAGTGCTTTTCAAGCCGTTTCACGCCGTTTGGGGCCTGTCTAAGTCCGCTAACTCATTGAAATCACGTGGCCGGCGTCATCCCAGCTGTGTGCGAAGACCTTCCGTAGAAAAGCGTACGCAACAGCGTCAGCGCTGAAATCATGGAGGAATTGGCGATTCGGGGAGGCTGGCTTGCTGACCGATGCATTGGTTGCGGGACATGGCCCGGTTCGCTGCGAGACGCTCTTCCCGCGCTTTGCTCCGGGCCGCTGCCAGTTGCGCCGGCAGGTCTACCG
>CAVWUP010000002.1:0-191477 GCA_963758155.1 uncultured delta proteobacterium
CAGCCTGGGCACGAGGGACACCACCGAGAGCCGCTTCCGCCCAACGCAGTCACCGGCGTCGAGCACCATTGGCCACCGAGGTGCGAGCACTGCCAGCGGGAGCTTCCGCGTGACAGGCGCGTGGAAGTCGGCGAGCCGCTGTGCCATCAGGTTACCGAGTTGCCGGAGGTGGTCGCGGAAACGATCGAGCATCAGATGCATACGCAGGAATGCCCGGACTGCCTGCAGAGCACGCCATGTCCCTGGCCTGCGGGCGTTCCGGCTGGGAGCTTCGGCGCTCGACTGACAGCCGTGGCGGGCTTGGTGAGCGGCTGTTACCGCTCCAGCACGCGGACGGTGGCCGAGATCCTGCGGGATCTATTTGGAGTATCCATCTCGCTGGGCACGGTCGTGGCGTGCGAACAGGCCGTCAGCCGGGCGGTGGCGCCGGCCGTAGAAGAAGCGCGCCACTACGTGCAGAAGCAGCCGGTGGCCAACGTCGACGAGACGAGTTGGCGCGAGCGACGTCGCAAGGCATGGCTGTGGATCATGGCCACCACGTTCGTGATCGTCTTTCTCATCCACCAGCGGCGAAATCGGGTGGCAGCCCGCGAGTTGTTGGGGTCCTTCAAGGGGACGCTCGGCAGCGACCGCTGGACCGCCTACCATGTGCACACTGGGCGGCGGCAGATTTGCTGGTCGCACCTGGAGAGGGATTTCCACGCAATGAGCGAGTACAAGGGGAAGGCGGGGCGCATCGGCAAAGAATTGGTGCAGCTGGCGCGCAAGATGTTCCGCTTTTGGCATGGCGTGCGCGACGGGACCATGAGCCGTGCGCGGTTCAAGCTGAAGATGAAGCCGCTCCAGAGGCGGGTGGAAGATCTGCTTCGCCGAGGTGTCGTGAGCGGCGTGCCTCGGGTTGCTGGAATGTGCTGGGATATCGGCGGCATCCATGCCGACGCACTGTGGACCTTCGTCGAAGTCGAAGGGGTCGAGCCGACGAACAACCGATCCGAGCGTGGGCTGCGGCACGCGGTCATCTGGCGCAAGTCCAGCTACGGGAGCCACAGCGAAGCCGGTAGCCGCTTCGTCGAGCGGATGCTCACGGTGCGGGCCACGCTACGCGCGCAGGGTCGCAACGTCGTCCAATTCGTCACCCAGGCGGTACTCGCCTCGCTCAACCACCTACCTCTGCCGTCGCTGCTGCCCGACTCGGAAGCCGACACACCATCCCGCGCCTTCGCGCTGGTTGCCTGACCGACCTCGACGAGGCTGAACGGATACCTCCCGCTTACGATCCATGCGCGCCAGATCTTCACGCGTCGGCGTCGCGATACCCGACGTCTTGGCCAGCTCCGCGAGAAACTCTTCATAGCTGCGCCCGTCGTCGCGCCTCACGATCGACTTCATGGCGGCATTCGCTTCCAGTGTCGTGCCATCCACGCCGAGGGTCTTGCCTCGAATGAGCCCCGCGCTGTCCAGCACGCCCAGAACCCAGCTGAAGACCGCCTGGTGCGTTTCCAAATCGAGCAGTCGCCGTGTGCGCGAAATCGTCGAGTGGTCCGGTGTCTCCTTGCTTGCTGGAATACCGAGAAAGTCGCGCAGGCTCAGCGAATCTGCGGCTCGCCACGCGATTCCTCGCTCGCTGTCGATGCCCTCGAAGTACCCCAGCAGTAGACATCGGAAATACACCCCAGGTGCCATACTCGGCCGACCCATCTTCTTCGCGTAGAACTTCGCGCAGCTCTTTTCCGCGTACTTGTCGAAGCCCTTTTCGGCCAACACCTTGTTGACCGCCTGATAGTAGGGGTGGCTTTGCGAACGAAGCTGCTGGTGCGTGATGAACAGGTCTTCCTGCTCGCCGTCGCGCGTGCCCATCGCCATGCCGGCCATAGTGCACTACCAGAGATCTGCGGTCGATCTTGATCAGATGTTCAGGTCATCCGGTGCGCACCAGACGCGCCCAAGCGCGTCTGGTGCCATTCGGGACTTTCACCACGGGCTGCTAGTACTACTGTGTTGCAAAAGTTGACCGATACTCAGGGTGCCCGAAACTGCGGGCATGGCAAGAAAACCGGTCGCTACAGAAGAGCGCTTCCAAGACTTCATCACCCGCCTGTTCGAGGCCGTCGGTCACGCTGACCGTCGAGAGCCGTTGCGGGCCTATATCGCTGGGCTGCTCTTGCCCGGCGAGCGGAAGAGCGTGGAGCCCATGGCGGCGAGGATCGATCCTCGCAACGTGGAGTCGCGCCACCAGTCGATGCATCACTTCGTAGCCGATGCGCCCTGGGATGAAGGAGCAGTCCTGCGGGTGGCACGTGATTGGGCCCTGGAGCAGTTCGAGCGCCACGGCCCCATCGAGGCTTGGGCCGTCGACGACACGGGTATCCCGAAAAAGGGTAAGCACTCAGTCGGCGTCGCGCGGCAGTACTGCGGGGTGCTCGGCAAACAGGACAATTGTCAGGTCGCCGTTACGGTGTCGCTAGTCAATGAGGTCTTGAGCGTTCCAGCCGCACATAGGCTGTATCTGCCGGAGATCTGGGCCAGCGACCTTGGGCGACGGAAAATCGCGCGGGTGCCCACGGACATTAGGTTCCAGACCAAGTGGCAGATCGCGCGCGACCAGATCGCGCGGTTACTGCAGGAGGGAGTGCCCAAGGCACCGGTGGTTGCTGACGCTGGCTATGGCACCACCACGGAATTTCGAGACTGGCTGGCCGCACAGGGCTTGGTGTATGCAGTCGGCGTCCAGAGCGAAGTGACGGTGTGGTTCGAGGACAACCAGCCGCCATCTCCTAAGGCTTGGCCGGGACGGGGACGGCCAGCAACGTTGCTGCGCCGGACAGAAAATACCCAGCCGCTCACCGTCGCCCAGCTTGCCTCGTCGCTGCCCAAGTCGGCGTGGAAGTCAATCCGGTGGCGCAGCGGTACCAAGGGCGACATGCGCTCGCGTTTTGCGCGAGTCCGCGTGCGAGCCGCCCACCGCGACTACTGGCGCAGCGAACCTCGGCCCGAGGAATGGTTGCTCATCGAATGGCCAAACGGTGAGTCGGCGCCAACGAAATTCTGGCTCTCCAACGTCGCGGCCGACATGAACATCACGGACCTGGTCAATCTGGTCAAACTCCGCTGGCGGATCGAGCGTGACTACCAGGAACTCAAGGACGAGATCGGGATCGACCACTACGAAGGCCGCAACTGGCCAGGCTTTCACCACCACGCTGCCTTATGTATAGCGGCCTACGCATTCCTCGTCGCCGAGCGTGCTCGGCTTTCCCCCCCGGCGCCTTTGGCCTTCCTCAAAGCCGCTCCACTACCCCGAGGTTTCCGCCCTCGGGGCAGTCCCGCTAAGACCTGAGCGCCACAACCCAGCCTCCATCGCCACCCTTCGACGAATTATCGCGCGGATACTCGCGGCTCAGCTTTGCGTGTGCCACGCATGTGGAGCCTGCCGTGCCATATAACACAGTAGTACTAGGGCATTGGCAACGTCCGGAAGCGACGTGCTGAAGTTGGCCACCCTCGGCAACGGCTGCAAAGGGTCTCTTTGCGTCTGTGGATCCACCATCTGGGTTCTGCCGAACCTCACCCCAGTGGAATCGAAGCTCAGGACAGGGCGCCCGTGCAGGCCAAGCACAATCTTGCGATCACCGATTGGCTCGACCCGGAACGCGAGTCCAGTCCATATCGGGGTGTAGAACCAAGGGCTTGCAGCCAGGAACAGGATGTACCTTGAACCTGGGTGCAGAACCGGCAATTCCGAGATTCCCATGTAGTGTCCGTTGGGCAATGGGCCTCCGAGCTGGGAAAACACCTTTTCGGACGGCGCATTGCCGGCATGTACCACAATGTTGTCGAGGGTCACCTCGGTACGCGGCCCAAGCGAGTCGTCGAAGGTGTATCGGGCAGCGGTCACATCTGCCTCGATGATGGAAGCAACGCCTGCCAACGGATGAGGGGGCGTGCGCCGCGGGGCCGTGGCAGCAGGGACTACTGTTGGAGGTGCGCTGACGCCGGTAGTGCCACTTTGGGCATGGGCTATGCCAAAGGCTGTGGTGAGCGCTATGGCAACACTGGAAGCCAGAAGCAGTGCCGGTGGCTTGTTGAGCATGGCGATTCTCCTATTATGCTACAGGGTGTTCGAGTACTTGCTGGGTGGGTCCGCTGGCTATTCCCTTACTCCGTCCTCGCAGCGCCGCCGGTGCAACGGCAGGTCGGACTGCCCGTGAAGCGACTCACTGACAACCCCTCTGACACTTCACAGTGGTCTCGCTAACGAGTTGGCAGACGTAGTAGTCTCTGGCGCAGTAGCGCGCACAGACAGAGCCAATTCCCCACTCGCCGACGAAAGTGAAATCGCTGGCGCCGCCATCCGAGCCGCCGTCCGACCCGGCTGCACCACCGTCCGACTGGAGCGCACTCGCGTCTAGTCTTGCCAAATACGACGGACAGGAATCGGGATTGCGCCAGCTGCAAGCTGAAGGTAGCAAGTAGACGGCCAAAACTAACGTCAAAGTGCGCAACCATGTGTCTGGAGATCGAAGAAGAAGCATGGCCATCTCCACGGGTGTGAATACTTGTTCGCGGCTATGGCTTCCAAGCCAGGAATGGCTTGCAAGGTGCGGTATCGAAATGGGCATCCAGGACTCCTGTTTCCGAGCCACCGTCCGGCGTAGTCTCGCCATCTGGTGATTGCCCGAGCCACGATTCGGGAACCCAGCACTCCACGGCCAAGTCGCCGGAGAATGATGCACTCATCGACGACGGCGTCACATTGCAGGTACCCGAAATCTTGCCCTTTGCCAGCGCGAAGTCGCACGTGCCTTGGTCGGCGGTGATAGTGGTGGGGCCTGTACGCTGTACGCTCCCCTGGCTCTCCAAGGCAGAAACCCCGGATACGATCGGAATCTGTCCTGAGCCAGCCACGGCTTGCTGCTCGGAAAGCTGTGCAGAGAATCTCCACCCGTCGTTCACCGCCTGCACCGCCGCGTCCTGGTAGAGCCTGCCGCCTTCTATCTCCAGATGATAGATGGTGGGGAACGCGGTGTTGTGAAAAGTGACAAGCAAGGACGCTGGCCAATAGCCTTCAAACGTCCCCTCGCCTGTGATGATGTTGACTTGGACAGGCCCGGGCTCCGACCCGTCGCCATTCTTGCCGGAGCAAGCGATTCCGGCAATGACGAAAGCAGCAAGAGCGGGCAGTGGAATGGCGCCTTTGCCCGATCGGTGCTTCACTCGCATTTGCCCTCCTTCTCCCCCTGGCCATGAGCAAGAGGCCCATGACCAGTAGATCTTGAGCATCGAGTATCACGTGTCGCAACATTCGCGGGTGACGGTACTGTGAATTCTTCGCCACCGCGGCGGTCATCTTCCTGATCGCCATCGCGCAAGTTGCGCCCAGGTCCTCGCAAGGCGAGGTCGGAAGGCGGGTCCGTTCATGACCATCATCGCGCGGAGGAAGCTCCTTGGTTTTGCCTTGGTCTTGATCGCTCTGCTCGCCCTTTCGGGTTGGCCGTTTTCCTGGGCTGGGCGAAGCTACTGTTCCGCTGCGTGCCAGGCGGTGAACGGCCTGGTTCTCAATTCCACGGACACCCAGAGGTTTGCCCGGCTTGTGCCCGACGAACGATCCGGCTTCGAGTGGGAGGCGATTGCCACCATTCGGAACCACACCACCGAGTCCGTGCCGTCGCAATTCCAAATCGACGTCCATCACCTTTTCTACTTGAAGCCGCGGGGCTACGGACGGCTGCGCGGGCCGCGCTTTGGGCCGGGGCGGTCGGCATAGACGTCAAGCGGGACGCTTGCCCGGATCCGGCTCGCGGGTCGCGGAATCCGTGAGCGTGAGGGTGAGCGTGTTCGTGGGAGGCTCGCGGGCATCTGCCACGGCCATGGCTACCGCCACCTGCACCACTCCCCAATGCTCAAGACTCCAGCAGCTACAGCTCGCCTTTTACTCGCCGAATATCCGCGCCCAACCCGCGCAGTTTCTTTTCCAGGTGCTCGTAGCCGCGGTCCAGGTGATACACGCGCAAGACCTCGGTGGTGCCGGCTGCGACCAGGCCGGCCAGAACCAGGCAGGCCGAGGCCCGCAGATCGGTGGCCATGACCTTGGCGCCTTTCAACTTGGTGGGGCCGCGCACGATGGCGGTGTGGCCTTCCACCACGATGTCTGCGCCCATGCGCCGCAACTCGGGCACGTGCATGAAACGATTTTCGAAGATGTTCTCGCTCAGCACCGACTGGCCGTGCGCCTGCGCCATCAGCACCATAAATTGGGCCTGCATGTCCGTGGGAAAACCGGGGTAGGGCCGGGTGGCGATGTCGGCGGGGCGGATCTCGTTGCGCCCGACCACGCGGATCGCGTCGCCCTCGATGGTGACCTGCACGCCCGCGGCGCGCAGCTTGGCGATCACCGCATCCAGGTGCTCGGGCAGGCAGTCTTTGACCAGGACGTTGCCCCGGGTGACCGCTGCCGCGACCATGAGCGTGCCCGCCTCCACCCGGTCGGGGATGATGGCGTGATCCAGGGGGTGCAATTCATCCACGCCCTCGATGTTGATGAGCGAGGTGCCCGCCCCGCGGATGCGCGCGCCCATCTTGTTGAGCACGCGCGCCATCTCCTCGACCTCGGGCTCGCAGGCAGCATTCTCCAGCGTTGTGCAACCCTTGGCCAACGCCGCCGCCATCATCAGATTCTCGGTGCCGGTCACGGTGACCATGTCGAACACGATAGTGGCGCCGCGCAGTCGCTTGGCCTTGGCGCTGACCAGGCCGTGCTCAAGCTCGATGCGCGCGCCCAGGGCGGCCAGGCCCTTCAGGTGCTGATCGATGGGCCGCGCCCCGATGGCGCAGCCGCCAGGCAGCGACACGCGCGCCTGCCCGTAGCGCGCCACCAGCGGTCCCAGCACCAAGGCCGAGGCACGCATGGTCTTGACCAACTCATAGGGCGCCTCGAAGTTGGTGACGTGCGTGCTGTCCACCGTGGTGCGGCCGTCGCCGTCGACCTCGGCGCCCAGCTGGCGCAGCAGCTTCTTCATAGTCACGACGTCCCCCAGATCGGGGACGTTGCGATAGGTGGAACGACCACTGGCCAGCAGCGACGAAGCCAGGATGGGCAGCGCCGCGTTCTTGGCGCCGGACACCCGCACTTCACCGCGCAGCTTGTGGCCACCGCGTATGACGATCTTGTACATGAAAAGCGCGACGCGGACGGCGACAAGCGAGGCTGTCGCTCGTCAACCGTCGCTTGGCGTTTCGGCTAGGTGGCAGCGGGCGTGGCGGGCGTGGCGGCGGCAGCGGCCTCGGTGGCTTCGGCGCCCTTTTTGTGCTCGGCGCAACGACCGGCCAGCACGGCAGGCTTGCGGCAGCCTTCCTTGCTGCAGATCCGGTAGCGGAACTTGGTGCCCACTTTCTCGCGACGCCAGCCGATGTAGTGCTTGCGGCAGTATCCCTTGGCCCGCACGGGCTGCTTGCACTTGGGGGCGCGGCAGGTCTTGCCACCGGCCTCCACGGTCTTCTCGGCTTTGGCGGCGGGCTTCTTGGCGGGTGCTTTCTTCTCAGGCATGAATCTTCCTTATCGGATGGTTTGAGGGCTTCGAGGATGCGGTTCCGGGACGCCAGAGTCAAGCTGGCAACTTGGTGCGGATGCGCTCCACGGCTTCTTGCGCGTTCTCGCGGAAACCGAAGGCCGACAGGCGGAAGTAGCCCTCGCCGCAGCTGCCGAAGCCCGAGCCAGGCGTGCCCACCACGTTGGCCTCGGCCAGCAGACGGTCGAAGTACTGCCACGAGGTCATGCCCGCGGGTACCTGCATCCAGATGTAGGGCGCGTTCACCCCGCCGAACACGCGATAGCCGGCCTGACTCAGGCCCTCGCGAATCAGGCGTGCGTTTTCCATGGTGTAGTCGATGTTGGCCTGGGCGCCGGCGGCGCCCGCCGGGCTGAAGACCGCGGCAGCGGCCCGCTGGATGGGGTAGCTGACCCCGTTGAACTTTGTGGTGTGGCGGCGGTTCCACAGGCCGTGCAGCGCCACCCACGCGCCGGAATCGTCGCGGGCCTTCAGTTCTTTCGGGATCACGGTGAACGCGCAGCGTGTGCCCGTGAAGCCTGCGGTCTTGGAGAAGCTGCGGAATTCCAGGGCCACCTCGCGCGCTCCTGCAATCTCGAAAATGCTTCGGGGCAAGTCCGGCTCGCGCACGAACGCCTCGTAGGCCGCGTCGAAAAGAATGATCGCCTCGTGCTGCTTGGCCCAGGCCACCCAGCGCGCCAGAGACGCGCGCGACATGACCGCGCCGGTGGGATTGTTGGGCGAACAAAGATAGACTAGGTCCGCTCGGCCTTGGGGCAGCGGCGGATCGAAGCCGTTTGCCGCCGTGGTGGGCAAGTAGACCAGGCGCCCGTAGCGGCCCTGGCTGTCGGCAGGGCCGGTGCGGCCCGCCATCACGTTGGTGTCGACGTACACCGGGTAGACCGGGTCGGTCACGGCCACCACGCTGTCGAGGGAGAAGATCTCCTGCATGTTGGCGGTGTCGCACTTGGATCCGTCGGACACGAAGATCTCGTCGGGCGCGACCTCCACGCCCAGGCTGCGGTAGTGGGCCGCGATGGCGTCGAGCAGGAAATCGTAGCCCTGCTCGGGACCGTAGCCGCGAAAGGTCTCTTTGTGCGCCATCTCGTCGGCGGCAGTCTTGATCGCGTCGACGATGGGCGCGGGCAGGGGCAACACCACGTCGCCGATGCCCAGACGGATGATTCGCGCTGCCGGGTGCGCCGCTGCATAGGCCCGCACGCGCTTGCCGATCTCGGGGAATAGGTAGCCGGCCTGCAGCTTTTGATAGTGCGTGTTGATCTTGGCCATCGCTTCGACTTTCTTTCGGGCTGCGAAGCGGTAAGACTAGCTAACTTGACCCCCGAGGCGCAATGGCACGCAAACATGTGGTTCGACCTTTTCTTTCTCTAGTCGCGATTTCCTTGCTTTCCGGTCCTCTGGCCGCCGACAACAGCCCGGCGCCCGATCACCGGCTGGCGCTGCTCAATGCGCTCAAGAGCGAGCTTCAGCGTTCGCAGACTAAGCTGCGCCTGCCCGGCGAGGACGGGCCGTACTTCATCCGCTACCTTCTGCGCGAATACGACGACTACGATCTGGTCGCGCGATTCGGTGCCCTGCTGGAAGACAGCCGCCAGCAGCTGCGCCAGGCCAACGTGGAGGTGCGGGTGGGCAGCTACAAATTCGACAACACCGCCGACGACACCACCGAGAAGGTGTTCGACGTGGACGACTTCGACCGCTACGAGCCGCCGGTGAGCGCGCCCATCGACGACGACGTGGATGTGCTGCGAGCCACGCTGTGGCTGCAAACCGACGCGCGCTACAAGCAGGCCCTGGCCACCTTGCACAAGAAGCGCGGCGCCCGCGTGACCAAGATGGTGGAGGACGAGTCAGTGGGCAGCTTCTCGCGCGAGAAGCTCCAGCACGCTGTCGACAAGGCGATCACGGTGAAGCTGGACCGTGCAGCCTGGGAGAACCGCCTGCGCCGAGTGTCGGCGCTGTTCAAGGCCTATCCGGAGATTTTCGACTCGCAGGTCAAGTTCTCCGTGGATCACCAGACGCGCTTTATCGTCACCACCGAGGGCACCGAACTGGTGAACGAGCGCCTCATCTACGGTCTGCACATGACCGCCCACGCGCGCGCAGCCGATGGCCTGCTCATTAGCCACTTCAAGAGTTTCTACGGCGCTTCCGAGAGCGAAATGCCTGACGACGCCACCCTGGAGCGCACCGCCAAGCAACTGGCCGACGAGGTCAAGCGCCTGCGCGAGGCGCCCATGATGGATCCGTTCAACGGCCCGGCCATTCTGCTGCCCGAGGCAGCCGGTGTGTTTTTTCACGAGGCCCTGGGTCACCGGCTGGAAGGTGAGCGCCAGAACGACAACAAGGAAGGCGCGACCTTCAAGGGGCAGATCGGCAAGACCATCCTGCCGACGTTCATCACGGTGCTTGACGATCCTTCGGCGGCCAAGCTGGATGGCGTGTCGCTCAACGGCCACTACGACTTCGACGACGAGGGCGTGGCCTCGTTCCCGGTGACACTGGTGGACCACGGCATCTTGCGCAACTACCTCAAGAGCCGCACCCCGGTGAAGGGCTCACCCGCATCCAACGGCCACGGCCGCGCCGAGGGCACGCTGGATCCCATCGGCCGCATGGCCAGCACCATCGTGAAGTCCGACAAGGTTGTGCCCTATGCCAAGCTCAAGGAAATGTTGCTCGACGAGATCCGGCGGCAGAAGAAGAGTTTCGGTCTCATAATCGCCGACATCAGCGGCGGCCAGACCAACACCACCACTTACGATTTTCAGGCTTTCAAAGGCATGCCGCGCATCGTGTACCGGGTGGATGCCGAGACCGGCAAGGAAACCCTGGTGCGCGGGGTGGAGTTCGTGGGCACGCCCATCGGCTCGCTCAATCGCATCCTCGCGGCCTCGGACACGAGCGCGGTGTTCAACGGCTACTGCGGCGCCGAATCCGGCTACGTGCCCGTGTCGACCGCCGCGCCCGCCGTGCTGATCAGCGAGATCGAACTGCAGCGCACCCGTCGAGCCATGGAAAAGCCGCCGATTTTGCCTGCGCCTTGGCGGTAGGCGCGACTGCCGCGGCCACGTTCACGAAGACCGCGCGTCCATCCCGCGCGCCCGCGATGTGCTACGTTGAAGTTTCATGCCTCGCGAACCCAAGATCACCCCCATCAACAGGCACGATCCGCGCACCTTCTACGCCACGCGTGCCACGCGCACACGCAATGCCGAGGCCTGGGATCTCTGGGCCGTGGAGGACGGCCGCCGCGTGGGCTACCTGTCGGCCATCGACGACGGCCACATGATCTATGCGTTGGCCACTGTGAAGCGCGGCACCTCGCATGACGAGATTGCCGATCTCGTCGACGGATTCTTTCCGCCATCGGCCACTGACGCGCTAAGTCGTGAGACCGTGATCTCCGATTACGACGAGGAACCTGTCATCCTGGAGTCAGAGGTCAGTAGTAGAGGAGTAACCGCCTCCGCGGGTCGCCCGGAGGGCCGGGTCGCGGCTCGCGTGGGCGTGGGCGAGAGCGAGTTCGTGGGCGTTTTGCGGGAAGACGGCAAGCGGGCCGCGTACCGCTCGCGCACACGCGAGTCGCCCACGCTAGCCGCTATCGCTACCGCTCACGCGCACGCTGGCCGCGTTCCGCTGGTCGCTACCGCTCACGGGTGCCGCGCACGCGGGCCGGCCTGCGCTGGCCCTGAGTTGCCTGACAAGCTGGGCCCAATCCGCCGCCCTTGTTGCGTTCCACGCAGTTTCCTCTTCCCTCCTGGCTCCGTGCGGCTATTCTGTCCCCATGTCGGTCGGCGGCATCCCGGCTCCCGGTCCGTTTCGGGGGCTCGTTCCGTACGATGAAAGCAGCGCCGCGCTTTTCTTTGGCCGCACGGACGAGATCGCGCAGCTCGACCGCCTGGTGTGCCGCGAGGGAGACCGGGTTGTCGCTCTGACCGGCGAGTCGGGCGTGGGCAAGACGTCCTTGCTGCGCGCCGGGCTTTTGCCCGCACTGGCCAAGCACGACGTCACCGGGGTCTACCTCGGCGCCTACGACGACATCGAGCAGGAGATGTGGCAGGCCGCCGGCCGCGTGCGCGCCGAGCCACCCACGCCGGGCGACGGGCCGGCCGACTATCTGGTTCGCCTGGCGCGCAGTTCGCACGCCGGGACCTTGCTCATTCTCGACCACATCGAGACCGTTCTCGTCGACTGCGACTCGGATGCTCACCCGTCGGCTCTTGATCAACTGGCGGCGTTGCTCACCAAGGTCACCCAGGGAGCTGGGCCTCGCCTGCGCATTCTTCTCTGCGTGGAAGCCGGTTGCTTCCACCGCCTCGACCTGCTCTACCGCGCCTGCAATCTCACCCCAGCGGCCGGGGCGTGGATGGAACTTGCGCGGCTCAACCAGGGCAGCGCCACCCAGATTCTCGAACAGACCGCGGTGGGCACCGGAACTTTCTTCGAGGCCGGCCTGGCTTCCCTGATGGCCGGCGACCTGTGCCGGAGCGGCCCCTGCTTGCCCGCGGATTTGCAGATCGTCGCGCGCATGGCGGTCGAGCTGCGGTTGACCTCGTTGCGCCGCTACGAACGCAGCGGGGGCGCGGCCATGTTGCTGCACAGCTTTTTCCAGCGCGCGGTGCACGACGCCGGCGGCCGCCCAGCCTTGCGTGTGCTGCTCGCGGCCGCTCGACCATCGAGTTCCACGGTGAACGAACTGGCCGCACGCGCAGGCCTGCCTCAGGCGGTCGTCGAACAAGCCGTGGCGCCTCTGACCAGTCGGGGCATTTTGCACAAGTTCTTCTCGGGCTCCGTCGACCGCTACGCTCCCATGCACCCATGTCTGATTGCGCGCATCGAGGACTTCGCCGCCAGCGATGTGGGGGCCGCGCACGACATCCGACGGACCTTGCGTCGTCGCATCCTGGCGGGCGCGCGTCTCTCGCTGCCCGAGATCCGCAGGGTGCGGCGCTATTTGGGCGGTGATCTGGCAGCCGACGAGGCCGCTACGCTCAGGCGCAGCATCCGGCGTAGTGCCTTGCAGATCGGCTCGGCCATCACTCTGCTGCTGGGCGTGTTGCTCGCCCTCATCTTTGAAGTGCGCGCGACCTACACGCTGGCCTTTGAGCCGGCACGCGATCAGCCGGGCAGCCGCGTGGTGGTGCGACGCGGACGTCCTTCGCTCTCGCTCCTGCACTTTCTCTCCGGCCAGAGCCGCCACGGTTCGCTGGTTGCTGACACCGGCTTCGCCGCGACCAGCGTGGCTGCTGATCTGGGGTCGCGCATCGCGAGCGGAAGGGCCGTGGGGGCTCTTGAGACGAACCGGACACCCCGGCTCCCGTCCTGGCTGCGCATGGTGATTGATGGCCTGGGGCCGGTGCCGCGTGGGGTATCGCTGGTTCTTCTGGGCGAGCCCAACGGTGTGGTTTCGCTGAAGCAGGCGTTTTCTGATCCCGCTTCACGTCGCGACGCCATGGAAGCCCTGGCGGTTGTGGGTACGGGGCGGGCTGGCGAAGACGAGATCCTGGCTGGCGCGCTCAACGACCCGTCGCCCGACGTGCGTCGGCGTGGGGTGGAGGTGGCTGCTGCCATCGATCGACGTCAGGGCAAGGACGCCCACGCTGCCACGCTGCGGGCCGCTTTGGCCGACCAGTCCTTCGCTGTGCGCAGCGCGGTTCTGCGCGAATGCGGCAGCCTCGCGCCCACCACCGCGGCCAGCATTCTTTCGGTGGCTCTCGCTGACAAAGACGCCTCGTTCCGGAGCCTGGCCGAGACGTCTTTGCTGGAGCTCGCCGCGCGCTCGCCCGCAGCAGCCGCCGATGCTGTGCGCTTGGCGCTGTGGAGCAGTGACGGGATGGCCCGGCGAAGCGCGCTGGGACTGCTTGACCAGATCGCGGTGCAGGCCCCGGCCGAGGCCGCCACGGTTCTGGCGCAGATCGCGTCGGATGAGAGCGCGCCCGAAGAAGCGCGGGTCTCGGCCCTGTCATTCCTCCGTCGCAGCAACGCCATTTCGAACAATCTGCGGCCCATGTTGGAGAAGGCCGTGATGCCGGATGCGTCGCCGCGTCTGCGCACGGCCGCCTTGCCGCTCTACGCGCGGCTCATCGATCCCGCCAAGGTGGCCGAGCTGGCGTTGGCGGCTAGCAAGGGTCCGCCTTCGGGCCGGGTGACGGGCGCGGCGCTGTGGGGCGTGGTGGCCATCAAGCAGCCCGATTTGGCGGCCAAGCCGCTCAAAGTGTTTCTCTACGATCAGTCGGCCGAGGTGCGCGTGGAGGCGGCCCGTGGCTTCGGCTATTTGCGCCGCGAAGGCCCCGAGCTGGTACGCAAGGCCCTGCTCGACCCGAACGCCGAAGTACAGAAGGCCGCTCTTGATTCGGCCCTGCGACTGGCGGTGGCGCAGTCGGGACCGATCGCCGACTTGCTGGGACATGTGCTGGCCAACGTGCGACCGGGTCTGCGCCGTTCCATCGTCGAGGCACTGGGCGAGATCGGCAAGACCCGGCCTGCCGCGGTCCTGCCGGCCCTGGTCCGCGCTCTCAAGCAGGGCGATGCCAGCACGCGCGGAGCTTGCGCACGCGCCCTTTGCGTCGTGGCTGTCAAGAGTCCCGCGGCAGCGTCGCCCTATCTGCGCATGGCGGCTCGCGATCTCAACCGCGAGGTGCGAACCGAGGCGGCCTCCTGCCTCGGCAGTCTGACCGAGGGTGATCCCAAGGGCGCCGCGCGCATGGCCATCGAGTTGACCTCCTCGGATGAGCCGACCGTGCGCGCCGCGGCTGCTGCCTCGCTGGGCGCGCTGGCCGGACGGGTCCACGAAATCGTGCTCGGCCCCCTCATCAACCTGATCGAGGATCCCGAGCGCAGCGTGCGCGTGGCGGCCGCCGAGGCGCTCATTGCCTACGCTAATACCGGGGCGTCTTTCGCCAGTCGCGCGGCCGATCTCGACAAAAAGCTGTCGGGCTTCTTCCTGCAAGGCGCTCTCGACGAGCGGCAGATCGCGCTGCGTCTGGCCGCGCGTGCCGGCCTGACCAGCATCCTTCGCCAGGCCGTGCGCGACGGCAACGATGGTCTGCGGCTCGATGCGATGAAGGCTGCGGCCGGCATGCAGCCACCTGCGCTGGAAATTCTGCAAACCGGGGCCGAGGACCGCCAGGGCCTGGTGCGTGCCGAGGCGGTGCGCGCCCTGGCCGCTGCCTCTGGGAGCGGCCCTGGGCGTGTGCTTCCGGTTTTCGAGGCCATGCTGCGCGCAAGCGACGCTGCCACCAGGCGGACTGGTGCGCTCGCCCTGGGTGACGTGACCGGGGAGCCCGAGGCCACTGCGGCGCTGCTGGCCGGCGTCCTGCACCAGCGGGGCGAATCGGTGCGGGCTGCGGCCGCCGAGGCCCTGGCGAACATCGCCCAGCGCGATCCCAAGGCAGCCGGGCCGTTCCTGGAACAGGCGATCACGGATCCGGCCCATGACGTGCGCGCGGCTGCCATCCGCGGTCTGGGCACCACATGGGCTCGCCAGCGTCGTCCCGCCGAAGTCGCCGCGATCCTGGAATCCTGCGAGACCGACAGCGCGCGTCGGCTGGTGGCCGTTGAGGCACTGGTCATTCAGGCCTCGCAGACGGGCAAGGGCAAGGCCGGCGACGATGCGAAAGAGGCGCGGGGTCACCTGGAACGCCTGGCCACTTCAGGACCGCCGCTGGCCCGCCTGGCTGCGCAGGTGGGCCGCGCTTTCATTGGCGCAAGGCTGGAAGATATGCACGCCTTCTTTGATCGTTTGTATGGCGGGTGACTAGACCGGACCCGTCGAGATCCGGACAGCGTCGGTCGGCCAGCGTGGGCGGTAGCGGTAGCGTGAGCGGACAGCGGCACTCGGCCAGCGTGGGCGGCTGGCGGTAGCGTGAGCGACCCGCGGCCCGCGGCACCCGCAGCGCTCACGCCCTCGCCCTACGCTTTTCGCCTCCCGCGCACCCACACGGACACGCTCACGCCCTCGCCCACGCGACCCGCTAGCCGCGAGCCGCGCGCCGGCCCTGCGGGCGGCCCGCAATTTCCTGACACGCTCTAGCTACTTCGCGTAGTCGACCGCGCGGGTTTCGCGCACCACTGACACGCGAATCTGTCCCGGGTAGGCCAACTGCGCCTCGACCTTGCGTGCGATGTCCTTGGACAGGGTGCGCGCCTGGTCGTCGGTAATCTTGGTGTTCTCGACCAGCACGCGGACTTCGCGTCCGGCCTGGATGGCGAAGGCGCGCTCGACGCCTTCGAAGCTGCCGGCGATCTTTTCCAGGTCGGCCAGTCGCTGCACGTAGGTCTCCAGAGTTTCGCGCTTGGCGCCGGGCCGCTGGTTGGCCAACACGTTCGCTGCATCCACGATGTGATCGAGCACGTCATCGGCCACGGCCTCACCGTGATGGCACTCGATGGCATGGACGATCTTGGGCGCCTCACCGTACTTGCGCGCCAGCACCGCGCCAGCCTGGGCGTGCGAGCCCTCGATTTCCTGTTCCGCACAGCACCCGATGTCGTGCAACAGGCCCGCGCGCCTTGCGGTCTTCACGGGATAGCCCAGCTCGCCCGCGATCACGCCCGACAGGAAGCCCACCTCGACCGAGTGCTGCAGCAGGTTTTGCCCGCTGCCCGCGCGAAACTTCAACTTGCCCACCAGGCGCAGCAACTCGGGGTGCAGGCGGCCGATGCCCAGATCGAAGGCGGCCTGTTCGCCGGCTTCCTTGCACTGTTGCTCGACCTCTTCGGTGGCCTTCTTGACCATCTCTTCGATGCGGGTCGGGTGGATGCGACCATCGGCAATGAGCCGGGTCAGCGCCAGGCGCGCAATCTCGCGCCGCACGGGATTGAAGCAAGAAATGACCACGGCCTCGGGCGTGTCGTCGATGATGAGGTCGATGCCCGTGGCCTGTTCCAGCGCCCGGATGTTGCGTCCCTCGCGCCCGATGATTCTTCCCTTCATGTCGTCGGAGGGCAGGGGCACGACCGAAACTGTGCGCTCAGCCACGTATTCGCTGGCATAGCGTTGCACCGCCGCGCCCAGGATCATCTGCGCCTTCTGTTGCGCCTGCTCGCGCGCTTCGTCCTCGATGCGCCTGACCTCGAGGGCCGCCGCCGCCCGCGCCGCCTCGCGCACCCCAGCCTCCAGCGCTTTGCGCGCTTCGGCCTCGGTCATGCCGGCGACCTTCTCCAGGCGCGTCCGCGCCTCGTTCACCTGGGCCGCACCTGCGCGCGCCGCTGCCTCGGCCGCCTGTTCGCGCGCCTGCAGCTGCCGTTCTTTTCGGTACAGGTTCTCATTCTCGGATTTGATTTCGCGTTCGCGCCGCTCCAGCGCCTCATGCTTGGCGCCGGTCGCGGCGGCCTGCCGGTCGAGATCCTGGCGACGCAGGCGCAACTCGGCATCCACTTCGGCCCGGATCTTTTGCGCGGCCTCTTTGGCCTCCAGCGCGGCCTGCCTGAGGATGCCGTCCGCCTCGGCGCGCGCGGCGGCCAGGGCCCGCTGGCGCTCCTCTTCACTCTGGGGAACAGCCTCGGGCTTGGTAGCCCGTCCCAGAAAGAAAGCCATCGCCGCCGCGAGCAGGGCGACCAGACTGCCGACAATAATGATGACTGGGCTCATTGGTTACTCGGAAACGGCGCCACAGCGGATCACACGCGTGTCCGTGACCACGCAGTCGATTGGGACGTCCCACTCACCCGTTGGACAGCTTTCCGCGACTTGGAAATCGTAGCCAAGCCCGACGAAGAAGCCGGACGGTCCGTTCGGGTGGGAACGCACGTAGGCCATCAGCTCGTCGTAGTAGCCGCCGCCGTACCCAACGCGGCCACCACGCGCGTCAAAGGCCAGGCCCGGGACCATAAAGACATCGATGTCATGCGGCGCCACTTCGGGACAGCCGGGGCCAGGCTCAAGCAGGCCGAAGATGCCAAACACCAGCTCCGAAGGACCTTCGACGCGGTGAAAGCGTAGGCGCGGGGGCAGAAGCTCGGCGCTCACTCGAGGCAGGACCACGGTGACGCCGCGCCGACGCAGCCCCTCGATGGCGCGCGCAGTGTCGATTTCGGCCCTGGTGGATACGAAGGCCGCCACCACGCGAGCGGTCGTCACTTCCGGCAGTTCGAACAAGAGGTCGGTAGCGGCCTGGGCGCGGCGTGCGCGGTCTTCGGCGGACAGTTCCTCGCGCCGGCTGGCCATGACGCGCCGGAGGGCTCGCTTCTCGTCGCGCAGCCAGAGATCAGCCGGGGACATCGATGCCGAAAGCTCGTTCCCGACCACGCAACCCAGCCCGGCGCAGAATCGCCCGGCAACGTTCTAGCGTCGCTTGGGCATCAAGAACGAGGCCGTCGCCTCGGGGAAAATGGGTTTCAGTTTCGTCCATTTATGAAGGCGTCCGCCGTTGGGCGGGCGGTCATGTCTGCTGGGTGGAGCCCACTATACCGCAAGAAAGCCTGCGCTAGGTGGCTATGAACAGACTGTTACACGCGGGCTCTGGTCTGGACCAGATGTAGCAGCGCGTTGCTCTTTTCCCGGATCCGCTTCTTCAGCTCTTCGACAGTGCGGCGCTCCTGAAAAAGCTCCTCTGTGATTTGCAACGCAGCCAGGACTGCGAGCGATTGGGTGTCGGCCGCGCGGGTCTGCTTCTGCAGTTCCTTGATCCGTCCGTCCACGTAGGCAGCCATTTCGCGCGTGGTGCGCTCGTCCTCGTCGCCTCGCAGCACGAAGCGCTGCCCGGCAATCTGTACGGCTACTGGCGTTTTCATCTAGGCGTTGCCCTTGCGCGGGGCTCGGATTTCAAGTGGGCGAGGCGGCTTGCCCAGCCTCGGCCAGCGAGGCCAGTCCCAGCGAGGACAGCACGACCCGGTCCTCGAAACTGACGTCCATGAACCGGATGCCCATGCCGCCGAAACGCGAGGCTTCACTGACCCAGCGAACCTCGCCGCGCAGCTGCAAGGGCTCCGACCGCCACGGAATATCAATCGAGACGCGCACAGACTCGCCAGTGGCGTCCAGATAGTCGGAGCAGAAGAACACACCGTCAGGGCTCAGATCGGTGACCAACCCGTCGATGGTCAGGCGCTCGCTGACATAGCGAGCCGGCAACTCGACCCGCATGCGCACCGCGCGCCTCATCTCGCGCATCTCTTCAGGGAAATTTGGCATCGTCGTCAGAACTCCGCGCCTTGACCTCGACAGTCAATCAGCAACGACACCATGTCAACTTTCTTCCGCACGCGACTGTGCTGAAAACTACCACATGGAATGTTATCGGGAAGCGCACAGATTTCTTGAAACCTGACGCCACGCTGCACCGGTCAGGATTTTCCGGCTGCGCCAGTCCGCGTCCATGCTACAACTTGCCGCCCGGTCCTCCGGATCGGAGAAAGGAAACTCATCGCAGTCTCGTTCGGGCCCATAGCTCAATTGGTAGAGCTGCGGACTTTTAATCCGTAGGTCGCAGGTTCAATTCCTGCTGGGCCCACAGCCCTCTGCCCCGCACCTTCCGGCCCATCATCCCTGACCCCATCGTCTAGTCCGGCCTAGGACAATGGCCCTTCAAGCCATGAACGCGGGTTCGAATCCCGCTGGGGTCGCAAATTCTCACTGGGAGCCGCGCCGAGATGAAATCTGGTAGCCGTCTGGAGCAGATACTGGAGAGCGGTCAGTTTGCCGTAACCGGCGAAGCCGGTCCTCCCAAGGGGAGCCTGCCGGACGGCATGCGCAAGAAAGGCGAGCTGCTCAAGTCGTCGTGCGACGCCATCAACGTGACCGACAACCAGGCCGCTGTGGTGCGCATGTCGAGCTTGGCCGGATGCCTGCTGCTCATGCAGACAGGTGCAGAGCCCGTGCTGCAAATGGTGGTGCGCGACCGAAACCGCCTGGCCTTGCAGAGCGACATCTTGGGAGCCGCTGCGCTGGGAATTCGCAACGTCCTCTGCCTGGCGGGTGACCATCAGCGCCTGGGCAACCACCCGACCGCCGCGGGTGCCTACGACATCGATCCGATCCAGCTGATCCAGATGATCAAGACGCTACGTGACGATCACCGGGTCGAAAGTGGCGAAACGATCTCGGGGGAGGTGCCGCTGTACATCGGCACGGTGGCCCATCCGTTCGCCGAGCCGTTGCAACTCCATATGATCACCCTGGCCAAGAAGATCCGGGCCGGTGCCGACTTCATCCAGACGCAGGCGATCTACGAAGTGCCGCGATTCATCGCGTGGATGGACAAGGTCCGGGAGCAGGGGCTGCACGAGAAAGCGCACATCCTGGCCAGCGTGCTGCCCATCAAGTCGGTCGAGATGGCGCGACGGATGCGCAGCGGGGTTCCGGGCATGCGACTTCCCGACGAGATCGTGGAACGCATCGAGCGCGCCACGGATGCGAAAGCCGAGGGCATCAAAATCTGCGTCGAGACGATCGAGCAGCTCAAGCGCGTGCCTGGGGTGCACGGCATTCACATCATGGCCGTGGCGAGCGAAGACTCAGTCCCGGGCATCGTGAAAGCAGCCGGCCTTTCGCCTCGGCCGCAGCGGGCGCGATAGAGCCCATCGGAGAGTTCGGGGCACCCGAGGGGACGGCCTGCGGGTCGCGCCTCGCGTGGGCGAGGGCGAGAGCGTGTTCGTGGGCGTTATGCGGGATGCGGGGGGCGTGTCGCGGGCCGCGCGCAACCACCCACGCAGGTCGCTTTCCGCCAGGCTCGTTGGGAAGCAAACCGTTCGGTGCTCTATCCCACGACCTCTAGGAACTCCGCGATCACGCGAATGTCGCCTGTTTCGGGTTTCATGCGCAGTGTTTTGAACGCCGGATTGTCGGGGCAAAGCTCGATCTCGGCGACGCCGCCGTCGGGGCCGGTCTTGGTCACGCGCCAGCGCTTGAGGGTGTAGCTGCCGCCGGTTTCCGGATCGGTGTCGGTGCGCAGTTGGACGACAACGCGGCGGCCGTCGAGCGCCGTGGCTGCGGGGGCCACGCCATCGGGGAACAGGCGGAACAAGGCCCATCGGGGATGCGATCTAAGCACAGCAACATCGAAGTAGAGCAACCTTGACTCCCCGGTCCGTCGGTAGCGAGACTGCAACCATGGAACGGAAAAGGGCACGAGAAGTGATTGGCCAGCTCGTCGCCGAGTTCGAGAAAGGAAGATCCATCTTCAAGGATGCCCGCAAGTACGACGAGGCCAAGGTCCGCGCCGGTTTCTTGGATCCGTTTTTCGAGGCGCTCGGATGGTCGGTCAAGGAAAGCCAGCGAAAGATCGGCAAAGACCGCGAAGTCGTGGTGGAGGATCGAGCGGGCAAAGGGAACCGACAGCGGCCCGACTACGGCTTCTACGTCGGCGGAGAGCTGAAGTTCTACGTCGAGGCCAAACAGCCCTCACACGATCTGGCTACCGATGACAAGGCGATCTTCCAGCTCAAGAACTACGTTTGGACCCGCCGCGCCCCCATCGGCATTCTAACCGACTTCGAGGAGTTCTACGCTTTCCACGGCGCCTTCAAACCGCATTTGGACAAGCCGAATCTTGGCCGCGTCCAACAGCTCTGCTTCACGTTCGGGTCGTATCTCGACAACTTCGACCTGATCTACGACACATTCTCACGCGACGCCGTCGCGGAGGGTTCGATCGAGAAGCTGCTTGCCTCCGTTCTTGCGGCTTCCGTGCGGCAGCGCGGTCAGATCGAGAGGGATCTTTTCAAACTACGCGGGGCGAAGGCCCCCGATGACGATTTCCTCGAAGCCCTGACCAGGTGGCGGGAAGAGGTTGCAAAGGAGCTGGCCAGGCGCAACGAGTTCCGCGATGGCTACGAACTGACCGAGGCGGTGCAGCGCTTTCTGGATCGACTGGTCTTCACGAAAATTGCAGAGGACCGAGGGATCGAGCGCAGCCTGACGCTTTCCCGGACGGCTGAGCGATGGCAGACAGACGGCAAGGAAGGCACCTTGTATGCCCGCATGATCGAGCTTTTTCGCAAGCTCGCGCCCCAATTCAATGGTGGGCTTTTCTCGCCCCACCCGCTCTCCGACAACGCGAAATTCGAAGACGACAAGATCATCTTAGATATCATCAAGAGCCTCTACTACCCTGAGGGACAGTGGAAGTTCGATGACATGCCGGTTGAGATGCTCGGCGGCGTGTACGAGAAATTTCTGGGCAGCGTTGTGCGCGTGACCGAAGGCGGCCATCGCGCCAAGGTCGAACAGAAACCGGAAGTTCGGCACGCGGGCGGCGTGTACTACACGCCCGAGTACATTGTCGATGCGATCGTGGAGCGGACGGTTGGCCCCTTCCTGAAGGCGAAGGACATGACGCCCAACCAAGTTCTTCAGCTGCGGATCATCGATCCGGCCTGCGGATCTGGCTCCTTCCTCCTCGGCGCGTATCAGTACCTCATGGACTGGCATCTCCGCTACTACGCCGATCTCAAGGATCCAGTGAAGGGCAGCCGAGGGGGCGCCTACAAAGACAGCGAAGGAGCATTGCACCTATCCCTTCAAAAGAAGCGGGAGATCCTCAGCAGCTGCATCCATGGAGTGGATCTCGATCCACAGGCGGTCGAGGTCGCGCAGATGAGCCTCTACCTCAAGTTGCTAGAGAACGAGGCGGAGGAGACCATCTCGCTCCAGCGAACGCTCGAGATGTACAAGGCCGACAAGTATCTGCCTGATCTGTCGCACAACTTGTACTGTGGGAACTCCCTGATCGAGAGCCAGGATCTCGATCCCCAGGCGAACTGGACAACGGACGACGAGCGGCGAATCAACGCGTTCGACTGGCAGGCCGAGAACACCGGGTTCGCCAGCATCATGCGGCCCACATCGCAGGGCGGCCGAGGTGGCTTCGATGCAGTTATCGGAAATCCGCCATACATCCGTGTGCAGGCCCTCACCGAATGGGCACCCATCGAAGTGGATCTTTACAAGAAGACGTACACAACGGCCGCGGAGGGCAACTACGACATCTACGTGGTCTTCATAGAGCGCTCTGTCAGACTGTTGCGTGACGGTGGCCGGCTTGGGTTCATCGTTCCAACGAAATGGTGGCAGGCGTCTTACGGTGGCCCGCTCCGTCGACTGCTGAGCAAGGGTCATTCTTGCGCCGAGGTTTTCGATTTTGCGCACGAGCAGGTATTCGAGGACCCAACAACGTACACGTGTATTGCGCTGTTCACGAAAGAAGCAGCACCAGCCCTTTCGTACCATCGGACATCGCCGCCAAGCCTGCGGAAGCTTGGGGTGGACAGATACAAACCGGCTTGGGAACACAAGGTTCCGTGGAACGACCTCGGCGAAGGCCCCTGGTACCCGGGTATGCGCAGCGATCTTCGCCCTCTGTTCAACCGCCTTCGGTCGGAAGGACCCTTTCTCGGCGACGATTCGATCTGTCCGCGCGTTTTTCAGGGGCTGAAGACCGGCCTCGATCCGGTCTTCGTCCTCGACGTTCGCCCAGAACACGGCAACCAACCCACCTACTGGTCGAAAGCGCTCGGAGCCGAGGTCGGGCTCGAAGCAGAATGAAGTGGACCCCGTTGGTAGGACCAAAATTGGCCCGAGCTAAGAGAGAGTCCGCGTGGGTTTGTTTGTAGATCCGGATGGGCCTCGCCGGGAAGAGAAATGTTTAGAGCGGAGGCATGCTGATGGCAGCTGTCCACGGATGCAATGCGCGCACGGCCCCGCAAGAGCAGGTGAACGCATTGCAGTTGTGGGCAGCGTGCCATCAGCATGATGCAGCGGTGTTCTAGGCGGCCTTCCCCATGGCCGTCTTGCTCATTTCGAATTCGTAGAACGCCACGGGCGTCTGGAATCCGAGGGTTTGGTGAGGGCGCTTGTGGTTGTACTTATCCAGGTAGATCGCGATGCCCTCGCGGGCGTCGGCCACGTCCCGGTAGTCGTTCAAGTAGACCTCCTCGCATTTGACAGATCGCCATAGGCGCTCGACGAAGATGTTGTCCATGAATCGGCCCCGACCGTCCATACTGACTTTTACGCCTCTTTCCAGCAACACGGACGTGAAATCACCGTCGGTAAACTGCGACCCCTGGTCGGTGTTGAAGATCTCGGGCAAGCCGAATTTTGCCAGAGCTTCTTCCACGGCCTCGATGCAAAAACGGCTATCCATCGTGTTTGAAATGCGCCAGGACAGGACCCGACGCGTGTACCAATCCATCACGGCGACCAGATAGCAATGCCCCTGTCTCGTCGGGATGTACGTGATGTCCGAGGCCCACACCTGATTGGGCCGGACGATTTCGAGATGTCGTAGCAAGTATGGAAATTTCGTGTGCTCAGGCGCCGGCACGGTAGTTTTCGGCTTGGGTGCCAGCGCTTCGATGCCCATGATTCGCATCAGTCGCTGCACCCGCTTGCGATTGACCGTCCGCCCCTGCGCCTTCAGCAAACGCGACAGTTTGCGGCTGCCGAACGCTGGAAATTCGAGATGCAGCTTGTCCAGCTCTTTGCAGAGGACCAGGTCTTCCTCCGCCACCAGCGTCGGCTGAAAGTAGACTCCGGATCTCGCCAGCTTCAGCAGGTCGCACTGGCGACGGACGGATAGGTCGTGGTCGGGCTCGATCATTGCTCGCTTCTCCGTCAGCGAATGCGCGCGAGCCCGCGTGCTAAAAAATCGTTCTCCAGCGTCAGCTGCCCCACTTTCCGCAGCAGTTCAGCTTCACGCTCGGCGTTCGCCGATTCCTCTGCATTTGCATGGCCTGGTTCGAAAACCATGGCTAGCCGTGCGACAGCTTCCTTCTTCCACTTGTGAACCAGGTTCGGGTTGATCTTGTACCGGCGTCCGATCTCTGCGACCGTGGACTGCTCTCGCATTGCTTCGAGCGCGACCTGTGCCTTGAACGGTGCCGTGTGCTTCTGTCGGTTCTTTTTCATCGTGTCCTGCCTCGTTGTTGAGGCGGACTACACCTTAGCTCCTGGTCCTATTCTTGGGGTCCACTTCAGAAGTTCTCCACCCGCTCGTCAAGGGAAGGGAGATGAAGCGCTTCGCACCCCTGGATCCACGCAAGGCGGTGCTATTTCCGTATGAGGCCGGTCAAGATGGAGCCAATCTGATCGCACCGCAAGCATTCCAGCGAAAGTATCCTCTCGCTTGGCACTATCTTGAGCAGAACAAACAGGCGCTCGAAGCACGGGAGCGCGGCCGCTGGAAAGGACCTGGCTGGTACCAGTATTCACGCAATCAGGCGCTTGATGTTGTCAGCCGCCCGAAACTGATGACGCCGGACCTTGTAGATCGATCCCTGTTTTCCCATGACAGCGAGGGTCGGCTGTTTCTTCTCGGGGGCGCTGCCGGCGGGTACGGCCTGCTACCAGCAGGGGCGGATCTCGTGGGGCCTCTGCTCGCACTTCTCAACAGCGCCTTGCTCGAATGGATGCTGCGTCCGCCAGGTCTGTCTTCACCGTTTCGGGGAGGTTGGTTCTCGTGCGAGGCACGCTTCATCAACCTCCTGCCAATCCACCTTCCAAAGAATTCCACTGACCTTGCCGCCCTCGGGTCGCTGGCCGAGCGAGCAACGGCCGCATACCGCAAGCTCAACACTGCTCGCAGCGATCGCGATAGGAACCTCGCCGCCCGGCAGGTCGAAGCAGCCGAACACGAGATTGATGATCGTGTCTACCGTGCCTACGGCGTCACCGACCACGAGCGCCGAGCTATCCACGATGCCGTGGTCGAAGCGCGTTCCGCTGTCCAAGCGGGTGCGGACGAGGAAGACACCGCCGAATCGCAGGAGCAGTGAGCCGAGAATCAAGACTCAGCCAGATGTGCGCCTGCGAACGTCGCGTAGTTGTATGTGAACCGCGTGCCAGTCGAGGTGGACGTAGATGCTGCCGGTTGGGGCGAGCAACTCCTTGAGCAGCTCCAGCCGCCGGCGCAGCCTGGTCAGGAAGCTGTCGAGACCTTGGCGCCAGGTGTCCTTGTAGGCCAGCACCTCGACCAGCGAGGGCTCCTTCCTGACCTGCACCTCTTCGTCACCGCCACTCGCGTGGGGAGCGGCCGGCTTTGCCGGACGCGTACCATCGCGGGAGGGCATGGGAACCCTCTCAGGGTTCCCATCCAGAAGTTCTATGTCGATGGTGTTGTCGGCGCGGAAGTCGTTGTTCACCATGAACGGCGGGTCGATGTACACCAGATCGACCTTGCCCCGGTAGCGCCAGTCGCGCGTGGTCGGATCCTTTTCGTCGAGTAGCGTCTGCAGTGCCACCAGGTTGTCGTTGGTCCAGATGAGCCGGTTGGGCGGCAGCGCAGTCACATCCCGCGCCTCCACCGTGCGCGTGTCGATCCCCGCCAGCTCACCCCCGCGATCGACCGCCCGGCCCGGGCGCACGATCTCCACCACCTGCGTGGGCACCGGCAACGCCATCTCCTTGCGCCACATCCCCTGCCAGGCCAGCCGTGGCTTTCTCGGCGTCACATCGAGAGTGATCTCCAGCCCCGCTCCCTCGCTCGCCGTCTCCGCCGCATCCGCCATGGTCGGCGGCGGCAAGGCAGGCGCACGTGCCGCCCGAGTGACCGGCGGCGGCGTGGGCTCCAGAACCGGAAAGCCCTGCCAGGGGAGCGATGCCTGCACGGGCTTGGGCGGCGCTGGCGGCTCGGGCTTGGCGGCCTCCTCGCCGCGCACCTTCTTCGCCTTGGGCTCGGGCTGCTCTGCCTCGTCTCCGCCGTCTTCATTGTCCGGACCGCGTTCCGCCGCCAGAATCCGATCCACCAGCACCTGCTTTTCCCGTCCCTCGGCCGAGATCCCAACCGCAAAGCAGATCGACTTCAACGTGTCCCGCGAGAGCAGCGCCAGAATCTTCTCCAAGATCCCCCGCTTCTTGCTGCCCGCCACCACGTCCATCATCTCGTCGAGCCGCATGCCGGTGGTGACGTCCAGCTCCAGCGCCTTGCCGACTTCCAACAACTCAACTCGGGTCAGCGCCCCGAGGGCCTTTCTCTTGAACGTCATGCTTTTCTCCGGCGGCCCGCACGGGCGGACGCCGCAACATGATACTCCCCGGGCTGACACGAACGAAGCCTCGACCGGAGATCGACCGAGGCTTCTCCTACCGCCTGCCCCTGGCTTGCCGCCGCCTCTCGAACGTGTCGTCGAAGGTCGTGTAGTCGCTCGGCCGTCCAAGCATCTGGTGCTTGTCGTCCCAGACGGCGACCTTTTCGCGGACCGCCGCCCGATCGACATCACCGCTCTCGACGGCCTCGACAACCAGATCCATCAGGTCACCAACCGGAACGCCATTGTTCTTGGCCCCATCCCTCGCCCCCTTGTCGGCAGAAATGAAGAGGGGACGAGCATCAACCTCCAGTTGCGCTGCCCATGCGATAGCCTCGGCTTGAAGTGGACCCCAAGAATAGGACCAGGAGCTAAGGTGTAGTCCGCCTCAACAACGAGGCAGGACACGATGAAAAAGAACCGACAGAAGCACACGGCACCGTTCAAGGCACAGGTCGCGCTCGAAGCAATGCGAGAGCAGTCCACGGTCGCAGAGATCGGACGCCGGTACAAGATCAACCCGAACCTGGTTCACAAGTGGAAGAAGGAAGCTGTCGCACGGCTAGCCATGGTTTTCGAACCAGGCCATGCAAATGCAGAGGAATCGGCGAACGCCGAGCGTGAAGCTGAACTGCTGCGGAAAGTGGGGCAGCTGACGCTGGAGAACGATTTTTTAGCACGCGGGCTCGCGCGCATTCGCTGACGGAGAAGCGAGCAATGATCGAGCCCGACCACGACCTATCCGTCCGTCGCCAGTGCGACCTGCTGAAGCTGGCGAGATCCGGAGTCTACTTTCAGCCGACGCTGGTGGCGGAGGAAGACCTGGTCCTCTGCAAAGAGCTGGACAAGCTGCATCTCGAATTTCCAGCGTTCGGCAGCCGCAAACTGTCGCGTTTGCTGAAGGCGCAGGGGCGGACGGTCAATCGCAAGCGGGTGCAGCGACTGATGCGAATCATGGGCATCGAAGCGCTGGCACCCAAGCCGAAAACTACCGTGCCGGCGCCTGAGCACACGAAATTTCCATACTTGCTACGACATCTCGAAATCGTCCGGCCCAATCAGGTGTGGGCCTCGGACATCACGTACATCCCGACGAGACAGGGGCATTGCTATCTGGTCGCCGTGATGGATTGGTACACGCGTCGGGTCCTGTCCTGGCGCATTTCAAACACGATGGATAGCCGTTTTTGCATCGAGGCCGTGGAAGAAGCTCTGGCAAAATTCGGCTTGCCCGAGATCTTCAACACCGACCAGGGGTCGCAGTTTACCGACGGTGATTTCACGTCCGTGTTGCTGGAAAGAGGCGTAAAAGTCAGTATGGACGGTCGGGGCCGATTCATGGACAACATCTTCGTCGAGCGCCTATGGCGATCTGTCAAATGCGAGGAGGTCTACTTGAACGACTACCGGGACGTGGCCGACGCCCGCGAGGGCATCGCGATCTACCTGGATAAGTACAACCACAAGCGCCCTCACCAAACCCTCGGATTCCAGACGCCCGTGGCGTTCTACGAATTCGAAATGAGCAAGACGGCCATGGGGAAGGCCGCCTAGAACACCGCTGCATCATGCTGATGGCACGCTGCCCACAACTGCAATGCGTTCACCTGCTCTTGCGGGGCCGTGCGCGCATTGCATCCGTGGACAGCTGCCATCAGCATGCCTCCGCTCTAAACATTTCTCTTCCCGGCGAGGCCCATCCGGATCTACAAACAAACCCACGCGGACTCTCTCTTAGCTCGGGCCAATTTTGGTCCTACCAACGGGGTCCACTTCAGCTTCACCAACATGATGCCCCTCTTTCTTCAGCTTCCGGAACAGCGGATCTTTGCCCAGAGTCGCATGAACCAGCAAACGTCCATCATTCTCGAATGCCGCGATCTCCTCTGAAACGTCGTTCAGCTCGTGGCGAGCGATGTGGCTGGTCATCAGCCATCGTCCGCTCGACCGTGCGAGCAGTCGAAGGACAGAGAGCTTCCGGATGAAGATGAAAGCGTCGGCGTCGAAAAGGATGTCCCTCACGCGGCCGTCACTGAGGAATCTTCGCGGGGAAGGTTCAAGGCGAAGAAGTCCAGCACGCTTTCCAGGTCGGCGCCGGGGGTAACGCCGAGGGCGTCCGCAAAAGCATCACGCCGCAGACGCCCGGTCGAATAGAGGCGAGCCGCAATTTGTGCGATGAGGGTTCGCCGCTCAGGCTTCACCTCTGGCAACGGGAACCCCGCGATCCCTGCCGGCTCCTCTGCGGATATCCACTGCGGTTCGGTCCCTAGCGCGCCCAGTTCCAGGGATGGAACCTCGGGAAGTTCGACACCGCCCTCGTTGCGAAGATAGAGCCGGAGAGCGCCATATGGCAGCCCGTAGCTGGCAAGCGCCTTCACGGTCTTGGCATCCACCAATCTGTGATCCTTTGCTCCCAGGCCCTTGACGATCTTCTCGGGACAGATGAGCCGGACCGCGAACGCATTGGCTCGCTGCTCAACTGCGAGCCGCGCCTCGTTCAGGTAGCCCGAGATGCTGGCGATGGTGTCTTGCTTGTTCCAGTCGAGCAGGAGATGGCAGAGCTCGTGCGCGAGGCTGAACCGGCGGACACAGGGGTTCTTGTTCTTCCCTTCGAGGTTCAAAACCACTGTGGGTCCACGAAGACGGTCGAGGAAGGTCAAGCCCGCAGGCCCCGCGCCCCCCAGCTCTGCATATAGAACGGCCACAGACGGAAACTGCTCGATCACGAAGTCCCGAACCGACGTAATCGGCTTGTCCCCAATACCACGATGACGCCGAAGATCGGCCGCACACTGGGCGCCCTGGCGAAAAGCGGGCGCATCCTTGCGCATTCGGACCCGGGGTTGCTCCTTCCTGAAGCGCTCACGAGGATCAGACTCGCTCTGCTCCAACCTACGAAGGTGATTCAGGTCGCGTGCGGCGTTGGCGGCAGCCACCACGCGCATCCGGGTCACATCGTCTAGCCCGCGGAATTCTTCGAGGCTCGCCAACGTAGCGACACCGTCGCCTGGAGCGAGCCGGATGGGGTCATCCGCGAGTAGGTCAGCGTCGATCCCGTAGATGCGCGAAAGCGACTCGACCTCAAAGACGCTTGGAGGTTCGCCATTATCCTCGATGCGCGTCAGCCGTTCGATACTTATCCGCGACAGCCTCGCCGCCCCCTCCCTAGTGTAGTGGAGTAGCTTCTCGCGAACGTCCTTGAGATTCTCGACTTTGGGGGTCAAGGGGAAAACACCTACTCCTAGTGTGGGATCGGCAGCCTCGTCAAGTCCCTGAAATATCGGGTGGAAAAGGCGTCTGGTGCAAGGCCCAGAGGCCCCGCAGGAGGCGCAAGCGTCTCACCCAGTCGCAGCTAGAAAATGTTCCATCGCCGCCCGGTTGTCAACTCGCCCCCGCCGCCCTGCCGCCCGTCAAACCGGGATATGGGACCGTGGCACGTCCTCGCTCATGCTTCCCAATGCCCACTGCGTCGGCCAAATCGAGAGTCGCTGGCTAGAAATTGGCGCATCCTTCCGCCCGCCCGTCGTTCCGGCGAGGGAAGCTTCCAAATAGGCGGCCGGGCGGTCTGGGGTTATCCTGGGTGCTGTCCCTCGGCCCAGCCGACTTCCTGCCATGCCCAACCGCGCATCGAATGCCCTGACCGCAGGCCAGCAGGCCACGCTGGATCTCTTGCGCGTGCTGGCCGGCGTGCTGGCTGGGGTGTGGCTGCCCTTTGTGATCAGCCAGGGTTCCATCGGGCACGATCGCGTTCTGTCTGTGGCGGTGGACATGGCCTTTCTTGTGCTTGCCGGGGCCAGCACCACGTTCGCGTTCAGGGGGCGGCTTACCTGGCGGCGCTGGCTGTGGCTGGCGCGCGACTTGGCCATCGCGCTGCCCCTGTGGACCATGTTCAACGTCGAGTCCACGCCGCACTGGTGGCTATGGGCGTGCAAGCTCTTGGCGCTGCTCTATCTGGTTCGATTGGCGTCGCTGCTCAGCCGCATTGATGCCTTGCCGCCCTCGGCGGCTCGCTTGCTGCTGCTTGCGGTGGTCATGCCCCTGTGCGTGTGGTGGGCCGCCACGGGCTGGCTGGTGCTGGGCGGCGACGCGGGCACCATCGACCCGCGCATGCGTTTGGTGCGCGCCATCTACTGGGCCATCGCCACGCTGGCCACCGTCGGGTACGGCGACATCGTGGCGCACACCATCCCGCAGATGCTGTACGCCTGTTGCATCATGGTGTCAGGGGTGGCGTTCTTCGGCTATATCCTGAGCAACATCGCCACCCTGATGTTGCGCCTGGATGCGGCCAAGCAGCACCAAGAGGAGATGCGCGACCGGGTCGAGTACTTCATGCACTACCACGCGGTGCCGCCCGCCTTGCGCCAGCGCGTGCGCGCGTATTTCAAGTATCTGTGGTCCAGTCGCCACGGCTACGACGACATCGAGGTGTTCGAGAGCCTGCCGCGCAACCTGCGCGCGGATCTGGCGATGCACCTGCACCGGGATCTGCTGGCCAAGGTGCCTGTGCTCAAGGATGCCAGCCCGGAAGTCATCCGCGACTTGGTGATCACGCTGCGGCCCATGGTGTGCGTTCCCGGCGACGTCGTGTGCCACAAGGACGCGCCCGGCGACGAGATGTATTTCATCGTCCACGGCGAGGTCGAGGTCGTGGACGAGAACGACAGCGTGCTGGCCCGCCTGCACGACGGCGACTTTTTCGGCGAGATGGCCTTGCTGACCGACAACCCCCGCAACGCCACGGCGCGGACGGCCACTTTCTGCGATCTCTACGTGCTGGACCGCAAGTCCTTCAAGCAGGTCGCGGTCCGCCACCCGGTGTTCCACTCGTCAATCGACGAGAAAGCGCGCAACCGCCTTTCGACCGCCACCCTGCCCGCCGTCCTTTGACGGGTGCGGCCGCCATCGATGCGATGGCCGCCGCCTGGATCGTGAACGTGCCGGGTTTCTGAACTGTACTCAAATGGCGACGGGACATCGGCCGGCCGCGTGGTAAAAGCCGCGCGCGATTCGCCATGCGCCCGAGTCTCGTAGGCAATACCGCGGCGTCCGTCCGCGACGCCAGCGTTGGCCCCTGGTCCGACGACGAACGGGCGCGGCGTTACGATTCCGACGGGAACGGTCATTTCTACGGGACCTTGCTGACACGTCTGGTGGCCGGCGCGGGTCCGTTCGTCGCGGGGCGCGGGCTCGACCTCGGATGCGGCAGTGGCTTTGCCACCGAAGGGCTGGTGCGGGCTTTCCCTGGTGTGGCCTGGGAGGGCGCGGATGTGTCAGCGCCCATGCTTGCGCGGGCGGCGTGCAAGCCGACCCTGGCGGCGATGCCGCTGCGCCACGCGGCTGCCGAGGCACTGCCCTATGCCGCGGGCTCGTTCGATGTGGTGGTGTCGAACTTTTCTTGGCACTGGTTCGGGCCTGCCGCGGGGCACGAGGTGGCGCGTGTGCTGCGACCGGGCGGCTGGATGCTGCTGAGCGCGCCCTTGCGCCACCTGAGCGGTGCCGATGGCAATCGCTGGCTGGCGCGGCGGCTCCACGCGCGTCGGCGCAGCTTGCGGCGCTTACTCAGTCAAGGTCTGCGCATGGAGGACATGAACGCCTTGCTGCCGGGGCACGTACACGTCCGGCGTCTGGAATCGGTGGTGATCGAGGAGCGCTTTGCCAGCGCCCAGGCGCTGCTGACCACGCTGGAAAGCCGCGGATCGCTGCACGCGATCTTTGGGGCCGACGGATGGGAGGCGCCCGAGGAAGATCCAACGGGAAGTCTGGCTTTCGAGTGGCACGTCGGATTGTTGCACCTGCAGGCCTGACGTCGTGCGGACCCGTTGTGATTTGTGGTGATTCGGGCATGTCGGGATCTGCTTGCGGGGTCCGCATGGCGCTGCTATTGCCTTGCCCGAACTCATGAAACGCGTGGTTGTTGCCGGGGCTGGAATTTCCGGCCTGTCTCTCGCTTTCGAGTTGGAACGCCTTGGCGTTTCCGTGCTGGTGTTGGAAGGCGATCGGCGCGCCGGCGGCAAGATCGAGACCGATCGGCGTGACGGCTACATCTGCGAGCGCGGACCAGCCAGCTATCTAGACCGACACAACAGCATCACGCCCCTGGCACGTCGTCTGGGCATCGAGGGCCGCGTGCTGCCAGCCTTCGATGCTGGTGAGCGCCGCCTGGTGGTGGCAGACGGTCGATTGCACGACACGCCCCTCGATGCCGTGGCCTTCTGGCGTTCGCGACTTCTGCCCTTTTCGGCCAAGCTGCGCATGCTGGCGGATCTGGTGCTGCCGCGCGGCCCGTCGGCGCGCGGTCAGGAGGAATCCGTCACCGCTTTTGCCAGCCGGCGCCTGGGTACCCAGGCCGGTGAACGCCTGTTGCAGCCACTGGTTTCGGGGCTGTACGCGGGCGATCCCGATGTGGTCAGCCTGCCGGCCGCGTTCCCGCTCATGGCCACGCTGGAGCGCGAGCATCGCAGCTTGATTCTGGGCATGCGCGCCGATCTCAAGCAACAGCGGGCGAAGCGGCACGCGGACGGCGACGCGCCTCGGCTGTCATCGTTCGTGACCGGGCTCGACGAGCTGACTACGGCGCTGGCCGGCAAGCTGGGCGATCGGCTTCGCCTGGGTGCGCGGGTCGCGCAGGTGGAGCGCATCGCGGGTGGCTTGCGCCTGGCGGTCGACGAAAACGGGCGTGGCAGTGCTCTGGACGCGGACGCGCTGGTGCTGGCCATTCCGGCGCACCAAGCCTGTGCCGTTATCCGGCCGCTGGATTCCAACTTGTCGGAGATCCTCGCGCGCATCCCCTATGTCCCGGTTGCATTGGTACACTTGGGCTACTTCGCCTCGGCGCTGCCGCAGCCCACGGCTGCTTACGGGTTCTTCGTGCCCGCCTCGGAACGCCTGAAGATTCTCGGCGCCATCTTCGCGTCGGCCGTTTTCCCAGGTCGCGCGCCTGATCGGTTTTCGCTGTTCTCGGTGCGCACCGGCGGCGCACGCCATCCTGGAACCGCAAGCTTGCCTGACGACGAACTGACGGCGCTGGCCCACGCCGATCTTCGCGGTCTGCTCGGCTTGACCGCGCCACCGGCCTTCGCGCACATCGCCCGTCACGAGCGCGCGCTGCCGCAATACACGCTCGGGCACATGGGTCGCGTGGCGGCGCTGGAAGCGGGCGAGCGGCGCTATCCCGGCCTGTATTTTCACGGCAACGCCTATCACAATGCCGGCGTGCCCGAACTGGTCAGCCGCTCGGGCAAGTTGGCGCGCCGGCTGGCCGAGGAGCTTGCGCGATGAGAGAGCTTCTGGAGGCGGCGCTGTTGCGCGAGCTGGGCACCACCTGGCGCGAGATCAGCGGCAACCATTTTCGTGGCCGGTTGCGGCCGCCGGTGTTCGCCTTGCACGACGCGGGCGTGCGTCTGGGATTCTGGGACCGGCGCAGCCGGACGCTGTCGCTGGCGCGCTCGCTGGTGTATCAGCAGCCCTGGGGCGTGGTGCGCGAAGTGCTCAAGCACGAGATCGCGCACCAGTTCGTCGACGAGGTCATGGGTATCGGCGACCAGACCGCGCATGGTCCGGCCTTCGAGAATTTGTGTCGGCAACATGGCTTCGATCCGTCGGCCCGCGGGCTGCCGCAGACGTCAGAGGGTGACGGAAATCCGGTGCTGCGCCGGATCGCGCGGCTGCTGGCCTTGGCCGAAAGTCCCAACTTGCACGAGGCCGAGGCCGCCATGAACACGGCGCAACGGCTGATGCTCAAGCACAATATCGATCAGACGGTGACCCGGGCGACCGAGGGCTTCGCCTTTCGCCACCTGGGCCGGCCCAGCGGTCGCATCGAAGCGGCCGAGCATGTGCTGGCGGGCATTCTGGCACGCCATTTTTTCGTCGAGGTGATCTGGGTGCCGTATTACGTGCCGAGCGAGGGCCGGCGAGGCCGCGTGCTTGAGATCTGCGGCACCCTGTCCAATCTGGAAGTGGCGGCGTATGTGCACGGCTTCTTGTTGGAAACAGCGGAGCGTCTGTGGCGCGAGCACAAGCGTCAGCACGGCATAGCCAGCAACCGCGAGCGACGGCGTTTCATGACCGGCGTGATGATCGGTTTCGACGAGAAGTTGAAGTCGGGCGCCGCCGAGAGCCGGCGCGAGGGTCTGATCTGGGTGGGCGATCCTGCGCTGGCCGGCTATCTGCGCCAGCGCTATCCGCGCACCACGCGCGGGGGAGGCATCGGCCTGTACCGAACCGAGGCTTACGAACATGGCCGCAAGGCCGGACGCGAGATCGTGTTGCACCGGCCGGTACACGGGAGCAGCGAGCGAGGACGCCTCCTCGGGCCGGTGCGGTGAAGGTCAGGTTGGCGTGCCCAGATCCACTGTTGTACGCCATGATCCCGCGCCTTGGCGCGGAATCACGGGGGATGTGCAAGGCTGTTGTCTTCCCCGGAAACGCATGGCAAGAACGCCGCGCATGCACGAAACCTCGGTCGCCCAGCGCATGGTGGACACGGCCATCGAAGTTGCCGACCAGAACGGCGGCGGTCAGGTGGTGGGTATGCGTGTGCTTTTGGGCGAGATGACGTGCGTGGATGCGGAGACGTTGAGCTTCGCGTTCGGCGTGGTCAGTCGGGGCACGCGCGTCGAAAGGTGCCAGCTGGAAATCGTGCGCGTGCCCACGCGCCTGCGCTGCCGCACGTGCGGCGTCGAGCGCGGCGGCGATCTTCTTGAGCCGTGCGTGTGCGGCCTGCCGGGCGGCGAGGTGCTGGCCGGTCGCGAGCTGCGCCTGGACAGCATCGACATCGACGAGGACGCGGCCTTGGCCGCAGGAAAGCGATCATGAGCAAAGAGATCGAAGTGGCCCGCGACGTCTTGCAGGACAACAGCCAGAACGCTGGGGCCAACCGGCAGCGCTTCAGCCGCGAGGGCGTGCACGTCGTGAATCTCATGTCCGGGCCAGGCGCGGGCAAGACCACGTTGCTGGAACGCACGGCCGAGGCACTGGGCAAGCGTGTGCGCATGGCCGTGATCACCGGCGACATCGCCACCACGCGCGACGCGGATCGCATCGGCCGCCACGGCGTGCGCGCTCTGCAAATCAACACTGGCGGCGGCTGTCACATCGAAGCCCATCAGATCGCGCGCGCGGCCGACGATTTGGGGGCCGGAAAGCTCGACTTGCTCATCATCGAGAACGTGGGCAACCTGGTATGCCCGGCCGAATTCGATCTGGGCGAGCACGACAAGGTGATGATGCTTTCCTGCACCGAGGGCCACGACAAGCCAGGGAAGTATCCGCTCATGTTCCAGGAATCGCGCGCGCTCATCCTCAACAAGATGGACCTGCAGCCTTACACCAACTTCGACGTGGAGGCCGCGCTGGCCGACGCGCGCGCCATCAACCCCGGCATCGAAGTCATCAAGATATCGGCGTGGAAGGGCGATGGCTTGCAGACGTGGTACGACTGGCTGCTGGCGCGCATGGCCGCCACCAAGCGCGGCTAACATGAACTCGCGGGAGGGTCGCCGCATTTTGGTGACTGGCGTCGTGCAGGGCGTGGGGTTCCGGCCGTGGGTGTGGCGTCTGGCGCAGCAGGCAGGACTGGCGGGCCGGGTCTTCAATGACGGCCAGGGCGTGACCATAGAAGTTTTCGGCGCGCCGGCGGCGCTCGACGGATTCGTCACCAGCTTGGGCCAGCCGCCGCCCGCCGCGCGCATTCACAGTCTGCGCAGCCAAGTGATTGGTGCCCAGGATGGCGAGGGTTTTGTCATCGCGCCCAGTGGCCCGGCCGGCGAGGCGGGCCGACGCGTGTCGATTCCCCCTGACATCGCCACCTGCGCCGATTGTTTGGCGGAGATTGAAGATGCGCCCGCCCGCCGGTTTCACTACGCGCTCACCAACTGCACCCAGTGCGGGCCGCGTTTCTCCATCGCGAGAGAGATCCCCTACGACCGCGCTCACACCACCATGGCGACGTTTCCCATGTGCCTCGACTGCCAGCGCGAGTACGAGAATCCGGCAGACCGGCGTTTTCATGCCCAGCCCATCGCGTGCCCCGCTTGCGGGCCGCTGCTCTTGCTGGTCGACGGAGAGGGCGCGGTGCTGGACGTGGCCGATCCGGCGGTACCGGCCGCGCGCCTGCTGGCCGAGGGGAAGATCCTGGCGGTCAAGGGCATCGGTGGCTATCACCTGGCCTGCGACGCGACTTCATCAGCGGCGGTGGGCCGCTTGCGCGAACGCAAGCAGCGCGACCAGAAACCCTTTGCGGTGATGGTGCGCGATCTGTCCGCCGCCGAGGCGCTGGCCGTGCTCGACGATGCCGAGCGGGCGCTGCTGACCTCGGTCGAGCGGCCCATCGTGCTGGTGAAGCGCAAGGCCGACTGTGGGCTGGCCCCCGAGGTGGCGCCCGAAAACCCGATGGTCGGCCTCTTGCTTGCGTATTCGCCGCTGCACCACCTGCTGCTGGCCCAGGCCGAGCGGCCCCTGGTGATGACCTCGGGAAATCTTTCCGAGCAACCCATCGCCTTCGACGATGCCGACGCGCGGACCAGGTTGGCCGGGATTGCCGACGCCTGGATGGTGCACGATCGGCCCATCGAGAACGCATGCGACGATTCCGTCGGCCGTCTCATCGCGGGACGGCCCGTGTTGTTCCGCCGTTCGCGCGGGTATGTGCCCCGACCCATCGTGCTGGCGTCGCCGGTTGCGCCACTGCTGGCTTGCGGGGCCCATCTCAAGAACACCTTCTGTCTGGCCCAGGGCCGCGACGCCTATCTGGGCCCGCACATCGGCGATCTCGACAACCTGGAAACCCTGGCAGCCTACGAACGCGCGGTGGCGCGTTTGCAGCGCTTCGTCGGCATCGAGCCCGAGATCATCGCCCACGATCTGCACCCCGACTATCAGTCGACCCGTTACGCGCTGGCGCGGCCCGAGGCGTGCAAGATCGCGGTTCAGCACCACCACGCGCATGTGGCCGCGGTCATGGCCGAACACGGCCTGCCTGGTCCTGTCATCGGCGTGGCCTACGATGGCACCGGGCTTGGCAGCGACGGAACGGCCTGGGGCGGCGAGATTTTGCTGGCCGATTTCGCCCATTTCGAACGTCTAGCCACCTTGCGGCCGATTGCGCTGGCGGGGGGCGATCTTGCCATCCAGCAGGTGTGGCGACTGGCCCTGGCTTTGCTCGACGACGCCTTTGGCGGCGATCCGCCGCTCGACGCCCTGGCTCTGTTCAAGCTGGTTCCCGCAGGCGAGATTGCGCTTTGTCGCCAGATGATCGCTGAGAAGTTGAACACCCCGCCGGCTCATGGGGCGGGTCGCTATTTCGATGCCCTGGGCGCGATTGGCTTGGCCGCCGCGCAGTCGCACTTCGAGGGCCAGGTGGCCATGCGCTGGAATTTCGTCGCCGATGCGAGTGAAACGGGGCGCTACGAGTTCTCGCTCGACAAGGGCGGCAGCCCTTGGCTCTTGGACCTGCGACCCATGGTTCGCCAGGCGACCATGGATTTCGTCGGTGGCCGCCCGCCGACCGTGGTATCGGCCCGTTTTCACAATACGTTGGTGGCGGTCACCGCCGAGACTGTGCGTTTGCTGTGCCAGCAGCACGGCAAGCACCCGGTGGTATTCAGCGGCGGCTGCTTTCAGAACGCCCGGCTGACCGAATCGCTTCTGGCAGTCTTGTCGCACGAATTCTCGGTGTACTTGCCTGGCCAGGTCCCGCCCGGCGACGGCGGCCTGGCATTGGGCCAGGCACTGGTAGCCGACGCGGTGGCGAGAAAGAGCTAGCGGATACCGGTCTACTTGGACGGGCCAGTCGCAGGTGGGGTCGGTGCCGCCGCACTGGCGGCGAGCTTGACCTGCACGGGATTGGCGAGCCGGCTCGACAAGAGCTGGACTTCCTTTGCCCAATTGGCGGCGCCGCCGGACGCGCTAGTGCGATCCCAGGACGTGCCGACATAGTAGGTCAGCGGGCCGCCCTTCGGGGCGGGCGTGACCAGCAGGAAATCGAGGTCGGTCTGTTGCGCTTCGACCTTGGCTCCCACTGGCAGCACGATGGCGGTACCCAGATTGCCGCTCTTGCCTTCATTGAGAGGTTCCCAAACCTGCATCGAGGGCGCCTTGTCGTCGACTTCCACCGCGCCGCCCGGGTGCTTGGCGATGCCGACGGCGAACGACAGCGCGCCCTTGCCTCCCTTGAAGGTGCTCTCGAAGCGATTGAAATGCGAGCCGGCATCGAGAGTCACGCGCTTGGTTTCGGCTCACACGAGCCGTGCCCCAGGCGGCGTAGGTCAGCTCGAAAATCAGCCGGATGGGGCCGTTGGCCAGCACGCGCGAGCCGGTGAAGTTCTTCGACACCTGCAGCTTTGCCGCCCGACCAAATTCCCAATCCGCCGCAGCCGCGCGATTTGCCCACGCCGTAGAAGTCCGCGCCTTCGCCGTGATCCTGGTGGTAGTTGTCCGTCATGTACCATTCGTTGACCACCAGCTTGGGCACGCGCTTGACCCAGACGTCGACACCACTTGAGGTCAGCGGCTCCTTCTTGCAAGTTTCCAGGTCAGGCCCGTACATGCGGTGGGCGATAAGATCGTTCTCCCAGGCGAAGTCGTCGTGGCGCTCGCGCACGAAACGACCGTAGGCCTTGTAGTCTGCCTCGACTGCCGAGGCGCGCTCCCCGACCCGCAGCTTGAAGGCCTTGCTCTCGCTCGGGCCGAGGTCGGTCTGGAACACAATTTGGTCGGGGTTCTCGTCGCCGTCCGAGTCGACCAGTTGCGAGAGAACCAGCTTGCCCTTGGCGTCCACGACCTGCAGTTTCTTCAACTCCACACCAGGCACGAGCTTGACCAGGTCGGCGAACGCGAGCGCAATGGTCTCGGCGGGGCGCTTTACCGCGAGCGGATTGGTCAGCGTGACGACGACAACGTCAGTCTTGTCGGCGACGACTGCGGCGGCCTTGGCCGCGGGAACTGCTGCAGGTTGACTCGCGGGAGCTGCGGACGTGTACGCAGGCGCGAGCAAGCCGGCGAGCGCGAACACCAGAAACAAACGAGCCTTGTGGGTTGTCATGGCCAGGAAGTATCACCGAACTTCCGGCCGCAAGGAACAGAAAGTTGCTACGGGTCTTGACCGTCCCTTCGTGTGGCTTGTGACTCTTGACTCCCTGACGGCGAGCGGGCAATGGTCCTCTGCGTGGCCTTCTTGCGGCGCGTGGGACAAGGAACACAGCGGGTACTGCCAGCCCCAACACCACGCGCCTGCCGGGCCTATCTGCGTGAGGATGCCGGCCAGCCATGGCGCATGTTTTCTTCGATCTTTCACGCAACTTCCTCAACCCACAGCCGAGAATCCCAACGATGACAAACTCACAGCTCATGCGTTCAAAGGTTTTGATATTCGTTCTGCCGGGGACGTTGTGTCTTGCGTGCGGGGTGGTGCGAGACTGGAGCGTTTGCGTGCCCACCGATCAGCAGCCGTGCCAAAAGGGGTACGTCTGCACCGCGGATCTCCGCTGTGTGCTGGCTGGCGATGGCGGCAGCGATGGCCTTCTGGCTGTCGATACAGCCTCGTCCTCGCTCCCCGACGCTGCGGTGAGCGCCCCGGCCTTGACGCTTCCCAGCCGGACGCCGTCCTGGTGGCCACGCAAGCCGACGCACCGGTCACGGTCCCCGATCGCGCCAGCCGACGCGCCGGTCACGCTCCCGGATGCGCCGGCTGCGGGCAATCCTGCGGATGCGGCGGCTCTTGATGCGGTCCCCAGCGGAGCGTTGGACGCGTCCGGCACCTGCAGCGTGGATAGGGACTGTCCGGCGCAGAGCCCCCTCTGTTTGGGCAACCGATGCGCGAAGTGTGCCGGTGACAACGACTGCGCAGGCCGGACAGGAACACCGGTCTGCGCTGCCAGTGGTCTGTGCGTCGCTTGTGCGCCGGGCTCGAAACAGTGTTCGTCGTTGCAACCTCAGGTGTGTAGCACCGCAGGCCAATGGCAAGATTCCGGGCCACTGTGTTTGTCCCTATGTAATGGCGGTAGCTGCGCGGCCTGCGAGCTAGGCACCGTGCAATGCAACGGACTTCAGCCGCAGATCTGCAACGCCAGCGGTGCCTGGCAGAATGTCGGAAGCGCCTGCCCCTACCTCTGCAACAATGCCACCGGAACCTGCGCCGGTTCTTGCAAGCCGACGTCCGTGCAATGCAACGGGCTGCAGCCCCAGACCTGCAACGCCAGCGGCGCCTGGCAGGACAGCGGGACCGCCTGTCCCTATCTCTGCAACAATGCCACGGGCGCATGTTCGGGTGCTTGCACGCCCGAGGCAAAGCAGTGCAGCGGTTCCCAGCCGCAGACCTGCGATGCGAGCGGAGTATGGCAGAGCACCGGGAGCGCCTGTTCGGGGTGCGCCATTTGTTCGTCGGCGACGGGAACTTGTGCGCAAGCGCCAGGAACTTGCTCGGCTTCGGACCAGTGCCACAGCGCCGGCCAGTGCGACACGACGACCGGACTCTGCACGAATCCCGCGAAAAGCGGCACGACCTGTGACGACGGCAACGCCTGCACTGAGTACGATTCCTGCAATGCCGGCGTGTGCACGGGGACGCCGGTGAAGTGTGCTGCAGCAACATGCCACGCGGTCGGAACGTGCTCGGCGGGAAACTGCACCCAAGGCCCCCCGGTGGCTGATGGAACCGCGGACTCGACGTGCCCCACGTCAACACCTCGGTGCTACTTGGGAGGCTGCGTGGAGTGCCTCAGTGACCAACATTGCACGGGCAGCGTCAGGCCGAGTTGCGACGTCGCTTCTCATACGTGCGTATGCCGCAGGCCTAAGGTCGGAAACCTCTTGGAGAATCCCGGGTTCGACTCGTCGCTGGTGAGTTGGGCTCAGGACGGCTCTGTGTCGTGGAGCAACGAGGATTCTGATAGCTGTCCTGAGTCTGGCTCGGTCAGCGGCGAAAACACCGATGACGAACCCAGCCAGTGTTTTCCTGTGCCAGGGGGTGGAACTTACTACTTCGGCGCCAAGTTCAAGCTGCCTGTCGTCGGCGGCACGACCTACTGCAACCTGACCTTCACCACGAGCACGGTCTGTAGTCCAGACGCAGTTTGGTCAAGCGAGACTCGGATTGGACCACCAGAGGGGAGCGGCAGCTGGGGAGGGACGGGGTGGCAAGCCTTCTCCGCAATTGCGCAGGCGCCAGCGGGCGTGCAGTGGGGCTCTGTTGACTGCTTCATGTTGGCCACGAATATGGACCAAGTCTACGTGAGCCAGAGCGACAACAGCTTTTGATGCACCCCCGACAGGGCTGGTCCTCGGAACTGGAATCATCACGGTAATCAGTATGTCTCGCAAGCTGTCACCAGGTAAACAACATGCCGCTGTTGGCGATGTAGTCGACCTGCTTCTGGCCCAGGTACCATGCGAAGTTGGCACGGAATAGGTCCACATCGAGGTGAAGCCAGGGTTTGACATGATAGACAGCGCCGCATGAAAAGCCCTGTTGGTACTTGATAACGCTATTTAGAAGATATCCAGTGCCGGGATCAACCACGTGGTCGTCGGCGTTCATGAAAACCTGGGTAATACCCCAACCGGCTGAGAGAGCCACGCGGCCTAGGACGACCATCGATTGCGCATAGTACCCATCGGACCTGCGCAGTTGACCTTCCTGATCAACCGAGGCGTCGCTGACCTCCATGGCGTAGTACAGCCCAAGACCGTAGCCATAATAACCGGCGACGCCCAAACGAAGCGGACCCAGCTCAAGACGTCCGCCATATCCAACGCCTTTTGCCGTCACGCTGTCCGAGTCTGGAGCCCCTGTCCTGTACACTTTTTGATAGGTCCCGCTGCCGAAGAGAACAAACCTCGCTACTTCGCCGATGGACCGTTCGAAGGTCAACTCGGCTTCCGGTCGCACCCATTTGGTTCGTGTCCCGGCTTCCTCAAGTTGGGCAGGATCGAAAGCCCCGACGGTGAGTTGCAGACCACCGAACGTCGGCGTCGCATAAACGACGCCGGCCGCGAATCCGCTGCCAAGCAGGCCGAATCCGCTCTGGCCTTGCGTCGGGCCATTAGAATCAACCGCATCGGGATAGCCCACACCGTATCCGTGGCCGTAGAGAATGTCGATCTCCGTGTTGCCACGCACGAACAACTCGCTCGATCGGCCGACCAGCAAGCTGCCCCAGACCCCCTCTAGCTTGACGTAGCCCTGCCTCACGTCGGCGGAGTTGATCTGGTCCTTTTGTTGGTCCAGGCTTTCCACCCAGGCCCAGAATTGGATGTACCCTGTGACGCTTGTGCGTTCCGAGATGCTGTCCCTCACACCGATGCCAAGGGTATTCCCGATCATTCCGCTGCGAATCCGCATGTTCTCGATGGTTCCTTGGGGCGCTTGACCGGTCCCACTGGTCGCCGGGCGGGAAGCCTCTGCGAGCATCCCGCCACCCTTGACGGTGTACTCGGGGGCCTGGGTCACTGGGTCCACCGGCGCATTGGGGTACGCGTCGCCTCGAACATAACTGACGAAAGCGCCTACGCGGCCATCGCTGTATACCGTCCAGTCGCCATCCTTGGATAGCAGATGTTCGGCGGCTGCATTTTGCGAAAACAGGCAGGAGCCGAGAGCGAATGAGAAAAGGAAAGCAGATGTCTTCAGGAGGGGGCGACAGTTAGACGCCGCACGCGCACGCAGAAGTTGGGCTCGTTTCTCGCGTGGTTGCCGCGGGCAGCGCAGAAGCTGCCGGAAGCAACCCGACAGCCGATCACCAGGTAAACAGCATGCCACTGTTGGCGACGTAGTCGAGTTGCTTGTCGCCTTGGTACCACGTGAAGTTGGCGCGGAACAGGTCGACATCGATGTGAAGCCAAGGCTTGACGTGATAAACGGCGCCCGCAGAGAAGCCCTGCTGGTAGTTGATCAGGTCGAAACTAGGATAATTCGTACCGGTGGCAAGAGCCTTGTCGCCAGCGGTCGAGAGGACGTGCGTTCTACCCCAGCCGGCTGAGATATCGACCTTGCCCACGACCACCATTGCCAGCACTGAGTACCCCTCAACCCACCGCAGCTCGTTTTGTTGACTGACCACGGCCGCGCTCGATTCCAGGGTATTGTAAAGCCCGAGACCGCGACCATAGTGTCCAGAAAGGCCCAGCCGAGCTGGACCCAGCTCAAGACGGCCGCCGCCGGCGACGCCCTCGGCCGATGTGTTCGTCGAGTCCGCCGTGTTTCCGTTGTACAACTTCTCATAGAGCCCGCTGGCGAAAGCAACAACCTTGCCAATTTTGTTCCCAGAGGAAGAGAACGGACATTCGAGGGTCAGTTCAGCTTCTGCGCGCGGCCACTTCGTCCGCGTCCATGCGCCCACGACCACGGCGGGATCGAAGGCCCCGATGTTGACCTGTGCGGTAGGTCCATCCTTGATCCCCAGTGCGGGTGTTCCGTACACGATGCCCGAGGCGAACCAGCTCCCTAGTACGCCGAATCCGACCTGACCCTGCGTCGGACCATTGGAATTGACTCCGGCGGCGCCGGGATAGCCGACGCCGTAGCCGTGGGCGTAGAGAATGTCGTTGTCCGTGTTGCCGCGCGAGAACAAGCCTCTTGAACGACCCACGAGCAAGCTGCCCCACAGCCCCTCGAGCTTCACGTAGCCCTGCCTGACATCCGCAAAGTTCATCTGGCTCTTGTCCTGGCCGATGCTTTCGACCCAGGCCCAGACCTGGATGTAGGCCTTGGCGGTCGTCCAATCCGTGACGGGGGCCTTCACGCCGAATCCGAAGATGTTTCCGAGCAGTCCGCTGCGGATGCGAAAACTAGTGATGTGTCCCTTGCCATCGTCATACGCCTGCGTGCCACCATCACCGCTCGGAAGCTGCATCTGGGGGGTTGCGGCGTTCAACGAAGGGTTTGGTAGCGAATCGCCAGCGAGATAGCTGGCAAAGGCTCCAGCGCGTCCGTCGCTGAACACGGTGAAATCGCCTTCGTGGGCCAGGATTTTCTCGGCCGCTGCGTGCTTCAAAAAAGCGTGGAGCCAAGGGCGAACGAACAGAAAACGACAAATGCCCTGCCAGACGAAGCTGTGACCTCACGGATGTCTCCTGTGGACTAGGGAGGGGAAGTGTGACGGCTAGGGACTGGTTACCGTCATGTTGCCGAAGAGAACCCACTGCGGGTAGAAGCCATTGGTCTGCTTGTACGGTTTGGGCGCAAAGCTCTGGTTGGTCTGCGGCACCATGCCGCTCAAGATCGATGGTGCGCGGACTGTCGCAAGTCTTTGTCGGTCGGGTCCGCCACAGTTCATCTGTCCCAGACAGTTCGAATCGTGCAAGAACCAGAGGAGATGGTTCCCCCGCCGGTAACCTTGAAGCTGGCAGTGTACTTGAAGGGAAAGGTCTCGTGCGCCTCGCAATAGGTGTCCAATCCGTAGGTAATCGCTGGTAGGGGAACGCGTTCATGAAATAGACATCCTCGCCCGCCACGACGTGGGTTGGCAGCGCCTGACCCCGCCACAGCGGGCTTGACGTGGATTTCATAGGTGTTCCACTTGCTAGCCAGCGGTGAGCCGCCCATGTACCAGGTGGTGTGTTACTGACCTCCGGATTGGCGCTCAAGGTGGGTTGGGTCGTCGAGCCGGCGGTTGTGGTCCCGCCCGAGTAGCACTCGGTTCCCAAGACGCCGCGCGCTTGGAAATTAATCGTGTACTGGGTCCCAGCCGTTCCCTTGACGGTGATTGTGGCGGTCACGAACAGCCCACGTTGATTGAAATCAGTTGCGGTGCTGTTTGGGCATTGGCCGGCGGAAGTGTAGTCGGGACAATCGGTAATCACAGGGGATTCCATCCGAACATGTCGCAACCCACAAGTATCCATCGAGCGTGGGGATGACGGTATTGGGGTCGAGTTGTCATGCCGCCGTCCGCGCGCTGGTGGCGCTGCCCGTCTTGGTCGCTCCGCCCGAGGAAGTGACGCCGCCCGAGGTGGTGATGCCACCCGAGGTGGTGGTCCCGCCCGTCTTGCGCTGTGGCACTCGCGGAGGTCGCGCCGCCTGAGCTGGTGGTCCCGCCGGTCTTGGCAGTTGTGCCGCCCGCGGTGGTCGTGCCGCCTGCGGTGGTTGTGCCGCCTGCGGTGGTCGTGCCGCCTGCGGTGGTCACGCCGCCTGGGCTGGCGGTCCCGCCGGTCTTGGCTGTGGTGTTCGCGGTGGTCCCGCCGACCGGTGAGGTCACGCCGCCCGTTTCGGCCACGCCGCCCGAGCTGATGGTTCCGCCTGGGCTGCCACCGGTCTCGGTAGAGCCGCCCGTGTCTGCGACAGTCGAGCCGCCTGAGCTGGCCTGTTCGGTGGTCCCACCCGAAACGATTTGCCCACCCGAGGCAATCGTGCCGGCCGAGCCTGTATTGCCGGCAGAAGCCTGGCCGGCAACAGGAGTGGTCCCTCCACTCGACCCTCCCCCGGAGCAGGCCGCGACGAGTGCGAGGCTCGCGAGGCAAAGGATATTCAAAGTCGATCGGTTCATCAGAGGCCTCCTCGGAGACATTGTTCGAGCTTCGCCGGGTCGAAATCCATGCGATGCCTGATACTTGGTAGTGGTCGGAAAATGCAATTCGGCTCTCAATTTCAGAAGCGCAAAAAACTATACCGCAAGTCCCGAACTAAAGGGTTGGCTTTTTGTCCACGCGGGGAGTCGCTGATGGGCACGCAGGTCCGCCGGGATCTGCGACGATGGCGCACTGCGCTCGGCTGCCAGACCGCACAGCTGGACCCTGTTCGCCCTTGGTGGCCGCCACCTGTGAAGGCCCGCGCCGACATGTAGCCCTTTCCTGTCACCACCGCTGGTGATCAGCCGGCCTGGTAGGGATGCGGGCCGACCGCAATGCGAGTAACATGGTGCTCGGGTGCCGCCATGTGGCTTTTCCCGCTGGGAGCGTTCATGTCCGAGTTCAGATCCGGGTCAGTCTCGCGTTTTTCGGGGATGGCACCTTGCCGAGTCCGCTGACCATTCTACTCATCGCGATCGCGGCGGTTTTTTGCCAGAATGGGTTGAGCTGCGCGCTTTCGCTGACCCGCCGGCGGAGGGATCCGCTCAAGGCCCTTTTTGGCGTGCTGTGCCTGCTGGGCAGCGGCTACGCCCTGGCTTGCCTGGCGGGATACCGCGCGGTCGATGTGCGCGGGTGCCTATACGCGGCGCAGTGGCAGACCAGTTTCTCGCGCTTGATCCTGATGGTGCTGCCTTGGTTCGTCGGTCTCTACTCTGATTTCCGGCCCAAGCGCTTCCTGGCCGCTCTGTCGGCAGCCTTCTTCGTCCTCGGCATCGCCAACCTTCTCTCGGAGTACGGCCTTCTCTTTTCGGAGATCACTGGGCTGGCCCACCACGAGACCCCCTGGGGCGAGCGGCTGGCTGCGATCGCGGGCAGGGTTTCGCCAGTCAACTACCTGGCCTACGCGGCCGATCTGGTGACCATCGCCTTCTGTGCCTTGTGTGGTCAGCGGCTCCTGCGACGCGGAGAAGGGAACCGTGCCTGGCCGCTCTTGGGGGTAGTGGTTTTCGCCGTGGTGGCCTTCGTCAACGACACACTCCTCGACGCGGGCCGGATCCGCAGCATGTACCTGGAAGAGTACGTGATCTTCGCGTTCCTGCTGGTCATCGGTTCCTGGTTGGGTGCTCGACGAATTCGCGCCGAGAGCAACTATCAAACGCTCTTTCACGCCGTGAGCGACGCCATCACGGTGCACGACGCCCGCACCGGCCAGGTCCTCGACGCCAACGAAAGCGCGGCGCGCACGTATCGCAGCACACGCGCGGACCTGCTGGCCGGCGATCCAAGCCGGGGCGTGGCCGGCGTGGCTCCCTATGTGGCTTCGGCGGCCGTCGATCGGATTCGCCGTGCGGCCAGCGAGGGTCCCGCGACCTTCGAGTGGCTGAGCCGGCACATCGATGATGGCTCCCCGTTCTGGACCGAGGTGGCCCTGCGCGCGGCGGTTATCGACGGGCGGCTCGTGGTGCTGGCCGCCACGCGCGACATCAGTGCACGCAAGCGAGCCGAGGAGGCTTTGCAGGACAGCGAATCTCGCTACCGCGCGATGGTGGAAAGTTTCGACGGGCTGATCTACATCTGCTCGCCCGACCGCAAGATCGAATTCATGAACGCCCGGTTGATCGCACGCACCGGCCGCGACGCCACCGGCGAGTGCTGCCACGAGGTGCTGCACGGCCTCGAAGAGCCGTGTTCCTGGTGCGCGAAGGATCGGGTCGAGCGGGGCGAAATCGTTCGCTGGCAGATGCAAAGCCCGAAAGACAACCGCTGGTACGAGGTCGTCAACACCCCCATCCCGCGCGCCGACGGGCGCATTTCCAAGCAAGGGATGCTCAGCGACATCACCGAGCAGAAGAAGGCCGAACAGGAACGCCGCCAGCTTGATACGCAGATGCAGCAGATGCAGAAGCTGGAAAGCCTGGGTTTGCTGGCCGGTGGGGTCGCCCACGATTTCAACAACTTGCTGACGGCCGTGCTGGGCAATACCGAGTTGGCGCTCAAGGAGCTGCCGGCGTCGGCCCCGGCGCGGGAACCGCTGGGCGAAATCCGCACCATCGCCTGCCGGGCTGCGGATCTGTGTCGGCAGTTGTTGGCCTATTCGGGCGGCGGCGGCTTCGTGAGCGAGCCCATTGCCCCTAAGCACGTCGTCGAGGAGATCTCGCGTATTCTGGAGGTATCGGTGTCGGCCAAGGTGCGGCTGATTTTTCGCTTCGCCGATGACGTGCCCCTGATTGTGGGCGATCCGACCCAGATCCGGCAGGTGGTGATGAACCTCATCACCAACGCCTCCGAGGCCATCGGCGACCACGAGGGCGTGATCACGCTGAGCCTGAGCAAACGCCTGATCGAGCGTAGCAGCTTGCGCGACTTTGTCGCTCTGGTCGACGCGGTCGACGGAAACTACGTCGAGCTGACGGTGGCCGACACTGGCTGCGGCATGGACGAGGCCACGCGCAGCCGCGTGTTCGAGCCGTTCTTCTCCACCAAGTTCACCGGGCGCGGGCTGGGCATGGCCGCCGTGTTGGGCATCGTGCGCGGTCACAAGGGGGCCATCCAGATCGCCAGCCAGGTGGGCCAAGGCACGACGGTGACGGTGCTGCTGCCTGCCGCCGATCCCGAAGTGCGTCTTCCCACTGACCAAGTCCAGAGCGTCCCGACGCGTGCCGCGAGCGCCGCGGTCCTGGTTGTGGACGACAACCCGCGGGTCTTGCAAGCGGTTTCGCAGCTGGTGGAGGCGCTGGGCTACCCGGTGCTGACCGCGGGCAGCGGCCGCGAGGCGATGCGCGTGTTTGGCGAAAACCAGGCGCGAATTGGCTGCGTGTTGCTCGACCTGACCATGCCCGAGATGGACGGGCTGGAGACCATGCAGGCCCTGCGCGCCGTCGATCCCAGGGCCAAGATCGTGCTGTCGAGCGGGTACAGCGAGCAGGCCGTGCGCCGTCGCATCGCCGGGGACGGTCCCACGCGCTTTCTGCAGAAGCCATTCGTCGAGGACGATCTGAAGGCCGCGATCGAGGCAGCACTGAGAGACGGCGACGGCAAGTCGGCGTGAACGGATCCGGAGTTTCACCACAGAGAGCACAGAGGTCATAGAGCCGGATCGGAAAAGAGTTGTGTTTCGTCCGGTCCGAACCCCTTCTTCCTTTCCGACCTCTGTGATCTCTGTGCTCGCTGTGGTGAAAAATTCCCCTGCACGCGGGCGTCACTCACTCGCAATGAATCGGAACCGCCACCCTCTTGCTGTTGAGGATCGCGTATTCCCCTTCGCCTACTAGCTCCCAGCCGATGAAGCTGGGCTTGCCTTCGCAGAAAGCGGTCCCCTGACCCTCGTCGCTGTCCTTGGGTGTGTCGAGCCGGAGGCGCAGCGAATAGAACCCGTTCTTGGCTGTCAGCGCCTCTTCCGAGGTCTTGCCCTGGTAGAGGTCCACCCGCAGGCGCGAGGTCTCGAAGCCCTTGGCGCATGCGTGCCACGCGGGATCGACCTGGATGGCGAACTTGGCTTTTTTCTCGGAATAGGGCCCGTAGTTTTTTGGCGTCTGGCCCTTCTTCCAATCGAACACCAGGCTGGTGCGCGTCTTGCTCGGGTCGAAGGGACAACGACACCCCATATGCCGCTCCAGCGAGCGTTGCAGAAGCACCTGTTTGGTGTGGTACCGCTCGGACATATCCTTCATCACGCCCTTGAGGCACCAGCACAGCATTCCATAGGCTGCGTCCAGGCCGGTCGCTTCGGCTTCTTCCAGCTTGTGCAGTCGCCGGTCGAGGTTGTCGCAGTAGTCGCGCGGTTTTTCCGTGACGGGCTCGCGCGACAGCGCTTTTGCAAAACGCGGGGCTACCCGTTTTTGCACGTCCGCGCTCGCGTGACGTTTGGACTCGTCAAATACGGCGTCCCACATGCGGCCGTCGTACCAGGTGCGCATGGTCTCGGGTAGCTTGGCTTCGATGCGCAGAAGGAAGTCCGGATCGTTGATGGGCATGAAGTGCTGGTACAGGTGGTTGAGCGCGCCTGGCTTGCTGGACGCGGGCAGGGTGTCGTAGGCGAAGACCAGCCGCTTGAGGCGTACTTCGTCGCCACCGTGATCGTGCGCCGCCAGAAGATCTCTCAAACAGCCCACGCAAGGAGTGAGCTGGTGGGTCTTGACCACGTAGTCCCACTCTGGCGCCGTGACCTTGTCGTCGCTGGCAAAGAAGCTGGCCACGCGACCATCCTGTCCAAGGAAGTTGCCGGTTCGGTGCAGCGATTCGACCGGGTACATCTTGCGAAGGGTGTCGCCGATGGCCGTGGTGTCGGTCTTCACTTTCTTCAGTTTCCACAGCATTGCGATGTTGACGTCGTCGGCAGCGCCGAAGCGGGCGCCCGGAGGACAGCGCTGCATGGCCGCCAGAAGTCGCTGCACGCCCACCGCGCTGTCGATGTCCTTGGCCCAGGCGGCATCGTGAACCGAAAACACCAGGAAACGGTCGTGTACGTAATCGCGCACCTTCTGAATGCGACCAATCAGGGTCTTGGTCTCGTGCAGATCCTGGCGAAAGCCCTCCGGCAGGCGCGTGTAGTATTCCCAGTCATCGGAATCGAAGCCGATGGGGCCGCGGGTCTCGAAGGTGTCGAGCCCGGCGTGCAGCTTGGCATCGAGAGCCATGATGGCCGGGGTGGGGCGGATGTCGATGCTCCGGCAATCGACCAGGGCCCGATCCAGAGCGTCGCGCCTGGTCTTGAAGGACTCGGCGCTGTGTCCGGCCGCCCGGGCGTATGCCTCGATGTCGCTTTCGCAGCGCGCGGGATCTTCGAATTTCTCGTCGGCGTAGCGCGGGCATTCGGCTTCTTCGTCGGCCTTGGAATAGAAGACCTGCACCCAGGCGCGGCAGCCGGACGGGCCGCAATCCACGTTCTTGAACTTGATCGTCGGATCGCTCTTGCGAACGCGGCGGCAGCGCTCGGTGACCTGTCTCTCCATGCCGATGCCGGACAGGGTTTCCTTGGTCTTGAGCACAGACTCGACCTCCACGCCGCACACCTTGCAGATCTTGTCGTTGCAAACGCCGAAGGCAGCCGCGAGCGCGGCCGCCTCGCTCGGGCCAGCGCCTTCGCACAGAAAGGTGTGGCCGCTCTTGTCAGCGGAGTCGGGCTGCTTGGCCCAGCTTGGCTGGCCGAGCGCGGGCGCTGCCAGAAGCAGAGGAAACAAGGATATTTGAAGAATGATGGTTCGCACGTCGCGAGCATGCCGCGAGGGCATCGCGAAGGGAAGACCGTACAGCAGAAAGCGGCCGCTCGGCGGTGGCGGGCTGATGCCTATCCCAGATATGGGTACTTCTGATCGATCAGACGCGCCTCTTTCATGGCGGTCCAGAAGGCTGGCGGAATGGTTGCACTGGCCAGGTCCCGGTTGCGTTGCACTTGCTCGGGCCGGCTGGTGTTGAGCGCGATGGCGGCGACACCGGGTGGGGACATGGCAAAGCTCACGCAAGCAGCGGCGGGCAAGATGTCGAATTGGCGGCACAGGGCGTGGAACTTTTCGCGCCAGACAAATAGCGGCCGGTCCGCTGGATCATTCTCGTGCAGCTCGCGGTAGTCGAAGAACTTGCCGCCGGTGAGAAAGCCCGCGTGAAAAACCGCCGAATTGATGATGCCGATGCCTCGCTCGCACAGAGAGGCGACCAGGGCCAGCACTTCTGGTGGATGGTGCAAGATCGTCAGCGAACAGGCCAGCATGACCCAGTCCAGATTCACCAGGTCGACCAATTCGCGCACCACTTTCCAGTCCTTGGCGCCCACGCCGATGGGTCCGACTTGCCCCTTTTGCTTCAGTTCGCGCAGGGCTCGGTAGGCACCCACCACATCTTGCATGGCGCACTGGCGCTGGGCAGGTGTTGCGGCGGAATTGAGGAATTCGTCGGGATCGTGCACCGAAACCAGACCTGGCCGATAGGGCGCGCCCAGCAGTTCGCAGCCTTGCTCCCAGCAGCGAAGAATGCCTTCGTAGCTGATGGCCTGTTCGGCGTCGTGCTTGAGGCCAAACCAGACCCCAGTTTCAAAGGTTGGCTCCGGGCCGCGCAAAGGCGTGCGCACCCAGGCCAACTTGTTGCTAACAATGACCTTCTCGGGCGGAACCCCGAGAGTGCGCAGCCCCTTGCCGATTACCTCGAGGGCCAGGCCGGCGCCGTACTTTCCGGCTGAGTCGAGAACCACGGGCTGATCCGTGTTCTTGACCATCTCGCGCAGGATGGTCAGCTTCAGCTCGTCCGAATATGCCTGGTAGAGATTCCCCAGCGCACTTGTGCCGAACACGATTGGAGGGATCTCCAGACCGGTTTTTCCTAGCTTGCGCATTGTTACCGTCATGGTGCCAGCCTTTTGCGGACAGCTTGGGTCCGCCTCAACAAGCCCATCTTGCACTGTGCGGTACGATACACCAAGTCCGGTCATAGCGTAGGGCCGGGCTGCGCTCGCCCATTCAGTGGAACAAGAAATCCAACTTGAGTTATACTGCGCACACAATGTCCAACATCTCTCCCGCAGTGGATTCCTTGGTTCGCGATTTTGCCAGCAACTTGGTGGCAGCGATTGAGGCCGACGTTGCCCGCCGACTCCAAGGCGTGCTCGCGTCCGCTCTCGGCACGCCCGCCGCTTCTGGGGCAGCGCTGCGGCGCTCAGGGGGCCGCCCTGCTCGCGTCGGCCGGCCGGCGCGTCGTCAGATCAAGGTGACTCCAGAGCTGGCCAGGGCGCGCAAGCTTCAGGGGCAGTATCTCGGCGCTCTGCGCGGCTTGAAGCCGGCTGACCATGCTCGCGTGAAAGCAACGGCCCACGAAAAGGGCCTGCCCGCTGCAATCAAGCTGGCCCATTCCATCAAGCGCTGAAGCGCGCCGCGATTTTGCAAGGGCCCCGCCGCCCGAGGCTGGTCGGTCGAAGGAGAAGCGAATCGCAGGCGGCAGGGCCGCCGGTCGGGGGCGCGGACATCCACGTAATTGGCGATGACGGCGTCAGCGCACTCAATGCGGCGGGCAGCCACCTGTCTTGACCCGAACGACTTGATCCCCGCTGGCGCGCGAGGCATGACGGGACTTGCGCCAGTGGCGGCCATTCAGGCGAACCAAAGGGCCGAGCCCCAGGTCCCGCACGCGGGAGCCGGGGCTCGGGTGGCGAAGTTGCGGCACCGGTCTGTTTCCTGCTGCCTTCTCAGGCCGGCATGACCCTCAACTTGTCGACGACGTCGTTCACGCCCGGCGCGGCCCATGCGGCGGCCACGGCGTCGTCGGCCGCCTTCCACGATGAGGCGTCGCCCGAGAGAGTCACTGTGGCGCCCGACGTACTGACGTGGATTGACTTCGCGTCTTCAGCCGCCTGCCGTTGCAACGCGGCCTGAAGCTTCTCCTTGACCTGGGCAGTGTCGGCGTGGGGCCGGATGGTGATGAGGTTGTTTACACCCGTGACCCCGGCCAGGTGCCGAACCGCCTCTTCCGCCGAGTTGCTCTGGTACTTCCATTCGACCGCACCTTCTAGGTCGACCTCGCCGTCGTGAACGGTGGCCTTGACGGTGTCCGGGATCCACACGTGCCACTTGAGCGCGCTGGCCGCAGCTTGTGCGATCTCTGCATCGGAATGCTTGTGATAGCCGAGAATCTTGACGGTCAGATCCTCCGCGACCGAACGAACGCCGCTGACACGCTTGGCCGCGTCCTCGGCCGCCCACTTCTCGGCGTAGGTATCCACCTCGCCGGTGAGCGACACGGCTCCTTTCTGAACGCTGACGCCAATTCGGGCGGCGTTCACCTTCGGGTCCCACGCAAGTTCGTCCTCCACGTCCTGCTTCAAGTGCATGTCTGTCTTAATCATGACTGTTCTCTCCCTAACTTGTTGTCTTTGTAGCCGTTGTTCACGACCCGTCGATAGCTGAGAGCAATTCCAATGCCACGCAGAGGCCATGGATCGTCCCCTTTTGCGGGCACTCGCCGAAAGCGAAAAAGGAGGCCAATCGATTGGCTCATGCGGATTCTGCACAGGTGCCGAATCCGCACTCCGCGGGCACAGGTTACGGATTGCGCCAGACCGCGCACAGAATGACGGCGCAAGCGTCATTTGCGGTTGGTGTGACTGCTGAGCCAGCCCCCAGTGCAGGAAGCATGAGATCGGCGCCCACATCGAAACCATGCCTCACGAAAAGGTCAGTCCCAGCGTGGCACCCGTTGGGGACGCGGCAGGCTGGTCCTGCGCAATGGCGGCGAGGGAGATGGACGCCGCTACGAAAACGGACAGGCGCACGGCTTTTCTTCGCAGATCATGTTGCCCGGGGGAATCCGCTGGTTGACACGGCCAATTGTCCCATTCATTTGCTACGCCGGAAACTCTCAAAGACGCGCCCGGCAACCAATCCAAAGACGAAGCCTCCAATGTGAGCCATGTAAGCGACACCTGTACCTGTCTCAACAGCTGCCACGGCGCCGACCTGATCGAAGAGCTGAATCAGAAACCAGAGTCCGATCAAGAGCGCCGCGGGAACAAAAGTAGTGCGGGTCCACCAGCCGAACAAGAGTAACGCGCGTATCCGATGATGGGGGTAGGTGACCAGAAAAGCGCCCATCACACCTGCAATCGCGCCACTGGCACCCAAATTGGGAATCGTGGAATGGGGCATAAGTGCGATCTGCGCTAGAGCAGCGGCCAGACCGCTGAGCAAGTAGAACACAAGGTACCCCAGTGGGCCCATCGCGTCCTCGATTCCCGGGCCAAAGGCCCAGAGGTACACCATGTTGCCTATGACGTGTATCCAGCCGGCGTGCATGAACATCGCCGTCAGGATGGTGACCCAGTGGTGGCCTGCGACAATAGTGGCGGGAATTTCCGACCAGCGCATTATAAATGCGCCACCGCCCGCCAGTTCCATCAGGAAGACGAGCGCGTTTACGAGGACGATTGCTGCCGTGACGACGGGAAAACCACGGGGCCGTCGAGATGCGTCCGCTAGTGGAATTATTCCTCCCACGCGATTATCCTCCGTTCTTTTCCAGGTGCGTCCGCTCGCGAATTAGCCTTCCCCGCTTGGTCGGCCGGCGCGGCGGCGAGAAGCTGCCTCATTGGGGCGTGCTCCACCAACCGCCGCCCAGTGCGACGTAGAGTGCAACAGTGTCCTGCAGCCGCTGCGCCTGTGCTTGCACATAGGCCAGGGTGGCCTGGTGGTACTGTTGGTCCGCAATCAAGAGCTGAAGGTACGTCGCGATCCCGGTCTGACAATTGATCTGTGTCAGGTGCAAGGCATCGGAGGTGGCATCGACCGCGTCGGCCTGCGCGCTCAGGGTCTCGGCGTCATGGTCCAGCGCCCGCAGAGCGTCGGCAACCTGCGCCAGGGCGCTCAGGACGGTCTGACGATAGTTGGCCAGTACGGCGTCATGGGCCTCGATGGCAGCCTTTCGCTGATACCAGCGCGTGCCGCCGTCGACGATCGGCCCAACCAGGTTTGCGCCGAGGCTCCAAAACAGGTTGTCCGACCGAAAGATATTGGCAGCCGACGTGCTATTCATCCCCACTGTCGAATTGAGGGTCAGACTTGGAAACAAGGCGGCTGTAGCAACGCCGATCTGCGCGTTGGCACTGATGAGTTGGGCTTCTGCCAGGAGAATGTCTGGACGTTGGTGGACCAGCTGGGATGGCAGCGAAACGGGCAGGTTCTCCGGCAGCTTGAAGTCTTTGATCTCCAAGCCCCGTGCGTCGGAAGCTGAAGAAAAGTCCGCCGGGGCACGTCCCAGCAGCGTCGCCAGCAGATGGGTGGCCTGGTCGATCTTCTGCCGAAGCGGGGGAAGAGTGGCTTGGGTGCTCGCCAGCTCGCTCTGCAGACTGAGCACGTTCGAAAACGGCACTGTGCCAGCTTCCGCCTGAGCCCGCGTGATGCTGACCTGCTCCTTCTCGATGATTATCAGATCTTCCGTCGCCCGAATCTGTGCGCGATAGGCTGCCTGGGCGATGGCAGTGTTCACCACGTTGCCTGCCAGCATGATGTAGGTGCCGGCGACATTGAATCGCTGCGCCTCCGTCTGGGCTCGCAGCCCTTCGATTTGCCGTCGCTGGCCTCCCCATATGTCGAGCGTGTAGTTGACGGTGGCCGAGAGGGTGAAGAGGTTGAAGACACTGTTGGGCGCCGTCGACCCGACGAGCTTCAGGTTGGAGGTCTGCCGGCTGGCGCCGACGGTGCCCCCGATCTGCGGGATGAAGACGCCATAGCCCGCCCGAAGAATGTCCTGGCTCTGTCGAAGTGTGGCCTGTGCCGCTTGCAAGCTCGGGTTGTCGGCAATCGCCTGGGCAATGAAGGCGTCGACCTTGGGATTGCCGAACAGGCGCCACCAGTCGGCGGCAACCTGCTTCCCCACCTCGAACTGTTGGGCTTGACCTTCCGCCACCGCGGTCGTCTTCGAGGCAGGACTGGCCGTGTAGCTGGAACCCTTGGGCGGGTCGGGTTGAACGTAGTTTGGTCCGACAGCGCAGCCGGCCCAGGCGAGAGCAGCCGCAATCCAGCCGCAGGGGCGCCGTCGACCTTCGCGCATGGGGTTCACGGGCGCCCCTTCAGCGGCGCCGACGGCGCCAGCCTGTCCCGTTCATCGGCGTTTTCAGTCAACGAGGAATTCGAGCGAGATGGCTGGGCTGCGGACAGCCCAACGGCACCGGCATCCCGCGCGCCGATGTAAACGTCCACCATTTGTCCCGGATAAACTTGAACGCCCGCTGCGGGCCGAAAGCGGAAGATGGCTGGCAGTACGCGCAGATCGACCCTCTCGAGACGTTGGTCGGAGAGCTCGATCTTCGGCGTCACATACGGCTGCAGTCGGACAAATTCCAGGGGGATCGTCGTGCTCGTGCCCCGAATCGACATCGTCGCCGCCATCTTGTCCGCCGGCGGAAGCTTCGGAATCAGGATCTCGTCAACGTAGCAACGCACGTTCATGTATCCGCTGGATTTGCCCGAACCCATGACGACAACGGGGCCCAGACCCTGCGTATAGGTTCCGTAAGCCCCCTGCGAAGACACGTAGCTCCCCGGTGCAGCTTGAATCAAGAGGATCACTCCATCTGTCGGCGCACGAACGGTGTACTTGGCGAGCAGTGCCGTAGAGGCGGCCCATGCCTTGGAGAGCGCCTCGATCTGCCGTCTTTGATTGTCGATGTCGTACGTCCAGGCTCCGGCCTTGGTGAGACGGAACTGGTGGGTGACGACGTCCAGATTGGCCTTCGCCACCTGAACGGCGTTGCGATTGGTGTCGAGTGTGTCTTTACTGACCGAGCGAGAGTCGAGCTCGTAGGAGTGCTGCTGCTTGCTCAACGTGTCCTCTGCGCTTTTCAGGCTCGCGCTCGCAAGATCAACCTGGGCGCGCGCCACATCGAGATTCTCTCTGCGCGGCTGGGCTTTCAGCTCCTGCAGCAAGGACGCCGCAGCCTCCACCTGTGCTTTCTGCTGACCCACAATCGCCCGCTGTACCGTGTCGTCAATGGCCAGCAGGGGTGCGCCTTGCCTCACGCTGGCGCCCTCCGCGACCAAGATCTCACGGATGGTGCCGGAAACCTCCGGATAGATATTGATGTTTTCGCCATTGGCCTGGTAGCTCTCGACAATCCCGTTGGCGAAGATTCCCTGCGGATAGGGGTTGGACGCGGGTTGAAAGACGGGGGACTGTGGCTTCGGCGGACGCGCGTAGACGTAGGCGCTCGCCAGAGCAATTAGCACGCCGATCCCTACCAGCGCGAACACCAGCTTGTTACGCATGGCCCTGTCCTTTCTCGATGTTGACTATTTTGCCGTCCTCCATCCTGATCATGCGATCGGCGAACTCGAAGATTCGATCGTCGTGCGTGACGATGAGGATGCAGCGTTGGGCGTTGAGGATGTCCCGCTTCACGAACTCGACGATCTTCCGTCCTGTGTCGCCGTCGAGCGAAGCGGTTGGTTCATCGAATACCAAGATCTCGGGCTTGCTGACGATGGCCCTGGCAATGGCAACCCGCTGCTGCTCGCCGCCGCTCAGTTTCTGCGGTGGCAGATTGGCGCGCGGGGTGAGCCCGACCTTGTCGAGGGCCTGCAGGGCCTCTTTGACGGCCTCATCCCATTGTCGCCGCTTGAGGATCAAAGGCACGGCGACGTTCTCGACCGTCGTGAGTTTGGGGAAGAGGTGGTAGTCTTGAAACACGAAGCCAACGGTGTTCAGTCGCATGTCGGCAAGCTTGTCGGCTGGCAGGCTCCATATATCCTGATCTTTGACCCTCACCGTGCCCTGATTGGGGCGAAGAATTCCCGAGATTATGCTGAGCAGCGTGGTCTTCCCGCTGCCGGAAGGGCCGACGATGAACAGCATTTCCTGAAAATGGGCGTCGAACGCTACATTCTGCACCGCCGTGGTTCGGGCCTGGCCTTCGCCGAACCATTTGCTCAGATCCCGGGCTTCAATTGCGTTCATGATCAACCCCGAAAAATGTCGAACGGTTCGATCCTGAGCACGCGACGAACTGCGATGTAGCTGGAGATCGCGGCGATGACAAGAACCATGCCGAGCGCCAAGCCGAGGTTGCCGAAGGTAATCACCGAGGCGTAGTCAGGCATGCGGAGCCTCGCCGCTGCGATGAGGACCGCGCACAGCCCAAGCCCCAGGCCGTACCCAGCCACGGCCGTGACCCCCGCCTGGAAAAGCAGCATGTAGACCAGCTCGCGCCCCTTGGCCCCCATGGCTTTCAGCGCGCCAAACTTGTCGAGGTTTTCCAGGACGAAGGTGTAGAACGTCTGGGCGGAGATGGACAGACCAACGATGAAGCTGATCACCGTCATGATCAGGATATTGGTGCCCATTCCCGTGTGGTACTTGTAGAAATCGGCGATGCGGGCGATGAATTCGTCTTGCGTGAGAGCGTCGTATCCCAGTCGATTGATCTCGCTCTTGATACCGGGAATCGCCTCGACACTGGATGGCTCGATGAGAATGTAGCTGACCGTTGATCGGAGCGACGGAATGTACTGGATGGCCCGGCTGAAGGTCGTGTATAGCGTCGGAATCCCGAACAAACCGCTCGCTGGAACCTTGGCGATACCGACGATGACACCTCGGTTGTCGTTGATCTCGAAGCTGCTGCCGAGCTTCGGATTCTGCAGCTTGGCAAACTCCGCGTCCCGGACCACCACAAACCCATTCTCTGCGTAGATGTCCTCGATGTTGCCCTCGACAAGCTCGGGCCGCCCGAAGAGGCTGCTGTCGTCGAGCCCGATGATCGACACCGCCTGGTAGGTTCCGTCTCGCAGGCGCGCGAGCGCAACCCCGGAATAGAAGGGAACCGCGAACCTCACCCCTTTCAGGCTGCGAGCCGCGTCTTGCATGAAGTCGGGCATCGGGATGCTGCTGGCGACGTTGGTCACGGCCCGGTCCATCACCCAAACCTTGGCGCCGGTGTTGGCCACCGTCGCGGATGCCTTGCGCATCATTCCGGCGAACATCGACGTCTGTTGGACCATGAGAAAAACCGCGAAGGTGATCCCGAGGAGCAGGGCTGCGAACTTGCCCCTATCGTTGACGAGCAGCCTGTAGGCAATCTTGAGGATGCCGGTCACTGGCTTTCCTTGATGCCAAAGGAACCCTCGCGTCTGCGAGGCTGTGGCGCCGAGGGCGAGGGAAACGCTGTCTGGAAACGCGTGGCGAAGAGCGCATCAACGGCGTTCATCGCGCGCCTGGCATCGGGACCACTAGCACTGAACTTGATCTCGGTGCCGCAAGCGGCGGCTAGGCCGCAGAGATCCAGCACGCTCTTGCCATCGACGCACTCCTCATTGGCCTCGGCAACCACCACGCTCTCAGTCGGAAGCAATGTCCTGACGATCATAGTGGCGCGCAGGATGTCGAGGCCAGAGGTGACATTTACTGTGAAGGTCTTCGACAATGGAATCCTTGGTGGCATGGCAATGTTCGATCGTCTCCCGCGTATAGTGGCTCGCGTTGACAGGCTCAGCTTCCGTCTGGGGCTGCGTTTTGCACTTGTGCTCAGCCTGGCTCCGGTACACTGGATTCTGGTCCCCCGGCGTTGGTAACACGGCGCACTGCCAGAGAGATTGCCAATCGGGCAATCCCGCTGAAGATCATGTTGATGCCCACAAGTGTGCCGAGCAGCCAGGGGCTGCTCTTTGGCCAGGTCCGCCACATCATGATTGCGAGGACCACGGTGATAATCCCGTCGACGAGAAGCCAGCCCGACCCGCTCGAAAGGCGGAGATGGGTTGACAGAACGATCTCGACGGTCGCCCCTATGAACAAGAACGCTGCCAGGGCGAAGGTCAGTGACGCGAGACCCGCCACGGGATGTGCCAGTAGATACGCGCCAGCGATAATATAGAGAATACCCAGAACTATTCCCCAAATGAGTCCACCGCCGTCGCGGGCGTGCCATGAGTAGGCCAGATGGGCTCCGCCACCAAGTACCAGCAGCCAGCCAACAAGTATCGTGACGGCGATGCCGGACGCGTGCGGTGAGATGATCGCCAAGACTCCCGCCGCGATCATGAGAACGCTCAGCGCTATCGACCACTTCACCCCTCGATTGATTTCTGGGTCCAGGCTCATGTTGCCCTCCCTTTCATCGACGCCTTGATCTCCCTGGCTTCTGCATCAGACCGCCGCCGCTTCCCTGACTGGCTCGCAAGCATGCTCATCCAGGTCGGCTGGTTTCGTTGTCTTCAGGATCTCTTTGGCCTTGGCGACCTCGGCGGCAGTGCCGTGGGCCACGAGGAGATACTTGTTCACCTTGATGGCGGTTTCGTACTTCAGGACACTGTCTTTGGGTATGCCGATGCCGTAGAGGGCGGCCCCAAGGACGCTCAACCCACCAACCACGACCGCACTCTCCAGTGCGGCCACGATCGAGGCGGACAGCGGGCCGGCGACCAGCAGCGGGCCGACGGCAGGCACCCAAAAGAACGCCGCACCGAACAGCAGGCCCCACAATCCACCCCATAGCGCACCGGTTTTCCCCCAGTACTTCATCCGGTCTCCCGTGTTGTAGTAGCCGACCACTTGTTCGTCGGTGTGGTAGTCCTTGCCAACGACCGACAGCTTCTTCATGTCGAAACCGCCTCTCTGCAGTTCCTTCACGGCCGCGTCGACTTCCGTGTGCGTGTTATAGACGGCGATGACTGCCCTCGAGCCTGCGGCGACTTCATTCGATCGTGGTTTCATGTTTCTCCTCCTCGCACCAGTTTCCAATCGGCGATGCGGCACGAATCATTCGGGCCTTTTCGCCATGCGCGGTTGCTTAGGCAAGATGCGGGCCACCGGAAGCGTGTTTAGGCCGCGCTCGAATTCCCCGCGAATCGGGAGGTGCCGAGATTGGGATTGGCTCGTGCGGATTTCGCACCTGTGCCGAATCCGCATTCATCGGACCGCGCATTTCTTCGAGTCAGCCGCTGCTATCCGCCGATGGAGATTGGGCACAGGCATTGCAGTCGTTTCTCAAGTATCTGGCGACTGAGGACGACGTGCTGGTCGCAGGTGCGACTGGCTGCTTCGTAGACAAGATGCTGGAGGGATCGCGTGAAAGAACAAGAAACGCAGCTACAACAGGGCGCGGCTCGAGCCGATGCTCCTTCCGACCAAGCACCTCCGCGGCCATGGCGGACCGAGGGCCTGCCCGAGGGTGCCCCCGCAAAACAGAGGCCCCGCTGGGTTGGGTGGGTGCAGTGGCTTTTGATCTACGGGGCGCTCTTCGCGCTCTTCACGATGCAAGACCGGCTTTCCGGTCCGCTGGTGGTGTCGTACACCGAGTTCAAGGCCCAGGTGGCGAGCAAGAACGTGCACGAGGTGTTCGCCCGAGGCAACACGGTGCAGGGCATGCTCAAGCAGCCGAAGCCGGTGCCTGGCCAGAAGACCGGAACGTACCAGCAGTTCACCACCGAGCGCCCGACCTTTGCGACGGATGACCTTCTGTCGCAGCTCGAGTCGAACGCAGCGATCGTGCGGGCGAAGCCTTTGGTGCAGGAACGCGGCTTCCTCTACAATTTGCTGATCTCGGTGGTGCCGTTGCTTCTCATGTTCGGGCTGTACAGCGTTTTGTTCAAGCGCCAGCAGAAATCGATGGGAGGACTCGGCGGGCTTTTCGGCAACCGCGCGAGCAAGCCCGTCGATCCCGATAAGGTTCGCGCCACCTTCGACGACGTGGCCGGCATCGACGAGGTCAAGGCGGAGATCAGCGAGATCGTCGATTTCCTGAAGGATCCGGCGAAGTACCGCCGGGTAGGGGCCCGCGCGCCCAAGGGTGTGCTCCTCACCGGAGCGCCCGGGACGGGCAAGACGCTGCTCGCCCGCGCCACAGCAGGAGAGGCCAACGTTCCATTCTTCAGCGCCAGCGCCTCGGAGTTCATCGAGATGATCGTGGGCGTCGGGGCCAGCCGTGTGCGCGAGCTCTTCGCGGAAGCGAGCAAGGTCGCCCCTGCGATCATCTTCATCGACGAGATCGACACCATCGGGCGCTCGCGCGCGGGTGCATTCGCCGCCGGTGGTCACGACGAGCGCGAGCAAACCCTGAACCAGATCCTGACCGAGATGGACGGCTTTTCCGGCCACGAAGGCGTGGTGGTGCTGGCCGCCACCAACCGTCCCGACGTCCTCGACCCCGCCTTGCTCCGGCCGGGCCGTTTCGACCGCACGATCATGGTCCAGTCGCCCGATCACAAGGGCCGCGCCGCCATCCTGGGTGTCCACACGCGCGAGGTCCCTCTCGCCGGCGACGTAGATCTGGACGCGATTGCCGCGTCCACGCCGGGCCTGACGGGCGCGGAACTCGCCAACTTGGTCAACGAGGCGGCGCTCCTGGCCGCGCGGCGAGGAGGAGGAGCGCGTGTGCCAGCGCGATTTCACCGACGCGCTGGAGAAGGTGCAGCTCGGCGCTGCCCGCAACGTGATCATACCGGAAGAGGAGCGGCGCCGTACCGCCTACCACGAAGCGGGCCACGCTCTGCTGGGTATGCTGCAGGCGGGGGCCGATCCGGTGCGCAAAGTATCGATCATTCCGCGAGGACGCGCCTTGGGCGTGACTCTGTCAACCCCGGAGCAAGACCGCTACGGGGCTGATACGAAATACCTGCGCGGACGCATCGTCGGAGCGCTGGGCGGCATGGCCGCAGAGCAAGAGGTTTTCGCAGTGGTGACCAGCGGCGCGGAGAGCGACCTGGAGACCGTCACCCGCATCGCCCGCGCCATGGTCGGTCGTTGGGGCATGTCGGACAAGATCGGCCCAGTCTCCGTGCTCCCGGCCGAGGGCTTTGCCATGGCCGAGACTTCAAACGCCATGCTCGATCTGGTGGACGAGGAGGTGCGCCGCATCTCGGAGGAGTGCCTGGCCGAGGCGCGGCGGCTGCTCAAAGAGAACCGCGACAAGCTCGACGCCATTGCGAAACAGCTCCTGATCCACGAGACACTCGACGAGCCTGCCGTCTACGCCGCCGCCGGCATTGCACGCCGCGCCCGTATCGAGGAGGCCCCGGGTGCGGACAGGCCCCGGTTAGCGTGACTGCGCGGTTTGGGGCGATAGCGACAGGAAGCACCACCTGCACGAGACCGTCATTCAGCGGGCCGTCCGTAGACTCGCCCGAGCCGCAGGGATCTCCAAACCCGTGAGTCCCCACGCCCTGCCCCCGAGAAAACCAAAGCCGCCGAATCGCGGGCAGCCATCTAGGGCTGCATTGCAACGCTGAAAGAAACCTGGGTTCTCGACGGTCCATGGCGCGCGGACCTCGGCGTACGAGCGTTCCGCGCGCCGGGTCGTTTACGTCAGTGGGGTCTTCGCGAGTTCCTTGAGGGCCTGCCCCACGGCGGACGCGTTCTTCTTGAGAAGATCTCGCTTCGTCGCTCCGCGCGCCTGAAACGCTTGCAGCGACTCTTGGGCTCGCTTCTTCTGTTGATCGATCCGCGCCTGAAGTTGATCGATACGGCTCTGCAGCTTCGTGCGGCGTTCGGCGTTGGCACTCGCGAACTCCTGCTTGAGCTGCGCGAGGTCCGCTTTCAGCGCGTCGATCTCATCCTTGCGCAACTGCTCCCGCATCTCCCACAGAGCGCGGCGAATGACGGTTCCACCGAGGGCGGCCATGCGGGTGTCGACCGGGGTCGTCCAGTCCTCCTCGATCTCGGCCACCACCGCGACCTTGCCGGGGGTCAGCGACATCGAGACTTCCTCGACGTAGTCTTCACCGACGCTGGCGTCGCCGACATCCGAGAGCGCCCCCAGCGTGAGTCCGGAGGCGGCACCGACAGCCACCCCCACGGGTCCGCCCAGCAACCCGATCAGAGCACCGACGCATGTCCCAACCAGACTGCCGCTGGGGTTCACGTCATCGTATTGCTTGACACCGGTCGTGCCGTCGGCGTGCTTGGCGACCACCGCGGCCCGGGAGATTGTGATGCTGCCCTCGATCTCGAGCTGGCGCAGAGCAGACTTTCCTTCGTAGGCTTTCACTTCGTCGTCGAAGACGACCACTAGCATTCGTTCCATCGTCGGACCTCCTTGTTGCTTGGTTGAACTTTCCAGGACTACGAGGTGCTGTAGTCGCAAGAACAATGCCAACAGCAAGTGAGCGATTTTGCAGGCCCTGCGGGCTGCACCGGGCTGGCGACTCTCGACAAATGGCGAGCTTCGACAGCGCCGCGTGGGGAGCCGCCGAGCTTTGCTCGGCGCGGACCATCGCGGGAAGGTTTGGAAACCCTTCCAGGGTTTCCGGGCTAGGGCCGAACGCCGCAGCTATCTGGTCCGAAAACGATTCTTGTCGATGTGGAGCGACCGAATCTTCGACTCGAGCGTGGAGCGCGGGATGCCGAGCCTCACGGCCGCGCCGTCCGGCCCCGCGACGCGACCGCACGACTCCGCCAGCGCGCTTTCGATCAGCTTCTTCTCCTCGCCGATGCTGGGCCGACCGAGGATTTGCAGGGCGCCGGTCGACCGCGCCGGTCTATGATCCAGCCACGACTCATCGACCACCAAGGTCTCGTCGCACAGGATGACAGCCCGCTGGATCACGTTCTGCAGCTCGCGAATGTTGCCGGGCCAGTCGTAGGCCGTGAGCAGGTCGATCGTCTTGCGACTCACGTTCGCGATTCTCTTCCCGGCTTTCGTCGTGTACCGACGGGTCAGATATTCCACCAGCAGGGGGATGTCTTCGACCCGGTCGCGCAGTGGCGGCATCTCAATCGGAAAGACGTTGAGCCGGTATGACATGCACTCATACTAACTCCTGCGCGGTCAGCTCGTCCTTCATGTTCGCGTAGTAGAGGGGCGCCGCTACGACGCCGGCGACACCGAAAGTGGCTTCCATCAGTAGCATGGCCGCCAGTAGCTCCCAGGCTCGTGCGTTGATTTGCCCGCCCACGATGCGCGCGTTGAGGAAGTACTCCAGCTTGTGAATGACGATTAGAAATATCAATGCGGCCGACGCGACGTAGGGTGAGACACTGAGTCCGACCACGACCACCACAGTGTTCGAGATCAGATTGCCAATCACCGGCAAGAGACCCACCACGAACGTGAGGACCACCAGCGTCTTGGACAGCGGCAGATGCACGCCGAAGATCGGCAGTCCCGCCAGAAGAAACACGGCGGTCAGAAAAGTGTTGATGGCCGAGATGCGGACCTGCGCGAAGATGATGCGACGAAAGACATTGCCCAGGCGGGACATACGTTCAGCCAAGGCGCGCGCCAAGGGCCGTTCGACTTTGCGCGGGCGCAGGTCGGTCAACGACACCATCAGGCCGATCACCAGTCCGACGACGATGTGGACGAGTGTCCGGCCAAAGTCGGCCCCGGCGGTACGAATCTCCATCGCGTGCAATCGCAACCAATCCACGGTCGCGTTCTTCAGGGCATCGGCGTTGGCCGGCAACCCTTCAGACAATGCGGAGGGCAGGTTGGCCCGCGCGAGAGAGACGCTGTCGGCCAGCTTTTCCAGCAAGCTGGCGAGATGCCCTTCACTACGTACCAACGCCACCAGACCCGTCACCACAGCAGCCACCACACCAATGATAAGGATCGCCAGAGCCGTCACCGCCACCATACCCGCTCGCTGACTCGACAGTCGGCGCCGCAGCCTGAGCACGGCGATGTGTACCAGCTCGTAAACCAACAGTCCTGCCAGGAGGGCCGAAAGCAGGTGCAGCTTGGACACCATGAGCAGCCCATCCGCCATCAGAATCCAGGCCGCTATCTCGTGTCGACTGACCCCGCGATCTACCTCGGCAAGTTGGACTTGGTCGCCCATGGACGCCTTCTAGCACGGAACCCTGTCCGAAATCGTCGGTGACGGCCATGAATGGCTACCCCGTCAGCCAGAATGCCGTACCTGAAGGTCGACGCAGGGCCGCTGCTTATGTTTCCGCAGAACAAGCACGGCGCTGCCGGAATTCTGGTTCGCGGCGGGCTCGGCGTGCACTACTACTTCTTGCGCTGGCTCGGTGTCGGCGCGGAAGTAACGGGGGCTGGTGGCGTCGCTTTCATTGGCCTTGATGGTCGCGACGCCAGCGGCGTAGGCGACGTGTCCGCCACTGCTGGCTTTGCCCTTCAATACTAGTGCCGCCGGCCAGAAGAGCGGTCATGTTTCGGTGGTCGAGACGCCCGGACGGCAAGGCGCGGCCCCCTATGCCCATCGTCCCGTGGTGGGCGCAAGTAGTTCCTCTGTAGTTCCTCTGTCCGATGACGCCGTCGTTCTGTAGACTATGGCAGTCGCCGCCATGTCGAGATCCTCCCTCTGCCGGGCCACTCCGCCGATCGGCAGCCAGTTGGAACGAGAAGGCGATAGCGACAGGAAGAGAGGAATCGCATGAGATCGTCGAGCCCCGTTCGGCCCAAATCCCCGCGCATCGGCTTGGCGCTTGGCAGCGGCTCCGCGCGCGGATGGTCGCACATCGGCATCCTTCGTGTGCTCGAAGGCGCAGGCATCTCGCCCGACATCGTCTGCGGCACCTCCGTGGGCGCGCTGGTCGGCGCTGCCTATGCAGCCGGCGAGCTGGAACGGTTGGAGACCTGGGTGAGAGGCCTGACGTGGCGATCGGTGGTGGGGCTGTTCGATATCCAGCTCGGCGGCGGCGTGATCGCGGGCACCAAACTGGTTGACTTCCTCCACGCGCACTTCACCGACCCAGGAATCGCCTTGCTGCCCAAGACCTACGCAGCTGTCGCAACAGAACTGGCCACTGGCCGCGAGATATGGCTGCGCGAGGGGCCGGTGATCGAGGCCGTGCGCGCCTCCATCGCCATGCCAGGGCTGTTCACTCCCGCCCAGTGGGAAGGGCGCTTGCTGGTGGATGGGGGGCTCGTGAATCCCGTACCGGTGTCGCTCTGCCGCGCACTGGGCGCCGACATCGTCATCGCAGTGGACCTCAACTGGGATTTGATGGGGCGCCACCGCACGACGGTCCAGTCTGATGCCGAGCCGGCAGAGACAGCCCCGGCCCTTGCCGCGCTTAGGGCCAAGCTGTCGCTGGGCCGCGGGAAAAGCGAAAAGAAGACCAAGGTCGAGTTGCCGTCAATGCTGGAGGTGCTTTCGGCCAGCCTCAATATCATGCAGGTGAGCATTACCCGCAGCCGCCTGGCCGGCGAGCCGGCCGACGTGATGATCCGGCCGCGCCTGTCGCAGATTGCCTTGCTGGATTTTCACCGTGCGGCGGAGTCGATCGCCGAAGGCCAGCGGGCGGGGGAACAGGTGTTGCCCGAGATCAGCGAAATCGTCGCATCTCAGACCCGGCCGCCCGTGCCAGCGCTGCCCCACGGAACCCCGCGAAAAGGAGAACAGCCATGATCCTTGCTGGACCGGATGCAGCGCAACGGCAACAAGCAGTGAAAGTCCATGCGTGAAATCGCAGGAGGAATTTGCCCTGCCCTGTCTACCGCGTTTTCGACGCGCCCGCCAAGCGCTGCACGGCTGCGCAGAGTTCCTCAGCCGTGTTGGGTTTGTAGATCAACTCCCGCACGCCAGCCTCGGCGGCCGCAGTCCGCATCTGGTCCGTGACGTGCCCCGATACCAGCACCACCGGCAGAGCGGGCCGCAGGCGCGCCAGCTCGCGCGCTACACCCACGCCGGACATTCCCGGCATGTTCAGGTCGCTGACCACCAGGTCGAATTGCCCTGGATCGGCTCGCACCGCCGCCAATGCCTCCTCCGCGCTGGTGTACCCACTGACCCGATACCCCAGCCGTTCCAACATGCGCGTCGCCAGGAACACCAGCGGCTCCTCATCGTCGAGATAGAGAATATGCTGGCCGCTGCTGGTCGGGCAGAGCTTTGGGTCTGCGTCTGCCGGCGTGGCACTTTGTTCCGGCACCTCCACGGCAGGAAAGTAAAGGCTGAAGGTTGTGCCGCTGCCGAGCTGGCTGGCGACCCTGATGGCGCCGCCGTGCACCTTCACGATCCCGTGCACCACGGACAAACCGAGGCCGGTACCCTGGCCAATCGGCTTGGTGGTGAAGAAGGGTTCAAGAATGCGTGCCAGCATCGCGGCGTCCATGCCGGTACCGGTATCGGTCACGGATGGGCGCGCGAAACGGCCGGGCTTCAGCGTGGTGTCAGCGCAGGCGGCCTCGGCATCCAGCGCGATGCCGTCGAGTCGAACCTCAATGCGGCCCGCGTGCCCCTCCATTGCCTGCCAGGCGTTGGTGCACAGGTTGACAATGACCCGATGAATCTGCGTTGCATCGGCGCGCACCGTGGGCGCGCCGGCGTCATAGGTCGCCGCGATCTCGACACCGGCTGGGAGCGTGGCACGCAAAAAGGTGAGGGCCTCCTCGCCCACGGGGCGCAACGGGACTACGCTTTTCGGCGCCTGATCCTGGCGGCCGAAGGTGAGGATGCGCTGGACCAGGTCCTTGGCCCGGTAGCTCGCTTTGAGAATTCCGTCGAGACTATTGATCGCCGGGCGGTTGGCGCCAACCTCCTGCCGGGCCATTTCGGCGTTGCCGATGATCGCGCCGAGGATGTTGTTGAAGTCATGCGCAATGCCAGCGGCCAGGGTACCCAGCGCTTCCATCTTCTGCGCCAGGCGGAGCTGCGCTTCCAGTTGCGCGCGGGCCTCCTCGGCGCGCACCTGCTCGGTGATATCCCGCTGGATGATTGTGAGGAGCAGGTGACCACCCTATTGCGACGGCCAGGCCGTGCCATTTTCAACGCTCCCATCGTTTTCGATGGTTGCATCTGACACGGAAAGATCCCATCTGTAACGCTGATGTCAGAATGAGCATCTCCTTTGAGTGAGGGACGCGCTGCCGGGATTTGCGAGCGCTGCTTCGCGAAAGGAGCGAGACTAACCATGAACACGGCAACCAACCAGATGGCCACCATCTTTTCCCGCAACTGGTGGGTACTGCTGCTGCGCGGCCTAGTCGCGATAGCGTTCGGTACGTTGGCCTGGCTGCAACCCGGGATATCGCTCGCTGTGCTGGTGTTGCTTTTCGGCGCCTTCATCATGGTCGACGGCATCCTCGGCATATGGACCGCCATTGCAGGACGCAAGCATCATGAGGACTGGTGGGTGCTGCTTTTCGGGGGCCTGGTCGGCGTTGGCCTCGCCATCCTGACTTTCCTGGTGCCCGGACTCACCGCGCTCGCGTTGCTCTTCTACATTGCGCTCTGGGCGATCACCACGGGCATTCTCGAGATCGTGGCCGCGATTCGGCTGCGCAAGGAGATTGAGGACGAGTGGCTGCTTATTGTCGTTGGCCTCGTATCAGTTGTATTCGGCGTCTTGCTCATCGTTCGGCCGGGTGTTGGTGCGCTCTCTCTGCTCTGGGTGATTGCTAGCTACGCCGTTGTGTTTGGCATTCTCCTTGTGCTGTTGGCGTTCAAGGTGCGAAGGTTCGGTCGCCCAGCCTCGTGACACTGCCTGCGCCTGATGCTCCTGCGAGTTGTCCGGCTGCTGGCCTCGGTGCCCTTGACTCCAGGTTGGCAGGACAAAGCCCGTCGCTCCCGATAAAGTTCGAGTCTGCCGTCTGCGCCGACGCAGGCATCGCACGCCCGGCGCGCAGCGGGGAAGCCAGACCCACAGCGAGTCTCGGGACGCGCCGTGAGCGCGGCCTCGGTCGCAGAAATGTTACTTGCCCCTTTTCCAATTCGGGCATATGGGTAGTCGCGGTGTCACGCCGAGGCAGTTGGAGTGGCGTGCGCTGATGTTGTTTCGCGCTACAAAACCTGGACCTAGAGACAACTGACGCAGGCAGCGCGAGGTTGGGGCTGCCGAGGAGGCGACCGTGCTGCTGGGAATCGATGTCAGCCATCACACTGAGCCTCGCGACTGGCGGGGGCTCGCAGACAACGGGATCGCCTTCGCCTTCGCCAAGGCGACCGAAGGGGCCACGCTCGTCGACGAACTCTTCACCCAGCACTGGCAAGGTATGCACGACGCTGGCGTGCCATGTGGCGCCTACCACTATGGGCGTCCTGGCTCGGATGCGGCCACTCAAGCGGCTCACTTCCACTCCGTAGTCGGCGACCTCAAACCCGATGACCTTCAGCCCGTGCTCGATCTCGAAGTCGCCGACGGGCAGCCGACCGCTGATGTCGTGGACTGGACCCTCAAGTTCGTGGACAAGGCCGAGTCGCTCTTTCAAGCACAACTCATGATCTACACGGGTGGCTTCTGGCGAAACCAACTCGCCAACCCTTCCTGCCCTCACCTCGGCACGCGCAGACTGTGGACCGCGCGATACGGGGCGAAGCAACCCGTTGTGCCTCAACCTTGGGCCAAGTGGTCCATCTGGCAGTTCAGCGATGGCATCCATAGCCCTCCGCCCGAAGCGGCAGCCCTCAAATGCAACTGCGACTGGAACCACCTGGCCGATGACTTGAGCGTCAACGACTTGACCGTCGCGGCGAACCCGATTGGGAGCCGAGACGTGCCTCTGCCCGTCGTTCCTTGGCCTGGCCGCTACTTCACCTACCCGGCCAATCCACCCATCTCCGGAGACGATGTTCGGTCGTGGCAAGTGCAGATGCGCAAGCGCGGCTGGCCTTTGAGTCCGGACGGCATCTACGGCAGCGATTCGCAAACCGCCTGTGCGTCTTTGCAGCGACAGGAGGGACTTGCGACAGACGGGATTGTGGGGCCGAAGACCTGGGAGGTGACTTTTGCCGCTTGATTGCGGATCGCAACGCCAGCGCGAGGTTGGCGCTGTGAGAATAGGGCGATGTCACTGCAGATTGATGTCAAGCACCACCTAACAGAAGGGAATCTCCATGATAAGCATTGGCGGCATCTGGTCGCGAGCCGCTCACCTGTCGCGATGGTTCGTGGCGCTCCCACCCTTGCTGATCGTCACTTCGGCCCGCGCCCAAACGCCCGAGGTGGATCGTCCTGCCGTCCCTCCTCCCGCGCCTACTGCCCCGGGTAATGCCAAGTACCAGGCGACGCTCGACGAGCAGACGAAGTGGCAGCCCTATGGCGGCAGCGTTCGCTTCACCGTCACGGGCCTCGATGTCCAACACAACATTCCTCTCGTGACAGCCTGTCTCCGCTGGAAAGTCAAGGACGGGGCGGTGCAGCCATGTTTGGACGCAACACCCGTGCGCATTGGCGAAACGCGGGACAAGTCTGGGATCATATACGCAGCGTCTGTTCCGTTGGCATGGCGGGACCGGGCAGCCAATGTTGAAGAGCTGTTCCTGGGAATTCCCCTGGCTGAGCTGCAGGTGAGCTTCCCCGAGCAACCGACGGCTCAACCCAGCAGCCTTCAGATTGGGATCACCGTCAAAGCCTTCGCCGGACTAGTGGCAGCGGTCTTCGCGCTCATGGCGGGCCTTGTGCTGCGGGCTTTTGCCCGCGCACTTGGCGCACCAGGGTCGGGTCCGGTACTTCCCCTCATCTCGTCGGCAAACGGTTGGGCTAGCCTGGGTCAGTTCCAGATCGTCCTGTGGACGATCTTGGTCGGAGCCGGCGCGATCTACGTCATGACTTTGACCGGTTCGCTGATCGAGATCAGCAAGGGCACGCTCATCTTGCTCGGCATTGCGGGGGGCGCTGCCGTCGGCTCCCAGATCAAGACGAACCAGCAAGGGCAGACGCCCCCAACGCTGGCTCCCCCTGCGGCCGTCACCGGTCTCAGCGACATCAGCGACTCATACAGCGTGATGCTGAGCTGGCTCGTGCCGACCCCGGGCAACACACCGCCGGTCTTTTCCGTGGAATATCGGGAAAGCGGGACCGCGGGCCCATGGTCCGTGGCCGCGAACGCTGTCAGGATGCCTCGCTTCCGACTATTCGGGCTCAAGCCACAGACCGACTACGAGTTCCAGGTGTTCGCGACCAACGGTGCCGGCAGGAGCCCGCCCAGCAGCCCGACGGTACGCCTGAAAACCCCAGCTTCCCCCGCCCATGCCTGCGGGAGTTCCGCTCACGATTTCCAATCTCGCTGCTCCTTCGGCGCCGAGCGCCGATACCATTCGGCTCTCCTGGACCCCAACGCAGGGGGAGAGCTACACAGTGGAATTCCGACCGCACGACAGCGATCAGCTCTGGCAATACTGCACAGTGGACGCCAATTCTTCAACAGCGACAGCGACAAGACTCAAGGCCAATACCGACTACGACTTCCGCATCCAGGCGAGAAACGAGCACGGTGCCGGCCCCTATTCGACCATATTGCGATATCGCAGCGGAGTGCGCGTTCCTCGCTGGTCCGACCTGGTGACCCAAACCACCCGCGCCCCCGAGGTCGATGTCTCGCGCGTCCAGATGCTGATCTTCACAGTGATATCGGCCCTCTTCGTAGCGTTGAAGATCGCCGACAGCGGCACGATACCAGAGATACCTGATTCCTACGTGATCTTGATGGGCATAAGCAACGGCGTCTATATCACAATGAAATTCGCCGGCAGCCCGCCAGAATAAAGCGAAAAGTCACGGCGAAAGTCGATGTCGGTACAGGCGAAACAGCTTGCAATTCGATCCACCGAGGATTCGTGAACCCGGACTCATGGTTTCTTGACGATCTCGGCATCCCTTCGCTCTGGCGACAGACACGCGGTGACGGGATTCGCGTGGCGGTGCTCGACACCGGCATTGCCCCGGCACCGGACACGTTCAAATCACTCACAGCCCTCGACCCCGACGGATCGCCCGCGACCTCAAGCGACAGCGAAGGCCACGGCACAGCCTGCGCCAGCCTGATTGCCTCGATGAATGAAGACGCTCCCGGAGTTGCACCAGACGTGGATCTGCTCGCGATTCGGGTCTGCGTGGCGAACAACCCGATAGAGCTGGATGTCCGCCGGGCCTTACAGACCGCCATCGACCGCAGGTGCAACGTGATCTCCTGCAGCTTCACCCTTGGGACGCCGGCGGACACGACGCTCAATCTGGTGCGCGCGGCGTGTTCCACGAGCATCGTGGTGGTTGCCGCCTCGGGTGACGATCCCAACATTGCTTCGGGCTTTCCGGAGCGCACGCCGAACGTTCTCGTGGTTGGCGCGTATGACGCTGAAAAACAACCCATCCCCCGGCGCGCGGGATCCTTCACCGACGTCTTGGCTCCTGGAAAAGATCTTCCTGTCCTTCTCCCAGATGGGCAGGTTGGCTCGTTCGGCGACACGTCTGGCGCCGCAGCCGTCACCGCTGGCGTCGTGGCGCTCATCCTATCGGCCTGTCGCGCCCAGGGGACCGCGCGCGTGGGCGTCGCGCTTGAAGGACTGGCCCGCGCAACTGCGGTCCTTCTTCCGAGCGGCGAACGGTTACTCGATCCGGCCCGGCTCCTTCGTGCTGCAACCCATATTTCTTGAGGTCTTCATGAACAGATTGCTTTTCACAGGACCACGATTGTCGACTCGCTTGGCGGGCACGCTGGTAAGCCTCCTTCTTCTAGGGGCGGCGCAGTCAGTGGGCGCGCAGCCTGGGACGGCGGCTCCGCCAGCGTCGGCGATCAAAGCGGCGTCGACTCTCCTTCGCATCCCGAAGGTGCCCGTCGTTCACTCGAATGACGTCGACAATCTCGACGCTGTATGCAAGAGGCTCGCCCCGGTGAAGGATCTCTTGGGAAAGGCCGCGCCTGCTGCACTTGGGGCGGACGCGAAGGACAATGCCCTAACCACTGCGGCCAACGCCGCGGTTCTCCAGCTCAGCAAGGTCGAGTCTGCCTGCGAACATCTTTTCGACCCGCCTCCCTGGTCGCGGCTTTCCCAATCCGACATCGATGCAGTGGTTGAGTTTCTCAAACAGCCGAATGTGCCCTCAATCGTGAACGCCATTGCAAACGTTGATCGGAGCAAAGATCTCGTTACCCAGATCAGGACAAATCTTTCCGCGAACAATTCGACCCAGGGCGGCCTGGGGATTCCCGATCCTTTGACCGGGCTCGAAAGCACGCTGATCAATGGCCTCGCCGATTTCCTCGTCACACGAGCGAAAGCCGAAGCAATTGCCTACCTACAGGAGCAGATCACGGAGCGATTTTGCAGCAAAACCAGCAAGGAGAACCTGAGCCCGTTTCTCCCGAACTTGTGCGAAGCGCTCCAGCACCTCGACGAGTCAATGTCGATTGCTTCGATGGGCACGGTACTCAATGCGGCGGCGCGCCGCGATCTCGAAGGGATGCCCGATGTCCTCCTGGTTCAGATGGGCGAGAAAGATCCCGCACACCTCTTCGTCTATGAGCCGAGTCGTTTGAGCTACTCTGCGTTCCGAGCGGCGCAGGCGGGGCGCAGCCCGATCGAGATCTTCCGATCCCTGCACGCGACCACGCAATTCAAGTGTGAGACCGGTGCCGCTAGCGATCAATGCCGCAGGATATTGTGGGCCTTGCGGATGGCGTCGGCCCTCTTGTACAGCGTGGACGCCAGCAAACTCGGCGGCGCGGCCGCGCAGGGCACGCTGTCCGGAATGCAGGCCCTTGCCGCGGTCCTTTTGGCGCAGAGCAAACTCAAGCAGCTCAACGATCTCCCTCTCGGCGTCGAGGGCGTGCGCGCTCTTATGGGGATCGTCGCCGGAGTTGGGCTGACACTCGACGACTGGAATCTCAACATCAACCCGCTGTTCACCAAGAACGCCGCCACGGCTGGTGCGGCATCCACCACGTCTGCAAAGACAGCGGCTGATGTTCGACGCGACGTCGCGTCGGCAATCAGCAGGATCGCGCTCGACGGTTTGCAGTTGGCTCGCTCCGTCACAAACGCGGTCGCCACAACGGCCGACGCGGCCGCTCTGGAGAAGGGCTATGATGTGGCCGACGCTGCGATCTCAATTGGCGCCGACCTCATCAACGAACAGTACGGATCGCTTGTCACCGACACAAGTCGGATCTTCGTTCAGCTCACGAGCGACGGACTCATCAATACCGACCCGGAGACAGAGGCATTGTTCCACGTGGCCGCGCGGATCGGGCCGCTTGTGGCGGAACTCGCCAGCGCCAAGAGCAGCAAGGATGTCGCGACCGTGCTTGAAGCCGCCGCCGCACCCGTGGGCAGCTACAAAGCCAAGTACCAGCGCGCGGGGATGAGCCTGAACGCATTCGTCGGAGTGGCGGGCGGCGGTGAGGTGATGCAAGCTCCGGCGGTTCCTGGCACGGGCGCGACGACCTCGACAAGCGGATCGCTGGGTGGCTTCGCGCCGATCGGTTTCCACGCGAGTGCCCCTTTCTGCGCCGCCGAGAGCGGCGGAAACTGGTTCCACATCGGCGCCCTGCTCTCGATTGTCGATCTCGGGGCGTTGTCGATGGTTCGCTTCAAGAACGACGTCTCAGGGTCCGGCTCGGTCAGCCAGACCACGAGCAGCGCCCCGAACGTCGGTGTCGGGCAGATATTTGCACCTGGCTTTTATCTGACGCTAGGACTATTCAAGTCGCCGATCGTGGTAGGCGCCGGTGGGTCGCTCGGCCCGAGCTTGCGGACAGTAAATTCCACAGACGCCAATGGGATCGCCAGTGCCGACAAGGCCTCCGTGTTTCGCTTTGGCGCCTTTCTCGCGCTGGACCTGACGCTCATGCCGTTTTGAAGGGACGCATCGACCCGTGCTAGCTGGGCGCCCGGTCAGGGCGAGGCGCGATCTAGCTTCTGCTTCGTCGCCGTCTCACGAGCAGGGCGAGGGCTCCCACCATCAAAAAGGCGGCCATTCCGCTGCGCGGGGAACGTGAGCCGACGACGCATCCGCAGCCGCTCGAGCCGGTCGCGGCTTGTGCAGTCGAGCCACCAGTGGCGTTGGGTCCAGTCGTCCCACCCGCGCCCGCCCCGCCTTCGTTCGCGGTGCCTCCTGTGGCGGCCATGCCGGCAGCGCCTTGGCTGGCACCGCCTGTGTTGATGATGCCGCCGGTCGCCTCGGCGACGCTTCCTCCCGTATCGATCACACCGCCTGGGGCTTCAGTCGTCCCCGCCGTCGGCGTCCCGCCGCCACCGGTGCTGCCGCCGGCCGCCATGCCGCCGCCGCTGACTGTGTTACCGCCAGCGTTGGTGCTGCCGCCGCTGCGGGTACTGCCGCCGACAGCGATGCTGCCACCGCTGCTCACGATGGTCCCGCCGGCGCCGGTGCTGCCGCCGCTGGCGATGCTGCCACCCCTGCTGGTGCTGCCACCGCCAACGATACTGCCGGCGGCGCCCGTGACGCCGCCGCTGGCGACGCTGCCACCCTTGGCGGTGCTGCCACCGCCAGCGACGCTGCCCCCCGCGCCCGTGCTCCCGCCGGCGCCGGTGCTGCCGCCGCTCCCGGATGTTCCGCCGGTCGTTGTTACAGCGCCGTATTCGTAGGCGCCGAGGTCTGGAGCCGTTCCGGTGTAGGGCAGCCCCACGTTCGTGCCTTTGTCGATCATCTTGCTGCCGGCAGCCAGATGCAACATAGTGCACGCAGCCGGCATGCTGCCGTCCGCCTCGCGTGGGCCGGTGCAGGGCGTGTCCGAGGTGCTGGCAAAATCGCTGGCCGCCGGGGTGATGTTCAAGTCCCACGTGTTGAACTGGGTGTCGACCCCGTCCATGTTGGAATTCTTGTCGGGGAAGCCGATGTTGTTGCGCATGATGTGCACCTTGGTGCCCGTCAGGATGATGGTCCCCGTTACGTTTCCGGAGGAATCAAAACTGCTCGCCAGCATGTTGTACTGAGTGCCGTTCTGGTACGACGTGTTGTTGTACCAGGTGTTGCCACCGGTAGAGTGGTTGGCGTAGAAGCCCGAAGCCGAGTTACTCCACGCAACGTTGTTTTGCACAAGATGCCGAATGCCGGTCTTGCTGCTCCCCATCTTGAACCCGTTGCCATTTCCGGAGGAGCCGTATCCGCATTTGAAGGCCCAGTTGTTCTCCACCGTGACGGGGACCTCTTGCGAGATGAGGTCGTAACCGTCATCGGAATTGTGCCATGAGCGGCACCCGCGGACGATGGTGCTGGGGCCGGTGGTTTGATAGTGAACACCGAAACCGTCGCCGTTTTGCCCATCACCCTGACTGCCGTTGACGTCGTAATTGTCGTGCGAATCGCAATTCAGAACCAGGTTGCCGCCAGTGCCCGTGTCGATAAAGAACCCCGGCCCGAAGCCGTTATGGATGTTGAGCAGCTCGAAGGTGTTGTTGCTCGCGTCCTTGGTGCGAAGCATGGAGTAGGAGTGGGAGCCACTGGATCCGACCTTACCGTTGGCGATCTCGAGTCCCTTGAGATGCATCCAGCTCCCGGTCACAGTGATGGCTGGCCTGTCCGACGACCCGCTGGCCAATGAGTAGTTCGAGAAGTCGAGAATAGGCACCTCGCCCGTATAGGCCCAAATCTTGGTGCGGTTGGTGTCCGAGGTTCCGCTCTTCGAAAGCGTGATTTGGCCCGTGCAGTTGTAAGTTCCCGCACGCATCCAGATGGTATCCCCAGCCGCGGCGGAGTCGTTTCCCTTTTGCACGGTGGCGAAGGGCGACGCCTGGGTCCCGGGATTCGAGTCGCTGCCCGTCGGGGACACATAGTATTCCGTGGCAAACGCATTCTTTGCGGCGAACAAGCCCAGTCCGGCGACCAGCCAGCGGAGCAGGGAGTGTTGCTGACTGGTTTTCGACAGACATTTCGCGGATTTCATTGCGGTCTCCTTTTGTGTGCCATTATCAAGGTTAGGGGCAACGACTCGGCAAAGTGGGTCATCGCGGTCCTAGAAAAAAGCGCTGTCCGGCCGTGAACCATGGCATTGGAGAGATTTCGATCCGGGCAAGTGCCGTCGCGTCCACTACGGCAAGAGCTGGACAAACTGCATACAGGACTCGACCGAATGGAAACACGGTCCGCATCGTCGAGGAATGGCACCCTCACCGAGGTATTGCTCTCGAAGTAATCCGCTGGGAGATCCGATGTCGCCCGCCCCATGTGGTCGTGCGATATCCAGACGGTTCTGGAGCGCGGGTGCCGCTGCAGTGGACAGACGCTGGCGGCGGTAGCCCTCTGCTGGCTGTGCCGCGTGCCTTGTTCACGGCTCAAGCGCTGCTCGATCTAACCGCGCTCGTCGAGGCGATGGGACAGCGTGGAGCGGAGTAGGAAATCCGGGGTTTTCTGTGTCGTGCGATCTTCGCTCGCAGCCGCGGTATCGATGGGCCTCGAGGAGGAACGCCATGCACCAGAAATCCCTGTGGGACACCGAGGAGGAAAGGACGCGAGCCGAACTGTGGAAGCGACTATCGGAGCAGAGCCGAGGCGAGATCGTGGGGTTGCTGGTTCGTCTCCTGGTCCAGTCGGAGGTCGAACGAGCAGGCACTGAAACCCAAAAGGAGTACGAGCCATGAGCAGCGCAAAGGTCCAGAAGGCCCATCTCGAACGACTGGCTTTGATCTACGTCCGCCAGTCAACGTTCGTCCAGGTGATCAAGAATCGGGAGAGCGGGTTGCGGCAGTATGATCTGGCTCTCCGAGCACGGGAGCTGGGCTGGCGTGAAGACCAGGTCGTGGTGATCGACGAGGACCAAGGACACTCGGGTGCCAGCACGCACGACCGGTCCGGCTTCGGGCGCATCATGAGCGAAGTGGGGCTGGGCAAGGTCGGGATCGTACTTGCCATCGAAGCCTCGCGGTTGGCGCGCAACAACGCCGACTGGCAACGCCTGATCTGGTTCTGCAGTCTGACCGACACGTTGCTAGGCGATCAGGACGGCATCTACGACCCCTCGCTGCTCGATGACAGAATGGTTCTGGGGCTCAAGGGCACGATCTCGGAGCTCGAGTGGCACACCATCCGCAAACGTCTGCATCAGGCGGCGGTGAACAAGGCGAAGAGAGGAGAGCTGGAGATCACGCCTCCGGTCGGACTGGAGTGGCAGGGCGAGGACGGCTTGCACGTGACGGCGGACCAGGAGGTGGTCCATGCTCTTGGACTGGTCTTCGACAAGTTCGACGAGTTGGGGAGTGCGAGGCAAGCGGCGCTGTGGCTGCGAGACAAGGGAATCAAGCTGCCACGTCGTGGCCCGGGCGGCGAGGTCCGCTGGATCGAATCCAACAGCAGCGCGGTGGGCGCGATCCTGACCCATCCTGCGTACGCGGGCGCATACGTCTACGGACGCGAGCGCAAGGTGCGGAAGATCGAGGCGGATGGGAACGTCGTGGTACACACACGTAAAGCGCGAACGGACGAGGTTATTCTGCTGCGCGACCACCACGAAGGCTTTATCAGCTGGGAGCGATTCGAGCGCATTCAGGAGCGTTTGATGGCCAACTACACCAAAGGAGGAATCGAGCACAGAGGCGCAGCCCGAGAGGGCGCCGCTCTCCTGCAAGGACTGGCCTACTGCGGACGCTGTGGACGGCGAATGACAGTCGCGTACCTGAGAGAGCCGAACCGAGGGTTTGGGCAGTTCGTCTGCCGCTGGCTTTGGCGCCAGCGGGGGACCGATTCCTTTTGCCAGGTCTTGGGTGGCCGCCGCATCGAAGAGGCTGTGGTCAGCTTGTTTCTCAAGACCGTGCAGCCGGCAACCATCGAGGTGGCACTGAAGTCGCTGGAAGGGGTCAAGCAAGAGCGAGACAAGATTGCGCGGCACTGGCAGCAGCGGACAGAACGGGCCGAATACGACGCCGACCGCGCACGGGCGCGCTACGAGGCTATCGACCCGAACAACCGGCTTGTGGCCTCGGAGCTGGAGCGGCGGTGGAACGAAGCTTTGGCTCTCGTCGATGGTGTCCGCAGAGAAGCCGAGGAGCATCTGCAACGCGTGGGCCGCGATCTCTGCGACGCCGAGCGCGCCCGCATTCGTCGCATGGCGGAGGATGTGGGTCGGATTTGGGCAGCCCCTACCACGGGCATGCGCGACAAGAAGCAGCTGCTTCGGGCTGCAATCGAACGCGTGGTCCTGACCAGGCAGCAGGATGAGGTCACGGTTGCAGTCCACTGGAAAGGCGGTGAGGTCTCACAATTCGGCGTTCACCAGCCGCGCCGAGGAGAGGCCCACTGCGCGACGGACGCCGAGATCCTGGACCTGGTACGTCGTCTCGCGACAGACCTGGACGATACCCAGATTGCGCGCGTGCTCTGCCGTCGAGGGCTGCGCACGGCGACCGGACTAACCTTCACCAAACGGCGGGTTCAGTCGGTGCGCGCCTGCCACAACATTCTCTGTGCTCCACGCGCGCCTGCCGGTGAGGACGTGTACACCGCCGAAGAGGCAGCGAGAGAGATGGGCGTGTCGGGCAAGACCATTCACGAATGGATCCGGGCTGGGTTGCTTCGCGGCAAGCAACTCACCGAAGGGGCACCGTGGAGGATCGTGCTCGACGAGCAAACTCGCAGGCGGCTGAACGGATCGGAGGCGCCGCCGGGCTGGGTCGGGATCGAAGAGGCGGCACGCCGCCTCGCTGTCAGCAAGCAGACCGTTGTAACTTGGGTCAAGCAGGGGAAGCTTCAGGCCATGCGAGCCACGGTAGGGCGTCGGCCGGGCTGGAAAATCCAAGTAGAATCAGTAGATTCGGGCAAACAGCGCTCGCTGTTTTGACCGAACTTCGAACCTCAAACCAAGGAGACGCAGTATGGGGCGCACGTCGGCAATCTACGCTCCTAAGTGGAGACGCGTATGAGTAGAAGTGGCTCGGACTGGGGAAGACGGCTCATGCGTCCCGGCGAAAAGCCGCGCTTTCGACGCCAGATCGCGCCATGAAGAAACGCAGCTGGCCACTAACGCCGACGTCTAGCGCTCCACTTTTTCGAGGGTGCAGAACGACGAGCAGCCGTCGCCAGAGACGGTGTTGCCGTCGTCACAGGTCTCGCCATATTCGGGTTGGATGATGCCGTCGCCGCAGAAGGGGCGGTAGGTGCAGTTGAGCTGGCAGGCGCTGTCGGGCAACTTGACGCCTCCGGTATCGCACTGCTCGCCGAACAGGCTGTCGGTCTTGCCGTCGCCACAGAACGGGCTCCACTTGCACCCTGGGGCGCAGCCCGGCTTGCCGTTGATCCCGTAGGTGGTCAGGTTCACACCGTCATCGCACTCTTCGCCTTGATCCGCCTGCAGCACGCCATCGCCACAATGCGGGCCCAGCCCGGTGCAGGTCTCGTTGCAATGCCCGTAGGTTCCGTTGAGCGGTCCGTCGTCGCACGCCTCGCCCTTGACCACAATGCCGTCGCCACAAATCGGCGTGCACACGGATTTGGAGCGGCCGAACCCGTTGAGCGTGAGTTGGAAGTTCGATTGATTGGTGTGTCGTTCGGCGTGAAAGAGCGCGATCTCGTAGATGCGTCCCTTGGTGAGACCGCGGTTGGTTATCTCGGCGTCGGTCAGATTGATGGTTCCGGCGGTCGCGGCATGCCGGCCGCCGAGGTCAATGAGAAGGGCGTTCTTGAAAAAGACCCAGACGTCGTCATCCCCCGAGAAATCGAGGCGCTCGCCGCCTTGCAACTGGAACCAGTAATGGACCTCGGTGGTGAAGCCAAAGTCGCCAGGTCCCGATACGAGCTCCTTGCCCTGGGCCACCCAGCCCACGCCAGTCAAGTCGTTCTTTCCAAAGGGCAGGAAGGGGTTCGCCGGGGTGCCGCCGTTGAACACATACTGCCCGGTCGTGTTGAGAGCCAGCGTGATGAAGCTGTCCCCGCGCACGCTCACAGGGGTGTCGCGATACCACTGGTCGAAGTCAGCCTGGGTGGTTAGCTGGCGGCCGTGGGGGCAAACGGTCGGGTCGGCGCTGGCGTTGTCGCAGATTCCCCCGTACACAGGCTTGCTATCGCTGCCCAGCACAGACTGCACCAGGCCTGTTGTCACGCCCGTACCGATGTTGTCTTCAAAGTTGGGGTGGCGGGTGGAGCCTGCGGTGGGGAAGGAAATGAAGTCGCGAAACACCACGGGCAGAGAGAGCTGGCTGGCAGCCGCGATCGGAGTGACCGGGCAGTCCCAGCCGGGCTCCTTGGTGCAGGTGCTGCTGCAGCCATCGCCGTCCCGCTGATTGCCGTCGTCGCACTCCTCGACGTCGCCGGCCAGGATCATGCCGTCTCCGCACACCGAAGCGCATTCGCCGTTGGTGCAGGTGGGTTCGCGCTCGCAGGTTGGCGAACAGCCGTCCCACGGCAGCTTGTTGCCGTCGTCGCAGCCTTCGTCACCTTCGAGCAGGCCGTCGCCGCAAACCGTCTGTTGGCAGGCGGCGCCGGGCGTGGGGCAGAAATAGCCAGGCTCCACGTGACAGGTGTCGCTGCAGCCGTCGCCATTGGCCGTGTTGCCGTCGTCGCAGGCTTCGCTGCCCACCATCAGGCCGTCGCCGCACGCAGCGGCTTGGCAGAGTGAGCCCGCCGTGGGGCAGGTCCAGCCATCCTCGATCTTGCAATCGGCCGTGCAGCCGTCACCGCTGTCGGTGTTGCTGTCGTCGCACTGTTCGGCACCTGAGATTCGGCCGTCGCCACAAACCGTCGTGTTCTTGCAGGGCTTTCCCGGCTCGGGGCAGATCCAGCCTTGATCGAGCAGGCAGGTCGAGCCGCACCCGTCGCCCGGATCGGTATTGCCATCATCGCATTGCTCGCCCTCTGGGACATTGAGGATGCCGTCACCACAGATCACCGGGGGGGCCGCAGGCGCATCGGGGCCCGGCGGAAGCGCGACGTCTGGCACTTGGCTGGGCGCGTCGGGTATGGTCAAGATGAACCCCTCGAAGCTCGACCCATCCCAGGCACCCCCATCGGGCGATGACGGCGCGGGCGGGACAAGGGGCTGGACCGGTAGGTCGTTCTGGCAGCCGGTGACCCAGACTGTCGCCGCCAGCAGCGCCAGAAATCCACATCGCCCTCTAAACAGTTGCGGCAGCCGCATGAGGAACCTCCCCACTATTAGTCCGTCAGGTGTTCCAGAACTTACCAGTGCCCGGAAAATCATTGGACACAGACTACCAGTGAACAGGGTCTGGAGGGAGTGCGGAAGATCACTTCGTTCTTTGTTTGTCGCTTTGCCTCGCTGCTTCCTGTTTTGAGCATCAGACTGGTGCCCCAGGCAAGCTCGCAGCATCTCGCCTTGTTCCGCCAAAGCGAGCGCCTGGTCAGCCAAAGAGCGCGGCCACGCGCTTCCACAGGCCGCGAGGCTTCTCGCCAGCCCCTTCCGGCTTGGTGGCAGCAGCCTCCTCCCGCCAATTTCTCCACACGTAGATGTTCTGTGCCACGGCCTTCTCCATGGCCACCATGCGCTCGTCGCGCGCGATGACCACGGCTGGGCTGAGCTGGTGCAGACGGATGGCATTGCCGGGAACGACGTCAAAGTGGGTCAGATGGTGTTGTTGGGAGTCGCTCAACGAATTGACATAGGCGACGCGAACCGTGGAACCAATCGCCACCTCGGTCAGCGGCACCACGGCGGTAATACTCTGCGTGGCTCCCGCACGGCAGCAGGCGCCTGGCGGGATGGGCGAGCCATGGGGGCAGGTGCGCGGATGCCCGAGGAGAATGCAGATGCCGTCGGCGATTTCTTCGGCCAGCACGTGTTCGAACTCGCAAGCGGCCTGCTCGGATTCGGCGTGATCCATGTGCAGCACGTCGGAGAGCAGGCGTTCCGCCAGACGATGGCGCCGCACGATCTGCTCCGCCTTTTTCAGTCCCTCGTCGGTCAGCTTGACCACCTCGTTGCTCACCACCACGAGGTTGTGTTCCTCGAGATCCTGCAGCATGCCGGGGTCGAAATCGGTGTTGATCCCCTCTTTGGCGTGCAGATCGTTGTAGTGCTCCACGAGGGACTTGAGGTCAAAGTGATCCCTTTCCCTCACATGGTAGATGGCCTCAAGGTACTCGTCGTGCTGGTCGTGCTTTTCCACCTGATGGCTCCTTGCTGCGGACTTGTCACCAAAGCAGATGGACCACGGCGCCCGCACCGATGGCGATGGCGGTGACCGCGGTGAAAACCAGAACGGCGCGCGCCCAGCCCAGCACCCGGCCAAGAACCATGCCCGTGGTCAGGCAGGGCACGAAGAGCACAATGACCAGAAGGGCAATGAAGAGCTGCTGCACATTGAGCCGGTGGCTGTCGGCCATGTCCTTCAGCATGACGGCGCCCATTTCCCGGCGGGCGAGGGTGATCAGAAGCACGTCGGCGTAGTCGCGCGGCAGTCCGAGGCCCCTGACCACCACAGGGGCGAGCAGGTTTCTCACACGGTCGAGCAGGCCGATGCTGTGAAGGATAAACAGCGTGGCGGCGCTGGCGAGGAAAAGCGGGATGGCCTCGGTGGCGAACTCGGCGATGCGCTGATAGGTCCGCAAGAAGACGTGTTTCCACTGCGGCGGGCGAAGCGGCGGAAGCTCGACCAGAAAATCGCTGCGCCGCTTGGTTGGGATCACCCGGCCGAGCAGGGCTCCGGCCGCGACTTGCACGGCGAGCACGGCCAGCGACGCGCCGATCACCGCCGGCAAGGGAAGAGCGGCCAGGATGGCCATGACCACTCCCAGCTGAGCCGCGCAGGGGATACCGAGGGAAATCAGGAACGCCGCGATGAAGCGCTCTTTGCTGGTCTCCAGCCTGCGAATGGACAGGCAGGCCACGGAGCTGCATCCAAATCCCAGCGTCATGGGAAGAACCGCCTTGCCGTTGAGCCCCACCACCCTCAGCAAGCGGTCGAACTGCACGGTCAGCCGGGGAAAGTAGCCGATCTCTTCCAGCACACAGAACGGCAGATAGAAGGTCGCCAGGATGGGCAGCACGGTCCCCAAGGCATTGAACAGCCCCAGGGTGAGCACGCCAAGCGGCCCAACCAGAAAATCCCCGAGCAGGCCGTGCCCGGCCCACGACGAAATGAGCGCCACCAGGGGCGCAATACCCCGGTCAGCAAGCCGGCACAGGAGCTTGGCCCCCACCTCGACCACCATCAGGTAGATAATGCCGACGGTGAGCAACAGGAGCGCCCAGGCGCCGATGGGATGGACCGCCGCATTGGCCAGAGACGCCCAAAACGGATGTCGGGGCTCGAAGCCGGCCTGATTGACCACCGAGTCCGCGACCTTTTGCGCCCACAGGTGGTGCGATTTCAGGGCCGTCCGCCACACGGCATGGCGGGCCCGCCGGTCTTGCTGGTCGTCGGCCAAGATCGCCGAGCCGCACCCCGCGCAGCCGCCCGACGGCGGCGCCAGGACTTGCAGCGATCGCGGCACCGGGCGGGGAGGGCGCGCGTGTTGGATCTTCTTGGCCAGCTCTTTGATTCCACGGCCATCCAGGGCACACACCGGCACCACCGGAACGCCCAGGTGTTCGCTGAGCGCGTGGTGGTCGACGAACAGGCCCCGGCCGGTGGCTTCGTCCAGCATGTTCAGGCACAGGACAATCGGGATCTCCAGCTCGGCGAGCTGGGCCGTGAGGATGAGCGAGCGCACCAGGTTGCCCGCATCGGCGCACTGGATGACGACGTCGGGCGGGTTGTCGCGCAACAGCCTGCGGGTCATGGCCTCGTCCTCGGACTCGAGTTCCAACCCGGTGATCCCCGGCGTGTCGAAAAGCGCGACGGGCTGGCCGTTGATCACGATCTGCGCTTCTTCGACCTCGACCGTGGTGTAGGGATAGTTCGCCGTGGTGGCGAAGCGGCCGGTCAGGCGATTGAAGATGAGGCTCTTGCCGCAATTGGGGACGCCGATGATGGCGACCCTGGCCGCCGAACCTGCAAGCTTTCCCGCCAACGCCTCCCGGGAGGCTCGCCGCGATCGGGCTTGTTCGGTGACGGCCGACACTGCGTCAGGTCTCCGAATCGCCGGTCCGGCGATCGCGGACCGACTGCACGGCGGAGCGAATCTTCGCAATCGCAACGCGCGAGCCCTCCAGTCGGGCTACCCGCGCCTCCGCTTGTTCTTTGAGCTGCTTGAGTTCGTCGAGCTTGTAGGTTCCCATGCTTCCCGTTCTTGTATTCTGCTTCATTATTTGCCCTTTGCCCGGCACAATTCTGCACCCGCGTGAGCCGGGCGATGGCCGACGATTTCGCCGGGTGCGGTCGACTGTGGTGAAATCCGGGGCACACTGAAAACGCGGGAGCGGGGAGCAGGCCTTGCCCTACCGCTCGATGTGTGTAGACTTCTACACATGGCGACCAACCTGGCTATTGATGAACGGCTGCTGAACGAGGCCCTCCGGGTGGGCGGCCATCGGACGAAGAAGAGCACCGTCACGCAGGCTCTTGAGGAGTACGTTCAGCGCAGGAAACAGGCCAGAATTCTGGATTTGTTTGGCAAGGTCGACTTCGATGCGAAGTACGACTACAAGCGGCAGCGTCGACGCTCATGAACATCGTCATTGACACTTCTGTTTGGTCGCTGGCGCTCCGTAGACAACGCTCGTCGACCGCGGCAGCCGTGCTGGAACTCGCCGAGTTGGTTCGAGAAGGCCGGGCCGCGATGATGGGACCGGTCCGGCAAGAACTGCTGTCCAGTGTGCAGAAGGAGCAGCAGTACGAAACGCTGCGCGGATACCTTCGCGCATTCCCGGACATCGTGTTGGAAGCGGAGGACTTCGAGGAGGCTGCTGCTTTCTTCAACCGATGCAGAGCGAGAGGCGTTCAGGGCTCGAACACAGACTTTCTTATCTGCGCGGTGACGGCCCGACGACGCTTCGGGATTCTAACGACCGACGCGGATTTTCTGCACTTCGCCAAGCTACTCCCGATAGAGCTTCATTCTCCTCGCGCGTCCCTGGCTGGCTAGATCTGTCGTTCAGTGGCGGAGTCGCCGGCGAGTTGGTCGCTCGCTGCAACGGCTTGCATTGACTCGCCCTGACCCCATGGCAACATGGCCTGAATGGTTTGCCGCGGAACCACAGCCCGACCTTCGCATGCGACGGCTTGGATTGGTCTTCTCGTGGCGGGCGTGATGCCTGCGGGTCAGGAAAAGTCGCTGCGCCGCATCCGCTTGGCGTCGCGGGGATCCTCGCCAGTCAGGATGAAGATCACCCGCTCGGCGACGTTGCTGGCGTGATCGCCGATCCTCTCGATGTACTTGGAGATGGCCTGCACCCGCGTAGCGCGAAAGATATTGTCGGGACTCTCGCGCATGCGGCTCAAGACGTCGTTGAAGATCTGCGTGTAATAGGCGTCGACGACTTCGTCCTTGTCGACGACCCGGCTGGCAGAGGCCACATCTTGGCTCTTCAGCGCGTCCAGCGCCTCCGCCAACATCTCCCGCGCGGTGGTCAGCATCCGTACGAGGTCTTCGTAAGGGGTCAGGGGTGGTTCGGACCCCAGTTCCACCACCCGACCCGCGATGCTGACGCCGAGATCGCCGATGCGTTCCAGATCGACCACCAACTTCAGCGCCGAGGTCAGGAACCGCAGATCACCAGCCACCGGCTGCCGGCGCGCCAGGATCTGCAGACAGAGATGGTCGATTTCCAATTCCATGGAGTCGGTTTCCTGGTCCCCGGCGATGATGCGATTGCCGAGATCGCTGTCATGTTCGAGCAGCGCCTTTCCGGCTGACACCAGCACCTGGTCGACTTGCCGTCCCATATCGAAGATCCGCTGGCGAACCGACTCGAGCTCCATTTCGAACTCCTGGCTGGTGTGCTGGCGCAGGCTCATCCGAACCTCCCGGTGATGTATTCCTCAGTCTGCTGCTGGGCAGGCTTGGTGAACAGCTTGTTGGTGTCGCCGAACTCTACCAGGCGGCCGAGATACATGAACGCCGTGTAGTCCGAGACGCGCGCGGCCTGCTGCATGTTGTGGGTCACGATCACGATGGTGTAATCTTTTCTAAGCTCGGTGATGAGCTGTTCGATCTTCTGGGTCGAGATAGGGTCGAGCGCGGAGGCCGGCTCGTCGAGCAGCAGGACGTCCGGCTTCACGGCCACGGCACGCGCGATGCAAAGTCGCTGCTGCTGGCCGCCCGACAGAGCCGTTCCATCCTGGCGCAGCTTGTCCTTCACTTCATTCCATAGCGCGGCCTTCTCCAGCGCCCATTGTACGCGTGCCTCCATGTCGGCGCGCGAGAGACGCTCGTAGAGATGGACGCCGAAGCTGATGTTGTCCTGCACTGACATGGGGAACGGAGTCGCCTTCTGGAACACCATTCCCACCTTGGCGCGCAGCAGGTTGACGTCATCGGCGCGTTCGAGAAGGTTGCGGCCGCCGATCATGATCTTTCCCGTGGCATGCTGCCCGGGATACAGTTCGTAGATACGGTTCAGGGTTCGCAGCAGCGTGGACTTGCCACAACCGGACGGGCCGATGAACGCCGTGATCTGGCGATCATGGATGTCCATATCGACGTCGTGTAAGGCCTTGTACCTCCCGTAGAAGAAGCTCAGGCCGCGGATTTGCACCTTGGGGGCAACCACGGGCTCGGCCTTCTGGGCGGGGATGCTGGCCGCCGGGTGCAGCGAGACCCCGGAGGACAGCGGCGCTGGGTTGCTGGTGGAAGAAGAGCTTGATGTTTCCAAGGGTCCCCTCACGATCTGGTGCGCTTCAGGAGCATCCTGGCCGCGATGTTTATGACGAGGATGGTGACGGTTATGAGCAGAGCGCCGGCCCACGCCAGGTGCTGCCAGTCTTCGTACGGGCTCATGGCGAACTGGAAGATCACCGCCGGTAGATTGGGAAACGGCCGGCTCATGTCGGTGCTCCAGAACTGGTTGTTCAGTGCCGTGAAGAGCAGGGGCGCGGTTTCCCCGCTGACCCGCGCCATCCCGAGCAAGACCCCGGTCGCGATCCCGGGCAGGGCGCTGCGGTAGACGATGACGATGGTGACCTTCCAACTCGGCGCTCCCAGCGCAGCGGCTGCCTCACGCAGGCTGTCCGGAACCAAGCGCATCATGTTCTCGGTGGTGCGCACCACGACCGGCATAACGATCAGCGCCAGGGCCACCGCGCCCGCCCACCCGGAAAAGTGTCCGGTGCGCAGCACGATCAGGCCATAGACGAAGACGCCGATGATGATGGACGGGGCGCTCAGCAAGATGTCATTGACGAAGCGGACGATGGCCCCAAGGCGCGACGTCCGACCGAACTCCGCCAGATAGGTCCCGGCCAGGATCCCTGCTGGCGCACCGATTCCCACGCCTGCCGCCGTCAGGATCAGGCTGCCCACGATGGTGTTGGCCAGCCCTCCGTTCGCGCCCGGGGGCGGCGTGGATTCTACAAACAGCCTGGGGCTGATCCATTGCAGCCCATTGCCGAAGAGCGTCCACAACAGCCAGCAGAGCCAGAATAGCCCGAAGAGCGTCGCCAGGATCGACAGCGTCAAGCCGACCCAATTCACGACCCGACGGCGCGAGTACAGGTTCACGTCCTCTGCCCCTCGCGCGCCCGCATTTTCATCAGCATCAAGCGCGAAATGATCAAGACGACCAGGGTCAGCACAAAAAGCACCAAGCCCAGGGCGAGCAGCGAGGACGTGTAAAGCGGTGTCACGGCCTCGGTAAACTCATTGGCCAAGGTCGACGATATAGTGTTACCCGGCATGAAGAGCGACAGGTGAATGTCGTGGGCATTGCCGATGACGAAGGTGACGGCCATGGTTTCGCCGAGAGCCCGGCCGAGGCCCAGCATGATGCCTCCGATGACCCCCACGCGCGTGTACGGCAAGATCACCCGCCACACCACCTCCCAGGTGGTGCAGCCCAGCGCATAGGCGGATTCGCGCAGGGACGCCGGCACGGTCTCGAACACGTCGCGCATCACCGCCGCCATGAAGGGGATGACCATGATGGCGAGAATGAGCCCGGCGGTGAGCATGCCAATCCCCATGGGCGGGCCTTCGAAGAGCAAACCCAGGATCGGCCACGACCCGATGTGCTCCGTCAGCCACGGCTGCAGGTGTGCCGCAAACGCCGGCGCGAACACGAACAGGCCCCACATGCCGTAGATGATGCTGGGAATGGCCGCCAGCAACTCGATGGCCACGCCAATGGGCCGCTTCAGCCAGCGCGGGGCGAGTTCCGTGATGACCAGAGCAATCCCGAAGCTCACTGGAACGCCCACCAGCAGGGCGATCAGCGAAGTGATCACCGTGCCGTACAGCGGAGCCAAGGCCCCGAACTGCCCGGTGACCGGATTCCATTCCTTGCTGGCAAGGAACTTGAATCCGAAGGTTTTCAGGGCTGGCCACGAACCCGCCAGAAGTGTGACCAGCATCCCGAAAACCGACAGCAACACCAAGAGCGCGAAAAAGCCGGTGAGTCCCCGAAAGAACCGATCTCCGAGCGAGCGCACGCGAACCCCCTCCGCCGGTGGGCTGGGAGGATCGGACGCTTCGCTCTCGCGTTCTTGCGTCGCTGCGCTGACCGAGCTCACGATACCACTTCGGGGCGTCGGGTCAGCGCTGACCGGCTGGCCAGACCTTCTTGCCGCCCGCGTCCTTCAGGTCTTTTTCCCAGGTCTTTTCCACCAGGTCCACCACGCCCGTCGGCATGGGGATGTAGCCCAGCTCTTTCGCGGCCGCGCCGCCGTTGCGGTAACCCCAGTCGAAGAAGCGCAGCACCGCGCGGCCGGTATCGGCATCCTTCTGTTCGCGCCGAACCAGCACGAAGGAGGCGCCCGTGATGGGCCATGAGGCAGCGCCCGCCTGATCGGTCAGAACCACGTAGAAGCCGCGAGCCTTGCTCCAGTCAGCCCCCTTGGCAGCGGCCTGGACACTGTCGTCTGTGGGATCGATGAAGGTGCCGTCGTGGTTCTTCAGCTTGGCGTGGGCCATGTGGTTCTGAGTGGCGTAGGCCGACTCGACATAGCCAATGGCGCCGTTGATTCGCTGAACGTACGAGGCCACGCCCTGATTTCCTTTTCCGCCCACGCCTGTCGGCCACGCCACCGACTTGTCGCTGCCGACCGTTTTGGACCAGTCAGGACTGACCTTGGACAGATAGTTGGTGAAGATCCAGGTCGTGCCCGAGCCGTCAGAACGATGCACCACCGTCACAGCCACGTCCGGAAGCTTGGCCCCCGGGTTGATCTTCGCCAGCCGTGGGTCATTCCACTTCTTGATCTTGCCCATGAAGAGATCCGCGAGCACCTCCGGCTCCAGCTTCAATTCACCTGCTTTGACGCCGGTGAGGTTGACGACCGGAACCACCCCACCCATGACCACCGGGAACTGAATCAGGCCGGCCTTGTCCAGCTCCTCGGGTGTCAGCGGCGCGTCGGAGGCACCGAAATCCACCGTCCCTTCCGTGATCTGTTTGATACCGCCGCCCGATCCGATGGCCTGGTAGTTCAACTTGACGTGCGTGTCCTTCGCGTAGGTGTCAGCCCACTTCGAGTAGACCGGGTAAGGGAACGTCGCCCCGGCCCCGGAGATAGTGGTCGCATCGCCCGCGAAAGCGACTGCCCCGACTAGCGTCGCGCCGACAGCGGCGACGAACAGTCCTGCGCACTCTAGTTTGACCATACGGCAACCCTTTCTTGCATGTGGATTTGCGAGGTGGAAGGTGTCCCACCTTTCGCACAGGAATCTGGGGCTTTGATGCGCGGAAAAGTGTGCCAATTACGTTACAAGTGTGGTGGCCCCAGCCTCGCTCAGGGGATTGGCGCAAGATTTGAAAACCCTGCGTGGTCGTCTGACCCGCGCGGGTGTGCACTGCCCCGTCAGGGGGCCTGATTCGATCACCAGGCGTCCTCAGGCCTGAAGAACCCGATCCAAACGCAGGAGCTTGAAGATCGTGGCCGGTTCGACCCACTTTGTTGTGCTGGCACGGACCTTGTATGGCCTTGGGGGCGGATCGGGAGGCGGCACGAGGTGCAGGGGAGCCTGCGGGCGGACTGAGTGGAGGAGCGGGCAGGCCAGGGTCACGGATGGGCGGCGTTGGTGGCGTAAACGGGGAAGTGCCGCGGGCAGTAGTGGGGCCTCAGCATGGTGGCGGAGTACCTTTCTGGAAGGAATCAGGGATGTTGTGTTCGAGTAGCACCGGTAGTACTCCGCCGCTGTGCGGGGGCGTAGTGTTGCGTGAATCGAAAGCAGGACTTTGGCTCCTTCGCACCAATACCACCGAACCGGCGCGCTCGATCGTGCCCCAGGCGGCAGCGAGATTGGGCAAGCCGAGGTCAACAATCCTGCTCAGCGTGGCGGTAGCAAGCGGTTCGCGCGCACGATTTGTGCGCACGACTTGTTCGCACGACTTGTCGTGATGAGGCGCTCTGTCCCACACAGTGCTACATCGGCGACGGACAGGTCGCCAACGGCTCGGTGTCGCGCTGACCGACGTTACCTTTTGCGCGGTCGCGAGATCCCGTACTGGTTCAAACGCGCCACAAAAGCGGTGCGGCCCATACCCAGCAACTTGGCCGCGGCGGTTTGGTTGCCGGCGGTCTTCTCCAGCGCATCGATGATCCGTTGCTTGTCATCGGGATCAGACGCGGGCCCCGTCTGACTAGACGACAAGTCAACAAGCGGGGTCTGGCCGTAGGGCACGGCCGGGGTTGGCGCCGCAAAGGTGGCTTCCATCAACTCCCGCGGAAGGTGGTCGGGCGTGATGACCGGTCCAGACCGGCATAGAAGCACAGCCCGGTGGATGACATTGCGCAACTCGCGGATGTTGCCCGGCCAGGCGTAGCTGCGCAGAAGGATCAGGGCCTCGGCTGAGATCTCGGGAGCCGACCGCCCCAGGTCGCGCGCCATTTCGCTGGCGAAGCGACGGCCAAAGGGCTCGATTTCCACGGGGCGGTCGCGCAGCGGCGGAATCGCCAGCGTGAGGCCGTTCAGCCGGAAATAGAGATCGCTGCGAAACCCGCCGTTCTCGATGGCCTGGGCAAGGTTGCGGTTGGTGGCCGAGACGAACCTGACGTCCACCATGCGCTTGGCCACGCCGCCAACCCGAATCAGCGTGCGGGTCTCGATCACGCGAAGGAGCTTGGCCTGCAAGGGCAGGGACAGCTCGCCAATCTCGTCCAGGAACACGGTACCGCCCGGTGCGGTTTCGAGGAGTCCCGGCTTGGCCTGCGTGGCCCCGGTGAAGGCGCCCTTCTCGTAGCCGAAAAGCTCGGCGTCCACCAGACTTTCCGACAGGGCGGCGCAGTTGAGCGACAGGAAGTTGCCCTTTGCGCGCGGCGAGGCGCGATGGACGGTCTCGGCGAGAATCTCCTTGCCGGTGCCGGTCTCGCCGGCGATGAGCACGTTGATGCTGCTCTTGGCGACGTCCTTGGCCAGGGCATGAAGTTCCCGCATCGCCGAGTCCACCAGAATGATGTCCGAGGTCGGCGCCGGCTGGATGGTCCCTGGGCGCACGCCTTGGCACGCCCGCTCGAGCAATTCCGCAGCACTGCGACCATCGATCGGGTGATGGGCGGTGCCGGTGCGAAATGCAATGCCGGCGGTCTGCAAGCTGGCGCCCACGTCGGCAACCAGTGTCTTCGCGATCTCCAGGGTGGTTCGCGGCAAGAGCAGTTCATACTGCTGCGGCCCGTAGGCGCCGATGATGTCCGACGGCCGCAGGATCGCCGGCAGAAGCCCGGCGCACCGGCTGGTCGACACATCCCCCTCGACATCCAGGCGGACCAGGGCAAAGGGCGAGCGGTCCCGAGCCGAACTCTCGCATTCCTCATCCAGGCGAGCGAGAAAGTAGCCATGGGGCAGGACGCGAACCGGTCGCGGCAGGTGGCCCCCGGAGCGCAACATGAGAACGGTCGCCCCGATGCTCACCGCATCGCCCAGGTCCAGCGCCACGCGGACGCGCGGCTTCAGCGCATGGTTGCGCAACAAGGTGCCATTGGCGCTTTCCAGGTCCTCGATCTCGACCGTCCCACCGTCCACGTGCAGACAACAGTGTTCGCGCGACGCCAGAGAATCGTTGATCCTGATGTCCGCCTGGACGCCACGGCCGATCTGCATAACCCCCTTGGGCGGAAGATCGATCGCCGTAAATCCTTCGGGACCGACGATCATCAGAAAGAGCCCCTTCTGGCTGCTCTCGGCGGCCCCGGGGGGACGCAGGGTGGTCAGAAACCCGTAGGGGCTCGGGGGACTATCCTTGTCGTGGCTTTTTGTCATGGGCGTGGGCGTCCGCATAGCGCCCCTGTGCCGGCCACTGTACCCACGCTTCGGCACGGGCATCAACAGCGTTTCGTTGTCGTCGTCATCGTCGTGACGCATCTGATTTCCTCGGCCGGGATAGCGGTTTGGTTGCCGTGCCTGCAGTTCACCTGCTATGACCTGGGCATGTGCCTGGGTATTCCTGGCAAGGTGATTGGCATCGACGGTATGGAAGCCACGGTCGACTTTTTTGGTGTGCGGCGACAGGTGCGCCTCGATATCGTGGACGAGCCAGTGGCGCTTGGCGACTACGTGCTCAACCATGTGGGCTTTGCCATCCGGCGCATTCCCGAGTCCGAGGTGGAGGAGACGCTGAAACTGTTCGCGGAACTAGCCGCAGCCGGGGACGATCAGGATCTCCTGGCGGCCGATTTGCGCGCCGAATTGGCCGCCACCCAGGAAGGCAAGAAGTGAGCGCAGGCGCCAGCGATGGGGCCGAGCTCAAATTTCGCGATCCCGGCCGCGCGCGTGAGTTGAGCGCGGCGCTCGGCCGCTTGGTTCAGGCCCTCGGCCGCGCGCCTGTCACGCTCATGCATGTGTGCGGCACGCACGAGCAGGCCATAGCGCGTTTCGGCCTGCGCGCCGGGCTGCCGCCGGCTCTTTGCGTGATCATGGGTCCTGGCTGCCCGGTGTGCGTGACCGATCTGTGCGAAGTCGACGAGGGCGTGGCCCTGGCCCTGCAAGGCGTGCGCATCGCCACCTACGGCGACATGGTCAAGCTGCCAGGCAGTTCGAAGTCGCTGGCCGATGCGCAGGCCGAGGGCGCCCAGGTCGAGGTCGTGTACAGTGCGACCCAAGCCGTGGAACTGGCGCGCGCCAGCGATCGGCCGTTGGTGTTTTTCGCATCGGGGTTCGAGACGACGGCGGTGGCCACGGCCGCGATTGTGCTGGCCCAGCCGCCCGCTAACTTTTCCGTGCTGTGCGCGCACAAGTACGTTCCCCCGGCCATGGAAGCCGTGGCGCGCTTGCCCGAGGCGCGGGTCGAGGGCTTTCTGGCCGCGGGCCACGCGGCCGTGATCACCGGCTACGGCTTGTTCGAGAGTTTTGCTCGCCATCATCGCACACCCGTCGTGGTCGCTGGCTTCGAGCCGCTCGACATCCTGGCTGCGCTGGTCAAGCTGCTGGAAATGATCCGCGATGGCGATCACGGCGTGGCCAACGCCTATCCGCGCTGTGTGACCCGCCAAGGAAACCGGCGCGCACAGGAGGCGCTGTGGCGCGTGTTCCAAGCCGTCGATGGTCCCTGGCGCGGCATCGGTGTGATTCCCGAGGGCAATTTGCAACTGCGCCAGGAGTGGTCGGCCCTGGATGCCCGGCAGCGTTTTCGCATCGACGTGTCGGGCCTCAAGCAGGCGGCACAATCCCAATTGTCGCGGCGTTGTCTCTGCGGCAAGATCATGGTCGGTCTGGTCGAACCCACGGATTGTCCACTGTTCGGCCGCGAGTGCTTGCCGGATTCACCCGTCGGCGCGTGTATGGTTTCCAGCGAAGGCACCTGCAAGATTTGGTATCAGTATGGCGGACGTCCGGATCTGGGCGGCACGACATGAACAAGATCGGCGACACGGTTGCACAGAAGCACGGGGCAGGCGGCCCGGCCATGCGCGCGCTGATCGAGCGCGTATTCGTCACGGGCCTGGGCCCGGCTGGCGCGGGTCTGGCTGCCATGGACGACGGCGCGGCGATTGCGGTGGGCGATCGTTTCTTGGTGCTGACCACGGACTCGTATGTCATCAAGCCGCTCTTTTTTTCCGGGGGCGACATTGGCCGGCTGGCGATCAGCGGCACCGTCAATGACCTGGCGATGATGGGCGCCACTGAACCTGTGGGACTCACTTGCGCGGTCATCATTGAAGCTGGCTTTCCCATTGTCGATCTCGAACGCATCCGCGATTCGATGCGCGCGACTTGCACCGAAGCGGGCGTCCGCATCGTGACCGGCGACACCAAGGTCATGGGCAAGGGCGAACTGGACGGACTGGTGATCAACACCGCGGGCGTGGCCTTTGCCAGCCGCGTGGTGTCCGATTCTGGCCTGCGCTGCGGAGACCGCATCATCGTCACCGGCAGTGTGGGCGATCACGGCTTTGCCGTGATGGCTGCGCGGCATAAGTTGCAGCTGGAAGGTGCGCTGGCGTCCGACGTGGCGCCACTCAACGGCTTGGTGCGGACGGCGCTGGCGGCAGGCGGTGACGGGATCTGTGCCATGAAGGATCCAACCCGTGGTGGTCTGTCGAGCGCCCTGCACGAGATGGCGGGCAAGGGCCACGTCGGCATCGTGCTCGACGAGGCGAGTCTGCCGGTACGTTCCGAAGTGCGCGCCGCCAGTGAGCTTCTGGGCATCGATCCCTTGCACGTGGCCAACGAAGGCAAGGCGGTGATCGGCGTGCGCGCCGAGGCCGCCGAACGTGTGCTGCAAGCGCTGCAGTCCCACGCCCTGGGCCGCGAAGCTGCCATCATCGGCACCTGCGTGACCGAGCGACCCGGCTCCGTGATCCTCGACACCGGCTTCGGCCGGCGTTTATTGGCCGAGCCCGAAGGCGAACTGCTGCCGCGAATCTGCTGACGGCCGGAAGCAACCTGTTTCACCACAGAGAGCACAGAGGTCATGGAGTCGGACCGGAAGGGTTCGGTTCTGTCCAATCCGAACCCCTTCTTCCTTTCCGATCTCTGTGTTCTCTGTGGTGAAAAGAGCCAGCCTCCTACATCGCGAAGGCGATGCCGGTGACGCTGACCTTGGCCACGCGGTTGAGCCAGGCTAGCCAGCGGGCGTGGGGATAGTAGTAGCGGGCGATGTCCACGGCCGCGATGCCGAGTATCATGGAACTGAGCAAGAGGCGCGGGGCCCCGCCGTCGCGATGAATTCCTTGGATGTCGCCATCGACGGGCTCCACGCCCGTCCAATTGGCGAGCACATAGCCGATGGACAAGAGAGTGTTGAAGGCCAGCATGCCCTTGCGAAAGGGCGCACTGTCCATGCGCAGTCCCGGTCGCCGGGTCAGGATGAATTCGTCCTCGTAGTGCTGGCACTGGATTCCCGCGGACACGATCGTGTACAGCCCGGGTCGGCCGGCCCAGTAGTGCTCGCCGTCGCGCTTTGTGCAGTCGCCGTTACGGCAACGGATGGATGGCACTATGGCGAAGTAGGGAATGAACCCAAGAAAGGTCACCGGCGCGAAGCTGGGCTGGTTGCCTGTGACCCAGTTGGCGACAAGGTGGCAGGATTCGTGCGCCGCCAGGGCGGTGACGGCACCGCCGACGAAGATCCCGGCGGAGCGCCAAGTGAACCACGGCGGTGGTGGCTCGGGCGGGGTAACCGCCGCATTCGGGCCCGCTGGGGCGAGCTGCAGATTTGAAACGGGCGTCGCGGCTGTGACCGGAACCTCAGGTTGCGATTCGGACGAGGCTGGTTCCTCAGCGACTGCCGCGGGTGCAAGCATCACGAACAGCACCAGAGTGCCACGATGGCATGCTCGAAGCCCCGCCTGCAGGCTCTCACTCATTGCGAGGGATCTTCGGACAGGGCCAACCGCGACACTAGAAGAGCGCCGCCGCGCTGACGCCGAAAACCTTCAAGGCCGGGCCGGGGGAACAATCCCCACTGTGGGACGTGGACACGCTGCTCGAATCGTTGGTGCATGAACTGACCAGACGAAGGTCGAAGTTGAGAAGCTAGTGTCTTGAGGTGATGAGACGGCCTGGCGTATCGACGAGCCTTGAAAGCCGCAAGGCAAGGGTCATGAATCGCCATTTCAACGCCACTGCTGCTGCGAAGTCAATAAACGGCGACGGTTGCCCGAACGGGCTACTGGCGCAGCCAGTTCACCACGAAGAGACCATGCCCGCCCTGGATGCCAGTTCCATCAGGCGAGAGCGCGCCACCCGCGTCGGTGCTCAACATGTCGTCGGGCCACGGCCCATCGACTGGGGCACCGGAGGCGAGAATGCAACTCGCATCGGTGCAGTGTTCCAGCTTCCAGGCCACGCCGCTAATGTTGTTGGTTGCCATCCACGCAAACCAAAGGTTGGCCTCGTCTTCGCAAACGTAGTCGTGGGGAGGGATGGTCGTAGCCAGACCTCCGTCGGCGTAGGTCGCGCCAAACTCGGTTATGAAAATGGGAAGCCCGGCGGCGATGGCGGTGTTGCCCTTGTCGCGCACCGACTGCTGATGGGTACACGAGTAGAAGTGGAGCGTGTAGAGCAGGTTGGTCCCGGCCAGCGGGTCGGCGGCCGCCTGCTCGACTTCTTGTGAGTAGTTCGGCGTGCCCAGCACGATCAAGTTGTCCGGATCCACGGCGCGGATCGCCGCAACCACGGCCTGGTGGTAGACTTTGATCTGCGCCCAGCTGTACGCGGTGGGCTCGTTGTAGGGTTCCCAGATGACGTTGGGATAGGCGCCGTACTTGGATGCCATGGCGCGGAAGAACTCCACCGCTTGGGCTTGTTGACTGACCGCTCTCTCGGTGTGCCAGTCGACCAGCACGTAGACGCCGAGCTCGATCGCGTGCTGGACGATATGCTCGACCCGGTCCTGCATGTCCACGGGATCGCTCAAGTAGCCGTCAGATGCATCCGTCCCCATGGAGGCGCGGATCACCGACAGTTTCCAGTTGTCGCGCATGTACGCGAGTGCCGGCTTGCTCTCGGCAAAGGGCTCGCTCTCCCAGTTGAGCCACATGCTGCTGACACCTTTGAGCTGGATGGGCGCGCCCGCCTGATCCTGAAGTTGGGTTCCGACGACCTTGAGCTGGCCATGGACAACCACCGGCGAACTCTCGGGCGGTGTCCCGGCGTCCGCAGGGATTTGCCAGATCTCATCCTTGGAATTGCTGCTGCAGGCCAGGGTGAACCAGGGCGCGACGAAGAGGAAGAGAACGAGCGACAAACTGTGACTGCGCATGTGTGCATCCATTTCAGCGGGAGAGTCTTGAAGCGGCGGGCAAGGGTCACTTTTCGTTGGGTGTCTTCTTGGCACCGTATTATGAACCTTGTTTGTAGCGAACTCGGTGGCCCGGAGCACGGACGATTTCAGGAGATCGGCATCGCGTGCCGGGCGCGGTTGGGCAATCGCGCCCAGCAGCGGGGTCCGTGCCGACCTGGCGCGAGACAAACTATCTGATATTCTAATTCTATGATTACGTGGGACAACATGCTCTGATCATCGCGGCGACGGCGCTGGCTTACGGCCACAAGGTGGCCACCTTCGACCAGCGCAGTTTCCCCAAGATTCCCGGCCTCGAGATCGAAACCTGGTGACCGTGCCTGGCATGTCGCGTCCCACGGCCGTGCACCACGTTGCCATCAAGGTCCGGGATCTGGCGCGCGCCGAGCGATTCTATGTGCAGACGCTGGGCCTTACGGTTTTGCGGCGCTGGCCTGCGCAGGAGGGCCAGGGCGAGCGTTCACTTTGGCTCGACCTGGGAGCGGGCGCGTTTCTGGCGCTGGAGAAGTCGTCGAGCGAGGCGCCCGTCGCAGACGATCCGGGTCTGCATCTGCTGGCCCTGCGCATCGAGCGCGCCCAGCGTGCGGCGTGGATCGAGCGTCTGGCCAAGGCCGGCGTACGGGTCTTCGACCAGACGGCCTTCACCATCTATTGCCGGGATCCCGAGGGCAACCGCATCGGATTGTCGCACTGGCCTGATCCTGTGCAGCCGGAAGCGGAGTAGACTGGGTCCATGCGCGCTGTTTTCGTCATGCTCAAGACCGACCCAGGCCATGTGACCGAGGTGGCCAACTGTATCGCCGAGATCGAGAGTTTCTCCGAAGCCTACAGCATCAGCGGGCAGTACGACCTCCTGGTCAAGCTGTACGTCGACGATATGGACGGCGTGGGTCGGCTCATCGAGCGGGAGATCCACCCCATTCCGCACATTCGTGAAACCTACACTCTGCTGACGTTCGAGGCTTTCGGGGCTGTGGCCGGCTGAGACAAGGGCACGATGGTTTTGAGATTAATGACTCTTGTCGCGACCTTGCTGACTTTGTGTGGCTGTGCGCCCCAGCTCGACGCCGACCATCCTGGCTACGGCAAGCAACCCAATTGCTGGACCTCGGGCTGTCACGATCGCAGCCACACCATGAAGTCCACCGACTGGCCGTATCAGTGCGCCGACTGCCACGGCAACAACGGCGCACCCGCCAGCCACGTCCCGCAATCGGCCGACGCATGCGGACCCTGCCACGGTCAGATGCACGGCGGACCCTCGGCCGGATTCATCGACCCGGTTGCCTGCAACGCCTGTCACGGCTGAGCGAAGCGTAAGTCGGCGTAGACTCAGACGTTGTGCCTCGACGTGACCGCCTGGCGGGCGAGTTCGTCGCAGCGCTCGTTGTTGTCCACGCCGGCGTGGCCTGCCACCTTGACCAGTTTCACGTGCGGAAAAGTCGCCAGCTGCTCGCGTAGGTCGGCGACCAGTTCTTGGTTGGCCTTGGCCTTCCAGCCCTTGCCCAGCAGGCCCAGCGCGTAGTTGGAATCGCTGTAGATGCGAATGGGCCGGGTGCGATCGGGCGCCAGCTCGGCTGCCAGGTCGAGCCCGCGCGAAATCGCGGTCAGCTCGGCGATGTTGTTGGTGCCCACGCCCAGGTATTCGCCGCGCTCCGCGCGCTCGCGGTCGGCCACCACCACGATGCCGATGCCCATGGGGCCGGGGTTGCCCGAGCAAGCCCCGTCGGTCCACACGTGGATCGTGCCAGGGGCGTGGTCGTCAGTGGTGGATGCGGAGGGCGCGCGAGGACGCGCGGAAGAGGCGGCTCGTGGTGTACGCGGGGGCCGGGGCTGGGCAGGGGCTGCAGGCTCGCTCCCCAGCTCGGCCAGCGGCACCAGGTTGCCGGACGAAGGTCGGTAGCTTTTGGGATCTTCTTGGCGGTACTTCATCTCGGCGCGACCTTCGCTGTCCAGCACCGGCCGCTGGTCGGCGCCCACCCGCACCCAGACCGGCTGGCCTTTGAAATTCATGCGTGACCAAGACATCATGGCCGCCCACTATGGCTGGATTTGCGTGCGAGTTTCCACAGCTTCTTGCTCGGCCACGGTGGTTTGAGGCAACCGTTCGCCGGAAAACCGGGTAACCTCCCGCCGTGACCGAAACGGACAAGACCACACAGCCCGACCGTGCCGTCGAGGTGGGCCACGGCGTGCTGTTCATTGGATTCGCCAAAGCCTCATTCATGGTGTTCGGGGCGTTGCAGAAGTTCCTGCTCGCCCGCGTGGTGGACCTGGCCGAATACGGCGCCTTCTCGGTGGTGAACAACGCCATCTCCATCGTGAACAACACCATTGTGCAGGGGACCATCCAGTCGGTGTCCAAATTCACCGCCGAGGACGACGCGCGGGCCGGAGCGGTCCAGCGCGCGGGCCTGAAGCTACAGAGCATCCTGGGCGTGGCCGTGGCGGTGGCGTTTTTTCTGGCGGCGCCTCTGGTGGCCGGGTTCGTGAATGCCCCGGAGCACACGTCGCTGTTCCGCTTGGCCGCGGCCATTCCGCTGGTCTACGCCTTTTACACTGTGTTCGTGGGCACGGCCAACGGTCAGCGCCGCTTTAACGTGCAGGCGAGTTTCGACGTCGGATTCTCCATCACCAAGACCGTGCTGCTGCTGGCGGGCGCGGCAGTCGGGCACATGACTGGGCATTCGGTGGCCGGGGCGTTCGCCGGTTTCATCGCCGCAGCGGTGGTCATCATGCTGGTGGCTGCGCGCAAGATGTGGCTGGTGCCAGGGCAAGGCCGTTTCTCGCCTAAGCGCTTGCTGGTGTTCATGGGAGGCGCGGTGACCTACACCGGGCTCATCAATCTGGCATTGAGCTACGATTCGCTTCTGTTGCGGCGTTTTGCCGGGGCTGCGCTGGCGGGGCAGGGGAGCAAGGCTGACGCGCTGGTGGGCGTGTACGAGGCTGTTCGCAGCCTGGCGCTGCTTCCCTACCAGGCGCTGCTGGTGGTGACCTTCGTGATTTTCCCGTTGGTCTCGCGTTCCACCTTTGCCGAGGATCGCGAGACGACGCGGGCCTATGTGCGGCAGACCCTGCGCTACGCGCTCATCTTCGGCGCGGCCATGGCCGTGGTGCTGGGCGCGCGCCCCGCGACCCTGTTGAGAATTTTCTACCCCGCTGGCTACGGCACCGGCGCGGCGGCGCTTCCCATTCTGGCGGCTGGCGTGGTCGCGCTGGCGCTGCTGTCGATTGCGGGATCGATCGTGACGGCGTCAGGGCGGCCCTATGTTGCGGTGGCTCTGGTGGCCATCACCCTGGTCGCGGGCACTGGCCTGGCTTTCACCCTGGTTCCGCGCGCCGTGGCCGGTCCAGCCATGTTGTCGGCCGCAGCCGTGTCTACCGCGGCCGGCATGCTCGTCGGCTTCCTGGCGGCGCTCGGCTATCTGTGGCGTCGCTTTGGCGCTGGGCTGCCCTTGCTTTCGGTGTTGCGTGTGCTGGTCGCGACAGCTCTTGGCGTGGGCGTGGCTCGCCTGGTGCCGGGCATTGGCATCGTGTCAGGCGCGGCAGCCATGGCCCTGGCCGGGCTGGTGTTCGCATCGGCGTTGCTGGTCGCGCGCGAATTCGGCGCCACTGACCGCGAGAAGTTCCTCAAGATCCTGCACCGGAAGTCCGCGCGCTAGCTTCGCTTGCCGCGGGATTGCGGCGCCCCGGTCAGGCGCCCCGGTCATGCTTGCTTATGCTTACCTGTGAAGCTAGACTGCTTCCATGGACCGATCGCGTTTGGGTGGATTTGCTCGATCTCGCGCGCTCGCGCCGGAAGAGCGTTCGCGCATCGCTCGGCGTGCGGCCAAGGCACGGTGGGCGCGACACAGGGCGGGTGTGCTGCAGATTTCCGAGATCCGTGCGCTGGTCAAGAAGGCACTGGTCGATCTCGACGCCAGAGCCTTCCTCTTTGGTTCGTACGCTCGAGGTGAAGCCACACCCCATTCCGATATCGACATCATGGTGATCAAGAGGAAGCCGGTCGAAAACTGGCTGACTGAAACCGCCGCCCTGCGCCGCCTCATGCGCTTCAGGAAGAGCCTCGATCTGGTCGTCGAGGACGAGGTTTCTTTCGCCCGGTGGAGAAACGAATACGGAACGATTCAGCACGAAGTTGCGAGGGTAGGCCTTCGGCTTGTCTAGGGCGGTCGCCAAGATCCTGCGCAAGAAGGCGCAAGGCGATTTCAATGCTGCCGTCGTGCTCGCGCAGGCCGTTCCCCCCATGGATGACGAGACAGTGGGCCTTCACCTTCAGCAGGCTGTGGAAAAGGCGGCCAAGGCTCTGATGTCCCGCAAGAACATCAAGTACCCGTTTGCGCACGACATCGACACGCTTCTGCAAATGCTGACGGCAGCCGGCTGTCCGGTTCCGGCGAAATTCTCCGACTTGGACACGCTGACCCCTTTTGCCACCCAAGCTCGATACGAAAGAGTTGTCCCACCCGGCGCGTTCGACCGTGCGGCCTTCATCGAACTTGCGCGCGAGTTCCTGGCGTGGACCGATTCGGCACGGTGAGCGGGATCGCTCTCAATCCTCGTGCTTATCGCCCATGTCGTGCAGGCGCGCGTAGATGCGCGGGCCTAGGCTGGAGACCATCAACTTCTCCACCTCGCGCTCGACCAGCTCCCGCTGATCGTCATCCTTGTAGATGAAGCGGATACCCATGCCGGGCGTGTTCGTATCGCCGTCGACATCGTCGTGGCGGGTTTCGCCTTCGTGCAAGATCCAGCGCACTTCGCCCAGCAGGACCATGGGCTCGTCCATGTGGGGCACCTGCAGCTTGAACAGGAACTGGGTCCCCACGTCGAGCGGCTTCTTGGTCTGGATGAAGGTGCCGCCTTTGGAGATGTTCTTGGTGTAGTCGTAGAAGAAGCGGTTGAGCCGCTGGTACTCGACCCTGAGCTCGATGGGAGCCCGTTCCTCCTGGCGGCGCTCGTGGGGCTGCGGCATCCTGTGTCTCAATCGTGATCGTTGCACGCCCTGCCGCCTGGATCAATCTCCGTTTCGGCCTACGCCCTTTGATCTGGGGTGGTGTGGTGGCCTTGGCGGCGCTGGCGCTCGACTTCGTCCCGCTTTTCGATCTTCTGGGGTTCGACTTTTCATTCGCCATCGGTCTGGCCGCTGCCTTCGCGGCGGTTGACGTGGGCCACGGCGCTGTGACCGCGGCTCGGCGCGCGCGTCGCCCGGTGTCGCTGCTGGCGCTGGTGTTTTCTGCGACGGCGGCCGGTCTGGCCCTGCTGGCGGCGCCGCTGCTGCTGTCGTTGGCAAACGCTTTGCGGGTGCGCAACTGCAATTTGCCCGCGGGGCTGGCCTTCTATGCTCTTCTGCCCGTGGCCAGCGTGGTGGTCGCGGCGCCCGCAGGCGTGCTGGTGGGCTTGCTAGTGCGCGGGCCACGTCTCGGGCGCGTGGTCGCTTTTTTGGTGCCGGCGGTGTCACTCGTGTGGGCCTTGCTTCGCCTGTATCTGGACCCGCCGGTGTCTGCCCTGGACCCGTTTGGTGGCTACTTCCCTGGGCCGATCTACGACGAAGGTCTGCGACCATCGGCTCGCCTTGTGTGGTTTCGCCTGGCCAATCTGACCTGGATCGCGACGGCCGTGGCCCTGGTCGGCTGCGCGAGTCGCGGCGGACAGCCCGGCGAGGCAGGCCCGCCAGCGCTTGCCTGGCGTTCTTTCTCGTCGCGGCTGGCGCTGGCCAAGTGGCTCGTCGCGGCCCTGGTCTTGCTGCTGGGCTCCGCGCTGTGGTTCGGGTTTCGCGCCGAGCTTGGCTTCCACCGGACGAAGAGCGATCTGGTCCGCGTGCTTTCGCGGCGGACGCAAAGCGAGCACTTCGTGATGTGGAGCGATCCAGTCGGTGACACGCCTGCCGAGGTTGCTCTGGTGCACAGCGATCTGGAGTTTCGCTACCATCAGCTGCGCGTCGTCTTCGGCAGCGAGCCGCGCACGCCCATCACCGTGTATCGCTTTCCTTCCGCGCAAGCAAAGAAGGATCTGGTGGGCGCTGGCAGCACGCTCTTCGCCAAACCCTGGATGCGCGAGATCTACGTGCAGGCCGAGCATTTTCCCGCGTCCCGGCTGCGCCACGAGTTGGCCCATGTCTTTGCCGGCGCGTTTGGCGATTCGCTTTTCGGCGTGTCGCTGGCCTGGCGCTGGCGGGGGCCGCTGCCGGTTCCGCGATTGGGCACCGGACTTATCGAAGGTGTGGCCGAGGCGGCGGACTTTGGCGATCCCGAGGGGCGCGCGACCTTGCACCAACTCGCGCGGGCCATGATGGCTCTCGGCCAGGCGCCGTCGCTGGCACGCATCATGGGCGCGGGGTTCAGCGCCGAGTCGGGCGCGCGCGCCTATGTCGTGGCGGGATCGTTCTGTCGATTCTTGCTCGATCGCTTTGGGGCGGACAAGCTGCGCGCGGCTTACCGTTCGGCCGGCGATTTCGAGGCGGCGTACGGCCTGCCGCTGGCCGAGCTGGAGAAGTGGTGGCGGGCTTTCTTGGAAACTCAGCCCGTGGGCGCGCGAGACGAGGCGCGCGCCAAAGAACGTTTTCGTCGGCCGGCGATTTTTCGCAAAGTTTGTGCGCGCGAGCTGGCCGAGCGCGTGGCCGAGGCGCGAGACAGGATCGGCTCGATGCCGGACGCGGCGGTGCGCCTGATGGAGAGCGTGTGCCAGGACGATCCCGACGAGCCGGCCCATCGGCTGGATCGGGCCGAGGCCCTGGCCGCGGCCGGCGCGCTGGACAAGGCCGTGGCCTTGGTCCAGCCCATGCTCGACGATGAGTCGCTGACCTGGCCAGTGCGCAGCCGGGCCGCCAACTTGATCGGAATGGTGGAGTTCCATCGCGGCCACTTCGCTGAGGCCGCCGCAGCGGCGGATCGCGACCTGGCGCTCGCCACCGACGAGAACGAAATGCGCACCGCCTGGGCCAAGCGACGCGCCCTGGTCGACGAGGGCGCACGTCGAACCCTGGGTCGCGCGCTGTTTGGCGATGGCCCTGGCCGCGCCGCTGACCCGGCCCTGGTGGTCTTTTTGGTGGACGAGTTTGCCCGCCTTCACCCCGACGAGGCGTTGGGACCCTATCTCGTGGGCCGCCAGCTCGCCGGCCGGGATGCGAAACTGGCGCTGTCTCCCCTGGCTCAGGCTTGCCCGCTCGATGGTCCGGAGCTGGCGATTGCGCTTGAACCGGACTTCGTCAAGGAATGCCGGAGGCTCTACGGCGAGTCAGCCTTTCTCGCCGGCGATCTCTCGCTGGCTCGTCGAATCTACGAAGGCCTGCACGATCGGGCCACGATCGAGGCCGATCGCCTGCGCGCCGGCGACTTCCTCGAGCGCATCGCCTGGCAAGCCCGACAGTAGTCACCTATTTCTCACAGAGGCACAGAGGTCACAGAGCCGGAGGAGAAGAGGAAGGGTTGGGGTGGGAGCCGTCCGAACCCTTTTCTTCTCTTCTGCCTCTGCGTCCTCTGTGCCTCTGTAGGGAACAGGTAACTTCCTTCCTGTCGCAAGGCTGCGCTGTCTGCACTGTTCGTCGAAGTGTCAGTAACAGTAGCCGACTTCGCTGGTGCCGGCGTAATACGACGAGGAGAAGGAGCTGCACGTCGTCCCGGTCGGGCAATCGTTGATCGTGTAGCAGTACTTCACGCAGGACGAACCCGAAGTGTCGCAGAAGTACCCGGGCACACAATCGGTATCATCCGTGCAGGATGAATTCGTGACGCCGGTTCCCGCCTGTTTTTGGCAATAGCTGTTTCCCCAGCTGTCCGCGGAACAGCCGAATCCCGCGGGACAGGCGACAAGGGGGGCCGTCGGTCTTTGAGGTGAAACGGGATCACATATCTCGGCACAAACCGACACCCCCGTGATGTTGTCCCCGTTCGCCCAATAGGTTTGCAGGCAACCCTGGGTTCCGTCGACCATGGGGCAATCCGAATCGTATTCACAGTACTTGGAGCAGATACCGCCGAAACATCCGAAGCCGCTGGTGCAGGCGACTGCGCTGCTGCAGTCCGCGCCGTTGCCCAGCTTGCTGTCGACGGTGCAGATCAGGCCTAGGGACTCGGTGGCGGGGTAGCAGACATTTCCGGCCGGGCATCCGCAGGCCGGCAAGACGTTGCAGCTACCACCGGCTTGAGGCAAGTCAGACAGTGAACAAGCGGACGTTGCGCCAGAACTTCCGGCGCTAGCGGAAGTTCCGCCTGTCTCGCCCGTCCCACCTATCCCGCTTATTCCCCCGAAGCCGCTGGTTCCGCCACCGCTGCTGCCACCAGGGCCGATTGTTCCGCCGCCGCCCGAACCGCCCGTGCCTGAATTGGGCACGCAGGTATCCGTGCCGTTGCAGGCGGGATGGGAGTCGGCTGAAGGACAGACCTTGTAGCTGGGCGATACGCTGGTGCCGCAATTGGTGACAGTGGAACATTCCACCTTGCTGCGCCAGCAGGTGCCCGATGCCGGACAGAAGTAGCCCGCTCCCGCGGCGCAGGTGGTCGGCATGTTCACGCAAACAGGGGTGGCACCCGCTCCATTGTCGCTGCAAATGAAGCCGCTTGGACATTCGCCTTTGTCAGAGCACTGGGTCTTGCCGCTCTGGAAGTTCGGCGAGCAACCGACCAAGAGCACCAGAAGTGTGAGACTGCCTCGCTTCATATCGTCATCCCTAGGTTAGAAGGTCCCGCCGAGGGCGGCGCCCGTGAAACCAGGCCCAACGGCAGGCGCAAGAGCCACCGACCGGCGCTCGTCCCGGCCCGTGGCCAGGAGGATCACGGCGGTCACGATGGCCGCGGCGCCTACTCCATAGCCGACGAATTGCAGGGCCGCGTAGGTCTTGCCATCGCTGGTCTTGCCTGGGTCATACTTCTTCTCGACGTCGGAAAAATTCGAGGAGGCGAGATAGGTGAAGACGCCTCCCGCGACCAGCGCGGCCACACCCACCCCGCCCACCACTACGGCCGCCGCGATGCGACCGTTTTGCGAGCCCGATTCTGCAGGCGGGGGCACTTGCGCGCGGGCATAGGGCGCGCCGATGCCCGGCGATGACGCTGGGGCGGCGGCCTGCGGCGGCGCGCCCGACGAGTCGTACAGGGGCATGATCGCTGGCGTCGCTGCCGCAGGCGGGGGCGGCGCGTAGGCCGGAGCCGGCGCTGCCGCGGGCGGGGGCGGTGCGTAGGTCGGGGCTGGCGTTGCCGCGGGCGCCGGGGCTGGGGCCGAAGCCGGGGCCGGCGCCGCGTTTGGACCGCGCTGGCGCAGCAGAGTCATCTCCGAAATCCAGCCTTCGACCTCGGTACGGTCCTCGTCCGAGATGTCCTTCTTCTTGTGCAGGTACTCGCGCAGATTCGAGATCGCCGGATCGGGACGGCGCAGATAGTAGTAGCAGGCGCCCAGGTTGCGCACGAAGACCGGCATGCTCGGGTTGTCGACGCTCAACTGCAGGAAGAGGGTCGCGGCCTCCTCGTAGTTTCCCGTCTTGTAGAGCTGAGTTGCTTTCTTGGCGTTGGCCGTACTCTGTTTGTCCAGACCCGCAGCAGCGACTTCGGGCGCCAGGAGCGCCAGCGCGAGCACGGCGAGAATCCCCAGAGAAGCCGTATTCAGTTTCGGTACCATGCGTCTTCCCCTCATCGTCGTCGATAGTACGCCGTCGGCGGAAATCCGCACGAGTTTTTGTGACCGCAGCCGGCGGTGGGTGTCAGAGGCGCGTGCTAGATTCAGGTGCTGGAGCGCCACCGCGCAATGGTAAGAAAGCGACGATGCCTGGTTTGAAAATCATAACAGAACAAGCGCCGGGGGCCGCGGGCCCGCGGTCGCGGGTGGCTGCCTACGATCTGGGGTCGAATTCCTTCCACCTGCTGGTGGTCGAGGCGGACGGTCAAGGCAGGCTGGTGCTGCTCGAACAGGCGCAGGAGATGGTGCGGCTGGGGGCGGATTCGCTGCGCGATGGTGTCATTCCCGAGGAAGGCTTCACGCGGGGCCTGGAGGCTTTGCGCAAGCTGCGCGGTCTGGCCGACCAGCATCGGCCGGAGAGCACCGTGGCGGTCGCCACCAGCGCCATTCGCGAGGCGCGCAACGGGGCCGAGTTCGTCAAGGCGGTCGAGCGCGCGGTGGGACTCAAAGTCGAGATCCTCGATCCGTTCAAAGAGGCCACGCTCATCTATTGGGGTGCGCGGCAGGCACTGGACCTGGATAAGCACAAGGTGGCGCTTTTTGACGTGGGCGGCGGATCGATCAAGGGCTTGGTGGGAGACGCCAAGGAGTGCCTGTTTGCCACCTCTTTGCCCATGGGCGTGTTGCGCTTGCGCGACGAGTGTCGTTTCGTGGGCAAGATGTCCCGTGCGGATTTGCTCACGGCCGAGACGCGCGTGCGCGTGCTGGTGCAACCGGCGATCCGGCAGATGCAGAAAGTCGGCTTCGACTTCGTGACCTTCACCTCGGGCACGGCCCTGGCGCTGGCCCGGCTGGCCAAGGGCAGCGACGGCAAGGTCGCGCCGGTGGCGGGCAAGGCCGGCGAAGGACTGGGTCGCCACCTCGCGCTGTCGCTCGACGATCTGAAGGCGCTCGAGCAGCGCCTGGCCGAGGCCAGCGAAGAAGAGCGCGCCAGCCTCCCGGGGTTGAGCGCCTTGCGTGCCGACACACTCTTGCCCGGCACGGTCGTGCTGCGAACCTTGCTCGAGCTGACCGGCTATCCCGGCGCCCTGGTGTGCGAGAGCGCGCTCAAGGAAGGACTGGTGGTGAACTACTTCGCCCATCGGGATGCGGGTCTGGTGGCCGATCTGCCCGAAGAGATCTGATCACGGCTTTGGCATCTTGAATCGGCCCGCGGGGATCTTTTCGTCGAACACCAGACTGGTGATGCGGCCCTCGACCGTGGTGGGGCCTGCCGTCATCTTCTCCAGGTACCAGGTCTTGATGCCCTTGACCGTGCGCCAGTCGCCGAACACGAGTTTGTAGGGAATTTCGCCGCCTGGCGACGGCTGCACCCCGGTCTGCACCACGCGCAGATGCGTCTTGGCGTCGAAGCACAGCACCGACGGCTCGCCGATCTTCTTTTGCAGTTCCACGCATTCGAGGCTGGTGCCGGGCTCTGCCTGCGCTTCCTTGGGCGGCGGCACGGATTGGACATTCAGGTAGAGACTCGCCAGATCGGTCTCGGCGTTCCAGGCGCCGTTGATGCGCGCTTCTTCTGCCTCGGCGCCATCCAGCTTGCGCAGCCCAAAAACCGGATCCTGCGACCACGCCGCGTGACCGTCCGAGCCTTGGCGAAAGGTCCCCACGTCCTTCAAAGTCGATTCGCTCAGGTTCTTTCCGTCGGCAGTGGCCCAGTGCTCTTCGCTGCCGTTGGCCCCTTGGCCGGCCACGGTCAAGCTGCGCTTGACGTGTACGCTGCGCAGGCGCTTCCACGCCTCGCTCCCGCCGATGGCGCTGGCGTAGTCGGCCAGAATTGCCTGCGCCGGGCGCAGAGTGGTTGCGTCTTGGGCCGGTGCTGCGGCCAACAGGGAGATGAGAAGGGTGATGGTCACGGACGCGATGCTTTGGCCAGGTCGAGGCCGGCGTCAAGTACCACGTCGTGGCCAGCCAACAATCCCGCGCGCGTCTCGAACACGCGCCGGTCAGGCTGCACCCCGCGACCCTCGATGGACGCGCCCTTGGGCGTTTTGAAGTCAGCCACCGGGATCTGCACCACCGCGCCGCCGGGCAGTTCCTCGATGATCGAGCCCAACGCCGCGCCGGCGCTGGTGTCCCCCACAACAACAGCCCGCTTCGCCTCTTGCAACCCGGCCGCGAAGATTTCCGACGTGGACGCGGTGCCCTCGTCGGTGAGGATGATCACCTGGCCGGTGAAAGGCTTGATTCCCAGCGAGGCCGTGGTGGCCAGGACGTTGGAGAAATCGCGATACACGATGGTGCCCAGGGTCAGCGGCGTGGCCGACAGACGAGCGGCCAGCGGGATGACCATGGCCCCGATGCCGCCCGGGTTTCCGCGCAGGTCGATGATGATGGCCTTGTCGCCGCGAGCGCGGAACTGGTCGATGGCCTTCTGCACTTGCGCGAGCACCGGCTGCAGCAGAAACACGTTGAAGGACACGATGCCGGCGTCGCCGACCTGCCGGCTGGTGACTTCAGGGACCACGGGCGACATGTTGAGCACTTGGATGGCCCGCGCCACCGGGGGATCGCGTTCCAGCATGACATCCAGCGGGCGATCGTTTTCGTCGAGGCAGCGCAGGCTCACCCGACTGCCCACCAGGCCAGCCAGCCGTCGCGCTGCCAGTTGGCGCAGACGGAAGCGTTCTTCCACCGGTCGCAGCGCCCGGCCCGAGGGCGGCAAGGAGGCGAGGGCACGGCCGCCAATGTGAGTCACCACAAAGCCAGGACGCAAGCCTGCGCCCGCTGCCGAGGAACCCGGGCGCACGCGCGTGATGGTCGGCTTGCCCTCGATGATGCGGACGAGCAGCCCGGGATCGCCGTAGTCGTCGCCGGCCTCGCGGATGGCGTCGGACGCCGCGGTCTTGGTTTGCGGGAGCGGAATCTCGTCGGGCGGCGAGGCGGATTCTTCTCCAGGGCCGTGCACCTGCAGGTGCGATTGGCCAAGCAGCCCGAGCATCTCGTTGAGTAGCCGATAGAAGGTCGGCTCGTCGGGCGCGGCCAGCGCCAGGGGTTCGTATTTTCTGCGCAGCCCATCCCAGTCCAGCCCGCCCAGCGCCTTGTCGAAGTGCTTGTCGCGCACAGCCGCCCACGCGCCCACGAAGATCGCCTGCCGAATCTGGTTGGCAGCCGAGCCCGCGCGCCAGGGCGCCTTTGAGCCGCCGTCAGCGCCCAGCGGGACAAAAGCCGGCGGCTGCATGACCGGGGCGTCTATTCCAGGCGGGGCCGGCGGCGTTTGCGGCTCAGGCGCGTGGCCCGCGCAGGCGGAAAGAACTGCAGCGAAAAGCGGGACGATGCGGCGATCGATGGTCAACACGCCGTGCAGTTTAGCCTTGGTTGCGGACATAGTCCCTTTCCTTCCACCCCCGCCCCATTTGGTTACCCAGCGTCTGGCGCTGACATGAGTGTGTGAAACCCGGCCTGGGCGAAATGGTGGTCCGGGGTGGCGACGTCGGTGGCGCTGTGGTCGAGCATCGCTTCCATGCTCAGACAGTCGGTGAGGCTCCAGCCCTTGTCGGGATGGGCGCGATAGCGAGCCTCGGCGCGGTCGAGCAAATCCACGCCGATGCGATCCACGGTCCAACCGGGCGTGTTGCGGATCTTGTGGATGGTTGTGGCCGCCAGAGAACGCAAGGAGCTGCGCGCGAAGAAGTTTCCAAGTTCGATGAGGACGCCGTCAGTCGTCACCAGAGAAACGCTGCGTGCGGCCCACTGGGACGCCAGGGTCCGGGCGCGTGCGTGAAGGGCATCGCGCCGGTTGAGCAACGCGACGAAGTACGCCGTGTCGACAAAGACCGGTGATTTACGTATGTGATGGGTAGAGGTAGTCATCAACGTGGGCGCTTCCGTCTGTCCGCGGATCCTCCCCGGACTCCTCGGCAAGTGCCACAAGCAGGGAAGCCGGATGAGAAGGGGACGGGGCGGGCGTCAGAGCGTCGCCGTCTGGAATAAAGCGATGGAGCTTCACCTCAACGGGATCGCCCGGCCGGATGCGCGTGACGTCCGCTGGAATCGACAGCTCGTTGTCGTAGGTCAGATAGGAAAGGTGGTGGTTCCACCGCCCGCGTCCGGCGCGCCGGATGGAATAGAGCACGACGTGGTTGTTGCGGCGGCGACCAAGACCCAAATCGCGCTGCACCTTGGCCGGTATGGCGATCAATCGGTTCTTGGTCCGATGGACCACCGCATGAAACGCCGCGAGGGTCTTGGCCAGGTGTAAATTCGCCATGCCAACAGGCTGAACGCGTGCGCCGCACTTGTCAAGTCATTGCGGATGACTGGACATCTTCCCACACCCGCTCGGCGACCAGCGGGATGCTTGGGCGCCTCGTCGCGGTGGAGCGGTCGTAGGAGATTCGTTGACCGGCCTGATGATATTGAAATCGCTCGCGACGAGCACATCGCCTGGGAACGTCTGGGCAGTCACACTTAGGTGACCAATGCGCACTTGCTGGCCCTGGCGATTCGCCGCGGGGGACGACTGGCGACCTTCGACCGTGGACTACTTGATCTTGCGCCCGAGGGGACGGCCGAGTACGTGGTCAGGCTCGGTCAGTGAAGAAGTCCATTGACAGGCTCGGGCAGTGGGTGCTTCGCGACCAGGACCAATATTGGGCTAGTGCACAGCCGAGTTGATGTGCTTGGCGTTCGAGATGTTGGCGGTGACTTGTCCGGGGAGGTGGAGACCATCGCCATCGAGGTCAAACGCGGCCGTCAGCCGTTCGCGACGACGAGCGGCCAAACGCGAGGGGTATGAGCCTGCAGAACAGGCACAGCTCGACTGCGCGTTTCCACTGTCTCGTGTATGATCAACGCCTGTACGAGGCAGATGTCCGCGCCGCGCCAGGCTGCTTCAGCCTTAATGTCCAGAAAAATGCAGAGAGGAAGACTGATGACCATCGCTTGCCTTCGAATCCACTCGCATCGGTTCTTCTTCCTATCCGCTGCCGTCATGCTCGCGGCATGCTCAAGCTCGTCGGGCACGAATGATGGTGCGCAGACCGGAGGCGCGGCTTCGGCCAGCTCGGGCGGAAGCACTGGTGGTGTTGACGCCGCTGTCACGAATACGGGGGGCTCTTTGGCTGGCGTCGGCGGCACGACAGCCAGCCCAGGTGGCTCGACGGTGAGCAGCGGCGGCGCAACCAGTACGGCTGGAAGTGCGACAGGTGGCGCGACCAGAACAGGTGGTTCGGCCAGTACGGGCGGAACGAGCGGAGCAGGCGGTAATACGAGCAGCGCCGATTCCACAGCCACTGGTGGATCGATTGCTGCAGGCGGCTCGAAGGTAACGGGCGGCACCAATCGCTCTGGCGGCGCGGGTGCAGGTGGCGCAGGCTCGGGCGGAAGTGCGGGCTTGGGTGCAGGTGGCATCAGCGGGTTGGGCGGCAGTGGCGGACGTGATGCCGGCGTGCCAGACGCTCCTGGTGGGAGGTCCGATGGCCCCGTCGCTGGTGCTGGTGGCGGTGGTACGAGCGGTGGCTTAGGCGGCAGTCCTGGCACCAGCGGTGGCGCTGGGGGCACCCACAGCACGGGACCGGGCGGGGGAACGGCACTCACCTTCACCACGACCAGTTGCCCAGCGGCCACTCAGGGTCAGCCCTACAGTTGCACGCTCGCGGTTTCCGGCGGGACGAGCCCGTACACGTTCTCTGCCCCCAGCTCTTTGTCCTACGCGCCACTCCCCGAGGGGATGGCGTTGGACGGTTCGAACGGGTGTCATCTCAAGCTCCCTGGTCGGCGGCCAGGGGACGTATGGCATCCAGTTTCAAGTTGCCGACTCGGCGAACCACGTGGCTGCCACCACCATTACCTTCTCTATCGCTGGAAACAACGCCTTCTTGGCTTCGATCTTCCCGTCGAACTCCATCTTCCACCATCGCGTGGACGCTGCCTCGACAGGCTTGCCAGTCGATACCTCGCCGGCGGCTCCCATCTATAGCGGTTATCAGTCTTCGCACATCAAGGTGTTCTTCGGCAACGCCGACTACCTCAATATGCCGAACGGCATCCCGGCGATCCAGGTTCCATATAGCCAGCCAGATGTGCCGGTGGCGACCACGCAGTACCAGTCGTATTACACCTCTGGGCCGATCCCTCCCTACGCCCCGGTGGAAGGCACGTCGGTTTCCGAGGCTGCCGGAGGGGACGGGCATGTTTTGGTCTATGTCGAAGGCGGAGGCGGGAACCCTCCCGCGCTGTATGAGATGTGGCAAGGTGTTTTCCTGGGCGCGAAAGGCTGGACGGACTCCTCGAATGCAATGTGGAGTGACGTGAGTTCCAACGCTCTGACTCCCCAGGGCAACGGCACCACGGACGAAGCGGGCTTGCCGGTGGCCCCATTACTCGCCAATGCCGATGAGGTCATTGGAACGGGGACGCCCAGCGCACCCAACGGTGTCGTACAACACCCCATCCGGTTCACGACGAATCATACCCTCAACTACTGGGTATGGCCTGCGACAGAGACCGCAGGACAGGGGTCGTGTAGCGGGATCTCGACTGGCAATCTCCTCTCGCAGTCCGCTCCCCCGGCGTCATGCACGTTTTCTGGAGTGCCTGGAGAGATTTATCGGCTGAATGCCTCAGTCGCCACTCCGTCGTGCGCGTCCACGAGCCCGCAGGCGAATATCATCATCACCGGCTTCCGGAACTACGGAATCATCCTGGCCGACAATGGCGAAACGGGAGGATTGATCGGGACCCCGGACAGCCGCTGGAATGACGATGACCTCTCCTGTTTGACGAACATCACCTTGGCCGATTTCGAGCCGGTCAACGTCAGCTCTTTGATGGTCAGCACGGACAGCGGGGAGACGGCGCACTGAAGCATGGACAACTTGTCCAAGAAATCCCACGTTGCGAACTTGCCGAGGCACACCTTGAGATCTCCGTCAGGAAAGGGAAGCCCATGTCGAATGACCATTGCAGATTCGTGAGGTGGACGGGCCGTGCGTCGTTTCTCATTCTTGCCCCGGCCTGCGTCCACAGCGACCGGCCGCACGACGCCGCCGATGCCGCGCAAGCGAATAGCGATGCGGTAGTGGCAGAGGTTCCAATTGTCGCTGGCAACGATGCCGGCCCTGACGCTGCTCAGGACATGCCCCTTCCCGCCGGCAACGATGCCGGCCCTGACGCCGCTCAGGCCGCCACGACGCTCCTTGCGCCAGATCGCATTACGGTGTGGAACCCGGGGCTCACTGCGGTGGGCGATATCCCCACGGACAGGACGACAATCTACATGACATTGTCGCCGAGCGGTGGGGACGACACGGCCGCCATCCAGGACGCCCTCAACACCTGCCCCGCGAACCAGGGGTGCAATGAACTCCAAGCTGTCAGGCTATAGTGCCGATGTGACATCAATTTCGGTCTGCCAGTACACGCCGTTGACTATCTGTGAGTACGCTGTTGTGGGCGGCTGGTCGGTGACGTACACATACCCGACATTACGTTGGCGCGTGATGGAGATGGCATTCTGCATGTCGGCGGCGGTCGTCGCTGCGAGCACGAGGTGCCAAAAGCGCCAGCGAGAGTATCCAGCCATCCACGTCGGGTTTGCGGGATAGCTTCCGTCGGTGTAGTGCGCATACGTATCTTCGAATGTGACGACGATATCCGCCACGGCCATAAATGGTTCATCAATCATCGTTCCGGGGTTAATCACGACGAGGCGCTGACCGCCGGTCTTGCCCTTCACATACTGAAAGAGCGGCTGGTAATAGAGCGCGATGGTCCCGACATCCGTCGACGTCTCATCCGAGAATATGCCGTCGATCATCGGATAGAAGGAGTACCAGGCGTCCACATCGACCTCCACCTGCGCAATGTTGCGCGACCCATAGGAGGTGTGGACGTAGCCGACGACGATCTGTCCAGCGGTATGCGCGGCAGTAATTGCCTGCGTGTACGAGGCTTGAACCGAGGCGCCTGGGCCGCTATCGGGGTTGGCGACAAGCAGCGCCACAGTCGGTGCAGCGCCCGTTACTCGTGCCCAAGTAGAGGGCGATGCCGAAGGGTCCACGTACATCGGAATTCCGATGGCTTGCGCGGCCTCTGTGGCGGGTGCATCCCGCCCTTCAGTCCCGCCGGTGTCTCCGACCTGTGCGGCGCGCGCGTCCATCGCCACGTCGTGGGGCGCAGAATCCAGCCAGCCTCCGTCGGGCGCGCCGTTCGACAAGGACCCGCCCCTGCCACCACTTCCCGTAGCAGCCATGCATAGAACTTGGTTGCAACCGCAGGCGGCATATTCATAGCAGAAGGCGCCTGTCGGGCAGGTTGTCACCATCGTCTCACCGCTGGGGCAGTAGACGGCATAGCAGCAGCCACCGCTTCCGGGAACCGTGGTCACGGTGCCGCCAGTGCTCACTATACCCCCTGTGCCGATGTTTCCGCCTCCGCGGGCACCGGTTCTGCCACCAGAACTGCTCGGGGAACCAGCTTGACCGAGGTCTCCAATGACTCCGCCACTGTTCACGACTCCTCCGCTTGAGATGGCGCTGCCGCCTGCCAAGACCAGCCCATCCGGTCGTGAACTGCTCGAACCACTACACCCACCGAGTGCGGCGAAGATAAGAGCGGTGAGAACGCGACAAGAAGTCCTGGCTGGTATCAAACGAGTCACGGCTGCCTCCAGGCCAAGTGGTCAGGTTATCAGCGCATGAAGCGCGTTTCTGGTCAGTTCTGGCTAGGATGTTGAACCCGGCCCATGAACAGAATTGCGCCTGTGGGCTGGTCATACTTTCTATTCATCCGCAGCATCCCGCTGTACGCCATTTTTCGCAAGCGCTGGCGGGTGACGATGTGGTTCGGCCTGGGCAGCTCCGGGGCGAGCCCCACTTTCCATGGAGCGCACCCTTGTCTGGTCAGCGCCCATCTCGCCTCTCTTTCCCTGATCCAGACCGCCGCGCTAATTGCCCGCGTCGGCGGCCGAGGTTTCCGTCACCGGAACGCCGTTCAGGTCGCAGGAGTAGAACGAATCGTACAGTCCAACCACCGGCACGTTCTGTCCCTTCGTGTTGTTCTGCCAAGCGCAGGTCGGCATGCAGCAGTCCTGCATCGTCGTGGTCGTGTAGCCGGACTTGAAAGATGAATCCGCGGCGGCCTGCTCTGGCGTGGTGACAGCCGGATTGACCGCAGGCAAGCTCTGCGGCGCCAGCCTGCAGCCGGTGACCTGCGTGAGGTGGGTCGGACATTCGACGCGCTTGGCGTAGATTTGCCAGTTCATGTGGTAGTACGAATTCGCGGCGTTCGACTGGGTGCAAGAACGGATAGATTCGCTGGTCACCGTGGGCGAGGCCGAGTTGAACTTCCCGCACTCGATGGCCACGGCGCTCTGGCAGGTCGTGGATGACAGGCTCGCGGCGGTGACCAGGTTGCTGGTCCCTTTGCAAGCGGCGATCTGCGTGGCCGCGTTTACGCCGCCCGAGCCGGGTTCGCCGTCCGGCGGAAACTGGGTATAGAGGTACTTGCCAGAAGGGCTGGCCATGGACGCGTTCGGATCGCATGCATTGAAGGCGCCGAAGCCACCTGCGCCCATGAACACGTCGAAGTTCTTGCCACCGCCCGCCGACGTGTTGAAGGATTGAACCACCAGCGGCGGAGGGATAGAAATGGCCGAAGCGCCGTTGCCGCCGACCTGGGCCACGTTTTCTGGCAGGCTGAAGACCAGCTGGTAGCACTGGCAGCAACTGATGGTCACGGTGCCATCGATGCCTCCGGTGTCCACGTCATGGCCCACCACCGCATAGTTCAAGCCGGTGTAGCCGTCATCGGACGCCGCCTGAATCATTTCGTCGGAAAAGAGCATGAAGCGCGGACAAAGGAAATTGACTCGCGCTCCTTGCTTGGTGCCCTCGCAGGCGTTCTGCCCTGGCGTGCAAACCCCACCCCCAGGACTGGTTGCGACGCCGGATTGACAACCCGGGATGAAGAACTGGTTGATCAGCTGGTTGGGTGGGTCGAGCGCATAGACGATGGGTGGTGGCCCGGTGTCGAGGGGAGCGTCGACGGCGGCGTCGGCGCGCGTGGAGCCACCCGTGCCCGAGGAGGATGTGCCTCCCAAACCGCCAGTCGCGAAACCACCAGCCGATGAATCGCCAGCCGAGGAACCCCCCATTCCGCCCGAGGTCCCGCCTGTGGCAGAGGCGCCGCCCGAACCCATGAAGCCACCGCTCGCCGAGAAGCTGGCACTGTTCGAATAACCTCCCATGGCCGAGGCGCCACCGCTTGCGGCCGTACCGCCGGCGCTTCGTGCGCCTGCTGTTGCTGTCGCGCCTGAGTTGCTTGTTGAGGTGTTGGCGTCAACCGGCTGGACACGCGACTTGGCGCAAGCGCCAGCGCCGAACGAGACCGCCAGCGCGCTTGCTACCAGGGCTAGCCGCATGCAAGTCGCCGGTAGAAGATCGAGCGGGACTGGCCCACGTTGCGAGTTGGCGCCGAAACAGATGGAGGAACGCAACATGCCAAGACTTCGAACTACAGGCATCCGGTAAGGGTAGCCAGAACTTCGCTGCTTGGAAAGGCAGACGTTCTCGCTGTCGGTGACACACGAAATGTCCGGGTCACAAGCAGTCGTAGATTTCCCGGCACGACCAACCGTACCGGCTACTGGCGGCTAACTCTGTATTCGGCCCTGTCTCGGCCGACCACTTCCAGGAACTCCGCGAGCACCCGGATCTCCCCATCCTCGCAACCGGAACGGCTCGCCCTTGCGGCCGCACGAGACGTAGGCGAAGCCCTCTGGCCAGCGCAACTCCTCCAAGTAGCGGACGCAAGCCGCCTCGCCCGGGAACATGCGCTGGAAGTCGAGCAGGGTATCGGGGAACGCCCTCGGCATGGCCTTGGAAACTACAGGTAGGGGCTGTGGGCGCCATCCATGTCCGCATCCGCATGGGAGCGAGCTATGGAGCACTGCACGCGGCGAGGTCGGCGGCGGTCTGCGGATAGCCGGCGAACAGGAAACCAAATTTCGATAGTGAGCCCTGCAGGAATCCCGCGTTCAGGTACGAGTCTTGGATTCGCGAGTAGGTGATGCCGTCGGTCGACGTGTAGATGGAAAGTTGGGAGGCGACGAAACTGAGATTGTTCTGGAACGGCATACTCACGGTCGCGGGGGTGGAAAGGGTGGTCCCCGTGGGGCCCTCGATATCATACACCGGCGACTCGTCGACGTAGCCAGCGGGCGGCGAAAGCGTTGTCTCGGTGATGGTGACAACAACCGACTGGCTTAGATCGTTCGCTGGAATTACGAGGGTGACGGGCACGCCCATAGTTGACGGGGTGCCGTTGAGAGTCACGGTTCCGCCCTTGGTCCCAATGCTTGCCGAGGTGGCATGGCCGGTCCCCCTAGGGCACATGAACGAGCTATTCTCCCCCGGCCGTCGCGAGCAGGGGCAAGCCGTTCCTGGGGAACTGCCGGCGTCAGCGCTCCCGCCGGCACCGGGAAAGGCTGACGAGCCGCCACTGCTGCTGGAACTGCCGCTGCTGCCGCCGCTCAGGCTTGTTCCACCTGCTGTCGTAGTTCCACCGGCACTGGTCATCCCGCCGCTCGCGGTCGTCCCGCCTGCACTGGTCGCGCCACCGGGGAAACTGGTCGTCCCTCCAGTGGTGCTGGTTGTTCCTCCTCCACTGGTGCCTGTCGTGGTGTCGGTCGTTCCTCCGATGCTGCCAGTGGCCCCTTGGCTGGTGACTGTGCCGGCTCCTCCACCCGAGCTGATGGTGTTTGTTGTCACCCCTTGCGGTTCGTACATTGGCGTCCGCGAGCAGGCAAGCGCGGTCAACGACAACGCCAGACCGATTGCTAGCCAGCGGCACTCGCAGATCATGGCTACCAGATTATCAGCAAAGCGGTCCGAGAGCATGCTGGACGCAGGGGACGGGCACATCCCGACTAACCCAACGTGGCTGCATTAGGCGCATCTCTGGTCAGTTCTGGCGAGGATCTTGAACCCGGCCCATGAACAGAATGGCGCCGGTGGGCTGGTCATACAGGAAGTAGATGAAGGGACGGATCGCGTCGACTAGTAGCCCGGTCGGGGCGGCAATTGCAAGAATACTAATGACCACTGCCGTGGCCGCTGCAGCCTCGGTACCGTTTTCCGCGACGTCGATGAACGCCTTGTGGAGAACATCCGAGATGTAGAGGTTGCGCGTGCCATCCATGCCCGAGAAGTCGGCGACGCCGGGGATGAAGGCCGACGTCATGCCCAGAGTTTGGAGGAGTACCTTCAAACTCGTCCCTGTCTCAATCTTGAAGCGGGGAAGGGTGAGAGAAACTGGCTGACTCACCAGCCCTGCCACCAAAGTCCCCAGTGCACTCGCATTCAGCGAGGATTCAACCTGGCTGAACTGGCCCGGATTGGGCACCACCACTACCAGCGAAAGCCGGGTGTCGGCGTAAGGCAGAGACGCGGCCACGAAGTTCGTCCCTTGCGTGGCCGGAAGGCTGGGGAGATATGCGTTCATGAAACTGACAGTCACGCTGTTTCCGTCGAGAAGGGTGAACGAGCCGTCCTGGGTGTTGTTTGCGTCAAAAGGGGTTTTCCATGCAGCATTGAAGTACACCGCATTGGTGAGGACCAGCTCTGTCGAGCTATCGACGGAGCCGGGTGGCAACAGGTTCTGGATCTTGTCGTTTGTCTGGCCAGCCACCCATGCGTTGATGGTCAGGCGCGATGGATCGGGAGCATTGAGGAAGTCGAGCAGATTCACGCCTGCGCCGTAGTTCTCGGCCAAAGTGTCGAGGAAGTCGGCCTCAAATGTATAGGTTTTCTCGGCCCAAACCGCGTTGGTGATATCTACCTGCATGGGTCCGCCATCACCGCCGAGGAATCCTTGACCGCGTGAGGCCAGAGTCTGGTCCAGAGCATTGAACGCAGGGTGCAGCTGCGCGGGCGGCAAGGAGAAGTGAAGTGCGCTGGCCATCTCGGTCGCTGTCGTCGTTGCCGCCCCAGCGTAGGTCATGGCCAGGGCGATGGATATGCTGGCCGGTGAGAAGACCAGATTGCTGTTCGTGGTGATGAGCTGTTGGTAGGCGGCAAACGCGAACGCGGCGTTGTCGGAAGCCAAGGTGGTGCTGTCGGTTGCCGGCACCTGAGGATCGGCTATGCGCTGGGCAGCTGACTTGGCGGTGTCGATTCTTGGTACAGACGTCCCACTGCCACAGCCACCAAGTGCGGCGAAGAAAAGAGCGGAGAGAACACAACAACCGGTCCCAAGCCGAATCGAGCGAGTCATGGCTGCCTCCAGATCAAGTGGGCAGGTTATCAGCAAGTTCGAGGCCAAGGGCGAGTCTGTCCGCTGGCCGGGGAAAAGGCCAAATCATGGACGGATACCCTCAGAATTCTGATAGTTGGCGGACTCTATGGCCATGTTTTTACCCGCCACATGGGCTCTTCTCCTTGTAGTTGCGGGGGAGTCGGTTCCACCGTTGCGGCGCGAGACTGGGGCACGCATATTGCTGTCCTAGATCGGGTGGAGGATTCCATGTCCAAGATGTCTACATGCGGCGGTGCTGGCCACCCCTGGGCACGCGGGACTGCGGTGTTGAGCAATATGGAGGACCCGATGTTCAAGATGTCAACGGCTGCGGCAGCCATTCTAGCGGTTGGCCTGTTGGGACTGGCGTGTAGCGGGTCCGGCTTGAAGAAAAGCGCAGATGGTGGAGCGGGGAAAGGAGGCCAGACAGGCAGCATCGGCCCTGCAACCACTGGAGGAGCGGGCGACAGTGGTGGCTCGGCGGCAACTCGCGGCGCTGACGCCAGCGTTGTCGGTGGCAGTGACGCTGCGGCCTGCTTTTCGCTCTTCCATGCCTGCGCGAAGGAATCGGACTGCTGCGCTCCGAACCGGTGTCTCAACATCACGGGCACGCTGGCGTGCGAACAGGAGGGCCCAGCGGTCGGCGGCAGCACAGCCACGGGGGGAAGCAGTGGAACAGGCGGAACCGGCGGTGCTTCGGCGAGCAGAAGCGGCAACTCTTGCTACGATTCCAGCGGCACCATCGCAACCACGGCCAAGACCTGCACCCTGGCAAGCGACTGCAGGCAGGCGGTCCAGCCAACCTGTTGCGGTGCCATCTCGGAGGTGGGCCTGGCCAGGTCGTCCTCGTGCACGTTCCCGTCGCTGTCCTGCGGAAACCTTGATTGCGCCAGCTTCACCTACCAGCTAGCCGAGGACGGCAACAATGCGGCTCAGGGTGGCTTCATCGCCCTGGACTGCGTCAGCGGCCAGTGTAAGACCTTGGTCCTCGCCGGCAACGCAGGAGCGGACGCGGGACCATGCCCGACGGGACAGAACTGGTGTCCAGGATGCACGCCCGGAACAGGTCTCTGCCTCGCCGTGTGCGGCGCTGTTGCTTGTCCGCCACCGGACGCTGGCACGAGCGACGCTTCTTCGGCAAGCTGCGGCCATGTGACGACCCAGGCGGAGTGTGACACCCGCAGCGATTGCCACTCGGTCTTCCTTCCCGGAACAACTTGCGGGTGTACCGCTGCCGGTTGCTGCGAGCTATTCAATTGGTGCGCCGATGGTAGTCGCGCCAATTGCAGCGGCAATGTCTTCTGCAATATGGCAGCGCCCTCATGTGAAGCGCCCTATGTCCCGTCAGGCAGCATCTGCTGGGATGGGTGCGTCCTGCAGAGCGAGTGCGCCGGTGCCGATGCTGCGGTCGGGGCGACGGGAACCGACGGCGGAACTGCGAAAGACGGTTCGGCGCCGGCATGCCCAACGATTGGTCTCACAGCGACCGAAACCAGCATCGGGACCTCTACCGGCGTCGCATTGCTCGGCTGGACCGATGTGAGCGCACGAAGGTACGACGTGTTGTACTTTACTTCCACGTCAACGCTCATGACGATAGCCACGACGACCGCCACCACCTACACCACGACGTACGGACATGGCCTGGGTCAGACCTTCTTCATCGCAGCCACAATCGGCACATGCAGCGTTAGCTCCAATGACGCGCGTTTCCCGTAGGTCCGCACTGAGTTCCTGAGACAGGTGCCGACTGCGCCGTTCTACACCAGCTTGGTCGGCTCGTTCGCCGCTGCCACCTTGGTCGATCTCCGCCCACCGTTCATCCGCTCGCGCAGCTCTTTGCCCACCTTGAAGAAGGCCAGACGCTTGGGCTTGACCTGGACGATTGCACCGCTGTGCGAGGACGTAGCCGAGAATCCCGTGCACAAGAGCGGCTTCGCCAACATCACTGAGGTTGTCGCTGGCGGGTAAGATCTGGCGGGTGATCCTTTCGTGATGATGAGCGACCTCGCAGCCACGTCGCGGACGCGGTGCGCTTGCGACTATCGCATCCCGGGACAGGTGATCCGGCCCGACCGTGCGCCGAACATGCGAACAAGCTCTGTGCTGAGGCGAAACAACACCCAGTTTCTACTTCCTGCGCACATGCCAATTTTGTATCCGTTCAGCCCCGTCGGGGGCGTGAAGAAACTTGCATGCGCGCATAGTGGTGATGCAGTTGGTGTGTGACGAAGGTTGAACTGCCCAAGACGCTGGAAGAGGCGCATGCGCTCATCCTGCGACTGCTGGCGCGAATTGAGGAGCAGGATCGACGGATCGCGGAGCTGGAGCGTCGACTGAACCAGAACTCGCAGAATTCGTCGCGGCCGCCGTCGAGTGATCCGCCGTTGCTGAAGCTGCCGCCGAAGCGGAAGCCGTCGGGTCGGAAGCCAGGAGGGCAGCCTGGGCACGAGGGACACCACCGAGAGCCGCTTCCGCCCAACGCAGTCACCGGCGTCGAGCACCATTGGCCACCGAGGTGCGAGCACTGCCAGCGGGAGCTTCCGCGTGACAGGCGCGTGGAAGTCGGCGAGCCGCTGTGCCATCAGGTTACCGAGTTGCCGGAGGTGGTCGCGGAAACGATCGAGCATCAGATGCATACGCAGGAATGCCCGGACTGCCTGCAGAGCACGCCATGTCCCTGGCCTGCGGGCGTTCCGGCTGGGAGCTTCGGCGCTCGACTGACAGCCGTGGCGGGCTTGGTGAGCGGCTGTTACCGCTCCAGCACGCGGACGGTGGCCGAGATCCTGCGGGATCTATTTGGAGTATCCATCTCGCTGGGCACGGTCGTGGCGTGCGAACAGGCCGTCAGCCGGGCGGTGGCGCCGGCCGTAGAAGAAGCGCGCCACTACGTGCAGAAGCAGCCGGTGGCCAACGTCGACGAGACGAGTTGGCGCGAGCGACGTCGCAAGGCATGGCTGTGGATCATGGCCACCACGTTCGTGATCGTCTTTCTCATCCACCAGCGGCGAAATCGGGTGGCAGCCCGCGAGTTGTTGGGGTCCTTCAAGGGGACGCTCGGCAGCGACCGCTGGACCGCCTACCATGTGCACACTGGGCGGCGGCAGATTTGCTGGTCGCACCTGGAGAGGGATTTCCACGCAATGAGCGAGTACAAGGGGAAGGCGGGGCGCATCGGCAAAGAATTGGTGCAGCTGGCGCGCAAGATGTTCCGCTTTTGGCATGGCGTGCGCGACGGGACCATGAGCCGTGCGCGGTTCAAGCTGAAGATGAAGCCGCTCCAGAGGCGGGTGGAAGATCTGCTTCGCCGAGGTGTCGTGAGCGGCGTGCCTCGGGTTGCTGGAATGTGCTGGGATATCGGCGGCATCCATGCCGACGCACTGTGGACCTTCGTTGAAGTCGAAGGGGTCGAGCCGACGAACAACCGATCCGAGCGTGGGCTGCGGCACGCGGTCATCTGGCGCAAGTCCAGCTACGGGAGCCACAGCGAAGCCGGTAGCCGCTTCGTCGAGCGGATGCTCACGGTGCGGGCCACGCTACGCGCGCAGGGTCGCAACGTCGTCCAATTCGTCACCCAGGCGGTACTCGCCTCGCTCAACCACCTACCTCTGCCGTCGCTGCTGCCCGACTCGGAAGCCGACACACCATCCCGCGCCTTCGCGCTGGTTGCCTGACCGACCTCGACGAGGCTGAACGGATACCCAATTTTTTGATAGCGCACCGGCCAGGGTTACTCCAACGTGCCGAGAGACTTGGTTTCGTGTGGAAATTTTCGCTTCAGGGGTTCCGCGCAGCTCCAGCGAAGTCAAGATTGGGAGACTAGAAATGAAATCTAGGTGCTGGTTGGCGATTTGCGCCCTTGGTGCACTGACAATTGGTTTTGAAGTTGGGGGCTGCTCCTCGGCCAGTGGGCCCCCCAACCTCGATGCCGGGATTGGCTCTCTGACTGGTGGGACGACATTGGGGGGACTGGCTGCGCAAGCCGGGAACCAGGGTGGGCAGCCCGGCGGCACGAGTGGGGTCGTAGAGGCTGGCGGCACGACCGGAGCCTTCACCTCGACGACTGGCAGGGGGCAGGCAGGGCCAGCCGGAAATCAGGTCGTTCCGCCTGGCAGCACAGCTGGTGTCGTAGGGGCTGGCGGGTCCAGCGGGACGGTAACTGGCGTCGGGACGTTCGCTGCCATCGGGACGGTGACTGCCACCGGGACGATGACCTTCATGGTCGGGACTGGCGCTGGCGTCGAAACGAAGACTGGAATCGTGACGAAGACTGAAATCGTAACGGAGACGGGCAGCGGGACGTTCACCAGCATTGGGACGGAAACAGCATGTGGGACGGCGGCCTATGGACCGATTGGTCCTTGCCGACTGCCGCAGCCCGGGAGTGGGATTGGCACGGGGAGTGGCGGCATCGTGACGGAGACGGGGACGTTCACTGGCCCAAGGACGCAACCTGGTCGCGGGACGCAGATTACCAGCGGGACAGTGACTAGCAGCGGCAGTTCGGTCGGAAATGGCAGGCGCGATGCCGGAATGCCGGATACCCCTGACGCTCAGCCGGATGTTCCCCTGGGTAGCCCGGACGGAGGGGCAGGCGGAACCAGCGATGCCAGCGGCACCGGTCGTGGCACGGACGGTGGTGGCGCTGCGCTCTCGTGCAACATGTCGGCAAGCCAATACGACAATTCGTGCAAGGTGGATTCCGACTGTGTCGCGGTACCTGAGGGTGCTCCGTGCGTCGGTGCCTGTCCTGGAATTTGCCCTTCAGCTGCGCTCAACGCGCGGGTTGCGTCCCAGTACACTGCTGATTTCAGCGCCCTAATGCCAGAAGGTAACGCCCCCGTCATGTGCTCTTGCCCCTGCATTGCTGCCCAGCCATGCTGCCGCCAGGGGGTCTGCTACAACACGTGTGGTGAGTGCAGCGGGACCAATTGAATAGGCAGTAGCCTAGCACTACTGATTCAAAAAGTTGCCAGTCTGGCGGGAAATCGGCGACATAGTGGGGATGGAATACCTGCTGGATCGTAAGGGAGAAGGACGGTTGGCCGCGTACTTCCACCGGATTGGGGAAGTCTTGCGAACGGCGCCGCAACGAGCGTCGTTTGCCACTTACGCCTTGGGGTTGATGGGCGACGGAGAGCGGAAAAGCATGGAGCCGATGGCGGCGCGAGCGTGCCCCGACCCGGAGGGTGTCAACGCCGCCCACGAGCGGCTGACGTACTTCACTCGGGGCGCGGAATGGTCCGACCGTGACGTGCGCCGCGAGGCCGCGCGCTACGCGCTGGCGGCGATGACGGCTCGGGAGCCTGTAACGGACTGGATCATCGACGATACGGGCTTCCCGAAGCAGGGCACGCACTCCGTGGGCGTGCAACGACAGTATTCAGGCACCATCGGCAAGATCGCCAATTGTCAGGTGGCGGCCAGCTTGACCATTGCCACACGCACGGAGCACGTGCCGGTGGACTTCGCGCTGTACCTGCCCGAGAGCTGGACCGAGGATCCATCGCGGCGGGCCGAGGCCCACATCCCCGACGAGGTGACGTTCAAGACCAAGCCCGAGTTGGGGGTCGAGATGATCGAGCGTGCCATCGCGGACGGGTTGCCGGCTGGGCTGGTGCTGGCCGACAGCGCGTATGGCGACAACTCCGAGTTTCGCCGGCGCGTGCGCTGCGAGGGTCTGGGCTACGCCGTCGGCTTACACCGTACGACCACGGTGTGGCGCCTGGATTCGCTGGGACGCCGAATCGGTGACCCCGTGGCGGTCGGTGATCTGGCCGACGCCATCGGGCGAGGTGGCTTTCGGCGGGTGACCTGGCGAGAAGGAACGAAGGGGAAGATGTCGTCGCGCTTCGCCACCGAACGTGTGGTGCTCGCGCAGGACGACCTCGTTGATCCCTCGCAGCGGGAAGCGGTCTGGCTGCTCATGGAATGGCCCCATGGCGAGAAGGCAGCGACGGACTTTACCGCGACCACCTTGCCGGCGAACATGTCACGGCGCCAGCTCGTTCGGAGAGTCAAGCAGCGGTGGCGCACCGAACGGGTGTACGAGGACGCCAAGGGAGAGCTTGGACTGGACCACTACGAGGGCCGCTCCTTCCGCGGTTGGAACCATCATGTGTCCATGGTGCTGGTTTGCTTCGCGTTCATCGTTGCCGAGCGTTCCAGGGCTTTTCCCCCCTCGGCCGGAAAAACCGCCACGCGAAAAGCGTCGCATCGTCACGACGGTGCGGACGGCAGCACGTCCGGAGCGACACTTCCGGGATTCCTTCATCACCGTGCGCCTGGCCGTCGTGCGCGTCCTGGCCACATGGTTACCCCGATGTCCCCTGTGTCACAGACCGCGATCGATGGGACCGCCTGGTGCACATGCCCGTGAACACCGACGGACGACTCCCTTTTTGAATCAGATGGGATGAGAAGGCCGCCCTCCCCGACCCGCAGGTAATCTGCGGGGTGAAAACGCACTCAAGGTGCAAAGGAGAGAGCGACCATGACGAAGAATACCGCGACCCATTGCCAGGAGACCATCGGATGCGATCTGGGCGACAAGAAAAGCGAAATCTGCGTGTTGGGCGCAGACGGCAAGGTGAGGGATCGAACATCTGTGCGGACAACGAGAAAGGCGATCAGCGAGTGGTTCAGCCGGCCGGCAGCACACGTGGTGATCGAGGTCGGAACGCACTCGCGATGGGTGAGCGCCGTGATCCGGATGTTGGGCCATCGGGTGACGGTGGCCAATCCGCGAAGGGTGAAGCTGATCTCTGCCAACGACAACAAGACCGACCGACACGACGCCGAGCTGCTGGCGCGGCTTGGCAGGGTGGACGAAGCGCTGCTTTCTCCCGTGGTGCATCGGGGGACACAAGTGCAGGCCGATCTGGCGGTAGCCAAGGCACGCGACATGCTGGTGTCGACACGAACCAAGCTGGTCAACCACGTGCGCGGAACGGTCAAAGCGTTCGGCGAGCGACTGCCGACGTGCTCGTCCGCAAGTTTTTGCGCAAAGACGCGGGAGCTTGTGCCTGTGGTCCTGAAAGCAGCCCTGAATCCGATCTACGAAGTGCTCGATGGAATCAACAAGAAGATCGGCGAGCAAGACAAGATGGTCGAGAGGGTGGCGAAGAAGTACCCGGATGTGAACGTGGTATCCCAAGTCGCCGGCGTAGGCATCCTCACGGCTCTGGTGTTCATCCTGACCCTCGAAGACAAGGACCGCTTTACCAAGAGCAGGATGGTGGGCGCCTTTCTAGGTCTGCGCTCACGCAAGAGTGCGTCGGGCAACCAAGACCCACAGCTTCGGATCACCAAGGCAGGAGATCCGTTTATGCGACGGCTGTTGGTGAACGCTGCCAACCACATTCTCGGTCCGTTCGGCAAAGACAGCGACCTGCGCCGGTGGGGACTGGGGCTAGCGAATCGGGGAGGAAAAAACGCCAAGAAGAGAGCCAAGGTGGCGGTGGCGAGAAAGCTCGCGGTGCTGATGCATCGACTGTGGGTCACCGGCGAGGTGTACGAGCCCCTCGGGTATCACCAACGGCAGATGGAGGAAAAGAAGCGTGCAGCCTGATCTTTGCCAGGAAGAGCAACCCCGATGTCCGCACGGCGTCGCCCACGACCAATGGTTCACGAATACCGGGCGTAGTCGGCCAGCGCGCCTTGTGGCGCGCGCCAACTGGCCGACCACGCCGAGGGGCGCCGCCGCGCTTCATCTCTGAGCCCCAATTAAGCTTCACCAGCAGGGAACGTCTACAGGCGGTCGAAAGACCGAACACTGCCCCGTCCGGGCGACTGCGCAGCACTACTCGAGCCTCGGAGCTCGCGACTCAGATTGCAGCGCCCGTGCGGGTCGGACCCCAATATGCACCGGGCGCCCTTGGGCGCCCCTCGACGAGTGCGAATGGAAGCATGGCAGGCAGGTGTTTCGCCTCCCTGTGGACGCGACCCCACGAAAAACAACTTGATCTCGGGGGGCCTTCTCATGGAAGTAGTGCTAGGCGCGGGTCAATCCACGCCACTTTCTCCGCCACCACCATCGTCACGCTGGGTGATGGCGCTGTCGGAGTGGATGAACTGCATATCTTCCCGTTTCTGGCCCAGGGCTACAGATGCAAGTCGTTCCCGATACGACGACGGCGCCGGTGCCCGCAGGAGGCATCACCGGCCACGTCACGCAGTCGATGACGGAGCACTACAGCCATGTGGGCGGGGAAGAGAAGTTGGCGGCAGCCGGTCAGATCGTGCGGCTGGTGTTCGCGCCAGCCGAGAAGAAGAGCGATGATGCAACTGCGCGTGGGGGATCTGGTGGGGGATCGAAGCAACCCGAGGGCAAAAAGGCAAAGGGTGAAGCCGCCTAAGTCACCGAGACGAAAAGAGAAGTTGTTGTGGAGCTGAACGGGATCGAACCGTCGGCCTCCTGAATGCCATTTACAGACAGACCTAGATAAGTCGAACAGTTAGCAGCCGCAATCGTTCCGTAGCTGGCCTTGGGCCGGCAGATTCGTCAGCAATATCGACAACTTGGCCGCGGAACGATTGCCCGCTGGACCCACTTTTTGAGGGGTGAGCAGGTGATTCATGCGATCTCGAAACAGGGGTGATGATCCCGAAAAAATGATCCTCGAAGCGCTGGGTGCTGGCGAGCCCCTATGGCGACGCGAATGGATTGCGGAGGAGGATCTGGAAGACCTGACTGGAAATCTGTCCGAGGTCGCAAAGGCGTTGAACCGGCTGGCCAGAAACCCGGATGTGCTCTTGAACCTGCGGACCACGCCGAACGGACGATACTGGCTGCTCAAGCGGGCAGGGCGTGTTGTTGACCAGCGAACGGATTCCGCGGAAGAAGAGCGCGCTCAGCAACCGCCGAAAGGTCCGGTACCCGAGCCTGTGCCCCAGGCCGAGCCACCCACGCTGGACGCCGACATTGAAGAGGAGGAGGACGAGATCCCTGACATACGCAGAGAAGTGCCTGCTCAAGATGCGGGCCCCTACGCGAACCAGATCGCCAGTCTCTGGCACGCCCTTGAAGCCGTTGGTGTTCGCGTGGTTGAGATCGATCCGAACCCGCAGGTCGGACCAGCCGTCATTCAGCACCGGGTTCTGCTCGGGTCTGGCGAGCGCATCGACACCCTTCGTCGGCGGGCCGAGGACATCTCTCGCGAGGTCGGCTGCGACGTAATGATTTCCCAATTTCCAGGCCAGCGACATGTTGCCGTGGATTTTCCACGCCCCGACCGGCAGATTGTGCCCCTGGCGCCGGCCATCGCGGCCTTGCCCAAGGAAGATGTTGCGCCGGGCCTCTGGATGCCGGTTGGGGTGACACCGGCGGGGCAGGGGGTGTCACAGGATCTGTCCATACTGCCGCACATCCTATTGGCGGGCGCCAGTGGCACCGGCAAGACCGTGGCGGAGCAGGTGGCCGTGGTGAGCCTTGCCATGCGGCTTACCCCCGACCAGCTGGAAATCGTCATCATCGATCCCAAGGCCATCGACTTCTCACCGTTCGCTTCGCTGCCGCATCTGCGGGGCGGCCGCATCGTCACCGAGGCGGAGGAAGCGATCAACGTTCTGCGCGAGCTCACCGGCCCGGAGCTGGCGGAGCGGACGCGGATCTTGCAGGACGCGCGTTGCCCTAACATCCGTGAGCTACGAGTTCGGCGGCCTGACCTGGGCGTGAAGCACATCGTGGTGGTTATCGACGAGTACCCCGAGCTGGTCACGATCTTACCCAAGACCGAGCGCGAGGAATTCGAGCGCCAAATTCTCCGGCTAGCGCAGAGGGCGCGGGCCGTCGGCATCCATATGATCATCGCGACCCAGCGCCCGACGACCGAGTTCGTCACCGGCGCGGTCAAGGCCAACTTGCCCACGCGCATCTCGTTCCGGCTGCCCCAGCGCGTGGACAGCATGACCATCATCGACCAGCCCGGCGCCGAAAATTTGCTGGGTGCGGGCGACATGTTGTTGCTCCATGAAGGCCGGCTGCAGCGCTTGCAGGGTTACTTTGTTTCGATGGACGAGATCGCGACGCTCGTGACCGAGCTGGCGCAGCCAAAGGAGAGAACATGAAGAATCAACGTCGGCGTGTGAGCTATGCTGAGTCCCTCAAGGCGTTCAAAGCTTCTCGAGCAGCGGGTCCTCAAGCAGTATTCCCACGTCGCGCTGGCGCGAAAGAGAACCGCGCTTGTGGGCGTACTGCTCAAGCTCACCGATCAGCTGGCGGCAGGATTCTCGGAACTAGCTGCCATGCCGATGCCCGCTGGTCGAGACAGCACGCCGGCGTTCCTCAAGGCAGACCGGCCGATTGCCACACTCCGTGACTTTCGTGCGGAGCTTCTGGACATGTTTTGCAAAGGGGTGAGCGGGGCTGACAAGGATCCGGAAGTGGCCGAACTTCGCGCGAGGTTGACGAAGGAACCCGGTTCTGGCAGTGAGATCATCGCCGCCGGCGACCTTCTGGTCTGGTTCGTCAAGTGCTATCTGTTTATCCAGTTGCAGGTTGAGGCAACAAGCACCAGCGGCTTGCCGAGCCACGACGTCGACACGCACGTCGAAGAGGCAGCCCGTGCCGAGATCTCGATGGCCTGGAAGAATCAGACCCTCGCGCACATGAAGAAAGCCGAAAACGAGGACGACATGCGACGCGATCCACGCTTGGTCGGTGCTAGCCGGAAGGCGATCGAGAGACGACGCCAAGGCATTGGCAAATTGATGGACGCGTTCTGGGGTGGTTTTCAGGAGGCGATCGAGCAGGAAACACGAGCCATGAGCTCCTGCTGTGGCGAGGACAGCCGTGAAGCTAGAGACCTACGCGCACTTCGCGAAGGCTTGCACGACCGCAAGGATCCTCGGACGCGCGCCCTTTTCATGCAATGGCTGACGGTTATCGAGCACCTGGAGACGGCAGATCCGGAGAAGCTGACACTTGTTCAAGACGGCACCACGTCTGGTCCCGTCGACGCTTCTCAGCCAGAGCGAGCGCGGCGACGAGGGCAAGGCGGGAAGAGTAGGCCACGAGCTCGGCCACTACGTACTCGGGCAGCGAGGATCGCTTCCTCAGGTAGCGAAGGAACGTAGTTACAGCCGCGGCCCTAGGGCGTTTGCCACATCAATCCCAGCCTCAGCCACGCCGGGAGAAACTCGGACGCGACCTGAGTAGCCGCAAAGGGAACAAGTCTCCAGTCAACGAGCCGAGCAACAACTCTCCACCGCGCTTTAACCGCCGTCGGCCGGCTCGTAGGCGCGCACCCAGTCGACCTTCATTGTTTGCGGAAAGGTGGTCGTCGAATCAGGCGCGCCCGGCCACTGGCCGCCGACAGCGACGTTAAGCAGCATGAAGAACGGATGGTCGAATTTCCACGTGCGGCCGGTTGCGGTCGACGGCGTCTGCGTCTCGTAGAGATTGTCGTCGACGTAGAACTTGATCGCCGCTGCGCTCCACTCGATGGCGTAGGTGTGGAAATCGTCGCCTAGCTTCGCATTTCCGGGCAGGGTATAGGTGCCCGTGAGATCGTCGTCGTTGGACGTCCCCGCGGCCGGCATGTGCAGGCTACCGTTGTTGGTCGACGGCTCCTTCCCGATGTTCTCCATGATGTCGATCTCGCCGCAGGTAGGCCAACCGCTTGTGTTTATGTCGGCTCCCAGCATCCAGAACGCGGGCCACAGCCCCTGTCCCTCCGGGATCTGGATGCGCGCCTCAATGCGACCGTACTGCTGCGAGAACTTGTTCTGGGTGAGCAGCCGCGCGCTCGTGTACTGGCATGGCCCGGAGGAAGGATAGGAGCAGTTATACGACGATGCACCGGCTGTCGTCGCTGTGATGACTAGGTTGCCCCCCATGACGACCGCGTTCTGCGTCCCGTTGGTGTAGTACTCGAGCTCTTGATTGCCCCAACCGGAGCCGCCCACATCGTGGACCCATCTTGTCGGATCGACCGCAGAGCCGTCCTGGCCGTCGAACTCGTCCGACCAAGACAGAACCCAACCGGGCAGAGCGCTCGACCCGTCGATTCCCGTGTTCGCGTCGGCTGGTCCGCCGGTGCCACCCGATCCAATGATCCCTCCACTGCCAAGCGCACCGCCGCTGCCGACCGAACCGCCCGTTGCAAGCGCGCCACCACTCCCACCCGAACCACCCATGGCGACATCAGGCCTGGCGCCAGGGGCATCGGTCACCCCGGCGTCACCCCTGCCGCCGCTGCCGCCCAAGCCACCGCTGCTGGTGCCGCCCCCGCTGCCGGCAATACCGCCACCGGCAGGCGTGCCGCCACTGCCGGAGTTTCCAGCGCTGTTGGCGTTCCGCCGCTGCTCGCTGTCGAGCTACTGGGGCTGGCTGTCGTCGGATCGTGCCGCCGGTGCTAGCCGAAGAGCCCCCAGCACTCGTGCTGCTGGCGCTGATACGACCGTTGCTTCCGCCCGAGTTAGTCGCTGCCGCGCCTCCGCTTCCGCTCCCGGCCTGCCCATCATGATTCGTGGTGGACGAGCTTGAGCATGCCGCGAGCACGACCGCGGCAGACAGGAGGAACGCCCGGTGCCACTGGACTTGAAGACAGGCGATGGTCATGCGGCCTCCTCAACCTATTTCGAGGACAATATTCGCGCTGAAGCCACCTCGCGCAGCACGAAGCTCGGCCTCGCACAGGCGCTGATCATACACGAGATAGGGGAAAACGCGCAGTCGGGGCGGTGCTGGCACGGTAATCTGCTGGGGCCATCTGGTGTGGACACTTGTGGGATGGCGGACTGTCGTGCCCAAGCCTGCTGGCCAACGACGCATCGGCCGTACATGCTGGGGAGGTGCAGTTCGACGACTCAGACCGAGCCGATGAATCTCAGGTCGAAGATCGGCGCGGAGCGGGCTTCCCCGGTGGGCGGGTCGGGGCTGGCGTGGGCGGGCTTGGTCTGGTTGGCGGTGCGATCTACTTGGCGCTGCAGTTGTTGGCGAGCGGCGGAAATCGGACCGCAGGCGAGATTGGGCGCATCATCCAACAGGGCCAGCGCAGGGTACAGGTTGACCCGGAAACACCGCACTCGCGATTGCCGGCCGGCCCATCGGGAAGCTGTCGGGGGGTGGATTCCAAGAACGATCCGGCCAAGTTCGTCGTCTGCGTCGAGTCCAATGTTCAGGCCTTCTGGCACCGTCAATTGTCGGGCAGAGGGTCGGGGTACCATCCCTCGATGCTGGTTCTTTTCAGCGACGCGACCTACAGCGGATGCGGAACCGCCAGCGCCGAGACTGGCCCCTTCTATTGTCCGCCCGATGAGAAGGTGTACTTGGATCTGGGTTTCTTCCGCGAGTTGCAACGGCGCTTTCACGCGCGGGGCGGAGACTTTGCAGAGGCCTATGTGATCGCCCACGAATACGGACACCACGTTCAGGATCTGCTGGGCACCGAGCGGCACGTGCGGGCCATGCAACAGGCCCACCCCAGTCAGCGTGGGCCGCTGTCCGTCAGTCTCGAACTGCAGGCGGACTGCTTCGCCGGAGTGTGGGGCCACGCCGCCTACGATCAGGGCAAGGTCAGTCGCACCGAAATCGCCGACGCCCTCGACGCCGCCGCTGCCGTTGGTGATGATCGGATCCAGCGCGCGACCCGCGGTCGGGTCTCGCCCGAGCCCTTCACCCACGGTTCGTCGGCGTCACGCCAGAAATGGTTCACCATCGGCATGCAAACCGGCGACCCTGCGGCCTGCGACACCTTCGGAACGAGCGTGCGATAGGCACGCCCGTTCATACGGGCCCGCCACGCGCGGCGCCTAGCCAGATGTATCGAAGAGGTTCCTCGAACGAGGTGGCGAAGCTTCCGGGACGCGACTATGGACGGCCGAAGTGGCGTTTCAGCACGTCACGCACCGTCGTCCAGTGGATAGCCGGATAGCGATCGTTGTCGAGTGACTCCAGCTTCGCCCGGCCGTCGAGCATGTTGCGCATGTACTGCATTCCCTGCCACGCGGGGTAGAGATCCTTCTCGCCGCCGGGCGCGACCGTGCGCGCTACTTTGATCATCACGCCAAGCATGCCGAGGCTGCCAGCCCACAGCGGCCGGAACCGTCGTCCGGTCACCTCACTGGCCACCGCGGCCAGCTCACGGGCGCTGGGCTGATCGCCAGCGATTCGCAGAAAGCGTGGTGTGTTGGCATCCATCGCCGCCCTCGCCGTGAAAGCGGCCGTATCGTCCATGGTCGTGAAGTCCATGCGCTGATTGGCGTTTCCCCAATAGGCGACCCGCCGCAGCCTAAAGAGGATCACGGGCATCTGGCCAGTTGCAAGCATGTCGGCGAATGCCCCGTTGAAGATCGTGGTTGCGGAGATCTTGGCCCTGTCGAGGCGCTCGTGGAACTCCCGGCGGAGGTCGAGGTTTCGATTCTGCCCGGCCGGAAACTTCGTGAAGTCGATCGAGTAGTCGGAGGGGATGAAGCGTGGCACGCCTGCCTTGATCGCTCCATCGAGGAGGGCCGTCTGCGCGTCCACGATCACGTCCCGGAGTCCCGCCAAAGCGGAGACGACGCAGGAAGCGCCTGCGCAAGCCGCTGCCACTTCGGACTGGCTGCTCAGATCAACACTCGCGATCGTCGCGCCGAGCGCCTGTAGCCGCTCGGTCTTGGCGGGTGCGGCGCCACGGCGAACCAGAGCTGTCACGCGGGCGCCCTGCTCGCGCAGAGCCCTTGTGATGCGTCCGCCGAGGTCACCGGTCGCTCCGGCCACTACGATTGCTGCGTCGCTCATGATTCCGCTCCTCTGCCGAGGCTCGCTGCCTCTGTCAACGATCGGCCGTCAGCGGCCTGGGCGCGCCGCCGAACCCGCGCCGCGATTCTACACGATGTCCTTCGGCGCCACGTCAGTCAGCAACGGGCGTTGGATGGCCACGGTGTGCACTGAGCGTGCTCGCCCGAGCATCCATCGAGCCGCCACCCAGCACTGTCCGCAGTTCAACTGAGGACGAGTCTGCCCATCCTCTGCCGAAATGGACCAGGGCCGTGCCGGCTGGACAACGTGGGGTGATTCGCTACACTGTTGTCATCATGCACGCGCGCCTCCGAACTTCGATGCTCGTCGAGACCGCGTGTTGGTGGTGGCGCTAGTCTGGGCGCTGCCAGTCTTTTCTGTTGAACACAAGAGGAGAGGCCGCCCGGAAGCACCCGGGACATGGCCTTTGCCGTGGGTGCGAGTCGGGCGGAAAACGCAATGACCAGCACCACGAATCATTACACATTTGGTGAAACCGACACGGCCGCGCAGCGATTGGCCCTGTTGGCCTCCGCCTATCAACCGGCCACGCAGGCATTTCTCGACGAATGGGGTCCACGCGAGCCCGAACATGCCGTTGATCTCGGATGCGGCCCGGGACACACCACGCGGCTCGTGCACCGGACGCTGCGCCCCCGCTGGACCACCGGCGTTGACGCCTCGGCGCGCTTTCTCCAGGACGCCCAACGCGCGTCCGAGGAGGGCATCGAGTTCGTCTGCCATGACGTCACACAAGAGCCGTTTCCGACCGCGTCCGCGGACGTCTTCTTCTGTCGTTTCCTGCTCACGCATCTGCACGACCCTGGCACGGCCTTGCGCACATGGGCCGCGGCCGCCCGACCGGGCGCGCGGCTCTTGGTGCAGGAGACGGCCTGGCTGCGCGCTGATGATCCCGTCATTGCTCGCTACTACGAAATGCTGGCAGCTCTGCAGTCGGGCTACGGCCAATCGAGTGAGGTCGGCGCCGAGCTGGAAGCGCGCGTGCGCTCGCGCGGCTGGAAAATCCTGTCGAGCCGACTTGCGGTGATTCAGCAACCGGCGGACGTCATGGCCCGACTGCATGCCATGAACATCCGCACCTGGGGCCGCGACCGCTTGGTGCGAGACTCCCTCGATCTCGACGAAGTGGCGGGTATCCAATCAGGCCTGGATCGCATCGCCTCGGGTGAGCAGATGGCCCCTCCGGTGAGCAACGCTCTCCGCCAGTTGGTGGCGGTGGCCGAGTAGGCGAGCGGTGCTGCAGATTGCCTGCGCTAGCCAAAGGGGAGGCGCAGTTGGCGTGGCCGTCGCGCGACAGAGTCGAAGCAGGTTCGTCCGTTCCAGGCCGGGGCACGCCTGCGCTGGTCGCCGATAATTGCAGGGAGCGACAGCGACGGCGCATGCTGGGGACGCCCGGCCGCTGCAGCCTCAAGCGTGCGGCACTGGTCGTCAAGTCGGCGCAGCGCCGCCAGTTTTTCGTCCTGTCCCAACTTGGCCTGGTCCACAGCGCGCCGATACGCCATGACTGCAGGTGCGTTCAGCGAGGTGTGCAAGAGTGGCTCTCAGAGTGGCTCTCAGGCACAGCTGACCGAGGAGCCATCGTTGTCCCAGTAGTTGCCGAACCAAATTTGACCGTTGGTCGGAGGACAGCGGAGGTCAGTGGCGACTCCGAAATGGGTGCAGCTCGATCTCGCGACAGTCTTTCGTGGGAATTTCGCATGATCTGTCCCTGACGGAGTCTTCCAAGTCTTACTGCCACCATCCCCGGGGGACGGGAATTTCCGCGGGATTGCTTCCCACGGGCACCACGGCCGTCGCAACTCCGCGATTTCTCAAGGCCGTCGTTTGAACCGGTCGCCGATCCCATGGCCACGGGATGGTTTTTCCGGTGGAGGATCCACGGGATGCATTTTGGGCGTGTTGGATGCTGCCGTTCACACCTCGACCGCACGGAACTTTTGTCGGGGAGGGTTGTCTTTCGTAGCAGGAGGTGCCGCATGGGGGCCTTCAGATTGGCTGCGACAACCGCCAGCGCGGCCATCCTCATGATGGGCTACCAGATGCTCAAGGTGCATCGCTCTCGACTGCACAAAGCGGCTGCGAAGACCATCGAACCAGTGGAAAGCCCGGACGAGCCTGGACCGCGTTTTGTGGCCACGGTGCGGACTGGATCCGAGGATGACGTTGACCATCAGGCAACAGCGACGCAAGGACGGCCCACAGGCACGGCCAGCATCCACGGTGGAGATGATCGAGCAGGAGAGCGGGATTTCGGCCGCGCCGAGCCCGATCGCCCTATGTGGTCAAAGCCGATGAGATCAGGTGCTTGGACATAGATGGCGCCACGCTCGACCAGATTGGAGTTGACCCGATTTGGTGGACGTTTTGGTTACGCTGCTTTCTTCACTGAGTGTATCAGCTCGAATTCGATCGGGCTGCTGTAATTGAGCGCCGAATGACGGCGGCAAGGGTTGTAGAAGCCTTCGATGTACTCGCCAATGGAGATGTTGGCTGCCTCCCAGCTTTCAAAGTCGTCGATGTCCAGTTCGCGCTTGAGGGACGCGAAGAAGCTCTCGGCCACGGCGTTGTCCCAGCAGTCTCCCTTCCGGCTCATGCTGCATTCTATGCTTCCGGCTTCCAGGGCTTTGCGGTAGTCCTCGCTCGCGTACGTGCTGCCTCGATCCGAGTGGTGAACCAGGCCGCTGCCAGGACGACGTTGGCGCAGGGCCATGGCCAGCGCCGCGAGCGCGAGGTGGCGATCCACATTCCGACTGGTCGCCCAGCCGACGACCCGCCTGGAAAACAGGTCGAGAATCACCGCGAGGTACAACCAGCCTTGCTGCGTCCACAGAAACGTGATGTCAGTGACCCACGACTGGTTGGGACGAAGCGCGGTGAAGTTGCGCTCCAGCATATTTGGCGCGATTGGGAAGTTGTGCTTCGAGTCGGTGGTCGTGCGAAAACGACGACGACAGCGCGCCACCAGCTTGTTTTCGCGCATCAGCCTGGCCACGCGCTTGCAACCTACCCGATCCCCGGAAGCTTTGAGGTCGGCATGAACGCGGGGACTGCCATATCGTCGTCGGCTCCCGTGGTGAATCGAGGATATCCGCTCGGACAGATCCTGGTCACGGCGCGCATGCAGTGAGGCGGGCCGTTTCTGGCTGGCGTAGTAGGCACTGGGCGAAACGGCCAAGACACGGCAGAGGATCGCGATGGGGAAGGCCACCTTCTCCTCGGAGATGAACGCGAACCTCACGCGCTCTCCTTGGCGAAGAAGGTGGCCGCCCTTTTTAGGATTTCACGCTCCATGCGGAGGACTTTCACCTCGCGACGCAGATGCGAAAGTTCTTCCTTCTCGGCGGTCGTCAGGGCACCAGGAGAGCCCTTGCCCTCGTCCACGTCTGCCTGTCGGCACCACTCGTACACCAAGCTGTTTGCCAGTCTCAAGTCCTGAGCCACCTGCGGCACGCCTCGTCCCGAGCGCACGAGCGCCACCGTGTCTGCCTTGAACTCGCGCGTGTGCATGCGCCGGGTTCGTTTCTTCTTTTCGTCCAACATGTGGTCACCTTTCTACGCCCATTTTCCTGAGCGCGGGTGTCCACCAAATCGGGTCAGGTCCATTTCGAGTCCAGCCCGTATCCGCGAGGCGTGGGCAGGCCTCCAGCACGTTTTCGAGCATGACCCTATTTTGCACGGCGTCTCCACGGAGTGGCCGGGTTCGACATCCTTGCGCTCGACTCAAGCGGTGCTCTCGACCGGATGATCGAGTTGAAGTCCTCGGGAGTGGCCGCACGGGTTCAGGATTGCACCTGGAACGAGTGGAAGAGCGCCGGCCATCCTGCCCTCCGGGGCCGATTCTTCCTGTACCTGGTTGGAAACCTTCGTTCTGACTTGCAAGGCCAGGTACCATTCGTTCGCACCGTGCAGGATCCATTTGGGCAACTAAGATCCGACGTGCTCGTCCAGACGCGGATCGATCGCAAGGTCCAACTCTCAGTCGCGCTATTCCGTCAGGCCGAAGAGGAGATTCTAAAGGTCACTCGTCACCCAGGAGTTGTCCAGCCGGCATACCTTCCTCGGGATCACGAATGATCGGTGTTCCCGTGGCTGCCGTCCCCACCACAAACCCGCGATTTTCAAGACAGTTGTGCCGGCTGGACGCCGATCCTCTGGCCACGGGATGGTCTTTCCAGTGGAGGATCCGCGGGACGCATCTCGGGTGCATAGGTGCGGTTCACACCTCGACCAACTTCCCCACCTGCGTGAACAGCAGCATTCCCTTCACTTGTTTCCCGCCGACCAGGCCGGCGTCTCGCAGCAGTTTCATGTAGCTGCGGACCTGGGCGATGTAGACAGAGTAGGCGACAGCGAATAGCTCATCGCCGATGGCGTCGGTCTTGAAGTCGATGACGGTGAGCTGGCTGTCGTCGACAGCCAGCAGGTCCACGTAGCCTTGTAGCAGGTGACCATCGCCAGTGGGGCCAGACAGGGGGTACTCGACGAAGAGATCCTTGCCGACGGCGCCGCGGACGCCAGCCGCGGACAGGGCAGCGAGGGCGCGTTCCACATCGGTGATTGCCTCGTCCAGGAAGTCACGCAGGCCGCACTCGGCAGCAGCGCAGTCGACGGCCTTGCGAGGTTCCATTCCGGACAGGGCGTGTGCCAGCGCGCGGTGGACGGTGTCGCCGAATAGAACGCCGTGACGGCTCTTGCGCTTTTTGTGCGGCCGGCTTGCGGACTCGGTGTCGGGCTGCGAATCACCGTCGGGGCGCGCACGAGCTACATTGATTGCGGCTTCCTCTTTGGCCACGACGGAGACGGCCGCCGGTTGGAAAAGCGGACGGCTGGCCTCCTTGGCTGCCGCTTGCCAGCGAGCGGCCAGCTTGGCCTCGCTATGGTCGCTGAATACCAGTTTGGGCGGCTTGTGTGGCTTCACCTTGCGCGTCCAGGCGGGCGGGCGGCTTTCGCTGTATTCTGATTCTTCATGTAGCAGCGACTGATCGGCCATGGCGAGCAGGCCATTGACGAAGCCTTCCTTACGGTCCGAGACCGGCACGATCAGCAGATCGCGCGCGCGGGTGGCAGCGACATACACGACCCGCCTGCGCTCCTGGTCCTCGTACTTCGACTCCCGCTCGCGCAGTCCAAGGCCGGCTGGTTCTTCGCATTCCAGCCCGTCCACGTTCAGCACCCAGCCTTTGCGATCTCGTTCCACACTCCATGCGTCGCTGCCCGACTTTGTGGACCAACTGCCCCGGCTGTCCCACAGGACCACGACGGGGAACTCCAGACCCTTGGCCTGGTGGACCGTTGTGATCTGGATGGCGTCCACACCCACTGCGGGTGGCGGGTCGAGTTGGGCCGGATCATCCACCCAGTCACGCAGCCGAGCGGTGACGGCGTCGTAGTCCAGGCCTTCAGCAGCGGCCCGTTGTTCCAACAGCAGGCAGATTTCGCGCAACCGTGTCAGGCGCTGCGCACCGTTGGCACCCAGGGCGACCTGGCGGCCAAGAGCGGTCTCTGTCAACAGAGCGCGTGCTGTTGCCCCGGGCGAACGTTCAAATCGTCCGCGTCTCAGTTCATTGATGAGGGCGCGCGCTCCCTGCACCCGGTGATTGCGCTCGTCGTCCTGGTGTTTGTCGCCGGCGGTTGCGCGTTCATGGGCCAGATCGCCGAGATCCAGGGCGAAGAAGGGCGGTCGAAGCAGCATGGCTTGTGCCACGCCGTCGCCGCGATCCGCGACGGCGCGCAGGCCCAGCAGAAACTGGCGGTGCAATTCGTCCGACAGGAACAGCTTGCCGCCGCGCGATGAGTAGGGGACGCCCATCAGGTCCAGCTCTTGAAACAGCAGGTGCAGATTCGAAGTCGAAATCGCCAGTACGGCCACGTCGCCGTAGCGCACGGGGCGGTTCCTCTGCGCCAGCACGTCCCACACTTGGGTACCGCTCGCCTCGATCAGCCAGCGCAGGTAGCGTGCCAGGCCCGCGGCCTCCAGGGCGCGCCATTCATCGGCCTTGGCCTTTGGACCGGCAACCGCAAGTGGCAGGCAGCGAACTGCGGGGCCATCGCCGCCGTCGGTGCGTCCCTTGCCGAGTGGCTGATTGAAGACCTGGCCGGTCTCGGCGTCGAACAGTTCGTCGCCCGGCGCCTGGCCGAGTACCTGGTCGAAGCGATCGTTGAAGAAGTCGATGAGCCCAGGCACGCTGCGGAAATTGGCTGTCAGTGGGGCGATGAGAGCGCCCGACGCAATTTTCGAGCGGACCAAATCGTACATCAAAACATCGGCCCGGCGGAATCGGTAGATGGACTGCTTGGGATCACCCACGATGGTCAGGCGGCCCTTGGCGACTTCAACGTCGTGCCAGTCGCGTGCGCGGGCTTCGCGCTCGCACAGGTAGAGGACGATCTCGGCTTGCAACGGGTCGGTGTCCTGGAACTCGTCGATGAAGATGTGGTCGAATAGTTGCTGGCAGCCTCGACGCGCGTCGCAGTCGTCGCGGAGCAGGTTGCGCAACTGCAAGAGGAGGTCGACCTGATCGACGACCTGGTGCTGCGCCTTTGCTTGTTGGTACAGGGCGTAGACCACCGGCGCCACACGTACCAGACGCAGCGCCATCCAGCGGTGCATCGGAGCGAGCATGTCGTCGCGCAGGGCAGGGCCGTCCTTGATCTGGCCGTTCCAGAGCTTCCAGGCATTCCAGACTGCGCTGTCGCCATCGCACTCCTCGCCCTTGCGGACTTGCTTGGGTTGCTCCTGGCACAGGCGGCGCAGCCCGGCCAGTACCTCGACTGGATCGTCGCTAGTGGCCAGTCTCTGCAGGGTGTGACCGGCCCTGCGCATCCACACAGGCACCCATTTCGTACCTTGGACTTTGCTCAACTCGGCCACGGCGGTGCGGGCCAGCTTGCGGAAGGCGGACAGATCCGCTTTCGGCGGTTTGGGCTCGGCCGGCGGGAGGTCGCGGCTGCGGATGAAGCCTGCGACAAGTGCGTCCAGGCCGCGCCGTGCTGAGAAGTCCTGCTCTTTCGTATCGGAGCGGAACCCCGCGCGCAGGTAGTCGAGCAGGGTCTCCTGCGCCTCGGGCGCGCGGGTCGCTGCGTCCGTGCCCGTGAGCCGGGCAGCCAGCGTCTCCTTCTGGGCACTGTCCAACAACAGGCGCCAGGTTTCGGCGACCAATTCGGCCTCGTCTTCCACGATCTCGTAGAACGGGCTCAGATGGGCCTGCACCGGATGCTGGCGCAGCAGGCGGTCCGCGAAGCTGTGGATGGTGCCCACATGGGCGGTGTCCAGGCCGGCCAGTGCGTGATGCAAGCGCTGGCGGCGTAGTTTCGACAGATGCTGGTTGCCCAGCTCGCTCAGCAGGCGTTCGCGGATGCGCAGCCGCAATTCGCCTGCGGCTCGGCGAGTGAAGGTGATGGCCGCGATGTGATCGATGGCCAAGGCATCACCGTCGTCGGCAGGGGCCAGCATGTCGACAAGGCGTGTGACAATGAGCGTGGTCTTGCCGGTCCCGGCGCCGGCGTCCACGATCACATTGCGGGCGCGTTCGGCCTTCACGGCATCGCGCACGTCCTGATCCGGTGGTGCCTGGACGCGCGGTTCGTTAGTCTTCATCAGCCGCCTCCAGCGCATCTTCGGTGCCTAGCTTCAGTTCAAGGAAGGCACGCAGAGGGCCGTGCCCAACATCCGCCAGCGCCGGTGGGGTTCTGCCGCTACAAAGCATGGGGAACGGGCAGAACTTGCAATCATCGCTGCCGGGCGAGCGCGGGAACAGCCTGGCGCGCAGCAGACCGATCGACACCGTCAGCCAGTTGCGAGTGGCAGTCAGCAGCTTGTCGAAGTCCTCGTCGGTGGCAAAGGATCGTTCGGGTTCGCCGCGACCGCTGACATAGACGTAGGCGACGCCGGCCTTGTCGGGTACCTTCCATTGCCGCGCCAACTTCTTGGTCACCAGGCCGTACAGGCCGAGCTGGATATCGCGGGCGACCGTGGGGTCCTTCTCCTCCCCGCTCCTGGGGTGGGAACTGCCGGTCTTCAGATCGCGCAGAAGAGTGCGGCTGCCCTGCCGATCCAGTCGATCGATGAACCCGTGCACGTACAGAGAGTCGCCGTCGACGTCGAGCTCTAGGGGCTCGGGATAGCCGAAGGGTCGCTCGGCCGCAACGAACTCGCGCTTGCCGACGTGCTCGAACTCGTGCTCGATCAGGCGCCGAACATCGTCGAGAAGACGCTGACGCTGCTGCGCTCGTACGCTGTCCCCTCCCAGGGGGTATTGTTCGAGAAACGCGTCGAACATCTGGCTGGCCAGGTCGTCGGCCTTGTTGCACCACCTGCTCAGGCTCGCGCCGCCGGCAAAGAACGCCTGCCCGTGCTGGTTGAAGAAAGACTGGGCCACGCTGTGAACCAGGCTGCCGAAGGAGAGTGCATCGAGCTCACCAGCGAGAGGGGATGACTGCCGATCCTTCAGGCCCAGGACGTATTCGACGAAATAGCGATACGGGCATTGCAGCAACGTTTGCAAGGCAGTGGCCGAGGTGGGTCGTTCAGGAGACAGGCCGAGCAGCGAGGGTAGCGCGGCTCGCTTGCCCAGTAGGCCGTCCTGCGGGCCGCGAATCTCGTCGATGAGATCCCGAAGCCGTGCGAGGTCGACATGCGCCCCCTCTGCCCATGAAGCTGGCAGGCGCGCGTCGCAGTCCGCCACACCGGCGGCCACAAGATCCAGGCGAGCGCTTGGCGAGACCAGGGCTTTGAATCGGGCCGCGCGCGCGGACTCGCGGGCAGGCTCGAAGTAGTCGCGCTCGAGAGCGGCCAGATTGGGGATGGCGCGGTCATGAGTACCTGTCGTGCGGTTGGGACGCCCCAGTGCCGCGCCCAGCTCGATCAGAACCGACGAAGGCTCACGCTGAGTGCGGCGGCTGTCGAGCCGCGGGACCGAGAAGACCAGCGTGGCTGTGGTGTCGCGCACAACGCGGTCGAGCGCCTGCAACTGCGCCACCGGACGCTCTTGCGACGGCGCCAGCAACGAAGCGGCAGGCGCTGTTCTGGCCAGACGGCGCCTTGCCTCGTCGGACAGCACCGGATCTTGGCGCGGCACGGACGGAAGTGCGCCTTCGCACAACCCAAGAACGCGCGTGGCTGAAAATCGCAGCCCGCTGGCCGACGACACGGTGCCCACGTAGACGGCCGGTGCGCCAAATCGCTGCGTCTGCACCCGCAAGCCGTGCAGAGTCTCCTCAATGATCGCCAGCGCGTGCTGACCGCACAGCGAGGCGGCCAGATCGTCGTCTAGTAGGTGCGCCAGTGCCTGCCCCAGGAGAGATGGCGGCGGCGGTCCGTCGCCTGGCAGCTTGACCCATTGGTCGAGGAAATCGCGCAGGGGCGGCCACAGGCGTGAGAGTGGAGCATTCTCGACGAGCAGTCTCGCGACATTGCACAGGGCTTCGAGCGGCGCACGTAATGCGCGCGCCGCAGTCACGAGATGGTGTGCTCGGAAGTGTTCGTGACTCTGTCTGCCAGACTGAGCTTTGCTTGCCTCAAGCAGCGCCGACTGACGCTCCTCACAGCGGGCCACGCGCGCGGCCCATTCCAAAGCGGAAGCGGGCGAGGCCGGGCTTCCGCCGCGTGTGCCGAGAGAGAAGATGAGCGACAGCGCGTCTTCGCGCGAGAGGGAGCCACCGTCGGTGCGGCCCGCGTGCAGCGAGGGTAGGGCCTCGGCCAGCGACTCCATGGACAGGTGGTCCTTCAACGCGCGCACCACAGCCAGGACGCGCGCGCCTGCTGCTGTGGACGTGACCGCGCGGCCGCCTGCCACGAACACGGGCAAGGCACCCTCGCACCAGGGCAGGAGTTGCAGCCGGTCGGCCACCAGATCGATCATGGTGTCGGCCGCTGGTGTCAGCACCGCGATTTCTTCCAGCGGCGTCCCCTGCAACACGCGCTCCGCGACCCAGTCCACGGTTGCCTCCAACTCAGCCTCAACACCCGCGTGTTCCTCCAACGTCACGGATGCCGTCTTGTCCGGTCCCTTGCTGCGTGGTCGCTTCGGGTCGGACAGCACCTCCGCCGATTCGAAAAGATACGCGGCGAGAATGTCGCGCTCGCTCTTGCCTGTCGGCGGCCGGCATACGGCAGGCACTTTGATACCAAACAGCTGCTCTATGCGCTGCAGGTGCTCGTCACGTAGGGGGCGCGCCAGGCGCAGGGTGATCGTCATGTTTGGAATCGCGCACAGAAAGGCAGCCTCGACCGCCGACTCGTGCCCCGTGACAGCAGCCAGCACGGGGCCTGGCAGGGGCCAGCGCGCCCCGTTTGCGAGCTCAATGGTCGCCCGCATGAAGACCCGCGCTTGTGTCCAGGCGAGGTTGGGAAGCTTGTCCAGCGCGGCCCAGATGTGGCCCACGTCGCGAGTCTGCGCGTCCACCGCATTCGCGAGGTCAGCCGGGACCAGCCCAGCCGATTCCAGATCGTCGATTCCCGCCGCGAACGCCAGATCCCAGCCCGGCGCGTTGGCGAGAAGACTAGGCTTGAAGTACTCCAGCTTGAGCTTGCCCGAGAACACCTGACGCAGGCGTAACGGCCGCAAGTCTTCCTCGCCCTCCCGGAACTGCACCCCCGCTGCCCACAGCACCTCTGCCGCCAGCGCGTGGGCACCCATGAACAACGCGCCCGCCAGGACGTCCTGCTTTTCCACCCTGCACAACTCCCGCCGCAGCCCGTGCGCCACTCTGGTGTTTGGCACCACCACCGTCCGGCAGGGCGCAGGAAGGCTACCCGGCATCTCCGCGATGGCCGCGGCCCATTCACGCGCGTCTTGCAGGATCAGCGTTTCCACGAGGGCACCCCCTGGTCAGCAAGTAGACCACGATTCGCGGCTTGCAGGTTCACGATGGTCAGCACGTTGCCAAGAATGGCACGGGGGACTGACATGGAATCCGGCGTCGCTGAAATCCGTGTCAGTGCCCCGTTGATCGTAGTCGGGTGCCTGCCGAGTCCTGCGAACACGTCGCCCGCCATCCGGTCCAGCTGACCTTCGATCGCTTCATCGTCGGTCCCGCCGAAGGCGGGTGCAAGTTGCGCGCGTCGCGGAGCAGGCGTGCCCCAGAAATCGGGGCGGGCAAGGCACGGCTGTGCTGCAAGTACAGCCTGCGTGGCAAGTTGGTATCCGGGTGCTGGCCACCCGACGGCGACGAGCACCGTGCACCGCAAGAGACCAGCACGAGCATCTTCCGTCGCGGCTGTCGCGCCGTGGAACTGCGGCTGCGTCGTTGGCCGGATCGGCTGCGTCTGGAACTGTGCTCGGATCACGAAAGCCGCGTGGGCACGCGATTCGAGCTTGAGTTGCGAACCAAGCCATTTCTGTCGTTGAGGGTGCGCAAAGGCGGCGCCTGGTCGTCGTGCCGATGGGGCCTGGCGGCCGGGCTGACGAGGTCGCACCACGACCCCTTTGTCGATGCATGTCGCTGGGCCTTTCGTGCGCTGGTCCCGCTGGATCCAGACCAACGGAGAGATGGGCCGCGGGCAAGTAGCCCCGAAACGAAGACACTCGTGCGCCAGGTGCGCGCGACAATTCGCGAGGCTGCCTGCGCCGCCGCAGCCCTGCTCGATCACGGCGCACGCAAGATCGCACTGCGCTTTCCGGCACACATGCGCATGTGGCTTTGTCGCCACTTAGCTGCGGACACCTCGGGCCGGCTGGCACAACTGACGCGGGCGTGCCCAGGCGCGCTGATTTTCGCGTACGCGCTGGCGAAACTCGGCCATCGGGCCGGTGTGGGGGCTGCAGGGGCCAAGCTCCTGCGCGATGCCGTTGCTGGGCGGGGACTGAACGAGCTCCTGGACGACGCTGTCGCCGCGTGGGCCACAGGCGCTGAGCGGTTGGCCCAGAACCAACGCGCGCCGGCCGAAAGGCATCTCATTTGGCAGCGGGTCGTGGACGCCAGGGGCAGCGAGCGCCAGGCCCTGCTGCGGGCTCAACGCCTGCTGATCCGGCGGGCCGGTGCAGGCGTGCCCAGCCGCACGCTGTGGCTGCCGCCGCCGCTGGCCTTTGCACCCGAGGACATCCCTGCTCGCAAGCTGGAGAATGCCCGATGGTTTCGCGTGATGAAGTGCTTTCCCCCGTTGCTGGTGTCATATGAGGGCCTTCCCTTGGAGTACGGCCGGAACATCTGCTTGTTCCTGTCCCGTCACGCGCTATTGCTTCACAAACGCGAGGATCTCGGCCATTCCGACCATTCGCGGATCAGCTCGCTGCTAGACTACGCTCGCGCAATCAACAACTGGCCCCGGCGTACCAGCTCAGCCACGCGCTTTTTCGAGGCCGCCGAAACCTGGCACCGCCAGATCGAGCAAGTTCAGCTGATGGAAGATGCCGGCAGAATGGTAGGCCAATCGCTGGTCGGCGCTGATGGCAAGACACTGCCGTTCCCGGAACCGCCCTGTCCCGGCTGGCGTTCGGGCGACGACCACATCGTCCCCTTGCACACCGCGGAAGAAGTTTTGGCCGAGGGCGCACAAATGCACAACTGCGTGGCCAGCCACATTCCGCAGGTTCTCGCAAACACCGCAGCCCTGTACCACGGCGAGATCGCCGGCAAGCCCCTGACCATCCAGATCGCACCGGCAATCTCAGGCTTCCGCGTGGTGGAAGCCAAGACTTTCGCCAATGACGAACCAACTGCGGCACAGATGCGGGTGTTGCGCGAGTTCATCGCCCACTTTCGCGGTGGTTTGATTACGGGCGGGGCGAGGTGCAGTTGCGTGAGGACCGACGCGGGATAGGACAGGGTGCCATGCGGAAGACCAGGTCAAGGCCATCGAACCAGAGGAGTCCTTCTCTACCTGCCTAATCGATCCCCGTACCGGCCCGACTCTCCCCGCGCCCACGGTCGGTAGTTGTTGATGAAGTCGACGCGTTCGCCAATGGGTGGGTGGCTGGCCCGGAAGATCTTGTAGAGCAGGCTGGGGCGTGGCACTGCCAGGTTTTGTTCTTGCAGGGCCACGAAAGCGGTGGCAGCTGCCCGGTTGTCGTGGGTGAGTTCGAGGCCGAAGCGGTCGGCTTCGTGTTCGTGGTAGCGCGAGAAGGCCAGGACGGCGGGGTTGATGGCGAGCGAGAACAGTGTGAGCAGGAGCATGAGCAGGGGCATCGAGGCCACGTCCGAGAGTTGACGGAAACCCATACGGCCGCCGAAATGGCCGAGGAGGAAACCGGACAAGCGGTGTGCACCGAAGAGGCCGATGAAGGTGAGAACAGTGGAGAGGATCACGCTGGTCCATACGTGCCCGAGCACGTAGTGGCCGAGCTCGTGACCGACTACACTCTTGACCTGCGCGGGCGAAAGCCGGGCGATGAGGGTGTCCCACAGCACAATGCGCTTGCTGCTGCCCACGCCCGTGACATACGCGTTGACCTTGGCGGTGTCGACGCTCTTGTTCACCTCGAACACACGCGCACCCTCGACGCCCGCGCGCTTGGCCTCGGCGAGCACCTCGGATTCGAGGACCTTGTCCGTCATGGGGCCGAATTTGTTGAAGAGTGGCGCTATCCACAGGGGCGCGATCAGCAGAGTCAGCGTGTAGAAGGGAAGGGCCAGGGCGGAGGTCCAGAGCCACCAGTGATGCGGGCTCCTGGCCAGCAACAGATAGGGTACCCACAGGACAAGTAGCCCGACCAAGACGCCCACGCCAAGGCCTTTCACCTGATCATTGGCCCACTTGGAAAAGCGCTGGTTTGAAAGCCCGTAGGCGTGCTCGCGCGCGAAGCCGATGTAGTAGGAAAGCGGAAGCTCGACGACAAACAGTAGCAGCGAAAGCAGCACGAAATAGATGGCCAGGGTCGGATAGAAACGCCCACGTGCGAGCTGGCTGGCCAGGGAGCGAAGCCAGGCCGAAAGCCCGGTGAAGAGCAGCAGCAAGGGCAGGGCGATGGACAGGATCTGTTCCCCGGCCCAAATGGCGTTGCCGCTGCGGTGGTAGCGCAGGGCTTTCTCGGACGGAGCGGGCACCCTCACGGGTGCATCGTCGGTCGCTTCAGGGCTGCCAGGGGCCTGCCCTGCAAAATCCGGCAGCGGGGAGACCACTTGTCCGTCGTCGGGAAACGCCGCCTGAGCGCTGGGTATCTCACCGCCAAAGCCGGCGATGGCCGCAAGTCCGAAGACGACCCGCTTCACGTCGAGCATGGACCGAATATAGCGCACGGGATGAGGAGCAAAGGCCAGTCGGAAGGGGTTCCAATCCGCGTCTCGCGCGTGTCATTACTACCGCCGGTCCCCATGAGCCGCTTCCTCGTCATCACCGCGCGAACTCCCCGTGCAGTACAGGCTCGCCCCCGGTGCGGCGGCAGCGCAGAGCCTCGTTCAGGTCGGCCAGCCAGACAGTGAGCACCGCCGCTTCCCGAGCCGATAGCCTCCGGTTCGCGCGACCGGCCGCTTGGACGATGACGGGACCTGCGTCGGAGGGGCGCAGGTGTACCGTGATCTCGGACTTCGCGATCTTGGCGTGGAAGAGGATAGCCCCACCATTGATCGCGGCCGGCAGATAGCTCGCCACGCAGTGGCGCATGCGATAGGCCTCGGCGTCCAGTTCGCGCGCGGTTTTGATCAGGCTAACCCTGTCTGCATCCTTGACCCAGGTTTCGCACCCACGCACGGCCTCGGTACCCAGCGTGATGTCCGCGCGAACCCCGGACACGTACGGCCTGCGCCACACGTCGCGGTGCCAGGCGAGCGATTCGCGCAAGAGGTCGTCGGGATCGGTGCCGCGCGCGGGAACCCGGTTCGTGGCGGCGAGGTAGTCGACCAGGCTGGCGAGAACTGTCTCGGCGCTGGAGTCTGGTCTCGCGGCGGCCCGGCGCATCCCGACGACGAGCCGAAGAGCGTGGTGCGAGGCGAATGCGCCCAAGGCGGTGCGCTGCCTCGGTGACAACCTCGGATCGGCGGCGATTGCTGCTACTGCGTGCACGAGTTCGAACCAGGTCAGGTTGTCCCTCGGTTCCGCCGGGATGTCCTCGGGGATCACGCGGTCGTGGTAGGGCGGCCACAGCAACGCCGGAGGCACGAGCGTGCCCGCGCGGCGGATGCGCAAGCGCTGGGCCTCGATCGCGGCTGCGCGGTCCTCGCGTCGCTGGTCGCCGATGGCGTTGGCCCAATCGTCGATGGCGGCTGCCAGCACGCGTGCGAGCGGCCGGCCCTGGCAGAGGCCATCGACGATGCGGCGGCTCTGCACGTTGAGCCCCAGCGCGGACATCTGACTGGCCAGGATGAGCAAGCCGGGGCAGGTGTCTGCCGCTTGCGCCAAATGGCCGGAGGGATCGTTCACAGTCGTCTCGTAGATGAACCAGCGCAGGCCGGAGCCAAACGTGAACCGCTCGGCGACGGCCTTGGCTGCGGGATCCATCAGTGAGCACAGGTGCTGGTGCACGAGCAGGAGCGAGTTCTTGACCAGGGCGCGGCGTTCGCGCGAGGCGCGTGTCTGCATGCACAGGTGCTCGAGCTGTCCCGAGAAGAAACACTGGCGCCAGAAGGGGCGTTTCGCATCCGTCACCAGATCCGCGCCGCTGGAGGGCGAGTCGGAGATGCCGGTCGGCCGGCGGACGCGTTGCTGCATATGCCAAATGGTGTGGCTGTCGGGCGCGCCGTCCGAGTAGCCAGGCCCGCCCTCGACGGCGACTCGCGCGCCCCACCGGGTGAGCACGAAGCGGCAGACAGGCGATCGCCGCGACGTGAGCGGGACGCTCCACGCGCGGATGGAGTCCGCCAAGTACCCGAGGTCCATCTGACCCCGGCCAACGGTGGAGAGATCGAGAGCCATCATGGCGCTGCACGAGACATGGTACGGCAACCAGCGGTTCCGGGGATACCACTGCCCTCCGACAGGGAACCCCAAATCTTCCCACTACTATCCCTGAGGCCACGGCATTTCCACGGGATTGGTTCCCATGGATGCCGTTCCCGAGACAACTCCGCGATTTCTCACGACACTCGTTCCCGCTGGGCGCCGATCCCGCGGCCACGGGATGGCCTTTCCAGCGGAAGCTCCAGGGGATCCACCTGGGCGCGAGGATGTCGACGGCGCCTTGAAACGTGTCTTCGTGAGTGAGCCTTTCCACCCGTCGGAGAAATCACCAGGCAGACCACACTACGCCCCCATGAGCGCAAAGGCCGTCTCCTGCCCCGCGCGAAAGTGAGTCAGACCAGTGTGGTACGCATCCAGCACAAGATGAAAGAACAGCAGCAATGAGCATGCGGGTGCGGATTCACCGGGGCAGCCACGAGATCGGCGGGAACTGCGTCGAGGTCGAGTCAGGTGGAGCGCGAATCGTGCTGGACCTGGGCCGGCCGCTCGACGCCGGGCATGACGATGACGTGCCCCTTCCACCCATATCGGGGCTGGACGGCGACGACCCGTCGCTATTGGGCGTGTTGATTTCGCATCCGCACCAGGACCACTACGGACTGGCCCACGGGATTTCCGAGAAAGTTCCCATCTTCATGGGCGAGGCCGCCAGCAACATTCTCCGGCAGGCGGCATTCTTTGGCATCGGTGGCCTGATGGCCACGCCCACCGGACTATTGCGGGATCGGCAACCGTTCGCGCTGGGACCGTTTCGTATCACGCCCTTCCTGGTCGACCACAGCGCGTTCGACTCCTATTCGCTGCTGATCGAGGCTGGTGGCCGTCGCCTATTTTACACTGGCGACTTCCGCGCTACCGGCGCCAAGGCAGCGCTGTTCCACCGTCTGCTGCGCGACCCGCCTGAGCCGGTCGACGTGCTGCTGATGGAGGGAACCCAGGTGCGTGCTGAGGCCGCGCCCGATGGCGGCTGTCGGAATGAGGTCGAGGTGGCCATGGCGATCGCCAATACCATCAGCAGTGCGCCGGGCATGGTCTTGGTGGCCTACTCGGGCCAGAACATCGATCGGCTGGTGTCGGTCTTCAAGGCAGCCCGGAACGCGCGGCGCGAACTGGTGGTCGACCTGTACACGTCGTTGATCGCACGCGCCACAGGCAATCCAAAGATCCCGCAGGCGGGCTTCCAGGGGCTGCGCGTGTTTGTACCGCAGCGAGACCGCGTACGCATCAAAGAGCGAGGCACGTTCCATCTCGTCAACGAACTCGGGGACAGTCGCATCTACAAAGAGGAGATTGCGGCCCGCGCCGACGAGCTGGTCGTCACCTTCCGCAAGTCCCTCCAGCCCATGCTTGCCGCGTATCCGTCGGCGCTGAAGGGCGCCGTGGCCATCTGGTCACTCTGGCCTGGCTACCTGGACATGCCCTCGGGCGCCGGCACGCGCACGTTCTGTCGGTGCCACGACATCCCCATCGTCGTCCACCACACCTCTGGCCACGCGGGCATCGCCGACCTGCAACGCCTGGCCGAGGCATTGCAGCCGGGGAGAGTGGTGCCCCTCCACACCGCCGCGCCCGAGAGATTCGCGCAGCACTTCAAGAACGTGGCACTATGTGGCGATGGAGCGGCGTGGGAGGTGTGAAGGACCAACCATAGGGCAATGGCCCAGAAAGGGAGACAGTGATGCGAGTACTTGGCTACGGCGAGGACGCGCTGACTCTGCACATCCTGCGGAATCATATGGGCGAGTTCTTGAAACAACTCAAAGATCCCGGTGTCTCGGAGAGCGCGGCTGCCTACTACCGACCGAGCTTTGGACGGGGACGAGGCTGCTTCGGCGAGTTTGACGCCATAGTATCCACGGAGCGTGCGATTTACCTCGTTGAGACAAAATGGAACGAGTCGTCCGAGTGGAAGACCGGGGAGCTGAAGGACAAGCAACAGAGGCGTCACGAGATGTTCGAATGGTACGCGGAACAATGGCAGCGGGTGGCTCCAGCAAATTGGTCGGAGTTTGCCACCGACGAATGCCGACGCCTGTTCCTAAAAAGGTTTGGGAAGAACATGCCTCACGGGAAGACAGGTGTGCTCGTACGCAATCTGGAGTTCATTCTTCAGGCGATTGGTGCGCGCGGCAAAGACATTGAGAACGTGCTCCTTCTTGTGGACGTACGAGGGGGGAATTCGGAGAAGCCCGCTCTCACCAAGGTGCCAAGATCGTTTCATCAGGTCTACCTCCGCCTCGAATCCATTGGGGGTGCTGGATTCATCCAATTGCAGCCGTAGCCCGTCTGCAGCCGACTTGTACGGCCGAAGCTGTTTCGGGGTTGCGCCCCCAAAAACCCCAGCCACATTCTCGCCGGCAACCGACGCGCTGAAGATGATGTTCGCGTCGGGTCGGCTGCGTTCTGGATGGATTCGCAGCTCGTGACTACGTCTTCCAACGTCAGGTCGGGCTTGCCGGTCACGCGTACCAGAAGGCTCGACGCTCTAGTACCCACGGGCGTGGGCGGGGCAGGCTGGTCAGCTCGCTGTCATCGTCCGTCGGAAGGGTTCCATTCGCATCCAGCCAGTGCCAGGGATCTACGACGAGCGTGGGGGACTTCAACGAATGGCGCGGATCGCGCCCCTGATCCACTTCGACAACTCCGCCTTCCGCAGCGACCCCACCTTGCTCCGTTTTCGTGTGCCTGTGATCAGTAGGAGCCTGGGGATCGTGAGCACCCTGAAGCGGTCTGCGATCTCGGGGCTTTGGTCAATGTCCACCTTGATGACAGTCAGACGGTCCGCAAATTCCACTGCCAGCTCATCGAGCACCGGGCTGAGCGCCAGGCACGGCCCACACCAGGTCGCCCAAAGATCCACCAGCACGGATCCCCCAGCGGCGGCCACCTTGCGGTCGAAGTCCTCATCTGTCGCGGCCAGAACTTTGCCCGTGCCTTTCCGCGTGCCGACCTTCTTCGGTTTCCTTGCCTTCCCCGTCTCCTTCGATTGTGTTCGTTTCGCCATGCCATCCTCCTCAATGCTCCCACTATCCTCGCGCCACTGACACGAGTTCAAGAGCAGGTCGGACTCTTGCGCGTCGGGCGGTCATACGCCCGCAAGATCCGGCGCGCGGCGCGCTGGACGCGCTTCAACGACCGGAGCACGAGCGCGCCAGAGCCGCCGTGCCAGGCGATGTACGCGGGCGCCTTCGACGGCAGGCCAAGGGCGCGCATGACGATGTAGCTGGTGGCGTCGGCCTCGGTCTCGACCTGCGCGTGCGTCGTGTCGCCGCGCGAGCGCATGGTGTGCAGGATCTCGTGCGCCAGCTCGTGCGCGATGGTTGCGGCACGCTGGCGCCCAGGCATGCGGCGGCGCAGATGGATGGTGCCGCCGGTCGAAAAACCCTGGAGGCCGGGCCGCCCGTCGAATCGCTCGACCCGCACGCCGAGGGTCGCAGCGGCACGTTCGAGTCCCTGGGCGGCGTCCGACGGCCCGCGCAGCGCCATGTCGACCGACGGAAGCCGCCGGCCGCGCGTTTGCGAAACGTCGAACACCGGGACCGCGACGAACGGCGGCCGCAAGTTAGCCGCCGGCGCGACGATCACGATCGGCCGCGCGCCGGGCTTTGTCTTTCGGCCGAGGCGCTCCCAGGTGCGCCGGCCAGCCACATGCGTGGCATCGGGCAGTTGCATCCGGATCAGCCATTGGTTGAAGGGCGAGTACGCCCAGAACTGCGACATCGCGTCCAGCGCCGCCGTGAACCCGGCGCCGCGTTTCACATGGTCCACCTCCTGCGCCAGCGCCGTCACAGCGTCGCACCTGCCGGTAGATCTGCCCCGTGCTCCGGGCGATCTGGTGCTCGGACGTTTCGGCGGGCGCGTCAGCAACCAGTGGGGCTTCGTTTTGTATACCCGGATCGTCGCATGCGGGTCTGACAGGGAATTGCGCGCTCTCCAGCCAGTGGTACGTCACCAGACGAAACCGGCACCTTGAGAATCAAGTGCAGAAAGACTATGCTACAATACTACAAGTCCGAGATCGCGAAGCACCATGGCTAGGCTACGTCTGGAGGACGGCAGAGATGGCTACTGAAGATGTTGGCCCGGTAATCAAGTACATCGACGACAAGGGCGGAAAGGCAACCCTGAAGGATCTCGTAGCCTGGGTCTTCGAGCCAAAGAGTGACGAGGAAACCAATACTCGTGCGGGCGCCTCCCGGATCGCTGTATACAACTGGTTGTGCGCCAAGTGGGACGATCCGACCTCCCCGAAGATGCGGGCGCTTAGGGCCAGCCTGGAGCAGGCGGCGACAGACAGGGCAGAACTGGGCGGATGGAAGGTGAAGCTCTTCAAACCCGTGGTCGCGACAGGTGGCAAGCGGCAGACCAACTTCGCATCGGTAGCCATCCGCTACGAGTACAAGCATGTGAATCCTGCCCAGCTGAAGTGGCACCTCTACAACCCAGACGATCGGAAGGACAAGGCACTAAAGGCAGACCAAGAGCATGTTACAGCGTTCATAGGACTAGGCGCCAGGAAGGGCCGGGAAACGGAGATCAGTTCCTTCCGCAAGAACCTATCTTCCGGCTGGCATACTGCAAGGGATGAGGAAAGCGACGGCGCCCAATTTGGCAAGTGGGTCTGCTCACTCGACGAGGTCACTGTGCGCCCGAACGCAGATCGTTCTGGGATTGAACTCCTGCTGCTCAACGACAGTGGCGAAGAGTCCCTCTCAGAAAGACTTGCCGTGGCATGGGGAGAGGTCGCCAAGGAATTCATCGATTTTTCAATAGACTGCGCCGCAGACAAGCCTCGCGAACCCAGCGAGCCAGGAAGACAGCCCATGTTCCAACAAAACGCTGAGGATCCCAGTTTCAAGACGCTCCGATCGTTTAGGCAGGTCGTCTTCTACGGCCCGCCCGGCACAGGCAAAACCCGACGGGCCGAGGAAATCGCCAAGCGCCTTTTCAAGGCAGAGTCACTTCAGAACAACGCACAGTACCAGCTCGTCGTCTTTCACCCCGGGTTCGAATACGAGCAGTTCATGCGCGGCCTTCGCATGGAAGCTTCTGTCCAGAATGGAGCTTCCGCCGGTACATCGGTCCCCTCTCTCAAGATCGTCGAGGGCCGCTTTCTGGAAATGTGCTGGCGGGCATTGTTTCTGTCCTATCTGCATCTCGCCCCGGAGAACGGCTCCGTCGGGAAAGTCGTCGAGCACACGAAGGTCCTTGCCGACGACGCGAAAGGCGACGGTGAGGCGAAGGTCTGTCTGCTGGTTATTGACGAGTTGAACCGCGGAAATGTTCCGGCGCTCCTCGGGGAACTCGTGTATGCGCTTGAGCGAGATAAGCGCTGTTCCAATGTCTCGTTGCCATACCCGATGCCCCGAGAGGGCGAATTTGTTTCCGCGTTGGGTGGACTGGGTGACCCGGTCAGCAGAAGGGATTTCTTCAATCTGATGGAAGACCGTGGACACAAGATTTGCGTGCCGCACAACCTCTTCGTCATCGGCACCATGAATACCTCAGACCGCTCTATTGGCGCCATCGACGCCGCCGTTCGTCGCCGGTTTCCCTTCATCTACGAGGGGCCCGACCCGCAGTGTATTAGGAACAGGTGGGCTGAGGAGGGGGCTTTGACGCAGGGCGAACAGTTGGCCGAGACCCTGAACAGGCTCAATACGCTCTTTCGCAAGGAGGATGAGCGCGGCGAAATACGCATCGGCGGCTTCGGCCACTCCTATTTCCTGCCGGATCCCAATCACCGCGACAAGGACGGCAAGGTCCACGCGCCCTGTACCTGCGGGACACGCGTCGCCGACGGGATTCGATACTTCGTGATGCCGCTCCTCCGTGAGTACGTCGAAATGCGCATCGTCAACGACGTGAAGAATGCTGCTTCCATCATCGAAAAGTTCAACCCTGACGCCCCGGATCTCATCAAGCACTTCCACGACGTGGTGGCCAAGGCAGTCGAGAAGGCTTCCAATCAAGCCATCGGCGGCCAGAAGCCCCAGGTGGGCGAGCCAACAACCAAGCCGCAGACGTGATGTGCGATTTCCTCACGTGGATCGCGGCTGGGCATGGCTCCGGTGGCGTCGGCGTCACGCGCGAGTACGCCCAGGACGGTCTGCCGGAGTCGGTCGGCGAAGCTATCGAAGCCTATGCTGGCGGATCCGATGGGAAGTCAGTCCCGTCACTGTTCAACTGGGTGCGCGCCGACGACAAGGATCCACACCATCGTGTCGCCATACCAGCTGGCATCGTCGGAGCCTTCCCATTCCGCTGCGACTGCGGTCAGACCCACCTACTGATCATCGGGCCGAAACTGGCTGCCCAGCAGCAGGAAGATGGCCGCAGTCCTATCGCCGATATCGCTAACGTCTGTGACCTGGCGGCACACGCGCGTCGCTTTGGGGGAGATGCCGTCCGGCAGCCACGCTGGCTGCACAACGCGACCTCAGACGCAATGTGGAATGGCGACCTTCACCCCCCCACCGTTCTGTGGCTGTTTCTTGCCATGCAGTACGTGTTCAACCTGGAGGCACTTCTAGGCCGCGACTTCCGCCGGTACTACGTCACCGAGCAGGCCGTCCTCAAGGGCCGGGCGAAGGGCAAGGTGCTCACGTCGAAGTACATCAACCGGTGTCTTGCCGGTCGGCCCCATGAGATCCCCTGCCGATGGCAGCACTTTACCTTCGACAACTGGGACAATCGCATTCTGGAAACTGCCTTGCGTGAGTGCCGTCGCATCGCGGGGCACAGCTCGGCTTTCGCTGACTTCGTGTCGGCGAAGCTCGAGAGTGGTCCCTTCCGTATGGCGTTCGACGAGGTGACCGACGTGAACCCATGGGAGATCGAGTGGGCCCGCTCCCGACTCGCGGGCGTGTCAAGCAACTACAGGGACTGCCTGGCGTTGGCCGACCAGATTCTGAAGTCCAGCGGCGGTGCGGCGCCCGCCCCGCCCCTTGTTGGCCCCGTCTGGATCGATACCAACCAGCTCTTCGAGGACTTTGTGGTTTCGATCGTGGACAAGGTGGCAAGCAATAGCGATCTCGAGGCCGAGGTGCAGGATACGAGCCGTCGGCTGTTTGCGGACGAGACTTATCGCGGCTGGGGGCCGACCACGAAGCCAGACGCCGTCCTTCGCCACGGGAGGTCCGTCGCCCTGGTCGTCGACGCCAAGTACAAAGGACTACTCGACGCAGCGGACGGCGCCGACAACATAGAGCAGCTTGTCGGCAGCGGGCTGGGCGACGGTGTGAAAGACGATCGCTCAATTGCCATGCTCAAGATCCTCACGGCGGACATGTACCAGATGTACTTCTACCTGTCTTCCCGCGTCTGCAACCAGGGATTGATCGTCTTTCCGTTTTGGGACGCCACCGCCGACCGCATCGGCCTGCGAACGGACCACAAGGGCAAGTCCTACGACTTCAACGCGGAATCCGGGAACAAGAAATCAGTGGCGTTTCTTGGCCTCAACATGGCGCGAATCGCCCGCGAGGGTCCGGGGGTGCTGTTCGAAGATGCCGTGAAAGTGATCGGGAAGTTTCTGCCGAGGCCGGACTCGGCGATCCGCGAAACAGATCTGACCGCCGGCAGAGCCTCCTGAGAGGCGCGTCTCCTTGCCAGGCGCAACGTCGACGACCAATGGGGTTCGTCTTGCGTGCCCTACAATCCATCCTCATCAATCAGCACTCGTCCGTGGCCGTGCTCTTCCAGCCACCAGTACGTGAAGTGCTTGGACAGCCAGCTTGCCGCTCGCTCCTCGGCCAGGTCGCGAACGCGCGACGTGTACAACACCGGAATACCGAACTTCGCTTCAATTGCGTCCAGTGTGCCGACCACAGCGTTGGGATGCGCCTCGGTTTCCAGCCCGTCCATGTCGGCGTACGGCGATTTCATGTCCTCGTAGGTGGCCTCGATCAAAATGGCCTTCCAGCGGAATTGCGCCAGGTGGGCGCACGAACGAATGAAGCGCGCCCGGTCCGCCGTGATGCTGCGGATGGCGTCGGGCATGGATTTGCGTTCGAGCGCCAGGATATCCTGCATTCCCTCGACGGAGTAATCGCCGGCCGCCAGTGCGACACGCTTCTCCCCGCCGATCCAGTTCGGATGATTGTCGAGCAGGCACCAGGGCATTTGTTCCCGCGTGTCCACCAGCACCACTGGCTTCGGAATGTGCCATTGGCGCACGACCTGATGGCCGCGACGGATCACGCACAGCCGCCTCGTGCTGGGCGGCACGAACTCAACAGGAGCGCCGTCGACGTTCAAAACCCAATCCTCCCCGCCGTGCTCTCCTTCACGCGGACCTCGGCCTGCAGCTCGGCCAGCAGATTTTCTGCTGTGGGCGCGCGGCCCGGACACAACAATCGGCGGCGGACAGCGGCGAAGTCGCCGGGGGTCAGGTTGGGGATGCGACCGAGCGCGGATTCCACCGCAGACGGGACCTCGCCCGTCCCAGCGAAGTCGGCCATTGTGCGCTGGAAGGCCAGCAGCGCCTGGTCCGGCCGCAAAAAATCGAACGGGATCTTGAACACGAAACGCCGCAGCGACGCCTGGTCCAGACTGTCGAACAGATTGGTCGTGCAGGCCACCACGCCGGGGAACACCTCCAGTTGCTGCAGAAATTCGTTCACGGCCGATACCTCCCAGGACCGGACCGCCCCACGACGGTCGGACAAGAACGAGTCGGCCTCGTCGAAAAGTAGGAAGGCTCCGTCCCGGCGCGCTTCATCGAAGGCTTCCGCGATCTGGTGCTCAGTGCCGCCGACGTACTTGTCCAGGATGTCCGAGGCGCGCCGCACGCACAGCATGCGGTCCGAACGGTGCGCGAGGTAGCGAACGAACTCGGACTTGCCGGTGCCAGGCGGACCGTAGAGACACAGTGACACCCCCTGGCCGTCGCCCGGCCGCCACGCTTGCAGCCTGCGTTCGACGTCGGCCAGGTCTGCCTTCGTGTTGACCAGTTCGGGCAGATAGCGGGCAGCATGAAACACAGGCGGCGGCGCCTTGCGGCCGTGCAGGACACGCTCGGCCGGCTTCAGAATGGTCTCCAGCATGTCGCGGTCGAACGCTCCGCCCGAGGCCAGGCGCGCGGCCGACACCGCCGCCCCGATGTGCGCGGGGCTCAGCTCGAAACGCTGGGCAAGCGTATCGACGTCGCCGGCCGGCAGGATGTTCTCGCCGCCCAGGTGCTTGACCCACGCGCGCCGTCGCTGCCCAGCGGTGAAGTCGCCCACCTCGATGACAAAGGCGAATCGCCGCAGGAACGCCCGGTCCATCCCGTACACGCGGTTCGAAATCCAGATGGTCGGCACCGGGTTGGTCTCCAGCAGCAGGTTGAACCACTGCTTGGACATCATGCGCCGGTCGGGACCTTCGTCGGTGTTTCCTCCAAAAAACCTGGCAAGCGGATTGTCGTCGAAGAGATCCTCCAGCTCGTCGAACACCAGTAGGCCACGACTATTGCAGAGCAGCTTGTTTCCCAGCAGCAGCGATGTCAGGCGCTCGCGCGCTGTGGGCGACTCGCCGGCGGAATCCTCGCGCCCGGCCACCAGCAGCGGGACGCCGAGTTCGCGGCCGAGCAGGCGCGCCAGCTCGGATTTGCCCGTTCCCGTTGGTCCGTGCAGCAGCAGGTTGATCCCAGGCGTGCGCGCGTCCAGCGCCGCGCCCAGCAGTTTGCGCGCCATCGCGATCTCGCTGGCCAGATGCGCGAAGTCGTCGGCCGCCAGGGTCGGCGCCGGAGCGGTTGGCAGGAAGCGATCGACGAACATGGTGGCATTGAGGCTGGGCGCGAAGAGTAGGTTCTCCAGTCGCTTGTCGGCCTGGACGCGATCGTCGAGATCGCCGTTGTCACAAAGTTCGACCAGGCCACTCGTGACCAGGCGGCTCTTCCGGTCGAGGGCAGCCTCGACCTTGTCGGTCGGCTCGGCCAGGGCAGCGGCGATCAGGACTGCGGGTCCGCGTAGGCCGCGGCAGGAAATAGGGTCCAGCAGTTTCTGCATGTCCTGGCGGGGGCAGGTGATGGCGAACAGGAGCACCGCCGTCTCGGTTTCGCTGAGACCCAGCGTGCGGGCGACGACCTGCAGGTTGGCGGTGACCGGCACTGCCGGCGGGGCTGGCGTGCGCATGCGGCGTTTGGTGCGCCGGAGCAGCGATTTGAGCGCCTCGGCAAGAGCCTCGTCGTCGTTGCGCTTGGCCGCGAGCAGGCGCCGCTCAGTGGGCGTCGGGTGGCGCGCGACCAAGGACCGCACCAGGTTGCGCTTATCGTCGTAATACGCGATGTGCTCGGGGATCAACAGTGCGCCGCTGGCCGCCAGGTTGTAGGTGTAGTCGAGCACGGTATCGGCGAACGGATCGCGGGCTGGGTCGAGAATTGGATAGCTTCTGCGGTGTCTGGAGAGAAGAGGATGGTCGCTCACGGCGTATCTCCTTTCGCCATCCAAGGTGGCACGCCGGACTGACACGGATTTGCGCGTGGAATACGAACGGCCCGCGTGGCGAGTGCGCGCCGAGATTCACCTTCGACGATCGTGGATTCCCGTCTTCACCACGGGCACCGGCACCTCGCTGCCATCAGAGGCAAGGTGCACGGTGAAATGCTTCGTTGGCAGTTCAAGAATCCCGAAGGTACCGCGGGGCGCAGCCTGGGCCTGCACGAACGTGCCCTTCTGCGGATCGAAGATGACCGGCGCCGGCACGTCGCCACCGGCGCGATCGCGGAGCAGAGCGCCCGGGTTGACGATCAGGCCGCCGCCGACGTCGGATAGCACAAACGGCGCGTGGCTGTGGCCGACGATCAGCACGTCCGCGCCGACAGCGGCTAGCCAGCGTCGCACGTCGTCTGCGGTCGCCATGCCCGGCACAACACCGTCCATGTCGGATTTCGGCGTGCCATGGCACACGGCCACCCGCACACCGGCGACGACCGTGTTCCAGACACGCGGCAGCCCGGCCAGGAACACAAGGGCGTCGTCCGACAGCAGCCCGGATGAAGAACCGGCCATGTTCGGGTCCTCGGCCCATCGGTCGTGGTTGCCGCGCACGCAGGGGATCTTCCGTTCGCGCAGAAGGTCGATGACCTGCATGGGAAACAGGCCATAGCCGACCAAATCGCCCGCGCAGACGACTGCCGTGCATCCCATCCGCTCGGCCTGCGCGAGGGCGCCGTGCAGGGAGTGGATGTCAGCATGAACGTCGGCGATGACAGCGAGGCGCATGATTACACGATGGCTGATCTGCACAGTGTACGTGGCCGACTGACACGATGCCTGGGCGCAGGGGGCAGGCTCATCGAACAGATGGAATGCCACGAGATCGTCGGCAACGCTGACGGGTTCAGTTCAGGCCAGGCCTGGCGAGCCGTGTCAGTCGCTCGGGGGCGAAACAGTGGTACCATTGGCACAGGTGAGACGATGACCGTGGCCGTGAACGCGATCTACGAGAACGGCGTGTTGAAGCCGGAAGGGCCGCTCGCCCTGAAGGAACAGGCGAAGGTGCGTGTCATCATCCAGTCGGACGAGGAAGAGCTGCCGGCCGCGGGGGACGACGACCCGACGGGCTGGAAGGTGGCTCGCGAACTCATCGGCTGCATTTCCGACGCCCCCGAAGACGTCGCCGAGCACCACGACAAGTATCTCTACGGCCGCGAATGATATTTGTCGATACGGGGTTCTTCTTCGCGCTCTTCTCGCTCCGGGATCGCCACCATCAACGCGCGAAGGAGGCATTCCGGCGATTTGAAGGGCAGAATCTGGCCAACGTTCTCGTCACCACTGACCAGGTCGTGCTCGAGACCATCACGCTGGCGCGCATGCGCGTGTCGCACAAGCTGGCCGTGTTCATGGGGGAGCGTCTCTACTCCGGGAAGATCGCTCGCATCCACAGCACGACTCTCGACGAGCACCACGCCGCGTTCGACTATTTCAGGCGGTATTCGGACAAGTCCTACAGCGCTTTCGACTGCCTGAGCTTCGTGGTCATGGAGAGGCTTGGCATCCGGGAGGCCCTGGCGATCGACGAGGACTTCACCCACCGCTTCGTGGCAATTCCCGGGCCGCTGCCTCGTGCAGGCAGGTAGCGGCGTCCCCGCCGCCCCGGCGTGATCCAGCTGTGCTACGCACTGCCCGTTGGCCGCACGGACTCAGGAAGGCGGGCGAGGACCGCCTGGAATACGTCGCGGGCAACCGCCTGTGCCGATTCGGCTTCGACCCGTGCCGGTTCAGGCGGCATGAAGCACGCGGCCTTCGCGCAGAACAATACCCGGCAGCGAGGCCTGAAGGTGGACCCGTGCCTCGAAGTAGCCGTGCGTGCAGACCACGACGTCGGCGGCGATTCCGGTCCCGCGCAGAGCCCGGTAGCCGATCTTGCTGGCCCGTGCCTCCGGGGCGACGCTGTCTGGGACCACAACCAGCACGTCGTAGTCGCTATCCGGGCCGTCGTCGCCGCGAGCCTTGGAACCGAACAGGTAGATGCGCTCGGGAGCGTAGGCGTCCCGCAAGCGGCGCATCGCCTCGGCAAGTCTCTGGTCGGAAAGGATCGGATCGACGCTCATGCTGAGGGCACCATTCTATCACTGGAGGATCTGTGGGGTCACACAGACCGCGACATCGTCGACCAAAGCGCGTTCGAGGAGAGCACGACAGGCCGTATGGTGTTCCGCATCCTTGTTCATCGCATAGACAAGGATGTTGGTATCCAGGAGCGCCGCCTCAGACGAGATCGCCATAGATCTCCTCGCGGTTCAGGCTCCCCTTCATCGGTCCAAGATTACGGACCGGGAACGCCGAATGGGCTTGGGGACGTGGCGCTGGCGGAAGCTCGACCGTGATGGCGACCCTGAGTCCCTCTGGAAGGTCGAGCAGCTCAAGCAACTCCAGGTTCTGGCCATGGCGCACAGCATGAACGGTCTTGGTCATCGCGATCCTCTGACTGGATGGTGGCCCGGCTCTTCAAAGCGCGCAAGGCCGGTATGCGATCGCCGCCACGCGAGCTAGTCCGTGGGAAAGTACCGCAGATTTCGCGGGACCAGCGGAGAGTCAGTCACGGTTTTCGGGGAAACACGTCAAAGCCGTAGTTGTAATACCCGTGATCGTCTTGTGTTTCTAACTCGACGCGAATACCGCGTTCTTGCCGCTCGATCTTCATGTGCTTGCAACGTTGTACCCAGGAGCGCAGCAGTCGACGCATCCAGGAGAATACTTCATCCCAGCGTTCTTCGATCTGCGCGGCGTTCAGGCGTGCGATACCTTGAGCAAGTTCGGCTTGAAGACGGCCGAGATCGACCGAGGATGCGCAAAAGCCCGCCGTGAGGTTCGGCCCTGCCAACCGCATTTCGCCCTTTACAGCGTCAGCCAGACCGCCAACGATCTGATTTGTCTTGGCCTGTCGTTCGTCCAGAGGCTGCGGCGGTGGCGGTGGGATGGGAGGCAGCGGTGGGAATTGAGCCACCGGGTTGTTGCCGTGCGATGCAGGTATTCTCGAGCTGCGTGGCACGAGGGATTCTTACCACATTGAACAGATACCACGCGGTCCGTTCTGGTTCGCGGGGGAAACTACCTCGTGATTGGCCGGCGAGCCTGGTGGTAGACGCGCATCACTTCCAAGACGCCGCCGCGCCTGCGGTAGTAGATGCGGTAGGGCGGCAAAGGCCAGCTTCGTACCAGCATTCCCCCTCGTAGTTGCTGCTCCGGCCCTTCGAAGATGCCCTCGTCCAGCCGCTCCAGCAGGTCAAGCACCTCCGCGACCAGCTCAGTGGCGGCGCGAGGATTGCGCTCAGCAATATATCTGGTCGCGCTGGCCAGATCCTCGGCCGCGTCTTTCGAGATCCTGATCGTCAACGACGCAGAATCCCCTCAAGGCGCCGTCTGACGACATCGAGGCTCAAGCCCTCGCCGGCATCCAGCGAACGGGCGGCTGCTTCAAGCCCCGCCTCCTCTTCGGCGGTCAGGTCGAGTACCCTGTCCACTGGCTCGATCACATACCGCCCCGTGGGGAGCGCCCGCAGCTCTTTCGGAAGCTCCTTGCCGTTCCAGTCCAGAAGCGTTGCCATGTCCTAATAGTAGCGCAGCTCGGGCCAACCGGCTCGTGCGGTCAAAACCGTGTCAGACCCCCGCGCGACCCTGGGCGCATGGCCGACACATTCCCTGGTTCTGACTTTGCCCGTGTTCCCCCGCACAACCTGGACGCGGAACGCTCCGCGCTTGGCGGCGCGCTGGTCAAGCCCGTCATGTTCGACGAGCTGGCCACCACGCTGGCCACCGACGACTTCTTCCTGCCCGCCCATCGCGAGATCTTCGACGCGATGATGGAGATCTCGCGCCGGCAGCAGCCCATCGACGTGGTGTCCCTGGGCGACGAGCTCAAGAGCCGCGGCAGCCTGGCGCGGCTGGAAGGCGGCGCCGCATACCTCATCGCCATCGCCAACGCCGTGCCCACGGCCGAGAACATCGGCCACTACGTGCGCCTGGTGAAGGAAAAGGCAATCGTGCGCCGGATGATCGCCGCGTGCGCCGAGATCCAGTCGTGCGGCTACGGCGATTTCGGCGAGTTCGGGCAGTTCCTGGACCAGTCCGAGACGTTGTTCTTCAAGGTGGCGCAGCAGGGCCGCCGCGACAGCTACCGGCGCGTGGGCGATTTGCTGCCCGGTTTGGTCGAAAGCCTGGAGGCCCGCTCGACGAACCGGCGCCAGGTCACCGGCGTGCCCACCGGGTTCACCCGTCTGGACGACATCACCTCAGGCTTGCAGCCCGAGAACCTGATCGTCGTGGCCGCGCGGCCGGCCATGGGTAAGACCGCCTGGGTGCTCAATGTGGCCGTGAACGCTGCTGTCGGCCACGGCACGCCGGTGCTGATCTTCTCGCTGGAAATGTCGAAGGCCGAATTGATGGAGCGCATGCTCGCCTCCGAGGCGCGCATCGATTCGACCCGCGTCCACCGTGGATTCGTCGACGCCAACGACTGGCGCACGCGCATCTACCCGGCGGCCAACCGCCTGAGCGCCGCGCCCCTGTTCATCGACGACACCTCCGCGCCCAACATCATCGAGATCCGCGCCAAGGCGCGCCGGTTTCGCAGCGACTCGCGCTACTTTCCGCCCACTGTGGACGATGGCCCCGCGCCGCTGGGACTGATCATCATCGATTATCTGCAACTGGCGCGCGGCCTGGGCAACCGCAACAACGACTCGCGCGAGCGCGAGATCGCCGAAATCTCGCGCGGCCTCAAGTCGCTGGCCAAGGATCTCGGCATACCCGTAATCGCCGTGTCCCAGCTCAATCGCGGCCTTGAAAGGCGCGACAACAAGCGTCCGCAATTATCCGACCTGCGCGAATCCGGCGCCATCGAGCAGGACGCCGACCTGATTCTCTTCGTCCATCGCGAGGAGATGTTCGACGACAACCCCGAACTGAAAGGCCGCGCCGAATTGATCATCGGCAAGAACCGCCACGGCCCCACCGCCGACGTGCCGCTGACGTTCCTGAACCAGTACACGAGGTTCGAGAACTGGGCGGAGGAGGGGTGATTGGGGGCGTGATCCCCCGCTCATTGATCCTCGACATCCTGCCTTTGGCGGTGTTCTGAGGGCAGCTTGCCATCATCAGGTCAGTGCCTCGAATACGCCAGGCGCGGGGGGGCGAAGGTGAACAACTCCCACTTTTCGACGAGGGCCTCTCGCAGCACATCGGAGCCGTGCGCTGCGAGAGCATCCTTCACCGCGGAGTACTTTCGACCCTCAGCCGCTTCCACCGTCACGACGGCGAACCGCATGAGATGGTCGGGATCAAGAACCTCCGCTATGGCTTTCGTTGCGGTGACATACGAGCCGCAATCTTTGCTGCTGAAAAGGAGATGCACCACATGGGTGGGAGCATCGGGTGCGGCCTGGCGAGCAGATGCTGTGCGATGGACCATTTGATAGATGAGTCGCTCACAAGCCTTGAGATCCATGGGGCGGTTGATGCAGCAGTTGATCCAATGCCGCAGAACCTTCGCGTTGTTGTCGCGCTTCCCAGTCTTGAGCCAGTCTCCCACGGTTGGATACAGCTTCTCGTTGTACTTTGCCTCAACAGCCACCACCCCGACTTTGCTACGGATCATGACGTCGGTGAAAGATGACTTGCCTCGTCCGCCGCACACGGGGCAGTTGGGTGAGACAGGATACTCGAACGATGCTCTCTCTATCTTGCCGAGGCCGAGGCAGTCAGAGAATGCGTCCACGCGCTTGGGATCACTCCAAAACGCCAGCAGCGGCACTGTCGATCGCGTCAGCTTGCAGAACTCGCCGTCGGGCATCTCCTGCAGCAGGTCTTCGAAAGACGTCAGTTCACTTGAAAGGCCGTAGTACAAGCGCAAGGGGACACCATATTGGTCAGGGGACCGCATACTTCGATTTCGCGCTGTCGGCATTGTGCGAGGGGTGGCTGACAGCGGCGGAGAGATTGGACAGCCTGCCCGCCGAGACTCGACATGAAATTCATGTGGGCATGCCCTCTATATGGGTCCGCGATGCCCCTCCTCCACCCGCTCCGCTATCCCGCATACCCACTTCCGCAATCCAACCGGCGCGACGACTTCCACGCCCTCGCCCTGGCGTAGCAGCCAGGCGGCCAGGTAGCCGGTGGCGTGGCCTTTGAACCTCACTTCGATTGCGCCATCGCGCAGTCGCTTCTGTTGCTTGAACCAGCCCTTCATTCGCGCGGCCGCGGGCTCGCGCAGGCGTAGCACGATCTCGATCGGCTTGGCCGTGGTGATGAACATCCGGTCGTGCATGTGGTCGCGCAGGTTGAAGTCGATTGGAACCGTAAAGGTCTCGTCGAGGACGGTGGCGCCCAGGATGCGCTCGGCGCGGAATATGAGGATGCGGCCCTCTTTGTCGCTCAGGCTCTTGGCCAGCACGTACCAGATGCCCCGGTGATTGAGCAGGCCATAGGGGTGGACGCGGATCTTCCTGCGCTTTTGCGCGGTCAACGAGGCGTAGTCCAGTTCGACCGCACGGTGATCGCTGCACGCACGCGACAGGCAGGTCAGGGTGTCTCGGTGCTCGACGCCTCCGGTCTGCACCACAATGTGTGCACCACGGTCGGCCTCGCTGCGCGAGTTGCAGTCGAGCACCTGGCGCAGTTTCTTGCTGGCGCCGGCGATGGCGTCGTCGTAGGGGGCGATGCCAGTCTTCTTCACGGCTGCTGCGCCGACCAGCAGGGCCAGCGCCTCTTGCAGGGTCAGTCGCGGCGGCTTCTTCAGTCGGCAGACCGTGTCGGCGCCGATGCGCGCGTTCGCGCCGCTGCCTTCTATCCACAATGTGAGGTACTGGCCGGGATCGCCGTCGGGCACTCCCACCTGACTCAGACGGTGGACGTCGTTGCGAAGTTCCTCGGGCGTGGTGCCGATGGCGGCGGCCGCCTCGGACACCAGCGCACCCGAGTACCCCTTCTTTGCCAGGTACGGCACCATGAACAGAGCGCGCCGCAGCCGTTGCTCCAGTTTCTTCATGGTGCGTCCCCTTCGGTCCGGCACGCGGTGGCGACGGCGCCCGCGATCTGTCGCACCCGCGCGCGCAACTCGGGCGGCGCGACGACCTTCATGTTGCCGGCGGCATCCAGCACGCGGGTCACGATGTAGCCCGGATTGCCCGAGCGGAAGCACACGCGCACCCAGCCGGCCTGGCCTGCCTCGGCCTCGGGCACCGGCTGCACAGTCGCGTCGGCGCCGAAGTTCTCCTCGGCCATCCACGCGCGCTCGGGGCCGACATCCAACACGACGTCCAGGGTCGCGCTGCCTTCGCCGGCCTGGAAGACCCATGGCGAGCGGCTTGCGTACGCGGCCAGGTCGAAACCGGCCGGGGGCTCGAAATCGGGCGTGCCGGGCTTCGGCGCGACTTTCAGTTTCACGATGCGGTCCACTCGGAACGTGCGCTGCGCGTTCCGCAGGTGGCACAGGCCGACCAGTTGCCAGTCGCCTGCCGAATAGATGAGGCCGTAGGGATCGACCTTGCGTTCGCTCGGCTTGTCGGCGTTGCCAGCGGCGTAGGTGATGGTCACTTGCTTGCGGCCGTCGACGGCGCCGGAGAGCTGGGCCAGCGTGCGCCGCATGCGCGCGCCTTTCTCGCGCGAGGGCAGGGAGATGCCGATCTGCGCGGGCGCGTACGCACGGTTGAGCCGTGGCGCATAGAACGACAGCTTGCGAAGCGCGTCCTCGGCCAGTTCGCGGTACGGCAGGCCCTCGGCCGCGCGCAGGGACTCGGCCGCCAGAATCAGGGCGACACGCTCGTCGTCGTCCAGTTCGATGGGCGGCAAATCGTAGCCCTTCTGGCTGATCCGATAGCTGTCCCCTTCCTCGTTCGACTCCACGATGATCACCCCGAGCGTGCGCAGGTCGTCCTTGTCGCGCTCGAACTTCCGTTCGCCAGCCTCGGGCTTCTTGGTCTGGTAGGCCCTGATGCGCTCGAAGATCTCGGCGCGAGACATGGGGACGCCCGCGTCCAGCAGCAACAGCAGCAACTGCAAGATCCGCTCGTCAGCCACATCGGCGCGCGATGTGGCCGGCCTGGCTGCGGCAGCCCTCGATGCCTTCCCCTTCTGCGCTTTCGAGTTTGGCACAATCATTACGGTAGGCGTTGTCGGGCGGCGGGTCAATCGCGGGCGTCGTCGCGCATCTGGCGCGCAGTCTCCTCGGTGCGCCGGCATTCGATGAACGCAGCCTCGTCGAACGGCTGGCTAGCTTCAGCCGCCTGCCTGCGGGCCTTGCCGATCATTTCCTCAAACGCCCGGCACCAGCACCGCTGCCAGACGACCTTCAACCCCAGCCCCGCGAAATCGCGGGCGACCGCGGCCTCGTACTTCTGCGTGCGGCAGCTCCACGTGCGCTGGATGACCTTGATGGTCGCCGTGTCCGCGTCGAGCGCCAAGATGTGAGAGTTCTTGCTGCCGGACCCCAAACGACCTCGACTCCGGGTTTGCCCTCACCGAGATGCCGATAGTGGCGGCATGCCGGCGAGTGTGGCCGACGTCAAGGCGAAGACCATGTCCGTGACCTGCTGCTTGAACGACAGGTTTTGGACGAACTGCTTGTACAGCTCGGTTTCGTCCTTGAGGATCGTCAGCATCGCCTTCGCAAGCGCCTTGTCGTGCTCGATGCGTGCGGTCTGCGGCGTGTTCTGTCTCGCGTTTAGGTATGCCGAATCGGCGGCCACCTTGGGTGCGATGTCGGTCCGAATGAGGCGGACGATCCGATCGGTATCTTCGAACGTGGTTCCGAACTGATCGTTGAAACTCTTGATGATGTTCGACAAGTGGTCCAGTTCCGCCTCGGGCTTCCTGCCACCACCCGAAACCGGCACTGGCTCCACGACGCCGTTCTCGTCGGGCAGGGCCAGTTTCTGGATCGCCTGTTTCTCGACCCGGTAGCTGTCCATGTCGATGGATTCAAGGATCCCCTTGGAAAGGTCCTCTTCCTTCGGTGCTGGCAACTTCGGGACAAGGAAGTTCAGCAGGATCGACAGCTTCTCCCAGCCGGGATTTGAATAGGGCAGAATCGACGCCAGGAAGTCGTAGGTGCGCGTGAACGTCTTGGCCTTGCCTTTGAAGTCGACTTGACCGTCCTCGTCCAAACGCTCCAGGTACACCGCCACGCAGGCATCCAGAATGGGGTCGAGCTTGTCCCGCTGGGCGCCAGAGAGAAACAGCGACACCAGTTCCTCCGCCTGCTCGGGGGAATACACCTGCCAGCCATCGAGCGACGCCTTGAGGTCGTGCAGCTTGTTGGGATCGGTTTCCTCGCTCAGAACCGTGGTCCGGTAGTAATCCGCGAACGACTCGACGATGCCTTCGACGTCGTTCTGGAAATCGAGCACGAAAGCATCGCGCTTACCTTGGCGGGAGCGGTTGAGCCGTGAAAGCGTCTGCACGGCCTTGATGCCCGACAATGTCTTGTCCACGTACATCGTGTGCAGCAGCGGCTCGTCGTAGCCGGTCTGGAATTTGTCGGCGCAGATGAGGAAGCGGTAGGGCTCCTCGCGAATGCGATCCGCGATTTCCGACGACGGGAAGCCGTTCAAGCGCGATTCAGAATACTTCTCCAGCTTCCGCCCCTGCTCATCGACCAGCTCTTCGAATCCGTTCTCGTGCTCGCCCGAGAAGGCGACGATGGCCTGGTATGGGCTCTTGCGCTCCAGCAGGCAGGCGCGAAAGGCGATGAAGTACTCCACCGCACGCTCAATGCCATTGGTGACCACCATGGCCCGCGCCTGGCCGTCGATATTCTTTGGCGACAGCACGTGCTCGTGGAAGTGGTCGACCATGATCTCGGCCTTCATGCGGATCGCGGTCTCGTGGCTTTCCACGTAGCGGCGCAGCTTCTTGCGCGCCTTCTTGACGTCGAACTCGGGGTCGCCTTGGATGGTTTTGACCAGTCGGTAGTAGCTGTTCACCGGCGTGAAGTTCTTCAGCACGTCCACAATGAAGCCTTCGTCGATGGCCTGCTTCATGGTGTAGCTGTGGAAGGGCCTGTGCGGAATCTTTCCCTCCGCATTCATGGGCAGGGCTTCGCCGAAGATCTCCAGCGTCTTGTTCTTGGGCGTCGCCGTGAAGGCAAAGTAGCTGGCGTTGGTCAGCATCTTGCGCGCGTCCATGCGTCGCTGAAGCTCGTCGTTGACCAGGTCTTCGGGATCCTCGCTGGTTTCCGCTAGGGCCTCGCTCATGGCCGACGCCGTCTTGCCGCCCTGGCTCGAATGCGCCTCGTCGATGATGATGGCAAAGCGTCCGCCCCGGTGCGCATCCCCGATCTCCTTCAGCAGATGGGGGAAGGTCTGTACCGTGCTGATGATGATCTTCTTGCCCGACTCGAGGAACTGCGAGAGCTGTTTCGTCTTCGACGTGCCCGACCCGGTCACCGCGCCCACCACGGCGCCCACCTGCGCGAACTGTTTGATGTTGGCCTGGATCTGCTCGTCCAGGATGCGGCGGTCGGTCACCACGATGATGGAATCGAACGCGTCCCTGTCATCTCGCTTCACCGCGATCAGCTGATGGGCCAGCCAGGCGATCGAGTTCGATTTGCCACTGCCGGCCGAGTGCTGGATGAGGTAGCGCTTGCCTGACCCGACTGCGCGCGCATCGGCCAGCAGCTTCCGAACGACATCCAGTTGGTGGTAGCGGGGAAAGATCTGTTTGCGCTTCTTCTTGGCAGTGCGTCGCTCCGTCTCTTCGACAATCTGGGCATAGTTTTCCAGAATGTTGGTCAGGCTTGCCGGGGTCAGAATCTCTTCCCACAGGTACGCGGTCTTGAGCCCATTCGGGTTTGGCGGATTGCCGCCGCCATCGTTCCAGCCCTTGTTGAAAGGCAGGAACGACGAGTCGTTCTTCTCTAGCTTGGTACAGAAGCGCACCTCGACGTCATCGACCGCGAAGTGCACGACGCACCGGCCAAAGCCGAACAGGGGTTCGCGCGGATCCCGATCCCGTTTGTACTGCTCTTCCGCGTCCGCTGCAGTCTGCTTGGTCAGGCAGTTTTTCAGCTCGAAGGTGGCAATGGGCAGCCCGTTGATGAACAGGCCCAGGTCGAGCGCGCGCCGGGTCTCGTCGCTGCTGTAGGCAAACTGCCGGGTGACGCTGAAACGATTGCGGGCAAACTGCTCGGCCGCCTTGTCGTTGCCGCGCGATGGCGTGGCATAGAACAGGTCCACATGGTGCGCGCCGTGGTCGACGCCCTTGCGAAGCACGTCGATGACCCCGCGCTTGCCCACCTCTTTCTCCAGCCTGGCCAGAAACTGGCGGCGAGTGGGGCCGTCGGTTTCAAGCGAAAACACCTCTACCAGCTTGGGCTGGGTGGCGAGCAGAAAGCCCCGCAGTTGCACCAGATCGACGCAGGCGCCGCGGTCGTAGTGTTTCGGATCGCCGAGCAGCCAGCCCGTGCCGCCCGCGATGGGCGTGGACGTCTCGCTGACCACATACGGCGGCGACACCAGATCCGCCCGCCCGGTCATGGCGCGGACGATGATCGATTCCAGGCCCTTTTCCGTGGTGTCGGTGGTCATGCTTGGCCGCCCGTTGGGGCTTCGAGCAGCCGGTAGCGGACTTGCCCCTTCCCCACGCGCGTCTCAAGCACCTTGATCCGGATTGGCTTGTACAAGAGCTTGTTCAGCCTGTCGATCTCGTCGAAATCCGCGGGCACCTTGCCCTTGATGACCTTTTCGTCCTTGGCCATCTCGAACTCGAATCGCCGCTCGTTAGGCAGCACGCCCAGGAACCTGCCTTCTAGCTCGGTCTCCGTTTCGGGCAGGTTCTCCTTCTTGATGCGCTCCAGCCCGTACTTGACGTGGTCCAGGCTTGGGAAGTCCGCCTTCAAGTCGCCGAAGATCGCCGTGCACCAGGCTTGGGCATCCGCCATCGTCTGCAGAAAAGAGCGCAGCTTCTCGATGGCCCTGGGCTCGACCTCGTTTGCCGCATCGGCCAGGTCTTCGTCCGTCCCGGCCACACCACGTAACAGCGCGTGTGCCTTGCCCATGGCCCGCTGGGTGGCAGTTTCGTCGCTCGGAGCCAGCGGCTCGGCCACGTACTCTTGCAGCTCGAAGCCGAAGGAACCTCGCGTGGTGGCCGTGATCAGCAGTTGGTGACGGTCGCGATTGGGGATTGGTCCCCGCTCCCGCAAGGGCCCTTCTCCGGAAGCCGCCAGTGTGGCCACCAGCTCGTCTACCTGTTCCACGGCCTTGGCAGCGAAGTCGGCAACGATGCCTTCCGTGCCCACCACGGGCTTGCCCTTGAAGTTGATCTGCATCGTGGCTGGCTCACGCTCGACCTGGGCTTGGTCGATGCGGCGCTGGACAACGTCCAGCCGGCCCTGCATGGATGCCCGATCGATGACGAATTCTTCAGGCGTCTCCGCCAGCATGCGCTTGACGGCCCCTCGCTCGGACAGCAGGTCCATGTATTCTTGCCGTCTCATTTTGGCTCCTGATCGCGCTTCACAAGTAACCTCATTGCCTCGGCGTCGTCTTCGGGCGCGAGATTGAGTTCCAAATATCCCTTCCAGGCTCGGTTCCTGCGATGGGACCACATGCTGTACCAATAGGTCGCGCGATCAACCAGAACCTTGGGCGGTAGCGCGAGGTCCACGGGATAGCCGTCAACCCTGAACTCCGCAATCGTCCGTTCACGCACTTGCGGATCCTGCGAAAACAACGCGACCACCCGCACGAGGTGCTCTGGCAAAATCTGAGGGGCTGGCATCCGGTAGAAGGTGACCACGTCAACGTCCTCGGGTCCCCGTTGCTCCAACGTCTCGACATGTTCGGCAAAGCTGCCATCGATCCATTGAAAGCCTGCCACCAACCCGGCTTCGTGCAATACCGCGCGATAGCGCAGAAATCCCTCCAGGATTTTTCGCCTATTTGGGGTGGTCGCGAAACGCTCGACGAAGGCCAGCAGCGACACCTGGTACGGCGAACGGTCGCCAGACAAAGGATCGTCCCCCGTTGGCGGTAGCACGCCTTCCTTGGTCCACTCAGGTATGGCGACCGTCATTCAGCCATCTCCTCTGGCTCGCCATCTTCCTCCTGGTCGGCCTCGCTGGCCAGTTCCTCGACTGCCGCTTCGGGCTCGTCAGCGGGCAACCGCGCCGCCGCCTCGCGAACATCGAGCTGCCCGGTCACCACGTCGGCAACCAGGCGGGTTCGGTATTCTTGAAGAAGATCTAGTTCTTTGCGAGCGCGGTTGATTGGTGCATCGAGGCTTGCTGTCGCTTGGTCGAGAAAGTCGGCAATGGCTTTCTGCTCCTTCAACGGCACGACCGGAAGATCGACAAGACAGAAATTTCTGAAGTTCAAATCTTGTCCGTCACGAATGAAGTTGGAAGTTGCCTGGAGAGCTTGGATGTATCCGCGCGACTTGAATAGGTACGCAAAGTATCCGACGTCAATGTCCATAGTTGGCGTTAGGACCACGTATGAAGATCGAATACATCCCGATGCCCACGCGCGTTCGAGCCCGCCTTGGAAGCTTCTCATGCTGATGACGAAGTCGTCCTTCTCAACGTGGCGACGCTTATCTAGGTGAAGTAGAACCTTGACTACGCGCCTACCAACTTTCTGCTCGAACTCAGCTTGGGGTATTACTCCATAGGCCTGCGTAGCCGAAAGTTGCACATCGGATGATCGCGCCAGGTCCTTTCGAGGCGTGAAGATCCGCTTTGCTGGAAGGAGACTCCAATGCTTCGGGATCGAGGCGAGCCATGGAATGCTCGCCGGTGCCAAGAATTCTCGACAGTTTGCCAGACCAGAAGTCTTCATGGGCACATTCGGATCGAGGCCGCGGGTGACAGCGCCGTGGATGATGGCTTGCTTCTGCTCGTTCAGCAGCGCGATCAGCTTCCGCTTTGCCCGAATGAACCGGTCAATGCGCCGGTTCGCGTGGTCGAGGAAGCGGACGATGGCCGTTTGATCATCCGGCGGTGGCAGCGGCAACCACTGGTTGCCAAACATCTCAAAACGGAAATCCGTCGACCGTTCCCGAATGCCGCGGGAAAGCGCCAGGATCCATTGCGAATGCGCCATTTGGCGGACAACGTGCGCGTAATAGTGAGACACAATCCCCGTACGTGGTTGGCATACAGCGTACACAGGGGTGCCCTTTCCATCGCTGTCCGATACGCCGACGGCACCAGCAAAGGCATCCATTGCGTGGATGACGAGATCACCACGCCTTATTCCCTGATACCCGAACTCGAATATCGCCTCCGTGAATCCACGCAATCGCCGATTCTTCCTAAGCGTCACCATTCCATCGCGGAAGCACGTGACCACATCGTCCTGTGGTCGAACTGGCCGGTCCATCCGATCGAAGAGCCATTTCGCCCGCTCTGTTCGCCAGTGCGAGGGCAGCCTCGGCACCCATGGAAGAACGGCTGACCGGTACGAATTATACGGCGTCAGCTCGTCAATCATGCCTTCCCCCGCTTGACCAATCCCTGCAACAAGCCCTCGGCCTCCTTCTCCGCCGCAACGATGTCCGCAGCGATCTCGTCGAGTGAGCGAAGCGCCTGGGGTTTGTAGAAGTGGCGGGCGAAGCTGACCTCGTAGCCGATTTGGGTCTTGCTCTCGTCGAGCCAGACGTCCGGGGTGTAGGGCAGGACCTCGCGTTTGAGGAATGCCTCGATGCCGCCTTCTTCCAGCAGGGGAACCTGCTCAGTGTCGCGCAGATCGCTGTCGGGCTCGTATTCCACGATGACCTTCTTGCCATCGACCAGCGCCTCGAAAAGACCGCGCAAGGGATCCGCGGCCACCTTGCCAGGCTTGTGGATCTTGGCGATCACCGGCGGGGCGGAATCCTCGCGCCAGCTGACGGCCCGCTGGATCAGCTTCACCTCGGCCGAGGACAGGTCAAGGCCGAGCTTCTCCACGGCGGTGTCCACCTTGGCGCGAAATGCATTGTGGTCGGCGAAGACGCCACCGCCAAGCTGCTTGCGCAGGGCCGTGGCGGCCGCAACCAGGCGGGCGTCGCGCTCCCAGGTCTTGGCATCCAGCAGCTTCTTCTTTTTCTTTTCGGGCAGGCCCTTCTTGGCCGCATCCTCGTCGTCGTTTTCACCGTCGCTGTCGCCCCAATCGGCCAGACGTTTTTCCAGCTTGGCCTTGATGCGCTCGAATTTCTCGAACAGGGCATCGCCGAACTCGTCGTAGACCACGCTGCGGATGTCCTCGTCGCCCGAGGCGAAGCGCAGGGCTAGGGTCAATGCCGTTCGGTTAAGAGTGGGCATGGGTGGGGCGTTTGCGGGGGTAGTTGCTCATTTTGATCTTTACGGCGCGGGGATAGCGGCGTGATTTCCGTCGCTCCGGGAGCACAAGTCTGGAAAAGAGGTCACGCATCGTCTTGAGCCGGGTGGGCAGCGCGCCGGGTGAGGCGAGCGCGCACCACGACCAGGTGTCGCAGACGATTCGGAGAGCGGAAACGAAACTGATCCGCGTGGGTTCGAGGCCAAGATCATTGGCCGTTCTTTCCATCTCAAGGCGAATCAGGTTGAACGCCAGCAGGATACCCCACAACTCCTGCTCGACTCCGGCCACGGTGCGGCTTCGTATGCTTTCGAGGCGGTCGAGCATCTCGGTTTTGATTTCGTCGTAGCCAAGTTCCAGTTCCCAGCGCTCGTGATACAGCTCCACAATCTCGCTGGCGGGAAACTGCTCGCCATCGAGCATGGAAGTCAGGATCGTCCCTGGCTTGAAGCCTTTCACCTGGTACCTGATTGCCCGTGCCACGTACGTGGCTGGCAAGCTCGGATCTTGGCTACGCGCCTGCGCAGACACGGTCAGTTCAACCAGGTCCTCGTTCCTTCCGAGTCGCTTAACAACGCGCCACTTCGTGGTCGACTTGGCTCTCGTCAGCCAGTGGCGATTGCGCCCTTCGTCCACCAGCGGCACCAGAATCCCGGCCGCCAAAAAGCCCCGGTCCACCAGCACCAGCGAATCGTCCGGCACCTCTCGCCAGAGAAACGCGCTGAGCGTGATCTCGCTGTCGTTGTACGGCCCGAAATCTGCGGCGGCCAGGATGTGAGAGCGCAACGCCATCAACGTAGTCACCCGGACAAGTGGATAGCCGCTGTCGCCACGCTCACCGCTCGGTCCACCGAAGTGAGCGCGATTTTCCGGGGAGTCCGCAACCCGAAGGGTGGAGCCGTCCACGCCGTACAGAGCCAGGTTCCGCCATGCATGCTTTCGAGCGCTTTCGTGACCCCATTTTTTCGCGCCCATCTCAAAGATCTGCTCCAGCGGCTCGGCGCCAACGCGAGCCCTTGCCTCTGCGACAGCGCTGGGCGCCACCGTGGCCCGCGGCCCGGGCAGCACCAGATCCAGCTTGCCGACAAGGTCATGAATCGGCCATCGCCGAAACATGGCCATCCCGATTACGAGCCAAACAACCTGCTCTGCAGGTAGACGGCGCTTCCGCACAGTAGCGGTTCCCGTCGCTTCCAGCACCTGCGCGACCCACGCAGGCGGGATGTGCCGCCGGATGCTTTCAAACTGCGAGGGCTCTACGAACGCGCTGACCGTCTTCAGGGCTTTGTCGAGATGCATGACCTTCTCCGTCGAAGATCACGGCATCGTGTGGGCTTCGCCTCCCTCCGCGCAAGTATTCATTTATCCACAGGAAATCCTGATCAATTTCGATCACTTAGCCGCTATCCGATCGGCATTGGGGCTAGGGTGGCCTTGGTGGTGAATTGACTGTGCAGGCACAGGGGCCGCTCCACCGTGACCTTCCAGTAGCCGAAGGCCTGGTTGGCGAAGATCTTGGATTGCGGGCTCTCGGCAAAGCCGTCGTAGGTCGCCATCACCAGCGCGATGTCTTCCTCGGACAGCTCGCAGTTCTTTTTGCCCAGGTTCTTGCGCAGGGGATGGAACCACTGGCTGGCGTCGATAAGCTGCACCTTGTCCTTGCGGTGGCTGGCCTTGCGGTTGCTCAGCACCCAGATGTAGGTGGCGATGCCGGTGTTGTAGAACATGTTCAGGGGCAGGGCGATGATGGCCTCGACCCAGTCGTTTTCGAACAGCCAGCGCCGGATGTTGCTTTCGCCCTGGCCGGCGTCGCCGGTGAACAGGGACGAGCCGTTGTGGACCTCGGCGATGCGGCTGCCCAGGGCCGACTTGTGGTTCATCTTCGAGACCATGTTGACCAGGAAGAGCAACTGGCCGTCGCTCGATCGCGTGACCAGGGAAAGCTCCTCGCCCTGGTGCATGACCTTGAAGCGCGGGTCGCGCATCTGATCCTTGCCGCCCATGGCCTCCAGATCCTTCTTCCAGCTTTTGCCGTAGGGCGGATTGGCCAGCATGAAGTCGAACTCTTGCGCGGGGAAAGCATCATGGGACAGGGTCGACCATTCGGCGCCGCCGACAATGTGGTCGGCGCTTTCGCCCTCGCCCTTGAGCAGCATGTCGGCCTTGCAGATGGCGTAGGTCTCGGGATTGATTTCCTGGCCGTAAAGGTGGGTGACGACCTTGCGCCGGCGCTCGCTGGCGATGGTTTGCAGGGTTTCCTCGGCCACGGTCAGCATGCCGCCGGTGCCGCAGGCGCCGTCATAAAGCAAGTACGAACCGGCCTTCACCTTGTCCGCGATGGGGCGGAACATCAGGGTGGTCATCAGGCGGACGGCGTCGCGCGGGGTCCAGTGCTCGCCGGCCTCTTCGTTGTTCTCTTCGTTGAACTTGCGGACCAATTCCTCGAACACCGTGCCCATGGAATGGTTGTCCATGGCCGGGTGCTTGACCGAGCCGTCGCCGTTGAGGACTGGGTTCGGGCTGAGGTTCATGTCCGGGTCGAGGAACTTCTCGATAAGGGTGCCGAGACCGTCGTTCTTGGACAGGCGCGCGAGCACGTTGCGGAACTCGAAGTTGGCCAGGATGTCCTGCACGTTCTGCGAGAAGCCGTCGAGGTAATCCTCGAAGTCGGCCTTGAGTTGCTGCTGGCTGCCGCGCGACTTGAGGTCGCGCATGCTGAACTTGGAGGTGTTGTAGAATGCCTGCCCCGCCGCCGAAGCCAGCGCCACGCTCTGCTCGGTGATGCCTGCCTTGTCGAGCATGGCCTTGGTGGCGAGGACCTGCTTCTTGGTCGGTTCAAGGACGGCATCCAGGCGCCGCAGCACGCACATGGGCAGGATGACGTCGCGGTACTTTCCGCGCACGAACAGGTCGCGAAGCACGTCGTCGGCAATGCCCCAGATGAAGGAGATGATCTTGTTGTGTGAGGCTTGGTCCATGTTGTTCTTGGCTACGAATCCGCCCAGGAAAACGGGAGGGCCGGTGAACCGACTTTCAAAGTATCTGGACCGTACCACGCTCGTCTGACACGAAGAAGAACGGTCGTAACTGTCCCGGCCCGAAGGTAGTCGGCCTGCCGTTTCGCGCATCTCAGCTCGTGCTGGTCACCGAGGGCTGAGGTGGTCCCCCTTTCCGCTCCCTGACAGGGAAGCTAGCTGGTTCGCTTTTCGAGGAAGGTGCGAACGTTCTCGTTCCAGAGGCGGCAGAAGGTGTTGCGCACGGGCAGTCCGGCCCCAGTGGCCAGTCGCACGTCGGCGGCCGAGATGGGTCTCGGGAGGGGTTTCCACTCGACGCTCATATGCCACTCATTACCGTCATCGGTGGCTTCCGGGAATAGCGTGGTGCCGGCGGGCGCTGGTCGCACTTGGCCATCCACGATGGTTCCGCACGCGATGATTCCCGTTCCGTTGAGGTAGGCATAGATCGTGTCCCCAGCTTGAGCCCCCTGCTGAAGGGTTGCGGGTCCATCCGGGTAGCCCCAGATCGCCGCCACTCCGGCCTGTACGAATCTTGCGTGGGCTCCAGGGCTATGGGTTTCGTTAGTGTTGATCATCCAGACAGATTTCCCGTCGCCCAAGCTTCCCTGGCCTTCCCGCGAATCGAGGTCGATCGGCTTCACGTCCAGGAAGAGATCACCGTTGCCACGACGAAAAAGGCAGGCCGGCACGAAGTGGACGACGACACCTCGGTTCCGCAGGAAGGCAGCGATCCGCTCAAAGGCGTCGTCGCGTGCGGCCGCCACAACCACAAGAACCTGCTCCTTGCCGACGTTCTCCTCTGCCGCCGTCTCATCGTCGGCAAATCGACGAAAGCGGTCGAGCAGTTTCCCGCGGCTGCTCGCGCCGGCCCCAGCCCCGGTGTCCCAGTCGGCCTGGAGACGACTGAAGGGTTCGCTGCTGTAGTCGGCGGCGTAGTCCAGTAACTGGGCGAGAGTTTCGCGGGTTGCCCAACCACGCTTGCACTCGATCAGTACAAGACGGCCCTCAGCGTCTAGCGCGACCACATCTGGCATCTTGGCGTAGGGCACGGAGGTCTTGACGACCAACACCGGCGCCCCGTCTCTGGCTGCCTTGAAGAGCGATTCAGGCCGGTGGGCAAGCGCCTGTTCGATCTGGATTTCCTTCACGCCACTCGTCGAGGCATCGACCGAATCGACAGGATCTAGTTCCCGCTTGGCGGGGTCGAAAAAGTAGAGCATCGGGTCTTCACCTCCACGAGCAGCGACCATCGTATCGCCGCTTCGAGATCTTGGATACCGGCCGAGCGGTAGGCACTTCTTCTTTGAATGTCGACCTCGCGACCTCCGAGGAATAGGTCATCATCTCACGGAAATGACATCGGCCGGCTTGGCGACCAGGACTAATCTGCTGCTCACCGTCCGACCGGTGTGATAGACGACGCGCATGCTCGTCGTCGATCCCTGGCACTGGCTGAACACGAATGGGGACATTCCCACAGACAACCTCCGCCTGCGACGGCAGATGCTCCGGATCGCGCGCTTCATCGAGTACGGGGGACCGCTCAAGAAGCTGGAGTGCCGGGAGACATTGATGGAGTGCCGGAAGCGCCCATGCGGCAAGCCCTGCACGGGCCTGATGTGGGTAGCGAAGACCGAGCGAGACGAGATCCAGGCGTTCTGCCGGGTGTGCGGCAACGACGAGGCCGCGGTTCACAACTGGCACGAGACCGAATGGGCCAACGGCATGATGGAAGCGGTGCCCATCAACTTCGACGGCCCCGACAATGATCGCGACCCTGCGCCGACCGGCAGGCCGCCCCAATCATCGACCGCGAATTGACGGCATTTTGCGCCGCGCCGCCGAGGGCGCCGGATTCGCCGCATGGCAGGTGGCGTTTTGGCCGTCCTGTCCTGAGCGTCATCCGCAAGGCCCTGCCATGCGGCTTCTCGGCGAAGCTGACGAACCAAGCCAACCACCTACGTCACCACAAATCGGGCCTCGCTAACACTACTGATTCAAAAAGTTGCCAGTCTGGCGGGAAATCGGCGACATAGTGGGGATGGAATACCTGCTGGATCGTAAGGGAGAACGACGGTTGGCCGCGTACTTCCACCGGATTGGGGAAGTCTTGCGAACGGCGCCGCAACGAGCGTCGTTTGCCACTTACGCCTTGGGGTTGATGGGCGACGGAGAGCGGAAAAGCATGGAGCCGATGGCGGCGCGAGCGTGCCCCGACCCGGAGGGTGTCAACGCCGCCCACGAGCGGCTGACGTACTTCACTCGGGGCGCGGAATGGTCCGACCGTGACGTGCGCCGCGAGGCCGCGCGCTACGCGCTGGCGGCGATGACGGCTCGGGAGCCTGTAACGGACTGGATCATCGACGATACGGGCTTCCCGAAGCAGGGCACGCACTCCGTGGGCGTGCAACGACAGTATTCGGGCACAATCGGCAAGATCGCCAATTGCCAGGTGGCGGCCAGCTTGACCATTGCCACACGCACGGAGCACGTGCCGGTGGACTTCGCGCTGTACCTGCCCGAGAGCTGGACCGAGGATCCATCGCGGCGGGCCGAGGCCCACATCCCCGACGAGGTGACGTTCAAGACCAAGCCCGAGTTGGGGGTCGAGATGATCGAGCGTGCCATCGCGGACGGGTTGCCGGCTGGGCTGGTGCTGGCCGACAGCGCGTATGGCGACAACTCCGAGTTTCGCCGGCGCGTGCGCTGCGAGGGTCTGGGCTACGCCGTCGGCTTACACCGTACGACCACGGTGTGGCGCCTGGATTCGCTGGGACGCCGAATCGGTGACCCCGTGGCGGTCGGTGATCTGGCCGACGCCATCGGGCGAGGTGGCTTTCGGCGGGTGACCTGGCGAGAAGGAACGAAGGGGAAGATGTCGTCGCGCTTCGCCACCGAACGTGTGGTGCTCGCGCAGGACGACCTCGTTGATCCCTCGCAGCGGGAAGCGGTCTGGCTGCTCATGGAATGGCCCCATGGCGAGAAGGCAGCGACGGACTTTACCGCGACCACCTTGCCGGCGAACATGTCACGGCGCCAGCTCGTTCGGAGAGTCAAGCAGCGGTGGCGCACCGAACGGGTGTACGAGGACGCCAAGGGAGAGCTTGGGCTGGATCACTACGAGGGCCGCTCCTTCCGCGGCTGGAACCACCATGTGTCCATGGTGCTGGTTTGCTTCGCGTTTATCGTCGCCGAGCGCTCCAGGGCTTTTCCCCCCTCGGCCGGAAAAACTGCCACGCGGAAAGCGTCGCATCGTCACGACGGTGCGGACGGCAACCCGCCCGGAGCGGCACTTCCGGGATTCCTTCATCACCGTGCGCCTGGCCGTCGTGCGCGTCCTGGCCACATGGTTACCCCGATGTCCCCTGTGTCACAGACCGCGATCGATGGGACCGCCTGGTGCACATGCCCGTGAACACCGACGGACGACTCCCTTTTTGAATCAGTAGTGCTAACCCCGTGGACGTTGGTCACGCGCAGTTGGGCGTCGCGGATGCGCTCCTTCATCTCGGCCACGTGAGAGATCACGCCGACCAAGCGGCCGGTCTGGCGGAGGTCTTCGAGGCATCGCATTGCCAGTTCCAGTGCGTTCGGGTCGAGAGAGCCGAATCCCTCGTCGACGAACACGGTGTCCAGTTTGACGCCACCCGAGTGCTGCTGGACAACGTCGGCCAGGCCTAGCGCCAGCGATAGCGCGGCCTGGAACGACTCGCCGCCGGAGAGCGTGTCCACCGGTCGCGTTTTTCCCGAATAGCCATCCAGCACTTCGAGGTTCAGCCCGGCTGCTACGCGGCGGTTCTCCTCGTCGCGTACACGCTGCAGGCGGTAGCGTTCATCGCTCATCGGGCCGAGACGTCGGTTGGCGGCAAGGAGCACCTCGTCCAACCGCTCGGCAAGGACAAAGCGATGGAATCCGGGATTCCGGGGCTCGCTGCCAGTCGCCACGTTGGCCAGTCTGCGCAGCGCCGCTGACCGGCTTTCTCGCCCCGCCAGATCCTTTTGCAGGTCAGCCAGCCGGTTCTGGCAGGCTTCCATGGTCGCGATGTCCTTGTCGAGCGCGCCGATCCCGGTGTCGGCCGCTTGAAGTTGCCCCAGCAGTTTCTCAACCCTGGCTTCCAGTTTCGCGAGGTCCGGCGCCAGCAGTCCGGTGGCCGCATCCACGGCCCGCGCGAGCCGCGCACGCGCGGCCGCCAGATTCTCATCGAACCGGGCAACCTGGTCCTGGAGTTCCTTGACCTGCTGGCGGCTGCGTTTGGATGCCCGGTAGTCGTCGAGCGAGGTGAACCCCTCGGCGGCGATTTCCCGGTCCAGCTTTTCCTGCAGAACCGCAGCCTGCTGCGCGGCTTTCTGCGCGGCCTCCTGTGCCCCCGAGGCCGCTTCGTTGCTCTTGGCCACCTTCTCTCCGGCCCGATGTGCCGCATCCCTAGCTTGTTCGAGGGCGACCTCCAGCGCCTGCAACTTGCCCCTGACGTTCTCAAGGGCTTCGTGAAGGGCCGTCGGATCTCGATGCTGAGCGGGGATGTCCTGCTCGCGTTGGTCGAGCTTCGCTTTGGCCGCCGCCAGGCTGGTCTCGGCCGCTGTTGTAGCAGCCCGCAGCGTCTCGCATTCCAGCTTCCGCCGATCTTTCTCCGCCCCGAGCCTCGCGATCTCCTTCACCAGTCCGGGCACCGCCTTTGCTGCGGCCTCGGCCTTGTCCAACAGCTTCCGTGTCAGTGCTGCCTCACGCGCGGCGGTCTTTGCCGACGGGCCATCGGTCAGCACCTGTTTGCGGCCAGCGGCATCGGCGAGATCGCTCTCCAGTTTCCCGACTTCGGTGCGGACCAGTTCGAACGCATCCGCGGTTGCCTCCACCTCGGACTTCGCTCGCTCCAGCTCCGCCTGATCGACGGCACCACGTCCCCGTTTAGCCGGTTTGGGATGCTGGTTCGAACCACAGACGGGACAGGGCGATCCCGGTTCCAGCGTCCTGGCAAGTACGGCGGCCTGGGCCTTCACCCATTCTGACTGCGCCTTCGCCTGTTTTGCGCGGGCCTTCTTCAGTCGTGCGTCGGCCACCTGCCTTCGCTTGCGAGCCATTGCCACCTGCTTCTTGAGTCTGCGCAATTCCTCTCTGAGATCCTCAGCCTGCTTGCTGCGCTCCTGGGCCTGCTCTGCATTCTTCACTGCCTTTCGCCGCTCGGTCACGGTCGCAGCTATCTGCTCTTGCTCCGCGTGGCCCTTTCTGAGCGCGGTCAGCTTTTCGTCGCACAGTGCAAGCTCCTTCTCTGCGGATTTGAATCGCGACCTCTGCCTGTCTGTTTTCCCCTGTGCCGACGTCACGGCCGCACGCAGATCGGCCAGCTCAGCAACCACCTTCGCAGTTGCTTCCAGTTTGGCAATCTCGGAACGGACCTTGTCATGCTCAGGGCGCCGTTTTTCTTGCGTATCCAGCTCGTGCGCGGCCTGCGTCTTCTCGAGGCGAGCACCGTCGAGAAGCAGCGTCTTGGCACGCAGGTTAACCGCAGCCTCGTCCGACTGCTTCACGGCCTCGGCAAGGTTCGCGTCGGTAGCCGAGATGTGAAATGCACGCTCAGCGCGACCAATCTCCAGCCGGCAGGCATTCACCGCCGGTTCCTGCTCCTGGAGCTCCTTGAACGCTTTCTCTGCCGTGCGCTGCTCTCCGATCTTGCGTTCAGCTTCCCGGCCGGCTTCCAGCTCTGCGCGGGCGGCAACCTCGTCCGTGCCAAGCGCGGCTCGCGCGGCTCTTGACCTCGCTATTTCGCCCTGGGCGTCGGCAAGTCGCTTTGAAAGCTCGTCCGTTGTGGCGCATCCGGCGGCCTCCAGCGTCTTCTGGCGCGCTTGCCAGGATTCGCTCACCTCGGAGTCTGCTTCTTGTGAATCAGCGGCCAACCGTTTTTGGATAGCAAGATAGCGATCCGTCTGGAAGAGCACCCTCAACACGTTCTCGCGGTCCTGCGCCGGCGCCTTCAGCATCTGCTCGAAACGGCCCTGCGGCAGCAGCACAACCTGGCAGAACTGCTCAGCAGACAGGCCCAGGATCTCCACGATGCGTTCCGCGACATCACCCACCTTCGTGGCCAGAACGTGATCGGTGCCCACGGTTGTCTCCCATAATGTGGCGGCGTGGGCCTGCGCAGTCATACCGCCCCCTCGGCGGGCCAGGCGTTGCTGCTCGGGTATCCGCTCGATCCGAAACGAGCGCGGCCCGACCTGGAACGCGAATTCAAGCCGACAGATGGCGTCCGCCTCGGCCGACAGGGACTTCATGTGCGCCTGCGCGCGCCCGACGCTGGTCTGGCCGTACAGCGCCGCGCATATCGCATCGAAGATGGTGGTCTTTCCGGAGCCCGTGTCACCCTCAATCAGAAACAGCCTCTTGTCGCCCAAGACGCTGAAGTCGATCTCCTGGCGTCCCCGGAACGGTCCGAAGGCTTCCATCACCAAACGCAGTGGCTTCACGACGCCACCTCGGCACTGGTCGTCGCCTCGATGGTTGCGGCCACCAACTTCCGTTCCTCTGTCGTGAGCTCATGATCGGTTGCCGCCTTCATGAAAGTGTCGAACAGGGTGATGTCGTCGAGGCTGCGCAGAGACTCGCCCTGGGTCGCACCTGTCGTCGCGGCGATCGCGGTAGAGACATTCACGTCCACGGCGTTGGGAAAGCGAACGCGCACGCGGCTCATGGCGTTCACCGGCATAGTCGTGTCGAGGAGCTTGATGTACAGGTAGTCGTCGGAGTTCCCATCCGCGCAGGCGCCTGACTCGATGTCAGCGAGCAGAGCCTGGATCTCTCGAACGTCGCGTCTAGGAGCCAGGGCCAACTCGCGCACCACGCACGCGCCGTCCACGCCGATCTCGGCCAACGACACAGACTTCGCCACGGCGGCCTCAGACCGCGAGTACTTGAGCAGGGAGCCGCTGTACCGGACGCGCGGGCTTGAGACGTTTTGAGGACGGTGCAGGTGCCCCAAGGCGGCGTAGCTGAAACCGTCGAAACAGTCCACCGCCACTTGGTCGGCTCCACCCACGCTCAGGGTTCGCTCCGAGTCGCTGGGGCTGCCGCCCGCCACATACGCATGGGCGACGAGCACCGATGGGGCGCCGACCGGCACTATGTCCCTGAATCGCCTAGCAGCCCGTGGTGAAAGTCCCGAATGGCACCAGACGCGCTTGGGCGCGTCTGGTGCGCACCGGATGACCTGAACATCTGATCAAGATCGACCGCAGATCTCTGGTAGTGCACTATGGCCGGCATGGCGATGGGCACGCGCGACGGCGAGCAGGAAGACCTGTTCATCACGCACCAGCAGCTTCGTTCGCAAAGCCACCCCTACTATCAGGCGGTCAACAAGGTGTTGGCCGAAAAGGGCTTCGACAAGTACGCGGAAAAGAGCTGCGCGAAGTTCTACGCGAAGAAGATGGGTCGGCCGAGTATGGCACCTGGGGTGTATTTCCGATGTCTACTGCTGGGGTACTTCGAGGGCATCGACAGCGAGCGAGGAATCGCGTGGCGAGCCGCAGATTCGCTGAGCCTGCGCGACTTTCTCGGTATTCCAGCAAGCAAGGAGACACCGGACCACTCGACGATTTCGCGCACACGGCGACTGCTCGATTTGGAAACGCACCAGGCGGTCTTCAGCTGGGTTCTGGGCGTGCTGGACAGCGCGGGGCTCATTCGAGGCAAGACCCTCGGCGTGGATGGCACGACACTGGAAGCGAATGCCGCCATGAAGTCGATCGTGAGGCGCGACGACGGGCGCAGCTATGAAGAGTTTCTCGCGGAGCTGGCCAAGACGTCGGGTATCGCGACGCCGACGCGTGAAGATCTGGCGCGCATGGATCGTAAGCGGGAGAAGAAGGGGTCGAACGCTGACTGGTACAACCCGCACGACCCCGAGGCGAAGATCTCGAAGATGAAGGACGGGAGCACGCATCTGGCGCACAAAGAAGAGCACGCCGTCGACATGGACACTGGCGCTGTGGTGGCAGTGACCCTGGACGGTGGAACGGCAGGCGACACGACGACGCTGGAGGGAACTCTGGAAGCCGCCAAACAAAATCTCGAAGAAGCCCGAGAACATGCCGGAAAAGATTCGAAGCGCACGCAAGAGCCGAGCGAGGTGGTGGCCGACAAGGGTTACCACAGCAAGATGGTGATGTTGGCATTGCAGCTCGGGGGATGGCGCAGCTACATCGCCGAGCCTCGTCGTGGCCGACAGCATTGGGAAGGCGAGACCGAGGAGCGGGACGCCGTTTATGCCAATCGTCGACGGAAGAACGGCAAACGCGGTCGGCATCTCATGCGCCGTCGCGGAGAGATCATCGAGCGGACCTTCGCCCATGTACTGGAGACTGGTGGCATGCGAAGGCTCTACCTGTGCCACCAGGAGAACATCGCCAAGCGGTTGCTGGTTCACATCGCCGGGTACAACCTCGGTCTACTGATGCGCAAATGCTTCGGCGTCGGCAAACCGAGGTGTCTCCAGGGCCAGTCGGCCGCCCTTTGGGCTGCCTTGATCACGCTTTGGAACCTGCTGGCTTCGCTCATGCGGCTGTCAGGGACCGCCGACCGCGATAATCTGCAAGCAACCCGCCAATCACACGACCCGTGGCTCGTTCAGGCAGCCGCATGAGCGAAGCCATTCCCAGCACTTTCACCACGGGCTGCTAGTGATGGCGCGCAGGGCGGCTTCGTGGGTCGTGATGCTGGCGTCATTCAGATACTCGCGTACGGCGGCCGGCTCCAAGAACGGCACGGAACAAAGGAAACCTTCGTTCCCATTTTCCCCGACGCGGACAGGCGTGAGATCCCCGTGGACCCTACCCGCGACGTGCAGACCGTTCTTCTTGAGCAAGGTCGAGCCGAACTGAAGCCGGTCGGGGCTGTCGTGGTTGCCCGCAATCAGGATCGTGGGCGTCGCCAGCCGGTCAACGATCTCCGTAAGAACCCAGTCCAGAAGGTCCACCGCTTCCGCCGACGGCACCGCGCGGTCATACACGTCGCCCGCCACTACCACCGCGTCCGGCTTCTCGTCCTCGACCATGGCGACGATTTGCCCCAGCACATGCCGCTGGTCTCCGAGCAGGTTCACCGCGTGAAACAGCTTGCCCAGGTGCCAGTCACTGGTGTGCAGAATCTTCATATCATTCCTCCCGACAGATCGTCACCGTAGAAGCGGGATAGCGAACAGCTTAAGTGCATCCACATCAGCATTATTCCACGATGGCATCCCCCACTGACACGGAATCCCCCTGCGCCGACATGGGAGACCGTCGCGTCGACGCCACGCTGATCCACGAGGACGTCTTGAAACAGCGCCGAGCCGAGTACGGGGCGCAGATTGTCTCCGCAGTGGGGAGACAATTGGAAGGTGCGGGCTTGAGAAGAATCTCCTGTGGCACCACGACCGGGTCATCCGTGAGCCCGCGGAGAGCCGAAGTCATCGTACCCACATCACCGCCCTGGGGGAAGTGCCGCCATCGGGAATTTCCGCGGGATCTGTTCCCCGTGGGTGCCATTCCCGGCACAATCCCGCGATCTTGCAGGCGGGAGTGCCAGCCAGACGCCGATCCCGTGGCCATGGGATAGGCTTTCCAGTGGAGGATCCACGGGACGTGACTCATGCGCGGGATGTGGCGACCAGGTGCCTTACGCCCCGACGGTTCTTCCGCGGGTGGTACCCTCACGGGGCGTGGCTTGGAGATTTCCCATGACCAACTCAACAGGGAACTCGACCTGGGTGATGGCGCTCGCGGGCGGGTGTTGGGCGTGGCTTTCCACCTACCAGGCGTTGCTGCGGGTGGGGGACATGCAGGCCATCTCGCCGCCCATGTTACTGGCCATGCAGGGCCGCGACCCCAGCAGCAACTACCTGCTGGGATCGATCACTGTGCCGTGAGCAGCGGCCAAAGCGGTGCCGC
>CAVWUP010000003.1:0-360551 GCA_963758155.1 uncultured delta proteobacterium
GCAGCCCGTGGTGAAAGTCCCGAATGGCACCAGACGCGCTTGGGCGCGTCTGGTGCGCACCGGATGACCTGAACATCTGATCAAGATCGACCGCAGATCTCTGGTAGTGCACTATGGCCGGCATGGCGATGGGCACGCGCGACGGCGAGCAGGAAGACCTGTTCATCACGCACCAGCAGCTTCGTTCGCAAAGCCACCCCTACTATCAGGCGGTCAACAAGGTGTTGGCCGAAAAGGGCTTCGACAAGTACGCGGAAAAGAGCTGCGCGAAGTTCTACGCGAAGAAGATGGGTCGGCCGAGTATGGCACCTGGGGTGTATTTCCGATGTCTACTGCTGGGGTACTTCGAGGGCATCGACAGCGAGCGAGGAATCGCGTGGCGAGCCGCAGATTCGCTGAGCCTGCGCGACTTTCTCGGTATTCCAGCAAGCAAGGAGACACCGGACCACTCGACGATTTCGCGCACACGGCGACTGCTCGATTTGGAAACGCACCAGGCGGTCTTCAGCTGGGTTCTGGGCGTGCTGGACAGCGCGGGGCTCATTCGAGGCAAGACCCTCGGCGTGGATGGCACGACACTGGAAGCGAATGCCGCCATGAAGTCGATCGTGAGGCGCGACGACGGGCGCAGCTATGAAGAGTTTCTCGCGGAGCTGGCCAAGACGTCGGGTATCGCGACGCCGACGCGTGAAGATCTGGCGCGCATGGATCGTAAGCGGGAGAAGAAGGGGTCGAACGCTGACTGGTACAACCCGCACGACCCCGAGGCGAAGATCTCGAAGATGAAGGACGGGAGCACGCATCTGGCGCACAAAGAAGAGCACGCCGTCGACATGGACACTGGCGCTGTGGTGGCAGTGACCCTGGACGGTGGAACGGCAGGCGACACGACGACGCTGGAGGGAACTCTGGAAGCCGCCAAACAAAATCTCGAAGAAGCCCGAGAACATGCCGGAAAAGATTCGAAGCGCACGCAAGAGCCGAGCGAGGTGGTGGCCGACAAGGGTTACCACAGCAAGATGGTGATGTTGGCATTGCAGCTCGGGGGATGGCGCAGCTACATCGCCGAGCCTCGTCGTGGCCGACAGCATTGGGAAGGCGAGACCGAGGAGCGGGACGCCGTTTATGCCAATCGTCGACGGAAGAACGGCAAACGCGGTCGGCATCTCATGCGCCGTCGCGGAGAGATCATCGAGCGGACCTTCGCCCATGTACTGGAGACTGGTGGCATGCGAAGGCTCTACCTGTGCCACCAGGAGAACATCGCCAAGCGGTTGCTGGTTCACATCGCCGGGTACAACCTCGGTCTACTGATGCGCAAATGCTTCGGCGTCGGCAAACCGAGGTGTCTCCAGGGCCAGTCGGCCGCCCTTTGGGCTGCCTTGATCACGCTTTGGAACCTGCTGGCTTCGCTCATGCGGCTGTCAGGGACCGCCGACCGCGATAATCTGCAAGCAACCCGCCAATCACACGACCCGTGGCTCGTTCAGGCAGCCGCATGAGCGAAGCCATTCCCAGCACTTTCACCACGGGCTGCTAGCCCGAGCGCCAGGCGCGGGGTGAAGAAGATCGGCATGGCCAGACTGATTGCGAAGGAAGGACATGCGATCCAGGTAGCCGACGCCGGCGTGGTCGACATCGCAGTCGGGCGTGACCTGCACCGTCCAGTGTGGCAACTTGCGCCCATGCCTGCCCCGACCAGCCCCCGCAAACAATCGCTCATGCCTTCCACGCCCCTGCGCCGTCAGCTGCGCGGTCACGGCCACGCCCTGCAGGCCATCGTTCAGATCGGCAAGGGCGGAACCAACCAAGCGGTCATTGCCCAGGTCACGCGGGCGCTTTTCGACCACGAGCTGATCAAGGTCAAGCTGGGGCAGGAATGTCCCGATACGCGCTTCGCGGTGGCCGAGCGCCTGGCTGAAGAACCGGGCGTCAACGTCGTGCAAATCTTGGGGCGTACCATCCTCCTTTACAAGCGTCATCCCCAGAAGCCGCGTTTCGAGGGTGAAGGGGCGCGCTAGTAGAAGGACAGATCCCCGACGCAGACATTGAAGCTGGACAAAGTGACGCACACGCCGGCTGAAGAGCAGTTCTTGAACTGCCACTGAAGCCCCAGCATGAGAGTGCGATCGAATTTCGGGAACACCCGGCCCCACCCTTCCTGGGACATGTAGGAGAAGGGAACGGTCACCGTGATTGGACCAGCCGCGCCCGTGGCCGGTCCGCAGACCCATGACGAGTACGCGCTTTGGCAGTTCACCACCGTCCCTTCCACAAGCAGGTCCACGCCGTAAATGTCGTTGCAGTTGTCAGTGAGTGCGCTGGTCGAAACGCAGGTACCGCCCGACACCGCTTCCGCAATATCGGCGGTCTGAACTGCGAAGCGCAGCGTGCCGCTGGAAACGGTCGACGTGGGCGTGATGGTGAAACGGATGCCGGTGTAGATCGAGGCATCGTAAGTACAAGTCTTGGTCGGAACGGCGTCGAAACTTACGCCGAGCCCAGCGCCCCAGATGGAAAAACCAGATCCCGAAGCGCACATCATCCCCAGACTGGGCGTCGGCGGCGTAATGGTGCCGGTACTGTCGCCATAGGTGTACCAACCGCCAGATCGGCCATCCTGAGGAATGATTCCGGTGTCCCCATCAGCCATGTTGTCGATGAGGGGGTAGAACCCGGACGCCTTGCCTGGTGTGCAGGTCGTAGCCCCGCCGGAGCCAACCGTTCCACCAGTTGAAAGTCCGCCACCAGCGTCGGGAATCCCCGCGCCACCTCGGGGAACAATCAATCCACCCACGGAAATCACGCCCGCCCCGCCGGTCACGCCTCCTGTGTGGATCACGCCTCCTGTACCGCCCGCTCCGCTGCTCCCGGGTTTGGAACTACTGACCGCACCACCAGTCCCCGGACTCACGGGAACATGTCCAGCCGAGTAGCACAAGCCATTGTAGCACTGATAGCCATAGGGACATAGACTGTCCACCAAGGAGCACGCTTCCTGCCCGTCCTTGGGATGCGGGTCGTAGCTGCACGCGGTGCTGCCGCCCAGTAGCGCGAGAAACAAACGCGGGATCATCTGCGAACGCATCAGAAGGCTCCCTGCGCGAAGATTCCAGCGCCGCCCGGCAATGCCGTCGGGGCCAGGGCGACGCTGGGTCCGCTCGCGGAAGCGGCGCCGAAGCCGTAGAGCACGGCCCCGGTTGCTACCAAGACCGCGCCCACCCCGTAGCCCACCCACTGCAGGGTTTGGAAAAGCGTGCCCGTGTTGGCGATGGCCGGATCGAAGCGCGTGCCCGATTGAATCGAATCGGAATACGCTTTGGTTTCAGCGCCACAGATTATGCCCGCTGTCACCGCGGTCAGCCCCACTACGCCAGTGACGATCCCGGCCACGCGCAGTCCTCGACCGGGCTGGGTCATTGGGGGTGCGGGCGTCGCCTGGGCCTGTATGTAGGCGGGTACAGGCTGGAGAGGAGCGGTGGCAGGCGCAGGATATGTCTCCATCGGTGCCGGCGGAGACGGGACCGCTGGGTATTCTGCCGGGGCCTGCGCCAGGACCGGCGCCGACGCCTGGATCGGCGCCGGGGTCGGAGCCGCAGCCGGAGCTGCAACCGGGGTCGCGGCGGGAATCGGTGCTGGAACAGGCGCCGGAGCGGCGGTTGGCTGGAGCGGCGCCGGCGGCGCGGCGCTTGCAGGCAGTGGAGCCAGTGGCGATGCCTTGGGCGCTGATTCAGCCTCGTCCAGCTGCTTTTGCAGCGTCCTGATGCGCTCTTCGATTTCGGCGCGCTGCGGACTCTTCGGTGCCTTGATCAGGTAGTTCTTGTACAGGTCGATGGCGCGTTTGGCGTCGCCCTTGCGTCGATAGGCTTGCGCCATATTGAACAAGAAAGTGGGATCGCTGCGGACGGCGTAGGCCTTCTCGAATTCGTCGGCCGCCTCATCCCACCAACCCACGTCGAAAAACTGCTGTCCCTTGCGAAAATGCTCGCGCGCCTCCTCGGTTGCAGCATCCTGCCCGTGCGCCATCCGCACCTGCAGCATGAGCCCCATCATCAGACTGGCGGCCACGAACAGCGCAAGCTTGACTTTCATCACGGTTCCTCTGGAAGAACAGGCCCGATCACGACGCGAATAATGTACATCAAAACCCGTCCGAGGATCCGTTTTCCCAAACGAGGGAGCCGAGCAGCAGCGCGCCAATCTCCGAATCGGCCTGTGCAACATCTTTGTAACGTTCAATTTGCGGCAGCCGGGAAGGCGCTCCCCTGCTAAGCTCCGTCCCAATGCTCGTCGAACCGAAAGGGAAGTGTCGGTCGCATGTCAGGCCCCGGCTGGTTTCGCGTGGCCCCTTCTGGCTTCTCATGGGCGTTGCGGCCATCAGTCTGGTGCTCTCGGCTTGCGGTTCGCCCGTGGTTACCGTTGTGCCGGACGCATCTTCGCCGGACGCTGCCGCTGCGGACACGTCGGATCTCGGCATTCAGGTCCTCCCAGGGCCCAAGCGGGATGCCGAAGCGGATGCAGTTGTCGCGACGGAAGAGGACGGGGCTGCCTCCGATTCGGGCGATCCCGGCGCCGACTTGTCCGTGCCCACTTTCAATTGCCCCGCGGTGCCAGCCGCGTACTTCTTCGATTTCGCGGATCCCTACACCGGCTTGCTAGGAACCCAAAAGGCGCTGACCGACGCGGGCTTCGACGTCAAGCCGCTGCCCCTGGATCAATCGCCCACCTCGCTCACCGGCGTGATCGTTTTCGGCTCGTTTGCCAGCGAGAGTCCCGACTATGTCGCGTATATGACCCAGTACGCGGCCGATCTTTACGGGTTCGTCGACCGGGGCAATGTGCTCGTGCAGATGACCCAGGCGAGCCAGACCGAGGTGGTGCCACCCTTCTTGCCGACCACCCAGCTGGCCCGCCGAGGCAGCACCGATTTGGGAGAGCTTTACGTGCTCAACCCCAATTCCCCACTGCTGGCTGGCGTGCGCGTGTCTGGCTCGTACCTGGCATGGCAGGGCGGGTGGGTGGGCTGGGACACCTTCGACAGCCAGGGAGGCTTTCAGGTCGATCTGGCGGCCGACGCCAGCGCGAAGAACCCAGCCATGATGGAGGCAGCCTACGGCCAGGGGCGAATCGTGTTGGTGGCGATGTCTTTTGACAAAGACGCCGATAGCAATCCCGAGCGAGCGTTGTTGCGCGGGACTTTCTTTTCAAACCTTTTGCCGTATGTGACCAGCGTCTGCCAGAGGAAGACGGCCGCGCTCAATCTCACATCCTCGGCGCAGGAAACCGTTGCTGCCAGCGGTTCCTACACCTTCGCGGTCATGCCCGACACACAGGTCTACGCCTTGCTCTATCCCGGTCTCTTCGATGCTCAGACTTCCTGGATCGCGGAGAATGTCAAGAAGCGCAATATCGTCTACGTATTCCAATTGGGCGATATCACCAACAACAACACGCCCCCCGAATGGCAACACGCCATCGACGCCTTTTCATTGATTGACGGAGTCGTGCCCTACGCCATCGTGCCAGGCAATCACGACTACGGACCGTCAGGAAATGCAGCGGATCGAACCACGCTCATGAACCAGTACTTCTCGTACCCAGCCATTTCAGCGTGGCCGACCTTTGGCGGCGCCTACCAGACGGGGATGCTGGACAATACGTACCACCTCTTCTCAGTGGGCAAGCGGGATTTCATCCTGCTGGCCCTCGAGTGGGGGCCACGCGACGAGGTCATTGCTTGGGCCAATCAGATCATGGACGCCAACCCGGATCGCTACGGAATCATGATTACCCACGCTTACCTCAACAACGACAACCTGCGCTACGACATCACGGACACGACCCATCCGCAGGACTTCGATCCGCACTACTACGCAACACCGGGCGTGAACGACGGCGAAGAATTGTGGCAGAAGCTGGTCCGCAAGCACACCTTCATCATGGTTCTGAATGGACACGTGTTGGGTGATGGAACCGGCTATCTGGAAAGCCAGACCGACACCGGCATCACCTGCCATCAGATGTTGTCCAACTACCAGTTTCGCAATCTGGGTGGCGAGGCGTACATGCGGCTGGTGGAAGTCCAGCCCGACGGAAACACGGTGCACGTTTCGACCTATTCGCCGCTCTACGATTCGTACCTCACCGATGCCGACCAGGACTACACCTTCACGCTCGACTGGCCGGCGCCCGCTCAGTAGGGCGCGATCCGAGCGCAACCTGCGTCCCTGAGCCGCGCCAGGGGTGGCCCGGGATTGTGAGGCGGCACATCGGGCCGCAGCCACGCATGGAGGTATGACTCTGTGACGCGGAAATATCCGACTTGAGTGGCGCTGGTCTGTCGATTGAAGCTTTGGGCGGCTCGCCGACATTTCCCTACGAACACGCTAAGGCGACTGTCGTGCAACCCCCTGAAGGAAGAGGCTCCATGAACCATTGCGTTGGCAAGATACTCCTGGGTCTATTGGCGTTTCTGCCGGTGCTCGCCGTCGGAGGATGCGACTCGTCCACGTCGCCATCAGCCGGGTCGGGCGGAGCGAATGGCGGAACCCCACAGCAGACCGGCGGCGCGCCGGGAATGGCAGGCAGCACGGGTGGGTCACCCGTGCAAACAGGTGGCGCGAGTTCGGCAACTGGCGGCGCATCGGGGATGGCGGGCAACGCAGGGGCTGCAGGCGCGGCCGCCGGTGCCAGTTCGGCGAGCGAGACCGGATCGGGTGGTGAGATCGGCTCGGCTGGCGTGACCGCACCCGCGGGCGCGATGGCCTCGGCCGGCGCCACGGACTCTGGCGGCAGGAGCGCCGGAGGGACAAGCGCGGGCGGCAAGACCGGCGCCGCCGGCGTGACAGGCAGCTCGGGCGGCGTGGTCAGCTCCGGCGGCCTGACGAACGCGGGTGGCGCGACGACCTTTGGCGGGGTCGCGGGTTCTGCCGGCAAGAACACAGGTGGAACAGCCGCGGCCGGCAATTCCGGTGCAGCCGGCGCGACAAGCTCGGGCGGGACCAAGCCGACCAGCGGCACGACGTCCACCGGTGGCGCGACGTCCACCGGCGGTACGAAGCTGACCGGCGGTACGACATCCGCAGGCGGCACGACGGCGTCCAGCCGAAAACAACTCCGGTCCGACAGGGACACCGGTGGGCGTGCATGGACAGCTCAAGGTCGTCGGGAACAAGATCGTCGACATGAACGGCAATCCCGTCACTCTGCATGGAATGTCGATGTACGACTGGTCTCAACAGGGCAGGCAATTCTACAACGCATCGGCAGTTGGACACCTGGCCAAGGACTTCGATTGCGCCATTCTCCGAGTTCCCATTCTGCCTCAGAATGCCACCTCGGGGTTGAGTCGGCTGGAGGCCGTGCTCGACGCTGCCATCGCCAACGGAATCTACGCAATCATCGACTGGCACGGGGGCGGCGCCTCTCAACAAACCGCAGCGGCGACCTTCTTTGGCAGCATGTCCGCCAAATATGGCAACAATCCCAACATCATGTATGAGCCCTGGAATGAACCCACCGTGGCCTGGTCCATCGTCAAGACCTATCACGAGGCGGTCATCGCGGCGATCCGCGCCAACGATCCCGACAACATCATCTTCCTTGGCACTCCGCAGTGGGACCAGAAACCCGACACCGCCGCCGCCGATCCTGTAACCACATCAACCAACCTGGCCTATGTGGTCCACTTCTACGCCAATAGCCATCCTCTCGCCGGTTTCCAGAAGGCGATTACCACGACGCTGAACGCAGGGCTTGCCATATTCGTGACCGAATACGGTGGATGCTCGGCCAACGGGAACGGGACCTTCAATGCGACGGAATTGCAGAAATGGTGGACTTTCCTAGATGCGAACGACATCGGGTGCACGAACTGGGCGGTCGAAACCAATGGCGAGACCTCCTCAATCTTCGTGACCAACGCAAGCGCAACCGGCCCGTGGACCACCGCCGATCTCACGAACCCGGATGGCACAACGATCATTAGCTACATCCAGAGCAAGTACGCCGCGACCCTCACATCGCCCTGACTGGCGCTCTCCGAACGCGACGTCGATCGCGGTCACTCGCGCGCCGGCTCGCGCCGCCAAGAAAGACAACGTCCCGGGCCCTGCGGCCACATCGAGCACACGCGCGCCCGGCGCAAGAGCCGCGAGATCGATCGCCTTTCCGGCAAACCAGGCAAATAGGGGAGCGACCTCCGCGGCGTACGCGGATGCGACGAGAGTCCAGGGCGCAGGACCGGAAAGGGGGCTGGACGAGGTCATGGTGCACGAACTCCGCACGAACTGCCAAGCGTTGTTCTCTCGCGGCGAACATTCGTGTTCCCAGAAGCCGCGCTTTACTTGTTCCACCGAGGAATCCATTGCGCTTGCGTCGAGGCGGGTTCTTGATGCGATGACCTATTCTCTGGGTAGCTTTCCTTTGAAGCTTTGTGCCCTTCGCCGACATTATCCTGACGGATGCCTCGTCGCCCGTCGCCAATCAACGAAGAAAGAAGTTTCATGAACCATTGCGTTGACAAGATATTGCTAGGTCTGTTTGTGATGCTGCCGGTGCTCGCCGCCGGAGGCTGCGATTCGTCCCAGTCACCACTAGCTGCACATTCAGGGGGAGCGAGTGCCGGGCATCCCGCGACCGGCGGCGTGCCGGGAGCGGCAGGCCACACGACTGCTTCATCTTTGGCGACAGGCGGCGCGCCGGGAATTGCAGGCGCCACGGGGGCTGCGGGCGCCAGCTCACAGGGCGGGATCGGCGCGGGCGGCGTGAGCACCTCGGGAGGCGTGACCACCGCGGGTGGCACAATTGACTCGGGTGGCGCGACGGAATCTGGCGGCACGAGTGCGGGAGGGACAGCCACGGGTGGCAAGACCGGATCAGCCGGCGCGACGGGCAGTTCGGGCGGCGTGAAGACTTCCGGTGGTGCGACCACCGCGGGTGGCGCGACGACGTCCGGGGGAATCACGGGTACGGCCGGTGCAGGTGGCAAGAACACAGGCGGGACAGCCGCGGGCGGCAATAGCGGCTCAGCCGGCACAGGCGGTACGAAGCCAACCGGCGGCACCACGCCAACCGGCGGCACAGGAACTGCAAGCACAGGGTCTGCGCCGTCAGGGACGCCCGTCAGCGTGCATGGACAGCTCAAGGTCGTGGGCAACCAGATCGTCGATCAGAACGGCAAAGTCATCGCGCTGCACGGAATGTCGATGTACCCCTGGAATACTCAAGGAACGCAGTTCTACAATGCATCCGCGGTTGGCCATCTTGCCAAGGATCTGGACTGCGCGATTCTGCGCATTCCCATTCTGCCCAACAGCCTCAGCACGCAGACGCCGCTGGTCCAGGCGGTGGTCGATGCCTGCATTGCCAATGGCATCTACGCCATCATCGATTGGCACGGGTCGACCGCAGCAAGTGCAGCCTCGACCTTCTTTGCCAGCATGGCCACAGCCTATGGCAACACTCCCAACGTGATGTACGAGATCTGGAACGAACCCTCAGGCGTGACCTGGCCCACCATCAAAACCTATCACGAGACGGTGGTAGCGGCGATTCGTGCCATCGACCCCGACAACATCATCCTGCTCGGTACTCCGAATTGGGACCAGCAGCCCAATCTGGCCGCCGCCGATCCTGTGACCACTTCGACGAACCTGGCCTACACCTTCCACTTCTACGCGTATACCCACAAGTTCGCCGCCTTCGGCTCGGGCGTGAGCAAGGCGCTGGCCTCAGGCATCGCCATCTTCGTCACTGAATACGGTGGATGCGCATCGACCGGGAACGGCACGTTCGATGCGACGGAATTGCAAACCTGGTGGGACTTCCTTGATACGAACAACATCGGTTGTACGAACTGGTCGGTCGAAACCAATGGCGAGACCTCCGCTATCTTCACGACCACCGCAAACAAGACCGGTCCCTGGACCACCGCCGAAATCACGAACCCGGATGGCACAACCATTCTCAATTACATACAAAGCAAGTATGCCGCGACCGTAGCGCCCTGAACGGTGCTTCAAACTCACTCCGGCTCGGTCGCAAGTCTGCGCGCGAGATCTTCGAGCAACCCAACGCGTGTGTCCCCGGCCGGCACCATGCACGGCAGCCACTGGCGCAAGTACGCCAGATCGATGCGCCCTGCTTGTACGGCAAACAGTCGTTCGAGGTCCTGCACGTCCTTGGGCCGTGCGTAGAGCAGTTTCGCCAGCGCCGTATCTTCTGGCGAAAGAAACCATCGCGGTTGCCCGTCAGGTGTGGGCAGAGCCACGCGCCGCCGCCGCATCTCCGCGTGCCAGGGATGATGGGCAATGAATAGATCGATGCGCGTCCTGCCGAAGAACGCGACGAAGAAACCCGTGCGCGCGACCGAGCGGTGGGCTTCTGCCCGCTCCACCATGGCGCCTGCGCGCTCCACGCTGTCGAGCAAGCGGTCGAGTTCTCTCTCGCCCACGAAGACTGACACGTCCACGTCCGACGTCGTTCGCGGCACGCCCCACGCACCCAGCGCCAGAGCGCCACCCAGCGCATAAGCCAGTCCATCCTCGTCAAAACGATCGGCAAGTCGCGCGGCAACTTCGGTCGGCGCTGCCTCCGGCGTCGTCACTTGCTGTCACTCCTCTGCTTCAGCCGCTCAAGAATAGCCAGCGTGTTCGCCGGCAGCGGGTCGGGCGCATCGGCGCGCGCGCGCACGTCCTCGGGCCAGAGCGATCGGAACCATGGCACCAGAGCGCACAGACGCCAGGTCTCGGCCACGCGCTCCGCTGGCGTCGCGTCCCGCCAGGGCGCGGCCTCGTGGCGAATATGTTCGTCCCCAGAGAGCGCACGCACCTGTTCGGCCAGGCGCATGTTCTCCGCCTGCAAATTCGCCTCGGGCGTGCCGGTGCCAGCCATGACGATATTCTACTCCAGCCACGGGAAGCACAAAGGAACAAGGCAGACGGGCCGGGTGTTGGCTGGCTGGGTTCACCATCTCATCAGGGCTGTCGTTGGTGCTCCAGAGAACAAGGATCTGTTCTCGGTGCCAAGGGGCGAGGCCTAACCAGAAGGCGCGGAGCAAATCGCGCGAAGGCGCCGCCCTACGCCAACAACGCCATCAAATCTTCTCTAGTCAGTGAAGCAGCCGCGCCACCGTCGCCCAACGCGGCTTCGCCTAGAGCGCGCTTCTTCTCCTGCAAGTCGAGGATGCGCTCTTCGACAGTGTCCACGGCGATCAGTCGGTAGATGGTGACTGGCCGGTCCTGCCCAATTCGGTGGGCACGGTCGGCGGCCTGGTCTTCCACTGCAGGATTCCACCAAGGGTCGCACAGAAACACGTGGTCGGCGGCAGTTAAGTTGAGGCCGGTGCCGCCGGCCTTTAATGAAATGAGCATCACTGGCGGGCCGTCTTCGGACTGGAAGCGTTCCACCACTTCGCCGCGGTCGCGAGTGGAGCCGTCCAATCGAGTGTAGAGAATCCCGGCATTGTTCAGTGCGGGCTCAATCAGGTCGAGCAATGACGTCCACTGCGAGAAAACCAGGGCCTTGTGGCCATCGGCGGCTGCGGTTTCCAGGGATTCGAGCAACGCCTCGACCTTGCCGGAAGTGTCGGCTTTCTGGCCGGGCAGCAACCCGCGGTGACAGGCGGCCTGGCGCAAGCGCAGCAGCGCCTCCAAAGCCTTCATTACATTGAAGCCCTTTTCGTCGGTCCCGCTCATCGAGGCGACCAGCTCGGCCTGGGTCGCGGCGCGGACGGCGTCGTAGACCGCGCGCTCGCGCTCGTCGAGCACGACCTTGAGCGTGGCCTCGGTGCGCGGGGGCAACTCGGGCGCGACTTCGGCCTTGCGCCGGCGCATGACAAAGGGACGGATGCGCTGGCGCAGATTTGCGGCGGCGCCGGGAATGCCGTCAGCCACTGGGCGGGCAAACTGGGCGTCGAATTCGCGCCGGCCGCCGAGCAGGCCGCGGTTAGCAAAGTGCATGAGACTCCACAATTCGTCGAGTCGATTCTCGACGGGCGTGCCCGTCATGGCGATGCGGAACTCGGCGGAAAGCCCGTAGGCGGCGCGGGCCACCTGGCTGTCGGGGTTCTTGATGGCCTGCGCCTCGTCGAGCACCACCAGGCTGAACTGCCGGGCGGCCAGCTCAGCACTGTCGAGGCGCAAGAGGGCGTAGGTTGTGAGAGTCACATCGGCGTCGTCCAGCTTGCGGGTCGGGCCGTGGTACACGCCGACTCGCAAAGAAGGGCGAAAGCGCGCCAACTCGGCCTGCCAGTTGGGCAGCACGCTGGTGGGCGCCACAACCAGGCATTTCTTTTCGAAGAGACACATGGCCTCGACGGTTTTCCCGAGGCCCATGTCGTCGGCCAGGATGCCGCCCAGACCCACGCTGCGCAGAAAGGCCAGCCAGTTGACCGCGACCTTCTGGTAGGGCCGCAGGGTGGCGCGCAGATCCGCGGGCAGCGTCGCCTCGGGCAGGCGTTCGAAGCTTTCGGCCAGGGGCGCGAGACGATCGAGCCCAGCCGGGGGCGGCTGGTCGAGATCGTCGCACAGACTGCCCAGGGCGAGCAGGGCGTGGTTGGCAAGCCGGCCGTCGCTGGCGCGGGCCGCGAGCAGGCGCGCCAGAACCCCGCCGTGCTGGTCGAGCCAGCCTTGCGGCAAGGGCGCGAATCCCCCCCCAACGAGTGGAACCAGACCCAAGCCATCTTCCCAGGCGCGAATCACCGTGGCGGCGTCGACAGAATGCGGCCCCGGGCCGAGCGCGCGCTGCTCTGCCTCGGTCTCGCCCACCACAGTGAAGGTGAAATCGAAACCAGCCTGCGGAACGCCATTGCCCGAGGCAGGCAGATCGCGCACCCGCATGTTGGGTTCCAGGCGCACGCGCGCACCGAGCAGACGCGCTCCGTCGCCGGCCAGATCGCCGTGCCAGCGCTTGACCTTGTCCACAAAGCGCGCGGTGTCCGCGCCCTCGAAGGTCGAACGCCGGCCCGGCATGAGATCGAGATCGGAACGCAGCTTCTCGACCAGGCGGCGCTCCGCCAGCTCGTCGCGCACCGGCACCGGGCCAGACAGGTGGACCATGCGACCGTCGTCGATGCGCACGCAGGGCGGGGTGCCGTAGACCAGCTTGGGCAAGACCGCCAGCGACGATCCCAACTGGGTCATGTCCAGCACCAGGCGCGGGGCGAGGCCGCGCACGATCTTGGGCAAGCGCTTGCTGCGCACGTCTACGGCCATGCGGCGCGAAAGATCCGGCAGCACGCGGGTCGCCAGCTCGGCCAGTTGGCCAGGGGCGAAGCGCTGGACAATGGGCAGGTGCTGCAGCCAGGCGCCGCATAGTTCGATCTCGCCGTGGCGGGTGAGGGCGTCGCCGGCCAGCGCCAGACCGGCGCTGGGCACCGAGGTGATGCGCGGATCGCGATGGATGGTGACCACGACCTCGTCGCCACCATCTTCGACCAGAGCGCTGGGCAGGAGTTCCTCCTCTGACATGGCCACTTCGCGGCCGTCGAGAAAGACCAGGCGCGCGCCCACCAGCGTGCGCACCAGGGCGTCCATTTTCTGTGGCGGCAGGGTGCCGTGGCTCCCGATTTCCAGGATGCGATCCGCTTGCAGGTCGTGTTGCTCGACCTGCAGGTTGCGGGCTTGGTCTGGACGGGAGAGCAGGGCGGACAGAGTGCCTTGCAGGGGCGTCTCACTGCCATCGGCGTGCACCACGAAGCGCCGCAGTCGCAGCCCACCGGGAACCTGCGAAAAGCGGTACACGATGCGTGCCCAGGTTTCGTCGGCCTTGGGCAAGGTCTTGGCGTCCGCGTCGCCCGCGGTCACGGCCTCGCCCTGGCCTAGGGCAATGGCGGCCGCAGCCAGGTGTTCGCAGGGGCGCACGCGACCAGGACAGTCGCAGTCCCACTCGTTCTCGCCGGGATACAACACGACCGTGGGCGCCACGGCCCGGCCCGGGGTGCGCACGCGCAGGACGATCTCCTCGTCGTTGCGCGATTCCACAGCCACGGCCCCGGCGCGCACCAGGTTCACGCCGCTGGACCACAGGCCGGCCTTACATGAACGGCGTATCGACGCCAGCAACTTGGTGAGAGGGTCAGGCATTCACCCTAGACTACTCACAAGAAAGCCGGAGTGGGCTAGCTGTTTCACCACAGAGAGCACAGAGGTCGGAAAGGAAGAAGGAGTTCGGATCGGACAGAACCCAACCCCTTCCCTTCCTGTCACTTTCCTTTCCGGTCCGGCTCTGTGACCTCTGTGTCCTCTGTGGTGAAAAAAAAGCTAACTTCTTCACATGTTGGCGATGATGCGCGTGCCGAATTCGGAGCACGAGACTTCTTTCGCACCGTCGGTGAGGCGGGCGAAGTCGTAGGTCACAGTCTTTTGCGCAATGGTCTTTTCCAGGGCGCGCACGATGCGCTCGCCGGCTGCAGTCCAGCCCAGGTGTTCCAGCATCATGATGCCTGAGAGGATGACAGAGCCGGGGTTCACCTTGTCGAGGTTGGCGTATTTCGGCGCGGTGCCGTGGGTCGCCTCGAAGATGGCATGGCCGGTGAGATAGTTGATGTTGCCCCCGGGTGCGATGCCGATGCCGCCGACCTGTGCGGCCAGGGCATCGGACAGGTAGTCGCCGTTCAGGTTCAGGGTCGCAATGACGTCGAACTCGTCGGGACGCGTAAGCACTTGTTGCAGGGTGATGTCTGCGATCGAGTCTTTGAGTAGGATCTGGCCCGCGGGCGGCTTGCCCCCGCAGTCATCCCAGCCAATCATGCGGCCGGCGTATTCGCGCTTGGCCAGGGCATAGCCCCAGTCGCGAAACGCCCCCTCGGTGAACTTCATGATGTTGCCCTTGTGGACCATGTTGACGCTCTTGCGCTGGTGGCGAAGGGCGTAGTCGAAGGCCGCGCGTAGTAGACGTTCGGAACCCTCGCGCGACACCGGTTTGATGCCGATGGCCGATGTGGCGGGAAAACGAATCTTGCTCACTCCCATTTCCGTCTGCAGGAAGGCAATCAGCTTCTTGGCCTCGGGCGACTCGGCCGCCCATTCGATGCCAGCGTAGATGTCTTCGGTGTTCTCGCGGAAGATCACCATGTTCACATTTTCGGGGCGTTTGACCGGCGAAGGTACGCCCGCGAAGTAGCGCACCGGCCGCAGGCATACGTAGAGATCCAGAATCTGTCGGATGGCCACGTTGAGCGAGCGGATGCCGCCGCCGACTGGCGTGGTGAGCGGGCCCTTGATGCCCACCAGGTAGGTCTTGAACGCCTCGATGGTTTCGTCGGGCAACCAAGTGCCGCAAAGGTTCTTGGCCTTCTCGCCGGCGTAGACCTCGGCCCAGGCGATCTTCTTCTTGCCGCCGAATTCCTTTTCCACCGCTGCGTCCAGCACGCGCACCGAGGCGCGCCAGATGTCAGGACCGGTGCCGTCGCCTTCGATGAAGGGAATGACGGGACGATCCGGCACCTTGAGCGTGCCATTTGATGACATGGTGATGGGCTCGCCGCCCGCAGGGATGACAGGTCTTGCTGATGCCATGCCTTCCCAATATCACGGACCGGCCGAATAGTCGACCTGGGAAGTCCTCAATCCCGGGTTAGCCGCAAGAGACCGTGGTCGTGGCCGGATTCTCTACGTCACCTTTGCGCCCGGAGGTACCTCGCGATCGAAGACACACAGGGCAAGAACGTTGTCTGCGCTACCGGCCAGGATCATGCCCTGGGACATGACGCCGCGGATCTTGGTGGGTTTCAGGTTGGCCAGGTAGAGCACCGTGCGGCCGACGAGGTCAGCCGGGGCATAGGCGCCGGCGATACCCGACACAACTGTCCGCTGCTCGCCGCCGAGATCGAGCACGAGCTTGAGCAGCTTGTCCGTCTTGGGCACCGCTTCGGCCTGCAGGACCTTGGCGGCGCGTAGGTCCATCTTCTTGAATTCCTCGATGGTGACTTCGGCCACGGGCTGGCTGGCCGCGCTGGCGCCGACCACGACCTTGACCGGCGGGGTCTGGTCGAGCCAGGTCGCGATCAACTCTTTCTGTCGTTCCGGCTCAAGTCGGGGAAAGATGGGCTTGGGCTCGCAAAGCTTGCCGCCTGGCCAGCCGCCCCAGTCCTCGAAGGGCCACAGTCCCACATCCTGCTCGCGGCCGATCTGGCGCAAGATCTCGCGGGCCGCCGCCGGCATGGCCGGAGCGACCATGATGGCCGCACGGCGGATCACTTCGCAGGTGTTGGCCAAAACGTCGCGCAGCTCGGAGGTCTGGCCTGCCTTCTTCAGTTTCCAGGGTGCCGTGCGATCGAGATACACATTGCCGGCGCGGATCATGGACCAGGTCGCCTCCAGGGCACGCGAGGGCTGAAAATCGTCCCACGCCTTGGTCGCGGCCAGGGTGGCCTCGCGCGCGGCGGTGCGCAACACCAGCTCCTCCTCGGACAACGGATCGCCGGCCGAGTACCCCGCTCGGCGGGCGGCATCGAGCCCGTCGCCTCCCAGCGTGCGGGCCATGGACACCGTGCGATTGACCAGATTTCCGAGATCGTTGCCCAGGTCGGACTCGTGGCGCTGAAACAGGGCCTCGTAGGTGAAGTCGCCGTCGCCGCCGAGCGAATACTCGCGTAGCACGAAGTAGCGCAAAGTATCGGCGCCCAGCGCACTGGCGATCTGATTGGGGTCCACGCGGGTGGCCGGGATGGACTTCGATATTTTCTGCCCCTTGACCGTGATGTAGCCGTGGCAGAACACGCCCTTGGGCGGCGGCAGCCCTGCCGACATCAGGAACGCCGGCCAGTACACGGCGTGGAAGCGCAGTATGTCCTTGGCGATGAGATGGGTACACGCGCCCCACATGGCCTGGCTGTGCGGGTCGGTTATCACGCGATCCGGCCCGCCCAGGGCTGACACGTAATTGGTCAAGGCGTCCAGCCACACGTAGACTACGTGCTTGGGATCGTTGGGTACCGGGATGCCCCATTTCACCGAGGTGCGCGAGATGGAAAGGTCGCGCAGGCCGCTCTTCACGAACTCGGTGACTTCGTTCTTGCGCGACTCGGGCCGGATGAAACCAGGCTGCTGGTACAGCGCGAGCAGCTTGTCCGCGTACTTCGACAGACGGAAAAAGTAGTTCTGCTCGCGCACGCGCTCCACCGGCTTGTGGTGCAAAGGGCACACCTTGTTGCCATCCTCGACCACCACTTCCTCCTCGGTCTTCCAGCCTTCGCAGCCCACGCAGTACATGGCGTCGTAGTCGGCCAGGTAGATGTCGCCGTTGGCGGAAATGCGCTGCCACATGGCCTCCACGGCGGCGTGGTGGTCGGCATCGGTGGTGCGGATGAAGCGGTCGTAGCTGACCTCCATGCGCTCCCAGGTTTCCTTGAACTTGGCCACGATGCCGTCGCAGTATTCCTTGGGGCTGATGCCCATCTCCTGCGCCAGGCGTTCGATCTTTTGCCCGTGCTCGTCGGTGCCGGTGAGGAAGTAGGTCTCGTGCCGGCGCGCCCGATGGTAGCGCGCCAACGCGTCGGCCACCGTGGTGGTGTAGAAGGTCCCCAGGTGGGGCACGGCATTGACGTAGTAGATGGGCGTGGTGACGTAGAAGTGTTCGGCCATGGCGCCTAGGCTACCACTTCTCTCGCGTTTCACCGATTCAGCCATGATTCCTGACTGAATCTGGGGCAGGGGAAGGCCTGCGAGACGAGTCGGGGAGGGAAGATCACCGGCCGCGGACACCACACGCAACCCGCTAGGTTGCACAAAAGCTGCACACCACGGCCCAGCATGCGTAGGATAGATTGCTTAGGAGCGCCTCCGTGACGACATGCCACCCGCGCGCCAAGAGTCCGCCTTTCAACCCCCGGGAAAGATCATCATCATGACCGACGAAAACTCCGCAGGCGAGTCGACACACCTCGCTGCGCGCCGGTTTCTTCCTCTGCTGCTCTTGCTGTTTGTCGGGAGCGGGTGCGCTGCGCTGATTTACGAGATCATTTGGTTCCAGTTGTTGCAACTGGTGATTGGATCAACCGCTGTGTCCCTGGGCGTGTTGCTGGGAACCTTCATGGGCGGAATGTGTCTGGGGAGCTTCGCCTTGCCGCGGATCGTCTCGGCGCGAGAGCATCCCCTGCGTGTCTACGCGTTCATGGAGTTGGCGATTGGGCTTTTCGCGATCTTGGTGTTGGTGGGAGTGCCTGCCATTGGAAGCCTCTATGCAGCGGGCGTCGGATATGGCCTTCCCGGGATTCTGCTGCGCGGACTCGTCTGCGCACTCGCTCTGCTGCCGCCCACCCTGCTGATGGGTGCGACCCTGCCAGCGATTGCCCGCTGGATCGAAAGCACAAGAGAGGGAGTTTCCTGGCTGGGCTTCTTCTACGGCGGGAATATCGCCGGCGCGGTGTTGGGCTCGTTGCTGGCCGGGTTCTATCTCCTGCGCGTGCACGGGACTGCCACCGCGACCTTCGCAGCGGTGGCCGTGAATGCAACTGTGGCGGGCGTAGCCCTAGCCTTGGCAAGACTATCGCCCCATCGCACGGCCGCTGACTCAGGGCCAGCGCGGCCGGCGACCGCTGCCGCCGGCACCCGCCTGGTCTATGTCACGATCGCGCTGTCGGGAATGAGCGCTCTTGGGGCTGAGGTTGTGTGGACCCGACTGCTGTCACTGATGCTGGGTGCGACGGTCTACACCTTCTCGATTATTTTGGCAGTGTTTCTCGTGGGCCTGGGCATCGGCAGCAGTGCCGGGTCGTACCTTTCGCGCCGGACGGAGACACCGCGCATCGCCTTGGCTTGGTGCCAGATGTTGCTGGCCCTGGCCATAGGCTGGACCGCGAACATGCTCACGCGATCCCTTCCCTATTGGCCAATCAATCCTTCGCTGGCCCACAGCCCGGGCATTATCTTCCAAATTGATCTGGTCCGCTGCCTGTGGGCGATCCTGCCGGCGGCCTGCTGTTGGGGGGCAAGTTTCCCCCTGGCGCTAGCGGCAGCGGCGTCGCGCGGGCAGGACCCCGGGCGCCTGGTGGGAGGAATCTACGCCGCCAATACCGTGGGAGCAATCTTCGGCGCCCTGGGATTCAGCATGCTGGTCATCCCCACCATGGGAACCCAGCAAGCCCAGCGCTTGCTCCTGGCCCTGACCGCGCTGGCCGCGGTGCTGGCCCTCGCCTCGTCGTCTCAGCAAGCAGCTGCTCGGCCGGGCAAGGTCGCTTCCAAGGCGGCCGGCGCGGCGCCCGCGGCGATTTTCACTGCCATTGTGGCGCTTCTTATCTGGAGTGTGGCGCCGATTCCAGCCGGCACCGTGGGATACGGACGTTACGCCCTCAGCTTCAATCCCCTGCCCAAGTTCCACTTTGTCGGAGAAGGCATGAATGCCTCGGTGGCCGTGTCGGAGGCACAGACGGGCGTGCGTACTTTCCACGTCAGCGGCAAAGTGGAAGCGTCGACAGCGCCCATGGACATGCGCCTGCAGTCCATGCTGGGAAATATTCCAGCCCTGCTCCACCCGCAACCGCGTTCGGTTCTGATTGTCGGATTTGGCGCCGGCATTACCGCCGGCTCGTTCCTGCCCTATCCCGACATCAAGAGAATCGTCATCTGCGAGATCGAGCCCCTGATTCCCAAGGTGGTGTCCCGCTATTTTGGGGCGGAGAATGGTCACGTGCTTGACGATGCGCGCACGCAAGTCATCTACGACGATGCCCGCCACTTCATCCTTACCACCCGTGAGAAATTCGACATTATTACCTCGGATCCGATTCATCCGTGGGTCAAGGGAGCGGCGACTCTGTACACCAAAGAGTACTTCGATCTGGTTCGCCAACACTTGAATCCCGGTGGCCTGGTCACCCAGTGGGTGCCGCTTTACGAAAGCGATTCCGCCGTGGTCAAGAGCGAGATCGCAACCTTCTTGGACGCATTTCCCTACACTTCGATTTGGGGGAACACCAACAACGGCCAGGGCTATGACACGGTTCTTATGGGCAAGGTCGATCCTCTTACGATTGACCTAGACCAGGTGCGAGATCGGGCCGAGCGTCAGGACTATTCGGGGGTGCTGGCGGCGATCATGGGTGTGGGGTTCAAGCCGCCCATAGAGCTGCTGGGCACCTTTGCCGGACAGGCGTCCGATCTGAGACCGTGGCTCAGGGATGCAGAAATCAACCATGATCGGGATCTGCGGCTTCAGTACTTGGCTGGCTTTCAACTCAATGTCTATCAAGGTGAACCCATCTATCGCGAAATTTTGAAGTATCGCAAATTCCCGGGTGACCTGTTCGTCGGGGCCGACGACCTGAAGCAGTTGGTTGCCAATGCGATGACGACATCGCGATAGTCTTTTCGCACGATCAGGCGCAATGGCTCCGAAGCGGCAGCTTGGCGACCGTACGACTTGGCAGGCATCGGAACCGGGCGAGTTCCGATCCTGGCACTACTGATTGAGGCAGGAGTATGCCGTATTCACGACTACTGCGGTTCGGGCTCTGTGTTTCCCCCGCTCGCATCGGCGTTCTCAGCAACGGGCGAAGGAGTAGACGAATTTTCATCCTTGGCTGTATCCGCAAGGCCGTCACGCACGGAGACCGGCGCCGGGGTCGGGGTGGCGTAGGGCGTGAGGGCATGGACCTGGTCGGCGTTGAAGGTCGCGGAGGGCCGATCCGGGAAGGAGACCCGCACCCGGCGACCGAGCACGTCCAGGTCGTCGACCCGCCCCACACCGTCGGGCGTTTGCACCTGCTTGCCCACCCTGGGCAGGCCCTTGCTGGCTTCCACGTACTGCGCGTCCTCGTACATCAGGCAGCACTTGAGCCGCCCGCACTGGCCTGCGACCTTGGTTGGGTTGAGCACCAAGCGCTGATTCTTGGCCATCTTGATCGACACCGGCACGAAGTGCGGCAGGAAGGTCGAGCAGCACAGTTCGCGACCGCAGGATCCGATACCGCCGACCGACTTGGCCTCGTCGCGCACGCCGGTCTGCCGCATTTCGATGCGGGCGTGCAGGCGGGCGGACAGATCGCGCAAAAGATCGCGGAAGTCGATGCGCTTCTCCGACGAGAAGCAGACCAGGGCGCGGTCGCCGCTATGGCCGACGTCGACCCGAAACACCTTGATGGGCAGGTGCAAGGCGTGGGCTCGTTCGCGGGCAAAAGCCAGCGCGTCGGCCTCGCGTCGCTGTTCCTCCTGGGCGCGCGCCAGGTCGCGGGGCTCGGCTTTGCGCAAGATGCGACCCAGCGTTCCGCCACCCTTGCGTGTGGTGGTCGGCACGCTGACGATGGCCATGGTTCCGCCGGAGCGGTCGTCCACCACCACCGCTTCACCACGCCGGAGCACCAGGGTGCCCGAGTCGCAGTCGATGGTCGGGCTGGTGGGCGTGTACTTCACACCCACGACCTTGCGTTCTTCTGTGCGCAAGGCCGGCAGGTCGCGCGGCGTAGGTCGGGGCGCGGGCGGGGCTGGCAGATCGTTCATGACGCCTCCACGGCCGAGGAGCGAATGTCCATCATCATCTTCTCCAGCGCCGTGACCGCGTTCACGTTGGCGGCCAGAGCCGAGCGGGCATCCAGCACGGCGGTCACGGCCCGGCGCAACGGCACGAAACTGTGCCGGCACGCGGCCGCGGGGCAGGCCATTTCGGCGCTGTGATTGCCCAGCAGAACCAGATCCTGTGCGCCAGCTGCCAGGGCCAGGGCATCCCGGTAGAAACCGGCCAGCAGCACCAGCGCCTCGGGCAAGTCTTGTCGCTCTTCCTTGTCGGAAAACGCCGCGGCGGCATCGAAGATCGGTCCCATCTCGCTGGCGGCTGCGGCTTGGCGGAAACGGTTGGCCACGGTCCACAGATTCGACTCCTCCTCGGACGCGCACAACTCGAACAGGCGCGCCACCGACCCGCCAGCGGTGGCTGCGGCGGTTTCGGCGTGCGCACGATCGATTCCCTGGCGGGCAGCCAGCTCGATCAAGGTGGCAGGCGCGAGGCCGACGAAACGCACGCGCTGGCAGCGCGAGCGAATGGTGGGCAGCAGGCGAGCCGGCGCAGACGTGACCAGCACGATGAAATTGCCGGCCAGTGGTTCTTCCAAGGTCTTGAGCAAACAGTTGGCTGCGCTGGGATTGAGGCAGTCGGCCTGGTCGACGATCAGCACGCGCGCCGGTGCCTCGTGCGGCCGGGTGGAGGCCAGCGCCACGATGTCCTTGGCCTGCTCGATCAAGAATTGCGTGGTCTCGGGCACCAGCACGCGCACGTCAGGATGCTGGCCAGCCAGGATGCGCCGGCACACATCGCAGGTGCCGCAGCCTTGGTGCGGCTCGTCCGGGCAACACAGGGCCAGGGCCAATCCCAGGGCCGCGCTGCGCTTGCCCACGCCATCGGGTCCGTCGAACAATGTCGCGTGGGCCAGACGCCCCGACGCCACCGCGCGCAAGAGCAGCGCGGTCGCCCGATCCTGGCCCGCGATGTCGCGTAGACGCATCGACGACAACGCTAGCAGAAAGTCGCGACCGAATCGACACGCGTGCGCGGTGCCAGTAGACTTGCAGCCATGGCAATCCTCGGACGCCTCTCCACCCTGGTTAAATCCAACGTCAACGACCTCATCGACTCCATGCAGGACCCGGCCAAGGAGATCGATCAGCTTGTGCGGGACATGGAGGATTCGGTGCGCGAGGCGCGCGGCGAGGTCGTGCGGTGCTTGGCCGAGGAGAAACGCATGGGCAAGCGCGTGGACGACCTGGCCGAAGAGGTCAAGTCCTGGGAAGGGCATGCGATGCGGGCCGTGCAAGCCGGCGACGACGCCTTGGCCAAGGAGGCGCTGCGCCGCAAGGCTGAAAAGGAAGCCGATCGCATCGAGGCGGAAAAGGCGCTGTCCGACCAGCGGGCGTACTCGGCGCAACTGAGCGTGGGATTGAAGGCCCTGGAGGCGCGGGTGCAGGATGTGAAGCTGCGCCAGGGAACCCTGCGCGAAAAGGCGCGTGCTGCCAAACGAGGTCAGAGCGCGGTTTCTGGCAAGGCCTCGGCCTTCGAAGACTTCGAACGGATGTCAGGAAAGATCGAAACTCTGGAAGCCGAGGTGGGCCTCGACGACGAGCTGACGGGCCAGACGGCCGCGGCGGTCGCAGCCGAACGCAAGCTGCGCGAGATGAGCGAGCAGCAATCGGTCGACGATGCGTTGGCCGATCTGAAGAAGAAGCTGGGGGATAGCTAGAGCTGGTCGGGTAATTCGATCGCGCCGTCTGGCCAGCCCGTGTTGCTGCAGCCGCGGCCAAGTTTCCGTTTCCGCGGGGAGAGACGCCCTGGTCCGCTCGCTCCGCTCATAGCGCCAGGGCAGTTCCCCGAGCCGCGAGCCGCGACCCTCGGGCCGGCCTTTCGGGCGGTCAGGGGCTGAGCCAGTCGACTGTCGCGCGACATCGGGGTATGGTCAGTCATGCATCCGATCCTCGTGCAACTTCCCTCGAAGGTGCTTTTTGTCGCGGCTTTGGTTCTAGCGGTTGGGTCGTTCGTGCGCAATCATGTGCAGCGCCGCCGCAACCCCAGGGTACCGGCGTCGTCCACTCCTTTGCTCATGGTGGCTGGCGCGTGGGCGCTCATGGGACTGCGGGGCGGAACCTGGATTCCCTCGGCCGGGATATTCGGCGCGCCCTGGCTGCCCGTGCCCATCTATTCCTACGGCGTGATGTTGACCACCGGTCTGGTGGTGGGCTGGTTTCTGGCCATGCGTCTGGCCCGTAACGACGGCATCGGCAGCGAGGATGCGGGCGCCATCTACATGTGGACCGCGGTCTGGTCGATCGTGGGTGCCCGCTTGCTCTACGTCATCACGCAGTTCAATGAGTTCTCGAATCCACTCGACATCGTCATGCTCAACAAGGGCGGGCTGGTCGCCTACGGCGGGATGCTAGGCGGCTTTTTTGCCAGCTGGTACGGCTGCCGCCGGCGCAAGATCGCGCTTCTGCGCTGGGCTGATGCGTCCGCGCCGTCGGTGGTGCTGGGCACGGCGATCACACGCGTGGGCTGCCTGCTTTTCGGCTGCGACTACGGCAAGGTATCGCACGTGGCCTGGGCCATCCGCTTCCCCAAGGACGCGCCGGCCTGGAAGGATCACGTGTACAACATGCACGCGCTGGCCCCGGACTCGGCGTGGTCGTTGCCTGTCCATCCCACGCAGATCTACGAATCCCTGGCCGGGCTGGCGATTTTTGGCCTGGTCATGGTCTTGCGTCGCGTGCGCAAGTTCTCCGGTGAAGTGTTCCTGGGCTGGGTGATGGGCTACGGTATCCTGCGCTCCATCATCGAGATCTATCGCGGCGACGACGACCGAGGCAACGTGGGCGTCCTGTCGACTTCGCAATTCATCGGACTGGCCTCGGTGGTGGCGGGGATCGGTCTGCTCGTCTACCTGGTCAAGCGCTATCGGGCTGACCCCGCGGCCGCGCGGTTGTGGGAGATTCCCATGCCGGTCCCAGCCAAGGCGGACCCCGAATCGAATCAGCGTTCGCGTCCGCGCCGCAAGGGCCGCTGATCGGCGCTGGCACACAGGCTCACACTGCGGCGAGAATTGGAGTATAAGGTACCCCACTCATAGAGGGGGTGACCATGAGTCTCAAGCGCAGCCACGCGGCGGGCATCCGCACCAGCTTCAGCAGCGGCAGCGACTCCGGCAGCAAGCTGGGTCGGCAGGAACTTTTCGACGAGCTGAAGAAACTTGCTCAATCCGGCCAGGTCTTCGCGCCGGTCGACATTTCGTTGGCCATCGGCGCCAGTGAGTCGTTGGTGTCGCGCTCTCTCCTCGGCCTGGCAGCCGAGGGCTACCTCGAAAAGGTCGAGACGGGCCAGTACCGGGCCACGCCGTTCGCCGAGGTTCCCCAGGCCGAATTCCTCAAAGCCCTGGCGCGGGCGTCCAAGACGGATTCGACGCGCCAGCGCGACCTGTCCGAGATTGGTCGTCTCAAGCAGAACAACGATGTGATGCGTTCCAAGCTGCTGGCGGCCATCGCCGAACGGGATCACTACCTGGCGGCGCTCAAGCAACATGGCATCGACCCCGGCCCAGTGCCTGCGCCACCCGCACCACCGGCACAGGACCCGCCTGTGGCCCAGCCGACTGCCGCGGTTTCCCCGACCTCGTCCGGCGAGAGCGGCGGCGGTAGTTCCTGATCCGGCCCGGTCGGCCCGCACCCCGTGAAGAGCCCGTCGCTTCGCTTTCGCATTCGGGCTGGCAGTGGGCCAGCGGCGGCAGCCTCGGTCGAGCGCGTGGCGGAGATCGAGCCGCGCGACGCCGAACTGGTGATTGGCCGCCGTCGGGGAAGCGACATCGAGCTGCCCTTTGCTTCGGTGTCCGAGCAGCACGCCCGTCTCTCTCGGGGCGAAAAAAGTTGGCTGGTGGCCGATCTGGAAAGTGCCAATGGCACGCTTCTCAACGGCCGCCGCCTGACGCCGTTTGTGCCGCAGGCACTTTCTGTGGGCGACGTCTTGCGCCTGGCCAGCGTCGATCTGGTCTTCGAGGGCGAGGGCGCGCTCGACCAAGGCACGGGCGGGCAGGGGGCTCAATTCGAATCGACGGCCACGCTGGCGCGCCGTTTGGTGAGCGATCTCTTCGGGACCTCCCGGCCGGCCGAAGTGGCCCGCGTCGTGGTGAGGGACGGTCCTGCCCAGGGACGCGAGCTACGCCTGGAGGCTGCGGGCCGCCGCTACCTTGTGGGACGGGGAACCGGCTGCAACCTGGTGGTGCCCGACGACGACATTTCGCGCGAGCACGCGGAATTCGCACGTCGCTGGGACGGTGTGTTTGTGCGCGATCTCGACTCGAAAAACGGTGTCGTGTTGAGGGGCGAGCGCCTGGCAGGCGAGCGGCGGCTGTCTGATGGTGATGTGTTGCGCTTGGGCCAAACCACCTTCCGACTAGACGATCCCGAAGATCGCTATTTGCGACAGTTGCAGGAAGTCGAGGCGCGGGCCGGGCAGGCCGCCAAGGCAGGAGCTGATGCGGACTCATCGCGCGATGGCCGAGCGGGCGAGCCGGCCCTTGTCGACACGCGCACTTCGAACCAGCTGGTGCGGCCGAGTCCGGTCGCGCGGCCTGAACCTGGGCCTGTCGGCCACAGGAAGAGATCGGCATGGCACGGCCCAGGAGCGTTGATGGTCATCGCGGCTCTGGTGCTGGCCGCGGCGATCGCACTCGCTCTGTCGTTTATTCTGGGGACTTAGGCTAGAAGCGGTTTCAGCAGTGGATTTTCGCACGCCTCTCACATTTCGACCTGCCTACCAAACCCTCGTGTGGGGCGGGCGGCGTCTGCAGCAATGGCGCCAGGATCTGCCGCCAGGGCCGATCGGCGAATCATGGGACCTGGCGGATCACGAGCGCGGGATGAGTGTGGTCGCGCAGGGCCCGCTGGCCGGCCGTACCCTGCGCCAGTTGGTTGCACATGACGGACCAGCGCTGGTGGGCACGGGTTTTCGCGGGGGCGTATTTCCACTCATGGTCAAGATGATCGATGCCGCCGACCACCTGAGCGTCCAGGTCCATCCTGACGACGTCACGGCAGCAATTTTGGGCGCAGGCAACCGTGGCAAGACCGAGTGCTGGGTGATTCTTTCCGACGGCGGCGTGCTGTTCCAGGGCACGCGTCCGGGTGTCAGTCGCGAGGTTTTCGAACGCGCCCTGGCCGAGCGGACAGTGGCCGCCACCCTCAATCGCTTTGACGGCAAGGCTGGGGATGTCTTTTTCATCGAGGCGCGCACGGTGCACGCCTTGGGCGAGGGGTGCTTGCTCTACGAAATTCAGCAGACCTCGGACACCACCTTCCGCGTCTACGACTGGGACCGCATGGGCCTGGACGGAAAGCCACGTCCGCTGCACGTGGCTGAGTCCCTGGCCACCATCGATTTTTCCCGCACCGGGTTCGGGCCGTTGCGGCCTGCGTGGCACACCGATCCGACAGGCGGGGTCGCGTCCCGCTCGCTGGTCACCTGTCCGTGCTTTGCCGTGGAGCAGTTTCGTGTGTCTGCGGGGGCAACGCTGCGCCGCCTGTCCCATGACGCCTGCGCGGTCGTTACCTGCGTCGACGGGCGCGGGGTTCTTATGACACAGGGAGGCGCACTCCCGCTCGTGCCTCTGCAGACCGCTTTGCTGCCAGCGGCTTGCGCTGTCTGGCAGGCGCGCAGCGACTCGGCGAAGCTCGATCTCTTGGTCGCCACACCTAGTTTCTAGGCAACACGCGTGCTACTTGCGCCGGCGTGCCTTCTTGCGTGCCTTGCGCGCGTCCTTGCGCTTGCGCTTTTCCTTGGACCGGTCTTGGTTGCGCTGGGGCGCCTGGAAATGGCCGCGCTCGGGCGACGGCGTGCTCATCATGGCGGCCAGCTGATCCATGTCCATGCCACCGAGCAGTTTCTTGGCCTGGGCGATGCCCTTGAAGCCAGGGATCTTGCCGAGCAGCCCAGTTGAAGCCCCGAGCTGCATCATGACCTGCCTCATCATGGCGAAACGGTTGAGCAGGTCGGCGACCTCGGATTCTTTGCGGCCGCAGCCACGGCCCACGCGGGCCAGGCGGCCCATGTCGTAGAAGGCGCTGCGTTTTTTTTTGCGCTTGCCGCCCTCGATGACTTCTTCCCAGCTGGTGACGATGAAACGCTCGGGGTGGCGGCGTTCATCCTCGGTCATCGACGAGATCATCGAGCCGATACGCACCAGCTCGCGATCGTCCACTTGCAGGTTGGCGTCGGCGACGCCCGGGATCTTGTCCACCAGGTCGGCGAGCGGCCCCATTTTCTTGAGCACGGAGATCTGCTCGAGGAAGTCGTTCATGTCGAACTTCCCCTTGAGCATGCGCAGGGCGTCCTGCTCGGCTTTCTCCTCGTCCACCACCTCTTCAAACTGGGTGATGAGCCCGACCACGTCGCCGCGACCGAGGATCCGGCTGGCCATGCCGTCGGGCCGGAATTCCTCCAGGCGGTCAAGCGACTCGCCCATACCCACGTACTTGACCGCCTTGCCGGTCACCGCTTTCACCGAAAGGGCCGCGCCGCCGCGCGCGTCGCCGTCGAGCTTGGTCAGGATGACGCCGTCGTAGGCCAGCCAGTCGTGGAAGGTCTTGGCCGTGGTCACCGCGTCCTGGCCGATCATGGCGTCGACCACGAACAAGACGTTGGCCGGATTGCAGCGCCGCTTGATTTCCTTCAGCTCGTTCATCAGCGGCTCGTCGATGGCGAGCCGGCCGGCGGTGTCGAAGAGAACCGTGTCGCGGCCTGATTCGGCGGCGATTCGTTGGGCCTTTTCGCAGATGAGCGGCGGGCTGCCTCCGGGCTCGGAAAAGACCGGCATGTGAAGTTGCTCGCCCAAAATGCGGAGCTGGTCGATGGCCGCGGGCCGGTACACGTCGGCGGCAACCAGCAGGGGACGCCTGCCGCGCTTTTCCAGCAAACGCGCCAGTTTGCCGACGGTGGTGGTCTTGCCGCTTCCCTGCAGGCCCACCACCATGATGCCGGTGGGGCCCTTCTTGGCGAAGCGAATGCTCGAATCGACTGGCCCCATCAGCTCGACCAGTTCGTCGTGGCACAGCTTGACGAAGTGGTCCTCTGGAGTCACGCGACGGACTCTTTCGTTGCTGCTCGCCCGCACCTTGACGATCACGCCAAGAGCCTTCTCCCTGACCCGCTTGCAGAAGTCCTGCACGACCTCGAAACCGACGTCGGCCTCGAGCAGCGAAGTGCGCACGTCCACCAGTGCGGCGTCGACCGTGCTCTCGTTCAGTTCTGCCACGCCCTGGAACTTCTGCTTGGCAGTTCGGAATCCTTGCGTCAGTGTCTCGAACATTGGGGGCGCAATCTAGCACAGCGAAGCCACCCTCAAGCCACAGAGGTGACGACGGCCGGCGATCCGGGCCGCTGGCTGCGTCGGGCCTGCGCTTCCGGTCCTCAAGTACATCAGTACATTCCGGTCCGGTTCTCGGCCCTCCTTGCCAGCAGCCCGGCTTGTCGGCCGGATGCTAAGAGGCAACGCGGGTTGATGCTTTCCGATGGCCGAGGTTAGGAGAAGGTTCTGAGCAGAGGCAAGCTCGGCGCGTCGGCGGGCGGCCGGGGCCATGGCGACCAGCGTAGCTGGGCGCCGAGGGACCCGTCCGCCGAGCGCGCCATGGACGCGCGCAGCGCGGCCGTTGGCGTGCGGCCGCCGAGAAGCGCCACCGGCATCAGCCCGTCAGCGCCGAGCGTCCGCTTTCTCTTATGCCAAGAATCGCCGCTTGCCGGTAGTGTGCCACCATTCCAGCCAGCGGCGGCGGGCTTCTTCGCGGTCGCGCTCGGGAAGATCGTAGTGGTAGCCGAAGTACTCGCCGGTGATCTCCTGCAGTTCTTGCGAGGCGGCCAGGCGTATATGCGGATCGCGGTGGGCCAGCGCTTCCAGCAGCCATTCCAGACGCGGCCGGTGCTGCATCTTTTCCCACCAATCCAGCCAGCGTCGCCGCTTGGGGCCGAGGTCGTCGCCAGCGAGAGCCAGCAAGGTCGAACGTGCAGTCAGAGCTACCTGTTTGTCAACGCTCTCCAGGCGGTCGATGATGGCCGGCAAGGACGCGGGATCGCGCAACTCGGCCAGGGCAGCCAAGGCAGCAGTGGCGACGGCCGGGTCGGGGCCGGACAGTTTGGCCTGCAGCGAGCGCGACACCGCCACCACCCGCGCGTCCTGCAGGCGGCGGCCTAGGGCGCGCCAGGCCGAAGTGCGCGCGGCTTCGTCGCCCAGACGTGCTGTTTCGATCAGAATCCCGACTTCGTCGACGGGTGCGGTCACCGAGGGCGTGCGTGGTGCCGCGGGAGAAGGCTGAGCCAACGCCAGCCAGCGACGGGCCTGTGTGGCGCCCATGAGCGCGGCCAGCAGCGACACGAATCGCGGCGGCACAGGGATGCGGTAGACCACGCCCAGAAGGCCGCGAAAGCGAGCCTCGGTCACCAAGTATGGCTCCACCAGCAGGTGGCGCTCCCCGGCCCACGCCACCAGAGAGTCGTGGTCGGCCTCAGGATGAATGGCCAATTCCAGCGCGTCCTCGCGCCGGCCGATGGGAACCGCGCCCAGGCGGGCCGCGGCGCCCGCGTCGAGCCAAGGGCCTGCGTCCAGGTCGGGCTCGGCCAGCCGTTCGAGGGGCGCGGCCGGAATCCCCGTGAAGTCGGCCAGGTGTGTGACCAGGCTTCCCTCGTCCACGAGGCCCATCTCCAGCAGCACGGTGTCGAGACCACCTCCATAGAGCTGGCGGCGATGTTCGACTTGCTCCGCCATCTCTTGCGAAAAGAGCGATGCTCTTACCAGGGCTGACGCCAGAGGCGAAATGGGCATGGGATCTAGCGGGCCGTGGTAGGGGCCGCCGGGATGCGCGGCCTCTTCATCACCGGTCCTCGATGATCACGTAGGTTCCGGACAGGTGATCGTGCAGGGCGCGTCGCTCGCGGTCGAACAAGCACCACAGCCAGCCCAGCCCCACGGGCAAAAGGCTGAGCAGCAGCGCGACGAAACGCAGACAGCCCAGCAACGGTCCAGGCGCGGTGCCGCGCCATGAAATTACGCGAAGGCGAAGCAGGCGCTTGCCCGCAGTCTGACCCAGAATGCCGCCCAGGTAGATTTGATAGAGCGCGCTCATCCCGGCCAGCAGGCCAAGCGCGCCGAGAGCCATGGGATTGCGGTCGAGCAAACCGGCGAGCACGAAGTCGGGGCCCAGTTCCTTGGAACCGGGCAGCGACGCGCCGAGCGCCAGCGCCGCAACCAGGGTTGCGCCGACGGCGACTGCGGTGACCAGCACGGCGTCGATGATGGCTGCGAGCAAACGTCGCATGACGCCCGCTGCGCGCACACGAAGCACGCGCTGGCTGCGCGCCGCCGGCTGAGGCGCGGCCGCAGATTCCGACGGAACAGCGCGATTCGCTTCGCCCGAATCGTTGGGCCGCGAAGGCGCCGACTCGTCGAGAGTCGCCATGGCGTTGCAAACGGCCGCGTAGGTGGTCACGTAGCCATTGTGTGAACAGCTGCTCCACCTTGCAAGTTTTGCTAGTCCAGTCCGCCGACGGCTGCTTGCGTTAGCGCGACAGCGACCAAAGCGGCAGTTTCCACCCGGAGGATGCGCGGGCCGAGACTCACGGTGCGGAAACCCTGCCCGCGGGCGCTCTCGATTTCTTCCTGCGAGAAACCACCCTCGGGCCCGACCAGCAAGGTCACCGGCAAAGGCGGCGTCTGGACGAATATGCGACGCAAGGGCAGGGCGCGCTCTTCTTCCCACAGCACCAGGCGCGTGCCGCCAGCTTCCGCGGCGCCAGCCAGCGCCACGTCGAGAGCAGTCACCTCAGCCACTTCCGGCACGTCCGCGCGTCCCGACTGGCGGGCCGCTTCCTGGGCGATGGTCCGCCAGCGGCGGGTCTTGCCCGGCGGTGGCTTCACCATGCCACGGGCACTCAGCACGGGAATGATTCGTGTCACTCCCAGCTCGGTCGTCTTCTGCACGATGAAATCCATGCGATCACCGCGTGGCACCGACTGCAGCAGCGTGATGCTCGCCAGCGGCAGGGGCACGCGATGGCGCGCTCCCAGCGCCACCTCGACGCCAGCTGCGCTGGCGCGCACGATGCGCCCTTCGATCTCGGTGCCGCAGCCGTCGAAGACGCAGACTTCAGCGCCGGCCTGCAGCCGAAGAACCTTGACCAGGTGCCTGGACGCGATCCGATCGAGCGTCACCCGTTCGTGGTCGAGAAGCTGCGCTGGAATGAACACGCGTGGCATGAGCCCGGGATTTCACCACGAAGCGCACCGCCGGCACAGGAAGAACTACGGTCCTGGGATTCGGCGCAGGCGAAGCGCGCCCCATTCACCTTCGTCGGCACGCGCATCCAGCACGAACCCGGCAGCGCAGAAGACCGCCAGCACCGGCTCGACCTGCTCAAGCAGCAGACCGGAGAGAATGACCAACCCGTCGGGCGCCAGTCGGGCCGGGAGCTGTGGCGCAAGCCCGGTCAGGACATCGGCCTGGATGTTGGCCATGACCAGGTCGAAACGGGTGGTCACCCCAGCCAGCGTATCGGTGCGCACCTCGAAGTTGGCGACTTGGTTGCGCTCCAGGTTTTCCTGCGCGCAAGTGGTCGCGTGGGGATCGTTGTCCACGGCCAAACCGCACGCCTCGGGCCACAGCCGCGCAGCCACGATGGACAGAATCCCGGATCCACATCCAAGATCGAGCACATGCTTCAAACCGGGCCGAGACTCGCGAATCTCTTCGGCCAACTTAATCACCAGTCGTGTCGACGGATGCGCGCCGGTGCCAAAGGCCATCCCAGGGTCGAGGTCGATGACGAACTCGCCCGCGGGCGCCTCACGCGCGTCCCAACTCGGACGCACGGTGAACCGACGGCCCACTCGCGTGGCGCGAAAGAATTGCTTCCACACGTCTCGCCACTCGTCTTCGTTCGCTTCGCGCGTGCGAATGGTCACTGGATCGACGGCCATTCCGGCGGCGCGCGCGGTGTCCAGGGTTTCGTCGACAACGTCGAGCAGCGACTGGGCTCGGTCGGGCTCGCACAAGGCCACCACGCAGGTGCGCCCTGCCGTCGCCGACAACAAGGTTTCCGTGTCGCGCAGTTCGACGCCGCCCGTGAGCGGGCCCGCGGCAGCGGCCACGAGGTCAGCCACGTCGGTGTTGGTCTCGATGTGGACCTCGATCCAGACTTGCACGGCTAACCCACACCCATGCACGGGCAGTGCAAGGGCAGCGCCCGGAAGAATCGGGACGGCCAGGAACCGGACGAGGCGCTAGCGCACAACGCGCCGCTTGGCCTCGCGCCGTCGCCGCTTGCGCGCCTCGCGGATCTTGCGCTTGCGCTTCACCGAGGGTTTTTCGTGGTAGCGGCGGCGCTTGATCTCCTGGAGGATGCCTTCTTTAGACATCTTTTGCTTCAGGATCTTCATCGCTTTTTCGATGGAATCCCGAACTTCGACTTCCAAGGGGCGTCCGAGCAGTGTCTCCAAGCAAATTCCTCCAGGGGGGTCCGATTTCAGAAGGGACTGGAGATTAAGCACTGTGTGAGCCTCCGGTCAAGGCCGCGTGTGAGTTCAACACCTCGCGTCTGTATATTTGTATTGAGCATGACGAAAAAAAATCTTTACACTGCGCGAAGTGAGTTGTATTTGATCAGTGCGCGGAGGTTTGCGAGAGAGCTTCGTGCCACAGACCGGGCGATCAGAAAAGCCAGAAGGAGAAAAGCCATGATGGGGGCTAAGGTATTCACGGCAACGAAGGCCAAGGACCGAGACGAACTTGGCGAAGTGCTCACTCGATGGATCCACGACAATCCAAAAGCGCGGATTATCGACAAAGTCGTGACGCAAAGCTCAGACCGCGAATTCCACTGCCTTAGCATCACGATTTTCTACGAGATGCAGCAGTAGCGCGCCTGTCGCGCCCGGGTCAGCTTCCTGGCCCAAATCATCCATTGCGTGTTGAGTCCAGCAACGGGTGTTCGTGTTCGTGCAATAATCCGCGCAATGCGTATTGGTTTTCTCGTCAGGCGCGGAAATCCCGACGGGCTTGCTCTGGCCACGACCCTTGCGGAAGGGCTGCGTGGCCGTGGAATCGACGCCGTCTTCGTCAACGACTACGGCGAATGCCCTCCGCCGGGCTTTCCCAGCGGGCCTGGCGCCGAGGTGGCCAAATCCGCCGACATGTTGGTTGCGCTGGGGGGCGATGGAACATTCTTGTACGGCGCAGGCATGGTTGGGGATCACGATGTCCCTCTGCTAGGCCTCAATCTTGGCAGCTTGGGCTTCCTCACGCCCTACGCCACATCTGAGGCCAACGCGGCCCTTGTCGACGCCGCCGAAGGCCGCCTGGGTGTCGAAAAGAGGATGCGGCTGCATGTCACTCTCCGAACCGCTGGCGGAGAAATCGAGAGCCACAGCGCGCTCAACGAAGCGGTCATTACACAACGCAACCTCGCTCGTTTGATGGACCTGGCCGCGTCTCTCGACGGGGACACCATCGCGACCTACAAGGCCGACGGACTCATTCTCTCCACGCCCACCGGGTCCACGGCGTACAACTTGTCAGCCGGTGGTCCTATCCTGACCCCCGATCTCGAGGCCATCGTCTTGACTCCCATCTGCCCGCACACGCTGACAAACCGTCCCCTGGTGGTTCGCGCTGATCAAGGGCTGTCCGTCACCAACGTGTCCACTGACCACGCCATCCTGACGGTGGACGGTTTGTGGAGCCGAGAGGTGGCGCCTGGGGACGTGGTCGAGGTGCGCAAGGCGCCGCGGCCTTTGCGCGTTTTCCGGCCGCACAGCTCGTTCTTCAGCATTTTGCGCCAGAAACTCTCTTGGGGAGAACGCAAGGCATGAGGCACGCAACTGTCCAGGACGGAGTGCCGAAACTCTGATCATGCTGAACCTTCTGCGCGTATCCGGATTCGCCCTCATCGACGAGGTCGAGGTTCCCCTGGGACCGGGCTTGACCGTGATAACCGGCGAGACCGGAGCTGGAAAGAGCATCCTGGTCGAGGCGTTGGGCCTGCTGCGCGGAAGCCGTGCCAGTGCCGAGATGATCCGAGCGGGGTGCGAGGAGGCGAGGGTGGAGGCCGTGTTCGAGCTGCCCGCCGGATGGGAGGTGCGCGAGCGTCTGCTGGCCGAAGGCCGCAGCGTGGAGGACGGGCTCGTAGTCCGTCGTGCAGTCGCACGCTCTGGCCGGGGCCGTATCCACTTGGGCGGCAGCCTGGCCAGCGCCACCGACCTGGCGGCTAGCGTAGGCAAGCTGGTTGACATCACCTCACAGCACGACCAACACCTGCTCACCGATGTCGACAGTCAGCTTGCGATCGTGGACGCGTTCGCGGGCAACGGCGCCGCCCTGGCCGAAGTGCGCACGGCGTATCAGGCGTTGAGCGACGCGCGTGCCGAGTTGGCTCGATTCGATGCGGATGCGCGGGCTCGCGCCGAGCGCGAGGATCTTTTGCGTTTCCAGCTTTCCGAACTGGAGCAGGCCGAAATGCAGCCTGGCGAGGATGAGGCCTTGCGCGCCGAGCGCGAACGCACCAAGGGTGCGGAGAAGTTTCTGGCTGCGTGCACGCGCGGCGAGGAAGTCCTCTACTCATCCGACGATGCGGTTTCGGGCCGCATCGCGGGCGTGGTGCGCGAGATTGCGGCCCTGGCGCAGCTCGACCCGGCGCTGTTGCCCCTGGTGGAAACCCTTCGTTCGGCCCAGGCGCAGGTCGAGGATTCGGCCGGCGAGTTGGGGCGCTATGCCAGCAGCATCCGTTTCGACCCGGAACGGCTGACCGAAATCGAGGAGCGCCTTTTCCTCATTGGCCGCCTGGTTCGCAAGCACGGCGGCTCGGTCGAAGCGGCCATCGAGCGGCGTGAGGCAATCAACCGGGAGTTGGCTGCGCTGGGTTCCTTCGAGGAGGGGCTGGCGGCGCGCAAGGCCGCGGCGGAAGCCGCGCTGAAGCGCATGACGATCTTGTGCGAGCAGATCTCGGAGCAGCGGCGCAAGGCCGCGCGCGTCCTGGGCCGGCGCATGGACGAGACGCTGCGCGATCTGGGATTGGCCGGCGCACGCGTGCCCATCGCCGTCGAAGATCGCGAAGAGCCTGGTCCGAGCGGCAAAGATCGGGTGCGCTTCCTTTTTGCACCCAATCGGGGTGAAGAGCCGCGGCCGCTCGACCGCATTGCTTCAGGTGGCGAGCTGTCGCGCGTGATGTTGGCGGTCAAGCAAGCCTTGGCCAAGGACGACGAAGCGTTGACCTATGTCTTCGACGAGGTCGATTCAGGCGTTGGCGGCGGAACGGCCGAGGTGATCGGCCGCATGCTCAAGTCCACGGCGGCTCATCGGCAAGTCCTGGTCGTGACGCACTTGCCGCAGATTGCTGCTTTTGCCGACCACCACATCAAAGTGACCAAGGAAACCAGCAAGGGGCGCACCACGATTCGTGTGGCGGTCCTGGCCGGCGCCGAGCGTGGCGTCGAGATCGCTCGCATGTTGGGCGGTTCCAGCCCTTCGCCCGAGGCCGCAGCCCACGCCGACGAAATGCTGAGACGCGCCAAGCCAACCAGCGCTGCTTGAACGTTTCTGCCACGGATCGCGTGGGGAGCGGCGAGCTTTGCTTGCCGCGGACCATCGCGCGAGGCCGAGCGCAGCGAGCGGGGAAAGGTGGCGGGTGGGGGGCCGAAGGGTTTGGGAACCCTTTGAGGGTTCCCATTACGAAGTTGACTGATGGCCGACGGTGTGGTGGGTTCATAGGGTGGCTCGTTCGTTAGTTCCCAAACGAAGAAAGCGGCGGTCGTCGCATGTTCGCAGTTCCCTGGGTCTGGGAAGCCTGCTCGTCGTGCTCACCGGGGTGAACGTTTACTTCTTCTTTTTCCGCACGGACACGGCGGTGCGCAAGCTGATGCAGCCCGTGTCGACTGAACGGACGCTGGCTGACAGCCGGAAGGATTTGGCCCAGGAGTCGATTCCGCGCTCGCTGCTTGGCGCTTCGTGGAAGGCCAAAGAGGGCGCAGGCGGGGCACAGTCCACGGCAGCCGGGTCGGATCGACCGGGATCTGCTGCGTCGCATGCGGCCAATGGAGATAGCGACGGGCATGTACTGGAGGGCGAATTCGGACCCTCGGACACGCTCAGCACCGTCCTGGCAAAGGAGAACTTCGGATCAGCGGCAGGCGCGGTAACCCGGGCGCTGTCCAAGCTGGTCGATCCCAAGTTGATCCGCTCCGGCGAGCACTACGCGGTGATTCGCGACGACGAGGGCGCGGCCACATCGTTTGAATACGCACCCACTCCCGTGCTTCGCTACGTCGTCGCCCAGAAGCCCGACGGCACATGGCAGGCACGCAAGGAGGAGAAGGCGCTGGTGGTCAAGACCGCCGATGTCTCGGGGACAATTGATTCGTCGCTCTACGAATCGGTGGCCAAGGCGGGTGAATCCGGCGCGCTGGTCAGCCTGCTGGTCGACTTGTTCGCCTGGGACATCAACTTCTACATCGACACCCACCCTGGCGATCACTGGAAGGTCGTTGTGGAGAAGCAATACCTGGGCGGGCAGTTCTACAAGTATGGCAGCTTGCTGGCCGCGGAGTACGGCGGCAAGGCGGGCACCTTCCGCGGGTTTTACTGGAATCCCTCAGGGCAGCGCGGGCGCGGCCACTACTACGACGAAAGAGGCCAGGCCTTGGCCAAGAGCATGCTCAAGACCCCGCTGCGTTTCGTGCGCATCAGCTCGAAGTTCGACCGGCACCGCTTCCACCCCATTCTCCACCGGATGAAAGCCCACCTGGGCATCGACTATGCCGCGCCCGTGGGAACGCCGGTGTGGGCCACCGCTGGCGGCAAGGTGGTCGAAGTTGGTATGAAGTCGGGCTCGGGCAACACAGTGGTGATCAACCATGGCAGCGGGCTGCAGACGCGCTACTACCACCTGTCCCGCTTCGCCAAGGGACTGAAGCCGGGCAAGCAGGTTCAGCAGAAAGAGGTCATCGGCTACGTGGGAACCACTGGTCTTTCTACTGGGCCGCACCTGCATTTCAGTGTCACTCAAGGTGGGGTATTTGTCGATCCCAGCAAGCTCACCATCTCGCGCGAACCAGCGGTGGCCAACCGTTCGGTCTACCTGGACGCCATCCGCCCCCGCCTGGCAGCCCTGCGCGGTCTGCCACCTGCCGTCGCCAAGAATTGAGCGAGGGGTATACTGACTCCATGCTTCGTGTTTTGCTTGGCCTCGTGAAAGGCGGCATCGTAGGCGCTGCTGTTGGACTCGCAGCTTCGCGTGTCGGTTTGGGCGCGGGCGCCACCGCCTGGCTGGTCTACGGCGCGGTCGGCTTCTTGGTGGGTCTGGTGTGTGGCAAGCCTCCCTGGCGGCAGGAAACCCTGTGGACGTCCATCGTCAAGGGTGTCATCGGGCTTGCTGTTTGCATGGGCCTCTTCTGGGTTGCTGGCAAAGTGCTCGGAGGCATGCAGGCACCGGCGCAGCTTATTGGACCATTGGGCATCACCGACGGACAAGCCCTGGTGTCGGTGCCCGCTTTGCTGGGCCCGCTCATCGGAATCGTGTACGGCGTATTCGTCGAAGTGGACGACGGTGGCAAGTCGGCGCCGACGGGCAAGGGCCAGCCCACCAAGCAGAACTAGGCGTGGTGAGGACCGGCCACCGGATGCTTAGCCTGCTCTGACTCCTCCTCCTCGCCATCGAAAGCGCCCAGCTCACGCAGGACTTCCTCTTCCTGCGTCGGCGCTGGCTCGGGGGGCGGGGTGTGAAGCTCTCGGCGTTCCTGGGCGCGCCGCTGCCGAAAGAAGATCACCTCTTCGGCCAGGCCCAGCACGACGTAGGCGAGCACGAGAAACAGGAAGATGAACGCCTTCTCCAGGCCGGCCATGACAATGGCTGTGCAGGCGCCCCCCACCAGCAAGAGAATCGCCACCGTCTTGCGGTTGAGGCGCAGCTCTTTGAATGAGCGAAAACGAACGCGCGACACCATGAGGGCCGAGAGCACGAGCACGATGAGCGCGGTCGAGCCCTCGCTGACCAACTGGTACGAGCCGGCATTGTGGCTGACGATCACCATGAAAACCAGCACGCTGGCTGCCGCTGGAATGGGCAGGCCCAGCATGAACTTGCCGGGTTTGACCTTGCCGGTGGTCTGGTCGCGCCGGGACAGGACGTTGAAGCGGGCCAGCCGCATGGCCCCGGCGCAGACGTACAGCCCGGCCATGAAGATACCCAGCAGGCCGAAGTGGTTGAGCCCCCACTTGTACATCATAAGAGCCGGAGCCGCGCCGAAGGTGATGACATCGGCCAGCGAATCCAGGTCGCGGCCCAGGTCGGTCTGTGTCTTGGTCAGGCGCGCCACCCGGCCGTCGAAGGTGTCGAAAAGCAACCCAAAACAGATGGCCAAGGCGGCGAGATAGAGGTTGGTTTCACCGTCGCCCGACGCGGACAGGGCGAGCGACGCGAACCCACTCAGAACGCATGACAGCGTGAAAAGGTTCGGAAGGATGTAGTAGGTCTTCCGGAAATCCACCAAGCAAGGATACCATGCGGTCGTGCGTTTCTTCCGATCCTTACTGACGATTCCCCACATCGCGATCGTGACAGCCTTCGGTACCATGATGGGACTGTTCATGCGTATGCGCGACCCCACGGGCGACTGGGTCCTCGACCTGGCGCGCTGGTGGTCGGGCTGGGTCACTCGTTTCGCCGGCGTGCGCATCAACGTGGACAACCGGGCCAACCTGGATCCCCAGCAGCCCTACGTGTTCATGGCCAACCATGCCTCGGCCCTGGACATCTGGGCTCTTTTCCTGGCGATTCCGCGCCGGGTCCGCATGATTGCCAAGAAGCAGCTGGCGCGCATTCCGTTTCTTGGCTGGGTCATGTGGGCCGGCCGCTTCATCTTCATCGATCGCGCCAATGCGGTGGCTGCTCGACGAAGCATCGACGACGCCGGACGACGCATCCGGGGTGGGACCTCGGTGCTGATCTTCCCCGAGGGCACGCGCACGCGCGACGGACAGCTGGGCACCTTCAAGAAGGGTGGCTTCCACCTGGCCATGGAGGCGGGCGTGCCCATCGTGCCCGTGGCCTTACGCGGGACACGCGCGCTCATGCCGCGCGGAAGCCTGCGCTTGCGCAGCGGCGAGGTGTTCGTCACCATCGGCGCCCCCATTCCCACCAGCGGCATTGCCATCGACGACCGGCCAGCGCTCATCCAGCGCGTGCGCGACGCGATTGTGGCCATGGCTGCGGAAACCGGTGGGTAATCGACTCAGTAGATGACTTTCGCCAGGGTCAGTCCGCAGGCCGGTGCGGTCATGCCTGCCTTGGTGCGATCGCCGTGAGTCAGCAATTCGCGAATCGTGGCGGCCGGCATTTTGCCTTGGCCCACGGCGACCAGGGTGCCGACGAGGATGCGCACCATGTTCTTGAGAAAAGCCGTTCCTTGCACCTCGCAGGCGATGAGGCCACCGTCGCGGTGCACGTCGAATCGCCGCAAAACGCGCACGGTGGTCCTGCGTTCGCAGTCGGCCGCGCGAAAAGCCCTGAAGTCGTGCTCGCCACAGAAAAGCGCCGCGGCCTCGCGCATGGCGTGCACGTCGAGCGGGGCGAACACGTGCCAACTGTCGCGCGCGCGACGGGGTGACCGCACCGGGTGGTTCCAGATGAGGTAGCGGTAGATCTTGCCGCGCGCGTCCCAGCGGGCATTGAAACCCGCGGGCATGTCAGCCACGTCGAGCACGGCGATGTCGCGGGGAAGATTGGAATTGAGGCCGCGCATGAATCCCAGCGCAGGAATCCGCGAGGCGATCTCCACGCTGGCCACCTGGCCGTCGGCGTGCACGCCGGCATCGGTGCGACCAGCGCCGCGCACGCATACCGGCCCGCCCGTCATGGTGGCAAAGGCTTCTTCCAGACACTGCTGGACCGTGCGCTGGCCCGTTTGTCGCTGCCAACCCGCAAAGTCCGTCCCGTCGTATTCGACGATCAGGCGCAGGGTCCGCAGGGTCGGGGCGTCGGTAGTCACAGCCCCTGCATAGTGGCTAGAATTCGAACATCAAGCCGATAACCCACCGGCTGTCGCCCACGTGCAGCTTCTTGCTCATGCCCAATCCCGAGGTGTCCACGTGGTTCCATTCGAAGAACACGTAGCTGTGGTTCACGCCAGTTTCCATGTCCAGGCCGCGCGCGGCGTCCGGGTCGAGAAAATCGAGCACGAGAGACATGCCAGCCGCGGCTTGCCAACCTGCGGTGCCGCCTGAGCCATGGCCGCCCATGTAGTCAGGCACGTCCCCGTTGCCGTCGTTGATTTGCCACAAGGTGTAGTTGAACCCCAGTTTGGCATAGGGCACGAGTGGAATCCCCCAGCGTTCGGCCGCCACGTCCCAGCGGTACACCAGAAGAGCGGCAAGCGGGATGAGCCGCAAACTGGTGTCGTCGCCCGAACGCAGGCAGGCGCCCGTGGTCGAGTTGGGGTCAGGCCTGCATTGGCCCGTAGTCGGATCGAGGACAAAGGCTTTGGCGCTTTCGCTGTAGTAGCCGATGACCGCGCCGATGGCGAGAGAGCCGAATGCCTGAAAGAACTGCCAGTCAAACTCCAGCTGCGACATCAGGTGCCGCTTGCTGCCGAACAAATCCTTGTAGGGGGTCGCGCGGCCGGAAAATTCGGAATCGATGTCAGGGGTGTAGGGCCCGAAGCGCAGTTCGATGGCCCATTCTCTCGGGGTTCGATAGTCTCCGCGTTGCTCGGCCGACGCCTCTTCGGTTTGCACATGGCCCACGACTTGTGCCTGCGCCGAACCGGCCGCCAGCGTAACCATCAGCCAAGGCAGGCCGCGAGAGAGCGCGCGTCGGGCGCGACGGCGGCGACGGAAGATGACCAGCCCCAAGAGTCCGGCGCCAGCCAGAAGGGAAATGGCGCCGAGCCGCGCGCCCGGGCCGGCAAGAGCGCAGTAGCCGCCGGTCGCCTGGCCGCCGGCGTCTCGGTAGGCTTGATAGAGATTGATGGTTGGGACCGGCTCTTGCACGAAGCCCATCGCGATTGGACTGGCGTTGAGGCTGGTGTCTACCGCCGCCACGCCCACGGTGTAGGGAATCCCGTTCTGCAAAATCTCGAGGCGCACGCTGGACTGCGTGGGCGGCAAGAGGCCCGAGCAGAGGTAATCCGGGTCGAGGTCCTGGAAGAACGATGGCGCTTGGACCTGGACCGCCGTTGTCGTTCCGGCTACGTTGCCAGTCGAAGTGACCGTGGGCAGCGTGCCGGGTGGACACAGAATCTGGCTGGTCAGGTACTGAGGGTTGTTGTAGATGCCGTTGTAGTAGCTCGGGTTGAAAACCTGCAGGCCGTCCCCTCGCATGCAGAACACCAGGTAGCCGGCCAGATTGGTCACAGTGGTTGTCGATATGAGTGGCCACGACACCACCAGGGCTTGGTCTCCTCCCTCCACCGTGATGCCTGTTGGAGCTGCAGGGGGCGCGCCGACCAGCGAGATGCCCAGGTTGGGAGCGCTACTCCCGGTCACACTCGAATCCGGAACGCCTGTGCCTGTGGAATCGAGCCAGAGCCAGAGTGTCGTGTTGAGGGTCGCGCCGCAGCCTCCGACGGGAGCAAAGAGCCTGTCTACGCTGGTCGCCACCGTCCAGGGGCCCTGCGCCAACGATCCGATGCTAGGGAGCGAATCGAGAACTTGAGTGGCGGGACAGTAGGGCCCACCGCTGGCGTTCAGCTGCGCGCAATCAGTACCAACGTAAAGTTTCGCAGTCGTCCCCGTGGTTATCACGGACGCCAGTTTGTACACCGAGGCCGACACCATCTGCACCACGATCTGCACAGGAGTGGCGCACTGGCAGCGCGCCTGGTCCAGGTAGGTGTTGGCGTCGGTCGTGGCCAGGTTGTCCCAGACGCCGTTCTTGTCTTGGTTTTGCAAAGTGATGGTGAAGTCGCTCGCCGCCAAGCTGGCGACACCGGCAGTTCCACCGGTACCGCCAGTCTGAGCCAAGCCTGGGCTGGCCCAGAGGGCTGCGCTCAAGCCGAGCAGGGTCACAAGCAATCGGCGACAAGAAACCATAGATAGCTCTGCTTTCTGCAACGGTCGTGCCGGCGAGTCCAGGCCGAAGTACGGCCTGGTCACAGGGGCGTGCGACGTCCCACGCGCCGGCGGCGCGCCGGGGCTGATCCACTGGCGCTCGCGACCTTGCGACCGCGCCAATTTGGCAAGAGATCTGGTGGCCGCAGCTCAAGGCCAAAGGCTGCCGGTAACACTATGTGTCTCGGGCGATGGACGCGGCCTCGGCGCGCAGTTGCCGCACGATCTCGACTGGAACCTCGATCTCGCCGTAGCGAGCTTCGGCGTAGCAATCCGTCAGGCGGGCCAAGGTGTCGGCGGATGCCACGCCCTGCTTGCGCGCGCGTGCGAGATATTCGTGGGGCGTCTCTTCGGGGTGTCGGCCGACGCCGGCCGCGGCCAGCCGGTCCAGGGTCTTCTGGTACACGTGAAAGATGGGCGCCTCGCCGCGCTGTCCTCGCCGCGCCCTGCTGGTCGCAGCCCGGCGCCGCGGCAGCTTGCGCAGAGCGAACCCGACCACAATCGCCACCGCGATCGCGGCCACCAGCAGCACCTGCGATCGGCTGAGGCGATGGTGTTGGCCGCCCGGTGAGAAGCGGGGCTGCATCCAGCCGAATTCTCGGCTGAGCTTGCGGGCCAGGAAGAGCTGCTGACTGGCGCTGTACTCGATGACCCAGCTGCTCCAGAACATCTCCACTGCGTCCATGATTTGGCGAAAGCGGGACATGTGCGCGGCCCGACCAGCCGCAGGCGTGGCGTCGACGCGGACCCATCCATTGCTGCCCAGGTAGGCCTCGACCCAGGAGTGGGCGCGATTGTCGCGCACGGTGATCGATTGGCGCAGGCTGTTCCATTCGCCGCCCAGAAACCCGTTCACGTAGCGCGTGGGCACGCCAGCCAAGCGCAACAGGATGGCCGCGGCCGTGGCGAAGTATTCGCAATGCCCGGCCGACTGATGAAACAGAAAGTCTTCCAGCGGGTCGGGAATGCTGGTGTCGCGCTTGAGATCAATGGTGTATGTGTGCGTGGCCTGCAGCCACTTGGCCACGGCATCGATCTTGGCCGTGGCGTCGGGCTTGTCGTGTGTCAGCTGCAGCGCCAGCTCGCGCACGCGCGGCGAAAGCGAACGAGCGGCTCGCAGATAGGGCGCCATTGCGCCGGGCGCGAGCTGGCTTTCAGGCAGGCCCGCGCCAGGCCGCGCCCCCGCCAGACGGGAATAGGCGCGGTATCGGGCTCCGGAAAATTCCGGCATGACCGAACGGCGATCGGCGGCGTTGAAGGGACTGACCCGGAACATGCGCAAGCCGAGCTCGCCGGACCAGCGGGCTTCTACGTCGACGGCAGTGAAGGCACCGGGCGGCGCGGGCGGCATCTCCACCGCGGTGGGCTGGTCGAGGGCAAAGGCCACGGCGTGAACCAGCGCGACCACCTCGATGTCCTGCTCGACCGCTCCGCTGATGGCGGTCGTGCGTCCGGGCGGCGGGCCAGGCGTTTGCGGGCTGGCAAGAACGTAGGTCCGCGCATCATTGCTGGGTGAATGGTAAAGCACGAGGCCGGTGCGGGTTCTCTCATCGCGCGACCGGATCCACTCGCCGTTCTCATAGGTGTCGTACACGGTTCCGCGCCAGTACAGCGAGGCGATTTCGTTTTCACGGGCGGCCTCGCTGCGCACGGCCGCGATGCGGGGAACCTGGGCGCGCAGAACCACGGTCTGGTTGTCGAGCGAGAGCACGCCGTGCATGCCCAGCTTGACCTCGTCGGAGAACCCGGCCACGCCGGTCTGGCGGCGCACGCCACCCAAGATGAATCCCAAGCCCACGCGCGGCACGCTGGCGAACACCAGGGCCGCGCCGCCGAACACCAGCACGGCCACCAGTCCGGTGGCCAGGAAGAAAGGCCGGCCCACAACGCGGCGGGAGTTGAGCACGCGGGCGACCGTCACGCGTGCGCCCGCGGCGTCGCCGGTATGCCGGACCAGGTAGTTCTCCTCGATTTCGCGTCGCAAGTGGAAAAGGATCAAGGTCCATGTGGCCAAGACGACGTAGGCAAAGAAACCCGCGATGAACACGGCGCTGGTGGCTTGCCAGGCGGCTGCCAGCATCACCAGGAACGACAGGATGTAGACCTGCAGGTAGTCGCGGTTGTTGCGGCGCTGGCACAGCTTGTAGCCGAGCAGGAAGAGCACGAAGTCGAGGAAAGGCGAGAGATCGACTTCGGGAAAACTGCGCGCCACTTGCAGCACGGCCAGGGCGAAGAGGGCCACGGTGGCCACGTTGAACAGCGGCGCTGCGCGATCGAACAGCATGCCCAAACGCGTGTCCGGCTCGAGAAACCAGGACAAGACCGCGGCCAGCGTGATGGCTGCCAGGCTCAGCCACGACGCGGACTCCGAGGCCGCCAGCGAGGCGAGCGCTGTGGCCACCAGCAGGTAAGACGTGAGCTTGTGAACCAGGCGGAACTTCACGACGCCCTCCTGGCAGTGGATCGGGCGGCTTCCAGTCGCGGTGCTTGCGCGCCCTGCCGCACGTGCAGGACAGGCATGGCCCGCAAGGTCGCCGGGAGCACGCTGTTGCCTGCGGCGGTTTCACCGGCAGGCTGCATCTGGACCAGCGCCAGGTGCTTGAGAATGCGCGACGCCTGGGCGTTCCCTGCGCTTGGGGCGAGAAATGCGCCGCTGGTGACCAGGCCAACCTGAAAGCCTTGCCGAAGCAGGACCAGCGCAGCGGATGCCGCCAGCGACACCGCGGCCTCAAAGGGCGCATCGGCCGACGGGGATTCTTTCGTTGCGGCGTCGTCGAGAGCCAACACCACCAGTCGTCCGGTGTTGCCTTCAAACTGGCGCACGAAGCGCCGTCCGCGCCGGGCCGAGGTGCGCCAGTGGATGTCGCGCGGATCGTCGCCAGGCCGGAACTCGCGCAGGCTTTCGAATTCGCCGCGCCGGGTGCGGGCAGTCGATTGCCGGTCGTTCATTTCGGCCAGGCCCGAAGACAACGCCACCTCGCTCACGGGCAGCAGGGCCGGGTAAACCAACAACTCGGCGGGAACGTCGAGATCGATCGACCGGCGCAGCAGCCCGAAGGGAAAGCGCGTGGAGATACGCAGACCCGTGAGGTGGTGGACTCCGCGGCGGGGCAGGGTGCGGCGATAGGCGGTCTCCTGCTCGCGACCGGCCGGAACTTTCAGATAAAAGCAGCGCCGATCGACTGGCTTGCGCGCCACCATGTCCTCGACTTCCAGTGAGAACGCGGGAATGCGTTTCTTCGCGTTGCGAACTGCGACGCCCACCAGAAAAGGTATTCCGGCGTGGATAGCGGCGGGAAGGCGGCGGGTCACCACCAGGCGGCGCAGGCACGCCTCGGAGAGCACGCCGTTGGCCAGGAGCAGACACAGCAACATTCCGAAGATGAGGAAGAGCAGATTGATCCCGCCATTGACCGCCGCGAACCCGAGCACGAGCGTGGCCCCGATGAACCACTTGCCTTCGCGCGTGAGGCGGAAGCGGCGGGGCGGCCGGAACCAGCGTTTCAGGCGGGAGATCAGTCGGGCCAAGTGTCGCCTCGGGAAAAAGGTCGGGAACTGGGGGCCGGCGCAGGTCGGCTGGCGTGGGCGTGAGCGGTAGCGGTAGCGACCAGCGTGAAGCGGGCGGCGTGGGCGAATGGCGTGAGGGTGAGCGGCCCGCGGCACGCTTCCCGTCTCCCCGCAAAACGCACACGAACTCGCTCACGCCCTCGCTCACGCGACCCGCGGTTCACGATCCTTGCTCCGGCCTTCCGGGCCGGCCTCGAGTCTCCCGATAGGCCGTCGCTGGCGCCGAGGTCGAGAGGAGGGCCGCCCGGCCCTTCGTCCACGAACATCCCGCTCACACCGGGATGGGCAACCGATTGAGGACGTCCGTCACCACGCGCTCAGCTTCCTCGCGCGCGCGGCCGGTGGAGTCCAACTGATTGGCCAGGACCAGCCGGTGCGCCAGAGCGGGCAAGGCCAGTTGCTTGAGGTCGTCGGGAAGCACATAGTCGCGGCCGCAGACCAGGGCCGAGGCACGCGCCACATTTCGCCAAGCCAGCTCGGCGCGCGGGGAGAGGCCCAGGGCCAGAAACGACGAGCGGCGTGTTTCGCGCGCGACGTCCACGATGTAGCCGGCCAGATCGGGCGAGAGGCGCACGCGCGCGGCAGCCTCCTGCAGGGAGATGACCTCGGAGAGCGACAGGGCGGGCTGCAGCTTGGCCAGGGCTTCGTCGGTCACGGCCGGAGCTTCCAGGATCAGAGACTTCTCGTCCTCGGCCGAGGGGTAGTCGATGCGAATGCGAAGGGCGAAACGATCCATCTGCGATTCGGGCAGAGGATAGGTTCCGTAATGCTCTTCCGAGTTCTGGGTCGCGACCACCATGAAGGGCGGTTCCAAGCGATAGGTGTGCCCATCCAGCGAGACCTGGCCGTCGTTCATGGCTTCGAGCAGTGCGCTCTGCGTGCGCGGGGTCGTGCGGTTGATCTCGTCGGCCAGCACCACGTTGGCAAACAGCGGCCCTGGGCGAAAAACAAACTGGCCCGAGGCCGCGTCGAGCACCGACACGCCCAGAATGTCCGAAGGGAGAAGATCGCTGGTGAACTGGATACGATGAAACGTGCCGCCTATGGACAGGGCCAAAGCGCGGGCCAGGGTGGTCTTGCCCACGCCAGGCACGTCCTCGATAAGCAGATGGCCACGCGCCAGCAAGGCCAGGACCGCGTTGCGGATGGCCGCAGGCTTGCCCCGGATGACCTGGGCGATGTTGCGCTCAAGTCGCTGCACCAGTTCGGCCGCGGGGCGCTCACGTTCGGCCGGCATAAGTCGCGTCATCGACCCCATGATACCTCAGCACGGGGCTCTCCGCTTACGGACCGGGTGAACTACTCACGCGGCTGACTCAAATGAGCGAGCGGTCTTCCGGGCTGGCACAGGTCGGCCAGCGTGCTCGTGAGCGGTAGCGACCAGCGTGGTGCGGTTTGCGTGGGCGACTCGCGCGAGCGTGCGCGGTCCCCAACACGCCATCCGTCTTCCGCGTGCCGCCCACGAACTCGCTCACGCCCTCGCCCACGCGACTCGCGATCCGCTCTTACCCCGCGGCCTTGACAGCTTTGATTTGGGCAATCAGCGGCGGAACCGTGGACTCCCAGGTTGCGCACAATCCGTAGTCAGCGACTTGAAAGATGGGCGCCTCTGGATCCTTGTTGATGGCCACGATGACCTTGCTGCTCTTCATGCCGGCCAGGTGCTGGATGGCGCCCGAGATCCCCACCGCGAAGTAGAGTTCCGGAGCGACCACCTTGCCGGTCTGGCCCACCTGTAGATCGTTGGGAACCATGCCGGCATCGCAGGCGGCGCGGCTGGCGCCCAAGGCTCCGCCGAGGAGGTCGGTCAGCTCTTCCAGAACCTTGAAGTTCGCGGCGTCTTTCAATCCACGGCCACCGGATACCACCACCTTGGCCTCGGTCAGATCCGGGCGCGCGCTCTGGCTGGCGCGCAGAGCCACAAGCTCGGAGCCGAGCGCATCGATGGCGCCAGGGTCGAGGGCCTCGACCGTGCCCGCGTTGGCTGCCGGGGCAGCAGGCGGAAACTCAGTCTGGCGCACGGTTGCCACCACCACCGGGGTCGTGACCTCAACATCGGTGAGCGCGTTGCCGGCGTAGGTCGGCCGACGGAATTTCTTGGGGCCGGCGACGCCCACGATTTCGCTGGCCATGCCCGCGCCCATGAGGCCGGCCGCCCGCGGCAAGATGTCCTTGCCCGTGGAGGTCGCCGACGCGATCAGCGCCGCGGCGTCGATCTTCTTGATCGCGGCCACCAGCACCGGTGCCCAGGTTTCGGCCAGCGGCGCAGCCAAGGCCGCGTTGTCGCAGCAGAGAACCTTGTCCACGAAGCGGGCAGCATCCTGAGCGGCAGCGCCAATGCCAGAGCCGATCACGATGCCGACCACCGGCCCGCCGGTGGCTTGCGCCAGCTTGCGGGCCGCGGAGATGGCCGGCAACGACGCCGAGCGCAGGTTGGAAGTCGTGGTTTCCAGGAGAATGAGTGTCGCAGTGCCAGGCATCAGATCACCTTCGCTTCGTTGTGGAGCTTTGCAACCAGTTCTTCGACCGAGGCCACCTTCACGCCCGCCTTGCGCGCGGGCGGAGCCTCGTGGGTCAGGGTCTTCACCAGAATTCCGCCGGTCACGCCGAGAGACTCGACCGTGATCTCGCGCAGCTCTTTTTTCTTGGCGGCCATGATGCCCTTGAGCGACGCCAGCCGTTGGGTGTCTTCCCACTCGGCCGTGTCCGGGGCCAGGGCCGCGTTGCGCACGGCCTTCTTGCCGATGATTCGCAGATCCACGGTCATGATCGCAGGCAGGCGCACGCGGCGCTCTTCCACGCCCGCGTCCACCTCACGCGTGACGGTCGCTGACTTGCCGTCAGCGGCCAAGAGGATGCTGGCCAGGAAAGTGGCCTGTGGCCAGCCCAGCGCGGCGGCCAGGATCTGGCCGACTTGGTTGTCGTCGCCGTCCACCGCCTGTTTGCCCATGATCACGAGATCGGGCTTCTCGGCGTCCACCACTGCGCGCAGGATGCGCGCTACGCGGTCGGGGTCGAGTGCGCTGTCATCACCGGCGATTAGTGTCGCGCGGTTGGCGCCCATGGCCAGCAACTGCTTCAACTGGGCCGCGGTGTCCTTGGGGCCAATGCTGACCACCACGACTTCACCCACGCGCTCGCCGCTCTTGCCCTTTTCGGTCAGGCGCAAGGCGGCCTCGACCGCGTACTCGTCAAAGGGATTGACCTGCCAGGTGGTGCTCGCCAGGTCGACGGAGCCGTTGGCGACCTTCAACTTGAGGTCGGGATTGGGAACTCGCTTACAGGGTACAAGGATCTTCACAAGAGCCTCCTTCGGAACAGGTTCGTCGAAAGACGACGGCTAGCTGGTCGCGGATCGCAATGCCCCTTCCAGACAGGCCAGAATGTCGTCGTTGGTGTCCACCAGGTACACGGTGGTTGGCTTGGGTTGTCGGTGGGCCCGCAATTCGTCGACCATGGCGCGGGCCGCTTCGGCGATGTCGAGACCGCCCAGGCCGGTGCCCAGGCCGGGAATGGCAATGACATCGAATCCGCGCAGGGCCGCGGCGATGAGGGCCGCACGAGCGGCGCGGCGGGCATTCTCCACGCCAACCTTGGTGCCGGGCTCTTCCATGGTCGGGGCATGAATGATGTACTTGGCCCACAACCTGCCGGCGGTCGTGACTACTGCGGCGCCGACAGCTATAGGCGCCAGCGACATGGCCTCTCTCTGAATGGAAGGCCCACCCTTGCGGGACAGGGCTCCGGCCACGCCACCCCCCATTATCCCCAAGGAATTTGCAGGGTTGACAATGGCGTCGACAGCCATCTCAGTGATGTCGGCCTTGGCGAGATGTATCTGCATAGGGTGGCGCGCCCTGCTACTTCGCGACGGCCCAAGGTAGCATCAACTTCGCCAATTCTTCAAGGGGGCTGTTCGGGTTCCGAGACTCACGATAAAGCAACGGGGCCCGCAATCGGGCCCCGTCGGGAAGTCGCCACGCTATGGGTGAAATAAGCCGTTCAGGCGGCTGCCGGGTCTTGGCCTAGCCGGTGCCGGTGCCCGTGCCGGTGTCGCTGCCCGTGCCGGTGTCGCTGCCCGTGCCGGTGCCGCTGCCGCTGCCCGTGCCGGTGCCTCTGCCCGTACCGGTGCCTCTGCCGGTGCGTGTTCCGGTTCCACGACCGGTGTTGGTGGTGCTGGAAGTGCCGGTTCCGCGACCGGTGAACGTGCCGCTACCGGTGCCAGTTCCGCGGCCGGTGAAGGTGCCGCTACCGGTGCCAGTTCCGCGGCCGGTGAACGTGCTGCTGCCGGTGCCGGTTCCGCGGCCGGTGAAGGTGCCGCTACCGATGCCGGTACCGCGGCCGGTGAACGTGCTGCTGCCAGTGCCGGTACCGCGGCCGGTGAAGGTGCCGCTACCGATGCCGGTACCGCGGCCGGTGAAGGTGCTGCTGTTTGTGCTGGTTCCGCGGCCGGTGAAGGTGCCACTGCCGGTGTCGGTGCCGCGGCCAGTGAAGGTGCCACTACCGATGCCGGTTCCGCGGCCAGTGAAAGTGCCACTGCCTATGCCGGTGCCGCGGCCAGTGAACGTGCTCGTGCCGGCATCAGCGGTTTCACTGGTGGACGTATCAGTTCCGGAATTCCCGGCCGCACCAGTGTTTCCGCCCATGTCTGTGTTCCCCGCTAGACCAGTGTTTCCGCCCATGTCTGTGATTCCCCGCGACGCCAGGGTTCCCTGCTGCTCCGGCAGGGCCGCCGGTTGAGCCTCCGGTCTGTCCAGTCTGTCCGCCATTGGACCCGCTGTCGCCGGGCCCCGGCAAGCCGTTTTCCGACGAGCAGCCTCCGATTGAAATACCGACTAGCAACGCACCAACAGCGCAAATCGACAAAACGTGTCTGGGCTTCATTGGTAACCTCCCCGGATTGAATCGTTTTTCTTCTGGTGAACACCTTCCGGAACGAGAAGGCGCGCCACAGCGTCCAAGATGGGCTCTACCGTTGTTGGGGGGTAAGAGCGCCAGTGGGGCCAAAGGCCATCAAAAAAAAGCGTCAAGCACGGACGCGCAGCGCGCCGGGCAGAAGCTCGAAGCTGGCGGGAAGATGGCCTGGGGTTTCGCCGTCGACTTCCAGGGGAATCTTCGCTTCACGGTCGGCGGGTGCGACCTTCAGACGGCGCAGCCGCGTGCCTTGGACTTCCTTCATGGTCAGATGATGGCCGCTGTAAATGCGATGAATATTGGCCATTACCCCGACGCGGCTCAGATTGCCCACGGTGACCAGATCGAAAAGGCCATCGTCGAGCAAAGCCTCGGGGCAGATTTTCATGCCACCGCCGAAGAAGCGACCATTGCCAACCGCGGCCAGAAGCACGCTCATGCGCCGTTCAGGCTGGTCATCCGTGGACAGCACGACGTCGACGTTGTCGTAGCCGACCAGCGAGCGGACGGTGGCCGAAAGAAAGGCGACGCGACCGCCCAGTCGCTTCGAAGAAGCGTTCGCCTGGCGCGCCACGTCGCTGGAAAAGCCGAATGAGACAATGTTGACGAAGTGCCGCTGGGCTTGCGATCCGTCGTCGGCCACGAAGGACACCCGGCCGGCGTCGATGAGGCGGGCCGGTGTCTCGCGGATGCGGCGGGCCGCCTGGCTCAGGTCGTCCTCGAGCTCCAGGCTGCGCCGGAAGTCGCCACCGGTGCCGCGCGGGATGATGCCCAGCTCGGACTTGCCGCCAGCGTCGAGAATGCCGTCGGCCACCTCGGAAATGGTCCCGTCGCCCCCCATGGCTACGATCAGCACGCGTCCCGCTGTCGCCTCCTCGCGGGCGATGCGCCGGCCATCACCTTTGGCCTCGGTGAAGCGCACGTCCGCAGGACCCAGCCCGTCGGTGAGCGGACCGAGCAGAGCAGCCCAGCGTCGTTGGCTGAGCCCGCCCCCGGAACGGGGGTTGACGATCACGACGGGTTGTTGCACGCGGCGGCCAGGTTAGCACGAAGCGGACGCGGCACGCGCTCGGGCTGGCCAACCGGCAAAATCGAGTACACTACGCGGCCCATGGCTCATCAATACATCTTCACGATGCAGGATCTGCGGCGGGTTCATCCGCCCAACAAGGAAGTCCTCAAGGGCATCTATCTTTCGTTTTTCCCGGGCGCCAAGATCGGCGTGATTGGCGGCAACGGCGCGGGCAAGTCCACGCTCCTGCGCATCATGGCCGGCGAGGACAAGGACTTCTTCGGCGAGGCACGGCCAGCCGACGGCATTTCGATCGGGTACTTGCCCCAGGAGCCGCGGCTCGATCCCAAGAAGACCGTGCTGGGCAACGTGGAGGAGGCTGTTGCGCCGGTGAAGAAGCTGCTGGTCCGCTTCGACGAGGTCAACGCGAAGCTCGGCACCGACATCACACCCGACGAGATGGAGAAGCTGCTGGAAGAGCAGGCCAAGCTGCAGGACGCCATCGATGCGGCCAAGGGCTGGGATATCGATCGCACGCTGGAGATCGCCATGGATGCCCTGCGCCTGCCGCCGCCAGACGCCGACGTGACCAAGCTGTCGGGCGGCGAGCGTCGGCGCGTCGCCCTGTGCAAGGTTCTGCTGCAGCGACCGGATCTGCTGCTGCTCGACGAGCCCACCAACCACCTGGACGCCGAGAGCGTGGCCTGGCTGGAGCAGCACCTGCAGGAATACCCCGGAACCATCGTGGCCATCACCCACGACCGCTACTTTCTCGACAACGTGGCCGGCTGGATTCTGGAACTGGATCGCGGCGAGGGCCTGCCCTGGAAGGGAAACTATTCGTCCTGGTTGGATCAAAAGCGCAAGCGCCTGGAGGCTGAGGAGAAAGCCGAGTCAGCCCGGCAGCGCACCCTGGCGCGCGAACTGGAATGGGTGCGCGCCTCGCCGCGTGCGCGCCAGGCCAAGTCCAAGGCCCGCTTGGCGGCCTACGAAGAGATGCTGGCGCAGGAAGCGCAGAAGCGCGAGGACACCGCCGAAATCAGCATTCCGGCCGGGCCGCGCCTGGGCGACGTGGTGGTCAAGGCCGAGCACTTGAGCAAAGGCTACGGCGACAACTTGCTGATGGAGGATCTGACCTTCAACCTGCCTCGCGGCGGCATCGTCGGCATCATTGGACCCAACGGCGCCGGCAAGACGACGCTGTTCCGCATGATCGTCGGCCAGGAGAAGCCCGACAGCGGCGTTCTGCGCATCGGCGACACGGTCAAGCTGGCCTATGTCGATCAGTCGCGCGACGCCTTGAAGGGGGACAACAGCGTGTACGACGAGATCGCGCAGGGCTCGGACTTCATCCAGGTGGGCAAGCGACAGGTGAACGCGCGTTCCTACGTGGCCGATTTCAACTTCAAGGGTGCCGATCAACAGAAACGGGTCAAGGACCTATCGGGCGGCGAACGCAACCGCGTACACCTGGCCAAGCTGCTGCGCAGCGGGGGCAACGTCCTGCTGCTCGACGAGCCGACCAACGATCTGGACGTCGATACCCTGCGCGCGCTGGAAGAGGCGCTGCTGGGTTTTGCCGGCTGCGTGGTGGTCATCAGCCACGACCGTTGGTTTCTCGACCGTATAGCCACCCACATCTTGGCTTTCGAGGGCGATAGCCAGGCCTTGTGGTTCGAGGGCAACTACCAGGACTACGAGGCCGACCGCCATCGTCGCTTGGGCGTCGACGCCGACCAGCCGCATCGGATCCGGTACAGGAAACTGATACACGGATAGGGGCGACGAGCGGGGCGCCGCCATCTTGCGCACGCCGGTCGCGTGAACCGCTGTGCCCGCGCTACAATGCCGCCGATGGCCGACGAGAACGACACGCGAGCATGCGGCGCGAGCATCAGGTTCTTCGATCGGCCGGTTGCCGCGCTCGCGGCGTTTGTGATCGTGGCAGCCGTTCTGCTGGGAGCCGCGTTCGGCCCGCACCTGCGCGGCGAATTCGTGTGGGACGATGTCTTTCTGGTCGAGGGGAACCAGGCCATTTTTCGCGCTGCCGGGTGGCGTGCGCTCTTGCTGCACGATTTGTGGGGACCGGTGACCGGCAAGCCAACGCAACTCTACCATCCCATCCCGATGCTCTCGCTGTGGCTGCAGGGAATGGCGCACGCTCGTTCCCCGGTCGGCTTCCGTTTGGCGAATCTGGCATTGCACGGGCTGTGTGCAGGACTGCTCTGGCTGTTCCTTGCCAGGAACAGGATCGGCCGAGGGGCGGCGTTCGCAGGAATCGCAGTTTTTCTCGTGCACCCCAGTGTCACCGAGCCGGTGATGTGGATCACCGGTCGACACGACACCCTGGGCATGGCGTTCACGCTGGCGGCAGTGCTGCTTTGGCCTGTCAGCGGTCGCGCAATCTGGTTGCGCTCAAGCCTGGCTGGCTTGGCCGTGGCCATGGCATTTTTGTGCAAGGAACAGTTCTTGGTGCTTCCAGTCTTGTTGCTGGTTTACACGCTGGTGGGAGTGCGCGGCCGAACTGACGGTCTCTCGGGACCGCGCCGTTGGCTCATCTTGCTGCTGCCGTGTGCTGGTCTTGCGGCGGCCCTGGTTTGGCGCACCCACCTCGGCGTTCGTCTGGGCAGCGATGAGTTTGCGCGCGGACTTGCGTCACAGCTCGTCTGCTACGCCACCATCGTTTGGCACTATGGGGTCCAGCTTGTCTCATTGGGGAATTCCGCCACGCTGGCCCCATTCGTCCCACTCGGTCCTTGGTCGGCCACGGGCGTCCTGACCATTCTGCTAGCGCTGCTGGCGGTTCTGGCGCGGGCCTGGTGGCGCGACCCGGTGCGCTTCGCACTTCCGTTGTTCGGGGTATCGTGGTTCTGTCTGTCACTCTTTCCCTTTGTCGCGGCGATTCCTCCAATCGGTTTCTACGGCAACCGCTACGCCTATTCTCCGCTGGGCGGACTGATCGTGGCGGCCGTGGGCCTGCTGGCACCCTTGGCCGGACGCGCCCGCGGTCGCATGTCGCGCCTCTGGATGGCAGCAGGTGCGGCGCTGCCTGCGCTGTTGGTCCTGTCCACGTCGTCTGCGGCCGCCACGTGGAGCTCGGACTTGTCGCTCTACCGAGCCGATCTCTTGCGCGACCCCGACAACGGCATCGCTCAGTACCACTACGGCTACGCGATTCTGCGACGGCGCGGATGCGGCGAGGCCTTGCCAATATTCCTGGCCGCCACACGTTTGGCCCCCGGCTATGCGCGCGGCTGGCACAACCTGGCCGGCTGCCTGGAAAACCTGGGGCGTGCATCCCAGGCGGTGGAGCCGGCGCGGCGGGCATTGGAACTGGAACCTGACAACGCCCGCAACCAATACAACCTCGCGGTGGCGCTGGCAGCCCGGGGCGACGCGACCGGCGCGATGCGTGCGTTGCAGGAGTGCCTGGCGCGCGAGCCTTCGTTCAAACCGGCACGCGATCTGCTCGGCGGTCTTCGTCGCGAGCAGGCCCAGCCATGATCAGGCGCGCGCTCTCCGAGTCTCCGTTCCTGCTTTCGGCGGCTCTCGCCGCGGCCGTCGGCTGGTTGGGCTGGCACTCGGTTCTGGTCGCCGCACAGCCACTCGGTGACGAAAGCGCATATCTGTGCGCTTTCGCAGCCGCGCGCAAGGGATTCGATCCGTATCTGGCCTGTCCGCGGTTCTTCTACCTGCCCGCTTTCGCTTGGTTGGGTTCGGTTGCCGAGCGTCTGCTGGGCGAGCCAGCGGTGCGGGCCATCTTGCGCGGCTGCATCCTCGGCGGGAGTGCGGTGGTTGCGGCGATTGCGGCAGCCTGGACAGGCTGGCCGGCGCGAGTGCAGGTGGGTGTTGCGATGGCATGCATGTTCCTGCCGCCGGTCGCCGAGGGCATGGAGGTGGGCAACCTGTCGCCAGTCGTGGCTGCTTTGACTCTGCTGGCCCTGTCCACGTGGTCGACTCTGCCCGTGCTGGCCGGGCTTCTGCTTGGCGCGGGGATTGTCGTCAAGCCGATCGCGGCGGTGGTCGTCGTAGTGATGGCCGCCGCGTCCGGGCGCGAGCGCCGTCGTGCTTGGTTGGCCGTGCAGATTGCGCTCGTGCTCTTCGGAGCAGCCCTGTGGCCGTGGTGGGATCGTCTCATGGCGCTGCCCTCCTTCGCCGAGGTACAGATGCAGGCACACCATCGCATCGCGCTGGTGAGGGTGTTGTCGACTTTCGGGCTGCACATCCCGGCCGGTGTCGTGGCTGGGCTGGTCGCCATTCTGGCCGCGCTGGCCGTTCGTTGGCGCGCGCCTGCCAGCAGTGAGGGTCGCGTGCAACGCGTGGCCACGGTGGCGATATGTGCATCCCTATTGGCAACGCCGGTCGTGTGGAATCACACCTTCGTGCTCGCGTTTCCTCTGATGACCTTGGCCTTGGCCACTGCGCTGGGGGCAGCACGTGAACGGCACCCCATCAACCGAAGGAGATCGCAGCTCAACCTGTTGCTGGTGATCATCGGCGTGCTGTCGGTTCTTGCAAGCGATGCCAGCGGCGATCTTGGACTGGAGCCTACGTCAATCGTCGGCATGTTGCCCACTCTCTTGCCCCTGTTGGCGCCGGGCGCCCTTGCCCTGTACCTCGGCACGCGCGTCCATGGTGCCCGGGCGGCTGCGCAGCCCGACAGGTGCGCCGATATTGGCAGTGGGTGAACGTCCGGGCGCCACGTCCTATTTGCAGGCGGGGCGTCTTGCCGGTACGCTAACAGTAATGATTCCACAAGCCGACTTCGACCGGGCCATCACGCAATGGAAGATCCGCCAGCAAGGTGGCCAGGTGGCCACGCAGGCTGCGGAGGAAGCTTCGGGAGCCGTGGTGGGAGAGATGCCGCTCGCCAATGCCGAGCCGGGGTTTCTCTCGGGAGAGATCTCCAGCGGAGAAGTGAACAGCGGCCCCACCCACAACGAATTCGATCCTGAGAGTTAGTCGTGATCGCGAAGGCGGGCTTTGCCCACGGACTGGCGGCTGCTGCCGCAGACGCCAGTCCTGGAGCCAGAGCGCGGGAGGGTTTGGCGAGGCCGAGCGAAGCGAGTGGGGAGGAGGAGGCAGGTGTGGGGCCGAAGGGCGAAGCGAACCCTCCCAGGGTTCCCATGATCGCGTAGGCGAAGGCGGGCTTTGCCCACGGACTGGCGGCTGCTGCCGCAGACGCCAGTCCTGGAGCCAGAGCGCGGGAGGGTTTGGGAACCCTCCCAGGGTTCCCATGTCAGAAGTACGCGCGCACGCCCAGGGCGATGTCGATGGTGAAGTCCAAGGGCGGGAAGACCACCAGCGCGGGCGCGATCTCGAGATAGGCTTCGAGAAAGTCGGGCCGGCGGAATGTGGCTGCGATCCCGATGGGAACGCGGGCGAGGAGTACCACGTCGTGGCCGAGGTCGTTGGCTCCATAGGCCCACATGATCACCCGGCCGCCCACGCCCACGTACCAGTCCAACCGGTTCGTCATGTTGACGATGTTTTCTTGGTACAGGTAGTCCGCGTGCAAGCTGATGTTGTGGTTGAGATCGCCGCAGCGATAGGAGCTGCCGTCAGGACGTGTGCACCAGCCGTAGCCCCAGCCGCCGAACCCGATCCCGAAATCAGCGGCGTTGGCCCCGCCCAGGAAAGCCTTGGCCGTGATGGCTGTTGGCTCGCCGAGCTGGAAGCCCAGGCCGAAGTTGCGCGTGGTTCCAACCTCGGTGGCGCTCGCGCGGCCGGCGCCGGAGGACAGGATTGTGACAAAGGCCAATGTCAGAAGACTGAGACGCTTCATGGGTCTGCATCCTAGTACGTCTTTGCCCCGAACGATCCTTCGATTTCTGAACTCGCCTCAGGTCCGCCAAGAGGCTAGACATTGCATGCTTTGACCCTGCGCTCGGTTTTCCTCGGCTCGTTGTTGTTCTGCCTGCTGCTTGGCAGCTCGCCCGCTTGTCGTCGCGGGGGTTCAGTCTCGCCGGCCCGAGCCCCGGCGCTCGCTTCCGCTTCCGCCGCTGCGCCCGCTCCTGCTATCCCGACGCCTGCGGCCCGAGCTGAGACGCCGGTCGCGCCGGCCAAACCTGATCTCGACGCTTTGCCCGAGGCCGCTCCGCCCGTCGAACGTCGGGCCATCCAGGTCGTGGCGGGCCAAGAACGCGTGGTCGACGCCGAGCAGGCCGGCCAGCGTGGTCTGACCCTGGTGGATCTTTCCGACGAATGGGCGCCCTACATCTTCCAGGACGGCAAGGCGCCCGACGGCGCGGTTCTGCCCAACCGCTACCGGGCGGTGTTCGTCGGGCTGGCCAACGATCGCAGCGACGGCGATGGCCAGGCCCTGCCGCCGGGCGCGCGCAACTATCTCGAGCTGTACGGCATTCCTCCCTCGCTGTCGGTGCTGCGCGCGCGCTTTCTCGCCGACGCGGCCCACCCCTGCGAGGCCAACGTGGACAATAGCCGCTTGCTCGCGGTGGACAGCATCGAGACCTTTGGACGCAGCACCGAAAAGAAGGAAGCAACCAAACACCGGCTGCGCGGACTGCGACTGGAGGCTACCCGCGCCAAAGCGGGCGTCGCCGCGTTGGAAGAGTTGGCCGCAAAAGATCCCCGCTACGCAGACGACGTGAAGGCCCATCTGCGTGTAGAGGCCGAGCGGGCGGCTTTTGCCGAAGTGGAGAAGCGCTTGGCTTGCGAGGGATTGATGGATCCGACCAAGCACAAGCCAGGTCTCTACGATGCGCCCATGCGCTCGGCTGTGCTGGATTTTCAGCAGAAGAACGACATCTTTGCCCAGGCCGACCTCACGCGCGCCACGCTGGAGGCCATGGCCCGGCCGCTTCTGGCCAACGACTTCGCGACCCTGCGCCGGGTTCTGGCCGAGCGGGCGGCCCACGCCGGTGGATTCATCGAGGACGGAACCGCCATCGGCGCCGTGCCCCTTCCCAAGCGCGGCAAGCCACGCGCGATTCCCAGCTACCATACCGCTGACGGGACCGTGCTGCCTGTGCCGGATCTGGTGGGTCAGGCCACCGATGCCTTGATGGTGCGTCTGGGCCTGGCTTCGCCAGAGGACGCACTGGCCTTCTTCCGTCGCCACGGCGAAAGCGATTTTCAGTGGCTGCGGGCCGCGGTGCGCTTCCCTGAGCCGCCTGAGTACTACGGGCACAAGATGGATCTCGTCGCCGAGATCGATCGCGGCGACATCTGGTACGACTTCCCTTTTGACAGCAAGGGCAATCGGGTACCCCAGCCACGCACGCGCTACCCGACCTTCAATTTGTATGTGCGCTGGCGGGGCGAGAAGGTTCCCCTGGTCAGCTGGCGCACCACGATTGGCGGCTGGCGCGCGGAACTCGCGGCCGACGGCGAGGAATACTACCGCTACAAAGATTCAGACGTAGGCAAGCGGGTGTGGCGGCACATCGTCTCTGCGCCGGTGTGGTTGCCCCCGCCCAGTTCGCCCCTGGCGTCCATGGTGAAGACCAAGTGGGTGGCCGGCGCCTACCCCCGCGTGGTCAACTACGACGAAACCGGACCGGGATTCTTGTCGGCCTATGGCTTGGTGGCGGGCATCCACGAGCAGGCCAAGCCGCGCGGCGAGGGCGTCGCCTATTTCGACAACGGCATTCGCACCCACGGCTCGTCGGACTACCTGTCTTTGCGTGGCCGCTTTTCCCACGGCTGCCACCGCCTGTACAACAACCTGGCCGTGCGGATGTTCTCGTTCGTGCTCAAACACCGGCACGCCAAGGTGCTCGGTCCCATGGCGTTGGGTTTCCGGCGTACTTTCTACTGGGACGGGGAAGTGTTCGAAATGCGCCTGCCCACGCGCGGCTTTTATTATGAGTTGGATCCGCCCATGCCGGTCGACACCCTGAAGGGAGACATCGTCGGGCAGACGAAACAACCCATCACCGGCTACGTGCGCAAGCCGGGCGTGACCTATGCCAACGGCAATTTGCCCTCGGCGCCGACCGGGCCGGAGAGCAAGGCGGGTGGCGGCCGCGCCGAACCCAGCGCAGAGGGCAAGGCACGATGAGGGCGCGGATGTTTTGTCGGACCTGCCTGGCCCTGGTCCTTGGATTCAGTTGCCGCCGGCCACCCGCCGAGCGCGCGGCGCCACCAGCGACGAGCCCTGTTTTTCCCACTCGGATTGCGACGCCGTCGGCCGAGTCGCTGCCCAAGACCGCGCGAGCGCCAGCCCCTGTCCCCGAGAGCGCGAAGGCCGAAGACAATCTGCAGTCCGAGGAGCGGGAAGCGAATCCCTCGTCGCAAACCGTGACCCTGACCTTGGCCATCAGCCCGCCGGTCAAGGCCTTCGTCATGTGGGGCAGCAAGCAGCTCGCTCGCGTCGCGCCCGACAACCCGACCATCGAGTTGCAGCGCCCGCGCAGCTCGGGCCCTCTGGATCTCGACATTCGCGCCGAGGGGTTCCTGCCGCACCATACGCGGCTGTACACCGACAGGAACGACAAGGTGAATGTGCACCTCGTGCGTGAGGCCGAGGCACCGAGCCTTCTCGGCTACCGCGTCCCGGCCGCCGCGCCGGCGGCCAAGGGAAAAGCGAAGTAGACGATCTCCTACCGTCGTCGACGGGGCGTCAGAGGCTTGGTGCCGCGCCGGCTACCCGGACGCGGTCGCTTGCTGCGCGTGGGCCCGGCGCCACCGGGGCCGGGCGCGCTCGGCGTGACAGATGGTCGCCGCTTGTTCTCCAGGCCTTCAAGGCGTTCGCGCAAACGGGTTGCCTCGCCACTCAGGCGTTCGACCTCCTGGGAAAGCTTGCGCAGCTTCTCGTCGGGCTTGCCCTTGTCGCGCAGGTCGCTGATGGCCTCGCGCATGCGCCGCTTGGCGCGGCCATCCAGCTCGGCCTGCAGCGCCGCCTCGATGGCAGGCACGGCGCGGCCGTCGGCCAGCAGGGCCAGCGCCGAGGCCGATTCCATGCGCACGCGGAAGTCAGGGTCGGCCAGCCAGCCTTCGATGCGCTCGCGGGCGCGGCGCACGTGCAGGGTTCCCTCGGCCAAACGGGCGAGGGCGGCCACGGCGGCGCGGCGGGCGTAGATCGAGGCCGCGGGCGCAAAGGCGGCTTCGATCAGGGGCAGGGCGGCCTCATCTCCGGTGGCGCCCAATCCTTCGATGGCGCGGGCGCGAATCATGTCTTGGAAGGAATTGCGCGAGAGTACGCCCGGAAGCACAGCGACCGCGCGGGGCGAGCGGGTACGGCCCAGAGACAAGGCGGCAGCGGCCTCGACGAAGCAGCTGGCATCGCCCGCCACGACCCAACCTTCGAGCATTTCGGCTGCCCGCTGGTTGCCGGAAGCGTGGCTGACTACGAAGTCACCCAGCGCGGCGGCCACTGCGCGACGGACGCGCGGATTTTCCTGGGCGCGGGCCCTTAGCAAGGCGTCGAGCGCGTCTTGCCGGCGGGTCTTCCCGAGCGCGGCGGCGGCAGCGGCGCGCACCGACCAGAAGGAATCGGTCTCCAGGACCGTAGCCAGGGCTGCGACCGCAGCGGGTTCGGGCATTTCGGCGAGTGCGCGCGCGGCCAGCACGCGGTCGACGCCTAGGTGAGCGGCCAGCAATTGTCGCTCCCACAGGGCGCGCGGCTTCTTCAGCTTGATGCTCTTCAACACTACGTCGCCGGGATCGAAGATGACCTGGGCGGGACGCGCCGCAAGGGGAAATTCGAAGGCGTGGCTGCGCTGGTCCACGTCGACGGTTTCCTCGTGCTCCTCGCCGTTCACTTCGAAGCGAACCCGCGCGGTGAAGCGATGCGGGCGATCGCTGGCTTGCTTCTGCTCCAGGCGCAGCGTGCCCACCTTCTTGTCCACGTCCCATTCCCAGGCGCCTTCTAGTTCGGGGTGGCCGGGGCTGGCCACCCACTGATCGAAAAACCAATGCAGGTTGCGGCTGGTCGCCTCCTCGATAGCGCACACCAGATCGCGCGTCTCGACCGAGCCGCGTGCGTGGCGCTCGCAATACAGCCGCAAGGCGCGCCAGAAATTCTCGTCGCCCAGTTCGTGGCGCAGCATGTGCAGCACGCGACCGCCTTTTTCGTACAGGTGTCGATCAAAAAGATCGATGGGTTCTTCGTACTGGCGGCAGAAAATCGGGCGCTGATAGGTACCGGCTTCGCCGAGATAGGCGTCGAGATCGCCGAGAAGATCCACGTCGGCCTCGTCGCGTCCGCGCGCGTGCTCGCGCCACACGTATTCGAAGTAGGTGGCGAAGCCTTCATTCAGCCAGGCCTCCGGCCATTCGCGGCAGGTGAGCAGATCGCCCCACCACTGGTGGGCCAGCTCGTGGCACACCAGGGACTCGACGTCGTGGTCGAGAGCTGCGCGCTGGTCGAGCATGCCCTCGGAGGTGAGCGTGGTGGCCGTGGTGTTTTCCATGCCGCCGAAGATGAAGTCGTGCACAAAGATCTGGCTGTAGCGGCGGTGTGGGTAGGGGACGCCAATCCGCCGGGAGAAGAAGTCGATCATCTCGGGCGTGCGGGCGAGGCTGCGTCGCGTGTCCTCTTCGCGGCCTTGGGGCGCGTAGTAGTAGACATCAACCCCGGTTTCCGGCGCGCGGTCTTTCAGTTCCGTGAATGCGCCACACACCAGGGTTACGAGATACGGCGAGTGCGGGAAATCGAGCACAAAGTGCCATCGCGTGCGGCCGTCAGGCAGGTCGCTCTTGTCAGCGAGATCGCCGTTGGAGAGGACCGTCACACCCGCCGGCACGGTGCAGAACACCTCGCTGCTGGCCTTTTCGACCGGAAGGTCGACGCAGGGCCAATAGAAGCGCGAGTCGTCGTCTTGGCCTTGGCTCCAGCACTCCAGCGCACGGTCAGGATGGGCCTGGTCGGGGCCTACGAAGTAGAGACCCCGGCGCGGCGTGCAGCGGTAGTCCACCGCCAGGGTGAAGCGCTCGTCGCGCGCGAAGGTCCGGCCCACATCGATGCGCAGGCGTTCGCCGTCGTAGTCGATTCCCGACACCGGCTTTCCGTCGACGGTCACCTGCTCGATGGTCATGTCCACGGCGTTCAGCTCGACCTTGTCCAGGTCGTCCCGGCGCGCGGTCAGGGACAAGCAGGACCGACCCTGCAGCGTACGCGCCGCCAGGTCTGGTTCGAGAGTCAGGCGGACATGGCTGACGGCGACCGGGCGGTCGGGGACGTAGTGGGGCGCGGTGCCGGGGGCGGCGAACGGTCTGGGCATGGTGCAAGAGCCTCCGAAGATTCGCTGACGTTAGCGCGAAAGCGAGGGCATTCGCCACTCCGCGCTTGCTATATCTTGGTCAATGGATGCGAATCCGAAACCGGTGCGCCACAGCGCCCTCATGGCGGGCGTGTCGCCGGCCGAGGTCTTTGCTGTCGTCGTGGACTTTCCCGCCTATCCGCGGCTGTTCCCGGAGATCAAGCAGGTTCGTGTTGTGAGCAGCGAGGCGGGCCAGGTGCGCGCCGAGTTCCGTGGAAACCTGGTGCTGCCTTTTCGCTACGTGCTCGACCTGGACTGTGACGCGCGGGCGGGAACCGTGGCGTGGACCCACGTCGAGGGCGAGATGGTGAGGGACTCGACAGGCGGCTGGCGCTTCGCCGCCGAGTCAGGCGGAACGCGGGTGGACTACCAGGTGGCCCTGCGCATCGAGGCCCCGGTGCCGGGTTTCCTGTTGCGCAAGATCACCGACGGGCTGCTCACGCTCTCCTTGCCCGCGATGTTCGCGTCGATAGAGCGCGAAGTCGCACGGAGAAGATAGCTTTTTTCACCACAGAGAGCACAGAGAACACAGAGATCGGGAAGGAAGAAGGGGTTCGGACCGGACAGGAGCCTCCGACCCCCCTTTCTTCTTTCCGGTCCGGCTCTGTGACCTCTGTGCTCTCTGTGGTGGAAAAAGCTAACCCAGCAACAGGCGATCGCGGTCGGATTGCGCCACCAGGCGTGCCAGGCGGCCGTCGGCTTCGATGGCGGCGAGCAGGTCGGTGGCCACGCGCGTGTAGGTCTGCCGATCGATCTCGCCCACCAGCAGACGCGTGCGCAGAAACACGAATGCCGTCTGCGCCACGTCGGACAGGCAATACTGGCGCAGGATTTCGATCTGTCCCGCGCGATACAGGCCCTCGACCTGGCTGCCATCCAGGCCCTCTTCTTTGCCGGGCAGCCCGATGAGACGGGCGGCCCCGTGCAGGGAGATCATGCGGGCGGCGCCGAAATCGGCGAGAAAATCGCCCAGATCCCAGTGCCCCTCGGCGTTGAAGCGGTAGCGGAAACCAGGCTCGCGGTAGTACCAGGGCAGGCTGAGGCCGTGGCGGAGGCTGCGCAGTATCAGCACAGGCAGGTCGAATCCGCGTCCGTTCCAGGTGACCACCCGCGGTTTCCACTTGGCCATGAACTCGGCGAAATCGACGAGCATTCCCGCTTCATCTTTGGCTTCGCCGATGGTGCCCATCTTCTTGCATGCCATGTGCTCGTCCAGCCACATGACCCCGATGACCACCGGTCTACAGGCGTACAGAGGCGGAAAGGGACGTTCCATGCCGGGCGTGGGCTGGGGCGGCGTGTAGAGATCGCTGTCGGGAATGGTCTCGATGTCGAGCACGAGATGGGTCAGAGCTGACATGGCAGGCGGCATTGTACCCAAGGTTTGCCCCGGCGGTGACTATTGAGAGTGCGCCTGGCATCGCAACCGGTTACTGTGAAGGCACAGGCCATGGCGACGCGCGAGCCGGACGACAACCCAAAAACGGAAGGGGCAGAGCCGTCAGCGCATTCTTTGCGCCAGGTGCGTGCGGCCCAACTCCGGGCGCGGGCCACCCGCTGGGCCATCGGCAAGTCGTTGTTTGGAACGGTCTTCTTGATCGGCGCCTTGGCCTACGCGCTCGGGCCTGACCGGCGCCTGCCTTCCAGCCGGCTGTGGATGGCGCTGCTGGTGGTTCTGTCGACGGTCAACGTGGGACTGGGTTTGCGCACGTTTTCGCGGGTGAGGCGTCGGGCTCGGCGCTCCTGGCTGGTCGCCACGATTGTCTGGGGCCTGCTGGCCACCGGCCTGCTGCGCATCCTGGTTGCGCGATAGGTTGGAAACGGGCGGCGGATGAGCAACTAGAAAGTCGTGAACGCCATCGCGCCCATGCCGTCGCGCGAGAATAGCGGGGCGAAGTGGACGGACGAAGCGCGAGCATCAGCGGTCGCGCCCGAAGAATCCGACCGGTAGCCCACGTAGAACAGCACGGCTGAAGTCGCCAGCAGCGCGGCACCAACCCCGTATCCGTACCACTGGTCGGTTGCGTATTTGTCGCCGAGATCTTTGGTATGCAGCATCCACGCGATCAGGGCCGGGTCGGTGATGGGGTCGGCGGGCTTTCCGTTCTTGTCGCAGTAGCCGGTCGCCGAGATGTTGCAGGAGCTGCGTCGATACGGATCGAGCTTGCTGTTGGCGTCGGAGACGTAATAGCTGTACACGCCTCCGACCACGATCCCCACCACCCCGCCGACCAACGCAACCCAGGCCCCCACCTTGGGGCCGGTCCAGCCTCCGCCTGATCGGCCGCTGGTCGTGGTGAGCGTTTCGGTCGTCTCGGTGGTGACCGTAGCGGCCGCTTCTGCCGCAGGCACCTCGGCCGCGAGCGTTTCCGCGGACTCGGCCGTCATCGCGATGGCGACTTCTCGCGTGTCCCCGGCGGACAGGGTGACCCTCTTGTTGACCGGCAGGTAGCCTGGCTTGGTCACCGCGATTTCGTGCTGGCCCGCTGCCACGCTGGCGATGGTGAGCCCACCCGCTCCCATGACACCGGCGCTGACCCCGTCGACAGCCACCGCGGCGCCCACCACGCCGCCTTGAAGATGGAGCGTGCCCGGCAGCGACTGGCCCGTCAGAGTCGCGATCCATTTCTGCACCGGCCCGAGCAGGGCCGGGCCCATCGCTTGGGCGCGGCTGAACTGATCCGTGGTCCACGATTGCACGACCTCTTTGTCGGCATCGAACAACTTGAGCGTCACGCTGTAGGCGTCGGTACCGGCTTTTTTCACCGAACCAAAGATGAGGAACGAGGCGCCCAGGCTCTTGGCTGCTTGGCCCATGCACGCAGGTGCCTCGTCGGAACAGGAAAACACCAATTTGACCTCGACGAGATCGCGGCCTTGCACCAGGCGATAGCCGGACATCGTCGACATTCGCTGCCGAAGCGCATCGGTCACCCCGACGGCCACCGAATCTGGCACACCATCGCTGGTCTCGATACCCAGGACGGACACCGTGGGGTTGTCGCCGGCAAGAACCTGGCTGCCGGAAAAGAAGAACGCAGCTGCCGCGCCAACGCTGGCGATGCGAGACACTGGGAAGAAGGCCCGAGCACATGGATTCTTCATGCCACGATGATTGTTTTCCCAGGGGCGGTCCCTTGTCAATGATTAGGGCTTCATACTGAGCGTCGCTCGCTGGCCGGGCTTGACCGTGTTAGCGTATCCACCAGCGGAACCCACCATGCGGATCGGCGTCTCGGCCAAGATATTCGTCGCATACGCCGTCCTGTTGAGCGTGTTTGGCGCAAACAGTCTTTTCACCCTGCTCTATCTGCATCGCGGACGCCAAGAACTGGCAGCCAACCAGCGTCGGCTCGAGGTCCAGGTCGCCGTGGACGCGGCGTTGCGCTCGCTGGAAGACTTTTCCAGTGCCCGCGCCAACGACAGCACGGGTATTCCCCAGGGACTGACCAGTCGGGTGGCGGCGCAAAACGGAATCGCGTCGGCGCGCCAGAACCTGCGGGACGCGCTTGCCGCCGTCGACCAGTACCTCAGCGACGAAGCCAACCCCCGTCGCAGGAGCGAGTTTCAGGACTATCGCCGCGAGATCGTGGGAATGGAGGCGCGCGTGGTAGCTGTGGCGGCCGACCTCGGCGCCAGCGATCCCAATGCTGGAGAGGATGTGGGCCATCAGGCGGATCGCAGCCTGGCGAATCTTCTGTCCACGTTTCATCGGCTCAAGAGCAATCTGCGCGGCCGTGGCAACCAGGTTGCGGCGGAACTCTCCAACGACGAGCGTCGGGCGGTGGACACCGCCATGGTGCTGACGGGACTCGGCCTGCTGCTGGCGGTGGCGGCGGCTCTGCTGGTTCTGCGGACGTTGTGGCCTTTGCGCGTGTTGCGCGAGCACGCGCGCCAGATTGCGGGTGGCGACTATGGACGTCGCACCGGGGTGCGGTCGCACGACGAGATCGGCGACCTGGCGCGCGAATTCAACGCCATGGCCCATGCCATCGAGGAACGCGAGCACAAGCTGATTCGTTCCGAGCGGCTGGCCACCGTGGGTCGCATGGCTGCGCATATCACGCATGAGATTCGCAACCCGCTGGCTTCGGTGGGGCTGTATCTGGAGCTGCTTTCCGACGAGATCGGGGAGAATCCCGAAGCGGGTCGTCTGGTCAAGTCGCTGTCCAGCGAGGTCGACCGGCTGAGCGAGATCACGGAAACCTACCTGCGCTTCGTGCGGCTGCCCAAGCCCAAGCTGGAGCGCGAGGATCTGGGCGCTTTGGCCAGCTCGGTCATGGAGTTTTCGCGAGGCGAACTGTCCTTGGCCCACATCAGCCTGGATCTGGCCATCGCGTCCGGCCTGCCCGAGGTGGCGGCCGACGAGAGTCAGATCCGCCAAGCTCTGCTCAACTTGGTCCGCAACGCCAAGGAGGCCATGCCCCAAGGCGGCCGTATCCGCGTCGAGGTGGCCCCTGTCGATTCGGGTTGGGTTCGACTGGCGGTGGGCGACAGCGGGCCGGGCATCAGCCCGGAGAACCTGAGCAAGATCTTCGATCCGTTCTTTTCGACCAAGGAAAAGGGCACAGGCCTGGGACTGGCGCTGGTGCAACAGATCGTGAGTGACCACGGCGGTCGCATCGAGGTGGATCTGCCTCCCGCGGGGGGAACCACCTTTGCCATCTTCCTGCCGGCCGCCGCGGGTTCCGAGATTGTCGCGACGGGCAGCCTTCCTGGCACCTTCGCGGCCAGCGCCACGCCGGGCGCAGCGGCCGCGAGGGACGTGGTACGATAGGGCCATGGCCAGCGACGAGGGCTCCCGCCGAAGTGATGACGTCCTGACGGACGTGTACGACGACTACGACGCTTTTCTCAAGCAGGCGATACGCCAGTACTACGAGCGCGGCTGGAAGAGCCGCAAGGGCAATTTCATCGCTTTGGTGCTCGCCTCGGGGCAAATAGCCTCCATGGCAAAAGACTCGGTGACCGACGGCTCGGGGCTGAAGAAGGCGGCCATTGGTGCGGCCAGCGTGGTCGCCTTGCGCTTGGCCTGGCGCTACTTCTTGACTGGTCCGCTTGGGGTGATCGTGGGCGTGGCCGCCCTCGGCTCGGCGGTCGCGTACCTGGGCAGGCACCAGAAGGAAGTCACGGGCAAGGTCCAGCCGTACCGGACCCTGGTCAGCGAAACGCGCACCCGTTTCGAGGAAATTCAGGGCGGTTATCGCGCCGGTCGTTACGACCAGGCGGGCCGCAACCTCATGGTCGACGGCCTGCTGCAGCAGTTCTTGAGGCAGGTCGACGAAAGTTAGCTGGACTGCGCTGGATCCAACCCTTCCCTCTCTCCTCCACCTCTGCGGCCTCGGTGTCTCTGTGAGGAATAGGTAACTTTGATCCCCGGTCCGGGAGATGCTGGTCAGTGCGAGCGAGCGACGCAATGGCCACCGCCCGAGTCCTGGCGGCACAGGCCCGCCGTCCCACAATCGCTGTTGCTGCCGCAGGGCTTGGGCGCGCAGTACGCACCGCCTTGGCCGCTGGGGGGCGGCGTCTTGAGATGGTAGCCCAAAAGCGACGGGCCAGGCGCGGTGCAGGTGAGAAGGGGGTCGGTGTCGCACGGGCTGGATGTGCACGGGACCAGACAGAGCTGGCGGCCATCGCCGAACTCCGCGCAGTCGGATCCAGGGGGACAGAGAGCGCCGCTGCAGTCCCGCGAGCACAGTCCCAAGGCGCCTAGATCAGCGCACAATCCGGTCACGCAAAGGTCGTTGCGGCGTACGCCGGTAGAGTCCAGACAAGAGCCGCCCAGATCGGCGGGTACGTCGGCAAAACAACCGTCAACCCAAGATGTGCCGTTGGGCCAGGCGGGCAGGGTCCGGCAGCGCAGGCCTGCACTGCAATCGGCATCGGAATCGCAAGCGGGAATGCAGAGCTGGGTCTGCCACGGCTCGCCGGGGCCGGAATTCGCCGGAGCGGTCACCAGGTTGGTGCACACGCTCCCGACCGGGCAGTCATCCTTCTGGCACGACGAAGTGCACATGCCATTCAGGGGTCCTGTGGTGCAGGGGCTGGCGGCCGAGCAGAGGCAGTAGAGATCTTTGGCACATTGCTGATCGTCGTTGCAGGGCGCACCCATTCCGTCGGGCAAAACCACGATGAAGTTGGCGTGCGTCTTGGTGGCTATCCCGCCCGTCGAGCTGACGACCACCAGGGTGATCGTGAACAACCCTTGCGTGTCGAAGGTGTGCAACGGGGTGGCGGAGATGTCGTCAGCCGTGTTGTCTCCAAAATTCCAGCGATATTGGCTGATGGTCGTGGTGGCGACGGGGGTGAACTGCACGGTGAAGGGAGCCGTGCCGGTGCAGGACGGCTTGGTCGAATCGAGCCGCGGGCACCCTGCGACCGTGAAGTCCACGGCCAGCGGTAGGGGCGTGACATCGACAGGCGGGGACGTGTCTGGCGGTGCAATGTCGGCCGCGGCGTCCACGACGGGCGACGAATGGCCACCACACGAGGCAAGCAGCAGGAGAAGCAGGAGATGCCGGCGCATGCGTCTCTCGGAGCGTGGAAAAAATCTGGGGTGGACGAGGGGTATCGAACCCCCAGCCGTCGGAGCCACAGTCCGATGCTCTACCATTGAGCTACGTCCACCAGAACCCCGTGTGTGGGGAATCGAACATATGCCGCGCGATCGGCCCGGTCGTCAAGCAGGGAGGCGCGCCAGGACGATCTTTTGCAGTTGACGAGGTGAGCCTCTACCTCCAAACATAGGGTCCTCTTCAACCCGGTGAGGCAACATATGAATAGATACGCGACTTGTTTCCTGTTGTTCGCCACTCTTTCTGTCCCGGCGCTTGCTCAGGCCGGGGAGGCCGATGATCTGCAGCGCATTATCGAGGACAGCCGGCAGACGGCGAACGACCTTGAACGCCTGGACGAACGGAAGACGGCAGGAACCGACCTGACCGTGCTGCGCATGTGGCTGGACCAAGCCTGGTCGCTGCGTTCGCAGGAGAAATATGACGACGTCCATACGGTCACCGATCGCTGCCGGGCTCAAGCCGACATGATTCGCGAAAAGATCACCGCGTCCAAGCTGGCGGCGCAGGCCGATCAGAAGGAAGCCGAGGTAGCGCGCGCGCGGGCTACCCTGGAAAAGACTAAGAAGGCACTGGAGAACGCCAAGGTGCAAAAGATCCGCCTGGAGGCCAAGTCGTGAGCAATCCGCACACAGGGAGTTTCGTCATGATCACACGAGGACTATCGATCTTGCCGCTGGCGGCGAGTCTGTTTCTGGTTCTGCCATCCTGTGCCCTCAAGCCCAAGCCGAGCGAGCTGGAAGCCTTGGAGGTGTTGAGGAGAAGCCCATCAGCCGCGGTGGCCGTCAAGCGAGCTCCGGCCTTGGTCAAGATTGCCGATGAACGGCTCAAGAAGTCACAGGAGGAGTGGCAAGACAGCGACTTGGAGAAGTCGGTCAACGATGCCCTCATGGGGCAGGCCAAGTTGAAGCATGCCATCGCCTTGGTCGACCAGGATGCGGCCAAGGCTCGCATCGCCAAGGCCGAGGATGATCTCGACGCGGTCAACGAACAGCAGGACAAGGTCAACAAGGAGCTGGCCGACATGAACGAGAAGGTCGCCCTGCTCAAGAAGCTGAACGAGAAGTCGGCGGCGCTGGCTGCCGAGACCGCCCAGGCGGAGCAGGAGCGCAAAGAGCTGGCTGCCCAGATGGAAGCCGACCGGAAGCTGGCGGCGGACAAGGCCGATACGGCGGACAAACTGAGCGCGGCCGAGCTGGCCCTGAAGACCGCCGACACCGTGCAGGCGGGTACCTATGCCAAGGCCGAATACACGGCCGCCACCGACACCTTCCACCGCGCGCAGGCCGAGCTGCAGCAGGGGAATTTCCGGGGCGCGCAGATGAGCGCGGACATTGCCAAGAAGAAGGCCGAGGAGGCCGTGGCCATCGCCCAGCCCATCTACGCGGAGAAGTCCAAGGCCGACGAGAACCGGGCACGGGCTGACACGCTCACCAGGGAAGCCAGCGCCATCGCAGGCGTGGAGGTTCGACGGGACGCGCGCGGCGCTTTGCAACGAATCGTGCTCATGATCCCGGCGGAGCAGCTTTTCACGAAGAAGCAGAGTGTGATCACCCCGGGCCGCGATGCCTTGCTCGAGCCGATTGCCACGCTCATGAAGAAGAAGGAGTACCAGAACTACCCCGTGCAGATCATCGGCTTTGCCGACCCGCGCGGAAGTTCCAGTGCCCTTCTGCCGCTGACCCTGGCCCGGGCGCAGTCGGTACAGACCGCGCTGATGTCCCGCGGGGTGGACAGCAAGCGGGTCATGGCCACCGGTCAGGGCGGCGCTGAGCCGATCGCCAGCGGCAAAGATCGCAATCGCAACAACCGCATCGAGATCATCTTCCTGTACCAGTAGGCAAGATGCTCCGGGGGCAGCCCCCGGAGCTGTCCCCAATCTGCGGGCCGCCCGAAAGGCGGGCCCGCGGCTGACCAGCCCCCGCTTTCCGGGCCGCCGCCCTTGCAATTGGTTTTCGCGGGCGTCACGGTAGTGTCTGTCATGTCCACGATATTGCTGTTCGACGTCGACGGAACCCTGGTCACCACCGACGGGGTCGGACGGCGAGCCATTGAGCAGGCGTTCGAGCGCCGTCACGGTCGCCGTGATGTCGTGTCGTTCTCCTTCGCGGGCATGACGGACAAAGCCATTGTGCGCGACGGCCTGCTGGCCTTGAATAAGCATTTCGCCTCTGAGCCTGAGCTGCAGGCCGAGATGGATGCCACGCTGGCCTTCTATCTGCGCGTGCTAGAGGAAGAGGCGGCGGCCGCCCCCACCGGTGGCATTCGCGTTCATGACGGCATCATGCGGGCGCTCGACCTGGCCGAGGCACGCCCCGACGTGGCCCTGGGCTTGGGGACCGGAAATCTGCGCGAAGGCGCCCGCATCAAGTTGGGTCACGCGGGGATCTACCATCGCTTCAGTTTCGGCGGTTTCGGCGACGACTCAATCGATCGGCCGGAAATCTTGGCCTCGGGCGCGCGGCGGGGTGCGGCCCAACTCGGCAAGCCGCTTCATGTCTGTCGCGTGGTCGTCGTGGGCGACACGCCCAAGGACATCGCCGCCGCTTCGGCCATCGGAGCCGCATGCGTTGCCGTTGCCACTGGCATGCACACGGTGGCCGAGCTGGAAGCTCACGCGCCGGCCCTTGCCTGTGCCACCCTGGCGGACCCCCGCGCCGACGCCGTCCTCTTCGGGGAGTAGCTAACTATGTTCCCCGGGTGGTTCGGTGTGGACCGTCACACGTCCCAAGTTGGGGATTTGCGTGCGCAGGTACTGCTCGATGCGCTCGGTGAAAGCGTGGGCATCCTTGATCGACGTGGCGGCGCCCAGAATGCAATGAAACGAGATCGCCAGTTCGTGCCCGGTGCGCCGCACGCACAGTTCATGCGCCTGGATTCCCAGTTCAGCAAGCTCCGGGAAGTGCAGCAAAATGGCGCGAATGCGTTCGACTTCAGCCGGGTCGGCGTTGGCAGCGGCAGCCCTTTCGCCCGAGGGCTCGATGTGGGTGATGACACTGGCCAGGCTCGGCACCGTCGCCTGCAAGTCGCTTTCCAGTTCCGAAGCTCGACGGTGCGCCTCGCCCAGGGGCAGGCTTTCCGGCATCTCCAGGTGCAATTCCATGGTCCAGCGGCCGTCTTCCTCGAACACGCGGATATCGTGCGCCGTGGAGCCATGGCGCTCAGCCTGGCGACGCGCCGTTGCCGCCAGATTGTCCGTGGAGATCGGGCCTGGTTCCACGTGGACCACGACGTCGGCGTGTCCGAACTGTGCCTTGATGGCGGCCTCGGCTCGTTCGGAGATTTCGTGGCCACGTTCCAGCGACTCGCCCGAATCGATGACCAGAGCCAAGTCCACGAAGAGTCCGGGCCCGCTACGGCGAACGCGCACCTGCCTCACCTCGCGCACGTCGGCGACCTTGGCCGCCTCCGCAATACGCCGGCTCAACTCAGGAGGAACAGAATCCAGCAACTCATCGACTGACCTGCGTCCCAGTTGCAGGCTGACCCACACCACCACGCCCGCCACACCCAGGGCCGCAACCGCATCGGCCTGAGCCAACCACGGTATTTCAAGTTCCTGCGCCGCCAGCACGCCCAACAGCCCGAGAAGCACGACCAGCGACGACCAGATGTCCGTCGCAAAATGCAGGGCGTCTGCCTCCAGGGCTTGGCTTTCATACTTTTTGGCCACGCGCATGAGGCTGCGCGAGCGCGAGTAGTCGATGGCGATCGACATGATGACGACCAGAAACGCCCACAGGTTGGCGTGGACGTGGGCGGGGGCGCGAAAAATTAGGCGCTGCACCGCCTCGCGGATGATCCAGGCGCAGGTTCCGAGCAGCAGCAGGGTCTCGAACAGCGCCGACAGGTTCTCGATCTTGCCGTGGCCGTAGGCATGCTCGGCGTCGGCCGGTCGGCCCGAAGCCCGCACCGCCCACAGCGTGACCAAGGCGGCCGCCAGGTCCAGGCTCGAGTGCATGGCCTCGGCCACGATACCCAAGCTGCCCGTCCACAGGCCCACCGCAACCTTGGTGCCGGTGAGAAGCAGCGCAGCCACCACGGAGTAAAGAGCCACCGACCGCTTCTCGCCGTCCCCCGGACCGTGCGCGTGCGCGCCGCCGTGATGATGATGATGGCCGTGCATGTGTTCTGCCAGGGTGGAGGTTTGCAAGTGTAGCCCGGCTGATGGGAGCGGGACACTCCTGAGATCGCGACCGCGGATTCGGCGGCGAAAGCCCTTGCCAGCCGCGCGGCGACGCTATACTGAGGACCGTCTTCGCGCCACCGACCGGGAAGCCGGTGCGACTCTCTCGCCGTCACAAGGTACCGCCAACCATGCGAAAGCTCTTTTCCCTTCCATCCATCCTGCCGTCCATCTTGCCCAAGCGGCTGGGCCTGCCTGGGCGAAGCGCGGTGGCCAGCGGTCTGGCGCAACAGCTGGCCAGTGCCGCAACTTGTGAAGGGGACAAGCTGGTCGCCGAGCTGGGCTCGTCGCCGACCGGGCTGGCCGAGGGGGAGGCCGAGAGGCGACTGGAGCAGGTTGGGCTCAACGCCGTGGCACAGGAGGAAGCGCACACCTACCGCGATCTCTTGATCAAGGCGCTGCTCAACCCGCTGGTTATTCTGTTGTCGCTGCTGGCCGTGGTGTCGGCGCTGACCGGCGACTTGCGGGCTGCGGTGGTGATGGTCATGATGGTGGTCCTGGGCGTGGCGCTGCGCTTCGTTCAGGAGGCCAAGGCGGGCACGGCAGCAGCCAAGCTGAAGGCCATGATCAGGGTCACCGCCACCGTGATCCGTGAGGACCGGACGCGCGAGATTCCGCTGGCCGAGCTGGTGCCGGGCGACATCGTGCGCTTGGCGGCCGGGGACATGATCCCGGCTGACATTCGCCTGCTTTCCAGCAAGGACCTGTTCATCATCCAGGCCAGCCTCACCGGCGAATCCTTACCGGTTGAAAAGTTCGACGCGCGTGAGACGACGCCGCCAGCCTCGCCGCTGGAATGGAAGAACATTTGCTTCTTGGGCACCAGCGTAGAAAGCGGGACCGCGACGGGCGTGGTGGTGGGCACCGGCGGGCGCACCTACTTGGGCGGCATCGCCAAGGCCATCGTGGGCCAGCGGGTGCAGACCAGTTTCGACAAAGGGGTGACCAGCTTCACCTGGCTGATGATCCGTTTCATGCTTGTGATGGTGCCCTTGGTTTTCTTGGTCAATGGCTTCACCAAGCACAACTGGCACGAGGCCTTCTTCTTCGCCTTGGCCGTGGCTGTGGGCATGACACCTGAGATGCTGCCCATGATTGTGACCGTGTGCCTCTCCAAGGGCGCCATCGCCATGTCGAGGAAGAAGGTCATCGTCAAGCGCCTCAACTCCATCCAGAACCTGGGCGCCATGGACGTGTTGTGTACCGACAAGACCGGCACGTTGACCATGGATCGGGTGGTGCTGGAACGGCACTGCGACGTGGAGCTGGAAGAGGACGACGAGGTCCTGATGCTGGCCTACCTCAACAGCCACTTCCAGACGGGCCTGCGCAACGTCATGGATCGCGCGGTGCTGGCGCACAAGGAGGAGATTCACGATCAGTTCCACGTTCCCGAGCACCGAAAACTGGACGAAATTCCCTTCGACTTCGCGCGGCGGTTGATGTCAGTCGTGGTGGAAACGCCGACCGGGCAGCCCCGTCTGATCTGCAAGGGCGCGCCCGAGGAGCTGTTCCAACGCTGCACGCAGTTCGAGTACCAGGGCGAAATTCTGCCCATGGAGAGGGTGCTCATCGAAGATCTCAAGGAAGAGTACCGCCGTTTGTCCAGCGACGGGTTTCGTGTGCTGGCGGTCGCCTACCGTGACCTGGATCGCAAGCCCGCCTATTCCAAGGCCGACGAATGCGAGCTGGTTTTGCGCGGCTATGTGGCCTTTTTCGATCCGCCCAAAGACACCACCGCGCCGGCGGTGGTGGCACTCGGCCAGCACGGCGTAGCGGTCAAGGTGCTCACCGGCGACAACGACCTGGTAAGCAAGAAAATCTGCCACGAGGTCGGCATCCCCACGGACCACGTGCTGCTGGGCTCGCAGATCGAGGCCATGACCGACGCCGAGTTGGCGGGGGTGGTGGAGCAGACCACTCTGTTCGCGCGGCTGGCCCCCATCCACAAGCAACGCATTATCGCCGCCCTGCAAAGCAAGAAGCACGTGGTGGGCTTCCTCGGCGACGGCATCAACGACGCGCCAGCGCTGCGCGCGGCCGACGTGGGCATCTCGGTGGACTCCGCTGTCGACATCGCCAAGGAATCAGCTGACCTGGTGCTCTTGGAAAAGAGCCTGCTGGTGTTGGAAGACGGCATCCTGGAAGGTCGCAAGGTCTTCGCCAACATCCTCAAGTACATCCGCATGGGCGCCAGTTCCAGCTTCGGCAACATGTTCTCGGTGGTGGGTGCCAGCGCCTTCTTGCCCTACATGCCCATGGCCCCCATCCAGATCCTGACCAACAACCTGCTCTACGATTTTTCGCAGGTGCCCATCCCCACCGACGACGTGGACCCGGAACAGATTGCGCGGCCGCGTCCCTGGTCGATCAGCGAGATCACGCGCTTCATCCTTTTCATCGGGCCGTGCAGCTCGGTCTTCGACTACGCCACCTACCTCGTCATGCTCTACGTCTTCAAGGCGTGGGATCCCAGCCAGGCCCACCTGTTTCAGACCGGGTGGTTCGTCGAGTCGCTGCTCACACAAACCCTCATTATCCACGTGATTCGCACCAACAAGATCCCGTTCCTGCAAAGCCGGGCCAGCTGGCCGCTCACCGTCACCACGGTCTTGGTCATGGCTTTCGGCCTCTACCTTCCCTTCTCGCCTCTGGCCAGCGCGCTGGGCTTCGTGCCCTTGCCGCGCCTGTACTGGCTTTTTCTGCTCCTGACACTGGCCTGCTACATGGTGCTCACGCAGGTGGTGAAGAGCTGGCTGCTGAAGAAGGCCTGGGCGTGACGGCAGAACACGACAAATTTGGGCTGGGCCTTGTCAGGGCCTAGCCTGGGCGCAGAATTGTGACCGTGGCACCGCTCCCCACGCTCTTTGGACGCTACCGGCTCATCCAGAAACTTGGATCAAGCGACAGCGTCTTCTTGGCCCTTGTCCTCGGCTCAGGCGGGGCGCGCGTGGTCAGGCGGCCACCGCCCGATGTGCGCGGCGACGTGGAATTCTTGTCGCGGTTTCGCCGTGCGGCCCACTTGTCGCGGCGACTGGCCCATGAAGGATTGATGGTCGTCCACGATGTGGGCGAGGTGGACGGCGAGCCCTACCTGGCCGAAGAGTTTTTTGAGGGCCACGACCTGGCCGAGGTGTCGCAGGTTTGCGTGACCGAGACGCGGCGGTTTTCAGTCAGCTCCGCACTTCACGTCGCCTGCGCGATCAGCCGCGCGCTGGGCTTTCTGCACGAGTTCGAGGGGCTGGGACTGGTGCACCGCAAGTTGAATCCAGCCCGGGTGCGGCTCGGCTACCAGGGCAGCGTGAAGGTGCTTGATCTTGCCTCTGGCCGCGCCGCCAGTGCCGATGGCGCTTGGGGGCCAGCATTCGTCGCAGAGGAATTGCGCTACCTCGCGCCTGAGCAGCTGGGGAGTGGTCCGGTTGACCGGCGCACGGATATCTACGCGCTTGGGGTGGTTCTTTGGGAGGCCCTGGCCGGATGTCCCTTCCTGTCGAATATCGAAGGGGGCCAGGCCGGTTTGGCGGGCGCGAGCCGCGAACAAGTGATCGAGGCGATTCGTGCGCATCGGCCTCCGTCGCCTTCGCTCTTCAATCCCGAGGTGCGGCCCGAGTTGGACGCCGTGGTGATGCGAGCGGTGGCCAAAGCGCCCGAGCAGCGCTTCGCGACGGCAGGCGAGTTCGAGCGGGCTCTGTTGCCCATGACCAGCGAGGCTGGCCGCGACGCCCTGGCTCGTCTGCTCAATCGCTGTTTCAACGCCAGCCAGGAGCGAGAGCAGCGGGCCGCCTTGTTGGCCGCGGCCGTCGGGCCGTCGTCGGCAATGGATCGCGCGGAATCCGCCACAGGACTCAGCCTGCTGGAATCGTCCGTGGCAGGCGCGCGCAGGGCGCCGAGGCTGGCCAGCTCGGCGCCGGCGCCCGTCACCGCAAGCCCTTCGGCAGAGGGAGCGCCGACGGACTCGCCTCACTCGCTCACGACGGTGGTGTCGCGCAACACACAATGGCTGCGCCGCTTTTTTCTGATCTTTGGCGCGGCCCTGATGGCGGCCATCGTGTTCAACATCTACATGACTCGACGATTGGACGATGAGGCCGCAGCAGGCACCTCGGGTGGGCCGCCGGCAAGCCAACCGATTTTGGCGCCTGCCCCGGCCGGGCTCCCGCAGGCCTCGCCCGTTCGTGTCGCCAGCCCGGTGCCAGTTGTGACCATCGCGACGGGGCAGCCGCCAGGCCAGTCACCCGCCACGCGTTCATCCCGAGGCGCTGTGCCGTCTGGATCACTGGCGCCGGCCATCCGGCCTTCCCGGCCAGCGGCTGCGTCCCCGACGGCCCTCGTCGCGGCGCCAGAACTTGCGGCTGGCTCGGCCAGCGAGCCGCCAGCTGAAAAGGCGCGACCACGCGCCAGTGGAGAAGGCAAGAAGGCTCTGGCCGAGGCCCGCGCTGCCTTTGAACGCGACGACTTTTCCCGAGCGATCTCGGAGGGACGTGCGGCCGTGGCAGCAGGCGAAGGCGCCGCTCACGCCGTCTTGGGTGCTGCCTACTTCAAGATCGGGCGTTTCGACGACGCCGTGCGGGAGTATGGCGAGGCTCTGCGCCTGGAACCCGGCAACCCCGCCCTGGCCAAGCGCGTGGAGATCGCCCGCAGGGCAGCCAGCCGCCGTGCCGAAGGTGCCTCACCGTAGTATGGTTTCAGCGTAGACATGGCTCTCGTCACCTCGTCCGTGGTGGTTGTGTCGGGACCTCATCCTGATGCGGAGGCGCTTGACCGGCAGGTGGCCGAACTGCGCTTGCGATTTCCGCGCGCCATCATCGATCGCTATCTCGACCGGGTGCCATCTGCCGCCGAGGGCGTTTTGATAGCGCCCGGAGCCTCGGTGGTGGCCGACGTCCGCCTGGGCGCAGGCGTGTCGGTGTGGTACGGCGCCGTCCTGCGCGGCGATATCGCGCCGGTCATCGTCGGCGATCGCAGCAACGTGCAGGATGGGACAGTCATCCATGTGGCGGACGACGGGCCCTGCGTGGTAGGTGCCGATGTGGTGATTGGTCATCGGGCCATGCTGCACGCCTGCCGGGTCGAGGATGCCTGTCTCATCGGCATGCAGGCCACGGTTCTCGACGACGCGGTCATCGGGTTCGGTTCCATCGTGGGCGCGGGCGCGGTGGTTACCCCGCGCACCATCATTCCTCCGTACAGTCTCGTGCTCGGCATGCCGGCCAAGGTGATGCGCACGCTCGATGAAAAGGCCGCCGACGAGCACCGCGCTTTGGCCGGCAAGTACACCCGCATCACCGAGAACTACTTGCGCGACAGTTTGCGACGTGGCTAGCTAGCCCACCATGGAAATCGGCCCTCTGCGCGATCGCATCGAGAAGCTGGCACGCCGTCTGGAGATTCTCCGGGGGCATCTTTGACATCGACGGCAAACGTTCCCGCATAGCCGAGCTTGATGGCGAGGCGTCGCAACCCGATTTCTGGAACGCGAACGAGCAGGCGCAGACGCTGCTCAAGGAACAGGCGCGCCTCAAGGAAGCCGTGGACGGATTCGACGTGCAGATGCGTGCCCTTGAGGATGCGCGGGTTCTTGTGGACTTGGCCGACGAGGCCAAGGACGATCCCACGGCCAGCGAGGCCGCGAGCGTGCTTTCGCGCATCGAGGACGCCGTGGGCAAGATGGAGTTTGCCCGCATGCTCTCCGGTCCCTACGACCGGCAGGGCGCCATCGTGAGCATCAATGCCGGCGCCGGCGGCACCGAGTCGCAGGACTGGGCCGAGATGCTGCAGCGAATGTACACGCGCTGGGTAGCGCGGCGGGGTTACAAGGCCGAGATTCTGGATCTGCAACCGGGCGACGAGGCGGGCATCAAGAGCGTGACCCTGGGCGTGCAGGGCGATTGGGCCTATGGCTACCTGCGCGCCGAATCGGGCGTGCATCGCCTGGTGCGCATTTCGCCCTTCGACGCCAATGCGCGCCGACACACGTCGTTTGCCAGCGTCTTCGTGTACCCCGACATCGACGAGACGATCAAAGTCGACATCGACGAGAAAGACCTGCGCGTGGAAACCATGCGCTCGGGCGGGGCAGGGGGCCAACACGTCAACAAGACCGAGTCCGCCATTCGCATCACGCACGTTCCCACGGGAATCGCGGTGCACTGCCAGCAGGAGCGATCCCAGCACAAGAACCGCTCGACCGCCATGCGCATCCTGCGTTCCAAGCTCATCGAGGTCGAGCAGAAGAAACTGGACGAGAAGATGGGCGGCATCCACGCGCAGAAGAAGGCGATCGAGTGGGGCAGCCAGATTCGTTCGTACGTGTTGGCGCCCTATCGGCTGGCCTCCGACCACCGCACCGGCCTGAAGGTGAGCAACGTGGATGCGGTTTTGGATGGCGATCTCGATCAATTCATGGTCGCGTTGTTGCTTCAGATGGCTGGCGATCCGTCGGCGAAGCCCGTGACCAAACCCGACGAGGACGACATCGAGGCCTAGATGAGAAACTTCAATAGCTACGGCTTGTCGGGGAATTCCCGGCGCAGATTGGCCAGCGTGCGCGTGAGCGGTAGCGTGAGCGACGAGCGGGAAGCGGCTAGCGTGGGCGGTCGCGGTAGCGTGAGCGGCCCGCGACACGCTGAACGCTCACGCCCTCGCCCCACGCTTTCCGCGGGCCGCGCACCCCACACGAACACGCCCTCGCCCTCGCCCACGCGACCCGCTTGCCGCGACCCGCGAGCCGGCCTAGCAGTGGCCCCGAAATCCCCGACACCCCGTAAATACGCAATGGTGAACCATGTCTGACGAACGCGAATTGATCGCCGCGCGGGAGCACAAGGTCGCCGAGCTCCGCGCCGCCGGCCACAATCCCTACGCCAACGGCTTTCGTCCGACCTCGACGGCGCGATCGCTGCGCGACTGGTTTGCAGGCGGGGCGGATGGCGCGCATCCGCCTCAAGGTACGGACAAGGACGGCCGGATTTCGGTGGCCGGTCGCATTGTCGCGATCCGCAGCTTCGGCAAGGCGGCCTTTGCCAAGCTTCGCGATCGCACGGGCGAGATCCAAGTCTGGGTCAAGCTCGATGTGGTGGGCGAGCAAGTCTTTGCCCTGTGGAAGCTGGTCGAGCGCGGCGACTTGGTCGGCGTCGAGGGACCCGCCAGCCTGCTGACCAAGACCAAGGCGGGCGAGGACACCCTGGTCGCGGACCGCGTGCACATCCTGACCAAGGCGACGCGCCCTTTGCCCGAGAAATGGCACGGCCTGCAGGACATGGAGATTCGCTATCGACAGCGCTACGTCGACTTGGTGGCCAATCCCGAGGTATTCGAGGTGTTTCGCAAGCGCACCCAGATCGTGCGCCACTTGCGGCGTTTCCTCGACGAGCGTGATTTCATCGAGGTGGAAACCCCGATGATGCACACCGTGCTGGGCGGGGCAGCGGCGAAGCCTTTTCGCACGCACCACAACGCCCTCGCGCTCGACCTCACCATGCGCATCGCGCCCGAGCTGCACCTCAAGCGCCTGGTGGTAGGCGGGTTCGATCGGGTCTACGAAATCGGGCGCAACTTTCGCAACGAGGGCCTATCCCGCCAGCACAATCCCGAATTCACCATGCTGGAGTTCTATCAGGCCTACGCGACCTACGAGGATTTGATGGAGTTGACCCAGCAACTCTTGAGCGAGCTGGCGCGCGAAATCTGCGGCGGTACGCAGATCACCTATCAGGGCCAGACCGTCGACTTGGGCCAGTGGGAACGCATACCCATGAAGGACGCCATCGTGGCGGCAGTGTTCGCCGGCCGACTCCCCAAGGGACTGGAACGTCCCATGCTCGACGACGAAGGCGCCCTGTTGCGCTGGGTGGCTGACTCAGGCGTGCTCGATCGCAAGGATGAACTGTCGGCGGTGTTGCCCAAGTGCGAGACCCACGGCCACCGGGTGGGCGCGCTCTTCGACTACGCGGGCGAGCAGGCGTTGCCGCAGGATCGTCCGGTGTTCGTGACCGACTACCCCGCGGAAACCTCGCCGCTCTCGCGACGCAACGACGCGGATCCAGACAAAGTCGATCGCTTCGAGTTGTTCATCGTGGGTCGCGAGCACGCCAACGCCTTTTCCGAGCTGAACGACCCCGTCGACCAGCGTGCACGTTTTCAGCGCCAAGTCGAGGCCAAGGCGCGCGGTGCTGAAGAAACCATGGACTACGACGAAGACTACTGCCGAGCGCTCGAGTATGGGCTGCCGCCCACCGCGGGCGAAGGCATTGGGGTGGATCGCCTGGTCATGCTGCTCACCGACCAGCCCTCCATCCGCGACGTCATTCTTTTCCCCCTGATGAGGCCGGAATGAGTGAAAAGACTCGTACCGGCTTCGAGTGGTTCGTGGCCTGGCGCCACCTACGCGATCCCGAGCGCCGTTCGCGCCGCGCCCTTTATGTCGGCCTCGCCATCCTGCTGCTCGCCGTCCTCGACCTGGCCGCGCTCAAGTTGTTCGGCCGGCCCACGCGCGCCACCACGGGCTTGCTGACCCTGCAGCCGTCGGTGGTCTTCGAGCGCCTGTGGATGGGGGGCATAATCGGCGTGATAGCGGGCGCGGTGCTCACCTTCATGGGTGTGCTGTTTGCCTCGTTCACCGTGTTCACGGCCATCTCGATCTTCGGCGTGTTCCTGGGCACGTCCGCGCCCATCCTGGCGCTGTCGGTGATGTCTGGTTTCGAGATGGATCTCAAGACCAAGATCCGCGGAGCCAAGGCCGATGTCGTGATCACCGCGGCCGACGATCAGCCTTTTCTCGCCTGGCGTCAGGTGCGTGAAACCGTCTTGCGTCAGCCTGGTGTGAAGGGGGCCACTCCCTATCTTGAGGCCGAGGTCATGATTCGGGCCGGGTCCGCTCCTGCGGGAATCATGCTGCGCGGGATCGATCCAGAATCCGCGCGCTCTGTGCTTGACCTGGGCCGCACCTTGCGTGAGGGCAGCGTGGACGATCTGGAGCATCCCGAGCGGGTGGCCGACGACCCGTTCGCCCGACAGGCCGGCGAGGAGGCGGCCCGCGGCGACGAGCCGGCTCCCCACGGCAGCAAGCGAGCGCCGACGGACGTGGTGGCTGCGGCCGAGGTTTTGCCGTCGATCCTGCTGGGCGAGGAACTCTTCGCGCGCACCCTGCGCGTGTTCCGCGGCAGCCACGTCGACGTGGTCTGTCCCCTGTGCAAGATGGGTCCCTCGGGCCCCATGCCCGGCCTCAAGGTGTTTCGTGCCGCCGGACACTTCTACAGCGGCATGTATGAGTATGATTCCAAGCTGGCTTACATGGCGCTGGACGAAGCGCAGAAATTCCTGGGCGCGCCCGGCGAGGTCACCGGAATCGATCTGCGCACCGGCAGTCCCGAGGCCGCCCCTGCGGTCGCGACCGCGGTGCAGGCTGCCTTGGGCAACCGCTACGAAGTTCGCTCGTGGGAGGATCTCAACCGCGGGCTGTTCATGGCCCTGCGTCTGGAAAAAATCGCCATGTTCGTGGTGATGACTTTCATCGCGCTCGTGGCATCCTTTTCCATCATTTCGACCCTCATCATGATGGCCACCCAGAAAGCGCGCGAGGTCGCCATTCTCAAGGCCATGGGCGCGGCCGGCGGTGCCATCCGGCGCGTGTTCGTCGCGGAAGGCGTGTACATCGGCTTGATCGGTCTGGCGGTGGGCGTTCCCACCGGCGTGATCGGCTGCAAGCTCATCGAGAAGTACGGCCTGCCCCTGCCCACGGACGTCTACTACATCAGCAAGCTGCCGGTGGTCATGCGGCCGACCGAGATCATCGTCCTGGCTGCCTCGGCCATGGCCCTGTGTTTTCTCGCCACGGTGTATCCCGCGCTGCTGGCGTCGCGCATGCGTCCGGTCGACGGGTTGAGGTACGAGTGAGCGCATTGACACCGCCCCAGCCGGTCGCTACGGTGCCAGTCCCGATGGCAAACCGGAAAGCCGGCGCTGCACAAGCGCGGTCCGATGCGCAAACCGCACCTGGCGGCGGCGCACGCGTGCTCGTGCGCGACCTGTGGAAGGTGTTCGAGCACGGTGGGCGCTCAATCGAAGTCCTGCGTGGGATCGACCTGGATCTTGAGCCGGGCGCGCTGGTGTCGGTGGTGGGCGCGTCAGGGGTGGGCAAGTCGACCTTGCTGCACCTGCTCGGCACGCTCGATGCCCCCACTTCGGGCCAGATACTGTTCGACGGGGTGAACGTCACGGACATGTCCGCGGCCAAACTGGCTTCTTTCCGCAACCGCTCGATCGGCTTCGTGTTCCAGTTTCACCACCTTTTGCCCGAGTTCACCGCGCTGGAAAACGTGATGATGCCCGGCCTCATCGCGCGCCAGCCGCGCAAGGAGTGCCGCGAGCGCGCCGAGGCCATCTTGCTGCGTGTTGGACTGCAGGATCGGCTGCGCCACCGGCCTGGCGAGCTGTCGGGCGGCGAGCAGCAGCGTGTGGCCCTGGCGCGTGCGCTGTCGCTGTCTCCGCGCTTGCTGCTCGGGGATGAGCCCACCGGCAACCTTGACACCAAGACCGGACGGGCCATCCACGATTTGTTTTTCGAGCTGAACCGCGAGTTGGGAATGACCCTTCTTCTCGTGACCCACAACGACGAGCTGGCGGGCCGCGCCTTCCGCAAGCTGCGCATGGTCGACGGTCGCATCCAGGAGGAAGGGTGAGTCCACCGCGGTTGGCGGTGGCGGCCGGCTTGCGGCACGCGGATCGCGGCGCGCGAGGGCGTGAGCGAGTTCGTGGGAGTTGGGCGGCCGGCGGAATGCGGTCCGGGCACCGCGCGCCGCTCACCCCTGGGGGGCTTCGGGACGGACAGCCCACCCTTCCCACCCCTCGCGCTTCGCGCTCGCCCGTCGCCCTCACGCGCGCCGCTCACGCTACCGCTACCGCTCACGCGCGCCGGCTTATCAGGCTGGTCGGCGTCTTCTGTGCCTGCGCGGCATTTTGGTCCAGTCCGGCCTTCGCTCAGGATGAGGACGCGTCGCAGGCGCCGCGCCTGCGCGCGCCTTCGCTGTCGATGGAGCCCGAGGCCAAGTCCGGGGCGCCCGTCAAGGTTCCCAGCTTGAAGGTGGTGCGCGTCCAGTTCCGTGGCAACCGCAAGGTCGAAGACGACGCCATCCGCGTCAACCTGCACACGCTGCCCGGCTCGCTACTCAACAAGGACATCCTGCAAGAGGATGTGCGCGCCATCTGGAAGATGAGCTACTTCGAGGACGTGCAGGTCGAGAGCACCGACACCGCGGCCGGCATGGTGGTGACCTTCGTGCTCAAAGAGAAGCCCGCGCTTCGCAAGATCTACGTGTCGGGCTACGAAGAAGTCGGGCTGTCCAAGGTCAACGAAGTCCTGGATATCAAGAAGGAACAGATCCTCGACCTGGCCAAGATCAAAAAGAACGTGGAGAAGATCCGCGAACTCTACCTGCAGCGCGGCTTCTACATGGCCGACGTCGACTACGAACTGCGCCGCGACAGCCCCGGCGAGGTCGACGTGTACTTCCATGTGCACGAGAACAGCAAGGTGGAAGTGCGCCGGGTCAACTTCACCGGCAACCAGCATGTGACCGATCAAGAACTGCGCGACGTCATGCTCACCCAGGCTGGCGATCTCTTCTCGGCCCTGACCTCGTCGGGCACCTACCGCGAGGACGTCTTCCAGCGCGACCTCACGCTGATCCAGGGCTACTACTTCGACCGTGGCTACATCAGCGTGAAGGTGGCGGAGCCGCGTCTGGAGCTGTCCGCCGACAAGCGCTCGCTTTACATCAGCATCGCCATCGACGAGGGCGAGCAATACCGCATCGGCAGCATCGAGATGAAGGGCGACCTGCTGGAAAAATCCGAGGTGATTCTTTCGCGGCTGCAGGTCAAGCCGGGCGAAATCTTCAATCGTTCCAAGGTGGCGCAGGATGTTCAGTCCATCGCCGACTACTACAAGGACAAGGGCTACGCCTATGTGAACTCCACCCCGGAGACCACCGTCAACGAGAAGCAGAGGACAGTCAGCCTGTTCTTCGACATCCAGAAGGGCTCGGAGGTCACCTTCGAACGCATCAACATCCACGGCAACTCCAAGACGCGCGACAAGGTCATTCGACGCGAGTTGCGCATCTACGAGGGCGAGCGCTTCAGCCAGTCGCTGCTGGACCTGTCCAAACGCCGGGTCAATTCCTTGGGCTATTTCGAGAAGGTGGAAACCAGCACCAAACGCGGCTCAGGCGACGACACCATGGAGGTCAACGTGGACGTGGCCGAGCGGCAGACCGGCGCTTTCCAGATCGGCGCAGGTTTTTCCTCGGTCGAGTCCTTCATCGCGCAGGCGCAGATTTCGCAAAACAATCTCCTTGGCCGCGGCCAGTCGCTGGTGCTGCAGGCCCAGATGTCGTCGCTGCGGCAGCTCTTCAGTTTGCAGTTCGACGAGCCCTACTTCTTGGACACGAACTGGCACTTCGGCTTCAACCTGTTCGACCAGCAGCGCTACTACCTCGGGTTCACGCGCCAGTCGAAGGGCGGCAGCCTGACCTGGGGCTACATGCTGACCGACACCATACGCATGTTCCTCACCTATACCTTGCAGGATATTTCGGTCACCACCGGGGGCCGCAGCAACCTGTTCAGCGGGGGCCAGCGTAGCCCGTTGCCGCAGAATTCGCTGGCCAACCTCCTGCACGCCGGCCTGGTCTCGTCTTGGCGTATTACTCTGTCGCACGACACGCGCAACGACCGCATGTTTCCGCGCAGTGGTTGGTACAACACGATCTCGGCCGAGTTTGCCGAACCGGCTTTCTTCTCGGAAGCGCAGTTCTCTCGCTTCGAGGGCACCGCGCGCTACTTCTATCCGTTGTGGGGACCACTGGTGTTGCGCCTGAAGGGCGACCTCGGCGCCGTGGTCAGCCGCGAGCCGCAAGGTGTGCCCATTTTCGAGCGCTACTTCGTCGGCGGCATCTACGATGTGCGCGGTTTCCAGTTGGCCTCGCTGGGTCCGCAGATCAAAGTGCCCAGCGCGCAGTCGCCCGATTCGGCTCTGCGCACTTTCTCCGTAGGTGGGAACATGCAGGTGGTGGGCAAGGTCGAGCTGGAAATGCCCATCTTCGACAAGCTCAACATCCGCGCCGTGGTGTTCAGCGACGTCGGCAACGCATACAACCTGGAGCGTCAGTACTGTCGCCTCAAGCCCGCATCCGCCGATCTTTCCGTGGATCCCTGCACCGCCGTGTTCCCGCTCAACAGCCTACGTTCCAGCTGGGGCTTCGGCCTGCGCTGGTTCTCGCCCATCGGGCCGCTGCGCTTCGAATGGGGTTTCCCGTACAAGCCGCTGCCGGGCGAGGATTCGGTGGTTTTCGAGTTCACCATCGGCAACGACTTGTAGGGGTGGCCCCGTGCTCTGGGGCGTGATATCCCTGGGCCTTCTGTGAACCAAATGGAGAAGAAGCGTATGATTCGTTCCACCCTGATCGGATTGGTGATCGCGGCTGCCCTGATTCGGCCTGCGCTGGCCGAAGAAGTGAAGCTCGGCTTCGTCGACTTGCGGCGCGCTCTCTACGAGACCGAGGATGGGCGCAAGGCCCGCAACTCGCTCAAGAAGGTCTTCGATCAGAAGCAAAAAGAACTCGACGAACAGCAGGAAGACGTCAAGAAGGCCATCGAGGACCTGAACAAGAAGCGCACCTTGCTGCCGGCCGACACTGTCCGCCAGAAAGAGGCCGAGCTGCAGGAACGCGTGGCCAAGGTTCAGCAAACCTACCTGCGCCACCAACAGGACCTGGCTGACAAGGAACAAGAGGCGACCCAGCCCATCGTTGATCGTTTGCAGCGAATCATCGGCAAGATCGCGGCGAACGAGAATTTCACCATGATTTTCGACAAGAACCAGGGCGTGGTGTTCGCCAAGCCCCATCTGGATCTGACCAACGAAGTCATCCGGCGCTACAACGCGGGCGAGGAGAAGGGAAGCGCGCCCGCCTCCGCCGCGCCTAGCAAGAAGAAGTAGCGCGGGCCATGGAGCTCGATACGCGCGCTATCGAAGCCATCCTGCCGCACCGAGCGCCCTTTCTCATGATCGACCATGTCGAGTTGGTCGAGCCGGATCGCATCGTCGCGCGCAAGAGCGTGGCGGCGGACGAGCCGTTTTTCCAAGGCCACTTTCCCGGCTGCCCCATCATGCCTGGTGTGCTCATCATCGAGGCCCTGGCTCAGGCTGGGGCGGTGCTGGGCGCCCAACGCAGCTCTTTCGATCCAGCCCGTCAGATCATGGTCTTCATGGCCATCGACAAGGCGAAGTTCCGCAAGCCGGTCCTTCCCGGCGACGTCTTGAAGCTGGAAGTGGTTCCTCTGCGCATGGGAAACAAGATATGGAGGATGCGCGGCGAGGCGAAGGTTGGCGACGTCGTGGTTGCCGAGGCGGAGTTTTTCGCCGGCATCCGGCCGCGCAGCGACGTGGCTTCTGCACCAGGCACCAAATGACTTCGTCTGACATGGGCTCGCCGCAGCCCAGCGCCGCGAGGGCTATTCACGATTGCACGACGGACGGATCGCGGATCGCGGGTCGTGTGGGCGAGGGCGTGAGCGAGTTCGTGGGCGGGACGCGGAGAGCGAAAGGCGAAACGCGAAACGCGACCCGAACTCGCTCACGCTACCGCTCACGGGTACGCGTGGTCCGGTCTTTCGCCCCCTGCGCGTTGGTTGTTGTGGCCGCTCTTTTCGCGAGCCTGGCTGGCTCCTCCTGTCGGAGGGCGCCACATTTCGTGCGTGGCGACGCGGCTGCCGTCGTGGTCGTGCAGAGGCCAAAGGACGCAGGGGGACCGCCATCGGCCGTGGAGCGTGAACCGAACAACACGCCGACGCAGGCACAGGAGCTGGCATGGGCCGGTTCGCCTCCAGCTGCAGCGGTCAAGGGAAACATCGATCGAACCGAGGCTGGCAAGGCGGTGGATGTGGACGTTTTCAAGTTCGTCGTTCCCGGCCAGCACGTGGCCGTCTCTTCTGATGCCGGCCAGGCAGCCGACCGGCTCGCGGCCGCCAAACGCTTGTCCGTGGTCATCAACCCCGAGGCTGGACTTGCGCTGGCCGTCGATCTTCTCGACGAGGCGTTGCGGCCCGTGAAGACAGTTGCGGCGGGGCCGGGCGAAGTCGTGGGCTTGCCGAACATGGCTGTGTTGCCGGGTTGCACCTACTATTTGAGTGTCAAGGCGGCGCCAGCACCCGCCAAGGGTCACGGCGCTCTGGATGCGGGCGTGTCGGTGGGAAGTTCGTACCTCATGACGGTGCTGCTGCTTGACTTTGAAATCGCCGACGAGCGCGAGCCCAACGATCGGCTGGAAGCGGCTGGCGATCTGTCTTGGCAGGGCCGCAGTGCGCTTGCGTCGGGGTTGTTCAGTTGGCGTCGCGACGAGGACTGGTACCGGCTGTCGCTCGATGCCATCGACCCGGGGTGGGTTCTCAATTTGGACTTGGAGGGGGTCGACAATGTGGCCGCGGGCCTGACGGTCAACGATTCTGCAGGCAGAAAGATCGTGGCCGTGCGCGGCCGCAAGGGCGAGAACCTGACTCTGCGCAACCTTGTGCCGCCAAGTATGATGGCCGACGCTGGTGCGCCTGCCGCCAGCCGATACTGGTACGTGGTCGTGCGCGCGGAGAGCGGGGTGGATCGCGAGCATCGCTATGTCTTGCGCGTCGAGGCCGCGCAGCCCGAAGCCCGAGGCGCGTTCGAGACCGAGCCCAACGACGATGCGGCTCATGCGTCGCCATTGGCCGAGGGCACGACCACGGGCTACCTGTCCGTAGGCGATGTGGATGTCTTTCGCTACCTGGCGGCGGAGCCGCGCGAGCTGAACATCGAAGTCAGCCCGCCCTCCAGGGTGCGGGCCAAGGTCGAAATCATCAGAGAGCGCGATGGCCAAGTCCTGGCCGAAGCGACTGCTGCCAAGGCGCGCCAGACGGTGCGCATCTTCGGCTTTTCAGCTCCGACCGAACCGATCCTGATACGCCTGTCCCAGGGCAAGCACGACGGCAACGCCAGCGAGCCGTACCTGCTGAAGGTGACCAGTCGGCCGTTGCCGCGAGATGCGGGAAGACCAGATTAGAGATCTTCCATCTTTCTGGCGCGTTCAAGAGACTGAGAGGGCTGGGGTCGACAAGACCTGATGTCTGGGGCCCAGAACCACGACACCTGTGTCACGGATTGCCCCGGCCCATCGTTGTTGCCGCAGTTGGGCGAAACTTCGGCTTGTTCACGCAACCCGTGGATCGCACGGCGATTATTGGACCCAGCATGCGCTTTCTTGACTGACAGGCGGCGATGTTGCAAGCCATATGAAGAAGGTCAACTATGCTCGAGCCCTGGATCATCAACGAGATCCGACGCCGCGAAGAGGAAGAACGCCGTCGCGGCGAACGGCCGCAGCTTGAGTTGCCCGTCCCGGACAAGTCCCGAGACAGGCCGGGAAGCGACGCGGGCGACGATGAAGAGCACGATTCTGGCACCAAGCGGGGCGTGGTGATTATCGCGATGTAGCTGCAAGCTCGCGGTTCGGCGGATCACTCGATTTTTTGCGTTCCTGGCCAGACCCTTTATCAAGGTGTCATGGACCTTGAGCAAGAGGGCAAGAAACGGGATTTCCTGGTTCGAGGTTTCGTGGGCCGTGTGGAGGAGCGCCGTGCGCTTGATGCTGCCCTTGGCCGAGCCATGCGCTTCGATGCGCCGCAGTTCGTGACGGTCATTGGCGAAAACGGGCTGGGAAAGACGAAGCTTGTCCAGGAATGGGTCAAGCAAGTGGAAGACAGAGGAGAATTCCGCGTCTTTCTCGCCAGTGGGATCGGACGGGCGGAGCCGTTCATGATGCTTGCTGCCTTGCTGCGCAAGCGTTTTGGAATCACGGCGGAGATGGACGACTTGGCGGCCCAGGCCGCATTCCGCGCGGAGGTGCAGTCTGTCTTCGGGGATCGCCGCGTATCCGAGGTCGCGGGCCTGCTCGGCCGGTTCCTGGGTTTCGAGATGCCGGAAAGCCCGCTCGCCCAGTCGCTGGCCATGCGTCCCGAGCGGCAGCTTGACATGGCGCGCGCCGTTCTGGGACGTTTCTTGGAGGAAGATGCGCGCAGGCACCCCCTGGCCTTGGTGGTGGACGACGTCCACTTGGCTGACGATGCCTCGCTGGATGTGCTGCAATGTTTGTCTGCCGAGCTGGGTGAAGCGGCCATTGTCGTGGTTGCCACGGCTCGGCCCGAGCTGTTCGTGCGTCGGCCCGAATGGATGAAGCAAGAAGGCAGCCATGCGCGCGTCGACGTGAAGCCTCTCGCGCCCCTGGAGATGGATGTATTCATCAAGTGCGCGCTGGGCGCGGAGGAACTGGCTCCAGGGTTAGCCGAACGGGCTGCCATAGAGTCGGGCGGGAATCCTTTCCTGCTGGAGCAACTCCTTGGCATTTACCGCGAGCACGGCATTCTGGTCGCGGCCACAGCAAGTTCGTGGCTGTTCGACACGGAGCGCGCCGACCAGGAGCCCCTCGCGCTCGGACCCGAGGCAGCAGCCCAGGCGCGCGTCGCCACGCTGTCGTCTGCCGAGCGAGAACTGCTCGGGCGTGCGGTGGCCATGGGGCCGCTGTTCTGGGCCGGCGGTGTGGTGGCCATGGGGCGCATCGGCGCTGATCCTTGGGATCCGACCATGGTGTTTGCTCCGGATCCGTCCATCGAACAGACCAAACGATTGGCCCTGTCGCTGCAAGAGACGAGGCTTCGTCCATCCAGTTCCCTGACAAGATCCTGGACTGCGGCGAAACCGCGTGGGCCTGGGCCGAGCCGGCGGTGTGTGCCATCATCGAAGCCACGATTGACCCTCGAACCTTGGCCGAACGGCGGCGCTTCGCGGCCCAGTGGATCGAAGCCAGGCTGGGCGCTTCCCCGTCGAGCGAGCAGCTCGAGCACGTGGCTGTCCTCTATGCCCAAGCTGGCAACGATCGCAGGGCTGCACAGGCCTATTTGGCAGCCGGGGATTTGGCGGCCCAGCGTCGGCGCTACGAGCGCGCGCGGGCCTTGTATCTGCAAGGTGTCCGCCTGCTGGCAGCGGACGATGCCATGCTCAAGATCGACGCTTGTCACAAGCTGGGCGACGCAGCGGCACGGCTCGGCCGCAGCCGCGAGGCGCTGGCCCACTTCGGTGAGATGCTCAAGGTGGCGTGGCGGCTGGATCTGCCGGCCAAGGGCGGGGCCGCGCATTCGCGCATCGGGCGCATCCATCGCTCGCTGGGCGACTATCGGCTGGCCCTGCAGCACCTGGACATGGCGCACCTGCTTTTCGATCTGGCGGGCGACCGCCCCGGCGTGGCGGCCAGCCTGGACGATATCGGCCGGGTCAATTACCTCATTGGGAGACCGGACGAGGCCATCCGTTGCCACCAAGCCGCGCTGGCCATTCGCGAGGAGCTGCACGACCAGCGCGGCAAGGCGCTCACGCTGTCGTGGCTGGGCCTGGTCGAGGCGCATATCGGCGAGCTGGGGCGAGCGCAACAGAGCTTCCAGGAGGCGCTACTTATCAGCAAGACCACGCGCGACCCGCATGGTGTGGTCTTTTCTCTGCTCGACCTGGGAAGCCTGGCGCGCGAGGCGGGACATCCCGCTCTGGCGCAGAACCTGCTGGAACAGGCGCGCGCCGTGGCCCGCGAGATGGGCGAGTGCCTCAACGAATGCCACGTGGCCTTGCAAATCGGCGAGTGCCATCTGGCGCTGGGCCATGTGGTCGAGGCCGAGGCTGAGCTGAAGGCAGCACGGGACGTCGCGCGCAAGTTCGGGGCGCGGCGACTGTGCGCCGAGGCTGACCGCGGGCTTGCCGAGATCTGTCTGGCTCGCGAAGATCACGCCGGTGCACGTGAACATGCCAGCCGGGCTGCTTCCGAGGGTGAGAAACTGGGAGCCGGGACTCTGGTCGGCGCGGCCCTGCGCGTGCTGGCCACCGCGTTGTCGCGCGGAGCGCCTGGAGAGTCGGAACGCGGGGGACCCCGCGAGGTATTTGATCGGGCAGTGGAGGTGCTTGGGGAATCGCGCGCAGAGCTGGAGTTAGGCCGGGCTTTTGCCGCCTATGCCGAGTACGAGGAGTGCACGGGTAGGGCGGCCAACGCGGGTGATCTGCGCGAACGGGCGCGAGCCATCCGCAGGCGGGCGATTCACGGCGAAGCCGCCAGCCTGGCAGAAGCGTAGAAGCGCCTTGCCGTCGCCCGTCGGTGGTGCGGCCCGGATCCGCCCGGGATGCCAGCGAAGAAAGATCTTGTGCTGGTTGCGTTGCCCTGCCCACAATATGAGCCGATCTACGTTCAGACATCACTAACTTCGCTAGGAGTAACGACTTATGATGCGCTGCCACGTTGCCCTTGCCTGGGCAGTCTCTCTGGTGTGGTTGGTGGCTTGCGTTAACGTGGACAAGCCGGCGGGAATCGTCAGGTGCGAGCAGTCTGGCGCCAACTGCCCCGGACGGGACGCCGCCAGGCCCGAAACGCCGTCTGCCCAAGACGCCGACGAGGATGGCGACTTGGATCGAGACGGTGTCGCGGGATCGTCCGATGGCGCACGTGACAGTATGTCGGAAGTGCCGTCAGCCGTCCGCCAGGATGCCGCGCTCGATGTTGTTCTTGATGCTCCGACCGAGCAGTCTGTCGGCCCCTGCTGGATCGCTGGTGCGCCGGTCAAGGCTGGCGTTGTCTGCCGCCATACCAATGGTTCCTGCGATTTGGACGAAGTCTGCGATGGCATCCATTCCGACTGTCCACCCGATCTGTACGCTCCAACCACGACCGTTTGTCGCAAGGCCGCAGGTGACTGCGATATCGCCGAGAGCTGTACGGGAACCGACCCCAATTGCCCGGACGACGCGGTCATGACCGTGGGGACCCTGTGTCGCAAGGCCGCGGGCGCGTGCGACGTTGCCGAGAGCTGCACGGGAACCGACCCCAACTGTCCGGCCGACGGCATGGTCCCGCCCGGGACCACCTGCCGTCCGTCCATTGACTCGAACCAGTGCGACCCGGACGAGGTCTGCACGGGCACCAGCGTCTCCTGTCCCACCGACGTCATATACGCGCGCCCGGCTGCGCCCACCGGGGTCCAGGCTGCGGTGGGGAGCGTGGCCGGCACGGCCGGCATCACGTGGAGCGCACCTTCTGGGGGCGCGCCCACCGGATACAACGTTAAGCGGAGCGCCACGCCCGCCTCGGGCTACACGATCCTCGGTATTCCGCCCACGACCACCAGCTCTCCCTATACCGACAGCGGACTTGCCGGCGGCCTGACCTACTACTACGTCGTGTCCTCCATCAACACCATCGCAACATGCGAGTCTGACAACTCTGTTCCGGCCTCGGTCGTCGCAGTCAATTCTTGCACACCACCGGCTGCGCCCACCGCGACCGCCTCCTCCGCCAGCGGCCAGATCAGTCTGACCTGGCCAGCCTTGGCGGGCGTTACCTCGTACAGTGTCTGGCGCAGCGTGACGCCTGGGACGGGCTACACGTCGGCGACCACCATCACCGCGTGCACCGCCACCTGCAGCTACGAGGACATCAATGTCTCCAGCGGGACGACCTATTACTACGTGGTCACAGCCAGCAATGGAAAGTGCAGTTCCCTCGACTCAGTGGAGGTTTCCGCGAGCGCCGAACTGTACACCGACGGCTGCTCCGACCAACCTTGCGGCCAAGGTCAACAACGGCTCGGTGGCGCTGACATGGGACGTGACGGCGGGAGCAGTCTCCTACCGCATCGAGCGCAGCCTGACCTCAGGTTCCAACTACAACACGGTTTTCACGTCCAGCACCGCCAGCTTCACGGATGCCACGGTCATCAATGGGATGACTTACTATTATGTGGTTGAAGCCAACAACGGTACGTGCCTCTCGGCCGATTCCCAAGAAGTGTCTGCCCTCCCAGCCTGCACGCCGCCCTCCGTGCCGGCCAAACCCACGGCCACAGCAGGCGATGGGCAGGTCACGCTCTCATGGCCTGCTTCGACAGGCGGCGCCAGCTCGTATCAGGTCCTGCGCGGCATTGGCCAGCGGCGGTCCGTACACCCTTGTCTCTTCGCCGACCGGAACGGGATTCACAGACACGGGTCTGACCGACGGGACGACCTACTACTACGTCGTGAAGTCCAGCAACGGGTCCTGCCTATCCGGCCGCCTCGCCTGAGGCTTTGGCCAAGCCCGTGTGCACGCCGCCGTCGCCCCCGACCAACTTGCTCGCAACCCCGGGCGACAGCAAGGTCACTCTTTCCTGGACCGCTCCGGCCACCGGAACTGCGAAGTCATATACCGTCACGCGCACGACAGCCGGCGCCGATACCCATACCGACATCCCGGTTCCGGCGGCAACGACCTACTCCGACTCGTCGCTGGTCAACGGGACGACGTATTACTACGTAGTCAGCGCCAGCAACGGCAGCTGTCTCTCTCTATTGCGTCGGCCTCCAGTGTCAGCAACGCCGATCGAGGCCTGTGCCCTGACGGCGCCGACGGGTGTGGTCGCCACACCAGGCAATCAACAGGTGACAATCACCTGGCCCGCTGCGGATGCGGGCTCGCTAACCTATGTCGTGTCACGCGGCGCAGCCTCGGGCGGCCCCTATGGTACCGTGGTGCCCAACCCGAACCCGGCGGGAACCATCGACACGGCGGTCAGCAACGGGGCGACTTACTACTATGTGGTGACTGTCAGCAATGGCACTTGCACCTCGCCCAATTCGACCGAGGTTTCCGCCAAGCCAGCTTGCACGCCTCCGCTCGCGCCCACTCGGCGTCACAGCAGTCTCAAGACCCCAACGATCCCACGAGTGGCAATATCTTCGTGTCATGGGCGGCTGCGACGAGCGGTCCTACGCCCACGGGGTACACCGTTCTGCGCGGGACGAGCGCCACGGGACCGTTCTCGCCAGCGGCTACCAACCAGACGCCCAGCAAATTCACCGATTTGGGCACGACCCTGAAGGCTTTGAACCCCAACGGCACGACCTACTACTACGTGGTCAACGCCAGCAATGCGGCAGGCACCTGTGTTTCGGGCAATTCAACTCCTGTCGCATCTGCCGCTTCATGCAGCTCGCCCACAGTTCCTAGCAACGTCACGGCTACTGCGGGGATATCGCGAGTCACGGTGTCGTGGTCCCCGTCGAATAACGGTCCCACGTCGTATCTAATCAAGCGCGGAACTACCGCCGCCGCAGGGCCATTCGACACGCAGCTTGGCCCAGTGAACGCCAGTCCCTACGTCGACTCGGCCGTGACCAACGGGACGACCTATTACTACGTCGTGGTGGCTCGGAATGCCGCCAATGGCGTGTGCAGCTCGGCGAATTCGGGTGCCACGTCGACAACGCCTCGGAGTTGTACGGTTTGGTCGGGCAATGCGGTGAACGCCGGCCACCCGGGGGCGATCGGCTCAACCAACGGAATCTGCTATGTCACCTGCGATACCATCACGAATTGGGGTTGCGCGAACATAAATGGCGACCGGACAATCACGATCAATGGTGCTCCTTTGGCCGTTGCGGGGGCTATCCGATCCCCGCGCCCAAGACAGCCGGCTACACCGTCATCGACGTCAGCGCCAGCACGGACAACGGCACCCAGGCCACAATCTTTTGGGGGGAACGTGGGTCAACAACTGTTCGATTCCCGCCGGCGGCCTGGATTTCTAGCCGTAGATTGGGCGCAGCCGCGGCGTCTCTACCTGCGCCTCGCGGCGGTCGACGCCTCGAGCAGCGCGCTTCGCAAGACCTGCCAGGAAACCAGGTTGTCGATGCGGCCCACAATCTGGCCGCCCGGCGCCAGAAAACGCACGGCCGGCAAAGTGGAGACGCCGTAGCGATCCTTCAGCGCAGGAAGGGCATCGTCCTGGTCTTCGCGGGTCAGGTCGATCTTCACCAGGACAAAGTCCGTTGAGAAGAGCAGCGACTTCGGGCCGCGCAAACACGCTGACTTCGAATTCCCGACAGGGCAGGCACCAGTCGGCCGTGAAATCCATCATGATGGGTTTTCCGCTGACCCGGGCATGAGCCAGGCCGGCCGCTTCCGTGGGCAGCCAGGTCAACGCGATCTTGGGGGTCAACGCGTAATTGATGGTGGCGAACAGTCCGACCACCGTCAGCGCGATCCCGACTGTCTTGCGTAGGCGAGTACGCAGAGCCGCGTGAAACGACAGGTGCACGGCGCCCAGCAGAACTCCCAAACCGACTGCGGCAACCGCCACGGCCAAGAAGGCGCGAGAGCGGCCGGTGACCTGGGCCAACGGGGGAAAGACAACCCGCAGGTAATACAGACCCGCCACGGTGAGCGCGATTCCGAAGAGACTCTTCACGCCGTCCATCCAGGCGCCCGACCTAGGCAAGTGCAGCGAGAAGCCGGCGATAGCCCAGAAAGGAACGCCGATTCCCGCCGCATAGGTCGCCAGCAATAGGAACCCTCGCACGGCATCGCGCGTGGTTGCGACGTAGGCGAGAATCCCGGCCAACGGTGGTCCGGTGCACGGGGCGGCGATGAGCCCGCCCACCAGGCCCATGAGAAACGCGCCCCAAAAGCCGCGGCCGCCCACCCGCGCCAGACGCTGTTGCACTCCGTCCGGCAACGCCAAGTCGAAGGCGCCAAACATCGACGCCGCCATGCTGAAGAAGAAGAGCGCCAGGGGCACCACCACCCAGGGGTTGGCCAGGAAGGTGCCGAACGCCCTTCCCAACAGCGCGAAGGTCGTGCCCAGCGTGCCGAACATGGTGGCGATTCCCGCCACGTACAGCGTGGCCAGGGCAACCGCGTGGATGCGCGGCACCCCGCCGCGGCCGCCGAACACGCCGATGGTGATGGGAATCATCGGGTAGACACAGGGGGTGAGCGACGTCAGGAGGCCTGCCGTGAACGCGAAGAGAAAGGCGCTCAGGGCTCCGCGCCCGGCAGCGTCGGAAAACGCCTCGGCGTGGGCCGTGTCCGGAACCAAGATCGCCGTGGCCAGCACGACCAGCACGATGAGGGGCACGCTGGGCGGCCAGCGGAAGGGGCAGGCGACGACTCGGATGCTCATTCCTGAAATATACAGGCTCCGAGCCAGCTATCTGATATCTTGCGCGTCGATGACTCATACACGTGGATCGTTGACCTTGGCGTTGGTGGCGGGACTGCTGGCCGGATGCGGCAGCCCCTCGGCTACACCGGCATCGCCGGACGCGGGCGGCGGGGCGGGCGCCGATGCGCCTGCAGCGGGAGAGGTAGGGGGCGATGGCGGGGCGGACGGCGCGTGCATTGCCGCACAGGCCGTGCCCTCGCTGTGCACCAACAAGCCTGCGCTTCCTTCGGTGATGGATCTGTCGGGCACCTGGGTACTCGAGATGATCGGGGCCCAGACCGTTACGGCTCCGACTTACTCGAATCCCTTTCACCTCAAGTCCATTGGCGTGATCCTGGTCCAGGTCACCCAGATCGGGAGCGACGTGGCCCTTGCCGGCCACTACTGCGACCGGATTCAGCACGACGACTCCGCCAACCCAGCCAAGGTGGTCATTCCGGATGCCTGGGCGCACACTGCATTTCCCATCCAGCGCAGCGGAACCTTTGCTGACAATGGTTCAGGCCAGCTGGAGCTCCTGCTTCCCACCGCGATCGAGGTTGCAGGTGCGAACCTGGCCGACCCGGCCTGCGACGCCCTGCCCACGGATCCCAACGATCCCAACAGCCATGTGGTCGACGTGGATGGCGACGGCTTTCCCGGACTCACTGTCAACCTGACTGGCAATCTCCTCTCGGGCAGCCTCATGAGCGTGCAAAGACAAGCGACCACGCTTCACGGCGTGGCGGTGGCTGCGGATCGGATCGAGGGCGGAATGACCTACGAGTCGGACCAGGTGGTCGTCGAGTCTGACCCGCCCAGCATCAAGAACCTCTACCTGGTGTCCAAGTCGAGCGCCGATCCTGCCGTGTGCGCCAGCACCTTCCTCATGGTCAAGGTGCCCGATGACGACGCCGGGGCCGTGGACTGCGTTTGGGTGCGCGCGAACGAGAGCACGCTGCTAGGATCGCAGTAAATTCAGCGCGCAACACGCAGGCAGACGCCCAGCCCCAACATGAAGCCGTTGCTGCTGAATCCCGGATAGCCGGGATTGTTGGTTTGCAAGCCGGCCGCACGCGGGTCGGGCAAGTGGGTCAGATTGTTGATGGTGTTGTCAGGAAACTCATCGATCACGGGATGGGCGGCATTGGGATCCTTTTCGACGGAACGCGGGATGAACACCGAGCCGAAGACGTAGAAGCCCGCTTCAATCTCGCGGCCCAGCAGGTTCACCGGCGATTCGATGCTGGCACTCGAAACGATGCGTGAGTTGTCCACGTAGTTGGTGCGGCCGGTCTGGTCGGGAACCGGCGAAGGCACATAGCCGAGATCGAAGGCGAGGCGGCGCTGGCGCCAGGCGAAATTGCCACCTGCCACCACCGTGACCGTGTCGTGCCAGGTGTCCAGCGGGGATTCACCGTGTCGATCGCGGTACTGGGACCAGCGTTCTGCCACTGCCACCAGCCCCACTTCCCAAGCCGGGCGGCCGTCTTCGACCTGACGCCGGCTGACCAGACTGGCGCCCAGTCCCAGCCGCGTCGGTTCGTTGCCTTGGGTGAGCGTATAGGTCTGGGGAATGTAGTCGAGGCCAGGCGGGTACTGGCTGGTGTCGTTCCGCACGCGCACTTGGTTCTGGCCGTTGGTGTCGTTGCTGGTGCCCAGGTGAAGGGTCGCTGTGAGCGTGACACGCGGCGAGGGCCGGTAGACCACGCCCAGGTAAGGCTTGAACTTGCTGTCGGTGTGGATGTCGGGGTTGAGCAAGACATTCTGTTGGTTGCCGGCGTCGGGCATATAGACGGCCGTGTTGGACTGCGTGACGACCGCGATGTCGATGCCGGCACCAATGGAGAGCCAATCATTGAGCTGGCTGCCCAGCGCAAAGGCGAAACTGGTCGCGCTCGCGCGGTCGCCCAGTTGCTCGAAGTAGAGCTTGTTCGAGAAGTACTGTTCCCGCTCGTCGGAAAAGAAGCCCTTCTCGTCGAGGAAGCTATTGACCGGCAGAAGACTATAGAAGCCGAACACAAGATACTTGCCCGCCAGCGGCCGGACCAACCCCACGGCGGCATAGAGCACGTGGTCGTCTTCGTCGGTATCGCTGCGCGGGTTGGCGAGGTCCTGGGTTGCGATTGGTCGCGGGCCAGCAAAGGACAATTCCGGGTCGTAGACCGCGGTGGGCACGTCCACACCCGCGGGCCGTGATTTGAGGCGAATCTTTCCGCGCGTGACCAGGCCAAAGAAACCGGCTTCCAGCTTGAAGGTTGCATCGGGCAGCAGCGCCGGGTTGAAGTAGGTCGCTCCCGCGTTGCGCGAGAAGAGACGCGCCGTGAGCGCGTTGCCACCGGTGGGCGCGCCCAGCATCTCCAGCGCGCTGGAGGCCCGGGCCGGCGGAGTCAGAGATAACAGAGTTGTGGTTGCGGTCAGACCCAAGCCGAAAAGGCGCTTCATGGCGCCATAATGCCACGCCTGGGAAATCTAATCTCTCGGTTCAGATCACCCCAGGGCCGACTTTGCCTCCGGCCGGCGGGCTCTATCTACGGCGCTTCCTGTGTCTGGCTTGCGGCCGCCCCGCACACGCCCTCGCGTGCTGGCAGCCAGATGGTGGCCTTGTCAGCGCAGGCGCGGCGGTAGCGGTCGGCGAGGCGCTTGGCTTGCTTGGACGGCCCGTCGAGCTTGGTGGGCGGACACTTGGGGCGAGTGGCGTCGCACGAGTAGGCGCCCCAGCCGTCAGCACCGCCCAAGCCAATCGCAAACACCGTGACCGGGCCGATACCGGCCAAGGGAATACCGATCACGTAGGACTTGCCCAGTTCGGGAAAGCCGTCTTCGAGGGCCGTATCGGCACACTTCTTGGTGTCTTCCGCGCTCACGTCTTTGGCCGTGGCTTCCAGGCCGCCGCGGTCAAGGCACGATTGCACGCCCAGGGCCGGCCAGCTTTCCAGGCCCAAGACCCGGTTGAGCGCCACCACGGCCGCGGACATTTCTCTAGCGACCGGAACGGGCAGTTTCGCCACTGGGCCGCCTGCGGCCTGAGCAGCGACACACAACATCCATGCAATCATCACCGGCATGGGCGCCATCATAGATCAAAACTAGCCCACAAATACCCGCGCATTGCGGAACAAGCGCATCCAGGGACCGTCTTCCTTCCAGTCGTCGGGGTGCCAGGAATGTTGGACCGCGCGGAACATGCGCTCGGGGTGCGGCATCAGAATGGTGACTCGGCCATCGGGCGTGGTCAGCGCGGTCATGCCGCCGGGTGAGCCATTGGGGTTGTCCGGGTAGCGGCTGGCGATTGCGCCGTAGCGGTTCACGAAGCGCGCGGCCACCAGGCCGGCCTTTTCCAGCCGGGCGCGGTGAGCGTCGGATTCGAACTCGGCGCGTCCCTCGCCGTGGGCCACCGCGATGGGAAGGTGCGAGCCGGCCATGCCACGCAGAAGCACCGACGGGCTCTCCTCGATGCGCACGAGCGCCAGGCGTGCTTCGAACTGCTCGCAGCGATTGCGCACGAAGCGCGGCCAATCCTGCGCACCGGGGATGATCTCTTTGAGGTTGGAAACCGCCTGACAGCCATTGCACACGCCGAGCGTGAAGGTGTCGGGCCGGGCGAAGAAGCGCTCGAATACCGCGCGCGCTCGAGCGTGGAACAAGATCGACTTGGCCCAGCCTTCGCCCGCGCCCAGCACGTCGCCGTAGGAGAAGCCGCCACAAGCCGCCAGCCCGCGGAACGAGTCGAGGTCCAGTCGGCCGCTCAGGATGTCGCTCATGTGTACATCCACGGCGTCGAAGCCCGCGCGGTGGAAGGCCGCGGCCATTTCGATCTGTCCGTTTACGCCCTGCTCGCGCAGGATGGCCACGCGCGGTCGCGCGCCGCGACTGCCCAGAGCTGCCCCAGTGTCTTGATTCGGGTCGAACGTCAGTCGCACAGAGATGCCTGGGTCGTTCTCGTCGCAGCGGGCCTCATGTTCCTCGCGGGCACAAGTCGGATCGTCACGCAGGCTTTGCATGGCAAAAGTGGTCTCGGACCAGACCCGACGCAAGTTCGCGCGCGTGTCTTCAAACAGAGGCTGGTCGCCACGACGAAACACGATGCGGGAACCAGCCGTCGGGCGCCCGATGCTGTGAATGTGCCCGGCCGAACCAGCGAAGGCCGCGCGCACGGCGGCCACGTCAGACTTGCGCACTTGGATCACGGCACCCAGTTCCTCGGCGAAGAGCAGGGCCGGGCTTGCAAACGCCTGCCCCGCCAGATCCGCATCGAGCCCGCATCCGCCTGCAAAGGCCATTTCCAGCAGCGTGACCAGGAGGCCGCCGTCGGAACGGTCGTGATACGCCAGCAACAGGCCTTTGCTGTTCAATTGTTGAATGGTGGCGAAGAAGGTTTTCAGGACAGCGGGATCGTCGAGGTCGGGCGCTTCGTCGCCGAGCTGGCCATAGACTTGCGCCAGGGCCGAGCCGCCGAGACGGTGGCGCCCCACGCCGAGATCCACCAGCAGCAGTTCCGTTTCGCCCTGGTCCAGCCGAAGCTGTGGTGTCAAGGACCGCCGCACGTCGCTGACCGGGGCAAAGGCGCTCACGATGAGCGACAAGGGCGCGGTGACCCGTTTCTCCTGGCCGGCTTCCTGCCACACGGTGCTCATCGACATCGAGTCCTTGCCCACGGGAATGGCAATCCCTAGGGCCGGGGCCAGCTCGGCCCCCACGGCACGCACGGCTTCGTAGAGGCGCGCGTCCTCGCCCGGATGTCCGGCCGCGGCCATCCAGTTGGCCGACAGTTTCACATCGCCGATGTTCGCGATGGACGCGCTGGCGATGTTGGTCAGCGCTTCGCCCACGGCCATGCGCGCGGAAGCGGCGGCATCCAGCAGCGCCAGCGGCGTGCGCTCGCCCATGGCCATGGCTTCGCCGGTGTAGCCGTCGTGGCTGGTGGTGGTTACGGCCGCATCCGCCACCGGAACCTGCCACGGACCCACCATCTGATCGCGGCACACCAGGCCGGTCACCGTGCGATCGCCGATGGTGATGAGAAAAGTCTTGTCGGCCACCGCGGGCAGACGCAACACGCGCAGGATCGCCTCGCGCAAGTCGAGATCGGCGGTGTGAAAGGGCGTCCTGGCTGGGCGCACGCGTTCGGCCCGACGAAGCATCTTGGGCGGCTTGCCCAGCAGGAGCGCGAGCGGCATGTCGATGGGCCGGTTCCCGAAATGGGAATCAGTCAGCACCAACCGGCCGTCGGCCGTGGCCTGGCCCAAAACCGCGAAGGGGCAGCGTTCGCGCCGGCAGAGTTCGGCAAAACGGCCAAGTCCCTCGGGCGCGATGGCCAGCACATAGCGCTCCTGGGCCTCGTTGCACCAGATTTCCTTGGGCGACATGCCGGGCTCGTCGTTGGGGATGTTGCGAAGCTCGAACACGGCGCCGCGACCGCTGTCATTCACCAGCTCGGGCAGGGCATTGGACAGACCGCCCGCGCCCACGTCGTGGATCGAGTAGATGGGATTGGCTGCGCCCAGAGCCCAGCAGCGATCGATGACCTCCTGACAGCGGCGCTCCATCTCGGGGTTGTCACGCTGGACCGACGCGAAGTCGAGATCCTCCTCGGACGCGCCCGAAGCCATGGACGAGGCCGCGCCGCCGCCCAGGCCGATGAGCATGGCCGGCCCGCCCAGCACAACCAGCGCCGCGCCGGCCGGCACGTCGGCCTTGTGCACGTGGGGCAGGCGGATGTTGCCGAAGCCGCCCGCGATCATGATGGGCTTGTGGTAGCCGCGCACCTCGGCGCCGGCAGGTCCGGGCACCTCCATTTCGAAAGTACGGAAATAGCCGGCCAAATTGGGGCGGCCGAATTCGTTGTTGAAGGCCGCGCCTCCGATGGGCCCCTCCAGCATGATGTCGAGCGCCGAGGCGATGCGGCTGGGCTTGCCGAAATCGTTTTCCCAGGGCTGCACCGCCCCGGGCAAGCGCAGGTTCGAGACCGTGAATCCAGTGAGTCCAGCCTTGGGCTTGGACCCGCGGCCCACGGCGCCTTCGTCGCGAATTTCCCCGCCCGATCCGGTGGACGCGCCGGGGTGAGGCGAGATCGCGGTCGGGTGGTTGTGCGTCTCGACCTTCATCAGGATGCCGACCGGCTCGCGATGGGTGGCGTAGACGTTGCTGTCCGGGTCAGGGAAGAAGCGGTTCGCCTCCGGACCCTCCATCACCGCCGCGTTGTCCTTGTACGCTGACAGCACGCCCCGCGGGCTGGCCTCGCTGCTGCGACGGATCATCTGGAAGAGCGACTGAGGCTGCTTCTCTCCGTCGAGGATGAGATCGGCGTTGAAGATTTTGTGACGGCAGTGCTCGCTGTTGGCCTGCGCGAACATCATCAGCTCGACGTCGGTCGGGTTGCGGCCCAGGGCGCGGAAACTTTCGGCCAGGTAGTCGATCTCGTCGGGCGCCAGGGCCAGGCCCAACGTCACATTGGCAGTTTCGATGGCCGCGCGGCCTTTGCCCAGCACGTCGATGGCTAGCAGCGGCCTCGGCTGGGCATGGGCGAACAGCTGCTCAGCCTCGGCTTCGCTGGCCAGCACAGACTCGGTCATGCGGTCGTGCAAGGCAACGCGCAGGGCAGCCTCGTCCTGCACCTGTCCCGCGACGGTGTACCAGAGGCCGCGTTCGATGCGACGCACACGATCGAGACCGCAGTTGTGGGCCACGTCTGTGGCCTTGGACGACCAGGGCGAGATGGTGCCGATGCGCGGAACCACGAGCAGGCGACGGCCGGCGAGATTGCTGCGCTCAGTGCGCGGGCCGTAGCGCAGCACGCGCGCCAGCACTTGCTGGTCAGCCTCGGGCAAGGGCGAGGTCAGTTCGACAAGATGGACGAACTCGGCGGCAAGCGCCGTGACCTGCGGGTTGGCTGCTTGGATCCTGGCTAGCCGTTTGGCCAGTCGGGCAGGGGTAAAAGCGGAGGCACCAGGGAACGAGATGATGGGCATCGTGAACCGTGTGCAGACTGGCGCGCCCGGCGCCGGTTTGCAATGCTCGCGATTACTTGACCCACTTCAGCTTGGGCGAGATCATCACCTGCTCTTTGGGCAGCTTGTCCAGGGCGGCCTTGTAGCTCTTGGCTTTGAACTTCTCCTGCTCCTTCTCGGCCGCCTCGCTCGACTTCTTGCCCATGCCGATGACTTGGAAGGTGAAGGCGGCGTGGGAAGCGATCTGTTCCTGCAAGCGCGCCAGGATGTTGTCGAATTCCTCGCGGGTCACCCGGATCTTGACCGCTGGCTCATCCTTGTACACGCCGTTGAAGGTCAGTTCCTTCAATCCTTCGACCTTGCTGAAGAAGCTGGTCATGAACTCGGCCCAGGTGCCGAGAGCGGAGTTCAGCTTCAGCTCACCCACGTATTCGTCTTTGCCCATCTCCAGGAACGGATAAGTGAGCTCGATGGCCGCGCGGGGCGCGTCGAGCGTGTAGCTGGTCTTGTGGGTGAACTTCTCGTCGTAGCGAGCGACCTTCTTCTTCTCCGCGATGTGGCAGGTATCCTTGAGATCCTCCGCCAGCTCCTGCTCGCCGCGGGTGCTCCAGACGTAGGCGCGTTCGGCCTGCTCGGGGAAATCGTACTTGACCTTGTTTTCGCAACGGGGTGCTGCGTCGCTCTGCTCGCGGATGATCTTGCCGATGACGTTCGCCTCGCCGCCGTCCTTGGCCGCACTTTCGTTGGCATACAGCCAGCCCTCAACGTGGATGGGCTCCAGAGCGGTACGCTTCATGGCATAGGTGTAAAGCACCTTGAGCGGGCCATAGATCTGATCGCGCTTGGCCGGCTGGGTGAGCGCCGCGCGCAGCACGACCTTGAGGCCATCGCCGGGGCCGGACACGTCATCAGCGACGATCTTGAACTTGGCGACACCGGCGGGGATGTCGGGTTGTTCACAACAGGGCTTGGGCCCTTCTGCCTTTTGTTCGCAGCCCGGAAATAGAAGCATTGCGCCAAGAACGGCCGCGGAAAAGGCACACTTGCCATGCATCCCTGATTTCATGATGGGGACCTCCGATGTGGGGAGAAGCAGGGGGCAGCATACACAGAGAGGTGGGTCGGGGGAACCGGGAAAGGTCGGAGGCAAAACGTTTCGGACCCTCGCGGGATTCCGATTTTGAAGCGGCTGAAAGAGGTATAGTCAGGGCCCGTCCAAACCAGAGGCTCATTCCGGGCGCGGGGGCTTGGATCGCAACCATGAACAACGACCTTTTGACCGCACTTGCGACACTGAGATCAGACCCAGAAGACGGCCAAGCGCTTGCGCTGCTCGCCGGACTGCAGCCCGGCGATGTTTCGGCATCGGAGCGCGATTCCGTTCAGGTGGCTTTGGCTGCCGAACGGGCTTGGCATACCGACCGGGAAAACGTCGAGCCTTGCCTACGCCTGCTCGACCTGGAGTTGGCCTGGGGGCAGGACCCCATTCGCCGCGCCACCCTATTCGTCGAGAAGGCCCGTCTGCTTCACCGCGAGATGTGCCAGTGGGAATCGGCCCACGCCTGCGTGAACGAGGCGTTGGAGATCGCGCGCAACCATCCCGCGGCCGTGGAATTCAGACGGGTCCTCGAAGAGGAAGAGGCTGGCTGGCAGGAACGGGCCGATGCCTTGGTTCGCCAGGTCGAAGAGGCGGACGACAGCCCCACCGGGGCCCCCTTGCTGGCGGCCGCTGGTGAGTTGTATCTGCGCTACCGTCCGCTGACCAACGAAGGCGAAGCGCTCTTGCGGCGCAGCCTTGCCCTGGATGCTCACCATCACCGGGCTGACGTGCTCATGGAACGGCTGCTGCGCGGGGCTGGCCGCAAGGACGAGTTGGCCGCGCACCTTCAGCGGCGCATTGAGGCCGCGGGCAATCCTCAAGATCTGGCCGCGGCCCGCGCGGCGGCGGGACGATTGGCCGAGCAGACGAACCGGACGGATCAGGCTCTCGAACACTACCGCGAGGCACTGGCCGCTGTTCCCGGACACGAGCGCGCGCTCCACGGTGTGGCGCGCATCCTGAAAGCGCGCGAGAAATGGGCCGACCTGGCGGCTGTCTACGAGACGGCGCTACGCACGGCCAAGCGTGGTCTGGTCGAGGGGCCGATCTTGATCGCTCTGGGCGAGATCTACTGGAAGCACCTGGATCAGATCGCCCAGGCCGAGGCGTGCTTCCGTCGCGCGCGCAAGACCATGCCTGCTGGGACAGCGGTGCTCGATTTCTATCGCGAGTACCACCTGCAGCGCGACGAGATCCCGCAGCTCTTCGCTCTGCTGGGCCAGGTGCAGAAGGCCGAATCCGACCCCGACGCTCGCGTGCGCTACGGCATCGAGATGGCCGAGCTGGCCGAGCGCCGGCCGCAGCTGCTGGAGAAAGCGGTCGACGCCTGGAAGGCCTTGCGCCGCCTCAAGCCGGGATTGCCCGAGGCGGTCAGTGCCCTGCGCCGCCTGTACACCAAGACCGAGAAGTGGAACGCCCTGCTCGAGTTGCTCAAGGAGCGCTGTGAATCGCTGCCGGCCGAGGCGGCGGACGAGAAAGTCGCACTCTACTTGGAGATGATCCCCATCTACCGCGATCACCTCAAGCTGGACGTGATGGTGGTCAATACCTACGCGGCCATCCTCGCCCTGCGCCCCGACCACGCCGAGGCGCTTTCGGCGTTGGCCGAGCGCTACCAGGCGCAGGGACGCTGGGGCGACTTGGCCAATATTCTGGCGCGGCAGGCGCAGGCCAGTACAGAGCCGGCCGAGAAGGTGGCCCTGTACCACCGCGTGGCGCAGTTGTGGATGGACAAGTTCAACAACCACCACAATGCCGTGGCAGCCTTGGAGAAGGTGCTCGAGATGGCGCCCACCGACGCCAAAGCGCGGGCCACCTTGCGCGAGATCTATGTACGCGCTCGCTCCTGGCGGGCGTTGCTGGATTTCTTACGCCGCGAGCTGCCCCTCTTGGACGCAAGCGCTCGGCAGGCTCGGTTGGCCGAGATGGCGACCCTGGCGGCCGATCGCCTGGCCGATTTGCGCCAGGCCATTGCTTTGTGGAACGAGGTGTTGGAGCTCGCTCCGCGGGATCGCGACGCGGTCGTGGCGCTGTCCGTGCTCTATGAACGTGAGAAGCGCTGGCCCGCCTTGGCCGAGGTTCTCGGCCGTCTGGCCGAATCAGCGGGTGGGGATGCCATGCCCGAAGGGTGCGCTCTCTTGGAAAAGCGCGGCCTCATCTTGTTCGAGAAGCTGGGCGCACCCGCCGCGGCGGTCGGGGACCTGGCGCGCGTGCGGCGCAGCCAGAGCGAGAATCCGCGCGTCTTGCGCGCCCTGCGCGATGCCTACACCCAGCTGGGTGATTTCGATTCGCTGGAGGAACTCTATGCGGGGCGGGGCGCGTGGGAAGAGCTGTGCGATGTGCTCTCGCAGGTGGCGGAACGCACCAGCGACAATTCCCTGCGCGTGCGCCTTTTGGGGCGCGTGGCCGACGTGGCCCGCGGCAAGCTCAACCAGCCCGAGCGCGTGCTCAAGGCCTACGAAGGCATTCTGGCCACCGATCCGGAAAACCGCGCGGTGGCAAGGGCGACAGCCGAATTGTACGAAGCGACCGAGCGCTGGGGCCGCCTGGTGGCGACCTACGAGATTCTGCTCGGCCCCGAGTCAGCGCCGGCGCTGTCCCTGGGTGAGAGCCTGGCCATCCTCGAGCGCGCGCGTTTCATTTGCGAGGCTAAGCTGCAAGCCAAGTCCCTGGCCTTCAAGTGGTGCGCCCGCGCCTACCGTCTGGCCCCCACCGATGAGGACGTGCGCGCTGACCTGGAACGCATGGGTGAAGCCGCCGAGGAATGGGAAGCGCTGCTGGGCCTGTTGGCGGCCCGGCTGGACAGCGAGGGCGAAAATGCCCCTGGCCCGGACGAGCGGATCTCGCTTCTGCGCCGGTGTTTGTTCATTGCCGGCGAGCGGGTGGATCGTCCCGACGATCTCAAGCGATTCGCCGAGCGCATTCTGGACTTGGTGCCGGGCGACGACGAGGCCGAGAATGCCCTGCTCAAGCTCTACACCAAGAGCGAGCGCTGGGCCGATCTGATCGCCTTGCAGCACGTCCGCCAGGCGCGCATGCAGGATCCGTCGCTGCGCTCCGAACTCCTGCTGCGTATCGCACACATGCAGGAGGAGCGTCTGGGCGACCGCGCTGCCGCCGCGACCACGCTGCGCGAGGCCTGTGACGTCGAGCCGACCAACATGCGCCTGCTGCGCGAGCTGGCGCGGGTTCTGGAAGCGGTGGGGGATCTCCGGGGTTTGGTCGACACGCTGGCCCGTCAGGTTGGCTTGTGCGTGGACGCGGATCGGGCCGCGGTTCTCTTGCGCATGGGCCGACTGCTCGAGACTTCCCTGGCCCAGCCGGCGCCGGCCACCGATGCGTATCTGCAGGTTCTGGAGGTCGACTCCATCTCGGCCGAGGCGGTCGAGGGCCTGGAGCGATTGTTCGCGGCCAAGGCGCTTCGCCAAGAAGACATTGCCAGGGTGGCCAAGCGCCTCTTGCCGTACTACGAGCTGACCGAACGTTTCGACAAGTGGGCGGTCATGCTCGAGGCGCTGGCTTCGGTGACCGAGGACGCGAGCGAGCGGCGCGGGCATCTGGAATTGCTGGCCGATTTGTATCAAGGCCCACTGGCCGATGCCGCCGCGGCGTTTGGTGCGTTGTTGCGGGTGTTCGAGATCGACCCGGACAATCCGTCGGTGCGGGAACGCCTGGTGCTCTTGGCGGTGGAGGCGGGCAAGCTACCCGCGCTGGCGGAGGCTGCGCGGCGGGTGCTGGCCTCAATCGAGGAGCCGTCTTTGCGGCAAGAGATCCTCATGCACATCGCCGAGGTCGAGGAGCGCCAGCCCGACCGGAAGAGCGAGGCCGAAGCCGCTTTGCGTGCGGTGATAGAACTGGATCCGTTGCATATGGGCGCCTATCGCGCGCTGGCACGGCTGGTGCGCGATGGCGAGCGCTGGGGGGCGCTGCGGGATTTGATTGAGGCGCGCGAGCAGCACCTGCCCGACGTCAAGGAACGGCTGGCCTTGCTCTGGCAGGCCGTCGAGATCGACGAGGCGCTGCTTTACGATCGCGACCACGCGACCGAAATTTTGCGCCGGATCAGGTCGTTGGATCCGACTGACCTGCGCGCTTGTCGCGTGCTGGAACGCAACTACGCAGCGGCCGAGCGCTGGCGCGATCTGGATGAGCTGCTGGTCCATGAGGCCGATTTGGTTCCGCGCGAGGAACTGCCCGATCTCAAACTGCGCCGGGCCGAGATCGCGCTGGTCCGTTTCAGCAACGCGAGCGCGGCCCTCGATCTGCTGGCCGAGGTCTTGCAACTGGCGCCCGGTCACGCCCGCGCGGTGGGGCTGACGGAGCGGGTGCTCGACGATCCGGAACAACGGCGGCGCGCGGCCATGATGCTGGAACCGCTGTACGCGGCGGCGGAAAACTGGGTGCGCCTGGTGGAGATTCTCGACGTCGAGCGCGAGGGGCAAGAGGGCCCGGCGGCGGTGGCCTTGTTGGTGCGCAAGGCCGAGGTGCAGGAGACGCGCCTGCAGTCACCGGGCGCGGCCTGGGAAACCCGGCGTGCCGTGCTGGCGTGCGATCCGCAGTCCGAGACGGCCTTGCGCGAGGCCGAGCGGCTGGCGGGAGTTCTGGGTTTCTGGAGCGACTTGCAGGCGCTGTACCAGGAACTCGCAGGCAAACGCGATTCCTCGGACATCGCTGGAATCGCCGATCTGTTGTCGCGCGCGGCACGGCTTTTCCAGGGCCCGCTCGCCGAGCGCAGTGCGGCCATCCGCACCTGGCGGCGCGTGCTCGACTTGGATCTCAGCAACGCGCAGACCGGCGCGGCGGCCGCGGCGGCGCTGGAGACCCTCTACGCCGAGACCGGCGACATCCAGGGTATGGTCTATGTGCTGCGCGCCCGCAGTGAGTGGACCGAAGATCGGCGCGAGCGGGCCGCGCTGGGTCTGCGCATCGCCGACCTGGAGGAGAACTCCCTGCGCGACCTCCCGGCGGCTGTGGCCAGTTACCGCAGTTTGCTCGACAGCGAGGGCGAGGCGGCCGAGAAGGCCTTCGAGAACCTGGAACGTATCTTCCAGCAGTCGGCCCAGGCGCGCGAGCGGGTCGAGCTTCTGCATCGCCGCGCGGAAATGGTCGAGGCGCCGATTCGCAACCAGTTGCGCCAGCGCATGGCCACCATTCTGGAGACCGAGCTCCACGATGTGGATGAGGCCATCGCCACCATCCGTCCGGTGCTCGACGACGCCCCCGACGACGTGGAAGTTCTGCGCACGCTGGCGCGCCTGTATCAGAACAAGGGAGCGGCGGCCGAGCACCTCGAGATCCTGGAACGGCTGCTCATGCTAGCGGGTACCGATCGGGATCGCATCGATCTGTTGCGTCCCATCGCCGGGCTGCTGCAGGGGCCGCTGGGCCGGCGCACCGAGGCGCTGGAGCGTTGGCGCGAGATTCTCAAGCTGGCTCCCCACGAGGCCGACGCATTGGCCGAGATGGAGCGCATGCTGGACGACAGCGACATCTCCCTGCGTTTTGCGGCGGCCGAGACCCTGGAGCCCATCTACCAGGCTTCGGGCGATGGACCGCGCCTGGCCCGCATTCTGAGCGTCTTCATCGATCTGGCCGAGGATGCAGGGGCGCGAGCGGCCTACCGGGCTCGCCTGGCTGACATCGAGGAAAACAAGCTCAACGACAAACAGGCTGCGCTGCACACCTGGGCCGCCGCCATTCGCGACGGGACCTCGGATCCCGACCTGGGCCGGCTGCTCGACAGCTACGAGCGACTCGCGCTGGCGTCTGGGATCGACAATGTGATCGAGATCATCGATCTCTATCGTGCGATTGAGCCCGACGTCTTGGCCGAGGAGACACGCCTGCGGGTGCAGCGGGCCGTGGCCGAGCACGCGCTGGCGCTGGGCGATTTGCCCCTGGCCATTGACTACTTCAGCCGCATCACCGAGCGGCGGCCGGACGACGATCCGGCGCTGGGGGCACTGGAACGAATCTACCGCCAGCAGGAGAATCTGGCTTCGCTCTACGAGGTCATCCTGCGACGGGCGGACCTGGCCGACATTCCCAGCGTCGAGGTGGCTTTGCGGCGCGAGGCTGCCAACCTGGCGGTTCGCCTGGCCCGGAAGGACGAAGCCATCGCAGCCTGGGAGCGGGTGTGGACCCTGCTGCCGGGCGACGCGGAGGCGGTGTCGGCACTGTACGCGCTGTACGTCGAGTTGCGCCGCTGGGACGATCTGGTGAACCTGATCGAACGTCGGCTGCAACGGGATCTGAGCCGCGACCAAGACATCGATCTGCGCTTCCGCTTGGCGCAGATCCAGCGCATCGAGTTGGCCAACCGCGAGCGTGCCCTCGAGTATCTGGGCCAGGTCTTGGAGCGCGAGCCGGATCACGCGGCCAGCATCCAGATCCTGCAGGATCTGTTGGAAGATCCCGAGGCGCGCATGACGGCGGCCAGTCTGCTGGAGCCGGTGTACATCCGGCGCAGCGCCTGGAAGGAGCTGGTGGGCATCGACAGCCTGCGCCTCAAGTACAGCGAGGATCCGGAACAGCGTCTGGCCTGGACGCAGCGGATCGCGCAGGTCTACGAGGAACAGATCGAGGATCTGGACGAGGCCTTCAATTGGTATGGACGCGTGTTCCAAGAAAAGGCCACCGAGCGTTCGGCCCTCGACCAGCTGCTGCGCCTGGCGCCCAAGCTGGGCCGCTGGCGCGACCTGGGCAAGTTGCTTGACGAGTTCCTCGACAACGAGCTGTCCAACCCCGACGAGGTGTTGGCCCTGGTGCGGGTGGCGATTCGCGTGTACGACCAGGAGCTGGGTGATCGCGACGACGCCCGCCGCCACTACCGGCGCTACCTCGAGGCCCAGCCGGCCAACCGAGCCGCCGCCGAGCTTTTCGAGGAAGCGCTGGAGCGGTGGGAGGCGTGGACCGAGTTGCGCGACCTGCTCGACGAGCAGGCGCGCATCGTCGAGGCGCCGGCGGAACGCGCCGAACTCTTGCGTCGCAGCGCCCGCATCAGTGAGGAGTACCTGTCGCAGTCGAGCGCGGCGGTGGATTCGCTGCGTGCGGTTTTGGAAATCGATCCCGACGACGCGCTGGCTTCTGCGTCGCTGGAACAGCTTCTGGCCGCCGCGGAACGCTGGGAAGAGCTGCGCGACCACTTGGTCTGGATGTTGGGCCGGGCCGACGAAGTCACGGCCAAGGACGCCATCACCCTGGAGCTGGCCGAGGTGGAAGGCAAGAACCTCGGTCATGCGTCGCTCGCCGTCGATTATTACGGTGAGGTGCTGGGGCGAACCCCGGGCCACCCCAACGCCATCGCGGCGCTCGAGGGAATGCTGGGCGATGCGGAGCAGCGGGTGCGGGTGGCCGAGCTACTCGAACCGGCCTACCGGAAGCAGCGTAACCTGCGTAAGCTGTCCGACATCCTCGAAGTTCGGCTGGAGTCGGTCGAGGATCCGCCTCGCCGCGTGGCGGCCCTGCGCGAGAAGGCAGCCGCCGAGGTCCAGCTTGGGCGCGCGGCCGACGCCCTCGATGCGCTGGGGCGGGCCTGGCTGGAAGATGTGGCGGACGCCGCGACGCTGGCCGAGTTGGAAGGACTGGCTGTCGCGGCCAACGGCTGGCAACGGTTGGTGGCCATCCTGGACCAGGGCATCGAGGCAACCTTGGTGCCCGACCTGCGCGCCGATCTTTATGCGCGCAAGGCCGAGATCCTCGAGGAGCGGTTGGCGGCCCCCGCCTCGGCCATTGAGGCGTGGCGCGAAGCCATCGCGGCGCGCTCCGATCATCAGCAGGCGTTCGGGGCGGTCGAGCGTCTGCTCGAGGCGGCCGGCCGTTCGGCTGAGCTGGCCGAAACCCTGGAGAAGCACGCCGAGGTCGTGGTGGATGCGCGCGAGCGCGAGCAGCTGACCAAACGGGTCGCGGTGCTGCACGAGCGGGTGCTGGGGCAGCCCGAGAAGGCCATCGCGGCCTGGCGGGCGGTGCTGGATCTGGATCAGGAAAATGCCGAAGCCCTCGACGCCTTGCAACGGCTGTACAGCGAGCGCAGCGACTGGAGCAGCCTGGCCGAGGTGTTGCAGCGGAAGATCGAAGGTTGCCACGATGTGGTGACCTTGCGCGGGCTGTGGTTCCGGGCGGCCCACCTGCATGACGACAAACTCAACGATGCCGCGGAAGCGGCCAGCCAGCTGCGTTCGATCTTGGACATCGATCCCGACGATGCCGAGGCGCTGGAGTTCTTGAGCCGGATCTATGACCGTGAAGGCAAGCACGCCGAGCTGGTCGAGGTGCTCGATGCGCGTGCGCGCGGGGCCGGCAGTGCCGAGGAACGTGACACGCTGGCGTTGCGGGCCGCCCAACTCGTGCAGACGGAACTCAGCGATGTGGTAGCCGCTGTGCAACGATACCGTGCCATCCTCGAGCGGACGCCCCACCACGAGCCGGCGCGCGCTGCCCTGTGGGAGCTGGCGCGCCACGAGGACCACCGCGCGACGGCCGTCGCAGTCCTGGAGCCGGTTCTGCGGGCCGGACAGGAATGGCGGTCGCTGGTGGAACTGCTGGAACTGCGTCTGCTGGGCGAAGACGAGCCGGCGCGGCGCCTGGCGACCCTGGCCGAGATGGCGCGGGTCGCGGAGCAAGATCTGCAGGATGCGGGGGCCGCCTTTGCCATGTGGGCCCGGGCGCTCGGCGAAGATGCGGGCGACACCACCGCGCGTACGGCGCTGGAACGTCTGGCCGCCGCCCACGCTGCCCTGCCGGAGTTGGCCAGGATCTACGAGGACTGCCTGAAGAGCAGCTACGACACCGAAGTGCAGCGCTGGCTGGCGTCGCGCCTGGCGGTCCTGTACGAGCAATCCTTGGGCAATCCGGCACGCGCGGTCGAGCTGTGGCGTGAGGTGGCGGGCATGCCGGGTGGTGAAGCGGAGGCCCTGGGACATCTGGAGATTCTGCTGCGCGGACTGGAGCGCCACTCCGAACTGGAGGAGGTGCTGGCTCGCCAGGCCGAGATCGCGATGCACGGGCCGGCGCAGGCCGATTTCTGGGCCACCCTGGGCGAGCTGCGCTTGCACCATCTCTCCGATGTCGACGGAGCCATCGACGCCTTCCGGGCTGCGCTGGAACGCGTGCCGACGCAGGCGACGGCCTTGGCAGCCTTGCGTGGCCTGGCGGCAGGCGCCGAGCCGCTGCCGGCCGTGCTCGACATTTTGGAACCGCTGGCCGAGGCGCGCGCCGACTTCGTCGAGCTGGCGGCACTGGCTGAGGCGCGCCTTCTGCGCACAGATGATGCCATCGAGCGGGCCGGACTGTGGCGGCGCATCGCCGAGCTGGCGGAGAGGCGGCTGGGCGACCTGCCGCGTGCGCTGGATGCCTTGGGTCGTGCGCTGCACGAGGATCCCCATGCCCTCGACACGGCCGACCAACTCGAACGGGTGGCAGAGCGGGCGGGCACGCCGGTCGAGGCTGCCTGTCGGCTGGAGGCGGTGCTGGACGCTCTCGACGGATCGATGTTGGCCCAGATGGGGATGCGGGCGGCCGGCCAGTATCTGAAGGCCGGGGGGGCCGAGCACGAGGCCGCGGCCGAGCGGATCTATGCGCGCGTGCTGGACGTCGATGCCGAGAACGTCGCGGCGCTGGAAGCCGTGGAAGCGCTCTATCGTCGTCGCGGTGATGGGCCGAAGGTGGCTGCCATGCTGGAGCGGCGGGGCGCGCTTGAACTGGAACCCACACGCCGGTTGGTGCTCTATGGCGAGGCCGCCAGTTTGCACGAAGCCAGTGGCGATCTCGCGATGGCCATCGCCGCCTGGCGATCGGGCCGAGAGGGCGACGAGTCCAATGTACAGGCGCTCGACGAGCTGGCGCGGCTATACCAGAAGGCGGGCCAGCTGGAGGGCTTGGTCGAGTCCCTGACCGACAAGTCGCATGTCATTGACGACAACGTCGAACGCGCGGCCCTCTACCGGCGCATCGGCACGCTCAAGGCCGGGCCGCTGGCCGATCTGGATGGCGCCGCAGCGGCCTTCCGCGAGGCGCTCGACCTTCAGCCCGAGGACAGCGTCGCTCTGGCGGCCCTGGCCGACATCGAGGAAAGGCGCGGCGACTACACGGCGCTCGAGGAGGCGCTCCTGCGGCAGCTGTCTGCCGCAAGCGGCTCGGGATCTGTTCCGGTGTTGACCCGCCTAGCTCGCAACGCGGCGGATCGGCTCAATGATCCCGACCGCGCTCTGGTGTACTTGCACCAGGTGCTGGACGCCGATGCCGAGAATCGCGAGGCCTTTGCCGAGACCGAGCGGATTTTGGCTTCGCTGGAGCGCTGGCACGAGTTGATCGAGGTGCTGGAGCGTCGGGCTGAGGTCGAGGCGCGCACGGGCCATGCCCAGGAGGAACTGGCTTGCCGCGTTTCCGTGGCGAGCATTTGGGGCGAGAAACTGGGGGCCACGGACAGCGCGCTGCAAGCCCTGCAAGCCGTGCTGGCCCGCGATCCCCGTCACTTCTCGTCGTTGCTGGCGGTGGCACAGATTTACGAGACCGACGAACGCTGGGACGAGGCCGCCGAGGTGCTGAAGCAGGCCACGGAAATTGCATCGTCGGCGCAAGACCGGGCCGTTCTGTTGTGCCGCATGGCCAGGGTGCGCGCCGCCACAGGCGCTGCGGCCAACGAGGTGTCGGCGCTCTACCACTCGGCCCTGGATCAGGATCCGACCTGCGTGGCGGCCGTGATGGCGTTGGAGGAGATGGCCCGGGCTGCCAACGACCCGGCGCAGTTGGTGCAAGTACTTGAGGCGCGCGAGGGGCTGGAAGGCGATGCAAGCAAGCGTAAGGCGTTGCTTTCGGAGATGGCGTCCCTGTACGCCGGGCCTTTGGCTCGGCCCGATCAGGCGGTGGGTCCACTGGGGCGGTTGCTCAGCCTGTCGCCCGGGGATGTGGTGGTCCAGGAACGACTGGGCACCATGCTCATGGCAGCCGGGCGGGTCGACGAAGGTGAATTCTCGCTCTCGCAGTTGGCGGATCAGTTCGCCCGGGCCAAGCAGCCCAAGAACGTGGCGCGTCTGCAGTTCTTGCTGGGCGGATTCGCGCAGACGCGGGGCGATCTGGCAGCGGCCAAGCAGCGCTTCTTGGCGGCGTATCAAATCGATCCCACGCAGGCAGCCACCCTGGCGGCGCTGGCCCATCTGTCGGTCGCACAGAACGACACTGAGAACGCGCGCAAGTACTACCGCACCTTGCTGCTGCAGAGCTTCGACGAGAAAGCCGTCGGGCTGAGCAAGGCGCACATCTACCTCGCGCTGGGCAAGCTGCACCAGGAGGCGGGCGAGCTGCCCAAGGCGCGCAACATGTTCGAGCGCGGGCTGGAAATCGACGTCAAGAGCGATGCCCTGAGGCAGGCGCTGGCATCCCTGCCGAAGTAGTCATAGGCCTAACCACAACGTGTCCTGCGAGTCCGATCCGGATTTGCACCACAGAGGGCACAGAGGCCACAGAGGCCGGAAGGAAAGGGTTTCGGATCCGGATCCGAACCCGTCCTTCTTTCCGATTCGTCGCTGTGCTCTCTGTGGTGAAACTCCGGATCGGGCCGGCTACTCGTTCTCGGTGGGCAACTGCCAGATGCGGAAGGGCTTGTCCCTGCCGGCGTAGAGCCGCGTAAACGGAGGTTGCGTGAGCGAACCATCCTTGGCGTAGGTCAGGGCGTAGCGCACCCCGAGACGTCTCAGCAGAGGGTTGGTGGGCGAGGCCCGCAGGTTGAACGAGCCATCGTTGGCGTTCTTGAACTCGATGTGGCTGTCGTCGAGCGGGAGCTGATAGTAGGCGATCTCGGCGTAGCGGTTGTAGATAGGCTCGAAAGCGCCCGACGGATCGAGCGCGCGCCACAGCGACAGCTGGGGATGGAACTGGACGCCGGTCAAGGCGCGCGCGCCCATGGTGGTGAGTACGGTGCCGAGGAGTGGTTCGGGGGGACCACCGCTGGCGAGCCACAGACTGCGCAACCCTTGCGCGTGATCCTCTTGAACCACCTGTTGTACGGCCTTGTACAGCGGAGACGCCTCGGCGCGGGGAAACCCGACTGACAAGGGATTGAAGTTGCCCGCGGTCACGAGCAGCTCAGCGGCCAGAAGTCCGGCGAAGATGCGGCGCTTGCCCAGGAGCAGCAGCAGGACTTGCAGCGCGATGAGCCCTGTCACCAGTTGCATGGCCAGGGGAAACGCCCCGCCTCCCAGTAGGACTGTCTTGGGAAACACATTTCTGATGTGTTGCAGAGATACCCCGATCCAGAGATAGAAGCCCGCCGTCGCCAGGACCACGCCCGATGCGGCCAGCCACTCGCGCCTCGTGAGGGCCCGGGGCTCGGGATCGGGCCGCAACAGGTAGAGGCTCAACACGATGGAAACCAGCCCGATGGCGAGCTGCGAGCGAAAGCCCTGGGTGTGGGACCACAGCGTGATGTCGGCCAGCCATTGGGGAAAGTGGAAGCGACAATAGAGAACCTGAACGATCCCCAATCCCAGAAGCGCCCAGCCAGCTGGATCCAGTCGGCGGCGAGCCCGCGTAAATAAGAGCACGGCGAACAGCACGGCCGGAAGGAAGAGAAAGAAGCCCGACGACTCGCTGGCGTTGAACACCGCGCTGCCAATGGGCGCGATGCGGGTGGTCTGAAAGTTGTATACGGCGCCAAAAAGCTGGGCCAGCGTGTAGTCGCCGCCGTTCAGACGACGCCGGCCCGGGTAGGCGCTGCTGGCCAGGGCCTGCAGATCGGGCCACACCGCCAGCAGATAGCAGCCGAGCAGACCCAGGGCCACGCTGGCCGCGAGAGCACCGCTTAGTCCAAGCTGACGGCGCGAAAGTCCCTGCCAGGTCCGGTCGCGGATGATCACCCCCACCAGCATGGCGCCGAAGGCGTAGGCGAGCGGAACCATCCACGGCGGGTAGAGTTGCATGACGAAGCCGGCGCCGGCGTATCCCGTGACCAGCGCGGCCAACACCGCCTTGGGCAGAGAGCGCGCCGCCAGCAGATGATGAAGGCCGACCGTTATCAGGGCTGCGAAGCCCACGGTGTAGGCGGGAAAGTGGCTCCAGCAGATGGGGTAGGCCGAGGCGCAGAACCAGAACGCCCCCAAGAGGGGAAGAAATCGCTGCCTGGGAAACACGATCTCGAGAGCGAGATACAGCGTGGTGAAGCAGAAGAAGGGAGAGAACCACCACAACCACGCCAGCCCCGCCTGTGAACCGAACAGCAGGTAGCCCCATGTCACAGGCCTGGCCAAGCTGGCGAGATGCAGAACCGGAACCCAGGAAATGAGCAGCATGTTCTGCCCGTCGCCGATGTTGGTGTTGCGCATCGGAAAGCGAGGCACATGCGTGAACTGCGCCAGCGACCACATGCTCGAAATCGCCCATTCATCGCTGCGGATGGCCTGCGACTTGGCCATGAGCAAGCCACGCAGCCACGGCGCCCGACCGCGCAGAGCGTTCAGGATGGGCTGCGCCAGATAGTGACTTTCGGCTTCCTGGGGAGCCCACAGCTTGGCGGAGAGAGCGATGGAGGATCCATGGATGTGCGTCGCCACCAGAGCGGCGAACAGCAACCACACCGTGCCGAGCAGCCGCACACGAAATGAGAGATGCGACACCCACGCCAGCACTCTGGCCACAGGTTTGGGTGGAGCGACGGGATCAGGCTTGCTAGCGCGAAGCGACATAGGAAGAGGAACGCATTTTGCCACGAGTTGACCGAATGAGACTCATTTGACAGCAAGCCTTGTAGTGCGTAAGACTGCGCCGAATCTTGTCGGAGCGCGCTGGACGCTGCTCCACTGAAAAAGAAAGGTAGGGATACGCTATGACTCGAACACTGAAGGCCGTCATTTCTCTTGTCCTTGGCGGAACGCTGTTTATTGCGACCGCGTGCGAGGACCAGAAGTGTAAGGAAGATCTGCAGGCCGCTCAGACGGCTGCAGAGACAGCACAGAAGAACCTGACCGCAAAGCAGAGTGAGCTGACCGCGGCCAATGCCCGACTTGCCGCAGCCCAGGCCGAAGCGGCCAAGCTGAGGAAGGATCTGGACGAGGCCAAGGCAGCGGCAAAGCCGGCCGAGCCTGCGACTCCTCCTCCGGCCGCCAAGAAAGGCAAGAAGTAGCCAGCGCGCAAGCAACCGGGTCGGGCTTGCCGACGCCTAGCTAGGCGTCGGCAGTCACGGGCAAGGCCCCAAAAGAAGGCCCTCGACGGGGTGACCCGTGAGGGCCTTTTCATATCTGGCGTTCTCTCCGCGTTCGCTGGCTTGGGCTATTTCCCATGGGCTAGCAGCCGCGCGCGCAGCAATTCATGCTGCCGCCACATCTCGTCCGGCAGGCGAGTCCCGAAGCCGTCGAAGAACTGCCCCACGGCGTCCACTTCGGCCAACCAGTCCTTGCGGCTGATGGACAAGAGTTTCTCCATCGCCCCGCTGGGCATCGTCAGGCCAGTCATGTCGATGTCTTTCGGATCGGGGACGTTGCCGATGGGCGTCTCCACAGCCGGGACCTCGCCGCGGCAGCGGGCGAGGATCCACTCCACAATGCGCAGGTTCTCGCCAAAGCCCGGCCAGAGGAACTTGCCGTTTTCGTCGGTGCGGAACCAGTTCACGTGGAAGATCTTGGGCTGGAACTTGATCCGCTCGCCCATGTCCAACCAGTGGCCGAAGTAGTCCGCCATGTTGTAGCCGCAGAAGGGGAGCATGGCCATGGGGTCACGCCGGACCTCGCCCAGCGCGCCGAACTGGGCCGCGGTTCGTTCGCTGGCCATGCTGGCGCCCAGGTACACGCCGTGCTTCCAGTCCCGCGCCTCGTAGACCAGAGGCGCCAATGTGGCCCGGCGTCCGCCAAAGATGATGGCGTCGATGGCCACGCCGTGGTGCTGGTTGTAGCGGAACGAATGGGTGGGACAGTTGGTGAAGGGCGCGGTGAAGCGGCTGTTGGGGTGGGCAGCCAGAACTGCGTTTCCGTCCTTGTCCTTGAGACCTGGCTTCCACGGTCGGCCTTGCCAGTCGATGGCCTCGGCCGGGGGCGGATCGTCGTGGCCCTCCCACCACACCGTGCCGTCAGGCTTGAGCGCCACGTTGGTGTAGATGGTGTCGCGGTTGATGGTGGCCATGGCCACCGAGTTGCTGCGCATGTTGGTGCCCGGCACCACCCCGAAGAAACCCATTTCGGGGTTGAGCGCCCACAGGCGACCGTCGGTGTCCACCTTCATCCAGGCGATGTCGTCGCCCACGGTCCAGATGCGGTATCCCTTCTGTTTGAGCCCGTCGGGCGGCAACAGCATGGCCAGATTGGTTTTGCCGCATGCACTGGGGAAGGCCGCGGCTACGTACTGAATGCGGCCGTTGGGCTCCTCGATGCCGAGGATGAGCATGTGCTCGGCCAGCCATTTTTCACGTTGGGCCAGCACACTGGCGATGCGCAAGGCGAGGCACTTCTTGCCCAGCAGTACGTTGCCGCCGTAGCCGCTGCCCACCGACCAGATCGCGTTGTCTTCGGGGAAGTGCAGAATCAGGCGGCGGTTGACGTCGAGATCGGCCTTGCTGTGCAGGCACTTGGTGAACGCGCCCTGGGGGCCAAGCGCATCCATGACTTCGCTGCCCATGCGGGTCATGATGCGCATGTTGAGCACCACGTAGATGCTGTCGGTCAGCTCGATGCCGATCTTGGAGAACGGCGAGCCGATCGGGCCCATGGCGAAAGGCACGACGTACATGGTGCGGCCCTTCATGGCGCCAGTGAAGATGTCGCGTGCCTTGCGGTACGCCTCGCGCGGGCTCATCCAGTTGTTGGTGGGGCCAGCGTCACCCTGGAAGCTGGTGCAGATGTACGTGAGGTGTTCGGTGCGGGCCACGTCGTTGGCCGCCGTTCGGTGAAAGTGGCACCCCGGCAGCTTCTCCTGGTTGAGATCAGTGAGCTCGCCGGTCTTTACGGCTTGGCTGGTAAGACGCCGTTGTTCGTCATCGCTGCCGTCGCACCAGCAAATGTTGTCCGGCTGGCACATGGCAGCCATCGCGTCGACCCATTCTTGAACGTGCGCGTACTTGATCATGAGATCCCAATTTGTGACACGAACCCGACACCAGGGTCAACAGCGGGCTGGGCTCGTTTTACTTCAGCACGGGTCGATCTGATTTGCCGCGCACCACGTCGGCTGGATACCGGGTCCGGTTGACCTCCAGCTTGGCCCGCATGGCTGCCACGGGATCCGCGCCGATGCGTTCGCACAGCAGCAGCAGAGCGATGCCCACGTCGCCGACCTCGGACAGGATGCGCGCCCGTCGCTCTCCTTCGCGCGACACCGCGTCGGCTTGGTCGTTCGCCACCCATCGGTATTCGGCGAGCAGCTCGCCCGCCTCGGAAGCAAGCAGCATGGCCAAGTTCTTGGGATCGTGAAACTGCTGCCAATCCCGTTCGGCCACGAAGTGGCGGAGCTGGGCCAGGAGATCTTGTAGCTGGTCCATCGTTGTTTCCTCTGGGGGGACCGACAGGTTAGTGCGGACCTCGGCAGTGCTGGGCGGCCAGCGCGGCGGCGACCGCAACCGATTCGTCTTTGCTTTGCGCGGCCGTGCGCAGGGCCGCGGCGCCCGCGCCGGGATCGCACAGTCTGCCCAGCGCTTGCACAGCCGCTTTTTGCAGCGAGGGACGCGAATCGGTGAGCAGGTCTGCAACGGCGGAGACCGAGTCTTTTCCGCCGACTAAGGCGAGCGCCATCACGGTTTCCGTCACGGTGCCTTCCAAGGACAGGTCGGATTGCGATTCTTTTTGCAGGCGCTTGAGCGCCGCCGCCATGGCCGCCGTGGTCCGCGGGTCTTTCATGTCGGCCAGCAGGCGTGCCGCCAGCGAGCGCAGGTCGGCGCTCTCCGGCTGGCGCCCCAGCACGCGCACCAGCAAGGCAGAGGCGCGCCGATCTCGGCAATGCGCCAGGCCCACCAGCGCGGCCATGCGAACGTCCTCCACATCCTTTTCATAGGCGCGCAAGAGAAGGTCGTTTCCGTCGGGCACGCACAGATCGCCGAGTGCTGTGATCTCGGCCCGGCGCACGCTCGGCCACGGTTCTTGTTTGGCCGCATCGATAATCTGCGGCGCCATCTCCTGGTCGTGGCGCTGCCCCAGCGACAAGGCCGCGGCTTCACGCGCCCGCGGATCGCTGTCCGCCAGAGCGTCGCGCAGGGCCTTCCCCGCTTGCGGGTCGGCAATCCCCGCCAGCTCGCGCGTGGCGAAGGTGCGCAGCACGCCGTCGGCCGCGCGGTCGCGGAAAGCAGCCAGCTCGGCAATCGCGGCAGCGTCGCGAATCATGCCGAGACCCTGGATGGCGCGGGCCTGCTCCTCGAAACTGGCCGGGCCTTTCAGCGTGGTGCCCAGAATCTCCAGGGCAGCGCCGACCTGTTCCGGCTCGCGCGCGGCTGCGGCCGCGAGCACGAAGAGCAGATCAGCGCGCTGCCCCTGTGCTGAAACTGGAACCTGCGCCAGGGCATTCCGGGCAGCCTGGGCCGAGGGGGGCTTGGCCCCAGCGGCTGTCTCGCGCAATCCCGCGCGCAGGGAGGACGAGCCCTTGCCCAGGGCTGCCAGCAGGGCCTGGCGGGCTTCGGGTTGGGCGAACAACGCCAGAGCGCGGGCTGCGCGCAGCCGATCCGGCTCGCTGCGCTTCTCGTCGGCCAGCAGGGCCGCGATCGCCGCCACGGGGGGCTCTTGCAGGCGAGCGAGAAGTGCGATGACGATCTTCTCTTCATCGGGCGTCGAGCCGATGAGGGCCGCGGCCAGCGCCGAGGCAAGTTGTGCGGCGGCCGGCTGTGCCCCTGTCGGCGATGGCGAGGGCATGAGCGTGGCCAGAGTCTCAATCAAACACGCGCGCCCCTGCCCCGGCAGGCTTGTGCTGAGAGCGGCCGTCACTTTTTCGAGGGCGGCGGCGCCGATCGAGGCCAGCAAAGGCCGGCGCGTCTCGCAGGAGGTGCCAGCGGCCAGATCAGCCACCAGCCGATCCGCGGCTTGCGGCCCGTCGATCTCAGTCATGACAGACAGGTCAGCGACGGCCGTGGCGGCGCGACCGACGGTGACGTCGCGGATCATCACGGTCAGGCAGCCCGAGGCCACAGGTTTGGGCAAGGGGATCCAGAATGGCTGTCGAAATCGTTTGACGCCGGCGTCGGCATCTTCGATCAGATCGACGTCGAGGCTCTGTTCCGGAGCGCGACCGAAGAGCAGGGTGAGGCGACGAGGGCGGGCTGCCGCCGTGAAGGCCTTGGCGCTGCTGGTGTCGCCAGGAAGAATCCTGATGCCGGTGACGGCAAATCCCGCACTGGAGCGCGCGGTGAAAAACTCGCCACGGCCCTGGTGGGCGTCGGCCAGCCACACCGTGGCGGGGTCGTCGTCGTTGATGGCTGTGGGCGCCGAGAGGCGGCGCACATCACCCGCTGCCCCCGCCGAGCTGGAGGCTGCATGAAAGTGAAAGCCACCCAAGGGCTTGCCAGCCGGCATCTGCGCATCGCCTCGATGAGCCTTGATGGTGGAAGCAGCGGCCGCGGGCAGGGAAGGGGACTCTGGCTTGAACTGCCGGGTGGCGAAATTCCAGGTCCGACGAAACAACTGCGCGGGGACGCCGTCGCAACGGTACAGCCGGCCGGCGGTTTGAAACTCCTCGATGGATTTCTCAGTCACGACGAGCTGCTGCGAAGTCTCGCCGTCAACATCGCGTGCGCCAGCCTGGTCCCACCAGATAACGTCCTTGGAGGGAAGCTCCGCGACCCAGACCTCCTCGCGCTTGGGGCCTTCGCCCAAGACGGGCATGCGCACTTCCACCACGCTGTGACCCGCCACCGCGACATGCCGGATCGTCGGCTGCCCGCGCCCGTCCTTGGGCGTCTTGGGCGAGAAGCTCGCGACGAGCTTGCCGCTATCGCGGATCTCGATGGTGCCGGAGGCGTCGCTGGAAGCCTCCCAAGCGAAAACGGCGCAGGGGATCGCGAGTGGGAGCGAAGCGGCCGCTAGAGCAAGAAGAAGAACTCGGCGAATTGAAGACACGATGGCAGTTCGATAGCGCCTGGGCGCGCGCCGGTCAAGCGACGCAATCGCAGGACGCAGACTTCGGTCTAGCGGCCGCGGAACTAGCCAGAATCTCATGAACCGTGGATCGAAGTTACTCCACACAGAGGCACAGAGGCCGCAGAGGCGGAGGAGAGAGGGAAGGGTTGAATGCAGCGCAGTCCGAATCCCTTCTTCTCATCCGATCTCTGTGGCGGTGAGCCGAGGACGGATTGCGTATCGCGGGCCGCTCACGCAAGCCGCCCACGCGGGACGCAAGCCGCTCAGGTCGCTCACGCCGCCGCTGCCGCTCACGGGGCACGCTGGCCGGGCCGCCCCCAATTTCAAAACACCGTTCGAATCGCACTTCGACTCGCATTACTTGCATCCCTGGCCGGATGTTCAGTAAACTGCGTCCGTGCCCCTTTCCCGGGTCGCCCCATCGGTCCAGACCACGCTCGAAGCCCTCACCCAGGCGGCGCGCCACGATCTCTCCTGCGCCTGCGGCCCGTCGCAGCCACGCCAGCGGGGGCGCGACGGGCTGTGGATCTACCCGGCCGCGCTTCCTTCGGGCCAGCGCGTGCCCATGCTCAAGGTGCTGCAGGCCTCGGGCTGCGAGCGCTCGTGCATCTACTGCGTGGAACGCTGCGGGGGTCAGGGGCGATCCTTCGCTCTGCAGCCGGAGCAACTGGCCGGCGCCTTCATGGATCTGCACGGTCAGGGCCGTGTCTTTGGGCTGTTTCTTTCGTCGGCGATTCACGGCAGCGCGGCTGCGACCATGGACCGCATGCTGGGCACGGTCGAACTGCTGCGCCGTCGGCACCGGTATCGCGGCTACGTCCACTTGAAGATGATTCCGGGTTCCCGGCCCGATCAGATCGACCGTGCCATGCAGTTGGCGACCCGCCTGTCGGTGAACATGGAGGCGCCCACGGCCGCGCACCTGGCGCGCATCGCGCCCGGCAAGAAATTCGAGGCCGAGATCCTGGCGCCCATGCGGCAGGTCAGTCGTGCCATTGCCGAGGGTCGTTTTGCCCGCGCAGGGCAGACCACGCAGCTGGTGGTGGGAGCGGCCGGCGAGGTGGATCGTGAAGTGGCGCACGCCGCAGCCTGGGCCTACCGCGAATTGAAACTGGCGCGGGTCTACTATTCGGCGATGCAGCCCGTGCCTGGCACCCCGGTCGCGGATCGGCCTCCAGTTCCTTTTGGGCGCGAGCACCGTCTGTATCAAGTGGATTTCTTGCTGCGCAGCTACGGCTTTTCCATCGACGAGATTGAATTCGACAAGGCCGGCGCCTTGTCGCTCGACGTGGATCCCAAGACAGCCTGGGCGCGGCGCCACCCGGAGCGCTTCCCGGTCGAGATCAACACCGCGGCTCGTGCCGAACTGCTGCGCGTGCCCGGCATCGGGCCGCGCGCTGCCGAGCGCCTGGAGAAGATGCGCCAGCAGCACCGCCTTCGCGACATCGCGGCCTTGCGCGCAGCCGGCGCATCTTGGAAGGTGGCCTCACCCTTTGTCCTTCTCGACGGCAAACCCGCCGAGCGACAGATGAGTTTCCCTGCGCCTTAGCGTACGACCACCTTCCCGCCGAACACCCAATCCGCGAAGCAACCCGCGTCTCATACCCCACACCGGCCGAGAAATACGACTCGAGCAAGCACAGCAAAACAGCTTCGCCATAAGTAGTGAATCTTCTCGAAGTTCCAAACGATGGGAATCTGCCGTGGGTGGTTGTGAAAAGTCGACGCATAGGAAGGTGCGACAATAGTGACTTTTCTTGTCAGTCGAATATGCCCGAAGCCGCTTTTGGTCACCCCACTGGAACAGTGAACGCAGGCTCCGACCAGGCCTGGTTTCCATAGGGATATCAATCTGTCTACCTGTGCGATCCGGATCTCGTCGTGGCACATGGGCTGCATAGTCGAAGCAACCAGGAGGCAAGTAAAATGAACATCAAAGCTCGTAGGCGCAGCGGAGGCTTCACCTTGGTGGAGCTCATGATCGTCGTGGCGATCATCGGAATTCTGGCCGCAGTGGCGATTCCCGCATTCACGCGCTACGTGAAGAAGTCACGTACGGCTGAGGCTGTGGGTCACCTCAACAAGGAATGGGCAGGATCGCTGTCCTACTATGAGACGGACCACATACAGACCGGCGGCACGGCGCTGCCCAAGCAGTTCCCCGGCAACACGGCTGCTTGGGCCTACGCCACAGAGTGCGGCTGTCAGACCGGTCAGCGGTGCCCGGGCAATGCCGACGCTTGGGGCTCTGATGCAGTGTGGTTGGCCCTCAACTTCTCACTGCCTGATGCGCACAACTACATGCCCGGGTACAGCGGCACTGGCACTGGCACTGCCTCCCAGTTCACCGCCTTTGCCAAGGGCGACCTGGACTGCGACTCGACCCTGTCCCAGTTCATTCGCAGTGGCGGCGTCAACGGGAACGGCGATGTGACCGGCAGCTACCAGCCGCAGATCATCAACGAGCTAGAGTAGAAACCGTTACGCGACCACGAAGGTCGAGCAAGCCCCGGCTGGGAGAATCCCGCCGGGGCTTTTTTGCTGTCTGTCCTACGTGGGAACCCTAAGAGGGTTCCCCACCCTCCTGTGTGCCGGGGATGGGACTCGAACCCATAGGTCGCTTTCGCGATAGCGGATTTTAAGTCCGCCGCGTTTACCATTTCGCCACCCCGGCATGTGTTTTCTCTTTAGTATTCGCTAAGTTACGCTAGCCGTTTGCGCCGCTCTGTGCCGTCTGCGATTCTGGCGTCACGGTGACGCCAATCGCCCCGGCCGGCGTCAGGGGCAGAATCTTGCCCACCGGCCCCGCAAGGTCAACAGACATGCGCCCCATGTCGGCGGCCGTGAACAAGTCACCCCGCAAGTGCGCGTAGCGCTCTGTGACCAGCACTGTCGAGTGCCCCATGACTTCGCGCAGCTTCTCGATACTGCCGCCGGCCTTGACCCAATGTGACGCGAAGCTATGACGCGTCGCTTGATACCACGTCAGCTTGGGTAAACCGCACGCCGTCAGCGCTGCCCGAAGACACTTGCGCAAGGTACCCGGGTCCAGCCTCTTGCGACTGCCACCGCGCATCGGCGGCACCACCTGGCCCGCGCCACCACTGGCCAGCTTGGCGGCACGGAGCACGGGCAAGAGGCTGTCCAAGATCGGCACCTCTCTGGAATCCAAGTCCTTCGTCCGCATCACCACCCCGTCTTGAACCTGTTCCTTGACGACGATCCGCCGTCGGTCCAGGTCCACGGATGACCACTGGAGCGCCAGAATCTCACCCGTCCGCAAGCCCCCAAAACTTCCGAGCGAATAGGCCAAATTCACGGGCTCGGGCAGGGATCGATAGATGCGCTCAACGTCCGCCAGCTTTTCCACGAAGGGCGTCGTCCGGGGGTCGTGCGACGGCTTGATAAGCCGGCGTGTCGCCCGAGGCAGACCCTTGGCGGGGTTCGTCGCGGCTAGGCCGCGCTCGCATAGGTCCGAGTAGAACGTGGACAGCAACCGCACCAAGAGTTGACACGTGCCAGATGCCTTCCCTTCGGCTAGCTTGGCCTCGACGATTTCCCGGATCGTTCCCGGTGTGACTTCGTCAGGCTGAAGTTTGCCGATGCGCCCGGCCAAGTGAACCCGCCAGCGCGACTCGTCGTCCGATCCGCTTCGGTGCGTCTTGATTCGCCTGGCTAGCCAGTCCTCGGCCAGCTTGTCCAAGCAGGGCGCATCCGGCTTCGCTGGCTCAACACCTACCCGACCCAAGGCCAGGTCAGAAGATCGCTTGGCCAACATGCGCTTGGCGTCGTCGAGAGTGGGTGCATGGTCGAAGTGGCGCCGGCCGTTCGCGCGCCAGATGACCTGGTATTGGGTGCCGCGCTTGCGGATCGAACCAAGACCGTTGCCCCGTCGCCGGCGCTTACGAGCCATCCTGCGCCTTCCTTCCTGTGTCCTTGTCCATGATGTTGTCTCCCTTCGTTCGTCTTGTGTTCCTCGTCTTGCGCGCGGGCCTGGCCCACGCCGCAAACTTCAGCAGGGTATTCGCCACCTGCCGGGCCGCGCGTGGCGTGAGTAGCGCTGGGCTTGGCGTGGCTTGCAGCAAGACGAAGCCGCGCAGTCCACCGGCGTCGAGCTCGCCACCGATGCGAACCGCGGCGCCGAAACTCACCACCGTCAAGGACACCGCTGCACCGCCTGGACGTGTTCCCGCTGGGCTTGCTGGTAGCCCGCCCGGTGCCCAACAAGAACCAGGGCAGCGGCCAGCATGGCGATCCAAAGCGCGCGCTTCACGGTTGCACCGCCTCTTGTTCGAGCGCCGCTAGGTCGAATTGAAGCCGCTTCACGTGGCGGCGAACCACCTTCAAGCATTCCTCCGGCGTGAGGGGCCCAGCGCTCATCATGCTGGTTAGCGTGTCGACGGTTCGCGCGGCTTCGTTCAGGAAGACGCGGTAGCGCGCCACGGTCGCCCGCGCGGCGTCTTCAGGGAACGGCAACGTCACAGGTGGCAGCAACGCCAGTCCATGCCGTCGGCGGCGGTGCGCAGACCGCCACCACTTGCGCAAGGGCGAGGCGTTCATGTTTGCCCCCTCCGATAGCTGGCGAGCGCTTGACGGGCCAGTCTTGCCCGCCGGGCCGCGCATTGGCCGCAGATTGCGTGCTCCTCGCAGAAGGGCATCGCCACCATGAGCCCGCCACAGGACCCGCAGCGTTGGTGCAGGCCCAGCACTATGAGCAGGTGCAGGGTGTCCGCCACCACGGCGGGGTCAGGCGCTGGTGTTGGGTCATCGGGTGCCAGTGGCCGGCGTTGCTCGCGTGCTTCGCGGCTGCGTCGCCGGTCTTCCTGCAGTTCCTCAACAGTTGCGGTTCGTGCGCGCGGTGCTACCTTGGACATTGTCGAAGCTCTCCTTTCAGTTTCGGCCACGTGTCGGGACGCTCGAACGTCGCCGGCACGTTTTCGTTTCAGGGCTCGCAGGCTCCAACCGCCTGCGCTGGTTCTGTGGGCGGATAGGGCGCGGGCTACTGGCCGCGCTTCGAGTGGTCAGCCAGCCACTTGGCCAGGATGACCTTGATCGCTTCGGTGCGGCTCACCTTGGAAGCGCCCGGGCCGCGCTCGGCCGTCAAGCGGTTGGCTTCCCGGTCCAAAGCCTCGACGAGATCCGGCGCGGCCTTGAAGCCGATGTTGATCGTCTCGTTGAGTGCTCTGACGCGTGGGCGTCCCACGTCGGGGAGTCTCGCCGATTTATGAGAACGGTGCGAATTTTCTGTCATCTCCATACTCCTAAGTAAGAACTAGGTTCTTATTTACGTCAAGAACAATCGACCTACACGGCGCGGCGTCCGCGGTTGGCGTCACGGTGGCGCCGCTGCCCTTTGGGAGGTGGCGGGTTTCTCCGTCGGTGAGCCGGTTGCTATCACGGCGGACTGCCCATCCGTCGTTACCAAACTGGAAATTGAAGCGTGCGCGACTCGAAGCGCCCTGTGGTCGGGTTGCGACACCGTTTCGGAGCGGTGGGCGCCTTGACCGGGGCAGGTCGACCGAGAAGGCTCTCGTGCGGCTCCTGATCGAGCCCGTAGCGCGGCGAGATGGCCACGCCGGGGTAGATGCGCGCCACCTCCTCGCGACTCAACCGCCTGCAGGACAGCCCGCGAGACACCAATGCGGTGAAGTCAAATCGCTGCCTGAGACGACGGCGAAGAGCTTCCTTACCCATCAGCCGCACGTGCGAGTTGTGCTCGCACCGCCCTCAACGTGGCGCTCAGCATCGTCACGCTGGCCCTGGTGCCGTTCTCCCGCGCATCGGCGAAGCGCTGGCGGATCTGGGCTTCGAGGTCGGCCTTGCGCTCTTTGAGTAGTTCCCCCATCTCGACGGCAACCAGCGGGGCCCGCAAGTGCTTGGCTTCCACCGCGAAGCGCTTCACGAGTCGCCCCTTTCATCCGCGGAGTCAGGGCGGGGTTGCTGGTGCGCGTGCCGCTCAAGGTGCGCACGTGCGGCCTGCATAGCGTCCACAAGTGGCTTGGCGTTCGGGTGAGTTATCCAAATGCCGGGTTCAGAGCGGATCGGCCACCAACTTCTTGTTTCGGCGTTGTAGCGCCACAGCCTAATGCAGATCCGCGCCGGTTGCGGCCTATCCCCACCCCGTGCCGGCTGGGTTGAGATTCGCAACTCGACCGAAGGGCTGATCACAATCCGGCCATGAACCCGATGGCTCGACGCCGGGCCAATGTCCGGCTTCGCCGCGGGCTCGGGCGCGGGCTCGGGCAGAAACGCTGCCATTCTCGCGTCGTTCATCACGGCCACCATCGGGCGTTGGGCGCGGCGATCGGTGTTGAGCGCTCGCCGAAAACGCCACGTGAAGCACCGGCAACCGACTTCAGATCGGCCGCCAATTGGGGATCGCGATCCTGCACCCGAAGAGCCAATGAGTAGAACGCCTGTTGCCAGACATCGAGAGCAGCGAAGTCGCTGTGGCGATAGGTTTTCGCGTTCTCGGCCGCGTCGGTCTGGCGCTTGGCGGCTGCCAGCCGCGCGTTGTGTTCGGCTTCGGCCTGCAACCTGTGCCGCTCGGCGAGCTCGGCCAGCCGATTTTTCCGGCGCTGCAGTTCCAACTCGGGGTTGTCTTTTGACCTGAGCAGTTCAATGGCCTGGCCGATCGGCAGGGCCACCTGATACCCGTCTGACGCGCCCTTGGTGAATTGGAGCAGACCATAATCGTTATTGGAGAGAAAACCAGGCTCCGAAACTAGAAGCCTCCACCCATCGGGCGCCAAAACCAACCTTCGTTGCAAGGATGCCCTTGCACTCTCGGGTTCTCCAACGACCGCCGCAAGCGCCGCCACGCCCGCCTCCATCTGAGAATCGTCGGGTACTGCCCAACCGCTCATCAGTGCGTTGGGGATTTCACTCTGGCCGAATTGATTGAGGGGCATTTTACCGGCCCACCTTTCCACTGGACCGCAGAGCAACAATTCGCTCGGCCTGCGCGACCCGGTCGGGGCCGCAGAGAACCTTCAACATCATCAGCTCCGAGGCGTCGAGCTTCGACAGGACAACGTCCGCGTTGCGTTCTGCCGCCTGCCGCGCAACGGAGTCCCTGAGCGCGACGGAGCTAAGCCCGCAGCGGCCCGCGGCCTCCGTCAATTCGGCGTCGGTGTCAAACGACTGTGCGCCCATGCTGGCCGCGTGAAGCGTGCCCAGCTCGCGATCAATCGCTTCCTCGATTCGCGCGGTTGCCTCACCGCTGATTGAACTGAGCCGGAACAGCTTCAGGCGCGCGCTCTCATATGAGAGGTTTGCATTGTGTTCTGTAGTCATGTTGGTTTGCCTTTTCGTTGGTTGTTGTGGTTGTTCTGTCAGCCGGCGATGATGTGCGGGCCGGGGGTCGGGCGAATTTCGGGAACGGGCGCAGTGGGGATTGTTGCCGGCAACCCGACCGCGCGATTTCCAGCTTCTGCGATCCGATTGAAATCGACGGTTCGAGCACGTTGGGCGCTTTCGATGGCCTGCCCGAGGGGCGGCTTCGCGGCGTCCGATTGCGAGGCAATGGCGTTGAACTGGCTTGTTTGCTGGTTCTGAATTGCGGAGATCGCCACGCGGACGGGCTGCAGAGCCGTTTGCACCTCTTGCGTGCTCCTCGTGCTCTGTTCGAGAAGGGCCTGCGTTTGCTTTGAGGCTTGGTCGAGATCGTCGTTCAGTGTGTTCAGAGGCATGGTGGTCTTCTTTCTGTTGTGAGTCAGCCGACGGCGGAATTGCCGGCGGCAATTTGACTGTCAATTCTGGTGAGCACGCGGTCGAGTTCCGCCTGCGCCTCGGCCAGCCCAGTTTGGTCGGGGTGTGGTGGCGCACCGGCCGCTACCAAAGAGTCGATCTTGTCCAGAAGGCCGTCGAGCTCCTGGCGGGTCTCACTGGTAGTCCGACGGTGGGGGCGACCGTGACGGGGCTCCGCGCACTTGGCGACGGCTGCAACTCTTCGGCTGATAGATTTCAGGTCCATCTTTGCTTTCCTCCATTGGCGGCGAGCTGCGCCTCGATTGCTGCTAACTGGCTCTTGACCGTTTCGAGGTCGCAGAGCTGCACGGCGGACTCCACGACGGCGCGGGCCGCTGAGACACGCCCTGGCGCCGCCTCTTCCGTGCCGTCCGACATCTCGACGAGCGCACGCGAGGCACGCGCCATCCCGCTAGCCAGAATGGAGCGACCCACGGCAACCGCATCGTTCAGGCGTGACCGGACTGCAGCTTGAAGCCGTGCCTTCTGCCTCCAGCGCCGGCCGCTGCGAGCGGCGATGCCCACGAGGCGGGCCGCTTCGGCTGGTGGCGTCCCGGTAGCGAGCAAATCGCAAAACCGAACCTCCCTGGCTGACAACCCCTCGTCGGAGTCGCTACCGGCATCTGCCAGCGTCGCGCCGCCCTGGTCTTCGGGCTCCAGGTCAGCCTGGCCGGAATTGGCCACCACGGGCGGCACCGATTCGAGAGGATGCACCGTGTCAGTCATGCGTCACCCCAAATGAATTCCGCCCAACCGGCAAGAGTCTCGCACCATGCGAGGCGTGGCCAAGAGCCACCAGGCACAGGAAAACGCCGTCTACGGGCTGAGCGGAAATCTTGTGCCGTCATGGGCTCACCCCGGGGCGCACCCAGAGGTCAAGGGCGAGCTGCTGCGCCTTGGTCGGCGGCATGGCCACCGCTGGTTGACGCCCAGCGTAACACACCTCGCATAGCAGGCGGCCGGCGATGAAGTGGGCCTGCTGCCAGTCGCTGCCACAAGCGTTACAGAGCTCCTTGCCGGCGTGGGGCAGTGTCGCCGCAGTGACGCCAGCACCCTGTGCGTGGTTCGTCGCCAGCGACGGGGTGGGGCTGGCTATCTCGGCGGACTGTGTATCCGTGCTATGCATGGGCGCGTCCTTTCTCGTTGGCCAGGAACGCGGCGACGGAGGGCGCTGCGGCCGTTCGCCAGTAGTCAAACAACCGCCCAGCCACTGCGTTAGCCGTGCCGTTCAGGCCGGCGAAGTGCTCCACCAGGGCTTGCTTGTCGGCATCTGTGGCTGAGGTGCCAGGTCGAACCCGCAGACAATGGCGGATTTGCGCCAACGGGTCTGGTGGGGTGACAGGGGGTGGTGGGGGTGACGGCGGTTTTTCCTTTGTATCTGTCCTGTCCCCCCTCCCTTCATCATCACCCTTCCTCATGCTCCTTTTCTCTTCGGACATCAGAGGTAGACCCCCGTCACCCGCTGCCCCGCTGTCACCCTCCCGTCGGAGATTCGCAAAAAGGGGCGCTGTCACCCTGCCGTCACCCGCTGTCACCCCCCCGCGCGTCAATCGCCAAATGCGGTCACCGTGCACCTTCGTTTGCGCGATGGAGATGCCGAACTGACGCAGGGCCGGGGTGACCCGACGCAACTGGTTACCTAGCTGGGCAGCGTTTAGCGGCCAGTGGCGGCTATGGATCTGGTCCGAGGTCATCAGGTCGGCCAGGCGGGGCAGCAGGTCGCTTGCCGTCAACCTGATGTCCGTGGTCGCGCCACTCATGAACTGCTGGACCGCCAGCGCCACCAGGTTGCTTTCCATGGTGGTGGTGGCCGAGGCCCGCTGACTGGATTCGTAGGCGTCCAAAAATGAACCGTCAGGCCACCCAAGAACCCGCTCGACCGCGATGCCGAACCGGGCGAAATCGGCCATGCGGGGCGACCTAGTCAGGTGGATTTCATCTCGGCTGGCCAGCACCTTTGACAGCGTGGTCAGCAGTGCGCCGAAGATTCCGGCCCGGGCGGCGTCAAATTCTGCCCAGAGGATCGACTCTTCCTTGCGCTTGTCATCTGGGATCGGCGCCAACGTGATGGATAGCGCTCTGCTGGCGAAGTCCGGTCGCGCGGTCAGGTCATCGATCCCGTTGATGATGATGGGTCTGGTAGCTTCGATGATGTGCTCTTCGGCGTCGCTGTACAGCGTGCGCTTTGACTGTGCGGTGCCAGTCGCCAATCCACAGAGACAATCGGACAGCCACGCCGGCATGCCGCTCATATTGTCGAACACGAGAACCCAGGACCCGCGCACGCCTACAAAGAGTTGGTCATCGTCCTTTGGCTGCGAGCGGACAGCGGCCTGCGATGGGTCGCTCAATGCGCGTAGAATCTTCGACGCGGTTGACTTTGCCGTGCCTTGCTCCCCACCGAATACCAGGATCGGGAATGGTCCCTTGGGTTGAAGGCTGTACACCAACCACGGCAGAGCCAACCGCCACCCGTCGTCATCCACGTTGATGAAGGGGCGCAAGTCATCGAGGGCGCCGCCCAGAGTGGGCAGAGGTAGCGATCGTGTGCTGGGTGACCGCCGAAACCGTAGCGCCGGTACGGTCGAGGCGACAATCCGCCAACGGTGACTATCTACTTCCGCGAGCTGGTAGTCGTTGGTCCCCAGGTCGATGTAGAGCTTTCCGGCCGTCTCCCCAACCCGCAGTGCAACCACGCGCGTGGCCTTGCCGCCCACCACAACTGCTTCGATCGTATCAATCGCCTCGTGCATCGCCTGCGACGACGGCGCCTTCGCGCTGGCACCGACGAACCGCTGAGATAGGAACATGCGGAAGCCTTTGGACCGCACTGCATGGGTGGACCCGTCACACGTGGTCGCGAACGCTTCGCCCTCACAGTGGTACAGCTCGCAGTTGTCGCGCGCAATGCGCATCAGGGCCTGAGACTGCGTCAGGTCCTTGTCGTCTTCCTCGTCGGTATTCTCGGCCGCTGGCGGTGGGCTTGCATTGGCTATGCAGGTCTTCACCGCCTCAACACCACGCAGGCAGAAGAGGTCGTTCACATCTTTGGCGCCCTCGGGCCGGTCCTCGCCGAAGTCCGGGATCGCAACGAGACCAGCGACAACTCGCGCGGCTTCGATTGACTTCTCCACGCCGATCCCAAGGTCCGCAACGAAGATGATCCGCGCCTCGGGATACCGCTCGCGCAGCATGCGCCCGATGGCCAGCAGGTTCGTACACGAGAAGACAACGATGCCAATGTGACCGCTGGGCGTGGTGGCGCTGATAGTGGTTGCCAATCCCTCGCCGACCACAAAGACCAGATCGCCCAGCCAATCGTTATCGGGCAAATGGTCGACCGTGGCCAGGTAGCCGCCAGCCTTCCGGCCGCCCGGTAGAGAGTATTTGCGCCCCTCTTCATCGATCAACTCACACGTGCTGATGTGCTCGTTGACGAAGATGGGCACCACGAGAATCCGGCCGACGAGATATCCATCTTTTGTCTTGGGCGCCCACCCGAGGATCCGCCGCATGTCTGCGATATCCAGCTCACGCACCGACGGGGGTAAAGTGATCTGCTTGCGCTTGGCGTATGGATTCTCGACGGGGTCGTGGGCGATGGCCAAGAATGCCTCTGTCCACGCGATCGCTTTCTTCGCCTTGATCTCGGCGTCGATGTCTGGATTCTGCCGTCGACGGCGCACCGCCAGTTCATCACGCGGGGTCATGATCCGGCCCTCGCAGCCCTGGCCACATCCACCAGCACGCGCCGGCCAAGGTGGCGGGACGGCAAGGTTTGGTCTGCAATCCGACGCCTGCACGTCGCAATCGAGATGCCCAGCGCCCGCGCTGCCTCGGCAGGGCTCACCAGGCGGGGCGTCTGCGACGCGCGCAAGGCCGCCACCTCGGCGCGCAGCTCTGCCAGCGCAGATAGCACGCGTGCGATGTCCGCCGTCGTGGCGATATCGGCGGCGGTCACGGCGTCGGCTCCGACTTCGCGACCAAGCCCAGAACCATCCTGGCCTGGGTCAACGTGGACGGATAGCACGGACGGCCAGCCACCATGCGGGCGACTGTGGCCGGATGGACGCCAAACTGGCGTCCTATGGCCCGGTCAGATTGGCCCGTACAAATCGCGCGGAGTCGCGCGCGTTCGGCGTCGCTGAGGGTTCCCCTTGGTGTGCTCACAAGTTAGTTGTGGTCGCACACCACGCCCCAATCTAGGCGCCTAATTAGGCTTGCGCTGCGCAATTAAGCGTGTGATTTGCTCCGCTGTGCCGCCTCTTTCCATTGTGCCCATTTGTCCAGGTGGTCACAGAAGGTCTTCTCGATGTCTGCGTAGCTGCGCCCGTCGGCTGCGAACAGGAACACGAGTGCTACGGCCACCTGCCACGGCCATCCTTCTCGAAACGCGCAGTCAATGGTCATCCGCACCTTCAGCGAGTAGGGCCGCCCGGCCTTTTCGCGCGGGATTCTCCCGGCGGCTTTGTGGTAGGCGTGGGCCTCTTCGACATTGCGATAGCAGTCCACAAGGTCTTGAGCGTCGGCATTCTTCTCCGGATCGGTGATGCCTGCCCTCGTGAGAACCGCCAGCGCTCGCGCCCGGTCATCCTTGCGGGCTTTGCCCCTCCGCTTCGTCGGCGCTTTCGGTGTCGGCGCCTCTCGCACTGCTAGCGCCGGCAAAGGTTCGTCAAAGGAGATACCGCGCTGCCTGTGGCGCTCCTCTTTGAGCACGTTGGCCAAGGTCCGCTCGGGGTTCTTCTTCCGATACGCGGCGATGTTCCGTTCTCGCCTCAACTGCTCGGCCTGCGCCGCGAGCTTCTGCGGGGCCTTCGCGCCCTGCCTTGCGTCCTTGCCCGCCGGGGCCGCTTGCGCTCGCTGGCGTTGAGCTGGCTTCGTCCTGGCCTTGGTCTTCGTCCTGGTTTGAGACACGGTCCGCTTCCATCCCGCTTCCCTGGAAAGAGTCGTGGGCGGGGCCAGCCGGAAGCGGAAGGCCGGCCCGCGGAACGGTGATCAAGCCGTCCCGCTGCCCACGATTGAAGTCTAATTAGCTGGCGTCACGGTGACGCCAATTGTTGCCCAATAGTGAGTTTTCACACTTCGCCGCAGTTATCAACTCCACAACAAAAGCCCTGTAATTCCCGGTTGAATTGTCACCAGTACGCAGGGCCTATCACGGCGGGGGTATTTTAAGTCCGCCGCGTTTACCATTTCGCCACCCCGGCGTAGCTTGCTTCTGTTTCGCTCCCGATCCCGTCGCTGTCGGGCAGTATCTTCCCCATCGGCGACGGGAAGTCAACCAGCACGCGGCGAGACGTCGGTTGATGTCGGTGCAGGTCGGATGGAACGGCGAGGTCCTGCCGCGCTCCAGTCTGTCGGGGCGGCGTTAAGGGTTGCGGGCAAAGCACCCGAAGTATCTGTTGAAGATTTCCGTGTGCCTTCCCCTTTTGGGTAGCTTGGAATGAACTTGGCTCGCTTCTTCACATCGGCCCTGCCAGCGATTGCGGCAAGCCTGTTGTTTGCGGCGTGTGTGGACCTTACGCAGCCTCGGGTGAGCCAAGGCGGCCAGGTGTCCACCGACGCGGCAACCGGGGGCAGCGGTGGCGCGGTCATTGCTGGCCTGGACGCTGCGAATGGTGGTTCGGGAGGTGGTGTCTCAATCGGCGGCGTTCCGGCGGGCGGAACAGCGGTGGGAGGAGCTGGCGGAGCCACGACGACGGGTGGAACCAGCGGGACAGCGGCGGGTGGCGCGGGAAACGTGGCCATAGATGCCGCGGCTGGCGCAACGGCGACGGGCAGTGCAGGTTTTGATGCCCCTCCACCGTCGGACGTCGGAGGCGGTGGGTCCGCCGGAATTGGCGGGACGAGCGCCGTCGGCGGAACGAGCGCAATTGGCGGAAAGAGCGCGACCGGTGGGACGAGTGCAAGTGGCGGAAAGAGCGCGACGGGGGGAGCGAGTGCAAGCGGCGGAAAGAGCGCGACGGGGGGAGCGAGTGCAAGCGGCGGAAAGAGCGCCACGGGGGGAGCGAGTGGCGGGACGAGTGCCACGGGCGGCACGAGCACGACCGGCGGAACGGTGGCGGACGCCGGGGTTGCGCCCATGATCATCAGCATTGACTTCGTCGGTGGCATGCCGCCTGGTGATTCGGGCGTAACCGGAACTGTCGCGATGGCGGCCAGTGAATCCGCTGGGGTCAAGCCCGCCAAAAATTGGAACAGCGCCGCGAACAATACGGGGACGCAGTCATCGCTGGTGTTGGCAGATGGCACCGCCACATCCGCGTCGGTTACCTGGAACTCGCCCGTGACAGGCACCGAGACATCAGCCACCTGGACGCTTTCCTGGACCGACGCCCCAGGCGACGTGCGCATGATGAATGGCTACCTCGATCCGAGGGCGACTTCCCCGCCGGCGACTGTCATTGTCAGCGGCTTGGCCAGCCCGATGAGCAGCGGATACGACGTCTATGTCTATTGCTTCGAGGACATGACCTGGGGAGATACCCGCACTTCCAAGTACACAATCGGCTCGACGACACACACTGTGACACAGACCGAGCCGCCGCTGGTCACGTCTTTCGCGGGATTCACGCCGGCGCCCGAAGCAGGCGCCGGCAACTACGTCGTATTTAGCACTACTGATTCAAAAAGTTGCCAGTCTGGCGGGAAATCGGCGACATAGTGGGGATGGAATACCTGCTGGATCGTAAGGGAGAACGACGGTTGGCCGCGTACTTCCACCGGATTGGGGAAGTCTTGCGAACGGCGCCGCAACGAGCGTCGTTTGCCACTTACGCCTTGGGGTTGATGGGCGACGGAGAGCGGAAAAGCATGGAGCCGATGGCGGCGCGAGCGTGCCCCGACCCGGAGGGTGTCAACGCCGCCCACGAGCGGCTGACGTACTTCACTCGGGGCGCGGAATGGTCCGACCGTGACGTGCGCCGCGAGGCCGCGCGCTACGCGCTGGCGGCGATGACGGCTCGGGAGCCTGTAACGGACTGGATCATCGACGATACGGGCTTCCCGAAGCAGGGCACGCACTCCGTGGGCGTGCAACGACAGTATTCAGGCACCATCGGCAAGATCGCCAATTGTCAGGTGGCGGCCAGCTTGACCATTGCCACACGCACGGAGCACGTGCCGGTGGACTTCGCGCTGTACCTGCCCGAGAGCTGGACCGAGGATCCATCGCGGCGGGCCGAGGCCCACATCCCCGACGAGGTGACGTTCAAGACCAAGCCCGAGTTGGGGGTCGAGATGATTGAGCGTGCCATCGCGGACGGGTTGCCGGCTGGGCTGGTGCTGGCCGACAGCGCGTATGGCGACAACTCCGAGTTTCGCCGGCGCGTGCGCTGCGAGGGTCTGGGCTACGCCGTCGGCTTACACCGTACGACCACGGTGTGGCGCCTGGATTCGCTGGGACGCCGAATCGGTGACCCCGTGGCGGTCGGTGATCTGGCCGACGCCATCGGGCGAGGTGGCTTTCGGCGGGTGACCTGGCGAGAAGGAACGAAGGGGAAGATGTCGTCGCGCTTCGCCACCGAACGTGTGGTGCTCGCGCAGGACGACCTCGTTGATCCCTCGCAGCGGGAAGCGGTCTGGCTGCTCATGGAATGGCCCCATGGCGAGAAGGCAGCGACGGACTTTACCGCGACCACCTTGCCGGCGAACATGTCACGGCGCCAGCTCGTTCGGAGAGTCAAGCAGCGGTGGCGCACCGAACGGGTGTACGAGGACGCCAAGGGAGAGCTTGGACTGGACCACTACGAGGGCCGCTCCTTCCGCGGTTGGAACCATCATGTGTCCATGGTGCTGGTTTGCTTCGCGTTCATCGTTGCCGAGCGTTCCAGGGCTTTTCCCCCCTCGGCCGGAAAAACCGCCACGCGAAAAGCGTCGCATCGTCACGACGGTGCGGACGGCAGCACGTCCGGAGCGACACTTCCGGGATTCCTTCATCACCGTGCGCCTGGCCGTCGTGCGCGTCCTGGCCACATGGTTACCCCGATGTCCCCTGTGTCACAGACCGCGATCGATGGGACCGCCTGGTGCACATGCCCGTGAACACCGACGGACGACTCCCTTTTTGAATCAGTAGTGTTAGGAACGTGACCGGAACCAGCTTCACCTTGACTGCCACGCCGGGAACGTCGCTGCATTCGACCGTGCGCGCGCCGGTCAATGGCATTCAGATCGTGTACCCGTCGGGATACTGAAGCGGCGACTCATCCGCCGGCCTTCGCCTATCCAAATACGGTGAGAGAGACGATTTCCGCGACATTGCCCCGTAGTGCCACCCAACCGACATCACCCGACATTGCCAAGCAACCGACATTGCCCGACATCACTTTCCTGTTGATAGGAGGTTCCCAGTGCATTGCGTTTGGATTATAGTTTGAATTGAAGTTGGCACGCGTCCTTACACCGGTCCTGCCAGTAATTGCAGCAACCATTTTGTTTGCCGCCTGTGTAGATCTCAAGCAGCCACAGGTATTGGGCAATGGTACCGGCGGCCAGGGCGGCCAGGTGTCGACCGACGTGGCGGCTGGCGGTGGCGGCGGATTAGGCAGCGCGGGCTCGAATGTCGAGGGCGGTAACTCAGGAGGCAGTGCCCCAGTCGGTGGCGTCGCAACAGGTGGGACAGCGACGGACGAAACTGGAGGATCTCCGACGACGGGTGGAACCGGCGCCGCAGGTGGAGCAAGCGCAAGCGGCGGAGCCAGTGCGAGCGGCGGAGTGAGCGCGAGCGCTGGAGCAAGCGCTAGCGGCGGAGCGAGTACCGGCGGCGGAGCGAGCGCGACTGCTGGAAAGAGTGCGACAGGCGGCACGAGCGCGACTGGTGGAAGAAGCGCCACCGGCGGCACAAGTGCGACTGGCGGAAAGAGTGCGACCGGCGGCGCGAGCGCGACCGGTGGAAGGAGCGCAACAGGCGGAACCAGTGCCGTGGGCGGAACGAGTGCCGTCGGCGGAACCAGTGCCGTGGGCGGGACGAGCGCCGTGGGCGGCACGACTCCCGTCGCTGGAACGACCGTAGTCGGCGGCACCAGTGCGGTCGGCGGAACGAGCGCCCTCGGCGGAACGAGCGCAGTCGCTGGGACCAGCGCAGTGGGCGGAACGAGCGCAGTCGGCGGAATGGGCGGCACGACCACTTCGACTATCATCAGTGTTCGCTTCGTGGGAGGACGCACCGGTGGCGCCCCGGGCACAACCACGATGGCCGCCACCGAATCTGCAGGATTCAAGCCGGCCACGCACTGGAACAGTGCCACGAACGCCACAGGTACGCTTTCACCGCTCTTGGCCGCAGATGGCAGTACCGCAACGGACGCGTCCATCACCTGGAACTCGCCTGGTACTTACACCGTTGGCTTTACCGACACCTCGGGCGACGCGCATATGATGAACGGCTTCCTAGAAGCGAGGGACGCTGTTTCAACGACGATCAACGTGACCTTGCCCAGCTCGATGAGCGGCGCATTCGACGTCTACGTGTATTGCTATGGGTATGTCGATGCGACGACCCGCACCTACCAATACAAGATCGACAAGGTGGCAACGCCTCAGACCGTGAGCCAGACGGGACACTCAGTCGCGACCTTCCCTGGACACTCGCTTGCGCCAGCCTCAGGCGCGGGCGCGGGCACCTACATCGTGTTCAAGAACGTGACTGGATCGCCCTTCACCTTGACGGCGACCCCGCTCTCGTCGACGGCCACGCCAACGCCGGTGTTGCGCGCGCCGGTCAACGGCATTCAGATCGTGTACCCGACGGGGTCTTAGGTTACTGGCGGCGTGCGCCTGGTGGCCAATCTTGGTCGGGGATGCCGGCCCATGGGCAGGCGTGCTACGATTCTTCCATGGCGGCATTCGGAATCTTGCAGTCCCTGCGCACGGTCATCGACGCCGACCCGGCGATCCATGTGGCCTATCTGTTTGGCTCGTGCGCGCGAGGAGACTCCGGACCGACCAGCGACGTCGACGTCGCGCTTCTGGCCGGCCGGCCTATCGACCTGGCGGATTTGGCTGCCATCGGGGCGCGCATCAGGACCGTGGTGGATCGCCCGGTAGATGTGGTGGACCTGCGATCGGCGCCGCCGCTCTTGTGTCGCCAGGTTGTAGCGGAGGGCGAGCCGCTCCTGGTGAGAGATCCGCTGCTCAGATTCGACTTTGAACAAGAGGCGGTGCGACGCTGCGAAGACACTCGCCCTCTGCGTGCCCAGCAGCAACAGCTTTTGCGGGAGGGGCTGGCCCGTGGTCGTTCGACGTGAAGCTCTGTGCGAGCGCATAGCCGGCCTGCGTGCCGCCTGCAGCCGACTGGCCGAGTTGGGCACGCGTCCGACAACCGACTCCGCGACGGAATGGGCAGCAGAACGGGGTCTTCAAATTGCTGCGCAAGCCGTGTTTGACATCGGCAACCATGTCCTCGCGGGCGGGTTTGCGGAACGTCCAGCCGACTATGCGGCGATCCCAGGCATGCTCTGTGGCCGGGGTGTGATCGGTCCCGAGTTGGAAGCGCGACTGCGGGGCCTGGCGGGGTTTCGCAACCTGCTGGTGCACGACTATGCGCGCGTCGATCCCAAACAGGTGCGGGAGATGCTTGAAACGCGCCTGCCGGATCTGGCGGCATTTGCAGATGCCGTGGAAGAATGGCTCGACCGCGACTCCGGAGCGGCTGTCTAGCCTTGAACGATCTACAGGCTTCGCATTCGCGAGTCGCGCAGCTCGACCGGCGTCCCGCGCACGTGTACGCGTCGCCCGTCAACGCTCACGCGACCCTCGGCGATGGCGCGGATTACAGCAGGGAAGAGTCGGTGCTCCTCGGCCAGGATGCGCAGGCGCAGGGCCTCTTCGTCATCGCCGTCGAGTACCGGGACCACGGCCTGGGCGATGATGGGGCCGGTGTCGGTTCCTGCGTCGACAAAGTGTACGGTGCAGCCGGAAAAGCGCGCGCCGTGGTCAAAGGCCTGTTTCTGTGCGTGCACGCCGGGGAAGGATGGCAGGAGCGCCGGGTGAATGTTGACCACGCGATGGGGGAAAACGTCGAGCAGCGCCGGCGTCAGGATGCGCATGAAACCCGCCAAGACCACCAGCCCCACGCCGTGTCGGCGCAGTTCATCCAAGAGTGCGTGATCGAAATCCTCGCGCGTGGCGAAGTCTTTGTGCGAGCGCACGAAGGTGGGGATGCCTGCTTTGGCTGCGCGCTCGATCGCTCCACAACCGGGCACATTCGCCCCCACCACCACGATACGCGCGGGGCCCAGTTCGCCGCGCGAGGTAGCGTCGATGAGCGCCTGCAGGTTGGTGCCACTGCCAGACGCCAGGACGCCGACCTTCACGGGATGAACTCCACGGGCGCGTCGGGCCGGTCAGCCACCACGACTTGACCGATGATGGTCGCTTTCTCGCCCTCGGCTTCCAAGATCGACTGGGCCGCGTCGGCCGCGCCGGCCGGCACGGCCACCACCATGCCGATGCCCATGTTGAAGGTACGCCGCATTTCCTCGGGTTCCACGTTGCCCAGCTCTTGCAGCAGGCCGAACACCGGCGGCGGCGTCCAGGAGCTCAGGTTGATCTGCAGCGCCAGCAGCGCACCTGCAGGCAACATGCGCGGCGGATTGTCCACCAGTCCACCACCGGTGATGTGGGCCGCGCCCTTCATCAGGCCAGCCGCGGCCAGCATGCGCAAGGCGCGCACGTAGATGCGCGTAGGCCGCAGCAGGGCTTGCCCCAGCGGCTCGGCGAGGCCCGCTGGCTGGCTGGCGAGATCGAGTCGGGCGTGATCCAGAAACGCGCGGCGTACGAGCGAATAGCCATTGGAATGGAATCCGGACGAAGCCAGGCCCAGCAGCACGTCGCCGGCCACGATGGTCTTGCCGTCGATGAGCGCGGCCTTGTCCACAACCCCGACGCAGAAACCGGCCAGATCGTACTCGCCCGGCTGGTAGAAGCCGGGCAACTCCGCGGTCTCGCCGCCGATGAGCGCGCAGCCCGCCTGCTTGCAGCCGTCCGCGATTCCGGAAATCACCTGCTCAGCCACGCCCACTTCCAGATGGCCGGACGCGAAGTAGTCGAGGAAGAGCAGCGGCTCGGCCCCGCACACCACCAGATCGTTCACGTTCATGGCCACCAGGTCCACGCCCACCGTGTCGTGCTTGCCCATGAGAAAGGCCAGCTTCAACTTGGTGCCCACACCGTCGGTGCATGCCACCAGCAGCGGGTTCTTGTAGTTCTTGGGTAGCGCGCACAGGCCGGCGAAGCCGCCGAGATCGGTCAAGACCTCGGGCCGCATGGTGCGCTTCACGTGCCCCTTGATTCGCTCAACCAGCGAGTCGCCTGCGTCGATGTCGACGCCAGCATCGCGGTAGGTGAGCCTCGCCTTCTTGCTGTCGGGTGCATTTGCCATGATCAACCTCCCTCGCCGCGCGCAGCGAAGATATACGCCCGCGAAAGCGTCTGCGGTAGTGTCACTTTTGCTCCGGTTTGCGCTCGCCCCACAGCGTCGCAACAATGCTTCGGCTGCCGGCATCCGAGCGATGCTCACCCAAGTAGATGCCCTGCCAAGTGCCGAGTTGCAGGTGTCCGTCGGCGATCGGCAAGGTCAGCGTCACACCGAGCAAACCGGATTTCACGTGGGCCGGCATGTCGTCAGCGCCCTCCAGGGTGTGGACGAAGTAGCGAGCGCCATCGGGAACGGCCTGATCGCTCCAGCGGGCGAAGTCGGACCGCACGTCAGGATCGGCGTTCTCGTTGAGAAAGAGCGAGGCCGAGGTGTGTTGCAGAAGCAGGTGCAGCAGCCCGACCCGCATGGACGTCACGCCGGGGATTTGGGACACGATCTCGTGCGTAACGAGATGCAAGCCTCGGGGCCGGGCCGGCAGGCGGATGATGGTTTGATTCCAGTACAAGGGCTGGCCAGCCTTTTGCCGCATAAGGAGGCCGTTTGTAAAGGAGGTAGTCGCGTGGGGAGAGCAAAGACCGGCCTGCGGGTCGCAGGCCGCGTGGGCGAGTGCGTGAGCGAGTTCGTGGGCGGTACGCGAAGAGCGTTCTGCCGGGCGCTCGCTTTTCGGACAAAGTTGTAGATGGTCCCCGGGAAGAAACGCGGCCTGCCATCTGTTGTTCGCGTAGGATGTCCGCAACAGTGCGGGCTAGCCGCTCAGGCAAGCAAGAGGAAAGGCACACCATGCGAAGAAGGATCTTGGTTCTGTCGGTGACGTTGACGGCCGTGGCCCTGGCCGCAGGATTGGGACTGGGCGCGCGCTTTGCCTCGCGCGCGGTCGCGGAATCAGCCGCGCCGCCTGCGGCCATAACCCCCAAGACGCAAGTTCCGCAAGAAGCGCGTTCGTTGTCGCAGGCGTTTGCGGCCACGGCCCGGGCCTTGCGACCCAGCGTGGTCCGTATCGACGTCGAGATGGAGCGGCCCAAGCTGTCCCACCGCAACTTCCAGCGCGAGGATGTGCCGCCGGACATGGAACGCTTCTTCGAGCACTTCTTCCACTTCGGCGACGGGGAAGGTATGCCCATGCCTGGTCCGGGGCATGGCACCGGGTCGGGGGTGGTCATCGACGGCGCGGGCAACATCATTACCAACAGCCATGTGGCCGAGAAGGCGAGCAAGGTCACGGTGACTTTCGCCGACGGGCGCGAGTTTCCCGCCAAGGTCGTGGGCGCCGATCCCAAGACTGACGTCGCCGTGATTCGCTTGCAGAATCCGCCCGCGGGTCTGGTCGCCGCCCGCCTGGGCGATTCCAACGCCATTGAGGTGGGTGAGTGGGTTCTGGCCATCGGCAGCCCGCTCGGCCTCGATCAAAGCGTCACGGCCGGCATCATCAGCGGCAAGGGCAAGGTCACGCGCAACGTGCACATGTCAGGCGAGCGCATGCGCGAGTACATTCAGACGGACGCCAAGATCAACCCGGGCAACTCGGGCGGTCCTTTGGTGAATTTGCAGGGCGAGGTGATCGGCATCAACACGCTCATCAACGTGGGGCCGGGCGGTGCCTACGGCTTTGCCATTCCCATCGTTCAGGCCCGCCGGGTGGCGCAGATGATCATGCGCGACGGCCATGTACGCCACGCTTGGCTGGGCGTGGCCATTGGCGACGTCAAGGACGGCGCTTTGCTGGGCCAGGACGGCGAGCCGGAGCAGAAAGATCAAACGACCAAGTCCGGACCCGGGCGTGCGGCCTGGGTCAGCCAGGTGCTGCCCAGCGGCCCAGCCAGCCAGGCTGGTGTGCACGTCGGTGATATCGTCACCCAGATCGACAAGCAGAAGATCGAGGGAGCCGCCGACGTGGTGGACTACGTTTCTGGCCAGAAGGTGGGCGACAAGGTCAAGCTCGCGCTCCTGCGCGACGGCCGCCCCACGACTGTGCAAGTGACCTTGGGCGAATTGCCAGCGCGGCCAGGTGAGGCGCCCGACGCTCAGGTCGAGAAGGACAACGTCGGCGTGCAGCTGCAGACCCTGACACCCGACATGGCGCGCATGCTGGGCATGGATCCTGGAACCAAGGGCGTGGTGGTTAGCGGTGTGGATCCCGACGGCCGCGCCGCCAAGGCTGGCCTACGCGCCGAGGACGTCATCGTCGAGATCGACCGCAAGCCAGTCGCCAGCGCCGAAGAGGCAGTGGGTGCATTGCGGTCGGGCGGCAAGACGGGACACCTGTTGCGTGTCCGGCGTGGAGACACCTTCCGCTTCGTTACCATCCCACCGCAGTAGGAAGCTAGCCGTTGAACCACAGAGAGCACAGAGAACACAGAGCCGGATCGGAAAGAAGAAAGGGTTGCCTCCTGTGCGGTCCGAACCCCTTCTTCCTTTCCGACCTCTGTGTCCTCTGTGCTCTCTGCGGTGAAAAAAGCTAACCAATCAGTGCAATGTCAGCGGGCGAGGGAGCGCTCAATCGCTCGCACAGTCTCGGCCATGGCCTTGATCGCGGGTGGCACGTCGATGACGGTCAGCGCGCTCAAGCTGGTCCCCGGGTGTTGCTCCTCCCGTTGTTCGGCCACCGAGATGAGCACGCGCAAAGCCCGCTCGGGCGTAATGCGGTCCATGTCACGGCCGGGCAGCGCCAACCCCACCGACTCGACGCCCAACCCGCGAAAGGCATCCAGCACGGCGCCCAGACTGGTGCGGAAAGCGTCCTCGGAGAAGCTGGTGGTCGCGCCCAGGCCAATGGTCAGGACGCGGCGCCAGGGCACCCGGCCGGTGAAGAACAGCAGTTTCTCGCCGCTGCTGCCTTCCAGGCGGCCCTCGCGTAGAAGCCGGGACAGACGACCGTTGAGGCGCCAGTCCAGCAGGCCAGCCGCTCCGCGCAGAGGGCGCACGTCGGCCCACAACGGCACGACCAGGGCGTCCCCGCCCGGGCAGCGATCCCAGCGCCCCAGGTCGATGGGGAGAAAACCAATTTGGCTGGCGGCCAGCATGTCAGGGTGTGACGCCCAGCAGACCCAAGGCCGCGTCGAGCAACCCGTTGACGAAGGCCGGCGCCTCCTCGGAGCCAAAGCACTTGGCCAGCTCCACGGCTTCGTTGATGGCGACCCGCGCGGGCACATCGGCCTGGCAGTGGGCCAGCTCGTAGAGTGCGATGCGCAGGACATTGCGGTCCACGCGGGCCAGGCGCTCGACCCGCCAGTTCTGCGACAACCGAGCCAGGATCTCGTCCAACTCATCTCGGTGCGCCCACACGCCCCGAACGAGTGTAGCGGTCAGTTTCTCATCAAAGGCGCGCTCCTGCGCATCGCCATCGCTGTCGTCCTCGGCGTCGCCAAACTCGCGCAGGTGGGCCGCCAGCGCCACGCCCGGATCGGCATCTTCCAGGCCTTCCATGGCGTAGAGAACCTGAAGGGCCACGGCGCGGGCTCGACGCCGCGGGGTCGTCTTGGCAGGGTCCAAGTTATTTGCGCCGACGGGTCTGGCCAGAAGCGCCCTCGGCCCGGCCCGCCAGCTGGTCGTACAGGTTGGCCATCTCGATGGCGGCCATGGCAGCGTCAGCACCCCGGTTGCCGCCCTTGCTGCCGGAACGCTCAATGGCCTGCTCGATGGTGTCGCAGGTGAGCACGCCGAACCCCACCGCGAGCTTGGCCTCGGCCGCGATCTGGGCGATGCCGCGCGTGGTTTGGTTGACCACCACGTCGAAATGCGGGGTTGCCCCGCGGATCACCACACCCAGGCACACGATGGCGTCGAAGTTTTCCGAATCGGCCACCCGCCGGGCCAGCCCAGGCAGCTCGAAGGCGCCCGGACAACGGTAGATTTCGATGTCCTCGTCGCGTGCGCCCGTCTTAGCCAGGGCACCGACAGCTCCTTCGATCAGTTTGTCCGCCACGAACTCGTTCCAGCGCGAGGCGATGATCGCGAAGCGCTTGCCCTGGGCTGTCCAATTACCTTGATGGATTTGCGGCATTACTTGGCCTCTCTTTCATTGAACGGCACCACCTCGGCAGGAGGGCCGCTGGGAACACAGTCAACCACCTGTATACCGTATCCTTCCAGGGCGGCGAGGCGGCGCGGATTGTTGGTAAGCAGGCGGATGGCGCGCACCCCCAGCTGGACCAGCACCTGCGAGCCTAGGCCGATGTCCCGCAAGGGCGTGTGGGACGGCTCAGGCTCCGCGTGGGAAAGCGCGCGCTCTTGCCGGGCGGTGCTGGCAGTGAGACCCTCCAGCGCGGCGGCGATATGTCGGGCTCCCAACGGCAGAATGTAGAGCAGGACGCCTCGTCCTTCCCGCTCGATACAGCGCAACCATTCCGTGGGTTGAATCATCTCGCCCGGCTGGGTCACGGTGAAGATGTCTCGCAGCAGACTGGCGGTCTGCACCCGCACCAGGACAGGCTCGCCCGAGGCCACGTCACCCAGCACCAGGGCCAGATATTCCGCGTCGGCCACGTCAGCCTCGTACAGGCAGGCGCGGTAGCTGGCGCGCAGCCCGGCCCCGGTCGGGCGCAGCGTGGTCTCGGCCACGCGATGCACGAGCACCTCGCGCGCCAGCCGATACTGAACCAGATCGGAGATGTGCACGATTCCCAGTCCGTGCTCGGCGGCAAAGACTTCTAGATCCGGCATGCGCGCCATCTCGCCGTCCGGGCGCATGATCTCGCAGATTACGCCGGCGGGTGTGCGACCCGCCAGGCGGGCCAGGTCGACCGAGGCCTCGGTGTGGCCGGTGCGCACCAGCACGCCGCCGCGCTTGGCCCGCAGGGGAAACACATGCCCGGGCGTGACCAGGTCATCGGGCGCGGCGTCGGGAGCGACCGCAGTGCGGATGGTGTGGGCGCGCTCGCGTGCCGAGATGCCGGTGCTGATGCCGTGGCGTGCGTCGACACTGACCGTGAAGGCCGTGTTGTGCGGCGAGCGGTTGTCCTGGGTCATCATGGGCAGGCGCAAGCTAGCCACCTTCTCTTCGGAAAGCGCCATGCAGATGAGTCCGCGACCGTGACTGGCCATGAAATTGATGGCCTCGGGCGTGGCCAGGTCGGCGGCCATGGTCAGGTCGCCCTCGTTCTCGCGGTCCTCGTCATCCACCACGATCACCTGGCGGCCGGCGCGGATATCCGCAAGGGCCTTCTCGACGTCGATGTGGGGATCAGCGGACATGGGCTTTTTCCACGAAGCGGGCGACTTGCTTGGCAATCATGTCGGCTTCCATGTTGACACGATCACCTGCGCGAAGCCCGCCCAGCAGCGTGACCGACAGGGTGTGGGGAATCAGCCAAACTTCCACGCTGCGGCCGTCCACCTCGTTGATGGTCAGGCTCACGCCGTCGATGGCAATCGATCCCTTTTTCACCAGGAAGGGCGCGACCGCTTCAGGCGCTTGCAGGCGCAGGGCCAGGGTGTCGCCTTGCTTGCGCGCCGATTCCACCTTGCCCACGCCGTCGACATGCCCGGTGACCAGGTGGCCGCCCAGCATGTCGCCCACGCGCAAGGGGCGCTCCAGGTGGACGCGGTCGCTGGCCTTGAGCGAGCCCAGGGTCGAGCACGCCAGGGTCTCGGGCCCCAGGTCGGCTTCGAAGCGCCGCGCCCGCCGGGCCACGATGGTCAGGCAGACACCGTTGACCGCCATGCTGGCGCCCAGCGGAAGCGAAGCCACGTCGAGATCCGTGGCGATGGCCAGGCGGCGCGAGCCACCCGATCCGGAGCGCAACGACTCCACCTTGCCGATTGCTTCCACTATGCCGGTGAACAATTTTCACTCGCTCTAGGGTCGACGGCGCAATTTGGGACCAAGCACATCGGCCTCGACAAGGATATCCTCGCCGATGGCGTGAACCTGGAGCGGCCCGAGCCTCAGGGGAGTGCGCCAATCAAGACCCGGGCCTTCTACGATGGGGCGGCCGGCGCCCACAAGGCGCGGCGCAAGAAAGAACGCAACCGAATCCACGCGAGCCGCCGAGATGAAGGCACCGTGGATCCGACTGCCGCCCTCGACGAGCAGCGACTGCACGCCAAGTTCAGCCAGGGCACGCAGCACATGGGGAATCGAAATGCGGCCGGCACGATCGGCCGGCAGAAGAAGAACCTCGGCCCCGGCCCGGCGCAAGGCTCGCTCGCGGGCCAGCCGAGCGCGCGCGTCCTTGGCGCCCTTGCGCGGCTGCGCGCCGATGATGAGCGCCGGGGGCGCGCCCAGTTGCCGAATGAGCCTGGCCGAGGGCGGCGTGCGCAGATGCCCGTCGAGAACCACCCGCAGGGGGCCGACTTTGCTGGCGCCAGGCAGGCGCACGGTCAGCCGCGGGTTGTCCGCCAACACCGTGCCCACCCCGACCAGAACGGCGTCGTGCCGGCTGCGCAGCAAACGGGCGTGCGCGCGCGCCGCCGCGCCGGTAACGAAGCGCGCGCTGGGGTCACGCTTCGATTGAAATGGGAACCCTGGGAGGGTTCCCAAACCCTCCCGCGATGGTGCGCGGCCGGCAGAGCCGGCCGGCTCCCCACGCGACAATTGGTTGCTGGCAATGAATCCGTCGAGCGTGCTGGCGATCTTGAGCGTGACCCAGGGTCGGTGAGCTCGGACCCAGACGAAGAAGGCACGGTTCTGCTTCCTACATTCCTGGTCGAGACAACCCACGTCGACACGCATGCCAGCGCGGCGCAAGTGCATGACGCCGCGACCGCTGACCAGCGGATTCTCGTCGCAGCACCCGACCACCACGCGGCGGACGCCGGCGCGCTCGATGGCCTCGGTACAGGGGCCGGTGCGACCCTGGTGGCAGCAGGGTTCCAGCGTGACGTACAAGGTGGCGCCCTGAGCGCGGACGCCCTTGTGAGAGAGCGCATCGATCTCGGCGTGAGGCAGACCCGCGCGGCGGTGATAACCCCGCGCCAGCACCCGGCCACCGCGGACCAGCACGGCGCCCACCACGGGATTGGGACGGGTGTGACCGCGTCCCCGCTCGGCCAGGGCCAGGGCCTCGCGCATGAAGCGCCGGTCAGCCTCGGAGAAGACCTTGTTCATGGATCCTGGCCTTTCCAGCGTAGCAGCCTTTGCACCTCGCTCAGGAGCTCGGTTGCGTCCTTGAAATGCATGTACACGGTGGCGAAGCGCAGGTAGGCCACGTCGTCGATCTCACGCAGGCGGCTGAGCACGGCGTCGCCGATGCGAGACGACGCGATTTCCTTTTCGCCCAGGTCTCGCAACGAGCGTTCGATGGAGTCGGCCAGTTCTTCCAGGGCGGCCATGGGAACCGGCCGTTTCTCGCAGGCCTTGGTGACGCCCGCCAAGAGTTTGATTCGGTCGAATGGCTCGCGCCGCGCGTCCTTCTTGACCACCGACGGAAGCAGCTCCTCGACGCGCTCATAGGTGGTGAAACGCTTGCCACAACCGGCGCATTCGCGGCGGCGTCGCACGATTTGCTCGTCTTCGCTGGGACGGGTGTCGACAACTTTGTCTTCGGTGGCGGAGCAGAAAGGGCAGCGCATGGGGCGGGATCCAGGTGTTTTCTACCACCCCGTGGGCGAAGTACGAATCACTGTCGACGGAAACCGGCGCGGCGAACCGACCGGCCAGTCTATTGCGTCCCCATGCGGCATTGCGAAAAGCCATGGTCGCTGTGCCCCCGCGGGCCCTGCGAAGCAGGGACCTGTGGCCGCGGGCGCTGGTCGTAGTGGCCCGCGAGTTGCGCGCAGTCGCCAGTGCGGCGAGAGCGGTTACTCGCAATCCCGGTCATTGCGCTCGGTGGAATCGACAGTGGCAACGCCGACAGTTGTCTTCGTGTGGGCGCTTACGGAAACACTGCGAATTGCGCCGCAATCGGCGTCGACAAACCCGCAGCGGGGTTGTTTCAACTGCCGGCCATTTGCGGTCGAACAGTAAGCTAGGGTCTTGACAGGCCGGCACAGAAACGTACCCTTCTGACTGTGCGCCCCAGACAATTCCGTTGGGGAGCAGCGGAGGTCAGTACAGTTTGAGGAGGCAGTGAATGGCAATGGCAACCGGCAAGGTGAAATGGTTCAGCGATTCCAAGGGGTACGGTTTCATCGCGCGCGACGGGGAGGAGGACGTCTTCGTCCACTACACGGCCATTACAGCGGACGGATATCGCTCGTTGGCCCAGGGCCAGACAGTGGAGTTTGACATCACCAAGGGACCCAAGGGGCTGCAAGCCATGAATGTCAAACGCCAGCAGTCGATGCAGGCCTAGACCCGCCCACGGCTCCGAACCAATTTCGCTTCTGCCACGAGACGGTGGCCGTTGCAGTTCAATTGTCGCGCTGCCACGACATTTGGATATCACTGCCCAGCTCCGCAATGACCCGCTCGCGGAATTGTGCCTTCAGCTTCTCCGCGATCTGGCCCATGCGCTGCTTGGAAACGCCGTAGCGCACACCCAGGGCTGACAGTGAAATCGGTTCGTTGGTCTGGGCCAAGTGTTCGCGCCACACCGCCTGTTCGCGATCGTCCGCCAGCTTGTTCTCGAAATCGTCCATGAGGCGGCGCACGGCCTGCGACAGTTCATCGCGCGCGGTTTGCTGCTCGGGCGAAGCCTGGTGTCCCGAGATCTTTTCGGCCAAGGGCACACCGTCTTCGTCAGGCCGCGGTTCCAGCGAAACCTCGCGCGAGGCCAGGTGCGCGGACACCTCGGCCAGGTCGGATTCGTCCACCTCCAGCCGGGAGGCTAGCAGCTTGGGTGTGGGGTCGATGCCTTCGGCCAGGAGTTTCTGGCGTTCCTTTTCCAGACGGAAGAACAGCTTGCGTCCCGCGCGGGTATTTCCCACGTGGATCAGGCGCGAGTTGGTCATGAGGAAACGCAGGATGCAGGCGCGAATCCAGTAGGCTGCGTAGGAGCCGAAGCGCGTGCCCATGTCCGGATCCCAGCGGCGCACGGCCTCCATCAAACCCACCGCGCCCTCTTGGAACAGATCGAGCAGGTTGAGCCAAGCCCGCCGGTACTGGTAGGCGATGGACACAACCAGGCGCAAGTTGTGCAAAACCAAGGTGCGAGCGGCATTGACGTCGCTGCGTTCGCGTGCGGCTTTGATCAACTCGCGCTCTTGCTTTTCGTCCAGGCGGGCGTAGCGGCGTGCCTCATTGATGAAGCGCTGGACCGGATCGCGCGCGGGCGCCAAATGTCGTTCCAGCGCGGCCGGGATGGCTTCGGGCGCCGCGCTTTCCACCAGATCGGGCTCGAGCGGGGCCTCGACGCCGGTGTCAGGCCCATCCGTCTGCTCCGTGTCAGCGACGGTGTTCTTGGAGTCGCGGCTGGAAGGGGACTTGCTCATGGGGCTGGGAGCGCGGCCACGAGCTGGTCGTTCTCCTCGGCCGTGCCAATGGTGATTCGCAATTTGTCCTGCAGGCCGGGCTTGTCGAAGAAGCGCACCAGGATGCCCTTGGCCTTGAGCGCGCGGTAGATCGCGCCGGCGTCGCCGCCGGGGCAAGTGGCCAGGATGAAGTTGGCTTGGCTGGGAATGACCTGCCAGCCGCGCTGGCGCAGAGCCTGGCCCAGGCGCACGCGCTCGGCGCGCACGTGCTGCCAGGTGCGGCGCGCGTAGTCCTGATCCTCGATAGCTGCCGCGGCCGCGCTGATGGCGAGCACGTCGCAGTTGTAGCTGTCCTTGACCTTGTTCAATTCCTCCACCACCGCAGGCGCCGCGATAGCATAGCCGAAACGCAGGCCCGCCAGGCCATAGCCCTTGCTCAGGGTACGGGAAATCATCACGTTGGAGAACTCGCGCACCAGGCTGACGCTGTTCTCGTCGGCGAAATCCACATAGGCTTCGTCGACCAAGAGCAGGCCAGCAAAGCGTGCGGCCAATTCGCGCACCCTGGTCGTGGGCACCAGGGTGCCAGTGGGCGCGTTGGGGTTGGCGAAGAAGATGGCGCGCGCACCGGTGGCCAGCAGCGCATCGATGGGCAGCTCCCAGCCCGCGGCCCAAGGCACGGTGACGACCTTGACCTCGCCCATTTCGGCCAGCACGGGGTAGAGCGAGTAGGTGGGATCCGGGTAAGCCAGGATGTCGTCTGGTCCCAGGTATGTGCGCATGGCCATGGCCAGAATCTCGTCGCTGCCGTTGCCGGCCACGATCATGTCGGGCGAAACTCCGTGCACGCGCGCCGCGGTTTCGCGGAAATCTTCGGCGCTGGGGCTGGGGTAGCGCCGTAGCCGGTCGGGATCGATGCGGCGGATGGCCTCGACCGCACGCGGGCTCGGGGGAAACGGGTTCTCATTGGTGTTGAGTTTGATCACGCGCTCGCCCGGTCGCGGCTGCTCGCCGGGCGTGTAGCCGGACATCTTGTGCACGTTGCTTCGGGCTTTGGGCGCGATCGACACGGGGATCGTCTTTCCGGATGGGGCGGCTACTCTTTGCCTAGCGTCTTGTTGCCGATCTTCCAACCAGCCGGCGATAGCTCGCCAGTCTGCGCCGCCTGCAGCAGGCGCACCACTTCGTCGACCGAGCGGCCGATGCGCGTGATGTTGCAGTCGGCGTGCACGATTTCGCCGTCGGGATCGATGATGTAGGTCGCGCGCAGCGGGTAGCCCGAGTTTTCGTCCAGGCACTGGTAGTCGCGTGCGATCTTCTTGGTGAAGTCCGCGATGAGCGGATGGGTGAGGGTGCCGAGGCTGCCTGTGATCCATTCCTTGTGTGAGTACTTCGAGTCAGTCGAGCAGCCCAGCACCACCGCGCCCATTTCTTTGAACTCCTTGTCACGGCGAGAAAACTCGCTGATCTCGGTCGGGCAGATGAAGGTGAAGTCCGCCGGGTAGAAGAAGAGCACCACCCACTTGTCGCGATAGTCCGACAGAGAAACCTTGACGAGCTTTCCATCGCCGGTCACGGCGTTCTCGGTGAAGTCCGGTGCTTTTTTCCCCACGAGATTCATGGCATCCATCTCTCTGGCGGGCCAGTCGCTCGCCAGGGCTCAAGCTATCACGTTCGTCCGCGCGTGCCAGGGCGAGCAGTCGTCTGCGGTACGGCGAGAACGCGTCCTGGGTGTTGGCGTCAGGCGCTTACGCTCGTCGCGGGGACTGGTTCCTTCCGGTAGCGGGCAGGCGTGAAAAAATACCGAACGCTCACGGTCTGGCTGCGGTATGATTTTTGTTGGCAGCGGCGTGCCGACAATCATTCAGACTCATGCCTACCCTCACCGACAACTTTGCCGCCGCCGGTCTCCCCAGCGAAGGCGCCGACGGTCCTAGCGCCGCATCTTCCCCTGATGCCGGGCCGCCGGTCGATTTCTTCTGGACGCGGCTGGTTGATTGGATTCTTGCCCGGAGCGAAATGAGGGAGAGCCGCGAGCATGAAGCGGTCATGTCGCCGGCCCGCCGCGCGGCTCTGGCGCGGGCGCATGCGCGCGCCCAGGCGGCTGACTGGCTGGTGGAATCGGGCGCTCGATCAGCGGCCGCAGCGCTGTCCTTGTACCGTGAGGCTGCGTTCTGGCTCCTGGCCCCTGATGGGCAGCCGGCGGCCTCACTCGCGGCTGCGGCAGAGGCGGCGCCACGAGCCGAGCTGGAGGAGGCGGCCGGGGGCGCGGCGCAGTTCGCGTGGCTGCGGACGGTGCTGTTCGAGAAGGACTTCGTATGCGCTGCCGCCATGACTGAGGATGAGCAGGGTGCGGCGGCGGCCAAGGCGGGCGTCTTCGTACGCTCGCTGCTCCTGCGCGAGGAAGCGTGGTCGCTGGCATACACACGCGCCCGCCGACGGTTGCGTGTCTTTCTGACGCTGCTTACCGCGGTGACGGGGATGGTTCTAGTGGTGAGCTTCGCGGCCTGGATTGTGCAACCCACTGATCTGGCGCAGGGCAAGCCGTGGCGCACCAGCAGCGTCCTGAACGCCATCTTCCCCGCCAACATCTTCTTCCACACCAACCTAGAGACCAACCCCTGGCTTGAGATTGATCTGGGGAAGCCGACGGAGATCCATAGCCTGTACATCCGCAACCGCTCGGACTGCGGCCAAGAACGGGCGGTGCCGCTCATTGTCGAGGCCAGTCTGGACGCGGCGACCTGGCGCGAACTGGTGCGGCACGACACCATCTTCACCATCTGGAATCCGACTTTCGCCCCCACCACGGCACGCCTCGTCCGGTTGCGGATTCCGCGTTTCAGCGCCTTGCACCTGGAGCAGGTGAAGGTCTTCTGATGGGCCGGACCTTCAGGGACCGGGGACACGTCGTTGGCGTCGTTTTTCTTTACCTGCTTTCGCGTGCTATTCTGTCCTTCTTCGTCGACGGATTTGAAGCCCACACGCTGAACTACTACTGGCAGTTCGCGGACCCCAAGCTGTTGCGTGAGGATCTACTGCGGACGGTCTTCTACTTGCACTCGCAGCCGCCTCTCTTCAACTTCGGGATCGGGATCGTTCTCAAGCTGTTTCCTGTGAGTTTCGTGCCGGCCGTCCGTCTTATCTACATGGCGCTGGGCCTCATCTTCGACCTTTCGCTCTATGGGCTGTTGCGGCGCCTTCAGGTGGGGAAGACGGCGGCTTTGCTTTTGGCTGCCCTATTCATGATCTCGCCGGCAGTGGTCCTGCAGGAGAACTTGCTCTTCTACGAATACCCGGCGGCGTCGCTCCTGTGCGCTACCACCTACTTCTTTTGCGAATTTGCGGCTAGCAGGAAGCCGTCGATCGCGTTGGTCACAGCCTCTTTGGCTTCGCTCCTGGTGCTGGCCATCAATGGCTTCCACTGGCTGTGGGCGGTGCTCATCGCAGCAGCCATGGTTGTGCTAGGCGGCCGCAATTGGATGAGGACGGCCAAGGCGACCGCCGGCCCCGTAGGAATCGTCCTGGCTGTCCACCTGAAGAACCTGGTCGTGTTTGGTACCTTCGGCCTAAGCAGCTACTTCGTGGCCATGAATCTGTCGTTGATCTCGGTCGACCACCTGCCGCCGGCGCTGCGTTCGGAACTGGAGCGGCGGGGGCAACTCTCTGCCGTCTCGACTATCAGCCCCTACGCGGAGACCAACGACTACCTGCAGCTTCGCCATCCGACCTTGACCGGCGTGCCGGTACTGGACATGCCCTACAAGTCCACCGGCGCGGTCAATCGCAACCACCGCGTTTTTCTCGATATTAGCGAGCCACTCCGGCGCGACGCTTTGTTCGCGCTTCGCAACTATCCTCAGTACTACACGCCCCACCTCAAGGATAACCTCGTGCGCTGGCTTCTGAACTCCGCAGACAATGCCTGGGGGGTGCCGCACTTCCCTGCTCTTGACCAATACGTGCGCTGGTTCGATCTCATCGCTTTCGGGCCGCCGCAAAGTCCTGTGCTACTGACTTGCGGATTGGTGCTGGGCATGCTGTACGGATTGTGGGTGGCCTGGCGCGGCCTGCGGGGGAAGCAGGCCCCGGCCTATGCAGCAGCGTGCGGGTTAATGGTAGCGAACGTGGTCGGCCTGAACGCCGGCATGATCCTCGTCGCAGCGATCGACCACCAGCGTTACCGTTTTCGCACTGATGCTCTCTCGTTCGTGCTGTTCATCGTGGCGATCCGTTCGTTATACCGGTTGACCCAGCGTCGGCGCCGGAGCCATGCCTACGACATGGTGCTGAACGCACTCAATCACGCGGCCCTGCCCAAGTCCGAGGTCGTCTCGCGGTCGCTTGCCGCCGCCGTGGAAGAACTGCTCGACTTGGCGAGCCCGACGGTATCAGTGCCAGAGGCGCCGTCCGAAGGAGCCCGAGCGAGGACAACGTCCTTGGCGCACGCGGCTTTGTTGCCTGACGTCGGTCGGTGGCTGGCGACCAATGGAGAGGCCATCTATGGAACCAAACCGTGGACCACGCCTTGGACGGTGGCGGCGGATGGCAGCCGCGTCCGTTTGACGGCCAGCGACCAGTCCCTCTACCTGATCGTGATCAATGATCTCCTAAGTGCTGAGATGGCCATCAATGATGTTATCCTGCCGCCGGATGCCACCGTGATTCTCCTCGGCTATGCCTCCGGCCCGCTGCTGGCCAGCCAAGAAGTGGGTCGACTCAGGATCCAGTTGCCCGACCACATTCCCGGCGGCCATCCGCTCGTGTTCCGCATAACGCCGAAGCCGGAAGTGTAGCCTCGTGATGCGTTTGCGAGATCTATGGCACCGATTCCTCGCCCCGCCTGCGGACAAGGACAGGCACCCGTTCGCTGCGATCGTCCCGCTGCCTGCGTGGTGCTTCCGGATCATCACCTGGGTGGCGATCACTGTTCCGTTCATCGTCTACTGGTGGCACATCATCCGCTACGCGCCCAACACGCCCTTCCAGGATGACTTCCAGATTGTCCTGGAAACCGTGAACCGCTTCCTTGATGCGAACGGGATCGGCGCGAAGCTGAAGACCATTTACGAACGCCATAATGATCACCGGCTTCTCGTGGGCAAGCTGGCTGCGATTGTGCAGTATGGGCTGTTGGGTCACATCAATTTTCGCCTGCTCATGATCGTCGGCAGCCTCGGCTGGACGTCGGCACTGCTGCTACTGCTCACGCGGGCGAGGAGAGATCTCGGGCTCAGCCTGCCGTTTCTGGTTCCCCTGCCCTACATCTGGTTCTCATTCGTGCAGGAATTTAATCTCTTCTTCGGAGAAGCCTCGTTCCAGCACCATTGGACCATGTTCCTGTCCTTGCTCGCGTTGGCCCTGTTGGCCCGGCAACGCACCGGCTGGGCCACGGCGGCGACTGTGCTGGCAATCTGCACCTCGGGGGCCGCCCGACTGCTGGCCCCGCTCGGCAGCTGCCTGCTGGTTTTCCGGCGGCGTTGGAGAGCGCTACTCATTTTTGTGGCCGCGACCGGCGCAGCCGCGGTCTTCGTGCACGTGAGTCCCAGCGAGATCCTGTACTGTCCCTCCGCGCGTGACGCCTTCGCGAACTTCGAGCAGATGGTCGCCTTCGCTCTCAGGGTGAACGGCTCTCTGATTCGAACTCCCGAGGTAGAGATCCCACTCGGATTGCTGTGCTCGGTGGGACTTCTCTACTATGTGATCAGGCGCAGCGACGCCGCGTTCTTTCGTTTCGCCGCGGCCTTCGTCTTCGCCTCGATGGCTACACTGGCGGTGGCCCGGGGACCGTTCGCCGAGATCCCGATTGCGTCGCGCTACACGATCTACTCCCTGTTGGCGTGGGCCGTGCTGTACGTCTTCGTGATCAACGGCGAGCGCCCCAAACCCCACGGTGCGCTCGCGTTGCTGACGGCCTGGCTGGCGGCTGGCATCTACTTCGGCGGAGTAACGAGCAAGATCTATCTCAATCAGACCTTCGCCCGCAACTATGCCGCGCGCGTGGCCTGCCTGGCCTCGTTTGTTCCCGGCCAGACGACGGCCGGCCTGTCGCTGATTCATCCCTCGCCCAGTCAGTCGGAGCAGATTCTGATGAAATCCCGCGACATGGGCGTGTTCGACTACACCAGGGCAAACCGACTGCTGAACGCGGCCCCGGTTCGGGTTCAGGATCTTCGGGCCAATCGCGAGTTCAGGGGATATGTTGACGGCTACGACGGGCAGCACATTATTGGCTGGGCGCTTGTCGCCGACGTGCGCTCATCGGACGCGCGCATCTACACTCTGCTCGAGGACCGCGGCTGGGCCTACCGCATTCCGAGCTTTCCGGTGAAACGCAGCGACGTGTCCCAAGTCGCCGGCACCGCCTTCGGCTACGACTGGTCGGGTTTTGAATCCTTCTTTGCCGCCTACGATCTTCCCTCGGGGGACTACCGAGTGGGAATCCTCATTGAGGTTCCCGGCGGAGCCGCCATGACGTGGACCAGCCGTCACTACAATGTCGGAACGCCGTGAGCGCTCTTATTCCAGCTCCTATTCCAGCGTCCGTCGCAGGTTGGCCAGGCTGAGATAGAAGGCAGAGAAGAAGAGTTGGAGCCCGAGCATGAACAAGAAGCTGGAGAGGATGGCCAGCTTGGTGACGGGGATGTTGACTGGGGCGTTGGAGTGCGCCACCTGCCAGAGCAGAACGATGGTGACTAGACCGAGCGCGCAGCCGGTGAAGAGCACCACGCAGCTTGCGATCAGCGCCCATTCCAACTTGAAAAGGCGGGTCACCGCGCGCGCGAGACGATTCTCTCGACCCAACCCCTGCATAGCGTTGGACACGATGGCGTAGATGCCCAAGAGCGCGATCTGGAATCCCAGCAGGGCCAGGGTGCTGCCGAACATCATCGTGGACAGGCCCAGGGGCAGCTGAGGGTAGAGAGCATCTTTGAGCAGCATCATGCCCAGGATGAGCACCCCGGCGATCATCAACAGCAGGCCCGGAAACACGAACAGGTACTCGGGGCACAGCACCAGCATGAAACGCAGGTGGCGCCAGCCATCGCGTAGGCTGTGCAGCTTGGGCAGGCGGCCGGGCAGGCTGGCGTGGTAGTCGATCGGCGTCTCAGCGATCTTGAAACCGGCCTGCGCAGCCTTGACGACCATCTCGGACGCGAACTCCATGCCGTTGCAGCGCAGCTCCAGCCGGTCGATAGCGGCCCGGGTGAACCCGCGCATGCCGCAATTGGTGTCGCTGATGTGCGAACCGAAAAAGCGGTTGAGAATCCAGGTCAGCACCGGAGTGCCGAGGTAGCGGTGCAAGAAGGGCATTGCACCGGCGTAGATCCTGCCTCGCAGTCGGCTTCCCATGGCCAGGTCCGCACCGTCGCGCAGAAGCGGCAGCAGCTTGGCGATCTCGCGAAAATCGTAGGTATCGTCGGCGTCGCCCATGAAGATGTACTGGCCCTTGGCCTCGGCAATACCGCGCTTGAGCGCAGAGCCGTAGCCGGGCGGCTGATGGTGCACTACGCGCGCGCCGGCGGCCTCGGCCACGGCGCCCGATCGGTCGGTCGAGTTGTTGTCCACCACCACGACCTCGCCCGGCAGAGCCAGCTCGGCAAACGCCTGCTGGCATCTGCGCACGCACGATGCGACTGTGCGCTCTTCGTTGAGGCAGGGCAGCACCACGCTCAGGACCGGCTCGCTCATCGCGGCTTGCTCTTCCATCGGGCCATTAGGCCGACCATGTCCATCCAGTCGGTGAAACTCAGCAGATGGAGGATCTGTCTAGGCGACACGTCCGTGAGCAGCCGCCGCGCAAGGTAGCGCGGCCGTAGGTAGAACTTGAGGAAGGCCTTGCGACGAAAGTGGTCCACTTCTTCGGGGCTCAAGCTGTCGGTGCGCAAGATGGAGGCTCCGCCAAAGTCGTACTGCGACCAGTGACTGGCCGTGATCCAGCCCCTGGACTTGGCGATGTCGCCGAGCTCGGTCTTGGGATAGGGCACGGCCGCGTAGCACTGCACGTAGTCGAGACCGATCTCGCACATGAAGCGGATGGTGGCTTCCGCGGTCGCGCGCGTCTCGCCCGGCAGGCCGAAGATGAAGTGGCCCATGGTGCGCAGGTCGTGGCGCTTGCAGATGGCAACCGCCCGCTCTGCCTCGGCCACGGTCTGTTGCTTCTTGGCTGCATCCAAGATGGTCTGGCTCGCGGTCTCGATGCCCAGCCCCACCAGGTAGCAGCCGGCGCGTTTCATGGCCTGCGCCACCTCGTCGTCGAGCGTGGACACGCGCGTGGTGGCGGCCCAGTGGATGCGCAGCCCCGCGTCCAGGATGGCCTGGCACAGGGCGAGCAGGTACTTGCGATCCAGCGTGAAAACTTCCTCCCAGAACAGGAACTCGTCGAGGCCGAGATCACGCACGCACTGCTGGATCTCCTCGATGACGTAGGGGATGGAGTGCTTGCGCAGCTTGCGTCCGTAGTAGCTGTTAACGATACAGAAAGTGCAATGGTACGGACAACCGCGTGCTGTGTTGACCAGCGTGTAGGGTTTGCCACTGGTGGGCAGGCGATAGCGATCGTTCTTCAGCAGCCGGCGATCAGGGTGGGGCAGGGTGTCCAGGTTCTCGAGAAAGGGCGCCAGCCCGGTGAAGTGTGCCTCGGCGCCCTCGCGGTAGATGAGACCCTTGATCGCGGAAAGGTCGGCGCGGCCTGCGGCCAGCGCTGCGACCAGATCGCGGAAGGTGATCTCGGGCTCGCCCACGATGCACACGTCGAGGCAGGACTGGGCGGCGAAACCCTCCAGTTCAAGCATGGTGAAGTACACGCCGAACGCCACCAACCTGGCGGCGGGCAGGCGCTGCTTGATAGCGCGCGCCACTTCCATGTCGCCCTCGATGCTGGGAAAGCCCGTGTTGATCAGCACCAGGTCGGGGTTGAACGCCACCACGTCGGCCAGCAGCTGGTCCAGCGTGAGCTGCTCCACGTTTCCGTCGCACAGACGGACCTCGCCGTGCTCGCGCGCCATGGTCGCCAGCAGGGCCAGCGAGATGGGCGGCCACGCTGTGGCCCAAGAGGCCGCCTTCTGCATGCAGCGTCCCTCGCGAATGAAGCGATCACCACCCTTGAGCGCGGGGTTCAGGAAGTAGCTTCGCATAGCGTAAGCTTCATTTATACCATGAGAGCCCAGCACCCATCGGGCGACCGCCGCCTTTGCTTCCCCCTCAAGCAGCTGCGCGTGCAGCCATTGCGGGCTGTGGAGGCCGAGCCGGCGGCGCTCTGGACAGGACAGGGCTTTTCTGGACAGGACCTGGACAGGACAGGGTACGATAGCGTCTGATGCGCGAACGGGATGCATAGGCGTTCCGTCCTGGGGAGTAGCATGAGCCGAGATCAGAATGAAAAGAGACGACGCCTGGGGCGTGGGGCTACGGGCGAGTACTATTTGCAGTACAATGCCGAGAGCCTCAGCTTTCCGCGCAACATTTTTCATCAGCCCAAGCTGGAAACCACGGCGGCGTTGTCGGCTGCTTTGCCCGACGGCGCCCGCGTCTTGGATGCGGGTTGCAGCACGGGGTATGTGAGCTGGGGTCTGGCGCCGCGTCTGCAGCTGACAGGAATCGACATTGAAGTCGAAGCCGTGGTTTTTTGCCACGCGCGCCGTCAGGGGGAGTTTCTGCGGGCAGACTTGTCCGCACTGCCGTTTCGCGACGATACTTTTGATCTGATTTTGTTCACCAACACCATCGAGCATCTGGAGGATCCGCATCCGATTCTGGCGGAGCTAGCGCGAGTCTTGAAACCGGCCGGAAAAATTCTGGTGACAACCGAGAACTGCGCCAATGTCTTTTGGCTTCTGTTGGAACAGACCTGGTACCGGGTTTTCGGAGGGCCCTGTAAGCCTTACCGACACGACGTCCATCCCCAGCGGTACACACCGGAGTCGTTGCGCCGGGACGTATCTCAGCATCTGCCGGTGGCTTCGTTGCTTGAGGCCATGCTGGGCATGGAATTGATTCTGATTGCGGGAAAACCGGGGCTGGGAGAAAAGGCCTAGGAGAAGATCATGCCGCGTCAATCAATCGGAGAATCCAAACCTAGCCGCGTGCCGAAAGACTGAGCGCGGGACGCAACCGTCCGCGGCGGCTAGGGTTGCCGGGGTCGAGCAAGAGGGGGACTTGGGTGGAAGCCACACGACGCAGGTCTGCGCAAGCACTTTTCCAACCGTGGGTCGGGAAAAGCAGGGGAAAAGCATTGGGCTCGCCCTCGGGCGGGTTCGCGAATATAGTGGGCGCTTCGCACGTCAAGCACCTTGGAGGTATCGAAGATGCGCAAAATCGTCATGGCCGCAGTACTGACCTCGACCGTTCTCTTGCCCGCTATCTCGAAGGCCGACTGGTTGGTGGAGGCGTCTCTGGGCGAGGGATACCAGGTAACCACACCGCGGGATTGGGAGCGGCTCAACCTGATGGTGACGCCCAGCTATGCGCTGCCCTTGCCGGTTCTGTCATGGGTGCGGCTCCAGCTTGGCGTCGTGGCCGACCTGGGGGTCGCTGGCCAGCCGGGCAACAAGGCGACCAATCTCGAGTTGCGGCCCATGATTGCCATCGTGCCTCCGCTCATACCGTTGTACGGACGCGCCATATTCGCCGTGACCAATTTGATCGAGCGCAACGGCGAGAAGCGCGAGATCGCCTATGGCGCCGCCCTGGGCATGAGCTTCGGCTTGGGTCCCATCGGCGTGTTCGGCGAAGTCGGCGTATTGCCTGGCAAGCGCCACTTCCCGGGCGAGACGGTCGATGCACCGACCATGGACAGCAAGTTCGCCTGGGTCGTCGAAGCCCGCGCGGGCGCGTACTACAAATTCTAGCGACACGGGAACCCTGACAGGGTTCTCACCGACGCGGCCTCCAAAGCCAGGACGCCGAGGCGCGAAGGGAGTAAGATACGGGCACTATGCGCAAAACCGTCGTTGCTCTCGGTCTAGCGTTCGTGTTTCTGGCCGCATTGGGCGCGAAGGCCGGCGCCCAGACCAATGGTGTCGATTTCACGCTTCAGACCAATGCGCAGACGCAGGTGTTGCTGAACGCCACCGGGATGACGCAAGCACAGCTCCAGACTTTCCTGACAAGCAAGCTCGATCAGTTGTTTCAGGCAACCAACGCGGCGGGTTTCATCCGGAATTTCGGCGATGCCCAGAGTTTCACGAGCAAGGGCCTGGGCGTGGACTACGCCTCGGAGGCGACATACTTCGAGGTCGGCGGCGCCGCCAGCTTCGCCCTGGGCATGGACAGAACCTACCAGCCTGGCAGCACACAGGGCTTCCCGATCCAAGGCGTGGGTCTGAATGCCACGGCGATGGCAGGGGTCAGCCTGGGCTTCCTCAAGATTCCCGTCATGGTGTTCGGCAACTGGATGCAGGTGCCCACCCAGCGCTACGGTGCCATGAGCGGCAGCCTCGACAACTGGGGGCTGCATGCGCAGCTCCGGCTGTGGGGCCCGTCCCGCCAAGGCAGCGTGCTCAAGACCCTGGTTCGCTGGGGCGGCATCGCCATCACAACCGGCTTCGATTCCTCGCACATGGGCCTGGGGGTGAGCCACGATGTCTCGTCGAATTTCAGCATCCCCAATAGCGTCACCAGCGGCGTGAACGTGGATGTGACCGGAGCCGCGAGTGGCAATGCCGTTTTCAACATCGACATGACCACCAGGAGCATTCCCGTGGAGGTCACGACCAGCGTGCGGCTGCTGGCCTTGCTCACCGCGTACGGCGGTTTGGGCTTCGACTGGCAACTGGGAGGCGGGAGCAATCTGGACCTGAACATGAGCGCCAACATGGTGGGCCATATCCCGGGTGTGGCCGGCCCCCAGGATCTCGGCACGGCCTTGGTTCATGCCTCGGCCAACGTCGCCCCCAGCCCGGCCAAGGTCCGAGGCATAGTGGGCGCGCAGGTCGGTTTGTGGCTGCTCCGCCTCTTCGTCCAGGTCAACGCCGCCAACACCAACCCCGTCATGGCCAGCCTGGCCGTGGGCGCGCGCCTGGCCTACTAGAGCCCTTGCCGCTGTGAACGACACCATCGTCCGTCCTGACCCGCGGGTCTCCATCGTGATACCCGTGTTCAACGAGGAAGCGGTCTTGCCGCTGCTTCTGCCTCGGGTGCGCGCCGTGATGGATGCCTTGCCCGGTGGCGCCGAGGTGTGGTTCGTGGACGACGGCAGCCGCGACGCCACCGCGCAGCTGATCGAGCAAGCGCATGGCGAGGATGCGCGCATCAAGTTGGTGCAGTTTTCCCGGAACTTCGGCCACCCAGCCGCCATCACCGCTGGGCTCGACTGTGCCCAGGGCGACGCTGTCATCCTCATGGATGCCGACCTGCAGGATCCACCCGAGCTGATTCCGGAGATGGTCGATCTCTATCGTCGCGGCTTCGACGTGGTGCAGGCGCGACGGGCCAGCCGCGAGAAGGAGACGCTTTTCAAGCGGGTCACGGCGTGGGCTTTTTACCGAATCATGGGTGCCTTGACCAACCACGAGATGGAGGCCAACGTCGGCGAGTTTCGCCTGATGAGCCGAGCCGTGGTCGAGGCCCTGGGCCAGTTGCGCGAACACCACCGATTGGTTCGCGGGCTGGTGTCGTGGGTCGGCTTCTCGCACACGACACTGGATTTTGTGCGGCCGGGACGCGCGGCCGGGGAGACCAAGTATCCGCTGCTCAAGATGCTGCGCCTGAGCGCCGACGGCCTAACCAGCTTCTCCACCGCGCCCCTGCGCATCGCCAGCCTGCTCGGTCTGTGCGGCCTGCTGGGCGGCCTGGCCTATGCCGCCTACGCCGTCTATGTCCGCTTCGTTCTCGGGCGGGCGGTACCGGGCTGGACCTCGCTGGTGATCGTCAATGTCTTCTTTTCCAGTATCGTTCTGGTGTGTCTGGGTTTCGTGGGCGAGTACGTCGGGCGGATTTTCGAGGAGGTCAAGCGCCGGCCGCTCTATTTGGTCCGCCGCAAGATCGACGGTGCCCCGACGGCCGCGCAGGTGAAGAAGATGCCACCGTAGAGGTTGCAGAACGACCGAGCCGCTGCCCCAGGCAAATTCGCGAGTCGCAGGCGCATCGTGCTACGCTGGCCTCGCCCCCTGGCGAAGTCGCCGGGGAGCAAGTCCGCCGGCGAACGCTGGTGCGCAAGTTCTTGGGAACCGACCAACATGAAAATCTCACTGACTTTGCAGTTCGACAAACGGTCATCCTGGCGGAACCTGGCTGTGGCCGCACCGGTGGTCCTTGCGCTAGGCCTTCTGGCCGTGACCGTGCACAAGCGCAACCTGATGGAGCCGTTCTTCGTCCACGGCACCTACTTCGTGCTTCTCACCATGGTGGCGTTCTGGGCGGCGACGTACATCATCGCCCTCAAGGGCACCACCCGCGACACGCTGGTGGCGTGGCTCAAGGACAACTGGCGGGGCCTGGTCCTGGCCGGCGCCGTCTCGCTGGTGGCCATCTTGGCTATCCAGCCGGCCCTGCGCGTGCTGGCTGACGAAACCAACCTACTGGGCGTATCCAAGAACCTGCACTTCAACAAGACCGCCGACTTCGCCACCACAGGCAAGTGGTACTACGAGGCCTACTGGAACCTGAACGTCACCACGGATCGGCGGCCAGCGCTCTTTCCCTTCCTGGTCAGCCTGCTTCACTCGTTCTGGGGCTACAGCTACACCAACGCTTTCCATATCAACGCCATTCTGATTCCCTTGTTCGTTTTCGTCGCCTACCGTTTGGCCAAATCGCTCGGCGGCGAGGTCTTCGGCCTGCTCGCCGGCGCGTTCGTCGTGGCCCATCCCATCACGCTGATGTCGGCTCGCTCGGGCGGCTTCGACCTGATGGCGGGGTTCTTCGCCTTGCTCGCGGTCAAGTGCTTCCTCGACTATTCCAGGGAACCTACGGCAAACCGGCTGGCTTTGTTGTGGCTGAATTTGTGCATGCTCGCTCACGTCCGCTATGAAGGCGCGGCTTCCATTGTGGCATCGGCCGTGGTGTTGCTGGCCTTGCGCATGGTCAAGTGGGAACATATCAGGCCGTACCGGTTCGTGTATTTGTTCACCCCATTGTTTGCCTTGCCTCGCATTTGGCAGACCATCATAAAGGCCGGCGACAGCGAACAGCCCCTCAATGCGACCCTGTTTGGCTGGAAGCATCTGTCGGAAAATACCCGCAACTACTTTGGCCTGTTGCTGAATCCTCTGGATTTTCATCACCCCCACTCCGGCCTGCTGCTGGCGCTGGGGCTGGTTGGCTGCTTCATCGTGGTGCCCTCGCTGTGGAAACTGGCGCACGAGCGCGAGCGCAAGCTGGTCAAGGAACGCTTCGCCATCTTCGCGGTGGTCTGGGTGGGCGTGATGATGGTGATCTATCTGCCCTATTTCTGGGGCAAGCCCTTGCATCCGGCATCGGCGCGACTGTTCGTGCCGCTGGATGCGTTCTTCTCGCTGATGGCCGCGTGGCTTGTGACCTTGCTCTGCCGGCGCGCGCCGCTCTGGCTGCCATCGTTGGTGGCGGCTGCGGCAGTGTTCTTGAACGTCTCAGTGGCCAGCGAAGCCCGCTTCATCAACGAGCTGACCCTCACCCGGCAGGCGGCCCAGACCTGGCGATACTTCGAGCAGCTTCACGACAAGAACATCATGGTGGTCACCGACCGGCCGGGGCTTTTCACGGTGATGGACTACGGCGCCATGGACCTGTCGGTGGCCAAACAGGGCACGGACCTGTTGTTCGAGCTGTCCCGCCATCTCTACAAAGACGTGTACGTGATTCAGGAAATCGACCTGACCACCAAGAAGCCGCTGCCCGACTTCGAGATCTGGCCGGACAAGAAGAAGGAAGCCGTCCTCGAGTTCCAGAACGCAGAGAACTCGACGGTTCGCATCTCGCGCATGGTGCAAGAGCCGGCGCTTCCGCCCATGGCCCAGCCCGCAGCCTCGCCCGCAGCGCCGTAGCGGCGACCTGCGGTCGCCCGTGTCCCGCTATCGACTTGTCGACGCAAACGGGTCGAGTACGTCGATGCCGATGCGGGCGACATCCTTCAGGTTGCGCGTGACCAGGGTTAGGTCGTGCACCCATGCCGTCGCGGCCAGTAGCCCATCGACGACAGGCAGGCTACCGCGAGCATCGAGCCTTCCCCACTCGTCGGCAATCGCGGCATCCACCGGCAGTACGCGATCGGAATGCGCATGGACCAGGGCTTCCAGCCAGCGTTCCAGGGCCGAGGCGGCCCGAACATCGTGCTTCCGAATGGCCTCGATCCCGCGCCGAATCTCACCCGTGACCAGGACGCTCAAGAACAACATGTTCTCGTCGACACTCCCGAACCAGCGCCGAACGTTTGCGTCGGCGCGCTCGCCCTTGCGCAGTTCCGACAGAACATTGGTATCGAGCAGAATGCCCCTCACAACACAACCCGCCGTCCCAGGCGTCGCGGCCGTTGGAAGTCGGCGTCGCGCCCCACATCAGGAATCGCGCTTAGCATCGTCTTAAGTGAGGGTGAAGCTGGCGAGAGAACCTGTCTGAGAATCTCGCGATGCTCCGCTTCAGCGGAATGCCCACGCTGTGCCGCCCGTTGCTTCAGCCGGACGACGATTTGCTGGGGGATGTCTCTTACGATGAGCTGGGCCATGTTGATATCAATGATAGCATGGAGTCGGCTCGGGGGCATGTTCCCTCCCCCCAGTACCCACGATGCGATGCGGCGGCAAGCGCCGGGGCGCAGGGACGACCTGCGGTGGCCCTGCACTTCCATCTAATGAACCCTGAAAACTTTGCGGGGTCCGCAACGGCGTTCCGGGGGCAAGGTGGGCAGCGGGGGTACACGCAACGATATCGACCTACTAGGAATTTGGCATGTTCCCTCCGTGCGCCGGTCAAACCGGCGAGTTGAAAGGAATGAAGAAGTCCAACAGTGAAGGAATAGCGAACTGCACTGGCCGACCGATTCATCAAGACCGCCTGGACCGAACGGATGGACGTGGACTAGCGGACGATCGGGTAGGGAAGACACCCGCGCGTGGAACAACATCGGTGGATCGGCACCTAGGATGCGCGGTGTTTGTTCGTGCGCTGTGTCGTTGACACCCGCATGCCTGGACTCGTAGTCTCGCGGGCTGAGCGCAACGAGTTTCAGGCCTCGGCTGCGGCGCCAATCTCGCCATAGAAAAGAAACACACCGTGGAAGACGGACACGACGAACCCAAGCAAACCGAAAAGAAACAGGAAGCGCCCAAACATGAGGCAAGAGGCGCGAGCGTCTGGCGCGGCAGAATTCTGGTGGGGTTGGCGGTGTTCGTGGTGGTCGCGGTGGCCAGCTACGCGGTCCTGCAGTGGCACACTTCGACGCCGACGGCCAGGTCACAGGCGACAGTGGACATCACGCTGGTCACAGCGGACCGCACCGACGCGGAATGCGTGGCGGTGAATGGCCTCGAAGACTTCCACTGTCGCCTGATCGACGAGAACACCAACTGGGAGGGCGAGGAGCGAAACCTGCTCAAGCCATGCTACACGCTGCGTCGCCACCTGTATCTCGTGCCTGGTCTCTTCCTTGAGCCGGCGATTCGCATGCGCTACAAGACCGAGATTCCCAAGAAGCCGCGTGACCAACTGAACCGCTTCACGGCCCACTGCCAGATCAAAGTCGTCGGCAAGCTCTCGGGGGTACGCACGCACTGGTCCTCCAACGCCGCTTGGTCGGCCCCCACCGAAGCCGAGGTGGGATTGGTATCGAATTGCACGATCGACGGCTAGGCGAGCGAATACCCAGAGGAGTTTCCAAGCCGGGGTGCGCTTCATGCGGCGTCCTCCGCGCTTGCTGGGTGGTTTGTCTTCCCGGCACTGCGCTGTGAAAAGTTTGCGGGGTCCGCAAGGGTGTTCCGGGGGCAACGTGGTTGGAGGGCGCACACGGGACTATGTCGGCCTACCAGGGAACCGGCATTGCCCATTGAAATCACAGCGGTTCTTGTTGTTGACGGAGTTGGCCGGCGGCTTGCTTGCTGCAAGTCCTTGAGAGTACCCGCATGACATCCGGCTCATCCCGCGCTTTTCGTCGTTGGTGTGCAGCGACGATCCTGCTGGTGGTGTCCTGGTCGTTGCCGGGATCGGCGTACGCGCGGGTCAGTCCGATGGAGATTGTGAAGCAGCAGCTGCGCAGGCCAAACTTCCTCATCATGATCGAGAGCCCGGAGTCAATGCAGGGGCTCCCGGGCGAAAATCCCGCGCGCTACAACGAGGTGGGCGCGGATTGCGAGAAGGGCGACCGATACTGTCGCCTGTACGGCCAGCCCAATCGCTGCGAGTTCTCGGGCATGGGCGGCCAGGGCTACAAGTTCGACTTCGTGTCCGCTGGAACAGCCAGCCAAACCCAGACCCAGTCCCAGACCCTGGTTACTTCGACCATGACGCTCACGAAAACCGGCACCGGTACCCTAACCGACCGGCTGACCTTGGTGGTGACCAGCACTTCGTCCACTCCGAGCGCTACGACGGTCGCCACCACCAGCACAGCTACACTCACGGTCTCGCAGACCGGCAGCGGGACGCAAACCAGGACGCCCACCGTCTCGCAGACCACCACGTCGACAAACACTGGCACGGCGACTCCGACGAACAGCCACTCGGCTGCGACCACCAACACCGGAACTACCACAAATACCCAAAGTCAGTCGGTGGCCACGACCAACACCGGCACCACGACGAACACCCAGAGTCAGTCCCAGGCCACGACCAACACGGGGACGACGACCCAGACGCAAAGCCAGTCGCAGACGACGACCAACACGGGGACAACGACTCAGACGCAAAGCCAGTCGCAGGCCACGACGAACACGGGGACGACAACCAACACGCAAAGCCGGTCGGGGACGACGAGCAACACGGGGACGACAACCAACACGCAAAGCCAGTCGGGGACGACGACGAACACGGGGACGACGACCAACACTCAAAGCCAGTCGCAGACGACGACAAATACGGGAACAACGACCAACACGCAAAGTCAGTCGGGGACGACGAGCAACACGGCGACGACGACCAGCACGCAAAGCCAGTCGCAGACGACGACGAATACGGGAACAACGACCAACACGCAAAGCCAGTCGCAGACGACGAGCAACACGGGGACGACGACCAACACGCAAAGCCAGTCGCAGACGACGACGAATACGGGAACAACGACTAACACGCAAAGCAAGTCGCAGACGACGACAAATACGGGGACGACGACCAACACGCAAAGCCAGTCGCAGACGACGACGAATACGGGAACAACGACCAACACGCAAAGCCAGTCGCAGACGACGAGCAACACGGGGACGACGACCAACACGCAAAGCCAGTCGCAGACGACGACGAATACGGGGACGACGACCAACACGCAAAGCCAGTCGCAGACGACGACAAATACGGGGACGACGACCAACACGCAAAGTCAGTCGGGGACGACGACAAATACGGGGACGACGACCAACACGCAAAGCCAGTCGCAGACGACGACGAATACGGGAACGACGACCAACACGCAAAGCCAGTCGCAGACGACGACGAATACGGGAACAACGACTAACACGCAAAGCAAGTCGCAGACGACGACCAACACGGGGAATACGACGAGCACGCAGAGTAGCTCGGCCTCGACGACCAACACCGGAACCGCGTCGCCGACTGTGACTTACTCGGCCTCGACGACCAACACGGGGAACACGACAAGCACGCAGAGCTACTCGGCCTCGACGACCAATACCGGAACGGCCTCGCCTACAAAGACTAGCTCGTCCTCGAACACCAAGTCGTACACGGGCTCGCAGACCGGGACAAACACGCAGACAACGACAAGCACCACGACTCAGTCATACCCTTACCTTCAGGCCAACCAAGTCGGCTACTGGAATCTCGATGAAGCAAGCCCCGGTGCCTACAACGATTCATGGGGGAACAACGACGGGACAGGCACTTCAATGGCTACGGACACCGGTGTTTGGAATGGGTCTGCGAAATTCCAGACCGCCACGTCCACAAATGCCACCAAGTACATCGCCCTGCCTGCCGCCACCGGCACCAATACCGGCCTGGGCCCGACCACCTCGTTTACCGTGGGGGTCTGGCTTTACCCAGGCGATCTCAGCGGCGGCGGGCACCAGCAAAGCCTCGTCACCTACGATGGCACCAAGGCCGACGGGGGCGGGGGCGGATTCCGTTTGTTGGCTGCGCCGGTTACCAATAGTCAGATATGCGTTGACAACAACTCCAGTACTGGCCAGTTGTGCGTCTCCGGGATCAACACAGGCGCCTACATGTTTCTTGCGGTCACGGTGAGTGGCAAGACTTGGAAGCTCTACCAATATCTAGACAAATCTCACTGCGGCGCCCCCAATGCCACGGCCAGCTCCAGCTCGGTCTTCACGGGGACCAGCACATCGTTTACCACCGGCGGAACCTGGCGCTTTGGCGCAAGTGGCACCGACAAGAAATATGGTCTCAACGGAGACCTGGATGAAATACATTTCTGGAACACGGCGCTGGTTCAGGCGGACCTCGACAACCTTTGTCAGTGCAATTTGCCTTCGTGTACCTGGGAGAGTTGGTACACTTCGAGCTCGACCGATTCCCAGACTCAGACGCAGAGTCAGAGTTCATCGGGCTGGTCGACGGCGACGGTGACGGGAAGTTCGTCGCAGTGGATAACCGCGACGGTGACCGGCAGTTCGACGCAGTGGTCGACCGCCACCGTGACTGGTAGCCAAACCCAGTGGGTGACGTCGACAGTGACAGGGAGTTCGTCGACGAATGCGACGTCGACAGTGACAGGGAGTTCGTCGACGAATGCGACGTCGACAGTGACGGGCAGTAAGTCGGTGAACCAAACGTCGACGGTGACGGGGAGTTCATCGACGAATGCGACGTCGACGGTGACGGGGAGTTCGTCGACGAATGCGACATCGACAGTGACAGGGAGTTCGTCGACGAACGCGACGTCGACAGTGACGGGCAGCAAGTCGGTGAACCAAACGTCGACGGTGACGGGGAGTTCGTCGACGAATGCGACGTCGACAGTGACAGGGAGTTCGTCGACGAATGCGACGTCGACGGTGACGGGGAGTTCATCGACAAATGCGACGTCGACAGTGACGGGCAGCAAGTCGGTGAACCAAACGTCGACGGTGACGGGGAGTTCGTCGACGAATGCGACGTCGACAGTGACGGGGAGTTTGTCGACGAATGCGACGTCGACAGTGACCGGGAGTTCGTCGACGAATGCGACGTCGACAGTGACCGGCAGCTCGTCGGTTAATGCCACGGCGACAGTGACGGGGAGTTCGTCCACGAATGCGACCGGGACAATCACCGGCAGCTTGTCGGTGAATGCGACCGGGACGATCACCGGCAGCTCGTCGGTGAATGCCACGGCGACAATCACGGGCAGCAAGTCGGCGAACGCGACCGGGACAGTGACGGGCAGCCAGTCGACAAACGCCACCGGGACGGTGACGGGCACGCAGAGCGCATACTCGACCACCACGGTGCTGGGCAGCGGAACGGCGTACTCGACGGGTCCGACCACCGAGGCGGCAACCGCGACGGGGATTGCCAGCAGTTCCGCGACCGTGCCGTCGATTGTGACCTTCACGGATGTGGGCGCGACTGAAAGCTTGACTGGCACGAATACCGTGACCCAGACAGCGACCACCAACCTGGCCTTGATGCCGGTGCCTGATCTGACCAGTTGCAACGATCCTGGCGCGTTCAATTGCACGTGGCTCGGTGGGATCACCAGCTCGTACTGCTACTTGAACAGCACGGTGCAGTGCTACTCGAATGACGATTGCAACAATCTGACCAAGGGCGATTTCTGTCGCTTCATCGACACGGGCGACGGCAGCGGCCGCTTGAGAAATGACTTCTGCGCCTCGGGCACGACCAAGACCTGCCGCTACAATGCGACCACTCCTTGCAACAACGACAGCCAGTGCGACAGTGGCAAAGGGGACTACTGTGTATACGGCAAGCCGGTCAACATGTGCCAGAACACGGGGCTGTGGTGCACGGATGACGGCCTGGGGTGCGACGCGAGCAGCGGGGACGCCTGCGTGCCGGCGACATCGCGCATGATGATGGTGAAGAACGCCGTGCGCCGGGTGGTGCTGGAGCACGCGTACGACGACACGGCTGTGGTGAAGATCGGCGAGATGCACACTTATCAGGCGGGCAACGGCAACACGGACAATCTGTTCCCGTATGTGAAGCTCGATACCACGTCGACAGGGACGTCGTTCCTGACGTCAACGCGAGTCGATACGAAGTTCCTTCCACGGAGCGAGCTGTTGAAGGGCGTGGGCGCGAGCGGCAACGCTTGCTTCTCGAGCAGCACAGGACCGAGCAGCAGTTGCACCATCGACTACAGTGGCGGTGGCGCCTCGGTGAACACGCCGACGGTGAGCTACACCCTGGTGAGCGGTGGCAACGACAGCCGCTACGCCGTGCCGAGCGGGGACGGCAAGACCTACTATCGGCAGGATTCCACGTGGGGTTCGTGTGGTTCGATGTGCTATTTCGCGGGCGCCGGGCCGAGCGGGGGCGAGGGTATTTACGAGGGCAGCTACTACACCTTCAGTTACGTCTTTGGCACGCCGGTGGTGGGCACACCCAGCGACGCGGCAGGGACGGGCAGCCTGTACGCGCCGAAGTACTCGACCACCTATTTGGGCAAGTCATACGGCTCTGCAGGAAACTACTGGTACCTGATGGACGCCGAGCGCACCGAATTTGTGAATGAAAACAAGTACGGGGCGCGCGAGTTCAGCGGGTTGAGCGGTGCCGGCGCTGGGCTGCCGTGGAGTCAAGGCTACGTTCCCACGGGCGACGAGTATCCGCTGCCCTTGACGGGCGCCAGTGGCGATCCGACGTCGACCTCGGCGACCTGCAGCGCATCGAATGGAGCGCAGTGGGACCACAATGCGGTGCCAATGGTGAATGACACGAGCCTGGGCGGGAATAGCAGCCTGAAGCCGACGCAGAAGGCATTGCTGAACGCAGCTCGTCTGGACAAGGCGTCGTACGGCGGTTTCTACGCCACGGGCAATCTGGAGCCGATCGCCTGCGCGCTGACGAACGACGGGCAGAACGACAAGTATCACAGCATAAGCAATTACATGTCGATCGTGCAGGGCAATGACACGATAAACAACGGTGGCACCAGCCCGTGCTGGGAGAGCGACTTGCTGATGGTGGTGGACGGACTGCCGCGGGGTCCTGGCGACGTGGCTGTGGGCGGCGTGGACTGCTCGGCGGCGGCGTGCGTGTACGATCCAGTGGCCAACCCTAACCTGACTGGGTGCAACTGTCCGGCCGTGACCAAGGCGCGCGCGCTGGCGGTCAACGGTGTGAACGTGCACGTGATCGCAGCGACCACGGATCTGACGGGGCGGAACACCTACGCGGCAGCGACGTTGAACAATGTAGCTCGCGCGGGGAGCCTCAACCCGAACTTCATCAATATTCCGCGCTACGCGGCCAGCGAGGACCAGCTTTACTACTGGCTGAATTACGAAATGAAGGAAGCGCTGCGGATGACGGTGGCCACCACGCCGGCCTCGGCAGCGAGTGGATCGCAGAGCCTGGCGGGGGTGACCGCCGGGAACATGCTGTTCCAGACCACGGTGGAATTGCCGGAATGGCGAGGCAGCTTGGCAGGCTTCAGCATCGGGACAGCCACGGCGACCACCACGACCACGGCCACGGCCAGCGTGTACACCACGCAGCTGGCCTGGGATGCGGCCACGGTGAACACGTTCACGGTGCGACCTGGATCCCCGCCCAGCACAGCCGGGCAACAGATGTGGATGCAACGTCAGGTCTTCTTCTCGGACGTCAGCGGGCATGTGCACCAGATCGGGGTGGGGTCCGACGGGACGATCGACAGTGCCAGCAAGACGGCGCTGCAGGGCCTGGGCATGGGCGGCAACGTGGCAGAGACGGAGCGAATCGTGCAATGGATGCTGGGCAAGATCGATCCCACGGATCCCGACCTCAAGCCTTTCAATCCTGCGGTGATGGGCAGTGTGGTGAACTCGATGCCCATCGACGTGGGCGCGCCTGGGATCAATCCGTACCCTGGCGGAAATCACTTCTCCTACGCCCACGCCAACCGGCCCGAATTGGTGTATCTGGGCGCCGACGACGGCATGTTGCACGCGTTCTATGCGGGCAATGGCCTGGAGGCCTTTGCGTTCATCCCGGTGGACATGATTCCAGTCATCGCCAAGCTATACGCGCAGGGCGGGCAGCGTTACAGTCCGAACGACCACATCTACGGCTTGGCCGGGTCGCCCAAGGTGAAGAATCTGTGCGTGGCCAACTGCGTGGTGGCGAACGGCCTGACCTGCAGCGATGTGCAGAATGGAGTCTATCAAGGTGGTTGCCCGGACTGGAGGACGATCTTGGTGATGGGCGAGGGGCCAGGCGGGAACCACCCGTTTGCTCTGGACATCACCGATCCGGTGGAATCTGGCAGTGCGACGCTGAGCGACGCCGCGCTGTTGTGGCACGTGGGCTACAAGAACGCGTCGGGGATCTTGGCCGCGAACTTGGGCGAGACGGATTCGACGGCCGCGTTCGCCTACCACCGGACCAGCGCCGAGACTGACAATCGCGTGCTGATGGCGTCGGGGTATCCACTTTCCGGAACCAGCAACACGACCAAGCTAATCGACGCCATGATACTGGATGGGTCAACGCCGAGCACAGCCGGGTCCGGGGCAACGATCGGCGGGTCCGGGAGCTGCGACGCGAGCACAGGACAGGAATTCGCGGTGCTCACCGATGTGGCAGTGGCGCGCGACAATTTCCACAACGGGGCCAGCCCGGCAGACCAGAACCTGCTGGCGGCGTACGTGGGCGACACCTGGGGCACGGTGCACCAGTACGCGCCGAGCTTCAGCCCGGCCTTGGACAAGGGCGGGGCGCCGATGGCGTTGGGTTGCAATCAGCCGCTGCATTTCTCGCCGGCAGTGGTGCAGCTCAATCGCAACAACTCGAACAACCCGGACAACAGCGTGTACCTGGCGCAGGTGACGAATTCGATTCTGGACCCTGTGACCGTGGGGTCGTCATTCCCGGCATCGATGCTGGTGATTGGCAAGCTTTCGTCGATTGGGAGCGCGCCGCCGGCGCTGGACCCGACCTTTGGCACGAGCGGGTTGATCAAGCTCGCGGCGGACACGAGCCAGGGGACTTCCAACAGGCTGTGCGGTGTCACCACGGTGGGCAAGACCAGTTCGGCCTCGGACTGCGGCACGGGCGGCAGCTGGCTGCCGGCGACGGCTCGGCCCACCGGTACGCCGGTGGCGGTGGTGCGCACCGACGGAACCGGGTTCCAGCTGTACACGACCTGGTACGATCCGCCCAAGGCGAACTGGGATACCTGTCCCGAAAGCGCGACCAGCGGCAACAGCTACGTGACGTTGCACGAGTTCCTGTCCAACGGAATCTGGGCGCAGATTGCCGGCCGCGAGTACCCGCACCAATACGTGACCGGGGTTCAGTTCGTGGGCACCACGCTGTTCATCACGTTTGGCACCAACACCACGACTCCCAGCCCGACGACGGACAATTTCGGCCAGGCTTTCTTCCCCGTGACGCCGCAGTCGGAGAGCGTCCTGGCAGGCGACCGATTCATCAAGACGGCCTGGACCGAGCGGATGGACGTGGACTAGCAGCCCGGCGGCGGACGTCTGGGTCGGGAAAACACCCGCCGCGTGGGATAACGTCGGTAGACAGGCGCATGAACTGCGCGTTCTTGTTGGTGTTCTTGATCGTGCTCTTGATCGTTGACACCCACATGCCAGGACTCGTAGTCTCACGGGTCCGCCCCAGCGGCGAGAAGAAGGAAAGACGATGACCAAGGCGGAACTGATCGGGCGTGTAGCTTCGAAGAAGGATCTTCCTCGTGATCTGACCAAGAAGACAGTCGCGCGAATCGTCGACGTGGTTTTCACCGAGATCGGCGACTATTTCATCCGGGCGCGGCCCACCCGAACGGCGCCTCCCCGGTTCTCCTATCCAGGTTTTGGGACCTTCACCAAGCGGCGTCGAGGTGCGCGCATCGTGCGCAACCCGCGCAACGGCGAGCCGATTCCTCTGCCTCCGCAGTCCACCGTGGTCTTTTCGCCTGGCCGGGAGCTGAAGGGCCTGCTCAACCGCGACGCCCGCCCGACCGCCACCCGCGCCGGGGGATAGCTAGCTCTTTTTTTTCACCACAGAGAGCACAGAGAACACAGAGGTCGGAAAGGAAGAAGGGGTTCGGAGCGGACAGAACCCAACCCTTCCCTTTCCGATCCGGCTCTGTGACCTCTGTGCTCTCTGTGGTGAAATCGCTAGCTAATCCTGCCGTTTTCGTTCTTCGAACTTGACCAACTTGGCGCGTAGCTCGTCGAGCAGGGCGCGTGAGGCGGGCTGGTCAGCCAGGTTTTTCTGCTGTCGCGGATCGCTGGCCAGATCGAACAGCTCCCAGCGTCGCTCGCTGATCTTGTGGGTGAGCTTCTTGCTGCCGTCGATCATGGTCACCTCGTGCGATGGTGTTGCGGTGGACGGCAGGAGTTCGGCGAAGATGGGCCGGCCGGGCAGCGGTTTTCCCTCAATGGCGGGCAACAAGCTGCGGCCGTGGAAGCTGGGCAGGGGCGCGGCGCCCACCAGGTCGACCAGCGTCGGTCCCAAATCGATAAGCCCAACCTCGTCGTCGACGACCACAGGCTTTTCCCCAGGCACAACCACGAGCAGAGGCACGCGCAGTTGTTCCTCGGTGAGATCCTGGCCGTGGAAATAGCGCTTGTGCTCGCCCCAGGCTTCGCCGTGATCGCCGAACACCACCACCGCCGTGTTGCGGTCCAGCTTGGTCTCTTCGAGAGTCTTGATGATCTTGCCCGCCCACAGGTCGGCAAACGCGATCTCGTAATCGTACTTCTCCTCCAGTCCCTGCACCCCTGACAGCGACGTCGGGAATTCGGGATGTTCCATGTAGCTGGAATGCGGCTCGAAGAGATGCGTCCACAGCACGAAGCGCTCGCCAGTCTGCGCGGCCTTGTGCAGGCGCGCGATCACGCGCGGGACGATGCGGGGCGAGGCGATGTCCTTGTTGGAATCGGCGATGCTCTTGGCGCCGTCGTCGGACCATTCGGCAAAGCCCTTGGAGATGCCCCGATCCGCGGTGAAGAAGAAGTGCGAAAAGATCCCGATGGGGCGCAGACCCGCGGCCGCCAGCGGCTCGAAGAAGGTATGGTTGCTGGGCAGCAGGTTCGAGTAGTTGAGCGACTGCTTCTGCCACGCGATCTCGGACGGATAGCGCGAGGTCACCAGCGACGGAAACGAGCGCGGGGTGTTGGGCGCCTGGGACCACGCGTGGGTGAAGCGCGCGCCACGCTGAGCGAGCGCGTCCAGGGTCGGCGTCAGCGAATGGCCAGCCGGCCGGCCATAGCCCGCCACGCCCAGGCGATCGGCTCGCATGGCATCGATGGCGATGATCAAGATGTTGCCGGAAAAGGCACCGTGTCGGCCGGGCGCAGTTGGCGTGTTGGCAGGGGCCGGCTGGGCGCTGGCTGCCACTGGTTGGGCGTCGCCGCCTTGGCAGTCCTGGTCGATGCCGTCGCCGGGAATGTCTTCGGCGCCGGGAAAGACGTCGGCGCGCGAGTCGTCGCAATCGCCACCGCCAAAAAGGGCCGAGTATCCGTCGTGGTCGCGATCGGTCAGGTGGCGTGCCACTTTGAGGGCAAGGCGCAGGCCCCAACTGGCATCGGTGATGGCCGCGTAGCTGGGCGAGGTCTCGCCGATCCGACTGCCCAATACCAGCAGCGCAAGCACTGCGATTATCACGCCGAGGCGCAGGCCGCGCCCGGGCAGGCGCGCGCGCAGGCGCTGGCCGAGCGCCGAACCGTACCAGAAGATGCCGTGACCGGCGGCCAGGAGCAAAGCAGTCAAGGCCGACCACCACGGCCCGAGATCCAGCACGCGCCAATCGGCGCGCGACAGAGCCGCGACAAAGGCGAGCAGGCCCGCTGCCGCAAACACGACGAGCAGCAGGCCCGTGGCTCCCAGGCTGCGGGGCGCGGGAAGATGGCGCGTGCGGTGGGCGACCAGGCGCGCGCAGGCCAGGCCGGCCAGCGCGGCCACCGGACACAAAGCCATGGCCAGACCCGCGATGGCGATCACGGCCAACTTGCGGCTGGCCATCTCGGCCACGAACAGCCCATGGGCTGCGCCAGCGCCCACAGCCATGACCAAGGCCGCGGCCGCCAGTCCCAGCAAGGCCGCAGCCGTGCGGCCGTCGAGGTCGCGATCTTCGCGCAGGGCATGCCAGCCGCCCGGGACAGCGGCTGCTGCCGTGGCCACGGCCCACCCGACAAAGGCCCCTGCCAGCAAGCCAGCGGTTCCGTACAGACCCGCGGCCAGCGCCAGAACCTCGAACAATCGGGCACCACTGCCGCGCGCGAGAACCAAGCAAGCGTCCAGGATTCCCGCGCCAAGACTTCCTGCAAAGACAGACGCGGCGCTCGGCCAATGAAAACGGGATGAAAGCTGCTCTGACATTCGGCAGCGGAGAGTAGCACTATAGCAATCGGTTGCTATCTGCGCTGCGATCTTGATTTTTGTCCTGGAGACGGCTACCTCCGTGTTCGTGTTCACCTCCATGCGTCTGATCGCGAAATTCGCCCCATGCTGGGCAGTGTATCTATTGCTGACCGGCTGTGGCCAGCGCGCTCAACAAAGTGCGCAGGCAGCCACCGAGCGCCCCGAGAACAAGTCGCCCGCGGCCAGCCCGGCGCTGCCTGACCTGTCCGGCTACCGCTCGTCGTTCGATCTCATCGCGAATCGCGTACATGCGGTGGAACATCGCGCTGGTCGCCTGGTGATCGCGGCTGGCGGCGTCGGGTTTCTCAAGTTCATCGACGGTGGGTGGAAGGGATCGTGGCTGCCTTTGCAGAAGGACGGCGCCACACAGGTGGCCTATGTGGCGGGGACTTCGGCGGCCTTTTCCTTCCCGGTGGACGCGGATGGAGACGGCGTGCTGGCCCCGGAACGGGCCGAGTTGCAGCTGACGTTGACCATGCGCTCGACGGTCCCCAAGCAGCGCTTGTCGGTGTTCATCAACGAGAAGTCGGTGGCCACGCTCGACGTCGAGCAAACCCTGCGATCGTACGACGTCGCTGTCCCAGCCGCGATGCTGGCTGCGGGCGACAACCGCGTTCGACTGACCTTCCGTTCGGCGGGCGCCATTGCAGGGGGCAAGCGTGCTGCCGCGGCTATCGCGGCCATCGAAATCGGTGCGCCCAGGCAAGCCAAGGCAGCGGTCGACCAGCCTTCAGTGCCTTCGGAACTGGGTGCGACTGAAATCGAACTTGGCGGCGCTCGTCGCCGGGCTCTGGCCGAGCCCGAGGCCTCGCGGCTTTCCTTCTATTTGCAGGTGCCTGCTCAGGCCAAGCTCGCCCTGGCCTACGGCTCGCGTGCGCCCTCGGCTTCGGTGGCGGTGCGGGTGGCGCGCGACGGTGCGGCCCTCACCACGATCTTCGAGGGGCCAGCCAGCGGCCATTGGACCGAGGCGGCCTGGGATCTGGCGCCCTTTGCCGGCCAAACCGTGCGCCTCGATCTTTGTGCGCATGGGGGCGGCGTGGATTGGGCCGAGCCGCGCGTGATGGTGCGGGCCGCAGCGCCGACTGTCGCAGGTTCGCGCAAGTTCGATCACATCTACGTCTGGATGATCGACACCTTTCGCGCCGACAAGATGCACGCGTACAACCCCAAGACCAACGTGCTCACGCCCAACTACGACGCCTTTGCCGCCGATGCCACGCGTTTCGCCTGGGCGCAGGTGGCAGGCACCTGGTCGTTGCCCTCGCAGGCGTCGATGCTCACCGGCGTGTACCCGCGCCTGCACAAAGCCACCGTGCAGGAGTCCAAGATCTCGCGCGAGGTGCCCTTTGTGGCCGAGCAATTCAAGAAGGCCGGCTTTCGCACGGCGATGTTTTCGGCCAACGGCTACGTCTCGTCCAAGTGGGGATTTGACCGCGGCTGGGACGAGAACCGCAACCTCATCCGCGAAAATTTGCCCAACAACGCCGAGACCCTGTGGGGAATCGCCAAGAAGTGGATCGTGCCCGCAAAGGCCAAGCCGCAGTTCGTGTACCTGGCCGTGATCGAGCCGCACGTCATCTACAACCCGCGCAAGGAGTTTCTGCTGAAATACTGGGACAAGCCCTACAACGGTCCCATCAAGCCGGTGCTCACCGGCATCCAGCTCGGCAAGATCAAGCAAGGAACACTCAAGGTCAACGCCACTGACAAGGCGTATATCGAGGCGTTGCACAACGCGGAGATCACACAGAGCGACTCGGCCTTCGCCGCCTTCATCCAAGACCTCAAGACCGCCGGGCTGTACGACACGTCCGCGGTCGTCGTGATTTCCGATCACGGCGACGAGTTTTGGGACCACGGCGACTGCGGCCATGCCCAGGGCGCGCACCAGGAATTGGTGCACGTGCCCTTCATCATCCGCGCGCCCGGCCTGCTGCCGGCTGGCCGCGTGGTCGACACCGACGTGGAGGCCATGGATCTCAGTCCCACGCTGCTGCAGTTGGCCGGCCTGCCCATCTCAGACAGCATGCAGGGGCGGTCGCTGATTTCGCTGGTCTTCGACGAGGTGGGCGGCGGTCCAGCGACCGGCCTCACTCAGATCGAATCCGTGTCGCGTGGGCTCAAGAGCGGACGCTACCGCCTGATTCATTCCGGCGTGGCGCGCATGGAGCTTTTCGACGAGATCGACGATCCGCGCGAGCAGCGCGACCTTTCCGGCGAGCGCCCGATCGCGCTTCGTCAGATGCGCAACGTGCTGGGCCCGCTGGTTTTTTTCGAGAATCGCTGGAAGAAGCGGGAGTGGGGAAGTGCGGCAAACGTGGGAGAAGGGTTCTACGTTGGGGCTGGCGGAAAATAGTGGTGGGTGGCAGGCTACGGGCTTTCGGACAGGCTTTCCCTGGGAAGTAACCTAGTGGCCAGTATGCGGATTCAGCGGTCGCCCAAGCTTTTCTTCGCGGCATGCCTTTTCGGCCTAGCCATGGCGTCGGGCGGCTGTTTCCGGTCGGCTATGCGGCACTCGAAGAGCTGCTCCGACGCGGATCCGAATTGCCAGGTGGGCGGCGACGCGGGTTCGGATGGGACGTTCGGTGGCGCAGGCGGAGGTATGGGCGGCGGGTTTGGCGGTGGAACCGGCGGAGGGCGCGGTGGGGCGATAAGTGGTGGACGAGGGGGCGGAACAGGCGGCGGGTCGTCGGGCGGAAGGGGTGGTGGGGGCGGAACCGGCGGCGGATTATTGGGCGGCGTGCGCGATGGTGGCGTGGATCGGTCGCCCGATTTGGCCGGCGACGCGCGCCGGGACACCCCGGGTGATCGCCCGTCCGATGTCGTGTGTGGCAAGAGCGAGATCTGTGGCAACGGAATCGACGATGACTGCAATGGCCTCACCGACTGCTACGATCCGGCCTGCAAGGGCTTGCCCGCCTGCATCGACAAGAAGAAGGAGATTTGCAACAACGGGATCGACGACGACGGCAATGGGCTTATCGACTGTAAGGATCCGGCGTGCTTCGGCGATCCGGCCTGCTTTGTGCCGGGCCACGAGATCTGCAACAATGGCATCGACGACAACAACGATGGTCTGGTGGACTGCCAGGATCCGGAGTGTTTCTCAGATCCCACATGCGTCGTACATCCTGGCAAGGAGATCTGCGACAACGGAATCGACGACAACGGGGACGGGTTGGTGGACTGCAGCGATCCCCAGTGCAAGACCTTCCCGGCTTGCTTGAGCGCGGCTTGCACGGCTACCGTGGACTTTGGCGCCATTGCCAGCTCGAACGCATCGGTCACGCGCACCATGTCCACGGTCGGCGCGACCGCCAGCTACAACACCTGCGTGCCCGGCGGCGTGGCCAGCGTAGGAAGCTTCAACCTGCCTGCGGCCGCTGATGTGAAGCTCGATTTCTCGCAGGGCAAGGGCGCCGCCCATGTCGTGGCGGTCTTCCGCGCGGGGGTGGGCCAGCCTTGCGACGTGCAAACTAACCTTGTCTACTGCGTAGACGCGGGTGCGGACGCCACGGCCACTCATACCTTCCCCGCGCTCCCTGCCGGCAACTACTGGATCATCGTTCAGTCGTACACAGGGACCATGGGCTCGACCACCGTCACCCTGTCGACCGGCAAGACCAGTACCCCCGAGATCTGCAACAACGGAATAGACGATGACGGCAACGGCCTGATCGATTGTGCGGATCTGGCCTGCGCCAACGCCCCCAACTGCCATCCGTGTGTCGCTGACATCAACCTCGGCGACATCGTGGTGGGCGACCCGCCCAAGACCACGGTCGTGGATACCACCAAGGGCAGCAATCGCTACCACCCGACCTGCGCCGGAACTTCCACGGGCAACGACATCGTGGTCAGCTTCACCGTTAAGAACCCCGATGGTATTATCCTCGACATGACCGAGCCTGTGGGGGAGCACTTCTACGGGCTGTACAGTATGCCAACGGCGGGGGATGCCTGCGACAGCGGCGACCAGGCCGTTAATTGTCCGCAGGCCCCGCTTGTCGGCCCATCGATCCCCGAGGTGAGTTGGAAGCCCTTCCCTCCGGGCGAGTACCTCCTCATCTTCAAAGCCGCAGCCGCCGGGGAAGAGGGCCAGATTGACCTGAGCATCTCGGCCTGGGACATCCGCGGTGTCGAGATTTGCGACAACGGGATCGATGATGACGGCAACGGCCTCATCGACTGCGCTGACCCGGCTTGTGCGAACGCGGTCAACTGCCAGGCCCCGATGTGCCTGCCGGACAGAGATCTCGGTGACTTCGACGTCGGCACCAGCCGGTCGTTGGTCGTGGACTTGACCAACGCCACGCGAACCTTTTCCACCGAATGTGGCCAGGGCGCTGGGTATGGTCGCCTCTATCGGCTGAATCTTCTGCACGCCCTGGCGCTGGGCGTGTTCTGCACGCAGACCGGCGATCAGGTCATACAAGTGAGCCCCCAGGTCAGTCCGCTTGACCCGTGCGACGCGCATCCCAACGCCCGCAATTGCGAGTACCCCAAGACGGATCCCTTCGGCTGCAATTTCGCCTTCCCCAACCTACAGCCAGGCGCTCACAACCTCGTGGTACAGGCCTTCACCAGCGGAACCGAAGGCACAGTAAACCTCACGCTCACGGGCATTGGCGAAACCATCCTTGAGATCTGCAACAACGGGATCGACGACGATGGCGACGGGGCCACTGACTGCTACGACATCAAGTGCGCGGGAGATCCGACCTGCGAGTATCTAGTGTGCAAGCCGGACGAGGCGTTGGGCATCTTGCCGCTTACCGGTACACCCACATCGGTCGCGGTCACGACATCGCGCTCTACCAACAAACAAGCCACGAGCGCTTGTGTGTCGGGCAAGGGCGGGGGTGAAGCTGCGGTTGCTTTCACTTTGACCTCCGAAGCTGATCTGACCATCCAATGGAGCCAGTTCGGCAATCAGGACCTGGTCCTCTACAAGGTAATCAACGAGTACCTGCCGTGCGAGGCCAACACGCCCGCTGTTGACTGCCACGCCACGCTCAACGCCGCCACGGGCAACTACTCGCTCACTGGGCTTGCGCAAGGCAAGTACTATCTTGTGGTGGATGCAGACAAGCCGGGCAGCGAGGGCACCGTGATGTTGCAAATCAGCGGGCTCCCCTCGCCGTAGCGACTTCTACAAACACGCCCCGAAAACCTGATAGTCCGGATTGGTCAGCCGGGTGCAGGTCTTCCCGGTGGGGCAACTGGGACTGCTCAGCTGGCAGATGGTCTGGCAGTTCCTCTGGCCACCGCGGTCCACGCACATCAGGCCGGGCTGGCAGTCCGCGTCTGTGGCGCACGATACGCCAACAGCCCCGACGCGGCTCTGATCGAGGCACGCGCAGTCAGTGATCTCTCCCGAATAGATGAAGCACAGCAGGCCCGCGGCGCAGCCCCCGGTCGCGTCGCCCGTGGGATCGCAGGGACGCGAGCAGAGGTGCAGCGAGGTGCTGGTCTGGCCGCAGGAAACGCCGGTCATGCAGAAAGAGCCGAGACCACAATCCGCGGCGTTGTTGCAGAATTTCCGGCAGGTCTTGACCGGCTGGGCAGGGCAGGTCGGCGTGGTGAAATCGAAGCACTCCGAGCCGAGCGCGCAGTCCGTGGTGTCGGCACAGGGATCGCCGGGGTTCCCCTGGCCTGCGGTGTGGCAAAGCATTTGCGGCTGAGAGTACAAGTCGCAGACCAGAGCGCAGGTTTTGCCGGCGTCGCAGATCGTGGCGGGCGCCATGGGGTCGCAGGGTGGCGAGACGAGCACGGTCGCGTATGTCACTTGCCCCAGGTTGAGCGGCTGGGGACTACTTATCCCTGCACCCAACGCCGCCCCGCCTGTGTCGAGAGGCTGCACCTCCAACGCCACGTCGTCCTTGAAGCTGGTGCGAAGGCTGACCGAGAAAGTGACTGGCTTGACGCTGTCGAGCTGCAAGAAAGCCGTCGCTGCCCGCGGCGTATCGGGATAGAGGAGTTGCTCACTCCACGATCCGCTGGTCATCTTGACCCGAAGCTGAGCCACGTTGGCAATCGGGGGGCTGCTGGACACCAGCACCACGACGTACGACTTGTCGTCCGAACAGGCGGTTGCCGTCGCCAACAGCAAAACCAGGAACGCGAGTCTGTTTCGGATCTCACCACAGAGAGCACAGAGTTCACAGAAACGGATGGGAAGGAAAGAAAAGTTCGGACCCGGATCCGGAACCCTTTCCTTCCGGTCTCTGTGGCCTCTGTGCGCTCTGTGGTGAAACTCCGGATCGGGTATCAGCCTGCGAGGGGTGCCCTGGAAGGAGGGTTCTGCACCTCTCGCGGTGGACGTCGCCGAGCACAGCCGACGGGCTCCCCCCGCGCCCAGGCTCATGGTTGGAACTCGTGATTGCCGAGGGTGGTATTCGGTGCCGGCGGGTGGCGATCGGCCAGCACCAGGATCACCACGCCGGCGGCCACGGCGGTGCCCAGGGCGGTCCAGAACCACCATCGTCTCACGATGGGCTGGCGGGTCTCCTCGGTCGGCGATGGCTGTGTGAGGTCGAGCCCGCGTGACACCGGGGCCGGCGCGCCCGCGCCAGGAAGCACGGGCGCGGCGGGCGCAGACGGGGCGGGTGTTGCGGGCAGATTGCCATCCGCGAACGCCGGGCCTGACCCTGCCAGCAAGCCGGCCAGTGCAAGCGTGATCGCGGTCGGCATGGGTCTCAAGCGCTGGGGCTCCTCGAGTGTTGAGCTAACCGCGCGCGCTCCCCGCGGTCAAGGGCTGTGCGCGGCGGCCTTTCGGGCAAGCGCAAGGCGGCCAGCGTGAGCGCGACGGGCGAGCGCGAAGCGCGAGGGGTGGGCAGGGTGGGCTGTCCGTCCCGAAGCCCCTGTGGGGGTCGCGGTAGCGCGAGCGGCCAGCGTGTCGCGGCCTGCATGGGCGATTCGCGTGAACGTGAGCGGCCCGCGGCCCGCGGGCCGCGATCCGCATCCCGCCCACGAACTCGCTCACGTTCTCGCCCACGCGACCCGCGACCCGCGCCCCGGTCTTTCTAGTCGTAGTATTCGAGCCCCAGGTGCGTAATCAGTTCTTCCCCGCGCAGGTGGCGCAGGGTGTTCTTCAGCTTCATGAGTTGAATGAACGTGTCGTGCTCGGGGTATAACTTCTCGGCGGTCATGGGGCTCTTCCAGTAGAACGACAGCCATTCCTGGATGCCGTGCATGCCCGAGCGCTGGGCCAGGTCCATGAACAAGGCCAGGTCGAGCACCACCGGCGCGGCCAGGATGGAATCGCGGCACAGGAAGTTGACCTTGATCTGCATCGGGTAGCCCATCCACCCGAAGATGTCGATGTTGTCCCAGCCTTCCTTATTGTCGCCGCGCGGGGGGTAATAGTTGATGTGCACTGAGTGGTACATCTTGCCGTACAGGTCAGGGTACAGGTGGGGTTGCAGGATGTGCTCCAGCGCGCCCAGCTTGGAGACCTCTTTGCTCTTGAAGGACTCGGGATCATCCAGCACCTCGCCGTCGCGGTTGCCCAGGATGTTGGTCGAGTACCAGCCATTGACCCCGAGCAGCCGCGCCTTGAACGCGGGCGCGAGCGAGGTCTTCATGAAGGTCTGGCCGGTCTTGAAATCCTTGCCGCCGACGGGCACGCTGTTCTTCTTGGCCAATTCCAGCAGGGCGGGCGTGTCCACGGTCAGGTTGGGCGCGCCGTTGGCGTAGGGCACGCCGCATTTCAGGGCCGCGTAGGCGTAGATCTGCGACGGCGCGATCTCGGGATCGCTGGCGGCCAGTCCCTTCTCGAAGGTTTCGACTGTGGCATGGACCGCGGCCGGTTGTCGGTAGGCCTCGGTCAATCCGCACCACACCATCACCACGCGTTCGACCTTCTCGCGCTTGCGGAAGTCGTTGATGTCGGCCATCACCTGCTCGGCCAGGTCCAACTTGGACTTGCCCTTCTTGAAGTGGGTGGCGGTCAAGCGCTTGACGAAGTTCTGCTCGAACACGGCGGTCATGGGCCGAATGCCCGAAAGGAAGTCCTTGAACTCGGCTAGATGCTCCTTGGAGAGGACGCCGGCCTTGCTGGCCGCTTGGAAGGCATTGTCCGGGAAAAGATCCCAACCGCCAAAAACCACGTCTTCAAGGCGCGCGAGCGGCACCAGTTCCTTGATGAGCGGCGATCGGTTGTCAGTCCGCTTCCCCAGCCGCACGGTTCCCATCTGGGTCAGCGACCCAATCGGTTTGGAGACACCGCGGCGAATGGCCTCGACCCCAGCCATGAAGGTCGTGGCGACGGCGCCCATCCCGGGCATCAAGATACCCAGCTTCCCGGTGGCGGGCTTGATTTCGACGGCGGATGCGGACTGCGTGAATGGCATGTGCAATGATTCTCCTTCGCTGCGAACTCCTGTCTTCTAGCAAGCGGCGGGCCGAAACACGACACCAACAAAATCACATCATTTGCCGCACAGGTGTCGGGAATGTGGTAGGAACCTGCCGCTTTCAACACCACACGCTGACCGAGTGGGCCGCGCGTGCCGACCCGGACGGAAACGTTCGGGCGGTCTTCGGCCTTCGATGACGTCAGCGGCGGACAACAACGCGAAAGGGAAACATGGATACGACGAACGAAAAGGACCAGGCGGCCATGATGGCGGCCGAGACCCCGCCCGCCGCTCCCGACCTGCAGAACCCGATTGCGGCAGTCGACACGCCGCTGAGCATGCGCGACATGATGGAGGCCGGCGTTCACTTCGGTCACCAGACCAAGCGCTGGAACCCGAAGATGAAGCCGTACATCTTCGGCGCGCGCAACGGCATCCACATCATTGACTTGCAGTTTTCGGTGAAAGCCTTCCGGCGCGCCTTCGACTTTCTGGTCAAGACCGTGGCCGAGGGCAAGCCCGTGCTATTCGTGGGCACCAAGAAGCAAGCCCAGGACGTGGTTCGCGACGAGGCCCAACGCTCGGGCCAGTTCTTCGTGACCAACCGCTGGCTGGGCGGCACGCTCACCAACTTCCACACCGTCAAGGCCTCCATCGAGCGTTTGCAGGCCATCGAGAAGATGGGCACCGACGGGACCTTCGAACGTCTCACCAAGAAAGAGGTCATCAACCTCACGCGCGAGCAGGAGAAGCTGGAGAAGGCCCTGGGCGGTATCAAGGCCATGGGCGAGTTGCCTGGGGCGGTGTTCATCGTCGATGTGGTCAAGGAGCACATCGCGGTGAGCGAGGCGCGCAAGCTAGAGATCCCCATCGTGGCCATGGTGGACACCAACTGCGACCCGGATCTCATCCAGTACGCCATTCCCGGCAACGACGACGCCATTCGCGCCATTCGCCTGTTCGCGGCCAAGGTGGCCGATGCCTGCATGCTCGGCCAGAAGCTGGCGCGTGAGCGGGCCTCGGCTGCGCATGCTCAGGGCGAGGGCGAGAACGAGGTGCAGACAATCCGCGTCTCGTCCGGTGGTGAAGGACCGCGGGTCGAGGTCGTGTCGCGCCGACGGGGCGACATGCCCGCGCCCGAGGCAGCCGCGTCCCCCGAGGACGAAAACCAGAACAAGTAGATTTGGGATTTTCGCTTCAAGGCAGCAGGAGACGATTGAGATGAGTGAGATTACTAGCCAGATGATCAAGGACCTGCGCGAGCGCACCCAGGCCGGCATGGCCGATTGCAAGAAGGCCCTGCAAGAGTGCGCCGCCGACATGGAAAAAGCCGTCGAATACTTGCGCAAGAAGGGCGTCGCTCAGGCGGCCAAGAAGGCCACGCGCATCGCGGCCGAGGGCATGATTGCCAGCTACATGCATGGCGCGCGCATCGGCGTCCTGGTCGAGGTGAATTGCGAGACCGACTTCGTGTCACGCAATCCAGACTTCCAGGCTTTCGCGCGCGAGGTGGCCATGCAGGTGGCGGCCATGAGCCCGCAGTATGTGTCGCAAGATGAGATTCCGGCGGCGGTCATCGAGCAAGAACGTTCCATCCGCCTGGAGCTGGCGCGCCAGCAGAACAAGCCCGAGCCGGTGCTGCAGAAGATCGTCGAGGGCCAGATGGCCAAGTGGATCAAAGAGGTTTGCCTGCTCGATCAGGTGTGGATGCGGGACAGCGAGGGCAAGAAGGACATCCGCGGCCTGCTTACCGATTTGGTGGGAAAGATCGGCGAGAACATCAAGATCCGGCGCTTCATGCGCTACGAGGTGGGCGAGGGACTGGCCAAGCGAAGCGACGACTTCGTCGACGAGGTGAAGCGCCAGGCCGGTCAGGCCTAGCGAGGCTGACGTGGGCACGGAGTCGGGAAAGCGAAAACCCAAGGCCGGGATCAAGCGCCCCGGTCCTGCGGATGGCGTGCTGCCGGTGGGCGTTGGGTTGGCGGCGGCCGTGGCACCGCCCGTGACGCGTCCGCCTCTCGCTCCCGGGGTCAAGTACCGCCGGATTCTGCTCAAGCTCTCGGGCGAAGCCTTGATGGGCGGCAAGGGCGGGGGCATCGATCCCGTGGTGCTGGCGCAAATTGCCGACGAGCTCATCGACGTGCACAGTCTGGGCGTCGAAATGGCCCTGGTCATCGGCGGTGGCAACATTTTCCGGGGCGTGGCGGCCAGCACGGCGGGCATGGACCGCGCCAGTGCCGACTACATGGGCATGCTCGCCACGCTCATCAATGCCCTGGCCCTGCAGGACGCCCTGGAATCGCGGGGGGCTAAGACACGGGTGCTCTCGGCGCTGGAAGTGCAGAAGGTGGCCGAGCCCTACATTCGTCGCCGCGCCATCCGGCACTTGGAAAAGGGACGCTTGGTGATTTTCGGCGCGGGCACGGGAAACCCATTTTTCACGACGGACACGGCGGCTTCCTTGCGCGCGATGGAGATCGGGGCGGACATCGTGATGAAGGCCACCCGGGTGGATGGCGTGTACGACAAGGATCCGCAGAAATTCCCCGACGCGCGCCTGTTCCGGCGCCTGTCGTATTTGGATGTGCTCAATCGCAAGCTGGCGGTCATGGATTCCACGGCGATTTCGCTGTGCCACGACAACAAGCTGCCTATTCTTGTCTTCAACATGACCAAGCCGGGCAACGTCCGGCGGGTCCTGCTCGGGGAGCCGCTCGGCACCCTCGTCGTCGAGGACCGGCGCGAACCGCGCAGCAGCTACGCCGGCACTCCGCCGGTGGCAGAGGAGGAGCGTACCCATGGTAAGTGACGTTCTCAAGGATCTGCAAGCGAACCTGGACAAGGGCATCGACGCACTCAAGAAGGATCTGGGCAAGGTGCGTACGGGACGGGCCAATGTGGCCGTCCTCGACGGCCTGCGTGTCGACTACTACGGCACGCCCACGCCGCTCAACCAGGTCTCGTCGGTGAGCGCGCCCGACCCGCGCCTCATCACCATCAAGCCTTGGGAGAAGTCTCTCATCCCTGAGATCGAAAAGGTGATCCGTTCGTCGTCGCTTGGCCTCAACCCGTCTTCCGACGGCGAAATCGTGCGGCTGCCCATGCCGCCGCTCACCGAGGAACGGCGCAAGGATTTGGTCAAGACGGTCAAGAAGATGGCCGAGGAATCCAAGGTGGCCCTGCGCAACGCCCGCCGCGACGCCAACGAGATGCTCAAGGAGTTTCTCAAGGACAAGGACATCACCGAAGACGAAGAGAAGGCGGGTCTGAAGAAGGTGCAGGAAGCCACCGACGCAGCCGTGGTCAAGATAGACGAGCTGGTCACGAAAAAAGACAAAGAGATAATGGAGATCTAGAAAGGGCCGGGTTGCGGGCCGCGGGCCGCGTGGGCGAGGGCGTGAGCGTGTTCGTGGGCGGTGGGCGGGAGGCGGAAAGCGCGCCGCGGGCTCACGCACTTGCCACGCAGTCCGCTCCACGCTGATCGCCCTCGCACACGCCGATCGCCCACGCAGGCCGCGTTTTTCGCTGGTCGCTCACGCTACCGCTACCGGGCACGCTGGCCGCGCTACGTTCTCGGGTATGATTTCACGGCTGTTTGGAAGCTGCGATCCCATTGGGCGCTTCGCGGTCAAAGGTGACCCGGGCCAGGTCCACCTGGTTCAGGGCAAAACGCAGGATCGTGCCGCTGCCGTGCAGGAGGCCTTCGCGCTGAAACAGATGGTAGGTGCGCAGGCCCTCCCGCGTCGGAGGATCGCCCTGGGAAACCTTCCCAGGGATGCCACTCACAATAAGGATTTTCTCGCCTGGTTGCAGCAGGAAGCCCGGGTCGATCTGACCCATGACCGAGCCGCGCTTGCCTGGCAAGCTCACGATGACCTGCAGGCCCGCCGTGCTCACCGGCGATGCACCGGTGTTGGCGAGGATGAACCACTCCTGGTTGACGCGTTTCTTGTCAGGGGCCGCGTGGACTTCTTCGAAGACGAGAGGCATGGCTGATAGTTTATAGTCGGGTCCCCCAGGAGGGTAAATGGCCAAGACTGAAATTCGCGTGATCTACGGCGACACCGATCAGATGGGCGTCGTGTACTACGGCAACTACCTGCGCTTCTTCGAAGCGGCCCGCAATGACTTTCTGCGCGAGAAGGGCGCGCGCTGGCGCGATGTCGAGAGCACGCACGGCATTTACTTGCCGGTGGCGGAGGCCAAGGTCAACTACAAGCGGCCTGCCTTGTACGACGACTTGCTGGTGGTCGAGACCAAGCTGGCTGAATTGGGCCGCGCGTCGCTGCGCTTCGAGTACCGGGTGTTGCGGGGCGACGATCTGCTGGCCACCGGTCACACCATCCACGCCTGCGTCGACAAGCAGGGCGACATCCGAGAGTTCCCTGCGGCACTCTCGGAGCGCCTGCGGCCCTGAATCTGACCATCAACTGCAGGATTCTGATTGCCGATCTCCGTGCTAGAGTTGCGATCAATGCCGAGAGTGAACGTTGACATTCCCCACCGCCTGTCGCGTGATGAGGCTCGTTCGCGCATCATGGGCGCCACGTCCCGTCTGGAGAAGGAGTACAGCGCCGTCTGCCGCTGGGATGGCGAAACCCGGCTCACCGTCACGCGCGCGGGGCTGAAAGCTGCTTTGGACCTGGAGGATACCTGCGTGCGGGTCGCCCTGGACCTGGGTTTTTTGCTGGGGCCGCTGGGGGGCAGCATCCGGGCCGGAATCGTCCGTCAGCTCACCGGCCTTCTCTCCTGAGGCCTGTTTCAAGATTGAATCGCGCCCCTTTACCCGGGATCTGGGCGCTGATATATAGGAAGCGGTGCCCCGCGAACGCTCGCTGTGTTGGCAGCAGAACCCGACCGCTTCGTACCCGACGGAGAAACGCATGTATTTTCGCAAGCACGTGTTCGGTCTCGCACTCACGCTGGCTTTGATCGGTGCCGTCGCGCCGGCGCAGGCGCAACTCAACAAAGGCCCGATTGATCTTCAGATCTTCCGGCCAGCGGCCGACTCCAAGGGCTACTTCACCCTGAACGGTGCCCAGGTTCTGGCGCCGCTCGACGTTTCGTTCGGACTGGTCACCACCATTGCGTGGCAGCCCTTGCAGCTGAAAGGTGTCGCAGCCCTTGACAACTCAATCAACTCGGCTGTGACGGTCCACAACCTGATCACGACGACTTTGCAAGGGGCCGTCGGTCTTGTCCAAGGAGACCATCTGGGCCTACAGCTCGGATTGTCCCTGCCCATCGTCGTGCTCTCCGGCGATGGCTCGCCAATCGACACCAACAACACGCCGATTCCCAACGACGATATCCAGCATCAGATGGACGCGCAGGGGATCGGGGACATGGTCATCACCCCCAAGATTCGACTCATCAACCCCAGTCGAAAGAAGATCGGCGTCAGCCTGATCCCAGCCATGGTGCTGCCCACTGGCGACAAGACCAAATTCATGGGCGAGGGTCAGTTCATCTTCCAGCCCTCGGTGGCGGTGGACGCCAACTGGGGCCGCTATGGGGTGCTGCGAACCGCGATCAACGTCGGGGCACGAATCCGCACCAAGGGTGCCTCGACATTTGTCGACAACGCAGACTCATTCCCTCGCTCCATCACCACCACCACCAACACCAAAATAGACCCCAACACCGACCTGGGCATCAAGGTCGGCAATGAAATCTTGGCCGGCTTGGGCGTGGCCTGGGGCGTGGTGCCGTTCCGCTTCGATGTGGTGGGCGAGGTCTACGCCTTTGAGGGACTCAATTCGAAGGTCATCGCTGCCAACAACAGCGAATCGGCCATGAAGCCAGGCGGTGAGGCCATCGCCGGCATCAAGCTGTATCTCGCGGCCAATTCGTTCTTCGAGGTCGGCGGCGGCTATCGAATCATGCCCAGCTCCTACGGGGCGGCCAAAGGTCGCATGTTCGTGGGATTCATCTTCGAGCCTGGCACGGGCGATCGGGACGGCGATGGCATCAAGGACGACGTGGACAAGTGCCCCGACGATCCCGAGGACTACGACGACTTCGAGGATGAGGACGGTTGCCCCGATCTGGACAACGACAAGGACGGCATCCCCGACGACCTCGACCATTGCCCCAACGATCCAGGACCTGAGAGCAACCACGGCTGTCCCGAGCACAAGACCAACGATCGCGACGGCGACGGTATTCCGGACGACGTGGACAAGTGCCCCAACGATCCCGAGGACTTCGACGGGTTCGAGGACGAAGACGGCTGCCCGGACCTCGACAACGACAAAGACGGCATCCCGGACAAGGTGGACCTGTGTCCCAACGATCCCGAAGACTTCGACGGATTCGAAGACGAGGACGGCTGCCCCGATCCTGACAACGACCACGACCGCATTCCCGACAAGCTGGACAAGTGCCCGAACGAGCCGGAAACCTACAATGGCTTCGAGGACGAGGACGGCTGTCCGGACAAGGGCCTGGTCATCGTGCAGCGAGGCAAGCTGGAGATCATGGACAAGATCTACTTCGAGACCGACAAGGACGAGATCTTGCCGCGATCGTTCCCGCTGCTCGATCAGATTGCCGGGACCATCAAGGGTCACCCGGAGATTCGTCTCATCGAGATCCAGGGCCACGCCGACGAGCGCGGCGATGACGAGCACAACCTGGATCTCACCGATCGGCGCGCCAAGTCCGTCATGCGGGCGCTCGAGGACCGCAATGTCGAGCTGGGACGCCTGAAGGCCAAGGGCTATGGCGAGACCAAGCCGATCTGCACCCAGCACAACGAGGATTGCTGGAGCAAGAACCGCCGCGTGGAATTCATCATCATGCAGCGCCAGGATGAGCAGATTCTTCAGAACGACGCTGGTCAGTAGAACGGGCCGAGAGTCGACAGCCCGACCTATTCCAGGCTGTCGACTGCGGCGGGTATCTCTGTATTCTCTCCTCTCTTATCTGTGTTCTCGGCCGACGTAACTCATTGATATAATGAGTGAATACAGCAAGTTACTTTTCCTGCCCATCTCCTCTTGACTCGGCCGTGCTGCGAGCTAATACGTCCTGCCGCTTTTTCTGGGGCGCGGGTTTCCATTTGCCTCTGCTGCCACGCGAAAAGATTGACGATGTCCGTGATCGTACGAACATCGTGGACGTCGTCAGACGGTATGTAGAGCTGAAACGGGCTGGCACCGGAAGCTGGAAGGGGCTCTGTCCTTTCCATGCGGAAAAAACCCCTTCATTCAACGTGCACGAGCAGCGGCAATACTTTCACTGCTTCGGCTGTGGCGAGAAGGGCGACGTCTTTTCCTTTCTCGTCAAGATCGAGCAGCGGTCATTCATGGAGGTGCTGCGCGAGCTGGCCCATCAGGCGGGTGTGGACCTTCCCGAGGCCAAGCAGTCTCCCGCGGAGCGCCAGGCAGCCGCCGAGGCGGAATCTGAACGCGAGCGCATGTTGCGCGTGATGGACGCTGCCACCAGTTTCTTCGAGGCCCAGCTGGCTGGTCCGGCGGGCAGCGCGGCGCGTGCGTATTTGGACAAGCGGGGAATTTCTCAGGCGCTGAGGGCTCGTTTTCGCCTGGGCTATGCGCCGGCGGGATGGGACGCGCTGCAGAAGCACCTGGCCTCGTTGCACATCCCGGGCACTGTGGCGGAGCAATTGGGTTTGGTGGGCGCCAACGAGCGCGGACGCTACGACTTCTTTCGCGATCGGGTGATGCTGCCTGTTCTCGATCGGCAGAAGCGTCCGGTCGGGTTCTCGTCGCGCCTGCTGGACCCAGATGCCAAAGAGCGCAAGTACGTCAACTCGCCTGACACGCCGCTGTTTCACAAGAAGGAGAACCTCTACGGCCTGCATGTGGCCCTGGAGGCCATTCGTCGCAGCGGCACCGCCATCATCGTGGAGGGCAATTTCGATGTGCTCAGCTTGCACGAGGCCGGGATCGAAGAGGCGGTCGCCCCTATGGGTACGGCGCTGACCGGCGAGCAGGTGAAACTGCTCAGCCGCGCGGCCAAGCGCATCGTCGTCGTGTTCGACGGCGACGCGGCCGGGGCGCGGGCGGCCGAGAAGGCCATCCCCGTCGCCGTGGAAGCCGGCCTGTTTTTCGCCGAGGCGGACGCCGATGGTCGCGTGGCCCAGATGCCGGCCGGCGTAGACCCCGACGACTTCGTGCGGGCCCATGGCGCCCAGGCCTTCCGCGCTCTTGTGGAAGGGGCGCGGCCCATGCTCGACCATCTCATCCAGCAGGCAGCCGACGACGTCACCATTCCGGGCAAGGCCGACACGGCGAGGCGGGTGGTTGAGGTCTTGGCCAAGGTGAGAAACCCAATGGTGCGGGATCTCTACATGCGCGAGCTGGCCGCCAAGCTGCACGTTCCCGTGCCGCAGGTGGCGCGCCTGGTGCGCGACGCGGCCACCGAGCGTCGTTTGGCACCGGCCGCGCAGTCGGCACCCGCCGACCAGACTGTTGCGCCGGCCGCAGCAGCGGCGCAGCCGCCGCGCGACGAACTGGCGGTATTCGCCTTGTTGGTCAGCCACCCGTCCCTGGCCTCCACCGAGGCGGCGGCGCAGGTGCTTGAGCTGCTGGTCGATCCGGGCATGCGGCAGGTGTATCGCACGGCCCTGCAAGCCTTGCAGGCCGGGCAAAGGGCGGATGTACCGGCATGGCTCGACGCCTGTCCTGCAGAGATTCGTGCATCGGTTGGGGCGGCGGTGATGGACGGATCTTGGGAGGAAGTGGACGCGGCGGAAGAAGCGCTGCGGGCCTTGCTGGGTCGGTTGGGCCGGTCGAGAGTGGAGGCCGAGATCGCCCTGGCTGAGGGCCAGCACCGGGAGGCGCTGGCGCGGGGGGATGAAACAGAAGCGCGCGCCATTTCGATGCGCGAAATGGCGCTGATTCGAAGCAAGCTGGGTTTAGCGAACTAGAGGCCACACGACATGATCGAAGATGCGGACGAGCAACTGAGCGAAGAACCCCAAGACGATGACGATCTGGAGCCGGCAGCCAAGCCAGCCGCCAAGACCCCCATGTCAAGCAAGGAGAGCGAGCGCAAGAAGCGCGAACTCATCACCATTGGCAGGGCCAAGGGGTTTCTCACCTACGACGAAGTCAACGATCACATGCCCGAGAACATCGTGTCGTCCGACCAGATCGACGACTGGCTCTCGACCCTGGGAGGCGAAGGCATCGAGATCGTGGATTCGGCCTCGCAGGTGAGGGTGACCGAGAAGTCGGGCGGGCCAGAGCCCGAAGAGGCGCGCCCCGCGCCCGAGCCTGCACGGGCGAGCGAGCCAGAGGAGGAAGAAGAAGACGACGGCTACTCCAAGACCAACGATCCCGTGCGCATGTACCTGCGCAAGATGGGGTCGGTGTCCCTGCTCACGCGCGAGGGCGAGGTGGAGATCGCCAAGCGCATCGAGGACGGCGAGCGGCGTGTGTTGCAGGTGGTGCTCAACTCAAGCGTGGCCATCGAGGAGATCCTGGATCTGGGCGACAAGCTGCGAAAGCAGAAGATCCGGGTCAAGGAAGTCGTCAAGGACGCGGACGAGGACGATGCCGAGTTCGACGAAGCGTGGCACGTCGAGCGCGTGTGCAAGATCATCGAGAAGGTGCGGCGTCTGCACAAGGATCTGGAGAAGGCGGAAGAGAAGGGCGGCGCCCGTGGCACTTCGGAATCGGCGCGCCGGAGGCAGAAGACGCAGGTGACGGGCATCAAGGATGAGCTCTTCGAAGCCCTGCAGGAGATGCGCCTCAACAAGAAGCAGATCGATCGCATCGTGGCCCGGCTCAAGGGGCTGGTGTCCCGCATCGAGGCGGCTCATCGCGAGATTACTGACTGCGAGCAACGGGCGGGCTTGCCCCAGCGTGAGTTTCGCAGGACCCTGCGCGAGATCCGATCGTCGCCGCTGCGCCAGCGCGCGGTGGCCAAGAAGCTCGGCCTGCGGCCCGAGGAGATCGAGGATCTGGCCAAGGTCATCGACAACGCCAAGAAGAAGGTCAAGAAGGTCGAGGAAGAGGCGGCGATGACCGAGGAGGGCCTGCGCGCGACGGTGCAGGAGATCGAGGACGGCGAGCACCAAGCCGAGCAAGCCAAGGCGGAACTGGTCGAGGCCAACCTGCGCCTGGTGGTGTCGATTGCCAAGAAGTACACCAACCGCGGCTTGCAGTTTCTCGACCTCATTCAGGAGGGCAACATCGGCCTGATGAAGGCGGTGGACAAGTTCGAGTACAAGCGCGGCTACAAGTTCTCCACCTACGCGACCTGGTGGATCCGCCAGGCCATCACGCGCGCCATCGCCGATCAGGCGCGCACCATCCGCATTCCGGTGCACATGATCGAGACCATCAACAAACTCATCCGCACCAGCCGCTACCTGGTGCAGGAGTTGGGCCGGGAGGCGACACCGGAAGAGATTGCCGAGAAGATGGAGCTGCCGCTCGACAAGGTCCGCAAGGTGCTCAAGATTGCCAAGGAGCCCATCTCGCTCGAGACGCCGATTGGCGAGGAGGAAGACTCGCACCTCGGTGATTTCATCGAGGACAAGAGCATCATCTCGCCCTCGGACGCGGTCATCTCGATGAACCTGGCGGACCAAACCCGCAAGGTATTGGCCACGCTGACACCACGGGAAGAGAAGGTGCTGCGCATGCGCTTCGGCATCGGAGAGAAGTCGGATCACACCTTGGAAGAGGTGGGTCAGGACTTCGAAGTCACGCGCGAGCGCATCCGTCAGATCGAAGCCAAGGCCCTACGCAAGCTGCGACACCCATCGAGGAGCAAGCGGCTGAAGAGCTTCATGGAGGGTTAGCCAGACTCTGTTGCGGCGTTTCGGGCCGTCCGGGAGGGCCGGCCCGCGGATCGCGGGTCGCGTGTGCGAGAGCGTGAGCGAGTTCGTGGGCGGTGACGGGGGGGGCGCTACGCGTGCCGCGGGTCGCACACGCAGATCGCCCACGCGCCACGCTGGTCGCTACCGCCCTCGCTCACGGGCACGCTGGCCGACCTGCGCCGGCCTGCGATTCCCCAACAGGCCGTCTCGTTTGCATCTCCGTCAGAACTGATAGAGCAGCCCGGCTTGGACTGACAGGCGGTCGCCGAAGACATGGATGGTCTGGCCACTGGCGAGAAGCGAACTCGGCTGGGCCAGCAGGCCTCGGTACTCGACGTGCAGTCCGACTAGAAACCCTGGTTTTGCTGCGACGTCGAGCCCACCGGCGCCGATGACAAGCGGACTCGTGGTGCGGAAGTCGCCTGGTGAATAGGCCGCCTCGGCGCTGTCGAAGTTGCCCAGGGCCAACCCCATTCCGGCTGCCGCCCAGGGCTGAAATCGGCCGAGGTGCAAGGTGGCGGTCGCCAGCAGGGCGAAGTCGAAGTAGGTGAGGGAGCGTGTCGTGCGGTATGGCTGAAACTGACCCCCGCCCATGTCGGCTTGCGCGGTTACCAGCTCCTGAAAGCGATCGAAAGTGAACTCCGCCCGTGCGCCGAGCGCGAGCCGGTCGCCGAGGCGCAAGTACTCGTACTGGAAGAGCGGACTAATCGAGTAGCCAACCTTTGGCGAGACATCACCCGAGAGCTGGAAATCTGCGCCGGCGCAGAACCCGAACGTCATGTGCGGCTCGGCCCCAGACGGCTCCGCTGGCTTCGCTTCGGGCTCTGTCGGAGCCGGCGCGGGCGGCGGTGGCGTGGGCTCAGGTGCGGGCTCGGCGACAGGCGCAGGCTCGGCAGCCGGAGCGGTCGCCTCGGCTTGGGGTGGAGCGCTGGTCTCAGCCGGCGCAGGTTCGGCTTGCGCCAGCAGGGCAATCAGAATCGGTATTGGCAGCATCGCCAGCACGGCAGCCTATAATGCTTCGATGTCACGCAAGCGAGCAACCAATCTTGTCTCGTCCGACGGCGTTTCCGGCCAAGCCCGCGATTCCTCCGGCCGGGTCGTCTTGTGTCGCGGCAAGGCGCGGCCGCTTTGGTTCGGGCACCCTTGGGTCTACGCCAACGCCGTGGATCGACTAGACGGCGAGGCCGCTGCCGGCGACGTCGTGTCGCTGGTTGACCACGACGGCCACTTCATCGGCCGCGGTATCTTCAACCCGCGCTCGCAGATCCCGGTGCGGCTGCTCACTCGCAAGGACGAAGCCGTCGACGCCGCGTTCTTCGTGGCGCGCCTGCGCGAGGCACAGACCCTGCGAATGCGGCTCAAGCTTCCCAACCCCAACACCACGGCTTATCGACTGGTCAACAGCGAAGGCGATGGACTGCCTGGCTTGGTGGTGGACGTGTTCGGCGACGCCGCTGTGGTCCAGGTCACCACCCTGGGGCTGGCCTTGCGCCGGGAAGCCATCTTCGATGCGGTGGAAGCGTCGTTGTCACCGCGGACGATCTACGAAGTGGCGGCGGGCAGCTACGCCGACTTGGAAGGCTTTGTGGCGCAGAATCGCGTGGTGCGGGGCGAGGCGCGCAACCTGGTCCCCTGTCTGGAGGACGGCCTGCGCTTTGAAGCCGAACCGCTGGTCGGCCAGAAGACGGGCATGTTCCTCGACCAGAGGCCCAACCGCATCCGCGTGGGGCAGCTGGCCGGTTCGGGCCAGGGGCTGCGCATGCTCGATTGCTATGCCTATGCCGGCGGCTTTGGGCTGCAGGCAGCCCGGTCCGGGGCCAGCGAAGTGACCGCGGTGGACAGCTCGCCGCGCGCCGTGGCCCGCATCGAGGCACACGCGGCCGCCAATGGCGCTACTGTGCGCGCCGTGGAGGCCGATGCGTTCCGTTTCCTGGAGACCGCCACGCCCATGTCCTACGATCTGGTGGTGGTCGATCCGCCCAAGTTCGCGCGGGCACGCAAGGATCTCGAGGCAGCGACGAAGGGCTACGAGCGGCTCAACGCCCTGGCGCTGACTGCCTGTGCGTCGGGAGCCTTGCTCGTGACCTGCTCCTGCTCGCAGAACGTCAGCGCACAGGACTTCGAGCGCATCATCGCCGCGGCCGCCAAGCAGGCCCATCGTGAGGTTCGCATCGTCGAGACCGGCGGTCCAGGCGGCGATCACCCTCTGCCGCCGGCTTTCACCGAGGGACAGTATCTCAAGGTATTGTTCGTCTACGTGAGCTAGAGCTGGGGACTAGGTCGTCCAGCGTGCGCGTGAGCGGCCAGCGTGGTGCGGTTTGCGCGGGCGGCCCGTGGCCCGCGTGCCCCACACGAACTCGCTCACGCCCTCGCACACGCTAGCCGCGACCCGCGCCCCGGCCTACTCACCGGTCGCGAATTCCCCGACAAGCCGCAGCTACGGAATCGGTTTCACCCCGGTGGGCGACGATTGCAGCATCACAAGGTAGTAGACCAGCATGGCCACGATCATGGCCAGCGAGAGCCATTCAAAGGGTATGCGGCCGAAAAGCAGCCAGCGCCGGCGGAAGAAGCGACCGCGCGAGCGACGATTGATTTGTTGCTGGATGTCCGCCAGAAACGAGTTCGGGGCGGCCGTCCCCTTCAGCCTGCCCAGGCCTCCCAGGGTGCGGCGGAAGCGCTCGAGCGAAGTGCGGCACTGGATGCAGGTGGACAGGTGGTGCTCGACTGACGCCTTCGCTTCGGGGGCAAGCTCGCCCTCGAGGTAGGCGGAAAAGGAGTCCACGGTCCGGGTGTGGGAATCGCCTGAGCTCACTTGAATTTGTCCTCGAGCAGTTGCTTCAACGTCATGCGGGCGCGATGCAAGCGTGACTTGACCGTGCCTTCGGGCAAGCCCGTGATTTCCACGATTTCCTCATAGGACAATTCCTCCACGTCACGGAGCACGACCAGGAGGCGCTGGTCCTCGTCCAGGGTGGCAATCGCCTGTTGCATGATGTCCTCGGTTTCGGCCGCCTCGAGCAAGACGTCGGGCCCGTGGATTTGTGACTGGGCCGGAGCCTTTCCTTCGTCCGGCAGGTCGCCGCTGTCGGCTCCGCCTGGCTCAGAACCTTGTTCCCGGCGGCGGGCCAGGTACTTGATGCGGTTCTTGGCGTGGTTGGTGGCAATGCGCAGCAGCCAAGTGGACAGCTTGGCCTCGCTGCGGAACGAATCGATGCTCTTGAATACCGTGACGAAGACTTCCTGGGCGATGTCCTCGGCCTCGGCGCGCGAGCCGACCATGCGCAGGACCAGGTTGAAGACGCGGTCGCCATGCTGGCGGACCACTTCATTGAAGGCTTCCTCGTCCCTCTTGACCAACCTGGCAACCAGAAGTCGTTCGGACACACTCATCTGAAACGCAGGCTGCGGGCGCGCGGCACGCAGCCGACCGGGGTGGGACGCTGTGGCCGGGATGGCCGTCGCCGGCGTGGGCGCGAGGGTGGCCTCCACATATCAATGGACAGCTTAACAGCAGAAAAGTTCCGGGAACCAAGCGACACGGAGTCGTCAGTCTAGCCTGTAAAGATCATGGCGCGGGAACGAACAACCGAGCGCTGACGCCGACGAAGGTACCTTTTCGGTCGCCTGAGACATCCTGACGCACCGACATGTCGAGGGCGCCGATACCTGAAACAAAGGAGAAGCCGCCGCTCACGTAGCCGTTCTGGTGGAGTCCATCGCTCCCGCCGCCCAACCGGACCGCCAAGGTCTTGATCTGGTACTCACCGCCGCCCATCACATAGTAGACACTGCTGCGCGTCTCTTGTGGATTAGCAACGTCCTTGTTCACGCGCTCCAGTACGCTGTCCACCAGAAGCAGAAGGCCAGGAATCAGGCTCAAGCACGCGCCGCCGCCCACGGCCTGGGGCGCTGCGGAGCCTCCTGGATTGGTCAGGTTGTATCCAACGGCTGCCAGGGAAAGGAACTGCACCGGGCGCACCGTAAGTCCCGCATCGACAGTGAATCCCTTCGTCGCGGAGTAGTGGAGGTATTTGCCCGTGGCGCCGATGAACAGCACGTCGCCAAGGGGAAACGACAACGACGCCCCGCCCATCTGGCCGGTCTGGCTGACCCCGCCGGGCGAGGCCGCGTGAAAGGTGTAGAACAAGGCGCCGCCCAGATTGAGGCCTGAGGTGGAATCCACCACGGACACGTGACCGTCGTGGGTGGAATCCCGGCTTCCATATTGGTAGGCGCCCTCTGCTGTGTAGGCACGCACCAGCGACATGCCAGAGGGATTGAGCAGGGGGCTGGCGTCGCCCGTGGCTGCGGCACGCATGGCTCCGCCGGCGCCCAGGGCACGCGTTCCTGGCAGCGCGGTTCCGTCAGCCCAGGCCAGGGCGCTTGGCCAGACGCCAAGGGCCACAGACGCCGTGGCTGTCATGATGGCGGTGGACCGCATGGCTGGATTGTAGGGCGCCGAATTCATCGGTCCAGAAACTGCGTCTCTTCATAGCCAGCCGCGGTCGGCGAAACTCACGTACCCGCCGCTGGCAACCACCACGTGGTCGAGTACACCGATGCCGCAAAGCTCGCCCACCTGGCGGAGGCGCGCGGTCAGTTCCATGTCCTGGCGCGAGGGTGATGGATCGCCTGACGGATGGTTATGGCAAAAAATCACTGACGCGGCGGCGCTGCGGATCAGGGTGCGAAACACGTCGCGCGGATGGACTTCGACGCCTGTCAGCGACCCGCGCGCCACGCAAGATTCAAACAGGACACGGTGTCGCACGTCGAGCGCCAGCATCCAGAATTCCTCGACCGGAGAGGGCGCCAGTCGAGCCCGATAATGCGTCCATACATCGGCAGCGTTGCCCAGGAACCGGCCGCGTTCGGGCCGGGTTCCGGTCGCTCTTCGTCCCAGCTCAAGGGCTGCTTGGATCACGGCGGCCCTGGCCGGTCCGATTCCGGCTTGCTTGCGCAGTTCTGCCTCCGGGGCCTCACCCAGGCCGTGCAGATCGCCCAGCCGAGCCATCAAATCCCTAGCGATTTCGATAACATTGCGCCCGCGGCGGCCACTGCCAATAAGGATAGCGAGAAGCTCTGCGTCGGAGAGCGCCGCGGGACCACGAGCCAGCAGCCGTTCTCGAGGAAGGGAATCAGGACAAAGAGCCAGGAGAGCCGACACGAAATGAGTGCGAGCACATTACGTGCCACGGGATCTTGTTAGAAGAGGGAGAACGTGGTACGGTTCATGGGCGTTCCTGCAAGGCGGACTTTGCGTCCGTGCTGACGTCCAAGCGGTCGAGGTTGTACTGAGACCGGCGTCCCAACGGTCCCGCAACTAGGGCCGTGTCCGGGCACGATGGGTTGTTGGTGCAGGAATACATACTTTGGTTACGTGAAGTGAGTTCGGAGAGGAGTCGAGACTGAGTACCCCGTCTAACTGGGAGCCGGCAAAAGCCGCTGCTGCCAACGAGTCCCCGCGTGTCGATGAACACGACGGCGGAGCCGGGCTCGTGGCCGCGCAGGAAGAGGCCGAGCCAACCATTGTCATCAGGAGATCCGAGGGCGAGGCCAGGCCGTTTCGCGTACGGGAAGCCTCTGTCCCGATCGAACCGATCACCCCTGCCGTGATCCCGAGCGCGCGGGCCATGCCCGAATCGGAATACTCTCCCGCCCTCAAGCAGGCGGTGGACCGCGCCCGGCCGATCCTGCGCATTCGCGAGCTGCGTCCTGGACAGGCCGAGGTCATCGAGTCGGTCTTGAGCGGCCGCGACACCCTGGCCGTCATGCCCACAGGCAGCGGCAAGTCGCTGACCTATCAGCTGCCGGCCTTGTCGCTCCCTGGCCCAACCCTGGTCGTTTCGCCGCTCCTGGCGCTCATTGAGGACCAAGTCGGCAAGCTTAAAGCCGCTGGCGTGGCCGTGGCGCGCATCGATTCGACCCGCACCGCCAAGGAACGCGCCGCGGATTTGGAAGGCGTGCGTGAAGGCCGAATCAAGCTGATTCTCATCACCCCAGAATCGGTTTGTACGCCCGCCGTGCAGGACGTGCTGCAGGGCGTGAAGTTCTCGCTCTTCTGCGTGGACGAGGCCCACTGCGTGTCCCAGTGGGGCCACGATTTCCGACCTTCCTACTTGGGGTTGCGGCGCGCGGCCGAGGTGCTGGGGCGGCCTCCTATCCTGGGCCTGACCGCGACGGCGACGCCGGCCATTGCCGAGGACGTCATGGTGCAGCTGGGGATGAAGGACGCGTACACCTGCCGGGTGTCGTTCCACCGTCCCAACCTGGCATTCGACGTGCGCAAGGTCGGCGGCGAGGCGGACAAGCTGCGCGTATTGGGCAAGCTGATCCAGCGCTTGCGGCGGCCTGGGATTGTCTACTGTGCGACGGTCAGGGCGGTCGACGAACTCTACGTGGCTCTGCGCCACGGAAAGATTCCGGTCGAGCGCTACAACGGCAAGATGACCACCGAGGAGCGGGAGAAGGCGCAGGCGTCGTTCATGTCGTCCGGGCGCAAGGTGGTCATGATCGCCACCAACGCCTTCGGTCTGGGCGTGGACAAGCCCGACATCCGCTACATCATCCACTACCAGATGCCGGGCTCGCCCGAGTCCTACGTGCAAGAGGCCGGGCGCGCGGGCCGCGACGGCAAGCCCGCCCGCTGCGTGCTGCTCTTCCAGCCGGACGACATCGCCATCCAAGAGCACTTTCTCAAAGAAGCGCACCCGACCAAGACGCAGGCCCGGGCCGTGGCCGAGGGGCTGTACGCCTGGAGCGATGAAGGCAAAGAGGTTTCGGTGCGCGATCTGGCCCTGTCGATGGCTTTGCCCGAGCGTCGCGTGCGCGTGGTGCTCTCGGTGCTGGAGGCCATGGGGGTGGCCGTGGAAGTCAAGGCCGCGCGCTGGGCAGGTGTGGAGCCGCGTCCCACGCGCGAGCAAATCGACAAGGCGGCTTCGGTGTTCGAGGCGCGGCGCATTTCCGACCGACGGCGCTTGGCCGAGTTGCTGAAGTACATGAACACGCAGAACTGCCGGGTGCAGATGATGCGTGCGTATTTTGGCGAGGAGAACGGCGGGAAGTGCGGCCTGTGTGATTCGTGCGCGGGCCTGGACAGCGAGGTTTTCGACCCGGGTGAGGCCGATGCTCGGCACGGGTTACACGCCGCGACCGATTTCCACAGCCGTTCACGCCGCCACCGCCGTCGCGGCGAAAAGCCGGCAGCTGCTCCACGGCCGGCGCCGACCTTCCCCACCGCCATCCCCGACCTTCCCGCGCCCGCTGTGCCGCCGCCCTGGGTTGCCCCGCCCGCGAGCGACAGCGCCATCGACGCGACCATCTGGCAGGAGGCGCAGGCTGCCGGGGCACCCCCAGCCGGAGAGATCGTGCTGGAAGCGGGCGAGACCGAGGCCTTCATGGCTGAGGCTACGCCGCCTGAGATTCGCGCGGAAGAGGTCGCGCCCGATTTCGCTGCCGGCTGGGCGGCGATTCGCGACGCCAACATTCGACCCTACGTGGAATGGGTGGTGCCGCCGCCGCTGTCATTGCCGGTGGCTAGCCCCGTGCGTGGGGGACCGGGTCGTCCGCCGCCCGGGCCGAACCCGAACGGACAGCACCCCAACAACGGGCGAGGCGGAAACGATTCGGGCGGTGGGCGCGGGCGGCGCAGGCATTCACGGCATGGCCGCAACCGCCACGGGCGCGATGGGGGCGATCGGCGCGGACCGCGCCTACCAGGCGTGTATAACCCCGGCGGCGACTAGCCCGAAGTTAGATGTTTCACCACGGAGAGCACAGAGAACACAGAGGTCAGCAGGGAAGAAGGGGTTCGGATCGGACCGGAGTGATCTCGCCCTTGTGGACAGTTCAGTTGACTGCGGCAGTCCGACGCTCGCCCGGAGCGGAGTTCAACCCATTCTTCTTTCCGGCTCGTCTCTGTGGCCTCTGTGCTCTCTGTGGTGAGAAAGCTATTTCTTTCCCTTCCCGCCGAAGATTCGCTGGAGCAGAGATTTTTTCGGTCCGGGCTTCTTCTTGAGCGTGACTCTGACCTTCTGATTCTTTCGGCCGGTTACCGTGAAGCGCTTGCTTGTGTTCTGGTAGCCTTTCTTGACGAAGGTCAGTTCGTACATGATTCCGGGCCGAAAGCGCAGCTTGAGCGGCGACCGCCCGAAGACGCGATTCTTGAGCTTGATCACGGCCCCCTGGGGTTGGCTTTCGATGTAGACCGAGACACTCTCGGGGAGAGCGCTCTCTGGCCTGGCCCGCTTGGCTGTCGGTGGCTTGGCTGGCTTTTCGCCATCGTCTTCGCCGAGGATCTGGTCAGAGGCGGCTGGCTCGCTGTGCTTGAGCAGAGCCTCTTCATCGTCTTCCGACTGAGGCGGGGTCGGCAGGCGCGCATCGGGTGGCGAATCCACTGGGGCGGCCTTTTGTGTGGCTTGGGGAGGCGGCGTCGGCGCTGTAGCAGCAGGCGGCGGAACTGTTGCCGCTGGCGGCGGGACCGCGGGGCGTGGTGCGGGAGCCGAGGACGCTGGGCGTGGCGCGGGCGACGGGCGCATCGCCAGACGGGGGCGGCGCGGAGTTTCGCGCAGCCCGAGCCACGCCAGAAGCGCAGCCACCCCGCCCAAAAAGGCCAAGATGGCCACTCGCCGCGAGGTTATCGACGACTGCTTCTCCGGCAGCCTGCGGGCTAGAGCCGATGCGTGCACTGTGGGCAGAAGCGCCGGAACAGCCGCCATGGTAGGTTGCGTAGGGCGGATCGGACCTTCGATCGGTTGCCAGATTTGGGAGGAGTCGTCGAAAATTAGGTCCGCGCTGTCGGCGAGCGGCAACGCTTGGGAATCGTCAGGCGCAAGCGTCGGACCGGCCGCCTTGGAGATGGTGGGTGCGCCATCTATCCGTTGCAGTTCCGCCAGCCAGCGCTTCAGCTCGGTCTGGCCCGCGGGTTTGAAAGCAGAGCGCTGCACAGTCTCGATGTCGTTCAGCATCTCCTCGGCGCTTTGGTAGCGGTCTGCGGGGGCCGCCTGCATGGCGCGCATGGTGATGCGGGCAAATTCGGGCGAGATACCGGGCGCGACTTGAGCGGGCGGGACGAACTGGCAATGGCGCACGCGCACCAGGGCCTCGAGATCGGTGGGGGCCTCGAAAGGCCGCTGGCCGGTGCCCAGCACGTACAACACGGTGCCGAGAGAGAAAAGGTCCGAGCGCGCGTCCACCGCCGAGCCCGAGGCCTGCTCGGGCGACATGAAGGCCAGCTTGCCCTTGATCACGCCGTGCCCGGTGTGCTCGCGCCGGCCCATGGCCTTGGCGATGCCGAAGTCGGTCAGCTTGACCTCGCCTTGCTCGCTGACCAGCACGTTGTGCGGGCTCACGTCGCGATGAACGATACCCAGGGGCTGCCCGTCGCGCGTCTTGGCGTGGGCGTAGCCGAGCGCCCGGCACACCTCGCCGGCCACATAGAGCGCCAGCTCGGGCAAGAGAGAAAACGAAGCTGCGCGGGCGCGACTCAAGATCTGGTTGAGGTCCCAGCCCTCCACCAGTTCCAGAACCAGAAAATAGCGGCCCTGCGCGTGGCCGAGATCCAGCACCTGAACGATGTTGCTGTGGTTGAGGCTCATGGCGACATGAGCCTCGTCGATCATCTGGTTGCGGAATTGCGGGTCGGCCAGCAGCGATGCCAAGATGCGCTTGAGCACGACCGGTCGTTCGAAGCCCTCGACGCCGCGCTGGCTGCCGAGGAAAATCTCGGCCATACCGCCGTCGGCGATCTTGCGCGAAATATGGTAGCGGCCGGGTCCGGGCATCGGCGGCCCATTCTACTTCTCGAACACGACTCTCGCGGAAACGATCTTGATCCGGCTGGCGGAAAGGCCAAGCGGGAACACCTCGATGGACTTGTCTCGGTCAAGGACCTCAGCCGGGGTGTCCTTGGTGTCATAGGTCATGGGGGTGGGCTTGCCGGACGCCAGTTCGGCGCGTAGTGCCTTGGCGTTGTCGGCGACAATGGCGACGGTCATGCGTTTAGGATCGAGATACTTTCGGATGGCGCGGTCGACTTGCTCCTTGGTCATGGTCGGCAGGCGCGCCTTCAACTCGGCCAGGATGTCCTTGCCGTAGATGAGAGCATCGATGGCGTAGCCCAGGCGGCGCGACGGATCCTGCGCCCACAGGTCCACGTAGTGCAACAGAAACTCGCGTGTGGCTTGGAAGCCCTCGGCCGGAATGCCTTCGCGCACCAGCTTGTCCAACTCGAACAGGGCGCCACGAATGGCGAACGACGTGGTCTGCGGCGGTACTGGACGCAACCAGATTTCGAAGTGTTGCTGGCGGCGCGCGATATTGGTTAGCGGGAAAGTCGTTGGACCGTCTTGGATGAAGCTTTCGACGTAGGCGTAGTCGCCGTAGTTCAGGCCGCGCTTTTGCCGGAGTTCGACCATGAGCAGGCCATTGAAGGTGCGGTGCTCGCCCAGGTACGAGCCGGCCACAGACAGAGGATAGAAGTCGTCGTCGGCGCGGGTGAGGTCGAGCGGGTGGCCCAGGGACACGGCGTTGGCGCGCGCTTCTTTCTCGACGATGACGACTTCACCGCTGTGGGCGGGTGGCGGCCGAAGGGTTCGGCGCGGTTTGCCCTGGGCAGGCAGTGCCGAGAATCGCGCCGCCAAGCTTTCAGGAAAGCCGTCGGGATATCCGCCCGCCACACCGACGATCAAGCGGTCCTGGGTGAACATGGCGGCGTAGAAACGCCGCACGTCGGCCAGAGTGATGGCCTTCAGGCCGGCGACCGTACCAGCGGTGGGATGGCCGTAGGGATGGCCCTTGAACATGAGTGCGGCGAGAGCCTGCTTGCCTAGGTCTTCGTCGTCGTTGCCCCGCAGAGTCTTGCTGATGTAGTCGAGTGCGTCCTGGCGGTGGCGCGTGAAATCTTCTTTGGCAAAACGCGGGGTCAGGATCTGTTCCGCCAGAAGATCGGTGAATGCCGCCAGGTTGTCGCGATGAACCGTGCCCTCGAAGACGAAGGTATCTTTGTCGCCGTAGGTTTGAATGTCGGCCGCCATGGGATAGAGCGCGTCGAGCACTTCAGACCAGGAGCGGCGCTTGGTTCCGGCCTCGCCGAGCATCGCTGCGGTCAAGGCGGCGAGTCCTGCTTTGCCCGCAGGGTCGTCAGCCGCGCCAATCTGGAAAAGCAGGCGAATCGCCACTAGAGGATTGTCAGGCGAGGGCAGCTTCACGGTGCGCGGACCTTGAGGCCCCGAGACGGCTCGTCGCGAGGGAGCAGCAGTGGATCGGCGGGAAGCGCCCGCAGCCGCCAGGGCGATGGAAAGCAACATGATGGGTGTTCTCCGTCGGATCACGGGGTTTCCGGTTGCAAAGTCACCGTGGTGCGGTTCTGCGGCGCAAAGTAGGTGCGTGCCACGCGCTGCACGTCTGCGCTTTTCACCTGAGCCAGTCGGGAGAAATATTCGTCGATGGCGGACAGGCGGCCGTCCAACGCCAAGAACTCGGCCCCCACCAGGGCGACATGGTCGGGCGTCGCAAGCTGTGCGGCAAAGGCGTAGCGCGCATGCGAGAGCACCTCGCCGAGGGTTTTCTCGTCCACGCCCTCGGCTGCGATGCGCGCGATCTCCTTGTCGATGGTGGCTTCGACGGCGGCCATGTCCTTGGCCTGCTTCACTCGGGCCAGCACGACAAACAGGTTGGGATCCACGTGCTTTTCGGCGCCGCCGACCAGGGTTTCCACCTTCTGCTCGTCGAGAACCAGCTGCTTGTGTAGGCGCGATCGCTCGGCGAAGAGCAGCTCGCCCAAAACTTCGAGGGCCGGCCCGTCGACCGACTTGGTGGAAAACGCCGGCGTGTGATAGCCGACAAACAGCATGGGCAGGCTGGCGCCTTTCCAGGGAACCGTCACCCGCTGCTCGCGGGTCTGCGGCGGCTCGACTGGAACCGCGGGCCGCGCCGGGCCTTTTCCCCACGCACCGTAGGCCTTCTCGACCAGCTTGAAAACTTCGTCGGCGCTGACGTCACCCACCACGAGCAGGATCACGTTGTCGGGCCGATAGTAGCGGTCGAAGAATTGGCGCGAGTAAGCGAACTGGTGGGGCATGTCCTCGATGTCGCGCACGAACCCGATGGTGGTGTGCTTGTAGCTGTGCACCGCAAAGGCGTGGTCGTAGAGCGCCTCGGCCATCTTCTGCATGGGATCCGACGAGCCCTTGTTGTACTCGCCCAGCACCGCGCGGGCCTCTTTCTCGAAGGAAGCCTGGTCGTACTTCAGATTGCGAAAGCGGTCAGCTTCGATGTCGACCACCTTGGCCAGCGCGGCTTTGCCGGCCAGGATGTGGTACACGGTCATGTCCTCGGCGGTGAAGGCGTTGGAGTCCGCGCCCATGGCCTTGATCTCGTCATTGTAGAGCTCGGTGGAATAGCGCTCGGTCCCGCGGAACATCATGTGCTCGAAGAAATGCGCAAAGCCCGACTTGCCCGGTTCTACCTCATTGCGGCTGCCGGTGCGTACTACCGAGTAGTAGGCCACCAGGCCAGGGGATTCATAGGGCACCACAAAGAGGCGCAGGCCGTTGGCCAGGACCTTCTCGGTGTAGGCGAAGGGGAAGGCTGATTTCTGCGAGGTCAAGCGAGTACCTCCTGGCTGCGGCGTGGGCCGGGCGCCGGTCGAAGAAGAGATGAGCGTGGCGGCTGCCACGACGGGAATTAGGAACTTCGAGATTGGCACAATCAAACCAGCGATCGCAGCACATAGGGCAAGATCCCGCCGTGCTGGTAGTAGAGCGACTCTTGTTGCGTGTCGATGCGCACGCGCACGGCAAAGTGGTCTTGCGATCCGTCGGGCCGGGTGATGCGCATGGCGATCTGGCGGTGGGCGGGCGGCGCCTCGAGGAAGTGGGGCAGTCCCAGAGTCTCGAAGATCTCCTCGCCGTTGAGGCCCAGGCTGTGCGCGGTGTCGCCAGGCAGGAACTCCAGCGGAACCACGCCCATGCCCACCAGGTTCGATCGGTGGATGCGCTCGAAGCTTTCGGCCAACACCGCGCGCACGCCCAGCAGCCGCGTGCCCTTGGCCGCCCAGTCGCGCGACGAGCCGCAGCCGTAGTCGCGACCAGCCAGCACCATCAACGGCACTTTGTCAGACTGGTACTTCATGGCCGCATCGTAGATGGGCATGACCTCGCGGCCGGGAAGGTAGCGCGTGACGCCGCCCTCGGTTCCGCGCGCCAGCAGATTCTTGATGCGAATGTTGGCGAAGGTCCCGCGCACCATGACCTCGTGGTTGCCGCGGCGGGAGCCGTAGGAATTGAAATCCTTGGGCTGGATGCCGAGACCGACCAGATAGCGCCCGGCAGGGCTGTCGGGTTTGATCGATCCGGCCGGCGAAATGTGATCGGTGGTGATGCTGTCGCCGAGCACGGCCAACACGCGCATGCCGCCCAGCTCGTCCGCCGCAGGAGGCGTGGCCGGCATGTCCACGAAGTAGGGCGGATGCTTGACGTAGCTGGAGCCCTCGTCCCACGCATAGGTAGCCGCCTGCGGAACCTGCATGGCGCGCCAGCGTGCATCGCCGTCGAACACGGTGGCGTATGCCTGCTTGAACATAGCGGGCTTTACGGCTGCCAGCGCGGCCTGGATCTCGGCCTGCGACGGCCAGATGTCGCGCAGGAAGACCGGCTGGCCAGCGCGGTCCTTGCCCAAGGGCTCCTCGTCGAGATTGATGTCCACCCGGCCGGCCAGGGCAAAGGCCACCACCAGCGGCGGCGAGGCCAGGTAGTTGGCGCGCACCTCGGGGTGCACGCGGCCTTCGAAGTTACGGTTGCCTGACAGCACCGATGCCACCACCAGCGAGCGTTCCTCGATGGCCTGCGAGATGGGCGCGGCCAGCGGCCCAGAGTTGCCGATGCAGGTGGTGCATCCGTAGGCGACCACATTGAAGCCGAGCGTTTCAAGGTAGGGCAGCAGGCCGGACGCCGCGAGGTAGGCGGTGACCACCTGAGATCCTGGCGCCAGCGATGTCTTCACCCAAGGCTGGCTGACCAGGCCGCGCTCCACCGCCTTCTTGGCCAGCAAGCCCGCGGCCATCAGCACCGACGGATTGGACGTGTTGGTGCAACTGGTGATGGCAGCCAGCACCAGCGAGCCGTGTTTCAGGTCCGGGTGAGCCGTGGTCTTCGCGGAGGGCTTGGCAGCGTCAGGCTGCTTGGGCTTTATCAGCGAAGGCAGGGCGGTTTCAAACGACTTCTTGATCTGAGGAAGCGGCACCCGCTCCTGCGGCCGGCGCGGCCCGGCCACGCAGGGTTCGATGCTGGCCAGGTCGAGGTCGACGATCTTGGTGTACTGGGCTTCGGGAGTGTCGGCTGTAGCGAACAGGCCCTGCTCGCGGCAGTAGGACTCGACCAGGGCGATGGATTCCTGGGACCGGCCCGAGAAACGCAAGTAGGCCAAGGTTTCTTCGTCGATGGGAAACATCACGCAGGTGGCGCCGAACTCGGGCGACATGTTGGCGATGGTCGCGCGATCGGCAAGCGGCAGGAGCGGGACGCCGGGGCCGAAGAATTCGACGAACTTTCCCACCACGCCCAGCTTGCGCAAGATCTCGGTCACAGTCAGCACAAGATCCGTGGCCGTGGCCCCGGCGCGCAGCGAGCCGGTCAGCCGGACGCCGATCACCTGGGGAATCAGCAGCGGAATGGGCTGCCCCAGCATGGCGGCCTCGGCTTCGATGCCGCCCACGCCCCAGCCCAGCACGCCCAGGCCGTTGATCATGGTGGTGTGCGAGTCGGTGCCCACCAGCGTGTCGGGATAGGCCTGCATGACGTCGGGGCGCGTGGGATCGGCAGCGGCAAACACCACGCGCGCCAGATGTTCGAGGTTGACTTGGTGGACGATGCCTGTGCTGGGCGGCACCACAGCCAGATTGCGAAACGCGGATTGGCCCCAGCGCAGGAAGGCGTAGCGCTCATGATTGCGGAAGAATTCCATCTCGTTGTTGCGCGCCAGGGCCTGCGCGTGGCCGTATTCATCCACCTGCACCGAGTGATCGATGACCAGTTCCGCTGGCAAGAGCGGATCGATGCGGGTGGGGTCGCCTCCCATGCGCTGGGTGGCGGTGCGCATGGCCGCCAGGTCAACCACCGCGGGCACGCCGGTGAAATCCTGCATGATCACCCGCGCTGGCATGAACGCGATTTCGTGTGCCGGCTCGGCGTCCGGTTGCCAGCGCGCCACAGCCTCGATCTGCTGGCGCGTGACCGAAACGCCGTCCTCGCGGCGCAACAGGTTTTCGAGAAGAATCTTCAACGAGAACGGCAAGCGGTCGAGCGGCAGGCCGGCTGCCTGCAGCGCCCGCAGACGGAAGATTTCGAAGGTCCGGTCGCCGACTCGCAACGCAGAGCGGGAACCAAATGAATCAGGCATGCCCTAGTGCTAGCAGGGCTGTGCGCTGGCGTCGATAGGTCTACTCACGAGATCTTCGGCCGGTCTGCATCGCCGCCCGGCTTGGGCGCGGCCGCGTACTCTTCCAGCTTGCGGTATAAGGTTTTGCGGTCGAGTCCCAGCCGTAAGGCCGCGCGCGTCTTGTTGCCGCCCTCGGATTCCAGCACGCGTTCGATGTACTCGCGTTCGAGTTGATCCAGGGTCAGCCCCTGCGCCACCGCCGTGGCCAGCCGGTCCTGGCTCTTGCGCTCGCGCATGACCGAGGGCAGATCCTCGGGGCCAATCTGCTCGCCCTCAGCCAGCGCCACCGCGCGCTCCACCACGTTCTCCAGCTCGCGCACGTTGCCGGGAAAGGTGTAGGAAAGCATGATCTTCTTGGCGCTCTCGGAAAAGCCGCGCAAGGGCTTGCCTGCCCGCGCGGCCGACCGAGCCAGGAAGTGCTCGGCCAAGGGCAGCACATCCTCGCTGCGGGCGCGCAACGGAGGCAGATGGATCTGCACGACGTTGAGTCGGTAGTAGAGATCTTCGCGCAGGTGGCCCTCGCGCAGGTGCGCCGCCAGATCGCGATTGGTGGCGGCAATCACACGCACGTCCACGCGCTCGACCTTGTTGGTGCCAAGAGGTCGCACCTCGCCGTCCTGCAGGACGCGCAGCAACTTCGGCTGCAGCTGCAGCGGCATCTCGGCGATCTCGTCGAGAAACAGAGTGCCACCGTTGGCTTCGACGAACAGACCCTGGCGGTCGGTATTGGCGGTGGAATGGGCGCCGCGCGCGTAACCGAAGAGTTCGCTTTCCAGCAGGGTCTCGGGGATGGCCGAGCAATTCATGGCCACGAAGGGGCGTGCCTTGCGTGGACCATGGGCGTGGATGGCGCGCGCCACCAGCTCCTTGCCCGTGCCTGAATCACCGGTGACCAGCACGCTGGCTTGCGAATTGGCCATGCGACGGATGAGACCGAAAACTTCCTGCATGGCGGGAGAGCGACCGATGAGGTTGTCCAACCGGTCGCGCCGGTGGACCTCTTCGCGCAGGCGCACCACCTCGGAGCGCAGCGCGCGCTCAGCCAGCGCCTTGTCAATGAGGAGCAGAAGGTGATCGGTTTCGAACGGCTTGGGCAGATAGTCGTAGGCACCCAGCTTGACGGCACGGATGGCCGTGTCGATCGACCCGAATCCGGTGATGATGATGACACAGAGAGAGGGATCGAAAACGCGAACCTCGCGCAGCAGATCCAGCCCATCGAGATCAGGCATCTTCACGTCGGATACCACCAAGTCGATGTCGCCCCGCTTGACGCGCTCCACGCCGGCGCGGCCCCCGGCGGCAAGCTCGACTGCGAAGCCTTCGTGTTCCAGATCGTCCTTGAGAGATGCGCGCTGGGCCGCATCGTCGTCGACCACCAGGATCACGGCCCGGATCTTCCTGGGGGTTGGGGAAGCGTCGTCGTTGGTGATTGAGAGGCTGGCCATGCGGTGCTGGGCGCTCCAGCGTTGCAATCCTTGCCTATCAACCGGCGAGGGGCAAGCGTGCATATTGGCGCGTCGTAAGCGGGCGGCCAGCCTCAACCAGCGAGACCCGTTTTGAGCGCTGGCGTCAGGGTCGGTCTCGCTCAGTGCGGAGTGAACGGCGTGCGCCTCTCAAGGGCAGGTTGAGCTGAGGGTAGACGGCGCGAGCGTGGTCGTCAGGTTGGTCTGCAGGTACGACGGAGTCGCGGTCGTGATGTTGGCTGCCACGACGCCGCCTGCGATACGCGCATTGATGGTCGCTGCCGTCTGGTTGGCCCAGCTATCGCCCGCGGCCGACAGGCCGAAGCTTTCATCGACCAGGATGGGTTTGCCCGTCAGGGTATGCAAAGCGGCCCAGGTCTCGCTGCTTCCAGCGTTGGCGCTGGTGCCTTGTCCCGTGGTCCAGATCATGTCGTAGCTGGTGCCAAGAGACGCCATGGAGGTGTTCATGGCGCCAATATAGGAGTTCAATTGCGAAGAGCTGATCCAGGTCGAGTAGTTCATGGCGACGACAGCAGGTGGATCGTTGCATTTGATCGCCAGGGTGATCTGCGCGGCAAGCTGTCCGAGTTGCGCATACGACAGCCCGGACGTTGAGCCCTCCACCGAATATTGAATGAAATCTCCTTCAAGCAGCCAGATGACCGGTTTCTTGTAGGCGGCGTAGGTCTGGGCCGCGTACCACGCGTAGGCCTTGACCATCAGATTCTGGTCGCAAATCGTACCCTGTGGACAGGCAGCATTGTCGACGCCAAGAAGCAGCGGCCCCATCCCGTTTGTTAGATTGGGCCCACCAGGATTCACGTTTCCGTCCTGGAGACCGTTGGCGTGTCCGTAGTACCCGAGAATGTACGCGTAGTAGGCGGGAACGGCCGTGGTGCTGGCAAAGGACTTGAGCCAGTTGCCCGAGTCGAAGCCGTTGGCAGGGAAAGTGCCATCGGCCTTGATGTTGTAGCCGGCCCAAGCGGAAGCGAACTGCAAGTAGCTCGCTGGATTCCCGTTGACTCCCCAAGCGAACGTGCAGCCGAAAGGATTCGCGGCCGGCGTCGTACCGGTGCCGCAGGTGGAAGCGGTACCACCGTCGCCGGGCGAAGCTGTTGTGCCGCCGGTCCCACTTGACCCACCGGAGCCGGTGCGACCTGCCGAGGCCACCACGCCCCCAGAGTCAGTCGCGCCGCCCGACCTGGTACCTCCTGCTGCGGTTCCCCCGCTGCCGCCCCGGATCGAGGATCCGGCCGCTGCCGTAGCACCAGCCGTAGCGGCTGCGCTTCCTCCGCTTGCCGACCCACTCTGAGCAGCGCCGCCCGTCGCAGTTCCCTCGGCGCCGCCGCGGCCCGAGGAGCCGCCGGCTACCGTGGCGCCAGCTGTTGCTGCTGCGCTGCCGCCGCTTGCGGACCCAGCCAAGCCAGAGCCACCACTTCCGCCGTTGGTCACGCCGCCGGATCCACTGGATGCGGACTTGCCGGCGGCTGCGTTGGTTCCGCCCGGAGCGCTGGTCGTCGCCGTGCCACCACTTGCTGATGAAGCGGGCGTGCTCGAATTTCCGCCTGTGCCTCCCATGCCACCGCCCGTGCCGCCCCCAGAGTTCACGCCGCCAGCCGGTCTACCACCGATGTTGGATGAGGGCATCCCGCCGCCGTTGCTGCAAGCACCGGTCGTCAAGAGAAGCATGGCGACAGAAAGACCCGCAAGAAATGGAAGACGGCGCATGGACCCCTCCGATCTCAGATTTCAGTAGCGACCTGGATGCGAAGTGGGTCACAAAGTGGCAAGACCCGTTTTGGCCGGGTCAGCCCCCTTTTCCAGACTGACGCTGCTGCACCGCAGAAGACCGTTCAGGTGCAGCCGTTCCACGAAGAAGGAAGTCTCCCTATGGCATCCACCCCACAACACTCGATTCGTTTCACGGTAGTGGCAGGATTTTCGCTGGCCCTAGCGTTGGGCGCGTGCTCGAGCAATTCCTCTGGAATCGGGCACAGCGGCGGAAGCACGGGCGCAGGCGGAACCATTGCGGGCGGCGGTGCCACGAGTGCAGCAGGGGCTCTTGCCACGAGCGTCAGCTCAGCGGCCGGTACCGCGGGCCGGTCCATCGCATCGGGAGGAAGCAGTCAAGCTGCCAGCGGTTCAGCCAGCGCTGGCGGTGCAGGCGGCAGCGCCAGCCAGAGCGGCGGCTCAACGGCCGGCAGAGGATCCGCGGCCGAAGGCGGCTCGGCAGGGATCGGCGGGAGTGCGACGTCCGGCGGAACTACGGCAGCAAGTGGGACCATGGCCGGCGCGACAGCAACGGGCGGCGCGGCCAGCGGCGGCGGTGCAGGCGGCACTGCGCTTTCCGGGGGCACGGTGGGCGGCAACAGCGCTACCGGAGCAACAGGAGGCAGCGCCGGCACCGCCGGTGGGAGAACCGGCGGAAGCGCCGCTACCGGCGGAAGCGTGACGACTGGTGGATCGAAAGCCGCCGGCGGAACGACCGCTGTGGGTGGCGCGTCCGCCAGCGGAGGCGCGTCGGGAGGAACCACGACCGGCGGCACGAGTGGTGCCGTGGGGGACGCGGCCAGCTTCCATTGTGTCAACTGGGCCGACCCAGGGGACAACTTTCAAGCCGGCGTTCTTCAGCCGTCCGGGCTGTCCTCCTCCTCGGATACATATGCCACGGTTCTGGCCAAGGCGAATGCAATCCTGTCTGGATTTCAAACAGCGCTCAGTGCCAATTCAATACGAATTCCAGTCAACGAGCCCACTGTCACCAACACGGCGTGGTGGACCGCCTACAAAGGGCTAATTGATGCAGCCATCAGCAAGAACATGAAAGTGATTGTCGCGTACTGGTACAAGCCGGGAGTCGGGACCGTGCCCGACATGAACGCATTCTATGCCATGTGGCAGGCTGTGGTCGACGCGTACGGAACCAATGACCTCGTCTACTTCGACGTCATCAATGAACCCTCGGGATACAGTCTGGCTGCCTTTATCAATCTGGTTGTAGCGTGGATGGCCGAATTTCCGAGCGTTCCCCATAATCGAATCTTGGTGGCCGGCACCTACAATGACACCGACGTAAATACCCAAGGCGCCGATTCACGCCTGGCCGGCTGCCTCCTGAATATTCACATTTACGCCATTGGCAGCACCGACACGAACCCGGCAGATTGGACCACCAAACTCAAGAACGCCGTCGGGCCCTACGCCAGTCGCACGGTGGTTTCGGAATACGGCGCGCCCATGACGAGCGGGTACGACTACGGCGGAGCTGTCAACGGCACTGCCTTCATCGCGTACATGCAGGCCGTCACCGGCCAGATCAGGACTTCCGGAATGGGAAGCTGCTATTGGCCCGGCTTGCGCAATGGGGACTGGTACAGCATCACCACCTTGAAGGGCACGGGCACCAATCTCTCGCTCAGCGTGAACAGCACGTCCGGACTGGCCCTGATACAGTCGGCCTGGGGAATGTAGCGATCAACTACCCCGCGTCCGCGCTGACCGGGGCGGGCGTGTCGCCGTCGGCGCGGGGCCGCTCGACCACGCTGCCCACGGGGAGAAACACGCGCAGCACAGCCCCGCCTTGCGGGGCATCGTCGACCTCGATCCAGCCTTCGTGATCCTTGACGATGCCCTTGCTCACCGCCAGGCCCAGCCCGCTGCCCTGGCCGGGATCCTTGGTGGTGAAGAATGGTTCGAATATCTTGTCGCGATCCGCGACCGGGATGCCAGGCCCCGTGTCGGTGACTTGCAACATGAGATAGGGCGAAGGCGGCGATAGGGCCAGGCCCTCCTTGCGTCGGACCATTTGTTCGAGGTCGACGGTCAAACTGCCCCCGTCCTTCATTGCGTGAATCGCATTCATCACCAGGTTCAGGCAGACCTGCTGGATCTCGTCGGGGTCGCCGGAAATTGGCCGCAGATCAGGCGCGGCCCGCACGGTCACTTCGATGTTTTGGCGCTTGATCAACTCCTCCACGAAACTGAGCGCCTCGCGCACCACACGCGTGACGTCCACCTGGCTAAGGCTGGGCCGGCTCTTATGTGAGGCATCGAGGACCTGGCGGATGATCTTGGTGATGCGCCCGACCTGGTCGGTGATGATTTCGGCGTTCTTCCGCACCTCGGCCGGATCGTCGGGGCGCTTGGCCAAGGTGCGCGCGCGGCCACCGATCACGTTGAGAGGCGTGCCCACTTCGTGCGCGATCTCGGCCGCGACCTGGCCCACCGTGGCCAGCTTCTCGGCGCGGCGCAGGTGCGTCTCCATGGTCTGTCGGGCCGCGGTGGCGCGCGCCTCTTTCTCGCGGGCCACACGCAGGGAGTCCATCATTTTGTTGAATTGGCCGGCCAGGCTGCCGATCTCGTCGTCGCGTCCCGGCAGCACCGCGCGGGTCAGGTCGCCCTGGGCCACGGCATCGATGGCCTCGATCAGCCGACGCAGCGGATTCACCACGCGTCGGCGCAGGGTCAGGTACAGAAGGATGCCAAAGGCGAGAATTCCCAGCACGAGGAAGGGCAAGAGGTGCGAGCCGGTGGCCATGACCTCGGCCGTGATGAAGCTGCTGTCGCAGACCAGGCCCAAAAAGGCGCTGATCTGGCGATCTGCTGCGCCGGACTCGGCGCTGTGCAGGGGAATCGCCATGGCGTAAAAGAGAGGCATGCCCGCTGGCTCGAAGAGCTGGCCCACCGGCGCGTCGAGCCGGCTCGCTTGTTCCACCAGGCCAGCCCAAAAATTGTTGGGCCGCTGCGTGTCCCAGGCAATGGTTTCCAGGCGGAACTGGCCCAGGCGCGCGTTGGCCGAAGCCACCCGGGCCGACAGGAGCGTGCCTGCTTCCGCCGGCGCCAGCGGCTCCATCCCGGCGGCCAGCGCGTCGGCCATGGCGTGTGCTTCGCTGTCCAATCGGCGCACCTGATCGGCGCGCAAGACAGCGAGCATGGCCCAGATCGCGCAAGCGAGCGCGGCTGTCATGAGCAGCGTCGTGACGATGGCGACACGCGGTCCGAGCTTCATTGCGAACGTCGATTATAGTACGGTTCGTTTTTCTCAACCTGCGAGGTATCTCCATGCGTCGAACGCCAAGTTTCCTGATGTTCCTGACGATCGTTTCCGTTCTCACGCCTGCGGTGGCTTTGGCCCAAATGACTCCGCCTTCCGAGCCGACATCAAGAGCCACGGTGACCGGCGCCACGAGCGGCAGCGGCCGCGGCTTCGGCCTGGGGACGGTCGCGATATTCGCCCCCAACGGTCACGTCGTTCCAAACCTTCTTGGGACGTGGGGAGATGCCGGAGGCCGATTCCACGTCGAGGGGATCTTCGGCCTCCTCAGCAACGGCAGTACTGAATTCGACCTGGGAGCGCGAGCCTGGTACCACGTTCACGCGGCTTCCGCAGCCGACTTCTCCCTCGGGGCCGGCTTTTCCCTGGTGAGCTGGCGAGCCGCCCCTGCTAACCGGCAGTTCGATTTTGGGCTGGACCTTGGCGCCCAGATGCGGGTCTTCATCGTTCCGAACGTGGCTCTCATGGCCTCGCTAGGACTTGGACTCTACATACCCGATTCGGGCCCCACCGCGTTCACGATTTCCGGCAACATCGTGGATTCAATCGGCCTCGCCTACTACTTCATGTGATGAAAGACCAGCGCAGCGCTGACGAGCCAGATTTCGTAGTTGTCCGCGGCGCGCGCGAGCACAATCTCGACATCGACGAGCTGGCCATTCCCAAACGCCAGCTCGTGGTGTTCACCGGGGTGTCGGGGTCGGGAAAATCGTCGCTGGCCTTTGACACCCTGTACGCCGAGGGCCAGCGCCGCTACGTCGAATCGCTGTCGTCGTACGCGCGCCAGTTTCTCGGCCAGCTGGAAAAGCCCAAGTACGACCAGATTCGCGGCCTGTCGCCCACCATCGCCATCGAGCAGAAGTCGGCGTCGTCCAACCCGCGCTCCACCGTCGGCACGGTCACCGAGATCTACGACTATCTGCGCGTGCTCTACGCGCGGGCCGGCGAGCAGCGCTGCCACCTGTGCGGTGGCGAAGTGGCGGCGCGTTCCGCGGCCGAGATCGTGGACGAATTGCTGGCCCTGCCGGCGAAGAAGCGCGTGACCTTGCTGGCGCCCAAGGCAGCCAATCGCAAGGGCGAGTTTCGCGAGATGTTCGATGAGGCGCGCAAGGCCGGCTTCGCGCGCGCCCGCGTGGATGGCGTGGTGCAACGGCTGGAAGAGCTGAAGGCCCTGGACAAGAAGAAGCGGCACACGGTCGAGGTCGTGGTGGACCGGCTGGCCGTGGAAAGCAGCCAGCGCGCCCGGCTCAACGATTCAGTCGAGACGGCTCTGCGCGCCGGCAGCGGAACCGTGCTGGTCGAGGTCGAGGGCGAAGATCAGGTGCGCGCCTACAGCGAGGAGCGAGCCTGCCCGAACTGCGGCGTGGGCCTGCCCGAGCTTTCGCCGCCGTCGTTTTCCTTCAATAGCCCGCTCGGCATGTGCGTGGATTGCAACGGCCTAGGATCCAAGCTGGAGGTCGATCCCGACCTGGTGGTGCCCAATCCGAATCTGTCCCTGCTCCAGGGTGCCATCGAGCCCTGGGGAGAACGCCTGGCGCGCGACGACGGCTGGACCTCGCGCATCGTCGAGGCGTTGCGGCGCGAGTTCGGCATTCCGCTGGACAAACCGTGGAAGCTGCTCACCCCGCGCCAGCGCGAGATCGTGCTCTTCGGAACCGGCGAGAAACGTGTCCAGGTGAACTGGTCCAGCCGCCATGGCACCGGCTCCTGGGCCATGCGCTTTGAAGGCGTGGCCAACAACATCAAGCGCCGCCTGACCGACACGCACTCGGAGATGATGCGGCAGTGGCTGGGCCGCTATTTTCGCGAACAGCCCTGCCGCGCATGCAAGGGCCAGCGCCTGCGACCCGAATCGCGTGCCGTGGTCCTGGCGGGCAAGAGCATCGTGGACGTGACAGCCATGACCGTGGGCGAGGCGGCGCAACACTGCGCGACCATGCCGCTGAAAGGGGCCCGCGCACAGATCGCAGAGGAGATCCTCAAGGAGGTGCGCACGCGCCTGGGCTTCTTGCTCAACGTGGGGCTCGACTATCTCACCCTCGACCGGGTGGCTTCCTCACTGTCGGGAGGCGAGGCGCAGCGGATTCGGCTGGCGTCGCAACTCGGCTCGGAGCTGTCGGGCGTGATGTACGTGCTCGACGAGCCATCGATCGGCCTGCACCAGCGCGATAACTTGCGCCTTATCGCCACGCTTCGTCGGTTGCGCGACCTGGGCAACTCGGTGATCGTGGTGGAGCACGACGCGGAAACCATCCAGTCCGCTGACCACGTGGTGGATTTCGGGCCGGGCGCCGGTCGGCTGGGCGGGCGCGTGGTGGCAGCCGGTCCTCCAGAGGAGTTGCGCGCGAATCCTCAATCGCTGACCGGTCGCTACCTGGCCGGGCTGGAACGCATCGAGATTCCCGCGCGCCGTCGGCCACCCTCAGGCTGGATCACCTTGCGGGGCGCACGCGAGCACAACCTGAAGGATCTGACCGCCAAGATTCCGCTGGGCGTGCTGGTGGCAGTGACCGGAGTGTCAGGCGCGGGCAAATCGTCGTTGATCAACGGCACCTTGCACCCGGCCCTGCGCCGCAAGCTGCTCGGTGGTTTCGATCCCGTGGGCGCGTTCACCGCTCTCGAAGGCATCGACGCCATCGACAAGGTGGTGGATATCGACCAGAAGCCCATCGGCCGCACGCCGCGATCCAACCCGGCGACCTACACCAAGGCCTTCGACTTCATTCGCGAGATCTACGCCATGACCCCGGAAGCCAAGACCTATGGCTTTGGCCGCGGGCGATTTTCCTTCAACGTGAAGGGTGGCCGTTGCGAGGCTTGCGAGGGCGATGGCGTGCGCACGGTGGAGATGCACTTTCTCGCCGATGTGCACGTGACCTGCGAAGTTTGCCGTGGTCGCCGCTACAACGAGGCCACCTTGCGGGTCAAGTGGAAGGATCTCGATATCGCGCAGATGCTGGACAAGACCGTGGCCGAGGCGCTGCAACTCTTCGAACACCACCACGGTTTGTCGCACATCTTGAAGACCCTGGACGACGTGGGCCTGGGCTACATTGCGCTCGGGCAGTCGGCGACCACGTTGTCAGGCGGCGAGGCGCAGCGGGTGAAGCTGTCGCGCGAACTGGCCAAGCGGGGGACGGGTCGCACGCTGTACGTGCTGGACGAGCCGACCACCGGCCTGCACTTCGACGACGTCAAGCGCCTGCTGGCCGTGCTGGGCCGCCTGGTCGACGCGGGCAACACCGTGCTGGTCATCGAACACAACCTCGACGTGATCAAGACCGCGGACTACGTGATCGATCTCGGCCCCGAGGGCGGCGCCCAAGGCGGCGAGATCATCGCCGCCGGCACCCCCGAGGAAGTGGCCACCGAGCCGCGTTCCTACACCGGCAAGTTCCTGGCCGACATCCTTCGCGGCGTCCGGCGCGCCAAACAGTAGGTGACCACAATGCCGCAGGGGTGGCGCTATTCGGGCGCAGTTCTGATCCTTATCGGGTGCGGTCGGACCGCCATGAACAGCACGCCATCTACCGCGATGGACGCAGCGACCGCCGTTGACAGTTCGGTCGCGGACCTGGGCGGCTTCGCTGATATGCGCATATTCGCGAACGACTCGGGTGATGCTGGAGCCGCTGGGTATTGTGGTTCGCAAGTCACTTTTCAAATCGCGGCGCCCGCTGAGTCGTTCTGTACCTACGGGTGCGACACCCTTTCGACCATGGCATTTGCCTCTCAGTTTGCGCGATTTACGGCCAGCGATATAGCGCAGCCGATTTGCGTTGCGATTTGCGATCAGTGCTACGCGCTCCCCTTTTGCCACTCTTGTCCGGGGATCGGCCCGTTCCCAGCCGCAGGGATCAGCCGGGTCTGGGATGGGAGCTACTTCGCCAGTGGTGGGACTTGCGGCACACGCCCTTGTAGGGGGCCTCGCCTTTGCGCGCCGGCAGGCCACTACTTCGGAGAGTTCTGCGCGATGCGAGGCGTGGTCTCGGACAACTACTGCACCCCGCTGCAATTCATGCAAGATGAGGCTTGCACCACCGTCGAGTTCGACCTGCCATCGACCACTACGGTCGTGGTGGAAATCGGTCCGTAGAGTGCATCTGGGGGGAGAGGCAGAACTGCGGAGCCACCGGGCAATGCGGCTCTACGCAGCCGCCGACTGACTCACCCGGTTCCGCCGTCGGCGGATCCGGTCGGACACGTGGTGTCCAGCGGCTGACAAGTTCCCGCCACGCACACGAGAAACGGGCCGCAGGGGCGGTTCAGGTCGCAGGTATCTCCCGATGCTCCTGATGGGCTTGGCATCACGCATGTCTCGCCCGAACAGACCGCAGGCGGCAGGCAAGGGCCCAGGCCGGCCCCGCCCGAGTCGTCGCACAGCTGCCCCACTGTCGCGCGCGGCAGGCAAGTGAGGCCGCCGTCGCCGGCTCGGCAGTACGAATTGGCATCGCACGGCAGACCAGCGCTGCAGTCCCCGGCGGCCAAGCAGATCCCACCCGCGGCGGCCGAGCAAGTGGTGCCGACTGCGCAGTGCGTGTTGATGCCGTTGCAGGACTGCCCAGCCGCCACAGGTGCTGTGCAAGCGCCCTGGTAGGTACTGGACGGCCCGAGGCACTGGAGATCGCCTTCGCATCCGACAACCGGTGTGCCTCTCAGATCGCAGGGTTCCCCTTCTTTGGCGTACACGATGGTCTTCGCGTCGGTGCAAAGCCCTGTGCCAAGGTTGCAGAAACTGCCGTCCTCGCAGCCGGAAAGGTTGGAAGTGCAGGTACCGCCCACCGGGATTGCGGCTCGGCAGGCCGAGCATTCCGTGCCATCGCTCAGGCAGAAGTTGCTTTGACACTGGCTCGGGTAGGCGCAAATGGCCCCCTCGGGATCCTTGCCTCCGGCGAGGCAGGCGGGAAGCAGGCTGAGAGCGACGTCGGTGCAGGTCAGCGCCGAGAGCGCGCTCAAGCAGGCGGCGACGCCGGCGACGGTGCGGTTCGAGTCGGCGCTGAAGTAGTAGTCCGGGCAGGCGTTGGCGACGTCGAGGTACCTTTGCACCGAGTTTCCGGTGCACACAGCTCGGCGCTGCGCCTGCGCCATGATGGCGGCCCGGCAGACATCCAAGGGAGTCATCGCGACAGCCCCATCGCGGGCGCCGGTCGCAATGCCTCCCGCCGCGCCTGTCCCGCCCGCCCCGCCCGCCACGCCTCCAGCCGCGCCTCCTCCACCGCTGCCCGCGGCGCCATCAGCCCGATTCCCCAAGATGCCACCCGAATGACAGGCAGACGCCGCGAGGCTCACAGAAAGAACAGCAAACAAACAGGACAACCGAAAGCGCATGGCCCGATGATACACGCATCCCGCCTCACCAGGCGATCGAGGCGCTGGGCCGCCCGGCCGAACTCAGCCAAAGTCGCGGAAGACAGGTTGGACGGGCTTGCGAAAATGACGAAGGACGGAGACCATGGGCGAATGACATCACGAGGCCTTCTCATCGTCTGCATGGTAGTTGGGTGCGCCACCGGATACCACGCGTCGGGGTTTGGCGGTGGCTATTCGGAACTTCGTCTCAGCGCGAGGGCATGGCAGGTCGGTTTCGCCGGGAATGGCTATACTTCTCCAGAGCGGGCACATTCGTTTGCGCTTCGCCGAGCTGCGGAGCTTACACTCGCTTCCGGTTATCAAGCGTTCTATGTTGCGGGCGAGAACCAGAGTGTCAGGCAGTTGAACATCCAACAGCCGGTGAACTGCTATTCAAACGGGCCCTATACGAATTGCTCCGGCGGCGGCGTCAACACAATCGACAAACCCAGCGCACGGCTCGACATCACGATGGTGACCGCCCAAGAGGCCGCCTTAGCGCCGCCTGGGCATCTCGTGTACGACGCGAAAATGCTTCTCGCGCAGATTCGACCAGAATGAGGATGGAGTTTCCTGCGTGGGATCCTGAGGGCGCTTGCGTGCTGTAGGTGAACGCCGTGACATTCACCTTTACCAGCCGGCCGACAAGCCGGAGCGTATGGCGCAGCCGCGCCGAGAACCGCACCGGAGCATACTTGGGTATGTGAGGAGCGGAAGCGCAGGCGCGGCAAGCCAGACGCCCGGATCGTCGGCCGTCGGCCCATCGAAGCGCCAACGCCCCTCCAAGTAAAAATGGCTTCCCGTTGGAGTCCAGCTATAAGCCGGGTTCTGTACCCGCGTTCGTTGCCTCGCGCGGGCGATGGTCATTCCTCTGGGCCGCCCGTTGCCGAGCGGCTCGTGCGACCAACTTGGAACCTGGTGTCGACGCGGGCCACGTCGGCGGGGAAACCCCGCGGTCCCGATTCGGTCTTGCTCCAGGTGGGGTTTGCCGTGCCCCTCCCGTCACCGGGAGAGCGGTGTGCTCTTACCACGCCGTTTCACCCTTGCCTGACCACGCGGTTGCCCGCGCGCCCCGGCGGTTTGCTTTCTGTTGCACTTTCCTTCGAGTCATCTCGACTGGCCGTTAACCAGCACCCTGCCCATGGAGCCCGGACTTTCCTCGACGGCGACGAGCGCCGCCGCGACCATCCACCGAACTCCAGCGGGAAGCCGAGCCGAGTATAGCGCGTCCGCGAAGCGCGCCTGCGCCTATTCCGCCGAGGTGGAAGGAGCTGCGTCTTTCATGATCTCCTCCCAGTAAATGATGCGGTGGCAGTAGGGGCAGGTCTCCAGCGTATTTCCCCGTTGCAGGGTGTTGTACAGCTGGGGCGGAACGTTCATGTTGCAGCCCAGGCAGGTGCCGTTGCGAACCGTGGCCACGGCCAGGCCGCGGCGCATGCGGATGGCGCCGTAGCGCTTGAGATAGTCGGGGCGAATTCCGGCCGCGACCTTGTCGCGCGTGACCTGCAGGGCGTCGATCTTCTTCTGCACCTCGGCCATCTTGCTGTTGGCGATTTCGCCGTCCTTCTCGATCGAGCTGCGCAGGCCCTTGAGCTCCTCGGCGCGATCGGCGAGAAGCTTCTCCTTGGCCTGGATGGCTTCGACCAGCTTGGCGACCTCGGCTTCGCGCGTCTGTGCGCTCTCGCGGGTCTGCTCGATTTCGCGCTGGGCGGCGACGTATTCCTTGGAATTCTTGGCCAGCGATAGCTTGTGCTTGGCGCCGCTGACGGTGGCTTCTTCGGTCTGAAGCTGGCTCTTCTGCTCGTTGTAGTAGCGTTGGGTCTCGGTCAGTTGCGTGCGTTCGCTTTCCAGCAAGGCTTCCACTCGGGCGAGATCACTCTGTGAAGCTTGCAGTTTTGCTGGGATGGCTTTGAGCGCTTTATCAAGTTCCTGAATCTGGGCGTCGAACTGTTGTAGTTCTTCCAAACGCTTAAGCTGGTCGCGCAACTGTACCTCCTGAGCTCCTCATCGAGCTGCTCATGCTGCAGGTGAAGAAAGACATTCTGGCGGCTGCGGGTCGAGTGGGCCCACCTGGATTCGAACCAGGGACCGAGCGGTTATGAGCCGCCAGCTCTGACCGCTGAGCTATGGGCCCAGCCTTGAGAAAGATTTCTGTCAACAAGAACACGAAGAATACCGATCCCTACCTGACCTGTCCAGGTGGGAGTTTAGTCCATGCGTCGATAGCCGCAGCGCACCGACGATCACTAGGCCAACTTCCCGGCGAGAACAGCGGCGAGAAGTGAGAGCCCCAGCGCCACTCGATAAATTACGAAGGAGTAAGTGGTCCGTGTTCGAAGAAAGCGCAAGAGCCATCGAATGCACAAATATCCTGACACGCCCGCTGCAGCCAAGCCAGTGAGGAGGGCCGACATTCCCACGTCATGATTGTGCAGCAGCTTGGGCAGCTCGAATACGGCGGCCGCGGCCACCGCCGGAATCGAGAGCAGGAACGAGAAGCGGGCGGCTGCGTCGCGCCGCAGGCCGATGGCCATGGCGACGGCCAGGGTAATTCCGGAACGCGAGACGCCGGGAACCAGGGCCAGGGTTTGCCCGAGTCCGATGATGAGAGCGTCGCGCAGGGTGAGCGAGTCCATGCCGCGCTCGTGGCGCGCCAGCCGTTCGACCAGGGCCATCACCAGGCCGACCACGATGAGCGAGGTGCCGATGACCGTGAGCGTGCGCAGGGGGCCTTCCACCAGGTGTCTCAAGAAGACGCCGGCGATTCCGATGGGCACGGTTCCAGCCACCAGATAGAGGACCATGCGCCCCTCGGGTCCGCGTCGGCGCACGGGATCGGCCAGCGCGGTCACCATGCCGAGCAGGTCGCGCAAGAAGAAGAGGATCACAGCGATGAGGGTACCCAGCTGGATGACCGCAGTGAAGGCAGCCCCGGCGTCCGGCCAGCCGAGCAGGGCCGGCACGATGCGCAGGTGCGCCGTCGAAGAAATGGGCAGAAACTCGGTGAGCCCCTGAACGATGCCGAGAACGATGGACTGCAGGATGGTCAAAGTGCGCGCAGCATAGCGCGGGCATAGAGCATGTCGGGAAATTCCTGTGCGCCCGAAAGGCCGGCTCGCGGGTCGCGGGTCGCGAGGGCGTGAGCGTGAGCGAGTTCGTGGGGGCTACACGGGAAGGCGGGAAGCGGGCCGCTCACGCAAGTCGCCCACGCAGGCCGCTTTCCGCTGGTCGCTCACGCTACCGCCACTGCTCACGCGCACGCGGGCCGACCTGCGCTGGCCCGGAGGGCCGGTCGCCTCCCGCCTCTTCGCTCGTCTCACCGGAGATCACGCGATGGACCTGGCCCGCGCCGTCGCGTACCAGCAGGGCGCCGTTTTCGTCGATGTCCGTGGCGATTCCCTCGACTTTGGTGCCGTCGCCGCCGACGCGGCACACGCGACCGAGATCAGCGTAACGGCGCCATTCTCCCAGGCCCGATTTCGGACCGTGTGCCAGGAATTCATCGTAGAAGGGCTCGAGGGCTGCGAGAAAGTCGACGAGCAACCGGGCGCGGTCGCAGGCGCGCCCGAGCGCCAGGCGCAGCGATGTCGCGCGTTCGGCGAGGTCGGGCGGGAATTCCAGGCTGTTCACATTGAGGCCCACACCCAGAACGATGTGGCGAACTCGTTCACCGTCGCACGCCATCTCGGTCAGGATACCGGCCACCTTGCGAAGACCGCCTGCCGCGGGAACCAGCAGATCGTTGGGCCAGCGCAGGCGCGGTGTTGCCCCGGCCTGGGCCAGTGTTTGCGCCAGCGCCGCACCGGCCAGCAGGGTCAGTGGTGAGGCCAGGCGCGCGGCGAGGGCAGGGCGGAGCAGCAAGGACAGGTACAAATTCTGTCCCGCTGGCGAGTGCCACGAGCGCCCGAGTCGACCGCGGCCAGCGGTCTGGCTGTCGGCCACGACCAGGAGTCCTTCGCCGGCTCCTGCGGCCGCGCGGCTGCGAAGCAAATCGTTGGTTGAAGCGCAGGCAGCGATGAACTCGTAGTCTTGTCCCAGGCGGTGGGTTCGCAGGTGCGGCAGCACCGACGCTGGCGCAAGCTCGCTCTCGGATGAAACGTCGTGGCTCACGCCGTGTGTCCCACGGGATCTTCCACATCCAGCGCCAGATCCACGGCGGGCGCGGAGTGGGTGAGCGCGCCCACAGAAACCAGATCCACGCCCAGCCGGGCCAGCTCAGGAATGCGCGACAGGGTCACGCCGCCCGAGACTTCCACAAGCGGGCGCGGGTTGACCGCGCGGATCCGGGCCATGGCTTTCTCCAGATCTGCGTCCGTGAAATTATCCAGCAGAACGATGGCCACGCCCGCGGCCAGGGCTTCATCGAGCTGGGAGAAGGTGTCCACCTCGACTTCGACGTTCAGGCTGTGGGGCACCCGGCCCTTGACCCGGCGCACGGCCTCGGTGACCGAACCGGCGAGCGCCACGTGGTTGTCCTTGATGAGAACGCCCGAGCCCAGGTCGAAACGGTGGTTGCTGCCCCCACCCATGCGCACGGCATATTTTTCGAGCAGCCGAAACCCCGGAGTGGTCTTGCGCGTGTCAGTGATGCGCAGGCTGGTGCCCTGGGCTGCGGCTACAAAGGCCCGCGTCAGCGTCGCCACTCCCGAAAGTCGCTGCAAGAAATTGAGCGCTGTCCGCTCGCCAGACAGCAAGGCTGCGGCCGCGCCACGATAGGTCGCCACGCGCGCTTCAGGCTGGGCCTCCGCACCGTCTTCGAGGTGGGTCTCGATGGCAATCGACGGGTCGACGCGATGGAAGACTGCGGCGGCAACGTCCAGCCCGGCCACGGTCAGGCGCTGTCGAGCTACGAGATGGGCTGTGGCCGAGATCTCCGGCCCGACCACGGCCTGCGTGGTCGCATCCCCTCGTCCCAAGTCTTCCTCGAGCGCGAGTTCAATGAGCCGCGTCACCGCGGGCGTGAGACCCGAAGAATGTGCCATGGGCGGAGAATAGCCTGGCTGTCCTAAGGTTGACTACTCTGCCCTGCGCGCGGTAGGTAAGCCAGCCATGCGGGTTATTGCCGGCGCTGACCGTGGGCGCAAGCTGCGCGCGCCCCGTGGAGCCACGACAAGGCCCACTGGGGCCAAGGTGCGCGAAGCGATCTTCAACATCCTGGGTCCGCCACCTCCGCACCCTGTGCTGGACCTGTTTGCTGGAACCGGAGCTCTTGGAATCGAGGCTCTCTCGCGTGGTGCTGTGGCCGCTGATTTTGTGGAACGCGATGCGCGTGCGCTGGGAGCCCTGCATCGCAATCTGCGCGAGCTTGGTTTTGCTGGAAGGGCTCGCGTCATTGGGGCCAGCGTGGCGCAAGCCCTGCATCGCATGGCGGGCGCAGCCGAGGGCAGGGTCTTTGGCTGGGTCTTCCTGGACCCGCCCTACGCTTCAGGTGACGCGGACGAAGTCTTGTCGCTGCTCGCGGGCAGCGATCTTTTGGCCGAGGGCGCCGTGATCGTCGTCGAGCATGGACGGCGAAACGTGCCGTCTGAGGCTTTCGGCACCCTCGTCATGACCGACCGGCGCTTCTATGGCGACACCGGGGTTTCCTTCTACCGCCCGCAGCGCGGACTGGCCTAAATGTCCGAGCGCCGGTCGATTGCAATCTACCCGGGTACGTTCGATCCCATCACCAATGGCCACGCCGACATCGTGTGCCGTGCGCTCAAGCTCTTCGACCAGGTGGTCGTGGCCCTGGCCGACAACCCGCGCAAGCAGCCGCTCTTCTCGCTGAAGGAGCGCAAGCGCATGATCCACGAGACGTTGAAGGACGTGGCGCGGGTGGAGGTCGCTTCGTTCGGCGGATTGCTCGTCGACTACGTGCGGCACCGGGGCGCCAGGTTCGTCATCCGCGGCCTACGAGCTGTGGCCGACTTCGAGTACGAGTTCCAGTTTGCCCACATGAACCGGCAGCTCGCGCCGGAGGTGGAAACCATTTTTTTGATGACCAATGAGGACAACTTCTTCGTATCCTCTTCGTTGGTGCGTGAGGTGGCAGAGATGGGCGGAGACATCGGGCGGGTGGTTCCGCCGGTGGTTCTCTCTGCCCTGAAAAGAAAGTTCAACAGGCTGAGGTAATATGCTGATTAAGCTGGCAAAGCGTCTGTCGGTGGTTGAGCCATCCATGACCCTCAAGGTGACCGCAAAGGCGGCGGAGTTGCGGGCGCAGGGCGTGGACGTGGTGAGCTTCGGCGCGGGCGAGCCGGACTTCGATACGCCGGCTCACATCAAGGAGGCTGCCAAGAAGGCGCTCGATGCCGGGGCCACCAAGTACACCGCGGTTGAAGGAACGCCTCAACTGCGCAAGGCCGCGGCGAGCTGGCTGGGCAAGGCCCATGGCTTCGAGATCAACCCCAAAGAGGTGATGGTCAGCGCCGGCGCCAAGCAGTCGCTGTTCAACGCTTTCCACGTGCTGCTGGACGAAGGCGACGAGATCATCATCCCAGCGCCCTACTGGGTGAGCTACGCCGAGATCGCCAAGCTGGCCGGCGCCAAGCCGGTACCGGTGTGGTCCCGGCCGGAAGACGACTTCATCGTCAACCCCGAGGCCGTGGCCCGGGCCATCACGCCGCGCACCCGTATCATCCTGGTCGTGTCGCCCAGCAATCCCACGGGCGCGGTCTACGACCAGAAGACCCTGCGTGCCCTGGCCGACCTGGCGGTCAAACACGATATCTGGCTGCTGACTGACGACATCTACCGCTGCCTTTGCTACGGCGATGCCCGCTTCGTGCAACCTGCCACATTCAGCCCCGAAGTGCGCAAGCACACCATCATCGTGGACGGGGTCTCCAAGTGTTTCGCCATGACCGGGTGGCGTATCGGTTTTTGCGTGGCGCCTCTGCCGGTCATCGAGGGCATGTCGACCCTGCAAAGTCAGTCGACCACCAACGCGGCTGCGGTCAGCCAGGCGGCTGCCGTGGCCGCCTTGGAAGGGCCGACCGACGAAATGGAGCGCATGCGGCTGCAGTTCGACAAGCGGCGCCAATATATGGTGAAGACCCTGCGAGCCATGCCCGGGGTCAAGTGCGTCGAGCCCAAGGGCGCCTTCTATGCCTTCCCCGACATGAACGCGTTCGTCGGCCGCAGCACGCCCGCGGGCAAGGTCATCGATGGCGATCCGGCCCTGTGCGAGTACCTCATCGAGGACGCCAAGGTGGCGGTGGTTCCCGGCTCGGCCTTCTATGCCCCGGGCTACGTGCGTCTGTCGTACGCCACCTCGCAGGCCAACATCGAGAAGGGACTCAGCCGCATCGGAGAAGCACTGGCTAGGCTGAAATAAGCCCCGTGTCTTCGGCCGAGGCTGGCCAGGGTAGGCGTGAGCGGTTGCGTGAGCGACCAGCGCCGCGCGGCCGGCGTGGGCGGTTGGCGTGAGCGGCCCGCGTCCCGCGTCCCGCGCACGAACTCGCTCACGCCCTCGCACACGCGACCCGCGATCCGCGGGCCGGCCTGGCTGGCGGTCCCGATTTCTCCGACCAGCCCTTGCTACTACGACGCAGTGGGAGGCGTCGCGGTGCGCTTGCGGCGCAGTTTCTCGACCAGGGTCGTGCGGTTGAGCCCGAGCAGCTCGGCCGCGCGGTTCTTGTTGCCGCCCGTGCGCACCAGAGCCTCGGCGATCATGCGATCCTCCACTGATTCCAGGATCGCGCGCAGATCGGTCCGGTCGCTCGACCGATCGGATGCCGGCAGGAGCACGGGGGTTTCGTGCTCGTCTTGGCCGCTGCGCAGCTTGGGAGGCAGGTCGGACAGAACGATGTCGCCCGAGCCCTTGAGAATCACGGTGCGTTCGATCAGGTTCTCCAGCTCTCGGATATTGCCCGGCCAGTAGTAGTGCTGCAGGGCAAACATGGCGTCGGGGTGGATGCCAGTGACCTTGCGCCGGTTCTTCTCGTTGAAGCACCTGACGAAGTGCTGAGCCAGGAGCGGGATGTCGGTCGAACGCTCGCGCAGGGAGGGCAGCTCGATGGGGATGACGTTGAGGCGCCAAAACAGATCGGCGCGGAAACGGCCGGACGCCACGTCGTTCTCGAGCTTGCGGTTGGTGGCCGCCAGAATGCGCACGTCGATGCGCTGGTCCAGGTCGTCCCCCACGGGCCGCAACACGCCGTCCTGGATCAGGCGCAGCAGCTTGGCTTGCACGCCCAGCTCCATCTCGCCGATCTCGTCGAGCAAGATGGTTCCACCGTTGGCTTCGGCGAAGCGGCCCACGCGCGAGGAGTTGGCTCCGGTGAACGCGCCCCTGGCGTGGCCGAATAGCTCGGACTCGACCAGATTGGTGGGGATGGCGGCACAGTTGACCGCCACGAACGGCTTCTTGGCGCGTGTCGAGCCAGCGACGATGGAGCGGGCCACCAGTTCCTTACCTGTGCCCGACTCGCCCGTGAGCAGGACCGTGCAGCTGGTTTCTGACACCTGGGCGAGCAGGCTGAGGACCGCGAGCATGCTGGGATCCTCGCCCAGCAGCCAGGGTGCGGTTCGGTCACGCCAGGCGACCGGGTCAGGGCCGGTGTCGGGCGCCGGGGTCTTGGACATGCCGACGGCACTGCCGATGGCCTCCTCCAGACTGTCGACGCCGACCGGCTTGACCAAGAAATCGCGTGCCCCCAAACGCATGGCGCGAACCGCATCCGGGATCTGCGCGCTGCCGCTCATCACGATGACCGGCGTGCGCGGACACTTGGTGCGAACAGCTTCGAGGATGGCGAACCCATCGGCGCCCGGCATGCGCAGGTCCGTGACCACCGCATCGAAGGTCTCGCGCCCGATCTGTTCCACGCCGCCCGGGCCGTCGGCGGTGACCACGTCGTAGGCAGCCGAGCGCAGCAGTCGCGCCAGGCTCCGGCACACGGGTTCCTCGTCGTCACATATCAGAACCCTTGCCGTCATCGACTCTTCTCCGCACGCCCGTGTGGCGCGTCGTCCGAAAGTCGTTTCCCAGGAGCGATCAACACGGGAGCTTCCTTAGTGTTGCGCCTTCTGGCGCTCTGGTCAAGACAAGCGAGTCTGTGTTTGCGCTTGCTTGGCACCAAGCGCGTGCGTATACCCCCGGGGTGATGGCCGATCCTGTCAACATGCTCCTGCTCGAAATCGAAGCCGAGTGCGTCCGCCTGCCGGGAGCAGTGCTGGCCAAAGCCGGCGGGGGCGAGGCGCGTTTGGGCCGACTCAAGGACTTGCTGGGCCGGGCCGCACCCATTGGCTATGGCGCGTTTGCTTCGCGTTATGATGGCGGATGGCTGCCTGTGAATGCGCTTCAGCCCGAGCCAGGAGCAGGCACCGACATCGGGGCCCGCGATCCGGGCCTGCGACTCCTATCTTTTGACGAAAGTCTGCGCCGGGCTAGCGACCCGGAACGCCCGGCGGAACTCAAGGGCCTGTGGCCTGTGGCGGAACGCGGCCCGCGCCTGTTCGCATTGGACCTCGACTCAGCAGGGGAGGGCGAGTGTTCGGTGGTCGAGTTGGCAGGACACAGTGTCGACCGGGTTGGATCGAGTTTTCTGCGTTTCATCTACGCTTGTTTGGGTGAGCTACTGGCCGGTCCTGGCGCCGAGCCTACCGCAGTGGCGCGTGAGCTGTGTCGGCGCGATCCAGGTTTGGCCGAGCACTGGGTGCGGCTCATCGACCACCTCGAAGACCAGGGCCACAAAGAAGAGGTAGACAGGGCACTGGCCGAAGCTCTTGGCTGCGCCAGTCCGCCTGGGCCTGCGTTGCTGACCGCGCTCGCGCTGCGTGCGCTGGACCATGGCGATCACACCCGCGCGCAGGCGGCCTTGGACGACGCTATTGGGTCAGACCCGATGACCGCGCGCGACGACGATGCGCGCCTGGACGCAGCCGCCATTTCATTTGTATTGGCGCAAGGCAGGGGAGACGTGGCAGGCGCGGCGCGGGCCAAAGACCTGCTCGGCGCGGCGGCGGCTTCCACCGGGGCCTACTGGCGCGGTGAAGCCATGCGGGCCTACGCGGCTGGTGATGGGGTGCGGGCGGCGTTGGCCAGCAAGGTGGTGGAGGCGCTGGTTCCTGGTGACACGGATATCGCGCGTATGCGTGAGTCCAGCGCCAAGTTGGAGACCGCACTGCGCGCTCTCGCGGCGGCGCGCGATTCGCTGGATCAAGGCGACTTGGAGCAAGCCGTGCAGCATGCGCGGGCCGCGGTCGGCGAACGGCCGGACCTGGCCATCTGCCATGCGGTTCTGGCCGAAGGTCTGAATGCCTGCCACGACCGCGGTGCCCTGGATGCCGCCCGCCGCGCCACCGAGCTGAACCCGGCGTTGATCGATGGGTGGCGCGAATTGGGAGACGCGTGTTTGGAATCACGCCAGGCGGTTCGGGCCGAGGAGGCTTTTCGCGAGGCGATCCGACGCGACGGCAGTTTTTCCACGGGATTTGCCAAGCTGGCCCAGGCGTTGCTGGAACAGGGGCGAACGCGAGAAGCGCTTGATGCCACCCTGTCGGCCCAGGAGCGCGGAGGCGATTCGTTCTTTGTGGCGGCGGTCAAGGGCGACATCCTGGCCGAGATGAATCGCCATCACGAGGCGGCGGAAGCCTACGACGTCGCCATGCATATGGAACCCGAGGACCACTGGGTGCTGCACCAGGCGGCGCGGGAGCACAGTCGGGCTGGTCACGACGATCGCGCGGCCGAGCTCTTCGAGCGGGCACTGCGCTTCGATCGCGATGGCTGCCATCAGACGTTGGTCGATTACGGCGATCTTCTCCGCCGTGTGGGCCGCATCGGCGACGCTGTCCGCATGTACCGCAAGGCCGTGGCGGCTTGTCCGAACGACGTGGAATGGCGGCGGACCTTGCGAGAGGCGGAGCGCGAACTGATGAGCGCGCCCAGTTAATCTGGTTAGCTGTTTTTCACCACAGAGAGCACAGAGGCCGCAGAGCCGGACCGGAAAGGGAAGGGTTGGGTTTGTCCGGTCCGAACCCCTTCTTCCTTTCCGATCTCTGTGTTCTCTGTGCTCTCGGTGGTGAAAAACAGCTAGGTCAATCCGTCGGCGGCGGCGCGGTCGAGGTACCAGACCAGCTTGCTGTTTTGCACGGGCCGGATGCCCACGATGGGATGCGCGTGAAGATCGTCGGGTGCTTCGGCGGCAGCGAGCAGGGCTGCGTGCTTGCTGCCGCCGGTGACCAGCACAGCGATAAGGCGAGTGGCGCATAAAACTGGGTAGGTCATGGTCATGCGTGGGCGGGGAGCCAGCACGCGCTCGCCGTCGTTGAAGCGCACCCAACGTTGGCGCTCGTCGAGCGCCGGCGAATACGGGAATAGGCTGGCGGTGTGGCCATCAGGACCCATGCCGAGAACGGCGGCATCGAGACGTCGGTCAACAAGAGATCGGCGCAGATCGTTTTCGTAGCAACGATCACCGTCGGCAAGATCCACGGGCATAGGATGAACCTGAGCTGGCGGAAGGGGCACCCTGTCGGCCAGCGCGGATCGAATCATGGCGAAGTTCAGTCTGGGATCGTCATCAGGCACGCAGCGCTCGTCGACCAGCCACAGGTGGGTCTGCGCCCAGTCGTTTGTCGTGTAGCGCGCATCGGTGGCCAGCAATTGGTAGAGCCCTTGCGGAGTGCTGCCACCCGAGAGGGCCAAGTGCACGGTGCCGGCCTGACCAATCCGCTGCCGCAGCGAAAGGACGAGATCATCAGCCAGACGCTGCGCTACCGCTTCCGGCGACGCCTCGATGACCAGCCGGCCACTCAATCCGCGAGGGGCGTTCGGTGCGTTCATGGCGGCAAGTCGAAATCGGGCGGGGCCGCCGGCTCGGTTCGCGATACGGTGGTCTCCGGGTTGCGCCAGGGCCCGTGCGGCTTGATCAGCTCGTCGGCCGCGACGGGTCCCCAACTTCCCGCGGGATAGGTGACCAGGCCTTCGCCCGGGTGGCCCTGCCAGTAGTCGAGCACCGGCATGACGATGCGCCAGGCGGCCTCGATCTCATGGCGATCTTTGTAGTGCGACTGGTTGCCGTGGATGGCCTCCAGCAGTAGCGTGGCATAGGCCTCGAACGGTTCGGCGCTGAACTGCTGGCGATAGTCGAAGTCGAGCACGGCCGACTGGATGTGCAGGCCCAAACCGGGAACCTTGCCTTCGAAGCGCAGGCTGATGCCTTCGTCGGGCTGTACGTTGACCACCAGGCGGTTGGGGCGCGGTCGGATGTCGCCGCCGTCGACGTTGTGGAACAGTTGCGGGGCCGGTTTGAAGTTGATGACGAATTGGGTGAGCTTGCGCCGCATGCACTTGCCCGTGCGCAGGAAGAAGGGCACGCCCTCCCAGCGCCAGTTGTCGATGAAGAGTTTGAGTGCCGCAAATGTGTCGCACGAGCTGTCGGGCGGCACGTCGGGTTCCTCGCGATAGCCGCGCGCAACCACGCCGTCAACCTGGGCGCGGGCATACTGGGCGCGCACGGCGAGACGGGACGCCTCATCCGGAGAGATGGGGCGCACCGCCTCCAGCACGTGGCGCTGTTCGCTGCGCAGGTCAGAGGCGCGAAACGACGTGGGCGGCTCCATGGCGACCACGGCCATGAGCTGCAGCAGGTGGCTCTGGATCATGTCGCGCATGGCTCCGGCGGAATTGTAGTAGGCGGCGCGGCTGCCCACGCCCACGGTTTCGGCGGCCGTGATTTGTACGTGATCGATGTACAGCCGGTTCCACAGCGGCTCGAAGAGCAGGTTGGCGAAGCGGAAAACCAGCAGGTTCTGCACCGTCTCTTTGCCCAGGTAGTGATCGATGCGGAACACATCCTCGTCGTCGAAAACGCGGCCCAGGACGCGGTTCAAGTTCTCTGCACTCTGCAGGTCGTGGCCAAAAGGCTTCTCGACGATGATGCGCTGTCGAGCCTCAGGGTTGGTCTCGGCCGCGCACCAGCGGCGCGGACCCTTGCCCAGCTGGGCTGCGCCGATGTTCTGGATGATGCTTTCATAGACCTCCGGACCGACCGAGAGGTAGAACAGAATCTCGCCGCCCGTACCGTGGGCCGTCTGCTGCTGGCACAGAGACTGGGTGATGCGCGGCCAGTCCCGCGCGTGTGCGGCGTCGGCGGCCAGGTAGTGCAGGCGGCCGGCGAAGGAGAGCCAGCGTTCCTCGTCGAAGCCGCGTCGTTCTTGGCACGCGCCCTTCACGCGTTCGCGAAACTGATCGTCGGTAAGCGGCGTACGACTGATGCCGAGTACGCCGACATGCGAGGAGAGCAACCCTGCGACGTGCAACTCGAACAAGCCTGGAATGAGTTTGCGTCGCGTGAGATCGCCCGAAGCACCAAAGATCACCAACAAACACTGTCGATCGTCCATGTCAAAACCAAGCATAGCGTCCCGCGCGCGTGCGGGCGACTACGATCCCACGACGGTGGGGCGACCTGCGGTCGCCCGCTTCCTGGGATTCGGAGTGGTGGGGAGCGGTGGAGGCGTGGGTGGCGGTGACGGTGGCCGGGACTGGTGCGGTGACAGAGGCGGTGGCGGTCGTGGGTAGGGGCGACCTGCGGTCGCCCATGTGGCCGCAGGCTCTCAGGCGGCGTCAAGGATGGGCAAGCGTGCTCCGAGCGTTTCTTCGAGCGTCGCGCCGCCCACGAGGACCGAGCCTCGGTCGGACTCATTCGCCAGAAGTCAGTATCTTTCCGATGCAGCCTTCGTCGTTCGACCAAAGTCGAGATCTCGATCTGGCTTAGGTTTCATGCTGCCGTCCTCGGCGAGTTTGGGCCGTTCTGTCAGGCTCCGATCGCACCGCAGTCAGGACAGCGACACGAGGAGAAGTGTTCTCCACGAAGCTGCCGACATTCTGGGCAAACACAACTGGCAAGATGGCGCCCCCCGATTTGACCACAATGTGGGCACACGCAGCTCGAAAAGTGCCGGCCACCCAACTGGCCGCAAACCGGACAGACGCAACTGCTGAAATGCTTGCCCGTCATCTTCATTTTGGTAGGTGATGTACTCAAAGCGGTTTCCTTTACTGGATGGCAATGGTGGCCGTGTGTCGGCCTAACGATCTGCGATTTAGCGGCAAGTCCGCCGCCGAGGCGGCCTCTCGATGCTACCCCAATGTCGCTGCGGCGGGATTGTCTACCGCAACGGCTTTGTGGCGCCAGTGCCACGATTCTCACAAGGACTTTGGTTGGAGGTGACGGATTCTGTTCAACATCTCGGCCACATAGCCGAGGGTCTCGTTCAGCCCGGGAAAATAGTCGCTCGGGTGCGCGCACTCGTTGCGTTTGCTGAGCAAGCCTTGGAGAGCCTTGGCCTCTGTCTTTCCCAGCAACCCCAGATCTCGGGCGACGTCGATCAGCTGGTGTTCAACAACATTCTCGCGAAGTTCATCAACGGATGACGCCTTCCAGGCCGACCGGAGGGCGCGGAGCTTCAAGAGGCCGTCACTTGCCAGCTTCTCCTCGAGGAAATCCATGAATGCAGCCCAGGCCATGACGTGTGCGGCACGGTAGAGTTCGTTCTCCACGCAGCGGAGAGCTTGGCGGAGGAGATTGTCCTGGCGGAGACTCAGCGTGGCCACACGCTTGTAGGTGTCTTCGAGAAGCACAAGCCTCGATGGGGCCGCCTCGTGTACGGCGAGGATCCCGTGGGCTTCACGCTCGAATGCACGGGCCCTGCCAAGGACGAGATCGAGTCGCATGGTTGGTGACTACGAGAAGAGGTGCTTCTTTAGCGCCGCGAACAGCTTGTCGTAGATCCCCGCGTCTTCGGTCGCTGGCAGTTGCAGTTGAATGTTGATGTTGATTGTTGGAGCGCTGGATGTTGTTGGCCGCGCGTCAGACTCACCTCGGGCTGGGCTCGGTGGGCGACGCCGAGCAGGGAGCACGGGGTCTTCTGCGCTCTCTGGACCTTCAGCTGCGGGGACGGCATCGAAATCCGCAATTGCCGCGAGCGCCTTGAAGGTCGCGACGATTAGCCCCAGCGTACTCTCTGCGACCTTTGAATGTGCAGAGAAGTAGTTCCGAAGCGCTTCGCTGTCTTTGCGGTCAGCATCGGGATAGGTCTTGAAGAGATCTTGGTAGGCGCGGCGCATAGCTGCGGCAAGGGTGGCAGAAGCGATCTGACGATTCCGATAGTCGGTCCAGGTTTTCGTCGGCGAGCCAGACGCATCTACGAATCCGAGAAACTTGAGAATTGCCAGGATGTATCGATCGTTGGTGCTCTTGAATCCGACCGTCTCCAAATACTTCATCGTCACTTTTTCGGGCACGCCTGCCTTCTGGACGTGATCGAGGAATTGCTTCAACTTCGCTGAATGAGGGGAGTATGGGAAGTCGGCCATGCGCTATTCCTTTCTGGTGGTCCTTCGGAGCGTGTGACCCTGTATACGACTGCAGCTTTGCCCCACGCGGCGCTTTTCGCAAGCTCTGACGGTTGGCGTAGGTCAGGGAACCAGGCCGGCCTCCCATTTGTCGGAAGCGAATTGACCGCGAGGTTGCGCATCGGCCTCCGGGCGGGACGGTTTCGCGCGGACCCTGCGGTGCTTGCGCCGGGGCCCATAGGGGGCGACCGCAGGTCCGCCCCTACAGGAGACGGTCAATGGCGCAGAGCCCACCGCCCCGGCGACGTTCCGCCCCTACCGACGACCGCCACCGCCTCTGTCACCGAACCTGCCTCGGCCACCGTCACTGTCACCCACACCTCCACCGCTCCCCGCCACTCCGAATCCCAGGAAGCTGGGTTCTACACCCGAATCTTCTCGTCCGGTCCGGGCGCGTGCACCCTGGCGAATTCGTGCTCGGTCAGCTTGGCCATCAAGGCCGCCTGGGCCGGCGGCTCGCCGTGGACCAGCAGCACCTGACGGAGCTTGCCCTGGCTGCGCACGCTCTCGGCGAACTCGATGAGTTCTTTCTGGTCGGCGTGCGCGGAAAAGCCGTTGAGCACCACCACCTCGGCGGCCAGCCGTCGCATGACCCCGAAGACCTTGACTTCGCGCTGGCGCTCCACGATGCGACGGCCGAGCGTGCTCTGCGCCTGATAGCCGACAATGAGGATGGTGTTGCGCGAATCCTCGATGCCTTCGCGCAGGTGATGCAGGATGCGGCCGGCTTCGCACATGCCGCTGGCCGAGATGATGATGTGGGGCCCGGCGCTGGCGGCGAGGGCCTTCGACTCTTCCTTGTCCGAGACGTAGTGAAGGCCGTCGAAGTCGAAAGGCGAATCGCCGCCCACCAGGAGAGCGTAGGTTTCCTTGTCGTAGCACTCGGGGTGCATCTTGAAGACGTCGGTGAGTTTCACCGTCAGCGGCGAATCCACGTACACGGGCAGGGCTGGCACCTGGTTAGCCTTGCGCAAACGCTTCAAGGCATAGACCACTTCCTGTGCGCGCTCGAGAGCGAAGCACGGAATGATGATCTTGCCGCCCCGCTTGGCCGTGCGGTTGACGGCTGCGGCCAGGGCGTCGTCGACCTCCTCGATGGGCGCGTGCAGGCGGTCGCCGTAGGTGCTCTCCATCATCAGGCAGTTGATCCCGCTGGGAACTTCCGGCTCGCGCAAGATGGGCATGCCCTTGCGGCCCAGGTCCACGGCAAAGGCGATGCGCGTGTCGTCTTCCTCGATGTCCAGCACCACCACTGCGCTGCCCAGCACATGCCCGGCATCCAGGAACTTCAGCACCACTCCGGGCGCGATCTCCTGGGCGCGCCGGTAGGGCAGGGCCACCATCTGACCCAGCAGCGCCGTGACGTCATTGTGGTCGTAGAGCGGTTGTACCGGCTCCATGTCGAGGTGTTCGCGCTCGATCAACTTCTGGATGTGCCGGGAATCGGCTTCTTGAATCATGGCCGCGTCGAGCAGCATGGGCCCGCACAGGTCACGGGTTGCCGGCGTGGCGTAGATGGGGCCCCGGTAGCCGCGCTTGGCCAGCAAGGGCAGGGCGCCCGCGTGGTCGATGTGCGCGTGTGAAAGCACGACCGCGTCCAGATCATCGATGGGCACGTGCTCGGCGATGGCGCGGTTCTGTACGACGGATTCCTTGCGCCGGCCCTGGAACAGGCCGCAGTCAAGCAGGATGGTGGCCTGCGAGGTTCGCACGACGTGCTTGGACCCGGTCACCTGCCGGGCCGCCCCGATGCATTGGATCTCGATCAATCGCCACTCCTTTGATAGAGCCAGGTCTTGTGGGAGGTACGCGAGCGCGCAAAGGCGGGCGTTTGCAGTTCGGAGGCCACGCCTTCCGTGAGCAGAGCCAACGCGGTCTGCGGATCGTCGGCGAAGTGGAAGAGGTCGAGGTCGTCCTTGCCGATCATCCCGTAGCGGATCAGGGCATCGAAATTGATGATCTCTTTCCAGTAGCGCTCGCCGTAGAGCAGCACCGTGATCCGGCGGTCCAGCTTGTGCGTCTGGGCCAGGGTCAGAATTTCCGACATCTCGTCGAGTGTGCCGAAGCCGCCCGGAAATACTGCGATGGCACGCGCCATGTGGGCGAACCACAGCTTGCGCATGAAGAAGTAGCGGAATTCGAATGACAGCTCGGGCGTCACGAAGTTGTTGGTGTGTTGCTCCTCAGGCAAGCTGATGTTGAGTCCAACCGTGCGACCGCCCGCCTCGGCGGCACCGCGGTTGGCAGCCTCCATGATGCCGCCACCACCGCCCGAGCACACCACCAGGCGCCCCGGGCCGGCAGGCAGGCCGGATGACCAGGACGTGACCAAACGGGCAAGCGTGCGTGCGTCGTCGTAGTAGCGGCCCAGCGGTCCCTTGGGGTCGAGCCGGGCAGAGCCGAAGAAGACGATGGTGCCGCTGACGCCCTGACGGGCAAAGCGGTGCATGGGCTCGATGTACTCGGCCAGAATACGCAGGGGGCGCGCGTCGTCGGTGGCCATGAACTCTTCGTTCTTGTAGGCAAGGGGATTGTGAGCGGTGGCGGGCGGTGTGGATTCCTTCATGGGTGTCTCCGTGTCTTCACAGTAGATATCGGTCGACCAGCCACGCAACTAATGTTCCGGTGGCTGTGCCGATGGCGTCCCAGGCCAGGTCACGCCAGGACGCGTCGCCGCCGTCGTATCTATCGGCCAGTTCTTTGGCGATTCCCGCCGACCACGCGACGCCGACGCCTGAAAGCACCCGGATGCTCGTGCGTTTGGCGAATGCCGACGAGTCCGCGTAGGCATTGCTGGCCAGGGCGAAGCTGACGCTGAAGTGGATGAGTTTGTCGCGACCGAACCAGGGGTCAGGCTCGGCCGCCTGGGCGGCGGGCGGGGCCGCAAACAAGACCGTCAGTGCCACGGCCAGGGGCAAGCGAGACGTCGCAAAGCCCAGCGGGAAAGTGTGTGACGAGAGAGGCTCGGGAATTCGGGCCATCAGAGATGCAGGCGCGCAGCGCGCACGCCCAATCTCATCATAGCCGCCCACCTGAGAGAGTGCACCTTTCCCTTCCGGTAATTGACCCCTCTGGGTTCACGTGTTATCGAATGGAGACTGCTTGGGAACTCGATGGGCAAGCGCATACTTGTCGCCGACGACAGCCTGACGATCCAAAAGGCCTTCGCAATGGTCCTGGGCGGGCAGGACTATGTGCTCTTGTCCGCCCGATCAATGGATGAGGCGCTGGTCGCTGCCAAGGGGTCGCGGCCCGACCTGATCATCGCGGACGCGGTTCTGGGGACCGGCAGCGGCTACGACCTTTGCGCCTCCGTGAAAGCCGATCCGGCGCTGCGGGGCGTTCCCGTGCACATTCTGGCTTCCAATCAGAACCCGCTGGATGAGGCGCGCGCGCGTCGCGTTGGCGCTGACGGGCATCTGCTCAAACCCTTCGACAGCCAGGTGTTGCTTGACAGCGTGAGCGCGGCCCTGGTGGCTCCGGCCCAGCCAGCACCCGTCCCAGTTGCGGAAGCGCCGGTTGCGGCGGCGCCGCGTGCCGCTGCCGCGTCTGCTTGGCCGCCGGCCGAGCAGGTCGACATCGAGGAAGACGTTGTAGCTCCCGAGGACGACAGCTACGGCGAGTTCACCATCGAGCGCGGTTCGGCGGCCGGCCCGGCGGCGTGGTCGGCTCGGCCCCCGACCTGGCCAGGGGCCCGGCCGGCGCCTGCCTTTTCACATCCGGCCCCAGGGGCCTCCGTGGCCAGACCATCATTGATTCCCGGTGTGGTCCCACCGACTCCCGTGTCACCGACGCGGCCTGCGCCCCCACTACCCGACATAACGCCGGCGCAGCCGGGAGAGGCGCGCCCCGCCGCCCGAACGATCATGGGCTTCCCGGCAGTTGGAGGGCCATCCCAATCTCCTGCATCTCCGGCTGCTCCTCCAGCCGCGCCGCGGCCGTCCGTGCCTCGGCCGAGCGTTTCTCCGCCTGCCGCCGTGCCTCGGATCGCACCGCCTGTACCGGTTGCACCCGCACCGACGCCCCCAGGTGCTGCGCCTTTGCAAGCACCGGTTCGGCGATCGGCGAGCATGCCCATCGTGGCGCCGTCGGCCGCACCGCCTGTTCCGGCTGCGCCCACGCCGGTACCCCCGACAGCCGCGGTTTCGCCAGCACCGATTCGGCGATCGACGAGCATGCCGGTGGTGACGCCTCCACCCGCGTCGGCTCCACTGGCCGCGGCGGTGTCCTCGGCCATCGATCAGAAGGTGGCGGTCATCGCGGCCCGCGGGCGCGAGTACGAGGCGATCGCCAAGCTTTCGCGCGAGATCATCGAGCAGGTGGTTTGGGAAGTGGTTCCGGAGTTGGCCGAGGCGATTATCAAGCAAGAAATCGACCGCCTGGTCGCGGCCAAGCGGTAGAAAAGGGGCCCCTGGAGCCCTGAAGGGACGACGGCCGACGATCCGGCCCGCTGGCTGCGTCGGGCCTGCGCTCCCGGTCCTCAAGTACATCAGTACATTCCGGTCCGGTTCTCGGCCCTCCTTGCCAGCAGCCCGGCTTGTCGGCCGGATGCTAAGGGGCGTTGCACTGTACTACCTGAAGTACGTCGAGAATCTGGTTCATCATCATTGAAGTTCCGACACATGACGAGCTAGTCTTCGTACTTTCCACGCTTTTCGTAGTACCCCATGACCGAACTTGCCAAGACCTACGACCCCACTGCCATCGAGTCGCGCTGGTACCAGGAGTGGCTGAAGTGCGGCTACTTCCACGCCGATGCGGCCACACCCAAGGCGCCGTTTTGCATCGTCATCCCGCCGCCCAACGTGACGGGTTCGCTGCACATGGGCCACGCGCTTACCTGCGCCATCCAGGACATCCTGGTGCGCTGGCGGCGCATGGCTGCGTACAATGCCATGTGGCTTCCCGGCACCGACCACGCCGGCATCGCCACCCAGATGGTGGTCGAACGCGAGCTACGGGCGACGGAGAAGAAATCCCGCCACGACATCGGGCGCGAGGAGTTCGTCAAGCGCATCTGGAATTGGCGCGAGCGCTACGGCAGCCGCATTCTCGAACAGCTCAAGGTGATGGGCTGCTCGCTCGACTGGGAGCGCCTGAAGTTCACCATGGAGCCCGATTACTCGCGCGCGGTCATTGAGGCCTTCGTGCGCTTGTACGAAGAAGGGCTCATCTACCGCGATCGGCGCCTCATCAACTGGTGTGTGTCCTGCCGGACGGCGCTGTCCGATCTGGAAGTCGAGCACGACGAAGGGGCGCAGGGCGAGCTGTGGGAGTTCGCCTATCCGCTGGCCGATGGCTCGGGCGAAGTCGTGGTCGCGACCACACGGCCCGAAACCATGCTGGGCGACACGGCGGTGGCGGTACACCCCGATGATCCGCGCCACAAGGCGAAGATCGGAAAGATGATCCGCCACCCGTTCGTCGACCGGACGTTCCCGGTGGTGGCCGACTCCATCCTGGTCGATCCCAAGTTCGGCACGGGCGCGGTGAAGGTCACACCGGCGCACGACCCCAACGATTTTGAATGCGGCCAGCGCCACACGCTGGGCTTCATTTCGATCTTCGACGAGAAGGGCGTGGTCACAGCCGAGGGCGGGCCGTTTGCAGGGTTGGATCGCTTCGAGGCGCGCAAACAGGTCAAGGCCAAGATCAAGGAACTGGGACTCGATCGCGGCAGCAAGGTGCACGTCCACGCCGTGGGACATTGTCAGCGCTGCCACACCGTGGTCGAGCCGATGCTCTCCACCCAGTGGTTCGTCAAGATGGAGCCGCTGGCCAAGCCGGCCATCGAGGCGGTGGAGCAGGGCAAGACCCGCTTCGTGCCGGAGAGCTGGAGCAAGACCTACTTTCACTGGATGAACAACATCCGCGACTGGTGTATTTCGCGCCAGCTCTGGTGGGGACATCGCATCCCGGCCTGGTACTGCGCAAGCTGCGCCGGCATCACGGTGGCGCGCACCACGCCGCAGGCGTGCCGCCACTGCGGGGGCGTGAGCCTCACGCAAGACGAGGACGTGCTCGATACCTGGTTCTCGTCGTGGCTGTGGCCATTTGCGACCTTGGGCTGGCCCGATGAGACCCGCGACCTGCGCACCTTCTATCCCACCAGCGTGATGGAGACCGGCTACGACATCCTCTTCTTCTGGGTGGCCCGCATGATGATGGCCGGGCTTCACTTCATGAAGAAGGTTCCCTTCCGCACGGTGTTCCTGCACACCATGGTGACCGACGAGAAGGGCGACAAGATGTCCAAGGTCAAGGGCAACACCATCGACCCGCTGGACGTGGCGCAGAAGCACGGCGCGGATCCGTTGCGCTGGGCGCTGGCCTGGATGACCAACCAGGCTGCGCAGGGCAAGAACATCAAGTTCTCGCTGTCGCACGTCGAGGATGCGCGTCGGTTTGCCAACAAGATCTGGAACGCGACCCGCTTCGTGTTGATGAACCTCCCCGACTACAACGCGGACCAGTTCGCCGATCGGATCGGCGACGGCCCCGACAGCGTCGAATACGACCTGCCCGAGCGCTGGATCCTGTCACGAATTCAGAGGACTGCCGAGGAAACCAATCGCGCGCTTGATGACTTCCGGATCGCCGAGGCGGCGCAGGGGCTGTACCACTTCATCTGGAACGACATCTGCGACTGGTACATCGAGCTAGCCAAGGCTCGTTTGCAGGATCCGAGCAAGGCGGCCGAGCGCTGGAAGATCCAGGGAACTTTGGCTACTGCACTGGACGTAGCCATGCGCCTTCTGCATCCGTTCATGCCGTTCCTCACCGAGGAGCTCTGGCAGCAGTTGCCCAAGCCGCAAGGTGCACCCCAGAGCATCATGATCACCCTGTACCCCATTGCGGATCCGCGCTACGTGGACGACGCCAGCGAGGCTTCGATGGCGCTGGTGCAGAAGGTGGTCACCACCATCCGCATGTTGCGCACCGAAAAAGGCGTTCCGTCGGTCCAGCGGCCCCGCGTGATCCTGAGCGTGGTTGACGACTACAAGAAGACCATCCTGGATGGCTACCGCCGCCTGGTGATCGAGCAGGCCAAGCTGGGCGATCTGGTGGTGCGTCGGACGGGCGAGGCGTGGCCGGGGGCGGTGGTCACGGGCCTAGCCGGAGACGTGGAGATCATTCTCGAGCTGCAGGCCCCGGCCGATTCCGGTGCCGAGCGCGCCAAGCTGGAGAAGGAGCGCGCCAAGTTGGACAAGGATCGCGATCACCTGGCCAACAAATTGGCCAACCCGCAATTTCTCGAACGAGCGCCTGCGGCCGTGTTGGAAAAGGACCGAGCCCGCCTGGCCGAAATTGAAGCGGCCCTGGCGCGCCTGGATGCGACGATCAAGGGGCTAGAGTAGGTTTCAGCTTTCGACGTAAAGCTTGAGCTGCTCGCGAACGACGTCTTCGTTCAGACCGGTACGAAGCTGTTCCTGCAGGCAGTCGGCCAGGGTGAGTTGCATCTCTTCGACGCCACCGTCTTGCATCAGCTTGGCCAGCAGAGCCCGCGCCTCGCGACTTTCGTCATCGCGGATGAAATCCTTGACCATTTCGATGGTGAGCCCGCCGGAAAAGTCGAGCATCGCGTGGTCAAGGAGAAAGGCGATGAGTTGTTTCACAGGGGCCTCCGGCGGGGGGTAACGATCAAAACCTACGAGCGTCTGCTAATATCCCGAAAACGCTACGAAAATCAAGGGAGAATCGAATGGGACGGGGCGCTTTTTTTCGCGAGTGAAGGGCGGACGGTTGGGGCGTCCGGGCGCCCACGCGCGCCACACCTTGACGGAGTCGCGGTATTTGTCTACGGTCGCCAAGTGACGTCCCGTCGCTGCCTTTGGGCGCTCGCCCTGGGGATTGTCGTTCCGCTGGGCTGCGGACCCGTCGAATATTTGTCTTGGGTCAGCTCTCGCGCTGCCTCTGCCTTGGCGCAGGCCGAAGAGGTCGGGGCGGAGCAGAAGGCGCCCTATGAGTACGCCAAGGCGGCTGCGTACTATCAAAAAGCTCGAGAAGACGCTGCCCACTCGGAATTCCAAACGGCCGTTGAGTGGGGCCGCCGCAGTGAGGACTGTTCACGCAAAGCCATCGAGCGGGCCAAACGGCCTCCGCCGATGGGCACCGCCGACCGCCCGGATCACACAACATGTGGGGAGCCATGAACCGCCGCGCGCGAGCAACCATCGGCGGCGCCGCTGGGTTGTTGCTCCTGCTGCTTGGCTGTGCCGGTCAGGACTTGGCGGTGCGGGCCGATGGGGTTCGCGACAGCGTGCGCAAGGCACGCGACAGCGGAGCCTACCGATGCGCTCCCCGCCCGCTGGCGCTGTCCGAAGCCAACCTGGAGTTCGCCGAGCGCGAGCTTGACCGGGGCGAATACTTCGGCGCGCTCGACCACATCGAGACCGCCGAGGCCAATGTGCGCGAAGCCTTGCGCCTGTCGGTGGCGGGTGGTTGCGGAAAACCGCCGCCGGTGTCCCCGCCTGCGCCCACCAGCCCGGTCGACACGGATGGCGACGGCATCCCCGATGTCAGCGACCTGTGTCCCACGGTTCCCGAAGACAAGGACGGTTTCCAGGACGAAGACGGCTGTCCTGACCTCGACAACGATCAAGATGGCATTCCCGACACGTTGGACAAGTGCCCCAACGAGCCTGAGGACAAGGACGGCTTCGAGGACGAGGACGGTTGCCCGGACTTGGACAACGACCAGGACGGCATTCCCGACGCGGAGGATTCTGTGTCCCAACGAGCCGGGCCCGCCCGAGGAAAAAGGTTGTCCGAAGAAACACACCCTGGTCTCCGTCACGCAAGAGAAAATAGAGCTTCACCAGGCGGTCTTCTTTGCCACGGCCAAGGCGACCATCATGCCGCAGAGCTTTGCCTTGCTGAATGAGGTCGCCGACGTGCTCAAGACGCGGCCGACCATGCAGGTCAGGGTCGAGGGACACACCGACACACGTGGCGGCCGCACCAGCAACATGCGCCTGTCGCAGGCACGGGCCGATTCGGTCAAGGCCTACGTCGTCAGCCGCGGCATCGACGCCAGTCGACTGGTGTCGGTTGGGTACGGACCGGACAAGCCGATCGAGACCAACAGGACCGCTGCGGGACGCGAGCGAAACCGACGTGTCGAATTCATGATATTGCAGCAATAGCGGAGGACCAAGCCACGATGGGAAACACGATTACACGATGGCCGGCGGCTGCATCGGGTGCTGTTCGATGGGCGTCGTTGAGTCTTTGGGTTGCTCTGATTGGTGCGGTGCTGGCCGCGTCGGCCGCGCCGGCGCAGGGCCAAGAAGATCAACGGGCGGTCAAGAAGATCATCGAGTTGAACAAGAAGGCGCTGGTTCAGATCGACGCCAAGAAGTTCGATGCGGCCCGCGACGGCCTCTTGCAGGCGGTGACGACAGCCACACAGGCGAACCTGCTCGCGCACAAGATGCTGGCCCGGACCTACGTCCACTTGGGCGCGGTTTACTTCTTGGGCTACCAGGACAGCAAGAGTGCGGTGAAGTACTTTGGCCTGGCCAAGAACATTCGCGCCGACATCCTGCTCACGCCATCGTTGGCAACCCCGGACTTGACCGCCCTGTTTGACAAGGCATTGGCTGACAAGGGCCAGGCCGATGATCAGTGGGGAGACGCCGCCAAGTCTGGCCCGCACGTGGCTGCACGTGCACCGGCTCCTACTCCGGCGCCCGCGCCAGCACCAGCAGCGCCAACCCCACCGGTTGTGCGCGGCATACCGGAATTGCCTGCTGTGTTGCCATCTGACCTGTATTGTCCGGCGGTGGAAGAGGCGCCTGAAGGTCGGGAGATCGTCTTACGCTGTGCTGTCAATCCGAAGCTGAAGGCCGAACGTGTTCTGCTCTACTACCGAGCTTCGGGCGCTCCCACGTACACCGCTGCCGCGATGCAGATCTCGCCCGAGGGCTGGCTGGAAGCCAGCATCCCCGAAGAGGCTGCGACGGGCGAGAGCATGCAGTACTACTGCGAGGCCAGGGACGCCGACGACAACGTGGTGGCCACCAATGGGCAAGAAGACATTCCCAACCCCATCATTCTGACGCCTGCTGTGCCCGGCGAAACTCCGGTTGGACGACAGGTGGCGACCAGTGGCAAGGGGGACGGAGACGATCCTCTCAAGCGCATCAAGGACGAGCAGAAAAGCGAGATCCGCGAGCTCGATCTGCATCGCCGACGAAAGGGAGCGTTCTGGCTTGCTCCCGGGAGTTGGAACCGGCGTCGGCTATCACTTGGCCTCCCTGCTGGAATGGCGGAAAGGCCCCGATGTCCCGACCTACGCCGCTGGTTTTCGCCTGGCGGGTACCATAACCGGCTATCTCGAACTCGGGTATCTCATCACCGATCACATCGGGGTTGCGGTCCAGGGCCGCTACGAGTGGATTGCTCAAGAAGGCTCGGGCGACCGCACGACTGGCTCGCCGGCCACAAGGGCGGTTTCTGGCATTGGGCGAGGGCTCTACTATTTGGACCTGGGCACTGGTAATGCGCAGATTCAGTTCTCGGCCGATTTCGGCGGTGGCGACGGATACCGCTTTCCCTTCCCGCCGACCAATCCTGGCGGCAAGGTGAAGGAGATTGACCCGACTACCGGCCGCTGCGTCCTTTACCCTGGCAGCACGACTGACTGCGTGCCCAAGCCGACCTTGGTCACGGACACGGTTCGTAGCGGGCCGCTGGTCTACGGCGCCGGCGCTGGGTTCATCTATCACTTCAATAGCCACCTCGCGGCCAATGTCGAGATGCGCGTCTTGGGGGCTGGCCCGCACCTTGGGCTGCTGGTCGAGGGCTATGCGACCGTGCAGGTTGCGCTTGGGGGCAAGGCGCCGGATCAGGCGGCCGAGACGTCGTTGCCGGAGGAAGACGAGGAAGAGTAGCCTGCCAGCTTGTGCAGCGCCTGCGCGGCGCTACTGGGCCGCTTGCTGGGCTCGCTCTCCGTCAGCCACGCGACCAGTTCCGCCAGCCAGGTGGGGGATTGCTGGTCTGGCAGGGGCTGGCGTTCAAAGCGGCCGGCGAGCAGGTCGGCGTGCTGCCGCATGGGGCGGCCCGCCAGCGCCTCCCACAAGATGGCGCCGACCGCGAAGAGATCAGTGAGCGGCGAGGAATCGGCGCCACGAAGCTGCTCGGGCGCGAGGTAGATGGGCGTGCCAGCGGCCCACTCGCTGCTGCCGTCGGCGTCCAGCAGGCGTGCTGAGCCGAAATCGGCCAGGACTGGCTCTCCGGGCCTTCGGTACAGAATGTTGCGCGGGGTGATGTCGCCGTGAACCAGCCCGGTGGCGTGGATGTAGACCAGCGTGGACAGCAGGGAGCGTGTCAAAGTCCGGACCTCTTCGCTGGGCAAGGCAGCGGGCCGCGCGCGTGCCAGCCGGTCCCGCAGGGTACCGCCGGGCAGATATTCCATGACCAAGGTGTGGGCGGCTTCGTCGAGGTCGTAGATGGCCACCACGCCCGGGTGGCGCAGGCTGGCCACCAGGCGCGCTTCGGCGAAAAACCGCTGGCCGGCATCACTGAGTCGGGTAGGCGGGTGGAACACCTTGAGCGCAAGCTCGACGCCCAAGATGCGGTCGCGCGCCAGGTAGACAGTCGAAGTGGCACCACGGCCGATCTCCCGCAGGATCTCGTAGCGAGACAGGCAAACGCCTTCGGGCTGAATCAAGGTCTGCGTGGATGCGATCAGCTTGCTGGTGGGCCGAGCCACGCCGTGGAGGTGCCGACTGAGTTGCACGAGGCGAGCTCGGGCTATGGGGTCATCGATGTCGTCAGCCAGCAGGCGCTCCCAACGCTCGGCCGCGGCCTGCAGCCGTCCTTCGTCTTGGTCGAGGGCAGCCAATTGTGCGGTGGCCTGTCGACCCAGTGCCCCGCCGTCCGCTTCAAGCGCGAGCAGGAGCGAGCGGGCCGCGGCTGTTTCGCCCTGCGCCGCCAATTGCTGGGCCTGGGCCAGGCATTGATTTTCCTCAGGCTTCATACGACCTCCAGACGTTGCCCGGCTGCTTCGATGACATCGCCATGAAGCAGGTCGAAGCCAGGACCCACCAGCTGGCCGGCCAGGCGCACCGACCCAGCGCCCGCGATGCGCGCGGTTCGCTCCTCGGGCAAGACGTGCAAGGCGCCCAGCGCCGGAAAAGCAGCGGCAAGAGGCAGAGCGCCCGCACCCAAGAAGGCACGCAGGCCGCGGTCAACCCCGATTGCGCCCCTCAACTCCATCAGCGACTGTTCCTGAGTCGTGAAATCGCGCGCGGCAATGTTCGCCCAGCGCCAGCTGACCGCGCGCGGGCAAGCGCACGGCGGACGACAGTCTGAGCGCCGCACAACCAGGTGCCCGCGCGTGAGCCGGCATCCTCGACCGCAAGGCCATCTCCTTCTACCAGCACGCGGGCGTGCCGGCGCGAAACCCCGGCGTCGCGCAGAACAATCTGACAAAAACCATCGCGGCCCAGCAGGGCGGGCAGGGCCGCAAAACGAACCACAGCACCGTCGGGGCCGCGCAGGGCTACGGTGCGGCCCCGGCACAAGCGCTGGTCGATGCGGGCGGCGGCCGCGCGCAGGTCAGTCGCATCGAGGATATCGGACGGGATCGCTGCCGCCAAGTCCAGGGCCGCCAAACGCTGGCCCCCGGCCAGCAGCGCCTCAAAACGTGACACCAGGTCGCGCATGTCGCGGCGCTGGCCACGCTGCCCCTCTTCACGCGCCAGGCACGCTTCCATGCGATCGATGTCGCCAGCGGCGCCGTAGGCCTCGGCGGCCCGGCGATCGGCGCCGGCGCGCTCGAAAACCGCGCCCGCTTCCACGCTGTCGCCCAGATCCATGAGCAGCCCGCCCGCTGTGAGCAGGGCCTCCCGCTCGACCGCGGTCAGTGCCGTGACGGAAATGCGATCAAGGATGAGGGAGACGGCCTGACGCTTGGCTGCGTGGATCTGGTCAGCCAGGGCTTCGCGTTCCACCGCCAGCAGGCTGGCCGCCGTGGCGCACAGGGCTCGCACCAGATCGTGAATCTCGGGCAGGGACAAGCCCGCCGCGCGCGCCTCCAGCATCACGGAATCCAGGGGCGCCCATGCGGCGTCGGCAGCCATCATGCGAAGCAGGGCGGGCAGCCGGGTTTGGACGGCGCCCGCGTCCGAGGTTGGCCTTCGCCGTGAGTCGTCCCTGGCCATGCATCCCAAGATTACACCGATATGCGCGATTACTCCTGGAACAGGTTTGGGTCGCGTGAACCCCGGCGGCTCATTTTGAGCTCTTCGCCCCGGGGATCCGCTCGAATCTACAAGGGGCGCCGCAAGGCTTCAGGGATCCCATGGCGTTCAACAGGGTCTCCATTTTTCGTCAGATGGAACTCCCCTTTTTCGCCAGCCGAGGCAGATAGGCTCGTACTTTCCCAAACTAGATCCGCTACATGGCCGCGAGTCGGATTTTCTGCGATCGCCCAAGTGCGCTGGCGAAAATCCGCCGTATATTTAATCGTTCTGGGGTTGCCGATAGCTCTGTGCCGGCTGAAGGGAAACTGAGGTCAATGGTCTCACGACGTGAACGGATCGTGGTCATCGACGATACGGAAATGGTGCGGAGGGTTCTCGTCCACTCCATCGAGCGGCTCGGGTTCACCGCGCTTGAGGCTGCTGATGGCCAACAAGGAATCGAGGTGATTCGGGCGAATCGGCCCGACCTGGTGCTGTGCGACCTGCGCATGCCCAAGCTCGACGGACTGGGCGTTCTGAAAGTGCTGAAGGAAGAATCGCCCGAACTCCCCGTCGTGGTGATGTCGGGTGCGGGGCTTCTCCAGGATGCTATCGGCGCGCTCCATCTGGGCGCCTGGGACTACGTCGAGAAACCCGTCGAACTCGCGGTGCTCGAACACGCGCTCAACCGAGCGCTGGAGAAGGCCGCCCTGGTTGAAGAGAACCGTCGCTATCGGGCTCACCTCGAACGGCTCAACCGCGACCTGGAGGCCAGTCTGCGGCTCTTGGCCGAGGACGAGGACGCTGGCCGGCAGATCCAGGTTCGCATGCTGCCGCACAACCATCAGCGCTTTGGCGAATACCTTTTCACCCGCGACGTCATGCCCTCCAGTTTCTTAAGCGGCGACTTCATCGATGTCTTCCGCATCGACCCGCGACATTGGGGCTTCTACTTGGCGGATGTGTCGGGCCACGGTGTCTCCTCGGCCCTGGTCACGGTCTTGCTGCGCACCTTCGTGCAGCGCCAGGTGGCCAGCTCGATTGAGTCAGGCGACGACCTGGTGCTGTCCCCGGCGCGCTTGCTCATGCGGCTCAACGAGGAGATGGCCCGCGACCATTTGGACAAGCACCTCACCATTTTCTATGGAGTGATCGACCTGCAAGAGGACACCCTGCTCTACGCCAACGCCGGGCATTTCCCTTGGCCGGTTCTGTACGATGGGGGGTCGGTCAGAGTGCTGGAGCAACCTGGAGTTCCCGTCGGGATGATGGCGCACAGTCGCTACCAGGAGCACCGCGTGCCCCTCACCGATTCCATGAGCCTATCGGTGTTCTCCGACGGCGTGCTCGAGGTGTTGTCGCAGTCGACCCTGGATGCAAAGCTCGAGTATCTGCGCGGCCTGTTCGGAAAGCCCAATGTCACAGTCGAGCAGGCGAAACAGGAGTTGCACCTTGACGGCCAGTCGTCACTTCCCGATGACGTGGCGATTCTCATCATTCAGCGTGGAGGCAGCGATGGCAACCGTGCGAGCGCCTAGGGCCTATTGCGGCCGCTATGACCAGTCGCCCATCTTGGTGCTGAAGGGACAGATTCGCTACGTGACCGCGCGTACACTGCGCTCGCTTATCGACGACCTGCTGGTTCGGAAGCCGGGCGACACCCTCATCATTGACTTGCGCGAGCTGGAAAGCATCGACAGCACGGGCATGGGCCTTCTGGCCCATCTGGGCCGCACCACGCTGGAACACGGCCGCCGCGCCGTCATCGTGTGCGGGGTCAAGGATGTGATGACGTGCCTTCTCTCGGCGGCTTTCGACACCCTGTTCGTCATCTTCGATCACTGGCCCTTTGCCGAAGAGGCCAGCGTTTCGGAACTGCCGCTGGACGACGGGGACCTGATGCCCGACATCATCGGACGACTCATGCTAGACGCTCATCGCGATCTGGCTTCCCTCAGCGAGGAAAATCGCCAAGCGTTTTCAGGGGTGATTTCGGCCTTGGAATCCGACCTGCCCGATGCAGGCTGATAAGTCCGATGATTGTTCCCGTCGCAGTTGGCCAGGTGCGCTTTACGCTGCCGGGTCTGGCAGCCGATGCCCGTGGTGTGGTGAGCGGACGGGACATGGCGGCTCGCTTTGCCACCCTGGACCGCGTGGTGTGGTTTTTGCGCCTGCTGTCCGCGGCGGGCGATCTGGATGGGTCTTGGTCGGGCATGCGCCTCACTCCGGTGCGCTCGCCGCTTGGGCTGCGCGAAATGTTGCTGCTCGTGCCGGCGCCGTCGACCGAGGCGGCTGACCTGATCGCGCGGGCGGCACGCACGGCGGGCGGGCAGGCCGGCACCGGCGCGGGTCGGCACTTTGTCGAATATCGCGACCCGCGCGCACCCCTGGGCTACGATGTGGGCGAGGTGGCGCGCGAGCCGGGAGATTTTGTCTTCTACGGCGCGGACCAAGTCGTCAGCTATCAGGCCGAGGGTGAGAGATCAGTGTTGCGCCTCTTGCTGGGGCTCGATCTTCTGCGCCGGCCCGGCGCATCCAAGGGCGCTGCCGACGACACTGGTGCCGGGTATGTCACGGCCCGACGCGGATTGGGAGCCCGCTTGTGCGAATACCTCTTCCGTGCAGGGGTGCACGCGCGGGCTGCCCTGTGCGAGCAGACGGCGGAGAGCGCCTTTGGCGTGGCCCAGGTCTTTTGGCTGTTTCATATCGAGGAACTTCCTGCGCGCCTATGCGGCCTGATGTCCGAAACCCCGGGGCTGGCGCTTTATCGCCCGGTTGTGGACGGTGTGGCCGTCGCCGCTGGGTATCGCCATCCCGTGAATTTGGCCGGCTGCCGCGTGCTGTTTCCGGAACACCGCCTGCTTCTCCTGGCTCCGCGCCCGACGGGCGCCACCTTGCTCGATCCCGCGCCGGTTCTGGCGGACATTGCCGATCTCTTGCCCTTGCCTGCACTCACGGCCAGCGAGGCACCGCCGACGGTCGCTCGGTCGGTGCAGAGCAAGCTGTTGGACGTGCCCCTGCGTTTGGTCCCAGCGCCGGAGCTTCCGGCGCGCGCCAAGGCGGCCTACGTTCCTTGGGCGCAGGTCGCATGGTTGCGGCGGCTGTGCCTGGCCTTGCCGTCTACGGTGCTGCGCGGGCATCAGGTCGCCATACTCGACGATGCGGTCTTGCTGGTGGCGCCCGACGAGCTGGCTGCGCTGCCTTTGGGAAGACTGCTCGGCGAGGCGGCCCCAGGCGTGTTGGTGCCGGCTGGCATGAAGTTGGTGCCGGCCCTCGATCCCGAGGCGCTGGCCAAGAGATTGGGCGCGGGAGAAAAGTCACTGCTGGTCTTTCACTCGGCGACAGAGCCGCCTCTGCGCATTCCCGCGACAGAGATGCAACCGCTCGATCGTCGCATTCTGGCCGAGTTGTCGGTCGAGGCGCAGCCGTCTGTGGCGCGCTCGCATCCCGCGGCTGAGCTGGAAGAGGCTGTCGAGATCGAGAGCGATCCGCTGGGGCCGTTCTCCTTGTGGGGGCTCAAGCGGAAGTAGCCGCATGGCCCAACGTTTTGTCAGCAAGTTTGTCCTGCCTTTGCTCAAAGGTGGCCGTCTGCATGTTGGGCGACCGGTGGGCTGGTCAGCGGTGGCGCGGGCTAGCGCGGGCAGCGGTCTGCGCGGACAAGACGAAGCTCGGGTCGTGGCTGAGGTGGCCCGGCTGCGCCAGGCTTGCGCGGCTGGCCTGGCGCCTGACTGCGAGCCTCCTCTTCTCGATGAATCGTCACTGCGTTTGGCGGCGGCTGCGCACAACCTGCTGCTGCTCGGGCATCCGGAGATTGCGCGTCGCCCTCGCGACCAGGAGCGCGTGGCCGAGCTGGCGCAGGAAGCTCGCCCGTCTGGGTCCGCCGGCCGACCTCGGCGAGGCGGTCGCCCGATACTCGCTCTTGGTGCGCTTGCCCGAGGTAGTGCGCGTGGAGCACCAGCTGCGTGTGGGCCCGAGTTGGTTGCGTTTCGAGCTGCGGGCCACTGGGGGCTCGCCCGGCGCGGCCATGCGCGCACTCGCCCGCGTGAGTGCGACGCCTGTGACCTCACGCCGGCGAGACTGGTGGAAAGAGATTGGCTTTCCCACCTGCGCCGAGGGCACGATTGAAGAGCTGTTTCGCGCGTGTCCGCTGCTCGAGGCGATGGATCCGCTGCGCCTGCATCCGCCCCTGTCCTGGCGACGGATCTTGCCGGCGCTGCGCTTTCCAGCCCTCGGCCGTGTCGTCGCAGGCCGTGTGCTGGAACTTGGAATCGAGAGCGCGGGTTCGGCCCTGGTCATGGCCTTGCTGCGCTTTGGCTCGGCAGGCGAGGCGGACGCGGACCCAGGCAGCGCGCAGGAGATCGCCTTTGCGATTCGCTTCCTCGCGCATGTGTGCTGGTTGCACATTCTCTTTGCAGGAGGCAGGTCCCTGGCGTCCGGCTCGGACTTCGCGGCTCTGCTGGCAGCCGCCGCTGACGTCGACCCGCGCCTGCTCTGGCCACCCGATGTTGTCCGTGACAGTGGCCTCGGGCGTGAGTTCACGCAGACCTTGCAACGGCTGCGTGCCGAAATACCCGCGCCCGAACGCTACCGAGCCCTGCGCGCCCTGTGCGTGCTCGCGACGAATTTCTAGCCAGCATCGCGCGGACAGAGGATTGAAGCTCGGACCGAGCGCGAAAAACTCGATCACTGAGCACTGATCGTCACCGAACCAGCGGTCAACGCGGACGAACTGGCCGAAACAACGATGGGGCCAGTTGAGCCGGTCGATCGCACGATCGCCAACGCCTTGCCACTGAACGCGTTCCGCGTGGTACCCGTGTAAGACGATGTGTCGATCGCGTCGCCGTTGTCGACACCTACTATCGCGCCGGGCCCTGACGCGGAGAAAATCACCGTATTGGCAGCCGTGGGGACAAGAATGCCATTTGTGTCTTGAATCTCCGCGGTAACAAAGGCCAGATCCTTTCCGTCCGCATTGATTGTGCTCCGATCCGCGGACAACACCACCTGCGCCGCCACGTCCGCCGTCGTCACTTCATCGCCGACGACCACGGCACCGCCGACCGTGCCCTCGGCTTGTAAGGTGCCAGACGCCCATGGCACATCCCATTCTAGATGAAGAGTGCCGGATGTAAGTGTCTTCGAGCCCAGCGACGCTCCGTTGAGGAACAATTCCGCGCTGTCGCAATTGGTGTAGACGAGGACGGTGACTGTCGTGCCTGGAGTCCAATTCCAGTGAGGCAGAATATGGATCATGGGGGTGGTCGTCCAATGGCTCTGGTAGAAGTAGTAGATATCCTTGGGAAAGCCCGCGGTGTCCACGATGCCGAAATAGGAACTCTTGGCCGGCCATGGATAGGGCGTTGGCTCACCGATGTAGTCGAAGCCGGTCCAGATGAACTGGCCGCCGATGAAGCTGCGGCTGACATCATTGGCGTAGGAGCTCTCGGCGGAGGAACCCCAAGCGACGACGCTGTTGTCGTATGACGAACACTGGTCGTCGGAGCTGGTCAGAATATTCTGGGAAACGGGCGTATGATAGATGCCGCGGCTACGCACGGCCGACGAGGTTTCACTGCCAAAGAGCTTCCAATCGGGGTGTGAGACGTGGTCTTGGTCGTAGCGCCACTCGGAGTAATTGTACCCTTGCAGGTCGAGCACGGCGGCTACCGCTTGATTGTTGTTGTCCGACGTATTCACGGACGCCCAGGTCACCGGGCGCGTGGCGTCTGCAGCCAGTACCCAGTTCTTGAGATTTGTGGCGGTGGCGGTCGTGGGATTGGGGATTTCGTTCCCAATGCTCCACATGATCACACTCGGATGGTTGCGGTCACGGCGCACGAACGCTTGCAGATCGGTTTGGGCCCACTGAGTGAAATACAGATGATAGTCATTGGAGACTTTCTGTGTCTCCCAACAATCGAAGGCTTCGTCCATGACCAGGATGCCCTGGCGGTCGCAGACATCCAACAGCTCGGGCGCGGGAGGGTTGTGCGAGGTGCGGATGGCGTTGACCCCCATGGCCTTCAGAATCTCGACCCGGCGCTCAATTGCCCGATAGTTGATGGCCGCGCCGAGGGCGCCCAAATCGTGGTGCATACACACCCCGCGGAGCTTCATAGTCTGTCCGTTGAGCGAAAAGCCGCCCGTGGCGTTGAAACTGGCGGTGCGAAAGCCCAAAGGGGCGAGGTACGTGTCGACGGTCGCGCCGGCCACGTTTACCTCGACCTTCGCTTGGTAGAGATTGGGAGAAGTCGTGGACCACAGTTGGGGGCTGGCTACAGTGAGGTTTTGACTAACGGTGGTTGTGGCGTCGGCCGGAATGTCGTTGGCCGGACTTGTATCGGTAGCGACCGCGGCACCGCTCGGGTCCAAAATGGTGATGGTGACCGTCACGGACGCTGAACTTGCCGATTGGTTCTGCACCTCCGTGCTGACCGACACGCTGGCGGAAGTGCTGCTCGCGGTGGGAGAGTTGACGAACACGCCGCTGTTGGTGACATGGATGGGATTGACCACGGTTAACCAGACATTGCGGTAGATGCCGCTGCCGGAGTACCAGCGACTGGTGGGTTGGTTGTTGTTGACGCGCACGGCAATCACATTGCCAGCGCCGCCGATATTCACATAGGGCGTGAGATCGTACTCGAAGCTGGAATAGCCGTACGGCCGCTTTCCGAGAGACGTGCCGTTGATCCACACCTCGCTGTTCATATACACGCCGTCGAACTGGATCAGGATCTTCTGGCCGGAATTCGCCTGATCCAAGGTGAAGGTCTTTCGGTACCAGCCCACGCCGCCATCCAGGTAGCCGCCTCCTGAGCCTGCCGGAGAGCTTCGATCGAAAGGGAGCTCGATGCTCCAGTCATGCGGCACGTTCAGACTGCGCCAGGAAGAATCGTCGAAAGCAATGGCCTGCGCGCCGGTGACATCGCCCAGGTTGAACTTCCAGCCGCTGTTAAAATCTTTCCCTCTTAGGCCATTGGAGACTGGCGTTGCGGTGGAAGTGAAACTGACCGGCGCAACAAACCCGGCATCCTGGACATTGCCACCTGACGGCGTCGAGCTGTCCACGCAGCCAACGCCGATGATGAAGAACACGACGGACAGAGGGAGGCGTTGTGGCTTGCAGATTTCGGGGTCCACGCAGGGTAGCTCCTTGTTACTTCAGCTACCAGCAGCGGTGGGCTGAAAATCGCGGCACCGTACCACCTTGGGAGGATCGCTTTCAAGGAGGACTTGGGCGACGTGGACGCAACGGATGTGCAGTCCGAACCCCTTTTCCCTCTCCGATCTCCGTGGCCTCTGCGCACTCTGTGCGAACAAGCACTATATCGTCTCTCCGCTTTCCACCGACGCTGGCTGCGTGGGCGCGCCCATGCGCAGATAGCGCGAGGCCATCTCGAATTCGAAGAACGAGGCCATCTTGGTGTCGATGACCTTGGACCACAGAGCGTGGGCATCGTTGCTCTTGCCCTCGGCCAAAAGGCGCATGGCCTGGTAGAAGAAGACCTCGGCCCGTTTGCCCGGCGTGTCGGCCTTGGCCAGCAAGCGGTCGTAGCTGATGCGGTCGAGTGTGTAGCGAACCAGCTGGTGATACCAGGCCGAGGCGCGCGGCGGACGCAGCTCGACCTGGCGCGCATCCAGGGCGCGCAGGTAGCTCAAGGCGGCGGCATCCGGCGCGGCGGTCCGACGCCGGGTGATGTCGAGGATCCACATCGAGGCGTAGACCTTGACGTATTCGAGACCATGCGGTTCGGCTTGGAGACGCGCGGCGGTAGATGTCGAGCGCGGGCTCGGCGTCGCCCCGCTGGACCAGGAAAGCGATGGCGTCGATGTAGCTTTGGTCGCGCGATTCGTCCTGCTCGATGGCTTCGTCGAATTTGCGCAGACCATCCTCGCGCCGGCCCAGCAGATAGTACAGCCGGCCCACTTCGAAGGTGGCCTCGGCCGACGAGCCCAGGCTCTTGCGGCGCAATTGCTCGATCATCAGGCGCTCCCAGCCGCGCACAGCAAATCGCCAGGCATTGCGCGCCTCCTCCATGTTGCCCGTCGTCTCGTACGCCGCGAGATACGGTGATTGGGCTTGCTGTCCCGGAGGCGCCGATATTGCCGGGATTGGAAGTCACCGCAAATAAAGTGATCGGGCTGGTGCCGGTCACGTACGGCGGCGAGAAGGACACCGCTGCCTGGCCATCGCCGGCGACCGCTGCAACGTCCGTGAGCAGAACTCCAGAATGTTCTGGTGCGCAGCTGCCGATCAAATTTGCGGCAAGTCTCGCCCGGGGCCATAGTGGGCCGCATGGTGGTGAGGCTGCGTATCGTGCTTTCGGGCCTTCTGGTGGCATTCCTCGGCGGTTGCGGCGGCGGTCACGGGCCTATCGTAGACGCGGCAGCAGACCAGAGTGTCGAGGTCCCAGCCGTTCCCGACGCTCCATCGGACACGAACCTTGCAGCCGACGCGTTGCCGGAAGTGGTGGGGCTGAAGGGAGGTTTCGTGCCGACGGGGGGCATGACTGTGGCAAGGGCACGCCACACGGCGACCTTGTTGCAGAACGGCATGGTGCTCATCGTCGGCGGAAACGATGGTGCCAACGATCTCGCGAGCGCGGAGCTATACGACCCCGTGATAGGGAGATTCACGGCCACCGGCAGCATGACTGCGGAAAGTGAAGGCCACACGGCGACCTTGTTGGCGAACGGGACGGTGCTGGTCGCGGGCGGATTCCTGGCCGGTATCTTCACATCATCAAGCGCGGAGCTATACGACCCCGCGGTCGGGAGATTCACGGCCACCGGCAGCATGACCGTGGCAACTGAAGGCCACACGGCGACCTTGTTGGCGAACGGGACGGTGCTGGTCGCGGGCGGATCCAGCGGATTCAACAGCGAGATATCGGAGCTATACGACCCAAGCACCGGGGCGTTCACGGCCACCGGGAGCATGACCGTGGCAAGGTATTCCCATACGGCGACGCTGTTGCCGAGCGGGATTGTGCTCATAGTCGGCGGCGAGGATATCAACAGTGACGCTCTCGCAAGTGCGGAGGTATACGACCCAGCAGCGGGGAAATTCACACCCACCGGGGGCATGATCGTGGCAAGGGAACAACACACGGCAACCCTGTTGCCCAACGGGTTGGTGCTCATCGTTGGCGGCGCCCAGACCGACTCGGCCACCGCCCCCGCGCTGGCAAGCGTGGAATTATACGGCGACTAGCCCGATGGCGGGTACCCACCCAAGGCCAATGCGATGCTTGCTCGGCGGAGGGAGCCAACTGCACGGGCTCGAGCACAGCGGGCTCGACGAGCTGTCGTACGGGAAGCAGCTGGGCGGCTTTCGGTCACGACGGCCTATCTAGATGGTGCTCGTTTTGTGCCCGGCGGTCCGTCGATTTCAACTGGTATGCGATAGAGCGATTCGCCAGGCGACTACTCGATTCGCTGGCGTACTGGGAGGGCAGAAGTTGAGGGATGCACTCGTCGAAGCGTCGCCGCCACTTTGGCTCGGCCGGTGAGGCTGACGCGACCCCAGGCAGCGCGCAGGAGATCGCCTTTGCGATTCGCTTCCTCGCGCATGTGCACTGGTTGCACGTTCTCTTTGCAGGAGGCAGGTCCCTGGCGTCCAGATCGGACTTCGCGGCTCTGCTGGCAGCCGCCGCTGACGTCGACCCGCGCCTGCTCTGGCCACCCGATGTTGTCCCTGACAGTGGCCTCGGGCGTGAGTTCACGCAGACCTTGCAACGGCTGCGTGTCGAAATACCCGCGCCCGAACGCTACCGAGCCCTGCGCGCCTCGTGCGCTCTCGCCGCCACGTCCGGCGGCGAAGGAGGCTACTAGCATCGCATTTCTTCGCAAGTCGCGAAGAATCCCCAAGGCGCCTCGGTTGAGTCGGCCTGCGTGCCCGTGAGCGCTCGCGTCAGCGGTAGCGACAAGCGTGCCGCGGTCTGCGTGGGCGACTCCTGTAAGCGGGACGCGACCCGCGATCCGTTTTCTCGCGTGCCGCCCCACGAACACGCTACCGCCCTCGCTCACGCGGCCCGCGACCCGCGTGCCGGCCTTTCGCGTGGCCGGAGCGATCTTTTCGGTTGCGGCCGTCAGGCTGCGATGTGCTCTCCGTGGTGAAACGGCACTATATGGTTTCGCCGCTTTCCACCGACGCTGGCTGCGTGGGCGCGCCCATGCGCAGATAGCGCGAGGCCATCTCGAATTCGAAGAACGAGGCCATCTTGGTGTCGATGACCTTGGACCACAGAGCGTGGGCATCGTTGCTCTTGCCCTCGGCCAAAAGGCGCATGGCCTGGTAGAAGAAGACCTCGGCCCGTTTGCCCGGCGTGTCGGCCTTGGCCAGCAAGCGGTCGTAGCTGATGCGGTCGAGCGTGTAGCGAACCAGCTGACGATACCAGGCCGAAGCGCGCGGCGGACGCAGCTCGACCTGGCGCGCATCCAGGGCGCGCAGGTAGCTCAAGGCGGCGGCATCCGGCGCGGCGGTCCGACGCCGGGTGATGTCGAGGATCCACATCGAGGCGTAGACCTTGACGTATTCCGAGACCATGCGGTTCGGCTTGGAGATCGCGCGGCGGTAAATGTCGAGCGCGGGCTCGGCGTCGCCCCGCTGGACCAGGAAGGCGATGGCGTCGATGTAGCTTTGGTCGCGCGATTCGTCCTGCTCGATGGCTTCGTCGAACTTGCGCAGACCATCTTCGCGCCGGCCCAGCAGATAGTACAGTCGGCCCACCTCGAAGGTGGCCTCGGCCGACGAGCCCAGGCTCTTGCGGCGCAGCTGCTCAATCATCAAACGCTCCCAGCCGCGTACCGCAAACCGCCAGGCATTGCGCGCGTCCTCTCTGTTGCCGGTCGTCTCGTACGCCGCGCCCAGGGCGTAGGCCAAGCGCGATTGACCCTCCACGAACGACACGGTCTCTTCGGGAGCGGCCCTGCGCTGTCGCAGGTCGAGAGCCTTCTTCAGTATGAGCGCGGCCTGTTCTGGTTGGCCGCGCTTGAGCGCGAGGTTGGCGATCTGCAAGGTCACCTCATAGTCGTCCGCGGCCTCGCCTCGTGCGCGCACGAGCAGAGGCTCGGCCTCGTCGAGCCTTCCCGCGTCCACCAATCCCCGTGCCACCGCCAGGTCCACATCAGCCTCGCTCGCCTTGAAGGGCTTGCTGGCAAATCGCTGCCGGTTTTGCGCCAGTTGACTGCGCAAGGTCTCGGCTTCGCGCAAGACCGGCTGCATGCGTTCGGGATCGATGCGGGCCTTGAGGCGCAGGAGAGCCAGCTCCATCCGCTCGTCCACCAGATCGGCAATTTTGTCGACGGCGGCTTTCTGCCGTTCCGACACGGCAATGGTTTCCTCGAGGTAGCGCAGGGCCAGAAAGGGTGCGGGGACAAAGCGGGCCACCCGCGAAGCGAGCAGCAACATCTCGGCGTTGTTTGGGAACAGGCTGATCCCGCGGCGCAGGATCTCGGCCGCGGCCGCGGGATCGACCCGGTCGCTGGATGTGCCGAGCAGCAGCTCACCGCGCGGGAGAAAACGGCGGGCCAGGGCCAAGGTGTCGGCAGGCTGGGCGCCCGGGCGGTTGGCCGCGGCCAGGAGCTGGCGGAACTCGGGATCGTCGCCCGGTTTGTCGACGAAGCGAGCGGCAGCCTCGGCCGCGAGGCTCATCTGGCCGCAGCGAAGGTAAAGCGCCGTGGCGTTGATGGCCATGGCCGAGAGGGACTCGCTGTCGAGCAACAGCTCGCTCAGCATGCTCCGCCCGCCCACGCCGGTACCGGGCGGCCGGCGCAACATGCGGGTGAGTCGCTGCTGGCGATCGGTGGCGAGGCGAGCCACGCGCTCGACCACGGCTGGGCTGGGCCAGCTGGCCGCGACACCGTCGAGGATGTCGGCCGAAGTCGGCTGAGTGCGCGGTCCGGGAGTGCCCACCGAAACCTGCGTCTCCGTGTCCAGCCAAGCCAGAACATGCTCGATGCGCGCTATCCACTCCGGATTCTGCGGCTCCAGGGTTTGCAGCACGAAGAGGCCGGTTACCACAGGAAGCTCGTTGCCGCGCGGAGAGTAGGCGCCCACGATGAGACGGGCCGCCGACCCCAAGAGGCTCCGCTCGCGGTCGGACGCGGCTAGACCTTCAGGCTGCCACAACAAGGGCGCGGGGAAGAGTTCCAGGGCGTCGCGAAGCGAATCGTAGAGGCGATCGAAGTCATCGTCGCTGCCCAGGATGGTGGGGTCGCGCCGCAATCGCTGCGCGTCGAGGTTCGCCAGGGGGCCGAGCAGGTATTCCAGCATCTTGAGGCGAAGGCGGGGCTGTTCATCGGAGCCCTGGGCCAAGGCCTGATACAGGAACTTCGCTTCGAGGAAGTCCTCTTCGCTTGTGATGGGCGCCAGGCCAGCCGCTTCGTTGGCCAGGCGCATTGCCGCTTCACTGGGCCTGCCGGCCCCGGCACCCCGAACGGCACAGCCGGATGCCACCGCCGCAAGGACCAAGGCGGCACACGCGGGCTTCGCCCACCAGACTTTGTTCATACTGGCAGTTTAGCCCGCGGCAGTGGGCTTTCGCTACAAACCGTAGGGTCGGTTGCGAAGGTTGCTTGACCCGAAGATCGACGGGTGGATAACATCCTTGGCCATGCGAGGTCTGTTCGTGTTCGTATTCGCGTTCGGGCTCGGCCTGCTGGCGGCCTGCGAAAGCGTCAGCTCGGACAAGATCGAGCTGTGGAAGGGCACGCAAAAAGGGCCGCTCAAGATCGAAGAGGCGCTGCGCAGTTCTAGCGTGGCGCCCGGCCTGCGCGCAGAGGCCGCGGCCGCTCTGGGCGACCTGGGCATGCCCGAGAAGGTGGACGAGGTGATGGCCGCTTTGCCGGCTGAACAGCGCTGGGAGATCCTCAAGGCGCTGGTTCCCATCCACATCACGGCGATGCAAAGCGCGCCAGTGCCCAAGGCGCGCGATGCCCGCGATGGGTTGTTCAGCGTTCGGGCGTACGCGCAACCCGACGAAAAGACGCGGATCGACGCCGCGATCTTGGTCTCGGTGGAGAAGGATCTGAAGGACGGTCGATTTGTGGGGGGACGGCATTCACTCGACAAGATGCTGACCGCGATCGGCGCGGCGTCAGGACCCATGCTGGTCAGGCTGCTCCAGGACCCCAAGGCGCCCTACAAGGGACTGGCCGAGCTTCTGCTCAAGGTGGGCGACGAGGCAGCGCGCGACCAGGGCGGCGCTGCCTTGGTGCGGCGGGCAGCGGCAGGAGGCGAGATCCCGAATGATCTGTGGATTGCCATGGGCACCCTGGGCGGTGAGAACGTCACGGACTTTTTGAGCCAGAAGTTGCTCAAAGGCCCGCCGGCAGAGGCAGCGTCGGCTGCCAAGGCCTTGCAGCAGTCGCGCTACCCCAGCGTGCTGCCCCTGGCGCTTAAGATCGCTGCTGACCCCAAGGCCGACAACTTGGTGCGTGATGAGGCGTTCGGCGTGGTAGAAAAAATAGGCGGCCCGGCGGCGCAAAAAGGTCTCGTGGAAATCATCGCCAACGACAAGAAGGATCTGGTGCGCTATCGGGCGTACGAGGCCGCCCTGGAGGCGGGCAAGGTCGAAGCGGTGCTGCCCGCACTGCAGGCTTTTCCCGACAAGCTGAGCTTCAAGAAGGAAGACGTGGCGGATTTCCTGGTCAAGGACATCAGCAAGCTCGGTCTTCTGGCCAAGCCCGCCGTCCTAGGTGCGCTCTCGTCGCCGTCGGCTCTGGCCCGCGTCACGGCGATTTGGGCGCTGGAGGCCCCGCTGGCCAACCCCAGGCAGTCGCTGGGCACGGCGAGCGATGCGGCGGCGTTGTTGAAGCTGGCGGACGACAAAGCCAGTCCCAAGGGGTTCCCCGCCGGCGTGACGGTCGGCGCAGAGGCGAAGCGCGTGGCGGCGGTGTTGCAGAAAAGGGGAGGCTAGCAGCGATACGAGGTAGAAACAGTCATGGCGAACGATCCCAGCAGAAAGACTCTGCGGCACTTCTACTGCCGCGACGTGCTTTGGCAGAGCTTCGAGCGCATGTCCGAGGTCCTGGACCGGGGCGTCGACGAGCTGGTGAACGAAGCAATGCGGGCGCTGGCCCAGCAGCAAGGGTTTCTCCCGTCGGACTTCGTCATGTCTCCCAGCAGCGGCCTGTCGCAGCCAGGTCTGCCGGGTCCTGATGGGCGCAGCGAAGGCGTGCCGGCGCCGTCCGATGCGCAGGGCAGCGGCGTGTCGCGCACGGGGCTGCGTCGGGCCGTACCGCCGCCTTTGCCGCCCGCCCGCCCCGAACAGTCCTCGAGTCATCCGCCGCCGCTGCCCCCTGCCGCGAGCTTCTCGGTCCCGGCGCAAACCGAAAGCACAATTGCGCCACCCTTGTTTCTGATTTTCGGCAACCAACGATATGTCATCGACAAGGAACAGTTCATCATCGGCCGCGGAAACAAGTCGTCGGACCTGCCCATTCGCGACGGCAACATCTCGCGCAAGCATGCGGTGGTGATCCGGCGCAACGGCGAGTACTACATCAAGGATCTGGGCTCGACCAACGGCATCGACTACAAGGGCGACCGCATCGAGGGCAAGAAGATCGAGGAGGGCGACGTCTTTTCGATTTGCGACTACCAGTTGAAATTTACCTTCAAGTAGTCGTGGGTTCCGGCGCAGAACATGGCCGGCGCGCTTAACCCGTCGCTGCTCGACCAGCCCGTGACTGCGTTGCCAGGGGCGGGCCCGGTGACGGCGGCGCGCTTGGCGGCACGTGGGCTCGCGACCGTGCGCGATCTGCTGGCCTTCTTGCCGGTCGGCTACGAAGATTTTCGCACGCGCTATCCGCTTTCGGCGCTGGCCAGCTTGCCAGAAGGTCAGACCGTGGTGGTGCAGGCTCGGGTGCGACGGATTCACCGGTTTTTTCGGCGCTTGCTCGACGTGTACCTGGAGCAGGACGGGGCGAAATTGCGGGCGCGCTGGTTTCGGCCCAATGCGGGCATGGCCAAAACCTACGCCAAGGGCAACCTGGTGGCCCTGGCCGGAACTTTGCGGCGAGACAAAGACGGCAGCGTGGAGATGGTGCATCCCCGCAACGTCACGGCATTGCTGGCTGCGGGCAACCAGTCCGGCCTCGCGCTGCGGCCGCGCTATTCGTCGGTGGAAAAAGTTCCCGGTCGGGTCGTGGAAAAACTCGTGGCCGCGGCTGTCGAGCGAGCGGCCGGGCTGGTGCCCGATGTTCTGCCCGCGGGAGTGGTTCGGCGTTTCGGCTTTCCTTCGATCACCGAGTCGCTGCGCCAGGTCCATCAGCCCGAGGGTTTGCTTTCCGACGAGAAACTGGCACAGCTTCTGGCCGGGGAAGTACCCGCGCAGAGGCGTCTGGCCTTCGAGGACCTGTTCGTGGTGCAGGTTGGGCTGGCCCTGGAACGGGCCCGCGCCCACCGCGCCCCGGGCTGGCGCTGTGACGTTGACGGCGAGTCGGTGTTGGTATCGGTGCGAGCCGCGCTGCCCTTTGCGCCCACGTTGGCCCAGGAGCGCGCCATCCGGACCGTGTTCGCGGACCTGACCAGTGCCACGCCCATGCAGAGGCTGCTCCAGGGCGACGTGGGCAGCGGCAAGACAGCCGTGGCTTTTGCCGCTGCCTTGCTCACCGCACGCGCTGGCGGCCAGAGTCTGCTGATGGCGCCCACCGAGGTGCTGGCCGAGCAGCATGGGCGCACTCTGGTGGACTGGGGCAACAAGGCGGGCCTGCGGGTTGCGGTTCTGCATGCCGGGCTGGATGCACAGGCGCGGCGTCGCGTGCTGGCTGCGGTTGCCAGCGGTGAGACTGATCTTTTGGTGGGAACACACGCTCTGTTGGAAGAGAGTCTGCGCGTGAAGCATTTGGCGCTGGCCATTGTGGACGAGCAGCATCGCTTCGGAGTGCGCCAGCGGGCCGCCTTGCGCCGGGCGGGGGGCTGGATTCCCAACGAGAAAACGGGCATGGTTCCCCACCTTCTGGTGTTGTCCGCCACGCCCATCCCGCGCTCTTTGGCCCTGACCGCCTACGGCGATCTGGATCTGGTCACCCTCGACGAATCTCCGCCGGGTCGTCAGATCGTGGCGACCCATCTCGGCCTGGGCGAGGACGCGCGTCGCGAGGCCATGGCCGCGGTCAAGGTAGCCGTCGCTGCCGGTGGGCAGGGCTTTGTGGTGTGTCCCGCCATCGCCGAGCAGAAGCACGGCCGCCGCGCTTCGGTGCTTTCGCGCCTTCGTGAGCTGCGGCCGTTGCTGGCGCCTGCGCGCGTGGGCCTCTTGCACGGACAGATGCCCAGCGCCGAGCAGGCCAAGGTGGTGGCTGCTTTTCGTGCCGGACAGCTGGATGTTCTGGTCGCCACCACCGTGCTGGAAGTGGGCGTGGATGTGCCGCGCGCTTCGATCATCGTCATCGAGGATGCCGAGCGCTTCGGCCTGGCCCAGCTGCACCAGCTGCGTGGCCGTGTGGGACGGGCAGGGCAGGCGTCGAGTTGCCACTTGCTCAGCGGCGCGCAGGATCCCGAGACATTGGAACGACTGGCGTTCGTGGCGGCCACCAGCAACGGATTCAGCATCGCCGAAGAGGATCTGCGCCGGCGCGGTCCGGGCGAGATCTACGGCGAACGGCAGACCGGCGTGGTGGGTTTGTGGATGCGCGATCCGGCGGGCCTCGTCGCTCTCGTGGAACGGGCGCGCCAGGAAGCGCAAGCGTTGCTGGCCGAGGATCCGGATCTTGCCTCGTCGGAACACGCGGCTTTGCGCCAAGCGGTCGAGGCGCGCTGGCGGCGTCGGCGACCCATTGCCGAGGAGGCAGGGTGAGTCGTTGTTGGCAACAGGTTCTGTGGGCCGGACTGCTAGGCGGCGTGCTGGCTGGCGGCGGAGATGCCTTGGCCACGTTTGCGACCACCCTGACCCGGCCGTCGGTATCGCATGCACTGGGGCTGGGCATCGTCGCGGGCGCCCTGTTGGGAACGGGGATGGCGTTGCTGGCCGTGATCCTTGGTGTAGTCGCAGCCGCGCTGGCGGCGCGCGTGCATCGAATCTCGGCGGGGGCTCTGGTCGCTGTGATCATGGCAGCGCCGCTTCTGACGTACGATGGCTTTGCGCTGTTTTCCGGGGCCAAGGCGTCGCGCGTGGCGGGCCATCAGGCGATGTCGGTGGTGCTGGTCCTGCTGATGCTCTTGCTGGTCGGGCTGGCAGGCGGCCTGTGGCAGCGACTCCTCGTGTATCTGCAAGGGCGTGGCGGAGTGGCTGCGGCGGTGGGGCTGGGTCTTGTGGCCGCGGCGGCCGGGGCTGAGCGGGCGAATCGCGTGGTGCTGCCGCGATTGTATCCGTGGTTTCACCTGTCGTTAGGATTGTTCACGGTCGCGGCCTGCGTGCTGGCCATGCGATCTGTGCTGGGCAGCCGGGCCTGGCGGCTCAGGGGCGGGGTGGCGCTTGCGGCCAGCGTGCTGGCACTGGCCGGACTGGGCGCGCACGAGCTTTCTGCCTTGGGCGAGAGCCAGAATCTGCGCTTCTTCGCCCATGAAAGGACCCAGGTGGGCAGCCTGGCGCTGCGTCTGCTGCCGGCTCGAAGACGTCCCGCCACGGCCCATCCGGGCCTGGTCTGGCCGTCTCCAGCCAGCCCGCTGACTGAGGGCCCCCACCGGCCTGGCGCCGACGTCGTGCTCATCACCGTGGACGCCACGCGCGCGGATCACGTGGGCGCCTATGGCTATGGCCGCCCCACCACGCCCAACATCGACGCCCTGGCCGGGCGTGGGGTGCGCTTCGATCGCGCCTACGCGCAAGCGCCGCATACGTCGTTTTCCATTGCCTCGCTGATGACGGGCAAGTACTACCCAACCCTGGCGCGGTTGGCCCCGCATGGCCAGCACGAAACCCTGGCGCTGACCCTGCGCCGCTACGGCTGGAAGACCGCCGCCTTTTTTCCACCTGCGGTGTTCTTCATCGACGCGCACAAGATGAAGACCTTCGAGACCAGCAACTTCGACTTCGAATACGTGAAATACGAGTACCTGGACGCCAACCAGCGGGTCGGGCAGATCGACGATTTCTTCCGCAAAGAGAATCCGCGCCGGGCCTTCCTGTGGCTGCACCTGTTCGAGCCGCACGAGCCCTATCAGGTGCACCCGGGCTACGACTTCGGTAGCCGCGACATCGATCGCTACGACAGCGAGATCGCGTATTGCGACGCCGTGGTGGGCCGGGTGATCGCGTATTTGCAGAAGGAACGGCCCAACGCCGTCATTGTGGTGGCCGCGGATCACGGCGAGGAATTCGACGAGCACGGCGGGCGCTATCACGGCACCACCTTGTATGACGAACAGGTGCGCGTGCCGCTGGTCATCTACGTCCCCGGGCTGCCTGCCCATGTGGTGGCAGGCCCGGTGCAATTGATTGACATCGCGCCCACCATCTTGGGGTTGCTCGATATGTTGGCGCCGGCGCGCATGCGCGGGACTGACCTGGGACCGTGGCTGGCTGCGCCGCCTGCGCCCGACGACCGCCTGCCGCCCGCGTTTGCCGAACTGGAGGACAAGCGCATGGTGGTCAAGGGCAAGGAGAAACTCATCTGCGACCTGGCCAAGGACTATTGCGCATACTACGACCTGGGAAGCGATCCGCGCGAAGAGCACAATCTGGCCGAAGCGCGGCCGGAGCGCGTGGCGGCCTTGCGCCAGCTGCTCGACAATTGGCTCGACGAGCAGGCGCGCTTCGAGTCCAAACGCCTGGTCGGCGCAGAAACACCGGGTCTGTCCCAGGCCATCGAACGCGGTCGCATGGGCGACGCAGAAGCGGCGCCTGAGCTGGCGGCCCTGCTGCAATCGCCGGCCCCGGTGGAACTGCGACGCGAGGCAGCCCGGCTGCTGGTCGAGGCGCTACCCGCTCGGCAGGATGCGCGTCCCATGGTGGTGGCGGCCATGAACGCGGGCGACGACGAGGTTCGCGACTGGGCAGCCGTGGCGGCCGCGAGGCTGGGCGAGACGGCCAGTCGTTCGCGTTTGCTGGCCATTGTGGCTCGGCCTGGCAGTGAAGCCAACGCGGAACTGCGCCGCTACGCGGCTCTGTCGCTGGCCGAGGCCGGCGATGGCACGGGCGTTGTGGTATTGGGCGAGGCATTGGATGCCTGCGCGGGCAAAGAGGCATTGTGCAAGTCAATCATTGCGGCCCTGGGCAAACTGCGCGACGTGCGCCCTGTGCCGGCTCTGATCGCGCACTTGCCTGACGTGCGGACCCGGCTGGAAGTGGTGCAGGCATTAGGCGAGATCGGCGATGCTTCGGCGGAGCCTGCGCTGGTGGAGCGCTTGCAGACAGACGAATACGTGCCCGTACGCGTGGCCGCGGCCCGCGCCCTGGGCCGCATGGGCGGCGCGCGCGCGCTGATGACGCTCAAATGGTCAGCCAGCAATGACAAAGAGCCGCGCGTGGTCGAGGCCGCACGCGCCGGATTGGCGGAATTGCGGCGGGGACCGTAGGCGTGGTGACGGTAATCAACATCGACGAGACAGGGACCGCGCCGCTGGGTGGCGGGACAGTCTTGACCGGAATGGACGGCAACGGGAATGGAAACCAGACAGCCTGCAGGTGCCTCGGCATCAACGAATCACGCTTGGTGGCTGAACGCGCTGCCCTGGACCTGTGCCGGCACGTACACGTGGTCCTACTGGGTCGAAGAGTAGATATTCCTGCGACACCCGGAACTGTCAGCGCGGCGGCGGGCGTTTGCCGGGCTTGGGATGCCATTTGCGCCCGACCACCGGGATGGGCGCAGCCGGCCGCCCAGGTCGCGAGAACGACGGGGGTTTGGCGAAGCCGCCGGATGATCTTCCTTGGTGCGCACCAGCGAAGCGTACCGGCGGCGCGGGCGAATATGGACGCGGGCTGGACTTGGCGTGCGGCGGCTGTCCACGATGCCTGTCCAGTTTGGCGTGAACGTCCGGGGCTGGCGGACGCGCCCGGCCGGCGGCCTCGATGTGGACGTGCGGGGCGCGCGGATCGCTCTGCGACGCAGCCAGAGCGAAATCCTTGGCTGCCTCGCCTGCGATCTCGAACTCGCTCGATTGCGGACCCACACGGATGGCGCCGACCTCGCGTCGTGTGACGCCGCCGCGTCGGCAGATGAGGGGCAGCAGCCAGCCCGGCTCGGCCCGGCTTTCCGCCCCGAGATTCACGCGAAACACGACGGCATCGCGCGAGAACTCGGCATGTGAAACCGGCGGGCCCGAGTCGCGACGATAGTTGTCGGTGCTCTTGATCACGTGCGTATCCACGGGTCGCAGCACCTCGCCCCTGGGCAGACGCTCGATTTCGCGATCGAGGAGCAGCAAGAGCAAGCGGTTCGGCTCTATATGCGCAGTCAGTCGTTCGACCATGGCCGTAGCCGCGGCCGAGGGCTCGGCCGCGGCATCTGTCCGCAGGGTTTCTTCCAGGCGTTTCTCGCCTTGCGCCCTGATTTCCTTGGCCCCGGGCACGCTGGCCCAGGAGAACTCCACCTTGGCGTAGGACAACAAGCGTTCGGCCTTGCGCCGCTCGGCCAGACTGGCGATGAGCACGCTGGTGCCCTTGCGGCCCGCGCGTCCGGTGCGGCCGCTGCGGTGGGTGAGCGCCTCGCCATTGAGTGGAAGATCCGCGTGCACCACCAGATCCACCTCGGGCAGATCCAGACCGCGCGCGGCCACGTTGGTGGCCACCAGGATCTGCGCCTCGCCGGCGCGCAGGGCCTCCAGCGCGCGATTGCGTTCGGCCTGCGCGCGATCCCCGGACAAGACCACCGCACGGAACCCCTGGCGAACAAGCTCGCGGTGCAGATCCGCGACGCCTTCTCGGGTGGTGCCAAACACGATGGCGCGCTGGTCGGGGTTGTGGCGAAGAACATTGACCACCGCCTTTCCCCGGTCACCCATGGCGGTCAGACACGCCACGTGGCGAATATCCTCGTGAGTCTTGCCCTCGCCTAGGCTGCGGGCGTCGATGCGGGCCGCGTCCTTCTGATAGCGAGCTGCCAGCGAGAGGATCGGCTGGGGCAGGGTGGCGGAAAACATATGGGTGCGCGTGCGCGCTGTGGCCGCGCCGAGGATGGTTTCCAGATCCTCGCGGAAGCCCATGTCCAGCATCTCGTCGGCTTCGTCGAGCACTACCACCTTGACCTCCTCCAGGTGCAAGGCCTTGCGCGACAGAAGATCCACCAGGCGGCCCGGCGTGCCCACCACCAGGTCCGCGCCCGCATGCAGGGCTTTCAAATCGCGCCGGATGTCACTGCCGCCCGTGAACGCTGCAGCACGAAACGGCGTGCGCGCGAACAGCCAGTCGAGCTCGGTTCGCACTTGATTGGCCAACTCGCGCGTGGGTGCGATGACAAGCGCCCCGGGCGGCCGAACGCGACGAGGATGGGCGGCCGCTTGCTCATGCCCCGTCGCTGGCGCAGCAACCTGCAACAGAGTCTGGGCAATGAGCGAGCCAAAGGCGAGCGTCTTGCCCGAGCCGGTTTGCGAGGACACCAGCAGATCGCGGCCTTGCATTTTGGATTCGAGCACCGCCACCTGCACGGGGGTTGCGGTTTCGTAGCCGCGCGCGGCGATGGCTTCGGCAAGCGCTGGGACAAGGCCCAGCTCGGAAAACATGGTCATAGGAGCGCGTGCTATAGCACGCCCACGCGCCATCGCGCGGAGTCTGTCGACAAAGTGGTGCTGGACGGTGCGCTGACGGAGCGAGAGGCCGCGGCACCAACTGATGGCGGATGCGTCCTACGCGCGGGGAAGCCGGACCACGATGCGCGTGCTGCGGTCCAGGACCGACGATAGCTCGCAGGTTCCGCCCAGGGCGCGCGTGGTGCGGTCCACGATGGCCAGGCCCAGACCGTGGCCCGGGAGTTCGCGGTCCATCTGTCCTCGGTAGAATGGCTCGAACGCGTGCTGAGCACTCTCGGCGTCCATCCCCAGGCCGTTGTCCTCGATCGCGATTTCAACCACCGGCCCGTCGTCTTTGCTCTCAATCGTGATGCGCAGGGGTCGGTCGTGTGCACGGAACTTGATGGCGTTGCCGATGAGGTTGCGCAGGATCTGGGCGAGGACTTCCTCGGTACACGCAACCCGGGCGGCGCGCAGCTTGGTCGAAATGTCGACCCCTTGCAGTTCCGCTCCCATTTCTTCGAGGGTCCGCTCAATCACCAAGGTCGTCGACGAATGTCCCTGTGGCGGGCGCCCCGAAACCGACAGGGCCAGCATGTTGTCGACCACGCTGGTCATGCGGTCGACCGCTCGGCGAATCCGCTGGGCCATCGCCGTGACGTCCGCTGGCAGTCCGGGAGATTCGAGGATGAGGTCCGTATATCCGCGGATGGGATTCATCGGGCTGCGCAGGTCGTGGGCCGCGCGCCCTGCAAAGGCCTCTAGCTCACTGTTCTTCTCATTGAGAAACCGGACGCGTTCAACGATCAGTCGGCGCTGGCGCCCCAGCACGCGAAGCAACCACAGCGAGATGGCCAGCGCGATGGCGATCACGATCCCGCCGACCACAGCGTCGCTCCACACGGCCTGGCGGTTGGCGGCGCGGATGGCGGCCACGTTGCTGCTTCCTTCCAGGGAGTTGATCGCGAGGAGCTTGTCGATGGACTTGCCGATCTCACCTTCCACGACGGAGGCGGCTCGCCGCCGGTTCCTGGGGTTTTCGGATAATTCGCGAAGTAAACCCTGAAGGTGCGTCCACTCCTCGCGCTCTCCCTGGTAGGTCGCCAGGGGATCATACTCACGAGAATCCTCATCGATTGCCCTGGCAAGCTGGTCGATCTCGGGCTGGCTGTTCGTCGCGGCCAGATGTTCGGCGTGATCTCGGATGTTGTTCAGCAGCGTGATCGAGCGTTGCGAGTTCTCAACGATGTCGGTGGTTCTGCGCACCTCCTGCTGCTCGAAGACGAAGTCGAGCCCAAGCATCCCAATAATGAGCAGCGTCACGAGGCCGAGCGCGACCAAGACTGGCCAGCGGGACAGCAGCACGGTCCTGGGATTTTCGTTGCTCACAGAGCCGTTCCTGCGAAACCAGGTCGGTATCATTGAATCTCCATGATAGTCTTGCTGGCGTGGCTGCGCACGGCAGGATCCTCATTGCCGAGGACGACGACCTGACGCTTGAGCTTCTGGCCACCGTGCTTCGACGTGAGAGCTACGAAGTCGTGACCGTGACGGATGGTCGCGAGGCGCTTGACCGACTGGCCGAAGGCGCCTTCGACCTGGTGCTGAGCGACGTGCAGATGGCGCGCGCCAGCGGCCTGGAGGTCCTGGCCGCGGTTACCAAGCAGTTCCCTGACACACCCGTCATTCTCATTACCGCCTACGCCGAGCCAGGGGCCGCGATGGATGCCATCGCCAGCGGAGCGGCCGACTACCTGGCCAAACCCGTGGATGTGGTGGCGTTGCGTGCGACGGTGGCTCACGCGATGGAGCGAAGGCGGCTGGCTGCGGAGAATCGGTCGCTGCGTTCCGCCATCGCCGGGCGCAAGCTGCTGGTGGGCACCAGCCCTCCCATGCTTGAACTCTACAAGCAGATTGCCCAGGTCGCGCCCACCGAAGCCACGGTTCTCATCACGGGCGAGAGCGGCTCGGGCAAGGAGCTGGTCGCGCGCACCATCCACGAACGCAGCCGCCGCGCCGAGCACGCCTTTGTCGCGTTCAGCTGCGCCTCGCTGGCCGAGGGGATTCTTGAAAGCGAGTTGTTCGGACACGAGCGCGGCGCCTTCACGGGTGCCAGCGCTTCCCACAAGGGTCTGTTTGAAAGCGCGGAGGGCGGCACCATTTTCCTCGACGAAGTCGGGGACGTGCCGACTAAGATGCAGGGGGAACTGCTTCGCGTGCTGCAGGAAGGCGAGGTGCGGCGGGTGGGCGGCTCCTCGGTGGTCAAGGTGAACGTTCGCGTGATCTCGGCCACCAACCGCGATCTGGGCGCTGAGGTGACTGCGGGACGTATGCGCAAGGATCTGGCCTACCGGCTCAACGTGGTTTCGCTGCGGGTGCCGCCGCTGCGCGAGCGGGGCGACGACATCGTCGCGCTGACCCTGCACCTGGCCGCGCGGCATGCCGCGCTCCTCGGTCGCGCCGAGCCGCACATCAGCGACGAGGCCATGTACCGGATTCGCAACTACCCCTGGCCCGGCAACGTCCGGGAGCTGGAGAACGCGCTGGCGCGCGCGGTGGCCATGTCCCAACGCGGGGTTATCTTGCCAGGCGACCTGCCCGCGTTCACGGCAGAGGCGGGCTCGGGAAACCTGGCTGCCATCCATAGCGATTGGCCCACACTGGAAGAACTGCAGCGTCGCTACATCGAAAGAGTTCTTGAGCACACCGGGCACAACAAAACCGCGGCGGCCAGCATTCTTGGCATCGATCGTCGCACCATTCAGCGCCTTGCCTCGCGCGAGTCCGAAGAAGACGACAAGGCGCCATAGGCACTATTGGGTGGCTCATGCCCATTGTTGGTGGGCCATGAGATCGGCAACCGCCGTGCGCAGCTCGGGGATTCCGAAGGGCTTGCGCAACAACTTGGCGTTGCCCAGGCCATCCACTCTGGACTGAAGATCGGGCCGCGTGAGCCCGCTGATCACCAGGACGGGCGTGCGAATCTCGGCCGCTCGGGCCGAGAGCAACACCTGAAGTCCTTCCATCCAGGGCATGAGAACGTCGGTCACGACCAGATCGAACGAACCGCCCTCGGCCAGGAGCTCCACCAATTCGGCGCCGTTGGCCGCCTCGCAGATTTCTATCTGGGGGTTCGCGAGGGCCATCTTGAGCAGCTCCAGACTGTCGGGATCGTCGTCAGCGATGACGATCCGCGAAATGGGCGTCTGCTTTCGGGCCGCGCGCGCCAACTCGTCCAAGGTGAATTCACGCCTGTCGGAAGCATTCATCATGGGACACCTCATCCGTTGGTATGTCGACGAGTCACTGCATCGGCCGTGCCACGGCATGGAGACGCTTGTTCCCTAGCAGCTGTGAGGTTCTGCCGGCAGCGGAGCGACTCTCTGCCGCACGGTCGGGGTTGACTGCGACAGACTGTCGCGGGGACCTTTGAGGCGGCGATCGAAGAGTGCGCCGCCTGAACCGGATTCATTGCCGCAGGCCGGTTCGAGTCTGGCATCGCGTTTGCTGTGTACCTTGGTTGTCCCCGAAAGGAGGCTTCCCATGAAGACCGAATGCTCCGAAACAACGAGCCTCTCCTCATCGCGCTTGCGCGAGGCCGAGTCACGCGTGCCTCCTGTCGCCATAAGCAAGTCGGGCCGACCACTCGGTTGGATTGAGAGAACCCTCCTGGCTGTGGACACCGATCGCGTGTTCATTGAGGTGTCTGATCCAGAGCTGCGGCAGGAACTGATCAGTGCCTATGAAGATGAAGGGTGTGACGTGATTGCCGCGAGCAACAGCAAAACGCTGCTGGAGTTCATGGAGCAACTGCCTATTCCGCACGATTTCGGCAACGACTTGGTTCTCGCAGATGACGATTTTCCGGGGACGAATGCCGAGGACCTCCACCGGGAACTTCGGGCGCACGGCTGGACTATCCCCGTGTTCACCGTATCGTTTCAATCATCTCCTGAGCGCGCGAAGATGGCGTCGTGAAGATCGAGGTGACAGTCTGTCCACATCGAGAAGCGGATAGCACTTTACAAAGCTTTACGTTTCGGCAACACGCCTGCACAACGCTGGCGACATCTTGTACCCGCACATCAAGAGAAGAGGAATTTTGGGCAAAGCTGATGGCGTCCAAGTCGCTCGCGACATCGTTTGCAAACAGCTCGCAATTTTGGTTTTTGCGGGCTGTGCGACATCGGTTGAGGGCCAGCCGCAATTCAGCGTCAACCAGGCTGCGGATTCTCCCAAGATTGAAAGTGTTTCGGTGTTCGGGATCTTCAGAAATGGCCGAATGAGCCCCGCATCCTGGGAGGAGTTTGGGTCAGCTCTGTCGGGACCTTTTAGCCAGAAAGCGTGCGAGACCGCCTACGCAGACGATCTGATCGGTGCGGACGCAGTGCTGACCTATGCGGTGGACGACTACGCCAAGGAGAATGGCGTCTCCGATGAACTGATCGAGCGGTTCGCCGCGCAGGCCAAAGGCGACACCATCATGGTGGTCAGCATGACCGGGGAACCGGCGCGCCCGTCGGCGGACGCGGGTGCGGCAAAGAAACCGGCGAACACGTCATCGTCGGCAGGGCAGGGCAACTACGGTGGAGCTGGAAGTGGATCAGGTGGCGGTCGAGGAATGGGGCGCGGAGGCGGAATGGGGCGGGGTGGGTTCGGTGGCCGCCTGCCATCGACTTCCGGCGAGCAGCACAAGCCGGAACGAGGCGTCTGGGAGCTGGCGGCGTGGTTCTTTTCCGTGCGTCTTCACCACACCGTCAGCGAGGTGAGCATGACGTATTCGGAACAGCATTCTGAGGGTGCGCTCAAGGCGTTTGTGGAAAGGCTGGGAGCGGAAATGCCCGGCGTTCCCTGTCGGGGCTGGGACTGGAGTGCGCCCGTGGACAGCGCTTCCGTGCGCCAGATGATTGAACAGTAGCCAGTGGGAATTCGTCGTCGCCATCGGGTTCCAAGCAGAGAGTCGGTCGCTGAATGGGAGTGGCACGTGGAAAAGGTGCGGAGTAGGTTTTCCCCGCGCGCCGTGAACCAGTCGAAAGCACAGGATCGCGTCCGATCGACATCAGGGGCGCGGGTGGCTTTTGTTGCGACATTGGCCGTGGTGCTCGCATGCGCAGCGAGCGCTCGCGCGCAATCCGACGAAGAAAGCTCGGCACCGGTGAAAAACACCGGCGACGCTGGTTTGGTGCTGGCCTATCCAGCTTCCTTGCAAACGGGGATGTCTGCTGGTGTTGGCGCGGGGTTCATGCGCGCCGCGACCCGTGGGGCCTGGCTGGCCTGGGGCGCGCGCGCCTCGTGGTCGACGGCAACCGAATTCTCGCCAGCGCCAACCTACTCAGTCACGGACGAGGAGATCCGTCTGCGTCTTTGCGGCCAGCTCCAGCGCGCAGTGGGGCGGGGCCTATTCGGGCTGCGCGTGGGGTTGGGCGGGACGCTGGTTTACGAAGACCGCACGCTGGTCCAGGGCGCGCGGGCCGGGCTTCCCGCCAGTCAGCAGGAGATCACGAGCTGGGCCATGCTGCCAGCGGCCGATTTCGAGGGCATCGTGGTCCTTCGTGTCTGGGATTCCTGGGGCATGAGCGTCAGCGGCGGGCCCACGCTGCACGGGCTGCACGGCAGCGTGCGTACTGGTTGGACCAGCGGATTGGGGGTCACATGGCAACACTAAACAAGAAGTTGGCGATCGCCGCTCTTGCCGTCCTGGGCTTTCCTGGCTGTGGCAAGCTCGCCGGCCTAAACACTTCGGGTCCGCCGCTCGCGCAGATCAATTTCCAGGTGACGGGCGACTTCGCGTCGGTGCAGCGGTCGGACACGCTGGGGCAAACCCCGCAATTGCGTGGCGCCCTGGTGTGGGGCGCGCAGTGGTTGCCTGAACCATTTTGCGTGCTGCCGCCTGAATCGCCAGCTGCGGCGGCGGTCATTGCGGCAGGCTGTCCCGACAGCTTCCGCTTCGTACCCAACCGCGCCGATGCTGACGTCCCCATCACGCCGGGCGTGCCCTCGACCATCTCTCTCATCAATGTGCCCGCCGCTGATGTGATGGTGGGCGACGTCACCGCGCGCGTCGCCTACGCCAGCTTGATCGTCTATGACGACCGCAACGGCAACGGCGCGCTCGACTTTCACCATCCGCCGCAGCACCGGCGTCACGGTCAGTCGGCGATTGCGGAGGATGCGGGGCCGCCGACGACTCGCGACATTGTGTACGGCGCGAGTTTCATATCCATGACCTTGCCCGACCAGCGCGTGGCCTATCGGGAAGGCGCCTTCAACGCCAGCGTCGCCTTTTATCCGCGCAACGGATGCGATCCGCCGCCGCCCGCTTTTTCCATCCTGTCGGCAGGCGGATTCCCGAAGCCCGACTTCTCGCAGCCCGCGGTTCTGCTCGCGGCGCTGAATGGGCAATTGCCGGCGGAAGATCCCAATGCCTGTGGCGAGGCCACGCTCGATCAGACCGTGGTGAACATACCGCTGCAGGCACCGGCCGACTTCCTCACGCAACTTGACTGTACCGTCAACGATGGAGGTGGAACGACTTACTATTATGATCCACCCGCCACCTCCCCCGACTTGACCGACCTTCCCTGGGCCTGCGTCGGCTTGCCTCAGCTTTCCGCGGGCGACGCCGGGATTCAGACGGGCCTCCAGCTTGTGCTGGCCAGCGCGCCGAGCGCTGCTTGTCAGTATGTCACCCACTACACCCTGCGCGGTTGCGACACGGATCCGAATTGTTCGTTGCCAAGCTGGGATCTCACCGCAGCGCCGCCCTCATGGTGGCCCTGTCCGACCACACCATGAAGCTGTGGCCGATCTTCCTCGCGTTTGTGCTGACGGCGAACTTGCTCGTCGCAGGCCCTGTGCGAGCTGCCTCTGGCACCACGCCTACGCTGGCACCGGCCAGCGTCCCCGCGCCATCGATTCAGCCCGCAGTCGACGATGACGGACCGCCGCGCCTGTCGCTGCCCACCGATAGCGATCGCGCGGTGTGGAAGAAGCCCGGCTTTCGCTTCGGCCTGGGCCTGCTGTATGCCAACCTGGTTGGCATCAACGGTCCGCCGAGCGGCAAGTTCATCGGGCCAACCATTCGCGTGGGCATCCGCCTGGACGAGCGCTGGTCGCTCATGGGCTCGCTGCAGTACCTCTTCGCCAGCGGCAAAGGCGGCATGGGAGGCTTGCGCTACGCCGGCACCATCGAGCCCACCTGGCACGCGACCGAGCACCTTAGCCTCGCGGTGGGCATCGGTTTTGGCGGCCTGGTCGAGACTGGTTCCAACCCGCCCAGCACGCTCGATGCCTCGTACACATACCCCGATGCACGGACGCCGCTAGCGGCCTGCAATGGCGTGGGCGTAACCGGCCTGCTGCGTGCGGAATGGCTGTTCGTGCTGGGGCCGCGCTCGTCGACGGGGGTGGCGCTGGAGGGCGACGGCCAATGGACGGGTTGCGTGGACGACACTGGCAACGTGGACCTCGACACCGCAACTCCCATCGTTCGCCGTCAGTGGTGGCCGCACTACGGTGGCTCACTGGCCTGGGTGATCCTGTGGCGATGAGGCCTGCGTCACTGCTGGCGCTGGTAGTTGCGTGGCCGCTGGGCACGGCTCTTGCGCAAAGTCCGGACGCCGGCGTGTCCGAGACGGGTGCGCCCGCCGCACCCGCGGAGCTGGAGCCGCCCCTCGCGCTGGTCCCGACCACCGTGCCCTATCCTGCAGGTGTCCCGCCGCACGACCAGCCCATCGTGGTGCGCATCAAGATATCCGTCGCCGCGGACGGCACTGTTGCAAAGGTCGAGCTGCTGAACCACTCGTTGCCGATCTTCGACGAGGCCGTGGTGAATGCGGCCCGGGCATTCACTTTCCAGCCAGCGCGCTATGGCGGCCAGCCCGTGCCCGTGGAGATCACCTTCACGCACACCTTCCAGCCGCCGCCACCGCCGCCCGCGCCCACGGTCGATGTTGGGCCGCCGCTCGACTCGGCACTGCGCGGTCGGCTGCTGGAGATGGGAACTCGCCTGCCCGTGGTCAGCGCCACGGTGGCCGCGCTGATTGACGGGCGCCACTACACCGCCGAGAGCGATGCCAAGGGCCGCTTCCGGTTGCCGCTTCCGTCAGGGGCCGCGCGCATCACGGTGCACGCGGCCGGCTACACCGCGTTCTTGCAGCAAGAGTTCTTGACCCCACAGCAGGAACTTGCGGTCAGCTACTACATCGAGCGCGAGAGCTACGATCCCTACGAGATCGTCATCGTCGGGGAGCAACACCGGGAGGAAGTGTCGCGCATCACCCTGCGCGGCGCCGAGATCAAGGAGATCCCAGGCACCTTCGGCGATCCCTTCCGGGTCATCCAGGCGTTGCCGGGTACCGCTTCCATCGCGGCCCTGATCCCGTTCCCGGTGGTCCGCGGGGCCAGCCCCAATTCCACCGGCTTCTTGCTCGACGGCACACGCGTGCCGCTGCTCTACCATTTGCTGATCGGGTCCAGCGTGATCCATCCCGAGCTCATCGACGAGATCCAGTTCTATCCGGGCGGCGCACCGGTGATTTACGGCGGCTACACCGGCGGCATCGTCGACGGCCGCACCCATCGGGCGCGCTCCGACGAGCACCTCATCGACCTGGATGCGAATCTGTTGCAGGCGGGCGGCCTGGTCCGCCAGCCCATCCCGTTCCTGGGCGCGACACTCACCGCGGCTGGTCGTTATGGTTTTCCCGGGTTGATCTTGAGTCTGGCGACCAACCAGCTGTCACTGTCCTACTGGGACTATCAGTTTCGTCTTGACGGCGGCAATCCGCGCAACGGCTGGACGGTGTCGTTCTTCGGTGCCGGGGACGAGCTCGACACGCCCGCGGCCACCGCCTCGGCCAGCAATCCCAATCCGCCATTGGCGCCTGCACTGATTCTGGATTTCCACCGTGCCGACCTGCGCGCCTATCATGGCAGCGGCGGGTTCGACGGCCTGTACCGCCTGGTGCTGGGCTACGACCACACCGACAGCTCGGGCAGCAACGTTGAGACCTGGGTGGCGGAGCCGTCCCTGCGCTGGCACTACAAGGCGGGCGAGCGGCTGACCCTGGTGTGGGGCGCGGAGGGCAGTTTTCACGACTACGTTCAGGGCGCGCCCTCGTCGACGATAGGCGGCAACAATTTTTCGCTCAGCACCTTCACGCAGGATCTGCACGCGCTCTACCAGGGATCGGCGCTGGCCGAAGTGCTTTGGCGACCCACTTCGCGTTGGTTGATCCGACCTGGGGTGCGCACCGACGTGTACTACGACAAGACCACCACCAAGTCCGGGGCCGATCCGCGCCTGACCATGCGCTACAAGTTGCTCACGCGCGACCTGGCCGGCGTGCCGGCTGATAGCGACGACAGCGCGGTCTGGCTCAAGGCCGCGGTGGGGTTGTATCACCAGCCGCCGCGCTTCGTGCTGCCGCTGCCGGGACTCGACACCATGCCGCTCAAGTACGGCCTGCAGCAGTCGATCCAGACCAGCCTGGGTGCCGAGATCCCTCTGTCCCAGCACTTCAGTGCCACCGTCGAGGGTTACTTTGCGTACATGGACCCGACCATCTTCGACCTGACGGTCAACTCGCAGGACGTCAACACCGCCGGCCAGACCACACTCATTGGCAGTGGGGCGCCTGGGCAGACCACTGCACAGGACGTGCTGAACCGGCTGCTCGATCCGCGCACCGGTCGAGCCTACGGCCTGGAGACGCTCATCCGGCGACAGGCCAAGAGCGGCCTGTACGGCTGGCTGTCCTACACCTTGTCGCGCTCGGAGCGGTACCAGAACGGCGCCTGGGCGCCGTACGACTTCGACCGCACCCACCTGGTCAACCTGGTTGGCGGTTTGCGGCTGCCGCGCAACTGGGACGTGGGCGTGCGCTTCCAATACCAGAGCGGCAGGCCCGCCTCGACCACCTACGGCTACAACACGGCACGAGTCAATGGCTACGACCGCGTGGACATTCGTGTGGACAAGCGCGCGGTTTACCGGGGCTGGCTGCTGGATTTCTACGTCGACATCATGAACGCCGCGGTTTTGCCCGAAGAAGTCACGCCGGGCGTGAACATCCGCTATGTCTTGCCCACTGCGGGCCTGCGCGCCCGATTCTAAGGAGATGCCATGAACAACGAACAGACCATTGATGCTCAAGCGCTCGACCTCATGCTGCGCGCCGGTTCGCGCTGGGTGCTGTGGCTCCTGATTGCCCTCAGCATCGCGGCCGGCGCGGTGGTGCTCGAGCGCCTGTGGTTCTTCCTACGCGAGCGGCGACCTCGGCGGCAGATCGCCGAGATGCTGCAAGCGCTACGCAGCTCGGGCGCGAAGGCCGCGCTCAAGGCGCTGGGCGACGTGCGTTCGCTGGACGCGGCTGTGGCGCGCGCCTGCCTCGACCACCTGAGCGAAGGCCCGGCGGCCATCGAGGAACATGTGGCAGGCGTGATCGAATCGCAGCGCATCCGCTACGAACGCGGGCTCGCCTATCTCGGCACCCTGGGCAGCAACGCGCCCTTTGTCGGGCTGTTCGGCACGGTGCTCGGCATCGTGCGCGCCTTCCACGACCTGGCCCGCAGCAACGCGGCCCTGGGCACGCAGGCGGTGATGGCGGGCATCGCCGAGGCGCTGGTCGCCACGGCCGTGGGCCTGCTGGTCGCGATTCCCGCGGTCGCCACCTACAACGTGCTCATGCGCCACGTGGAAACCGCGCTGGCTTCCGCGGGCACGCTGGGCCATCGCATCCTGGCCCACGTGAAGGCCGAGCACGCTGCTCCCGAGGAGAAGTGATGGCCAGCGTCCGTCGCCGGGGTCTCATCACCGACATCAACGTGACGCCGTTGGTGGACATCATGTTGGTGTTGCTCATTATCTTCATGCTCACGGCTCACCTCATCGCCCGGCAGGTCATCGAGGTGCAATTGCCCAAGGCCGCGCAGGCCTCGTCCGTCAGCCCGACAACCTTGGCGGTGACCCTGACCCGCGAGGGCCGGATGTTCCTCAATGGAACGCCAGCCTCGCCCGAGGTTCTTGCGCGCCGCAATCCAGGCTTCGGTGGCCAAGGATCCCAAGACCCAGGTGATCGTCGCGGGCGACAAGAACGTGTCGCACGGCCGCGTGGTGTGGGTGCTCGACCTGGTCAAGTCGTTGGGGGTGACGTCGTTCGCCATCCAGATCGATCCCACGGGGCTGTTGGCTCCGGTACTGGAGGAATGAACTACCCGACTCGCTTGCTGGTTTGCGCAGTGGTGGCCCTGCTCGGCCATCTGCTGCTGTGGAGGGGCGCGGGCCGTCTGCCCCCGCAAGCCGAGGCGGCGCGACCGACGGTGGTGCAGGTCGTGCTTCGGGCGCCGCCACCCGAGCCTGAGAAACCAGCCGAACCCGAAGCCACGCCAGAGCCACAGGCGCAACCCACGCACCAACCGCCCGCGCGACGCCGGGCCATGGCGGATGCTCCCCGGCGCGAGAACGTGGCCAGGAATCCGCCACCCACGGAGCGCCCAGCCACTGGCACCGACACCACGACCACGCCGGTATTCGGGATTTCGATGGAGTCGACTTCATCGGCAGGCACGGGACCGGCGCTGCCGGTGGGCAACACCCTGCAGACAAAGCCAACGCACGCGAAGGTCGCGGCGGCCGAGGTGAAACCGCTGGCCGCACCAGTGGCGGCCTACGAGGTGACCAAGATGCCCTTGCCGATTGGCACCTGCGCCGGCAAGTATACCGAGGAGGCGCTGCAGGCCGGCCTGGAGGGCACGGTCATCTTGGATTTCGTGGTCGGCGAAGATGGCCGCGTTCGAGACGTCAAGGTTGTGCAGGGACTGGGGCACGGCCTCACCGAAGCGGCCGTGCGTGCGGCCAAAGCCTGCCGGTTCACTATCGGCGAGCGTGATGGAAAAGCCGTCCCGGTGCGAGTGGCCCGCTTCAAAGTTCGCTTCGCGGTGGGAGAGACGGAGTAGGGCAATCGGCGTCGGGTGTCGTTGAGCCAACGGTGCATCTCTGCCGGGCTTGGCCGGTGCAAACGGCGGCCCCGTGACGGTGCACATGGCGCGTCTCGCTTTAGCCAGAGCGCCCTGCGGGCGGGATTCGGGACGCGTGCGGCTGGTGTACAATGCGCCCATGTCCGCGCACGGGGTGTCAATCCCAGACGACACGAGTGGGGCCGAGCGACGTTTTCGCGACCTGCTCGACGGCCTATCGGAGACTGTGTTCGAGTTCGACCTTTCGGGGCGCTTCGTCTACGTCAACCAGAGCGGGCTCGATGCTTTTGGCTACACGGCTGAGGATGTCGCGCGGGGCGTGTCGGTCGCGGACGTGGTGGTTCCCGAACAGCGCGAAACCCTGCGGTCAAACATTGCGCGAGGGACCAGCACGGGTCCACTCGCTGTCTCCGAGTACACGGCCCTGCGCAAGGACGGCAGCACCTTCCCGGCTCTCGTGCATACCTCCATCGTCGTGAAGGACGGCCGACCGTTCGGTCTGCGCGGCTACCTCATCGACATCTCCGAGCGCGTGCGGGCCGAGGACGCCCTTCGCCATCGCATCGCTCTTGAGCAGCTCATCATGGGCGTGTCGACGCAGCTGATGGCCGCTCCGTCAACGGAACTGGACTCCCGCATCGAAAGCGCTCTGGCCACGATTGGCCATTTCATGGGTGTGGACCGCAGCTACGTCTTCCTCTTCTCGTCGGACGGTCGTTTGATGAGCAACACCCATGAATGGGTGGCCGACGGCATCTCGGCTGAGCGGCAGAACTTGCAGCGCATCCGCGTCGACACGACTTTCCCTTGGTTCGCCGAGGAACTGCGGCGGCACCTCGTGGTGCCGGTTCCCGTGGTGGCTGAGCTGCCCTCACAGGCCGCGGCCGAGCGGGCGGAGTTCCAACGCCAGGGCATTCGCTCGCTCATCAACGTCGCGATGGTCCACGGCGGCACGCTCGACGGCTTCCTCGGACTCGATGCCGTACGCGGCGTGCGGTCATGGTCAGCCGACGAGACCGCCCTGCTGCGCATCCTGGGCGAAATTTTCATGGGCGCGATCGTGCGACGCAGGGCCGAAGTGGCGGTACAAGAGAGTGAACGCAAGTACAAGGCATTGGTCGAGACCACCTCTACGGGATTCGTCATCCTGGACCAGCAAGGATGCGTCCTCGACGCGAACTCCGAGTACGTGCGCATGACCGGTCATCGCTCGCTGGACGAGATTTGGGGCCGCTCAGTGGTCGAATGGACCGCCCCGCATGACCTACAGCGGAACGCGGCGGCGGTGCGCTCCTGCATGCAACAGGGATTTGTGCGCGATCTCCAGATCGAATATCAGCACGCCACGGGTGCGGTCGTGCCGGTGCTCATCAACGCGACCGGGACCGACGTGGAAGGGACGCGGCAGATCATCAGCATTGTCCGCGACATGTCCGATCGGAAGCGCCTGGAAGCTGAATTGCTCCGCTCGGAGAAGCTGCACTCACTCGGCGTCATGGCCGGTGGCATCGCGCACGACTTCAACAACATATTGACTGCCATTCTGGGAAATATCTCCTTGCTGCGTACCAGTCTGAAACCTGACGGACCGTCGCGGGAGCTGCTGGCCGAGGCTGAGAAAGCCTCGCTGCAGGCTCGCGATTTGACCCGCCAGCTGCTGACGTTTTCGCGCGGTGGCGCTCCGGTGCGCAAGCTGTTCAAGCCCGGCGCGCTCATCCGCGAATCTGCGGGCCTGGCCTTGCGCGGACGCGCTACCGCCCGCGAGATCACGATCGCGGACGATCTCTGGCCCGTCGAAGCGGACGAGGGTCAGATGGGACAGGTTTTGAGCAATTTGATCATCAATGCCAGCCAGGCCATGCAGGGCGAGGGCACCGTGATCATCGCGGCCGAGAATCGGCATGTTCGCGAGTCCGAGGTGCCCACCCTGGTTGCCGGCGAGTATCTGGCCATCTCAGTGGCTGACCACGGGACCGGCATTCCCGAGGAGCACCGGCCGCGGGTCTTCGACCCCTATTTCACCACCAAGGCCGAGGGGCGCGGCTTGGGCCTGGCGGTCAGTTACTCCATCGTGGTCAATCATGGTGGGGCCATCACTTTGGACTCGGAGGTTGGGCGTGGAACCACGTTCACCGTCTATCTGCCGGGCGCCAGGGGCGCGTCCTTGACGCCGCAGCCAGATGAACCCGAAATCGTGCGCGGGACCGGCCGCGTCCTGGTCATGGACGACGAGGCTCTGGTGCGCGACATCGCCGGCAAGATCATCCGCGCGCTTGGCTATCAGGTCGCGTTTGCTCGCGACGGACAGGAGGCCCTCGAGCTCTGGCGAAAGGCGCGCGCTGAAGGACAGCCTTTCGACGTGGTTGTGATGGACCTGACGATTCCCGGTGGCATGGGTGGCCGGCAGGCCATACGCGAACTCCTCGCCATCGACCCCGCGGCCAGGGCGGTGGTATCGAGCGGCTACAGCCAGGATCCCATCATGGCCAATTACCGTGAGTACGGGTTCCGCGACGTCATCGCCAAACCCTACAGCGCCGTCGACATGAGCCGCACGCTGGCCGCCGTGGTTCGCTCGACATAGTCCGCTTCTCGATATCCAGACGCCGGCGGGTCAGTCGTCGTCGGGGTGCGAGGCCGGCGCCTCGCGCAAGGGTGTGCCTGGGGTGATGGGTGCGGCTTGGGGAACGCATTTCTCGGTGGCAGCGACGATGTCGCGCAAGTTGCGGTCCAGGTCAATGCGGCAGTCCCGACCGAGAAAGGCATCAATGGCTTTTCTCGCCTGGTAGCGCACCAGAGGCAGGGGATGGGCAATTTGCCGGGCCACCAGCGGCAATGCCTCGCGCATGTTCTGCTCGCGCAGACTGATGATGGCGACAGCCTGTTCGTGGGGCTTGCCCCGCGCCAGCGTGGAGAGCAGCGGCGGCTGCTGCAAATCACCGTACAGCGCCTGCAAGAGCGCGCGGTCGTAACGCTTGCCCCACCACTTCTCCATGGTCGACACCAGTTCCTCGGCGCTCTTGCGGGCGTGACAAAGCGCGCACTCCAGCGGTCGATCGCCCAGCACGCGAATGCTCTCGGTGGGCGAGCCGATGCGGTGGTAGCGGCCTAGCGTGTAGGTCAGTGCCAGGTTCTTGCGCGGCATGTGGCAGTTGATGCACACGCCGCCGGCTGCGTCGGGGTCATGGTGGCTGTGCGCGCGCAGCGCCGGGCGGCTGGCAAAGGCTGAATGGCATTTCGTGCAGGTGGCATTGCCGGCGGGCGTGGCCAGCGCAGCCAAATCGGCTGGATCGTCGTCGCGATGAGGATCGTGACAGTCAGTGCACGCCAAGGCGCGGCTGCACCCGCCCAGCAGCATGTCCCGCGCCTCGCCTGAATTGGTGGAATTGCCGCCGGGCGATCCCCTGTGGCGAAGACCGCCTTCCCAGGTGAAGGGATAGCGCGAGAACAGAACCTGGTGGCAGCGCGCACATGTCCGGTTGATCGACTCGGCGCGGGTGATGGGGCTGCGGCCCGGCGCAGGCTGCACGTGCAGAAATGGGCTGCGCGGCTGGTACGATGTCGAAACCCGAGGTTGCAGCACGTGTTCGCGGCACCCCCCGTGGCATGCCTCGCAGCCGATGCCGACTTCCAGAAGATGCTTGGCCCCGAAGCGCTGGCTCATCGTCGCGATCCCCTGTCGCAGCGACGCCGGCAGATCGTCGGGCAAGTCGCTCGTCTCACCCAGAAGATGAACCTCGTCGGCGACCGCTGCGCTGAGAAGGTTGGCGTCGCTCACCTGCAACTTCCAGCGCCGGCTCTCGGGCAGGAGCGCGTCCACCACCTCGCCCTGGTAGGCGGGCGCGCCTTTGCCCAGCAGAGCGCCCCACATCGACAGGAAAAGGGGCGCGGTGTTGTGGCACAGCACACAGGACTGGTTCCACACCGCGCCGGACTTCAGCCCGGGCCGCTCGCGCACCATCACGGAATAGCCCTTCAGTCGAAACGAGGCGGTCTCGAAAAAGTAACTGGCCGGCAGGACGACCTCGTCGTGTGCATCGCCGATGATGCTGGCGCCGGGCTGCGTGCCTGTGACTTCGACGCCTGCGAAGTCCTCGCGCGTGCGCCCGCCAATCACCCGCGTGACCCGGTACAGGTGATTTCCGAAGCGCCGCGACTGAATGCGCACGAGTCGCGTGCCGGCGTTTTGCTCGAAACTCGCCTGGTCGTCTTTGAATTTCCAGGCGCGTCCGTCAAAGGGCGCCCGGATCTTTGCGGTCGCGGGCAGGCGGGTCATCTGTCGCATGGGCGAACCCAGCCAGTCGTCGTACAGACTGCGGTGGCAAGTCCGGCAACTGGCGGAGCCGGCATAGTCGGCGCGCAAGATGTTGCTGCGCACGACGCGTGGCTCAGCCACGCCCCCATCCGCCGCGGACTCCGCACCAGCCGCGCCGCGAACACAACTCGACATCCACAAGGCCAGCGCGGCCAAACTGGCGCCAGTAGAACGCAAATGGCGGGGATCCGTCACAGGAACACCTCAACTAACCAGGAGCGCGATCCCATAGGTTGAGGGCTAGTCTTTCACCACAAAAAGCACAGGGAACACAGAGGCCGGAAGGAAGGAAGGGGAACGGATCAGCCGGTAGCCCACCCTCTTTTCCTTCCGATCCGGCTCTGTGAGCTCTGTGATCTCTGTGGTGAAACATCTGATCTTGATCCGCGGTCCACGCAATGCCTTCTACGATATGGCCGAATGGCCGCGCTTGCCAGTGGCGGAGCGCTTTGGCCCGCTGTTGGGCGATAGACGCGATAGACTCGGTCCATGATCTCGCTCTTGCTGTTGCCCCTGCTGGTCGCCGGTGAGGCGCGGCCGCATGTCGGTGAACCCGCGCCTGCCTTCGAGGCGCGCACCCTGGCGGGCAAGGGCGTGCGCGCCGACAATTTGCGGGGACAGGTGACGGTGGTCGAGTTTTTCGCCAGTTGGTGCACGCCGTGCAAGGAGAGCCTGTCGGAAATCCTGGCCATCCGAGAAAGTCTTGGTCCGCACTTCGGTCTGATGCTGGTCGCGGTCGAGGGTGACGTCCCGGCCTTGAAGGAGTTCATCGCCGGTCATGCCTTGCCTGCCGGAAGCGTAGTTGCCTTGGACGGCGACGGCCTGCTGGCGCGCGCGTTTGGTGAGGATCGCCTGCCCACCACGTTCTTTCTCGACCCGAGGATCATCATTCGCCACATCAATCGTGGTCACGGCGTAGGCTTTCGCGAGCGGGCCACGCGGTGGCTGACGGCGATGCTCGCCGCCAGTCCGTAGCGATAGACTCTTCTATTGTGCGTCGCCTCGGCCGCCGGACCTGCGGCGGTAGTAGTCTTCCAGATGGCGGCGGAGGCTGGAATCGTCGGGATTGAGCTTCAAGGCCCTCTTGGCGTAGGAAATGGCCAAGTCCAAGCGGTCCTGTTTGGCGTAGACCAGCGACAGGTTGCCCATGGCTGTGTCGTAGTCTGGTCGGAGTTTGACGGCCTCCAAGTAGGCGCGCTCCGCCTCGGGATAGCGGGCCAGCTTGTAGTAACACAGACCGATGTTGTTCAGGAGCAAGGGGTCAGGCATGCCTTGCTCTTCCTGCAGCGAAAGTGCCACGCGCAGCGCCTCTTCGTATTTCTTCTGGCCGAGCAGGGCGAACAACGAAGCGGCAGGGCCCTGGGAAGCCGTCGGTGTTCCGGCAAGCGTGGCTTCCAGCCGTTGCAGTTCGCGCATGAGCGGGCTGTTGCCCTGTCGGCGCCCGGCCTTCTGGATGGCTTCATCCAACAGAGCCTTGGCTTTCGCCTGATCGCCCGTCTTCGTGTAGGAATTCGCCAGCAACCCAATCACCTCGACGTTGTTGGGCGTCAACTGCAAGGCCTTCTCCAGTGTCCTCTCGGCTTCAGGCAGACGACCCAGGCGAAATAGCGCGAAGCCCGCGTTTTGGTAGGCGTGGGATAGGATGGGCAGCCGCTCGATGCTCTTCTGGTAGCACGACAAGGCCTTTTCCAGGGCTGCGACGAATCCCGGCTGGTCGTCTGTCTTCTTGCGCAGGTCCGCCATCTTGTCGTAGGCGAGGCCCATCTGGAAGAAATAGTCGGCGGCTCGATAGCCATCCAACTCGGTGTTTGAAATTCCCGCAATGGCGCTTTCGTGAAGGGCCACGGCCTCGTCGTATTGGCCCAATTCGCGCCTGACAATGCCCAGTGCGCTGCGAAGTTCCGCCAAGTTGTATTGCTCATAATGTACGACAGAAGGATTGGTGACCCTGCCAATTCGCCCTTCGGCGAGCTGCATCGATCGATCGAGATAGGGCACCGCCTTTTCAGGTGTCGACACAGTCACCGAGTAGTAGCGTGCCAAAGTCCGCACGGCGAAGATGTTCCCTGGATCGGTGCGAAGGGTGTCGATGAACAGCGTCTCCGTGTCGCGCCAGGCCCGCACCCGCTGCCAGGCGAGAGCCGCGAAGAAGGCCACAAACACGATGGCCAGCGCCGCCAGCGCTTTGCGTACCTTGTCGCGAAGACCGTTGGGCCAAAGGCCTCCGTCGCTTCGCCCAGCCAGCAGCGCGATCGGGACAAGAATGAACCCGAAGGACGCGAGGAATACGTAACGGTCGGCCATGCCGGCCGCCTTTCTCCAGATGGTAAGCGTGGGCAGAAGGCCCACGAAAAACCAAAAGACCCCGAAGGCCGCCAGTCGATTACGTCTCCTCAACAGCAGGACGGCTGCGCCGATCAGAAGGAGAGCGGCGGCTCCAGCCAGGCACCGCGGATCGCTCCACCGCTCGACATATCCCTCGTAGGGAGTGTGCAGGCCTAGAGGAACGACCATCAAGCGCATATAGGCAAACAGATTGGCCAGCCAACTGCGGGCAGCCACCGTCGAATCAAAGGTGGTCCCAGAATAGCGTTGCGGAAATACTACGAAATTCAAAAAGACAATTCCCGCCGCCGCGGCCGAGATCATTGTGAGGTTGACGGCGCGACGTCGCCCTTCCGCGGCTTCTTTCGCGTGGAACAGCGACATGTGTCCCCACACTAGCGCCGGCATGACCACGGCCGGCGGGTTGGTCAGCCCGGCCGCCGCAAAGGCCAATGTACTGGCCCAGGTTCGCCCTGACAGATACAGCGCGAAAGAGAGCAGTGCGAAGGCTCCTGCCATGGCGTAGCCGCCAGCCATGATCCAGGCCACGGCTTCCACGTGAATGGGATGAAGGGCGAACAAAAGGGCGCCCAGAAAAGAGGCTAGCTCCGAAAACAGCAGTCTGCGCAGAATCCAATGCGCGCAGGCGACAGCCAGCAAGTAGAAGAGCAGGCTGGTCAGGTGGTAGCCCGTCGGAGAAGTCCCGTACAGACGGTAGTCAATTGAGCGGATCAGGGTGTAGATGGGCCGGTAGTAGTCGTGGAGCATCTCTTGTCTGGAAATGCCATTGAACATCTGAACCAGGCCAGCGAAATTCAGGGGCCGGTCGTAGTGGCCGAATTGGACGATGTACCCATAGTCGTCAGCCAGGTTGAGCTGGCCCGAAAATACGCCGGCGCCGACATAGAAAAGCGCCGAAGCAGCCAACAGAATTGCCAAGGGCAAGTGCCGTTTCAAGAACGGTACCCTGACCGGCGGCGCTTCCTGGGCTGTTTTCTTGGCCATGGTGTTGGTCTGGAAGAGAACCTAGGAAGATCTACACGAAAGCCGGGCAGGGCGGAATCGCATCTTCGTCGGGGAAGATGCAGCGAGCCTTTTCACCACAGAGACCACAGAGGTCACAGAGCCGGATCGGAAAGGGAAGGGCTGGGTTCTGTCCGGTCCGAACCCTTTCTTCCCTTCCGACCTCTGTGTTCTCTGTGCTCTCTGTGGTGAAAAAAGCTAGAATTCCGATTCGACGATGCGCCTGGCCTTAGCCGCGTAAGGACCGGAAGGGAACTTGGCCAGGTACAAGGAGGCCGCCTCCCGCGCAGCAGCCCGGTCGTGGATCGCATCGAGCAGCACCAGACGGCGGCCCAGGGCCTGCCCGCTGTAGCTGCCCGTGGGGTTTTCCACGAGGTAGCGTCCGTACCAACGGAGGGCGCTGGTCTGGGCGTCGCGCCCGGCGTGCGATTCGTCGAGCGTGCCCAGCAAGAAGGCCGCATCTCGACCCGCGAGGGTTTGCGGGAAGCGCTGGCGCTGGGCCAGAAGCGCCCGTTGCGCCAGGTCGTTGTTGCGGCCATAGCGGGCGGCATCGGCAAAGGCGGCGAGGTCGGCATTGCTCGCGCCCGAGAGCACGTCGTCGAGTCCCCGGCGTGCGGCCTCGTCCAGAATGCGCTGGAAGTCGCCGCGGGCCAGCTCTTGCGGCCAGGTCAGCGATGGCTCGGGCACTGGGGAACGCGCCGCGGGCGCCGCGTGCAGTGCGCGCGACGGTTCGCGTGGGGCCATCGCGGGACGCTCGGAGGCAGGCGAGACGACTGGCGCGAGGTCGGCAGAGGGCAGAGGGGGCAAGGTCGGCGGCACGGCAGGAGCCATGGCGTCGAGGACAATCTGTCCAGTCGTGGCGATGGCCAGGAGATGCTGGCCGGCGGCCACGGCAAGGCCCTGACCCGCGTTGGGACCCTTGACCAGCACACTGCCGTGGCGAAGCCAAAGCTCCAGGGCGCGCGTGTCCGGCGTCCAGCTCACGTCGAACGCCGTTCCAGTCACCAGAACTTGGTAGGGCCCGGCCGCGATGGACCAGCTTGCCTGGGGAAGTTGCACGAACTGCGCGGAGAGTCGGCCGTGTTCGAGTCGGATGCGCGCTCCAAGCGCGTCGATGGCCGTGACGCTCGCGCGCGTCTGGGCGGCCACCGTTACCTTGGAACCGTCGGTGAATTCGATGCGCCCCGCTGAATCGAGATCCGGCGCCGCGTGCGACACGCCGGCCTCGTCGAGGATGCGGAAACCGAGGCTGGGCGATCTCTGATTCCAGTTGTGGGTCAGCAACACGGCAGTGGCTGCGGCAGCGGCCAGGCCAAAGCCGACGGCCAAGGCGCGACGCGGGCGGGGGCCGCCCGCCATTTTCGCGTCGAGACGGCTCCAGCCGGCCTGTTCGTGAGGCGACAGCTCCTCGGTAAACGTGTTGCGGGCCAGCTCGCACAGGTGGCGAAGGGCGCGGTCGGAGTCTTGAGATTCTAGGCTGGTTTTCATGGGGACTCCTCGTCAATTCCCGAGAGGTAGGCGGCTAGGCCAGGATCGTTGGCGATGTGGTGGTCGACCCGCGCGCGGGCGTGCGCAAGCCGTCGCTTGGTCGTGGCCAGGGACAAGTCCCAGGGCTGTGGCCACTTCGGTCAGTTCCATGCCTTCAATGAAGCGCAGCACGAAAGCCACGCGCTCTTCACGTCCGATCCGATCCAGGATCGCGTAAAGGCGGGACACCGCCTGGCGCGCTTCTGGATTGGGATGCACGGCGCGCAGATCGGGGTCGATGTCTTCCTTGGCGCCCAGAAGCATGCAGCGCCTCACCCAGCGGCGACGCAACTCGTGGCGCAAGGTGAGGGTCGTCATGGTGACGAGAAAAGCGGGCAGGGTCCGGGGATCGCGCAAGGTCGGCAGTCTTCTGAACAAGTGCAGAAAAACCTCCTGCACCAGATCCTCGACCTCATGTTGCTGGCCCAGCGAGCGGCGCAGGATGCGATAGACCAGACGCGCGTAGCGATCCCAAAGCACGCGGGGCGCGCGCGGATCCCCAGCCAGGATCGCATTGACGAGACCGGTGTCGTCGGTCGCGGAAAGATCCGCGGCCGGCAGCACCAGGATCTTGGCGCCGCCTCTGCTCACTTTGTTGGGATCGCTGCGCATGTCTTGCAAGTAGAAAGGTGCCTTTTCCGGCGGAGACCGGCTCAGAAAAGAAGCCGCACCAAAAATCGCTCCTACTGCAGTAGCGGCAGAAATTCCTTCGGGCCAAAGCTGAATGTGGGCATCTTCCGCCACGGTGGGACAACTTCTTTGAGCCGCTGCACGGACCAGGCGGCACAGTCACGTTGGTGCGAGATGTAGGCAGGAGGATTTCATGACGAACGAGTACTCGGGCCGCCATCCACGCTTGGCGGGGGTGCGCTTTTCTGCACTGGTCACGGCCCTGGAAACGTTCCCGTTGCGTTGGGGGTGCTATGGCTAGAACGCAACCGGGGTCGCGAGCAACTTGATCTCGTCCGCGCCAAGGGCGCGGTTGTAGAGCACGATCTCGTCGAGACGGCCAGGGAAGAATTCGGTAACCGCCCCCGCGTTGCCGTTGCCACTCAAGATCACCGGGGTCGTGTCGCGGGGAAAGACGCCCACAATCGCTCGCGAGCCGGCCACCGCGCCGTCGACGTACAGGACAGCCAGGGCACCGTCATAGGTCCCCGCCAGGTGGGTCCAGCGCCTGGAAACGACCGGTTGGGGCGCAGTCGGTCGGGCGGCTGCGATGCTGGCCGAGAAGCCGATGAACAACGTGGGCGTACCGTCCTGATACAGCGACAGGTGGTAGTACTGCTCGTTTGTGGTTCGGATCTGTCGCGAGATGGCTGTCCCATAGTCCACGGGAATCACCCCGTCGAAATAGACCCAAGCGGCGAGCGTCACTTGGGCAGTGATGCCGTCGATGCTAGCCGAGTCGGCGGCCGAGGCGTATCCCAGGCCATTGGGGTCCAGAGCCCCACCTTGGCGACCGGTCACCCAGGCCAGCGCTGGATCCAGTCCGACCAGCGTTGCGTCGTTGCCGTTGCCCGACGAATCGCTGGCGACCGTACTACCGACGGCGTCGTCGAGGTGCCACAGTCCGACCAGCCCGCGCAGCAAGCTGGCAGGGGTCGCGCCGTCGGTAGTTTCTCGGGAACTACCGTCGATGGAAGATGGACTCAGGCCCGCGTCCGCAAAGAAATCTACCAAGGTCAAGGTTCGTGGCGAGCAGGCCGCCACGCTCGCCACGACGATCAACTTCAACGCGGATCTAGAAACTGACGTGTAGCCCAACATCGAGCAAGACTCCAGGGCGAGAAAACGGTTTGGTGTCGGTGTCGGCAATGCGAATGACCAGGGGAGGGACGGTCGCCACGCCGTCCAATTCGGCTGCCAGCCAGAAGCCTGTGGCGATCCGCACCGCCGCGGCAATGCCGACCGAACCGAGCGCCGACCAGGCGGCAGCCGAGTGTGCAGCCGCGCGCGTGGGATCAGCGGCTGCTCCTTCGCCGCTCAGGTGCGCCACGCCGGCCGACGCCACGACCAGGGACTGCAGCCGCAGTCGCCGCAGGAAGGCCCAGGCCAATCCCAGCGATGCAAGTTCGCGATGCAACTGGGCCGTTCCATTCTTCTCGGTCAACGTGAGGGCCGGGCCAAGGCCGCTCACCTGGGCCCTGAGCCCCAGTCCGCGGGGCCACGTCAGCATGGCCAATAGAGAACCCATCACTTGCAACGACGGAAACTGAAATCCCGCGTCCTGCTGCGCGGCGATTCCCAGGCCCAGGGTAATCAGCGGCCGCTGCGATGGCTTGACCGCTTGGTCAACCTTGGGAGTGGGGGCGGTGGGCGGCGCGGGCCACAAACCGGCCAGGCTGACACGAATCAGCTCTATAGCGTTCACAGCGAGGACCGCGGCATCGTGGCTGATGTCGTCGCCTTGGATGGCCATTCGCAGAATGCTGGTCCGCTGTCCCACGCGATCTGAGACCCAGATGGCAATCGTGTGGCCCGCCGGCTCGCCGATGTGAGCGATGGCAAACGCAGCGACGGCGCGGGACTCGGGCGCGACGGTCTCCACCTGCGACGTGGGATCCTGGGCTGGATCGAGGGTGACAAAGGTGGTTTGGAACTCGGCCGCGTTCAGCTCGCCCGTGACCCGGGACAGAGCGGTGCGGGTCAACTCATCGACATCCGCGGGCCGCAAGACGATCACCAATCCTCGCGACGGCTGCGACCTGGGCGGGGATTCCGGCTGAAGCACGGCGCCAGCCACGCCGTCGCCCACGTTTGCCAGCAGGAATATCAGGACGGAAGCAACGGAGGACATGGACGCCAGGACTCTCAGACGGGAAGGTCCGCATTCTACCACCCGCGGCCATCGCACGGGTACACCCCTGATCCACTCGTCCTTCTTCCTTGCCGTCACGCCGGCGGCCCGCGCAGTCCGACGGGCTACGGGTCGTTCAGAACCATGAAGGCAAACAATGAGTACCCGTTGGCATTGCCCCTTTGCGTGCCATTCATGCGCACGTACCGCGCGGTGGTCGTGGCAAACTTCTCATCGGTGACAGAGTATGATGCCCCGACGGTCGTGCTGAAGACGTCGGTCCAGGTCGTGGAATCGGTCGACACCTGAATCTTGAACGACTTGCCGTAGTTCGAGTACCACTTGAGAACAACCCGATTGATCGCCATGGCAGAGCCGAGGTCCACCATGATCGTCTGCGGATCGGAGGCCGCGCTCTCCCATCGCGTGGCTGTGTAGTTCTGGTAGGTCGTGGCCGTAGTTACGCTCGATGCGCCGTTCGCGCCATTGGTTGAGGAGGCAGTCGCTGTCTTGCCGAGAGCCAGGTCGCGCGTAGACCGATCAAATTCCCTCCACGCGCCGGCGGCCACGTTCAAATCCCAATCCTGGTAGTAGTTCGCCGTTGGATTGCCAGCGGTGTCGAAAGCGTAGGGCAGCCACAGGTAGTCGCCCTGAAACCCACCCGTCGGTATCCAACGATCGGCGTCCAACATGTAAACGGTCCCTTGCGGCCCGGTAAACGGGAATACGAAATCGCACTGCGTCTCGTACGTCGTGGACGAACCGGGCGTGACGAGCATGGTCGCCGCAGACCAGGGGCCGGTCAAGTTGGTCGCCGTGTAGTAACGGGTGGGTGATGGCTGAATCCCATTGGTCTCGGAAACCCCGTAGTAGTAGGTTCCGTTGCGTTTGAAGATGTGCGGAGCCTCACGGCTAGGTACGTCGAATAGGTACATTCGCGTATCCAGAGTCAGGTAGTCCGCCGACATTTTGTAAATGCCATGTTGTCGATTGGGGCCGGCTTGGTCCCAAACATAGGCCAGATACGCCGTCCCGTCGTCATCCTTGTACATCGACATGTCGCCGATGTAGTTGTTGTCTACGAGAACATCCCCCAAGAACGTATATGGCCCTTCGGGGGCTGAGGCCGTGGCTGTTCCAAAAGACGCCTTGTCGCCATCGTATTTCAAGAACATGACGTATTGCTTGGTCGTGTCGTTGTACAGCACGTCCATTCGGTCGCACAGTTTGGCCGTGACCAGCGGAACACCCTTGTAGGTCCAATGGACCAAGTCGGTAGAAGCGTAGCAAGTCTGGTCGATCCCGCCCGGCTGGCTGCCAAACCAGTAGTAGATGCCATTGAATTGGCGTAGGGCCCCGCTGCGAACTTGGATCAACAATCCGGTGCTGTCGTACCAAAAGAAGTCGTTGTGTATGGTCACCCAGCCTGTCGCAGCCACGCCTCCATCACCGGGGGCTCCACCCGAGGCGGTACTCCCGCCCGCGGCGGTGGCCCCGCCTGCAACGGTGGAGCCGCCTGTTCGCGCGCTGCCGCCAGCGGCGGTAATCCCGCCAGCTGCGGTCGAGCCACCGCGCGAGGAAGTGCCGCCCGCAGCAGTGGAGCCGCCTGTTCTGGTGGTCCCGCCAGAAGCGATGGTTCCACCCACGACGGTGGTTCCACCCACGACGGTGGTTCCACCCACGACGGTGGTTCCACCCACGACGGTGGTTCCACCCACGACGGTGGTTCCGCCGGGAGCGGTGGCGCCAGCGCCCGCGGCAGAAATGCCACCCGTGGCAATTGAGCCGCCGCCAGCAGCTCCGGCTGGCAAGCCACCCGGGGCGCCACCATTCGCGCTTTGCCCCGCCGCACCGGTTGTGCCAGCGAGGCCCGGCGTGCTGCCTGATGTGCCGGCTCCGGCTGCTTGAATGCCCGCTTGGTTGTGGGCGGCCGACGAACCTCCTCCCGAGCAGGCGGCGGCCGTGGCGACGAGCAGGACGAAAACAAGAGGACATGTCTTCGACATCGTGTTCATGGCTTCCCTCAGAGTGGCGGACGGCTCAACTGGTGTATGGCGTCTTCGGTCAAATAGTGACTACGGGCTCCAAGAAGATAACGCTTCGTCGATGGACGACAGGCTCAAGGGTCATTGAGAACCATGAAAGCAAACAATGAGTATCCGTTTGCATTGCCCCTTTGTGTGCCATTCATTCGCACGTAGCGGGCGGTGGTCGTGGCAAAGGTGACGTCGGTCACCGAGTAGGATGCGCCTGTAGTCGTGGTGTACACGTCAGTCCAGGTTGTGGAATCGGTTGACACCTGGATTTTGAATGATTTGCCATAATCCGTGTACCATTTGAGAATGACCCGATTGATTGCCATGGCAGAGCCAAGGTCCACCATGATCCATTGCGGGTCGCTGGCCGCGCTCTCCCATCGCGTGGCTGTGTAGTTCTGGTAGGTCGTGGCCGTAGTTACGGCCGAGGCCGGGTTTGCAGCGGTTGCCGAGGACGCGGTGGCGGTCTTGCCGAGAGCCAGGTCGCGCGTCGTGCGATCGAAGGCCCGCCACGTGCCGGCGGACGCGTTTAGATCCCAATCCTGGTAATAGTCCATCTCTGGGATCAGCCCGGTGCCGAATTCAAAAGGCAGCCACATGTAGTCGCCCTGAAATCCTGCCGTGGGTATCCAACGATCGGCGTCCAACATGTAAACGGTCCCTTGCGGACCCGTAAACGGGAAGACGAAATCACACTGGGTTTCGTAGGTGGTCGTCGATCCGGGCGTGGTGATCATGGTTTCAGCGGACCAAGGGCCGGTCAGGACGGTTGCCGTGTAGTAGCGGGTCGGGGATGGCTGGATCCCATTGGTTTCGGAAACCCCATAGTAGTAGACGCCGTTGCGCTTGAACATGTGGGGGGCTTCGCGACTGCCCTCGTTCCACAAATACATTCGGGTATCGAGGGTCAAATAGTCCGCCGACAGTCGGTAGATGCCGTGTGCCTTGTTGGTGCCAGTCCCCCACCAGACATACGCGAGATAGGCTGTCCCGTCGTCGTCCTGGAAGACCGACATGTCTCCAATCACAGCGTTATCTACGAGTGTCTGGCTCTTGAAGGTGAATTGTCCATCGGGAGTCGAACCGGTGGCTATGCCAAAGTATGCACCGTTCCCAATGTATTTCAGGAAGATCACGTATTGTTGGGTCGTGGCGTTGTACAGGATGTCCATTCGGTTGGCATCGCCGGTCGTCGTGAGCACGTAGCCTTTGTAGGTCCAATGGACTAGATCGGTCGAGGAATAGCAGGTTTGGTTGTGATCGTTGGGGGCTCCGCCGTACCAGTAGTAGGTGTCGCCAAACTTGCGCAGGGCTCCGCTGCGCACGTTGATCAGGTTGCCGTCGGTGTCGTACCAAAAGAAGTCGTTGTGTATGGTCGCCCAGCCGGTCGTTGGCGTTCCGCCTGTGGCCGTGGTTCCGCCGGAAGCCGTGCCTCCGCCAGCGACGGTGGCGCCGCCTGTGACGGTGGTGCCGCCAGTCAAAGTCGTCCCGCCCGCCTTGGTGGTGCCGCCAGCGACGGTGGTTCCGCCGGAAACAGTGGTGCCACCGGTCTTTGTGGTGCCGGCGCTGGCGGTGGTTCCGCCCTCAACAGTGGCGCCGCCGACAACTGTTGTTCCGCCGGGCGCACTGCTCCCGCCTTCAACCGTGGTCCCGCCTGTCTTGGTGGTGCCGCCGGCAGCGGTGCTTCCGCCTTCAACGGTGGTGCCGCCGAGAACGATAGTGCCACCTGTCTTGGTCGTGCCGCCGACAACGGTGGTACCGGCAGCCGCGGTCGTGCCCGCGCCTCCCGCGGGGACGCCGCCCGTTGAAATGGAGCCGCCACTTGGTACTCCGGCTGGCGAGCCGCCGGCAGCGCCGGCTGCGCCGGCTGTACCAGCGGCGCCCGCAGTGCCTGAAGCACCAGATCCCCCTGGTTGAATGCCCGCGTCGTGTTGGACGGCTGGCGAGGCGCCTCCCGAACAACCAACGGACAAGCCCACGATCAGCACCAGAACCGCGGAATGAATCTTCGGAATGATGTCCATGCTTCTCCTCCAGAGGTGGCAGACACCTCGGCCAGCGATCCGCCCGCAGCGACGGGGCACGCCGAACGCTGCCTGTGGTGTAGGTGCCGGTGAGCGCAGCGTACGGCTCAATTAAGGGCAGTCGTTGGCGAAGCGCGATATGACGCAGCAAGGCCGCGCAACTCCTGCGGGTTTTGGTGATTCACCAGCGGCCATCTTGGCCCTGGCGTCGGCCGCCAGGGCTCAGAATTGCGGCGCGATCCTGACCATCACCACGCCATGTGGCTCGACCTTGGCCTCGAATCGGCCAGTCAAAGGGCCGATGTCCGCTTTCTTCCAAAGGTCTCGCACGCGCGCCTTGGTCTTGGGGAAGAGGCCGATGTCCTCCCATGACACCGCGATGGGGCTTTCCTCGCTGCCGCGGTTGAACAGGATGACGGCGCGGGAGCCATCGGCGAGCGGCTTGACCCAGACCTGGCGCGCGCTGCTGTCGCTCACCTTGCGCCCCTGCATTCCGAGCGAATCCTGGTCCACCGCGATGACCTCGCGGTTCATGAGAATGTCCCTGATTTCTGGCTTCATCGCCTGCAGGTCGTTGCCGGCCATCAGGGGAGCTGCGAACAGAGCCCAGAAGCTGAAGTGCGCCCGGTTTTCGGCCAAGGTGAGACCACCGTTGCCGACCTCGAGCATGTCCGGGTCGTTCCAGTGGCCGGGGCCGGAGTAGGGGTACAGGTCGGCCATCAGATCGATGATGTGGACCACGCCCATGCCACCCCAGCTGCGGCTGCAATCCCAGCAGTCCTGAATGTCACCTGTGGCGCGCCATAGGTGTCCAATGCCCTGTGCCCAAGTCCACGGTTTGCTGTTTCCCCATTCGCAGATTGAAAACACGATGGGCCGGCCGCTGGCGCGCAAGGCCTGGCTCATCTTCGCGTAGGCATCGCGCGTGTCTTGTCCGTCGGTATTGCACCAGTCGTACTTCAGGTAGTCCACGCCCCACTCGGCGTAGGTCTTGGCATCCTGGGCCTCGTGGTTCTTGGAGCCCGGCCGCTTGGCGCAGGTCATGCTGCCGGCGTCCGAGTAGATCCCGAACTTTAGGCCCTTGGCGTGCATGGCGTCGGCCAGGGACTTGATCCCGGACGGGAAACGTTGGGGGTCGGCCACGATCTTCCCGGCGGCATCCCGCTTGACCTGCCAGCAGTCATCGATCACCACGTACTGGTAGCCCACATCTTTCATGCCGCTCGCGACCAATGCGTCGGCTGCTCCCAGAATGAGCTTCTCGCTGACGTTGCAGGCGAACCTGTTCCAGCTGTTCCAACCCATGGGCGGCGTGGGGGCGATGCCGTCCGCAGCCAAAGCGAGCGGTGCCCTCACGAGAAGGAACGACACGACAAGGACAACGCGAAAGAGTGAACGCATGATTCATCCCGTTGTGGAGGTTGTGCGGGAGTGTACAGGAACGTGAAAGTACTTCACAGCGGGCCAAGCGCGCCACGCAAGGCGACCAGAACTCGTGGCGCGTGGCCGGCAACTGCGTAAAACGAAGCTGGCGTGGGGATTGCACCGCCTGTCGGTGGATACGTTGAATAGCAATCGAGGTGTTGTCATGACCCCCAAATTGACTGTTTGCCTTTGTTTCCTTCTCGCAGGATTGGGCGTCGCGCGGGCCGACGAAGCTCTGCCGCAGTCGGTGCAGCCGCCGACAGCGGCGCCGAGTCAGCAGCCTCCTGCGCCACCCCTCCAGCCCCCGGCCCCGCCGGTCCAGAACCAGGCGCAAGTTCATCAACCAGCGGCGGCTAGTCAGACGGCGACTGGGGGCCAGTGGGTCTACACCACTCAGTACGGCTGGGTCTGGATGCCTTATGGCGATCAGTATATATATGAAGGAACGGCCTACGACACGACTCCCTATTCCTACGTGTACTACCCAAGCTACGGGTGGCTGTGGCTCGCGTCGCCCTGGGTCTGGGGCTGGGGTCCGTATCCGTACTTCGGATTCCGAGGTCCCCATGTCTTTGGCTGGTACAACGGCCTCTATCGCGCCGGGTACGGCTGGGGCGGATATCGCGGCGGATTCCATGGTGGACGCGGTGGTGGCTTTCGTGGCGGGCCTGCTGGCGGTTCTCATTTCGCCGGTCGCAGTGGGGGGGGACATGGCGGCTTTGGCGGTGGCCATGTTGCCAGTGGCCACTTCGGCGGCGGCCACGGCGGCCATTTTGGCGGCGGCCACTTTGGCGGTTTCCACTTTGGCGGGCACCGCTGATCTCGTGCCGCTACCGTTGGGATGGCGAAATGTCGAACGACGGAACATACTGGCCGCATCTGGCTGGAGGCAAAACCATGAGGCTAGGCTCGTCGATTGTCGTCGTGTTGTCGTTTCTCTTGCTGCCACTTGTGGCGCGCGCCGAGGACGCCTGCAGGGTGGATGTGGAGACGCTGTGCAAGGACGTCCCTCCCGGTGGTGGGCGCATCATGGCTTGCCTGAAGGCGCACGAGAGCGACCTGTCGCCTGCTTGCAAGGAGAAGCTGGCAGCCGGGGAGGCCAAGCGGGAGATGGTCAAAGAGGCCTGCCAGTCCGACGCGGAGAAGTTCTGCAAGGGAATCAGACCCGGTGAAGGCCGCATCGCTGCTTGTCTCAAGGCACACGAGAGCGAGTTGACCCCCGCCTGCCAGAAGCTGGTCGAGCGGGTGGAAACGGCCATTCGTGAAGTGCACGAAGCGTGCGGGGGCGACGTGGAGAAACTCTGCCAGGGCATACGGCCCGGCGGCGGGCGCATTCTGGCCTGCTTGAAGTCGCATGAAGCCGAGCTTTCGGGTCCGTGCAAGGCCGTGCTTGCCCGCAAGGAAAAGCCCGCGAAGTAGACCTGGATGCCACGCTTCTGCTGTAGTTACTTCTTCGCAGTACCCTGCGGCTTGTTGAAGAAAGACTTGCGCAGGTCATTGGTCTCCTTCGCGTCGACGTAGCGGAAGCCCGCCGGTATCTTGAAGGACTGCCCATCGTCGAATTCCAGGGTCAGGTCCACCGGCCCCTTGTCCCCGCTCGGGGTGACCACGTTGATCTTGTCCTTGGACGAGATGACGACCTGCTCGGCCACGTGCCTGCCGAAGGCAACGCGGACCCCGGTCTTGCCTGGCTCCAGACCTGCGCCGATGATGTTCACCTGATCCCCGCCCGCGGTGACGCCTTCGGCCGGCTCCACCCGGTCAATGCGGAGCTTGGCCTCATCGCAAGCTGCCAGAAATGGCAGGACCACAACTGCGAACGACAACCCCAATACGCGCTTCATGTGCGCTCCTTCCTGTTTGGATTGCACCCTAGACCGCTCCAGTCTGCGCACGCCGCCCAAAACATCTCGACGTGCCAGCAAGAGCATGCATATGCCCAAAACCTCAAAGGGGCAAGGCCGTTTATTTCCAACCGCTTGATTCCCTGCCACACGTGATCAAAGCGCCAGCTTCGTGAAAGGGCTGGCGAAACCCGATGCGCCGCTTGATCGCGCATCCGATATCTCGCAGGAGCAGCACGGACAAGATCAGATACAACGGATCGATGTCGAAGCGATAGCGGTTGAACTCCCCATAGGAGACAAGCACGGTGGTTCCCGTCACATAGGCTATCGTAAGCAGCATGTACGAGAGGACGGCCACCGACGAGCGCTCGCTCTCGCGCCGTGCGCGTGGTCCCAGCACCCGGCGAAGACCATAGAGCACGGCAAGGGGCAAGCCCACCATCAGCAGAATAAGTCGTCCGTCCGCCTGCCCTCCCAGGGCGCGGTCGGCGTAGGATTCGAGCTTGGCCAGGCGCCGATGGTTCATCTGCTTACCGAGGATAGGCGTGACCGCTGCTGACGAAACGTATTCGGAAGACAGCCCCTCCCACACGCTCCGCAGATACACACCCGGATAGTGGGTCAGAAGATAGATGGCATCATGCCGGTAGTATCGTTCGGCGACCAGAACGTGTTCGAGCGCGTGAGGGTTGTACACGTTGCCCGGCAGAGTATCCAAGTCGAGCAGAGGCACACCGGTAGGCGCATGCGGAATCTGGAACTGGCCGTAGGCACTGACCAGGGTTGCGGGTGCGTCGTGGCCGCCTGGGGCCGACAGCAGGCCGCTCGCGATCAGGCGATTCGCCTCGCCCGAAGGCAGCTCTTCGAAGATCTTGTTGCTCAGATTGACCCAGAGAAGTGCCGTGCCGTAGTCGTGTCCAACCACAAGCCGTGGTTTGGCAGCGTTGAGGGCAACCACCAGAAACGGCAGCAGCGCGGCCTTGAGTATCATCCTTCGTGGCGAAACACGCTGGCCGCAAGGGTGCGGTGGAAAGATGAGCAGGATGGCGGCCGCCGCTCCCACAAAGAGCAGCCCGAAGGTTGACCGGATCAGGGTGATGGTGGCGATCACGGCGAAGAAGAGGAAGGCCGCTCCCGCGGTTCCCCGTCGATAGAAACGCAGCAAAGCGACGAGCGAGAAGACGAACAGGGCGGCCGTCGGGAGGTGGTAAAAGAGCCAGTTCTCGTACACCGCGCTCGTCGGCCAGGCCGTGGAGAGCGAGACGGCAATGGTCGAGAGCAGGGCCGGCGCGCCGAGCAGGCGCAGGACGCGCAAAAGGGCCAGGGCAAGCAAGAGGCCGAGCGCGACGTACAAAGCCTCGAGCACCACAAAGGCGTGCGCCGCGCCCAGGATCTTCATGCAGCCCTGCACGATGAGAATCTGCAAGGGCGCTTGATGATGAAGGTGCAGAAGGCTGCGCAGGAAATCGTGTTCGACAAACCACGGATCGATGTACTGAATGAAACTGAAGACAGGGGTTGTGTCGAACCGGACGTCAAAAACCGTGCGGCACACCAGCCTCGATGCCAAGAACACGAGCACGACCGTTGTTTCGGGCCAAGCGCGGAATGCACGGCGAAGGGCGCCGTTGACCAGAGCCTTCACAGGATCTTGATCTCCCGCAAATGCAACATCGTGGTCGCTTCTGCGCGCAATCGGACATAGCGCGATTTTCGCGCCGGAAACTCCACCTTCCAATCGTCGAAGGTTTTCTCTTGGCGCGCCACCTCGACGAACTGCTGGTCGTCGCCCGCCACCTCGATGACCAGCGGGAGGCAGCGCTCGTCGCAGCAGTCTTCGCGGTTTCTGATCGAGATGCTGTGGACCTGGCGCAGTTTGAGCAGGTCGATGGTGACCCACGGGCGGTCCTCATACTCGGTGTGGAATACGAGTTGGAACGGGCCGACCTTGCCCAGGGTCCCGGTCGTGGAAAAACCTTCCGTGGCGCTGCTGGCCGTCCATCGGTACTTTTCCCAGGGTCCACCCCGCAGCAAGGTTGGCGTTGTCACAACCGCGGCCACCCCTACGACGAGCAAGGCGAGCCCCAGGTATTTCCGTCGCACAGAGCGCCTGGCCGCGGGCTCGCCCAGTCGCGGGTCGAGCAACTTCCCGATGAGAAGCTCGGCCTCGGCAAGTTCGGCTCGTGTGAGTCGCGCCTCTGGCTCGACCTCAAGGCAAGCCAGAACCGCACGGCCACGCGCGGCGCTGCCGGCCACGCGCGCCAGCTCGCCGCCTTGTTCAAGCGCGGCGGCCGCGTCGCGCACCGAGCGGATCGCGACATTGGGATCCATCGCACCGGCGGCAGCAGCCAGGGCGTGGCCGAGCAACAAGCGCGCCAGCACGAGGTCAGGTCCGCCGGACGAATTTGAATCCAGCGCCTGACCCGCCATCGCAAGCGATCGAGAGCCGCGTTCGATGAGGATCGCGCGCGCAGCGGCGTCCTCGGCGCGCCGGCTTGGTTCGGCCTTGGTTGGAGTGTTTTCGCTTGGATCGTTCACGCTTTGTGGCTCGCGGACATCGGAGAAATGGACTCCTCCCTGCCATCATTAGAGGGGCAGGCACGGGCCGACCATCAACCGAAGTATGCTGCCAGCACCGACGAGGACGCGCTGGCGACGGTGATCTGCGCTGCCGCTTTTGGGCCGCGGGAACGGGTTGCGCTGCCTCGTTCGGAAAGAGGCAGACCTATTCCACCGAGACGTTGGTGAGGCAGAACGCGAATGGCTCGTCCGTGGAGGCGCTGCTGGGCACCAGAATGTCGACTCTCTTGAAGAGCGAGCCCGGCGTGGCGAATGTGCCCGAGTTGTCCCAGCAGCGGGTATTGAATTGGGTTATGGGGATAGCCGCCCCGTCGCTCCACCGACCCGCGTAGCAGTAGAAATTGTTGTTCGCGTCTGTCAGTTGAACACGCAGGGCGGAGTTCCCAACGGTCGTGCCTGATTTCTCGACGGTGAGCGCAATGCTCTGGCCGATGGCGATGGTGCCGAGAGGACCAGCGTCGGCGCCGCCATCGCTGGCGGTGTCCTGGCTGAAGTTGAAACCCAGCCCGGCCGTCGAGTCGTAGGTCGGATCCGCCGTCACGGTGCCCGCCGCGCACAGAGCGGAGGGAGCAAATGCGGGTGAGCACGACACGGCTTCGGCCGTGAGCGGCGCCACGCCGTTCTGCAAAATCGGCGTCAGTTGCAGCGAGTCCGCGGCGGTGCAGGTGGGCGCGGCGCAGGCGATGGCGCTGGAATCGCTTCCCACCCAGGTCCAAGCCGCCGCATAGCCGTGCAGCGAACCGACCGTGACGTAGTTATCGCTGACCGCCAGCGCGCCCTCCGCCGTCGGAACACCCCCGTCGCACGACACGCTCGCAGGCTCGCCAGTGCCCGCGTCGGAGGAAGTCGCCGGGGTGACGCCATTGATCGAAACCGAAAAGCTGTTGTTGTTGTAAGGTAGTCCGCCGGTGCGAATCTCGTTGCCCGCCTGGATTGCGTAGAGGTACCAGGAATTCTGGATGTAGCCTCTGGACACCGCGTCCCGGAAGAAGGCGTTCAAGTCCAGGTTGGTGACGGATGTCAGCATCGGGGCTTGGATCATGTAGGCCAGGTAGGTCCAGCTGTTGCCGCCCGTGCCTTGGGTGAACTGCCAAACCTCCCAGGTGTGTCCGTCCAGGCTCACGGATCCCAGATCGTTTTCCCAGCCGTTGACGTTCTGGTAGTTCAGCCAAATCATCAGCTCCGTCCCGCCGGAAAAACCGTTGGGTCCGCAGGCGTCGTCCGGACAAAACCAGATGTCGTAAGCCACGTCATATTGGTCGGCCGAGCCGCCTCCCACGCTGAAATCCCAACTGCTGGTTACTGTGGAGAGCGCGCTGACCGGCGTGGGAAGCAAGCTTGCGGGACTGCAGGTTCCGAATGAACAACCGTAGAGCACGTTGGGATAGGAAGCCACGGTGTTGCCGCAGTTGGGGGCCTGGGTCACGGAGAAAGCGCCGGTCGCGTCGTTGATGGCCATGCACTGGGTTCCGGGACAGCTTCCCTTGTTCCAGTAGTCCGACTCCACGACGTAGGATCCCACGGGCACGGTGGCGAAGTCCTGGCAGGTATTGACCGTGACCCCGGGCGGCCAATTGCCCGCCTCGACCCCATGGCCGCCGTCCACGCCGGCGCTCGGACTGCGCGCGCACGCGGCAAGCTCGGCGAGCAGAATGACACATCCGAGGGTGAACGACGTCTCCGAGAAGGTGTTCCGTCGTGCCGCTATCTTCATGGTTGGGTCCTCCTGAGTTGTGGGCGCATCGGGCTCTTGGACGAAGAGGAGTCTCGGGCTTGCGCAAACGGGTCAGGCGCCATGCGATGCTGTCCCGCCAGCTTCTTCGATCCGGACGGTCCGGGGTAAGGGTCGCAGCAAAAACTCCCGCTTGAATCGCGAAGGCCAAGGTTCTACGCTCTTGCCTAGTGATCGAGAGGTACCCACGGAGCCCGGCCCAAAGACGTTCGCGCACCGGCCGCGCGTCCGGGGCCAGCGCGACTGCTCTGGCGCTGGCCGGCCTTTTGGCCGGCAGCGGACAAACGACGCAGGCGAAGCAGCCGGCGCCAGCGGCCCAAGCGACTCCGGTGGCCCAGGCGGCGTCGGCCAGCGACGGGCTCATGGTCGTCGAGGCAGGGCGCTTTGTGGGCCCGACGACGCCCGAGAACGCGCGCCGGGACGGCCTGACCGTGGTCGATCTCTCGGACGACTGGCTGCCGTACATCTTGTCGGAGGCGCCCGACAAGCCGCAGCCGCTGCGCCCCTATTTGATCGACCTGGCCAACGGGCGGTTCCGCCCGGGCAGCGCCTACGCGCGCCCCCGCGAGGACCGTTTCTTCGAGGCGTTCGGAATATCCCCCAGCCTGAACCTGCTGCGGCGACGGTTGGCGGATAGCAAGCGCCACGCCTGTCACGAGAAAGTGAAGGACGCGGTACTTGAGGAATTGTCACCCAAGAACGTGATCCCGCCGGAACAGCCGGAGAAAGTCCCGAACCCCGACCCCGCGACGGTCGGCGAAACGCCCATGATTCTGACCGGGCGGACAATCTCGCCGCGACCCTTGACCGCGCTAGAAAAGCGGGCCGTGGTGGCGATGCAGGCCCACCTGCGCTGCGAGAATCTGCTGGCCGGCAAAGCGAACGGCGGCCGGATGGATCGGCGGACGGCCGCGGGCCTGCAGATTTACCAGCGACTGCACATGATCGCAGACAACGCGAGCATCGATCTCGAGACCCGGACCGTGCTCCTGGGCGACAGCCGCGAGTACGACTTCCGCGCGCTGTTGCGTGCGCTGCGCGAGCGGGTCGTCGATGCGACCGGGCTGCTCGAGGACGGCTCGGCCCTGGGAGTCCTCGGCCAAGTGCAGGGGCGCGTGCTGGACAACGCCGAGTTCCGGCCGCTGCCCGTGGAAGCCGCCACCACGCAGGCCCCGGCCCCATCAACACCATCCGCACCGGGCAATGTAACCCCGGCGCCGGATCTGATCGCGGCGGCCACCCAGGCCGCCAGCCAGGCCCTGGGCTGGACGTCACCTGAGGCCGTCCTCGCGAGCACGCTGGTGGTGTCCCCGGCGTCGACGCCTTCCTCGCGCCGGCCCGCGCGCAAAGCACCGGCGAGCAAGGCGCTTGCCCCCTTGCCCACGGCCGTCGCGATCCGCCTGCCGCCGCTGCCGGCTTACCACAGTGCCAAGATGGATCTGCGCGCGGAGATCGATCGCGGCGAGGTGGTCCTGGCGCGGCCGAAATTCGACAAGGACGGACACAAGATGTGGAAGCCCCCGGTTAGCGACCGGCCGACGCTCACGCTGTACGCGCGCGTGGGCAAGGGCGAGGTGGCACTGGGCCGCTGGCCGACCACCATCGGCGGTTGGAAGACGATCGAGAAGTCCGACGGCAGCATGGCGCTCAAGTACAAGGAGTCGGTGACCGGCGACGCCATCTGGCCCGAGATTCTGGCCACGCCGACCTGGCACCCGGCGACGGGGATACCGACGCGCAAGCTGCTCATCAAGCGGGGGGATACCTGGGAGCCGAAGACCGAGATCATCGGCCCGGGCTACCGCGCGGCCTACGGACTGGTGGCGCTTGTGCACCACCAGATCGAGGGTGTTGACGAGCACGGCCAACCACAGCTCATGGACCACCGTATCCGAACCCACGGCACGGCCGCCTACCGATCGGTCAAGCGCGGCGAGAGCAATGGCTGCCACCGGATGCACAACTACGTGGTCCTGCGCCTGGCGAGCTTCCTGGTGAAACACCGGGAGAACGTGCGCGACGGCCTGGTGCCCGAGGATTACGTGCGGCATCTCGAATACAAGGGCCAGGAAGTGGCCCTGGCGAGCGAGAGCAAGGGTTACCGATTCAAGCTGACGCCGCCCGTGCCAGTGACCGTCCTTCACGGCGACGTCCGTGGCAACGCGAGAGCCACCAAGAGCGTGGTGCCGTTGAACGTGGCGCCGTAGCAGCGGGGTGGCGACCTCGGGCAGAGACTGCACGAGCTCGTTTGAAATTCTGTCCGCTCTCTACTGTGCCGTGGGAACCCGGGGTGGCACGTCGGTGGGCGTGGCGGCCCACGGTGGGAGGGTTCTCCGACGCAGGAAAATCCCATTTGAAAGGACTAGGTACCGCGATCGAGGGCACACCGCGACGCAAGGGCTAAAATGCCAGCACTTGCTGTTGGGACCGCACCAGCCTGAAAGGAGGGACGAGCCCCTCGGCGCGAAGTAAGGCTTCGAGGGAGAGAGCCTGGAGCAATGCTTTGCTGATCGGACGCTTCGCATCCCAGAAAACACGAGCGCGAAAGAACTCGCTTGCCCGGGTGCCGTTGAGTGCCAGGGAGAGAACTTTGGCTTCCTCCTCGGAGAAGCACGGAAGGAAATACGCTGTGTCGTCTACCATCACTGGTTGGCCGTCCACCGGACGAACAACAGTGAATACCAACCTCTTGTAAAGGCCGCAAATAGCCACCTTGTATGGCGCGAATGAGTAATCGCCCACACCGAAAATCGCGAATTGCGGTTGCTCGCGATAGATGCTGCTCTTGCGGGCCTCGAAATTCGCGCGATGCTTCTGCAAGTACTGCCAAAGAGCAGGTGCACGTGTGTGGATCGCGTGCGTGTCCTCGCCCAGCTTCCTCTGCGTGACGATCACGCGCCGCCTCGCAACCACGCGGCCATTTGCCAGGTCGGATCCTTTGAGCAATGGAAAAACGTAGTCGCGTTCGACGTGAACAGACTCCCCCAGACCATTGATGAGCCCGTCTTTGCTCACCTGGAGTTCCATGACTTTCGAGCAATCGTGTTTGACGCCCGAACGCCATTCAATCTCCGAATCGCCCTCAAGCTGTCGGGTCTTGAGGTACGCTTCGACATCGCTGCAAGTCTTGCCCTCCACAACACCCATGATGCGAGCGGCGTTTTGCGCGCCGAGGGAGGGATAGGCGGACCAACGCAACTCGTGCCGCCCGCGGTCGCTTCGACCATCGCCCCGAACAGTGAGCAACACGGCGTCCACAGCAGCCGCGAAGTGCAAGCGAGCATCGATGGCCCGAATATCGCCCTCCAGTTTCCAGCCCTGAGAAGCCACGCGTTCCATCACCCGCCGGGCCACCGATGCCTTGCAAAGCATCGCCAACGTGAACCTACGAGCGTGAACAGCCTCGATCATCCGAATCAGCATCCATTCGGAGATATCGAAATTACTCTTCCCCGTCATAGCGTCGAGGCCAGAGTGTCGCTTGAAGTTGCTCTTCCTGGGGAGGTTCGCGCCATCAAGCACACCGAGGGCGGAGTTGGTCACCCAAGGAGGATTGCCGATGATCAAGATTGGTTCAGGCAAGCTTTCAAGGATTCGATCCCATCGAACCTTGAAAAAGTCTGCGACCTCAACGGTCGCCCTGCCGTGTGGGACGCGCTCTCTCGCCTCCCACACATACGATTCGGAGACATCGAATCCCACAAGAGTTGCCGTCGGAAAGGCGGCCGCTGCGGCGCTCAGGAATGCGCCTTGACCGCAAGTAGGCTCCAGCACGGAGGCCAGATTCGGGGTTCTGCGCCGAACGATCTCAACCACTTCCCGCGCCAGATCCAACGGAGTTTGCCAGTCGCCGAACTCGACCCGGGCGTTGGTTCTCTTCTTCGCTGCCGTACTCGTCATAGCCGCACAACCCCGTGAGCACTTCCGGCTTCGCGAATGGCGCGGCCGTATTGAAGCCGCCACTGGAGGGCGTTGGAGATTGTGAGGTATCCCTGCGAGGGGAGCCTCTTGAGGATCTCCCGCGCAATCTTCTGTACCTCGATCTCGTCGACCGGGAGGTGTCTGTCAGTCAAGTAGGCGACGATGTCGTCTTCGTTGCCGCCATCCACGACCATCTCGCGAAGCCTCTTGGTCGTCGTGAAATCGCCCGTGGCGTGGGCTTGAATGAAGATGGTATGCAGAATCTTGAGCGTCGCAGTGCGGCGCTTCTCGTCGTCCTTCTTGTCGTAGACGAATACGAGGAGAGAGTAGCCGAGCCCAAAGATCTTCTCGCGAGCTGACTTGAAGGGGCACGAAGACTGCGGCTGCTTCTCGCTGGTCACCTTCATGTCGACGTTGATGTCCGGAAAGTCGATTCCCCTTGCCGAATTTCCCTCCTCAATCTTGTAGCGACTGGCAATATAGGCACGAAACTTCTGTTCGAGATATGTGCCAACGGCCTTGCCGTCGGTCACGCCGAAGAGGCTGGGTTCAGCGTGACTGCCCTCGCGAGTGGAAAAGCCGCTAGCCTCCTTGCGTAGCAGCTCTTCGGTAAGCTTGGTCTTCGTCATCGGCGCGCCATGAACAGATGTCCAGTACCCTAGCAGAAGTGGTTGTTCCGCACCAGAATGAGTTGCGTCGAAATTCCGCCCGGGTTGATCTCCGGAAGACGACTTGGAGACCTGCACCGTAGGGAGGCTGTTCGCTGGGAGCATATCAACCGCGATCTCTCGGCGCTGACCGAGGCGCAGGCGCTCATGCTCAACGGGAACTCCATCATGGAGCACGCCGCCCGCAACCGGTCGGGCCGCTTCTTCAACTTCAACGGCACCGCTGGCCTGTGGCGCTGCGCCGCCATCCTGGCGCGGCCGAAACTCGACAAGGATGGACACAAGATGTGGCATCCCCCGGTCAGCGACCGCCCGACGCTCACGCTGTACGCGCGCGTGGGCAAGGGCGAGGTGGCCCTGGGCCGCTGGCCGACCACCATCGGCGGCTGGAAGACGATCGAGAAATCCGACGGCAGCATGGCGCTCAAGTACAAGGAGTCGGTCACCGGCGATGCCCTGTGGCCCGAGATTCTCGCCACGCCGACCTGGCACCCGGCCACGGGCATACCCACACGCAAGCTGCTCATCAAGCGGGGGGACACGTGGGAGCCGAAGACCGAGATCATCGGGCCGGGCTACCGCGCGGCCTACGGGCTGGTGGCGCTGGTGCACCACCAAATCGAGGGTGTTGACGAGCACGGCGAATTGCAGCTCATGGACCACCAGTCTCTCACGAGGCCGCTCGTCTTTGGGCTCGCTTTCTTGGAAGGCCAACCTTGGCTGGCTTGGCCTGTTCTGACTTTCCCCTGGTGTTCTTCGATCGTTTCGTCTTTGCGTCGGGAAGCTCGTCATTCAGCCGCGCCTCGATGAACGCGCGCATCTCGTCCTCTTTGGGCAGGGCAAGCTGGTACTTCGAGACGAAGAGCTGGCTTCTCATCCCGGCTATGGCGTACCTCACAAGGGCGTGGTTCTTCTCGGTGCAGAGCAGGATGCCGACCGGTGGGTTGTCGCCCGGGCTCATCTCATGATCGTGGTACCAGCTCACGTACGTGTTGAGCTGGCCCAGGTGCTCGTGGGTGAACCCGTCGCTCTTGAGTTCGATGAGGACATGGCACTTGAGGATGCGATGGTAGAAGACCAGGTCGACGAAGAAGTGCTCGTCGCCGATCAGAATGCGGCGCTGGCGAGCTTCGAAACAGAAACCACGACCGAGCTCAAGCAAAAAGTCCTCCAGCTTGTCGAGGAGGGCGTGCTCGAGCTGGGACTCGGGCATGACCTCTTGGGGCCGAAGGCCCAGGAACTCGAACACGTAGGGATCGCGGATCGTCAGCCGGGAACTCGAGTGCTCGACCTTCGCATCGACCATCGCCGCTAGCTTCTTCTTGTCGCGCGAGAGCCCCGAGCGCTCGTAGTAGAGGCTGGCGATCTGGCGTTTGAGCTCCCGCACCGACCAGGTGCCGCGCACGCACTCGACCTCGTAGAAGGCGCGCTTCAACGGGTCGTCGATCCCGGCGAGAAGCTCGAAATGACTGTAGGACAGCGCTTCGACCAAAGCTGCCGCTGGAAGGGTCGGTTCTCTGGATTGTGGGGACGTCATCCCCACTTTTGCGGCCGGAGCCCGGGCGGGAAGCAGCCCTCTGGATTGTGGGGACAGTGTCCCCACAATCTGCGGATACAGACGGTAGAAGTCGACGTATCGGTAGAGCTGGCGTCGGTCGCAGCTCGGTACTCCCATGGCGCCAAGCCGATCGGCGAGGTTGTTGAAGAGACGTTCACCGTATTGGCTCCGGTCCTCACCTCGCAGCTCGAATCCCTGGATGTGGCAGCCGATGAGCCAGTTCCGCAGCGTGAGGCCGAGGTTGACAGCCTTGCTCGCCTGCACAGCAAGCTGGTCGTGGATCGAGCGAATCTGGACGACGAGCTGCTCGAAGTTCATGCTCCCGACTTCCTCTTCTGCGTCGGCGACGCATTCGCTCGATCTCTCGTAGATGGCGCCGACGCCCGGCGAGCCCGCCCGACTCGCTCGGTGATCCAGGCGTCGATGTCCTGTCGTCGAAACCGCCACAGCCCGCCAACCCTGAATGCCGGGAGATCTCCCCGCTGGGCCATCGAATAGACGGTCTTGTCAGCCACCTTGAGCAGCTTCGCGACCTCTTGGATGGTGAGGATCTCCTGGTTCACGCGGCTAACTCCCGGAAAGATGCGGCATCTATTGCCAGGTTTTCCATTTTAGGGAACGTGGCCAAGAGCACAAGCGGTTTTCTCGGGTTGCACGCCCGTATGGATCTGCGCGCGGAGATCGATCGCGGCGAGGTGGTTCTGGCGCGGCCGAAACTCGACAAGGATGGACACAAGAAGTGGCATCCCCCGGTCAGTGACCGCCCGACCCTCACGCTGTACGCGCGCGTGGGCAAGGGCGAGGTGGCGCTGGGCCGCTGGCCAACCACCATCGGCGGCTGGAAGACGATCGAGAAGTCCGACGGCAGCATGGCGCTCAAATACAAGGAGTCGGTCACCGGCGATGCCCTGTGGCCCGAGATTCTCGCCACGCCGACCTGGCACCCGGCCACGGGCATACCCACGCGCAAGCTGCTCATCAAGCGGGGGGACACCTGGGAGCCGAAGACCGAGATCATCGGCCCGGGCTACCGCGCGGCCTACGGGCTGGTGGCGCTGGTGCACCATCAGATCGAGGGTGTTGACGAGCACGGCGAACCACAGCTCATGGACCACCGTATCCGAACCCACGGCACAGCCGCCTACCGATCGGTCAAGCGCGGCGAGAGCAACGGCTGCCACCGGATGCACAACTACGTGGTCCTGCGCCTGGCGAGCTTCCTGGTGAAGCACCGGGAGAACGTGCGCGACGGCCTGGTGCCCGAGGATTACGTGCGGCACCTCGAATACAAGGGCCAGGAAGTGGCCCTCGCGAGCGAGAGCAAGGGTTACCGATTCAAGCTGACGCCGCCCGTGCCAGTGACCGTCCTCCACGGCGACGTCCGTGGCAACGCGAGAGCCACCAAGAGCGTGGTGCCGCTGAACGTGGCGCCGTAGCAGCGGGGTAGCGACCTTGGTCATACGGCGCGAGATCGACTGAGCTTCTTTCCGCGCGCCCTCATCGCGCGGTTGGCAGCCCTGGTAGACTGCGGCTTGTCGTCGAGACAGGCCTTTGCAGACCCTCCGCCGGCATCCGAAGTCACCTCGCCGACCCCGCGGCGGGCGGGTTCCCCGGCGCAGAAAAGGCCAGTTCGAAAGGCACCGAGGAGAGCGAGGACGCAACAGGTGGTGATGGCGATGTTCTTTACGGAGGGTTCGACGTGAACCTTCATGTGCAATCCCCAACTACTTGTTTGTCCTCATTGTTCATGCACTCTGTGCACCTCTCGCTGGCTTCCAACATTGCCAACCTCGTCACTGCCATCCCAGCAGGTCGACGAGGACGGTCTTGATTTCAAAGCTGGCGATGATATTCCTTCGCAGCTGAACTGCAGCCTCGGTCATCGGCTTCACGCATTCATCAGAGGCCTTGGCGAGTCGTCGGTAGATGGCCTCACCGGCGGAACCGCGTTCGGCAGATTGGTAGCGTTCCTTCCCCTTCCTAGTGTCGATGCAGGTCTCAAGAACGCGGTTGGCAGAAGCCTCGGTCCTCGTGGCTTGTGATAGAAACGCCCCACTTCGTGCCAGGCCCTCTTTGGCCGCGGCCAGCCTCCTGCTTGGAAGATTTCGCATCGTTATCATCTCTCGCAGCGCCCGGTCTGCGATTCGCACACTCATTTGAAAAGCAACCGAGTGCTCAGAAGTGACGAAGATGGCATGTTTAGTGATCTGGTCTTCAAGGTAGAGAGAAACAACGAGCTCGCCTGGAAAAGAATCCTTCCCGACCCAGTCTGCGAGTTCCTGCTCCACCAGTTCCCGGGCATGTTGATACTCCCCGGTAGCCGCTTCTCCCTTTTGCGCAGATGAGACTTCTCTTTCTGGGGCTTCAGCCGCCGTATGTGACTTGAGCCATTTTTTCAAGGCCGGCGTGTTGCCAATCGCCAATTCGACCTCGCGGAGCTGGCTGGCTGTCTCAGGATCTTCAACAGCCCCAAGGCGTTTCGCCTCGGTGACAGCTTCCAAAGCCTTGTCGGGGTTGTTCCTCTTTGCGAGTGCTGCTGCTTCCCCTAGTAGAGAGTGGACCTTCTGGCGGTTGGCTTCTAGCTCGGCTTTCCGCTTGGCGGCTTGTGCCAGCTCAGCCTGTCTCTTGGCCTCTTCACGCTGGCGTGCGACCTCCTGCTCCTCCTGCAATCGCGCCTCCACCCCTTGTATCTGGTTCCGCGCCAGTAGGGCGATCCCCATTGCCTCGAACGCGGTCTTGCCGCCGTTTACCGCCCAGTACGGTTGGTAGTCGACACACGCGGCCTTTCTATACCTTTTTGGGTCGATGTCCGCTTCAGCTATCTCTCTGAGGGCTTGCACGTCCTGGGTGTTCTTGACCCAGGCTAATAGATGCTGGCCTGCTCTCGTGCGAACCGGGCCGACCTGGCTATATGACGATGCGAGCGCCTTCCATACACGTGGGTCCGTAACAGCATCGACATTTGCTGTTCTCCAGAAGCCACGGATGGGCGGGTCGTATTTCGCCATCGCATGGCTGCACGTGCAGTACTTGTCGGCTAGCTGGCGTGCTGCTGGCCCCTCGGTTTCATCTTCCCGGAATATGGGCCGGTAGGCGAATTCCTCCATGAACTGGCAGCCTGCCGCTGGCCCAAGACGGACAGCGGTACTTGGGGCGGCTCGGAAAGCCGGCAGGTGCTTTTCGCAAATGCCGTCGACGCGAATGCCCAAATCATGGGCGCAACCAGCGATAGCCAGGAGCACCAACATACAGGGGACGAAGCGGCTGACCCCAAGCGGGGTGGGCCAAGCTGCACGTAGGAGTACGGCCAGCTGGGGTGGCGGTGCCAGAAGCCTTGCGGGGTCCGTGGCGCCGGAATGGCTGGCGCCACTGAGCCCAATCCCCGCGCTCCCGTCACTGCCTATCCCGATGGCTCCGCAAACCGTCTCGCCGGACCAGTTGCCCCTCGCGACGATGGCGGTCACCGACTGGACGTCGCCCGCACCAAATTGCGGACATCGAAGACTCACGGCCTCTGCTCCCAGCAATCGTTGGCGGTGTGCATGCTGGGCTCCGCTGTCAAGGTGCTGTCTACTTCGTGTTCGCTGTGATACCCGTTGAGATTTCGGCGACGAATCCGCTCGCGATTAGCTTCTGCATCGTCTCTTGATATGATTGAGCCTCTTCCGCAGACGAGAAGGACTTTCGGCTTGCTGACTTTGGATCATTGAACGCGTCCTTCAGTGTAAACGCTTGGCCGCCCGAAAGATTGGCGGTGGCGCACCGAACGGGTGTACGAGGACGCCAAGGGAGAGCTTGGACTGGACCACTACGAGGGCCGCTCCTTCCGCGGTTGGAACCATCATGTGTCCATGGTGCTGGTTTGCTTCGCGTTCATCGTTGCCGAGCGTTCCAGGGCTTTTCCCCCCTCGGCCGGAAAAACCGCCACGCGAAAAGCGTCGCATCGTCACGACGGTGCGGACGGCAGCACGTCCGGAGCGACACTTCCGGGATTCCTTCATCGCCGTGCGCCTGGCCGTCGTGCGCGTCCTGGCCACATGGTTACCCCGATGTCCCCTGTGTCACAGACCGCGATCGATGGGACCGCCTAGTGCACATGCCCGTGAACACCGACGGACGACTCCCTTTTTGAATCAGTAGCGCTACGCTGGTGGGTTGAACATATCGTCTTTCTGTCGGAACTAATAGCGTTTGCTGGAATGGATGATCGCACGAGAAGCCGGGAGGGTCGATCAGATAGCGCCGCACCGGTGTCGACCTCGGTAGCGCGGCGTTGCTGCAGAGCTGCGACGGCGTTCTCAGGAATCGAGGTCGACGGACAACGCAGCAGCGGTGTCAGCCGCGGGAGCGTGGTACCATGAATGGCGGAGAGGATCATGGCCCAGGTACGAACCCAAGTGGAACAGGTCTTGCGTCAGATCGACCGGATGACCGAGGAGCAGCAGTGCGAGCTGCTGGAAGCGATGCTGCTGAAGCAGCGACGGTCGGATCTGGGATGGGGCACAATCAAGCGCATCCGGGCGACGCTTCCGCGAAGAAGCGAGCAGCAGGTGAAGCGCGACGTGGACGTGGCGATCCAACAGGTCCGACGTGAGCACTCGCGGGCGGCGCGGACCTAGTACATAGGACAAAGACCATGGCGCGATCCGCGGAACATATCGCTCAGACGTTGGAAGAGGCCCTGATGGCGCTAAAACATGATCCCTCGCAGCCGGTGAAGGCGCACGTCGACGATCTGGATGTCGAGCTGCGCGTCGTGGGCAAGTCCAAGACGCCTCTTGGCGACTTCATGGCCGAGGGCGGTGGCTGGAAGGGCGAATCGCCCGAGGAGATCTTGCGCATCTTGCGTGAAACGCGCGCCGCCGGCGGCAGCAGCGAGCCACCGAAGCTATGAAGTGGCTGCTCGACACCAACACGATTATCCATGCGCTGAACGGCGTCCTGTCGGTGCGCCGCCGGCTCAACGAGGTCGAAGAGCAAGGCGAAATTCTGACCAGCGCGGTGGTCGTGGGCGAGCTGATCTACGGCGCGGAATCCTCGGCCCGCTGCGAGGAGAACCGCGAGAATATTCGGCGCAAACTGGAACGCGTCCGCGTTGTGCCACTGGACGCACAGATTGCGGATCGGTGGGGGACGCTCAAGGCGAAGCTACGGGTGCGTGGCCGGATGAAGGCTGACATCGACCTGCTGATCGCGGCGACTGCGCTCGCGGAAGAGGCCGTCTTGGTCACCGACGACGCAGCCCTGCTGGCCGGCGATATTCCCGGCCTGACCGTCGAGAACTGGGTCTGAGCGGCCAGGTGGCGCACTGGTGTTCGCCCCCTGCGCCGCCGCCTTCCTCGCGCCGGCCCGCGCGCAAAGCACCGGCGAGCAAGGCGCTTGCCCCCTTGCCCACGGCCGTCGCGATCCGCCTGCCGCCGCTGCGGCTTACCACAGTGCCAAGATGGATCTTCGCGCGGAGATCGATCGCGGCGAGGTGGTCCTGGCGCGGCCGAAACTCGACAAGGATGGACACAAGATGTGGCATCGCCCGGTCAGCGACCGCCCGACCCTCGCGCTGTACGCGCGCGTGGGCAAGGGCGAGGTGGCCCTCTACCGCTGGCCGACCACCATCGGCGGCTGGAAAACGATCGAAAAGTCCGACGGCAGCATGGCGCTCAAGTACAAGGAGTCGGTTACCGGCGACGCCATCTGGCCCGAGATTCTGGCCACGCCGACCTGGCACCCGGCGACGGGCATACCCACGAGCAAGCTGCTCATTCTCCGACGAAGGAAAATCTCATTCGAAGGGATTAGGCACCAAGTCCCGCGATGGAACGACGAACCACCCTCTCGCCGGTGGCTTCGAAGTCCGCGCGACCAGCAAAGGCATACGTCGCGGATCCGTCGATCCACAGCATGGCCATGCCGTGCACCAGGGACCACGCGCCGAAAGCCAGCTCGTCGATCGGCGTCGCGTCGCCGCCCAGCACAAGGGCCAGGTCCCGCACCACACCGGTGAGGACGGCGTAGGCTCGGTTGGACTCGCGGCGGAACTGGTCCGGCGGATGATAGCCCTTGGGGAAGCCGCGGCCGAACATCACCCGCAAGTAGGAAGGATGGTCGGCGGCAAAGCGAAGATAGGCCCTGCCGATCGCCACGAAACGCTCACCTGGCTCGCTCTCAGCCGAAGCTGCTTGATCGAGCACGTCGGCAAACAGCCGAAAGCCTTCGGTTGCAACCTCGGCCAACAGCGCCTCACGATCCGCAAAGTGGTGCCCTGGCGCCGCGTGTGAAACGCCAAGCCGCCGGGCCAGTGCGCGCGTGGTCACCGCGGCCAAGCCCTGCTCGTCGATGACCTTCAGGGCTTCGGCAATCAGGGCTTGCCTGAGATCGCCATGGTGATAGTGGCCCGGGCGCTTGCGTCGGGGAGCTGGTGACACATTTGTGAACATAGCTTCCGATCTTGACAGTGACAAGACCGGAACGTACCCTCAATCTTGCCAGCGTCAAGATCACGACGGGAGGTGACGACCATGCGAATCGCCATTTTCGACGGAGACCCGCGAGTGCCCGGCAGCCTGCTCGACCGAGATCTCATTGCATTCACCGAGCAGGCGGTGGCGCGCGGCGACCGCTGCGAACGTCTGCGACTTGCCGACCTCAAGCTGCACCAATGCGTCGGCTGCTTCGATTGTTGGGTGAAAACCCCCGGCCGCTGCCGCCTGCGGGACGACGGCGGGCACCTCGTCGCGGCGCTCGCAGGCGCCGACCTGGTTGTATTCGCCGCTCCCATGCGCATGGGTTTTGTCGCGTCTCTGCTCAAGCGGGCCAACGATCGGGTCATTCCCATCCTGCTCCCCTACATCGACTTGATGGGCGGCGAGTGTCATCACCTCTTGCGCTACCATGCGCTCGATGTCGCCCTTGTCGTCGAGCGAGGCGATGCCACAGCCGAGGAACTGGCCGCCACCGAGCGGATCTACAGGCGTCTGGCCAGGAACATGTCGGGGAAGTTTGCCTGGTTCAAGGTCGTCGACGCGCCTCGCGCCGAAGATCTCGCCAACATGAGCAACAGCCGAAAGGAGCAAAGCCATGCACTGGGCGCTGATTAACGGATCGCCGCGCGGCAAACGCGGCAACACGGTCATTCTGCTCGGTCATCTCGCCCGAGGGCTGGCCGAGACCGGCCATTCAACCGAGGTCGTGCACCTGGCCCTGCCGCGCGGCCAGGCCACGGCCAAAGAGCAATTTCGCCGGGCCGAGCGCATCGTGCTCGCCTTCCCTCTCTACACCGACGCCATGCCCGGCCAGGTAATGGAGCTTGTCGAGTCGCTGGAGGAATTCTGCGGCCGCGCGGAGAATCCGCCCATCGCGTTTCTGGTGCAATCCGGTTTTCCCGAAGCGGGGCAGTGCCGCGCCGTCGAGCATTGGCTCGAGCTTTTCGCCAAGCGGCTCGGAGCGCGGCATCTCGGCACCATCGTCAAGGGTGGCGTCGAGGGTATTCAGGCGATGCCACAATGGATGACTCGCCGGCTGTTCCGACGGATCGAGGCGCTTGGGCGCAGCCTCGGCTCGACTGGCCGCTTTGACCCGAACGCGCTGCGAGAGCTCGCCGGACCCGACTTTACGAGTCGTTGGAGGATCCCGTTTCTCAAGCTCGGGATGCGGATTGGGGCGACGCCTTACTGGAACCGGCTCCTCAAGGGCAACGGAGCCTTCGCTCGACGCTTCGATCGGCCGTTTGAAAGCACCGTCGACAGCGACGCTCTGGCGGCAAGCAGTCCCACGCAGCCGGTCGGCCAACGCGCGGTCTGAGACTGTCCACCCGAAGCGAAAGCTAGGAGCCGACGAATGCGGACCCTCGACCCCAGGCTAGGTTTTGTTCGGACCTTGGTTTCCATGGCGCTTGCGGCTGCCACTGCCGTTGCCGTGCCCCGTCTGGCGTGGGCACAGGCTGCCCCGACGATCGGCCAAACCAGCTCGCCTCGCGAGCCCGCGGACGGATGGCAGCGCGGGCTCGAAATTGGCGGCGTGGTGGCGGATTTCGTCAACCTAGGCTGCGGCCTCGAAATGCTTAGACGTCAGGAGCGCAAGGAATGGGGCAGTGGCGAGTACAACAAGAACCGAGATTGGCACATCGGCCTCGCAGCGACGGCCGGTGGCATCAACCTGCTCGCGGCCTGGCAGCAGTGGGAGATCAACCGCCAACGAACGAGTTTCGAGTTTCGGCATATCGCCCACAACGCTCTCTTCTGGACCAACATCGCCGCTTTGGTGGCCAGCGCCGCCTTGGGAATCGCAAGCGCGGAGGCGCGCGGGAACGGCCACCTCGACGCAGCCCACGCGCTCGGCGTTGCAATGGAAGCAACCGGCTTCCTGAGCTTGGGCAGCGCGATCGCCGACGTGATCTTCTTCGGGGGACACGACAACGCCACCATCGTTGGCCCCAGGCTGGCCTTCTAGCCACGGCTTGACGCTTCCCGATCCGCTAACCAACACCACCTCGGCTACGACGGCAGCCGCGCCCGCATCTCCGAGGTCTTCAACCGCCGCCGGCCACTCACCATCGCGATGATCGCGAAGCTTCGAGACAGGCTCGGAATCTCGGCTGACGTTCTCATCGGACCGCAACGCCGGGCAGCTTGAAGGCAAGCATCATGGCGAGAGCGGTGGCGCGCCCGACGCCTGCCCCCTGCCCACGGCCGTCGCGATCCGCGTGCCGCCACTGCCGGCCTACCACAGTGCCAAGATGGATCTGCGCGCGGAGATCGATCGCGGCGAGGTGGTGCTGGCGCGGCCGAAACTCGACAAGCATGGACACAAGATGTGGAAGCCCCCGGTCAGCGACCGCCCGACGCTCACGCTGTACGCGCGCGTGAGCACGGGCGAAATGGCCCTGGGCCGCTGGTCGACCACCATCGGCGGCTGCAAGACGATCGAGAAGTCCGACGGCAGCATGGCGCTCAAATAAGAAGCGTCCGTGGTCCTGCGCCTGGCGGGCTTCCTGGTGAGGCACCGGGCGAACGTGCGCGACGGCCTCGTGCCCGAGGATTATGTGCGGCACCTCGAATACAAGGGCACGGCACCCGATGTGTGGAAGGTTCTCGCTCACAGCTCTGGTCCATGGGAGTATGGGAGTGGCACGTCATGAACCTGCCCGCCACGACAGCGTGTGTCGCCTCTGCCGTCTGCCTCCTCTTGGGCGCGATGAGCCTGCGGCTGTCGCGAGCGCATGGCTGGAAGAACGAGCGATGGCTTGGCGTGGTCAGTCTGGCGTCTGCCGTGTACATCGCGCTGGACGTCCCGGTCACCACGTTATCTACCAATGACGGGTTGTTGGAGGTCTTGAACCAGGCACAGATTTTCAGCGCAGGCGCCGTCACGGCTGCTTGGATAATCCACTCCCAGCTGATTGTGCGAGGGCCTCCGCTCGGAACGTTTCCGAAGTGGCTCGCTGTGGGCATCATGGCAGCAGCGGCGCTCATGGCACTTCCAGAGATCGGAACGACGGGTCGCGTGTTGTCTTTCTACCTGCCCGTTGCTGGTGAGAGCTATCGGTTCACCGAACCCTCTCTCGCTTGCAAGTTGCTGATATTGGTTCATGTCGTCGTTTATGTGGCGATCTTGATCCGCTTCGCCTTAGCTTGGCGAAGGCGCGTCCCTGCTGCTGCGGCGTACTGCATCGCGCTGGTCGTGCTCGTCACAGCCGTTGTCAACGACACCCTGGTATGGGCTGGCGTCACACACATGCCTCTCGTCGTGGACGTGTGCTATGTGGTCCCCATCACCGTCGGAGTGCTGTCGCTGAGCGGTCGCGTGATCCGAGAGTCTGCCCTTCTTGCCGACCTCTCCGCTGGTTTGAAAGAAAAGGTCGAAGAGAAAACTCGTGCCCTACAAGCTGCGGATGCTTACTCCCGCACAACATTGGCCAGCATCGGCGACGGTTTGATCTCGACCACGGAGCACGGCGCTGTCGAGCTCATGAACCCGGTGGCAGAACGACTCACCGGTTGGACGGCTCACGAGGCCCATGGACGACCGATCGCCGAGGTTTTCCACATTGTGAACAGCAAAACGCGCGCAGAGGTCGACAATCCCGTGGCCCGCGCGCTGCGAGACGGAATCGTCGTCGGTGGCGCGAATCACACGACCCTCATAGCCCGGGACGGGAAGGAACGGCAGATTGCGCACAGTTGCGCTCCGATTCGCGACGCAGACAAGATGCTTGGTGCGGTGCTGGTCTTTCGCGACGTGACCGAGGACCACTTCCGTCGCGAACAGCTGCGGCAAAGTGAGGAGCAATACCGCGTCTTGTTTCAAACCTCACGGGACGCCATCATCACCCTCGCACCACCATCGTGGAAGTTTACATCTGGCAACTCCGCAGCGCTGGAGATGTTCGGCGTTTCGACCGAAGCCGAATTCACGTTGCTTGGTCCGTGGGATGTGTCCCCGACTTTGCAGCCAGACGGCAGACCTTCCGCCGAGAGGGCTCAAGAGGCCATGAGGGAGGCTGTGCAGAAAGGGGCCAATTCCTTTCATTGGATGCACAAGAAGGTTGGCGGAGGACTATTCTCTGCCCATGTTCTGCTCACGAGCATGCAGATGCATGGAAACACTGTCGTGCAGGCCACGGTACGGGACATCACTGAGCAGCAGCGTCTCGAAGCTGAGCTTGGGCAGGCCCGCAAGCTCGAGGCGGTGGGCCAGCTCGCCGCCGGCATCGCCCACGAGATCAACACACCGACTCAGTTCGTGGGCGACAGCATCCAGTTTCTCGCCGACGCCTACAAGGACGAGCAGTTGCTCTTTGCCAAATACCGGGAGGTGATGACCACCCTCGCGGCCACACCCGCGTTCGAATCGCTCGCGCGGCAAATGAAGGAGGTCGAAGAGAGCATCGATCTGACCTACGTGCAGGAAAACGCGCCCGCCGCGTTCGCGCGTGCGCTTGAAGGTGTCTCGCGCATCTCGATGATCGTGCAGGCCATGAAAGAGTTCGCGCATCCCGACCAACGCGAAAAGTCTCCTGCCGATCTCAATCAGGCCCTGCAGACGACCCTCATCGTCGGCAAGAACGAATACAAATACGTGGCCGACGTGGAGACCGATCTTGGGGAGCTGCCGCCCGTGCTCTGTCACGTCGGCGATCTGAATCAGGTCTTCTTAAACCTCATCGTCAACGCCGCCCACGCCATCAAGGACGTGGCCGGTGAGAGCGGGGCCAGGGGTACGATCCGCGTCAAGACGCGGAGAGACGACGGTAGCGTTCGCATCGATATCGCGGATACCGGCACCGGCATCCCGGAGGCAATCCGCCATCGGATCTTCGATCCCTTTTTCACGACGAGGGAGGTGGGCAAGGGCACGGGTCAGGGGCTCGCCATCGCGCGCTCGATCGTCGTGGACAAGCACGGCGGCTCGTTGACATTCGAGAGTGAGGTGGGCAAGGGCACCACGTTCACTATTCGGGTTCCAGTCAGCGGATCATCGAGTGCGCCAGCAGAGCAATACGGCAGCTCTGAAGCAAAGCCGGCGGCAACGTCATGAGCCGAATCCTGCTGGTCGACGGGCCATAGTCGGTAGATTCTTTGTTTTACGCGAAGACCGAAGAGCTTGAGCTTCTTGTCGTGGAATTCGCCACGGGAACCAAGACCGATTCTCAAGTGGCTCTTAACCATTACTGGCGGATTTCCGAGGAGATGAGCCTTGCGGATTTCGGTAAGCTCGTCGACATGTCGGTTGCCAACCTGTGCGACCTAGAGAAAGGTCGCAAGGGCGTGAGCCCAGAAAAGGCGGCGCAGATTGCCAAGGCGATTGGTGTCCCCGCAGGACTCCTCATCCGCCTGTCCATCGAGGAGAATCTACGGGCGGCAGGGCTGAAGCACACAGTTGAGATCAAGCCAGCAGCGTAGTTATCCAGTTCGGGCCTCGGAAAATCTCGGCAAGCACCCCATCGGGGACACGCGACCTTGGACGCGAGAACATGATCCTCGACCGCCAGCGCGCTCACCATGGCGCGAATCCGAACCACCGCTTCGAGGAGCCCTGGCAGATATCAATGCGGGTGTACAGCCTGGCCCGACGGTCTCCTGCCGGCATCCTTTGCTCGCGACCATCATCTAATGATCCGTCTAGCAATTACTAGGCATGGAGAGGTCGCCATGAAGAACACGATTGCAGCGTTGCTACTTGTCACTGGAGCCCTGTTTGCGACGACGTCCATCGCACATGCGTCGGACAAGCCGATGAAGGTCGCTGGGGTGGAGTTCGTGCCCACCGCCGATGTCAAATGGAGTGACGTGCCAGGCATGACCGGCGTGCAGATCGCCGCGGTTGACGGCGATCCGAGCAAAGGGCCCAGCCATTTCTTCCTCAAGTTCGTGGGTGGCTTCGCGGCGCCCCTCCACCACCATTCGCCCAAACACTTCGTCACGGTGGTTTCGGGAACCCTGGTCATCACCGTCGACGGCGTGGATCACAAGCTCCCGGCCGGATCCTTCTTTGCCTTCACCAACAAGACCAAGCACATGACCCGCTGTGAGACCGGGCCAGAGTGTGTTTTGGCGATGGACGTGCGCGGAAAGTGGGACGTTCTTCCCGATGGGGAAAAGTCCGGAGCGAAGAAATAGCTCACACCGACCAGCGTTCGCGGGGCGACACGGACTCGTGTTGGCTGACACTGTCCGACTCAGCGCGCCTCCGATCGATTTTACCCAAATCAGCATTTCCGGGGCTCGCTGAGCGCACTGGAACGTCCGCTGGTGGACGCTCACCTCCGAGCCATTCGGGCCCTCTGGTCAGACCTCACCAAGCTTGGGTGTCCCGGCCAGATGACGACAACACCAGATCGGTCACCAGCTGTCGTCGACCGACGAGCAGAACCAGGCCGGCCACGGGAAGCAGCAGGCCGGTGAGCAGCACGGGGATACGCAACCCAAGAGAATCAGACACGACACCGATGAGAAAGGGCGACAGGGCGTCGCCAAGCAGGTGAATGGTTGTCGTGTGCAGGCCGACTCCACGCGAACGCAGATCAGGTGGGAGCACGTTCACCATGGCGGCGTTGAGCGGTCCCATGTTGACGAACAACAACAGCATCGTGACGAACATGCCCGGCCAGAAAACTGCAGGCGCGCGCGCCAGAATTGCCACCATGGTAAAGGGCAGCGAGGCGATCAGCGCCCAGCCCGAGAAACTGAAGTGGGCACCGGGAAAGCGGCGAGCCAGCCGGTCGCCCAGTTGGCCGCCGACGATGGTGCCCAGGAATCCTGCCACCAGCAGCAGGACGCCGAAGATGGTGCCGGCTGCGGCCACGCCCAGGCCGCGCTCGCGCACGAAATAGGTGGGCATCCACGCGCCCAGGCCGCCCATGGCGAAGGTGAAGATGGTTTGTCCCGCCATATTGAAGAAGAAGCTGGGCCGCTGGCGGAGCGCGGCGATGCTCTCGCGCAGCGAGGTCGCTGGTCGCGATGGCTGGTCGAAACGTCCGCGCGGCGGTTCACGTAGAAAGAGCAGGGCCAGGGCGAGTGCCAGGCCGGGCCCGCCAGCTACGAAGAAGGCCGGACGCCAGCCGAAGCGCGCTCCGATCTGACCGCCCAGCACATAGCCGAGCGCGATTCCCACCGGCATGGCTGCGTAGAAGATCGACAGCGCGCGACCGCGCCGGTCAGGCGGGTAGTGATCGGCCAGCAGCGACGGTGTCACCACCGTGTAGCTGGCTTCGCCGATGCCCACCACGGCGCGAGCCAGGGCCAGCCAGGCGAAGCTGGCCACCAGGCCCGAGGCAAAGGTGGCCAGACTCCACACCGCCACGCCCGCGGCGGCGATGTGCAGGCGCTTCCAGCGATCGCCCAGCAAACCCGAGACAGGACAGGCCAGCGCGTACACCAGGATGAACACCGTCTGCAGCGAGCCGGCCTGTGCGTCTGAAAGGTGGAGGCTGGCGATGATGAGAGGCAGCACCGGGGCAGTAATGAAGCGGTCCAGGTAGTTGAACGCATTCACGCCGGTCAGCACGGCCAGGGTGCTGGCTGGACGCTGCGAGAGGTCGTGGGGGGATCGCGCGGTCACAGATTGCATGGGTACCACGAAAGCCCGTATCGCGGTAAAGTGCCGCACATGAGCACACTAAAGGAGATTCTGGGTCCACCCGCAACGCGCAAGCAGGTGGTGGTTGACTGCGAACGAATCATCGAGGAGGAAGTCGCCTCCAAGGGCCTGATGGGCATGCCCATCAAGGCTGCCTATGCGGTGGTCAAGGCCGTCAAACCGGGGTTCATCCCGGAAGTTATAGACGCCTTGCTCGACGATTTTGCCGATCGCCTGGACCCGTTCTACCAGGCCGCGCTGACCAAGAATGAGCCCGTGTCTGCCTACATGAACGCGCGAGCCGGCGAGGTCGCCGAGGCCTTGCTGGGCATAACCGATCAACGCGCGCAGCGGGCGAAGAATCAAATCGTCAGGGGCGCCTACGACAAGATGCGGCCCATGGGCAAGAAGCATACCGAGGCCGCCATCCCGCGCGTGAGCCGCATGGTCGCGAAGTACACCAGCGCCGCTGCGGCTGCGCCTGCGACGTAGAAACCGTTGGGCGGCCTAGGGAGCCGGCCCGCGGGTCGAGTGGGCGAGGGCGTGGGCGAGTTCGTGTGCGCTACGCGGGAGACGAAAAGCGTGTGCGGCCTGTGTGCCGCGAGCCGCCCACGCTCAACGCCGGCCGCTACCGCTCACGCCGCCGCTCACGCACACCGCTCGTGCGCACGCTGGCCGTCCGCACCGCGCACAGGCTACACTGGGCATCCGTGTCCTCCCTCCACATCGTGCTCGTCGAGCCGGAGATCCACTGGAACACCGGCAACATCGGTCGCACTTCTTTGGCCGTGGGGGCGACCTTGCACCTGGTCGAGCCGCTGGGGTTCACCCTCGAAGATCGCCATCTTCGGCGTGCGGGCTTGGACTACTGGCCCAGGGTGCGGCTGCGCGTGTGGCCCGGCTGGCCCGCCATCGAGGCCGAGCTGCCGCAACTGGGTGCGCCCTTCTTCTTCACCGCATCCGCCCAGCGCACGCTTTGGGACATCGAATTTCCCGATGACGTAGTCGTGGTTTTGGGCCGCGAGAGCGTGGGTTTGCCGTCGGACATTCTCGCTCGCTATGCCGACCGAACGGCCCGCATTCCCATGATGGATCCGGGGCTGCGCTCACTCAACATCTCGACCGCCGCGGGAGTCGTCGTCTACGAGGTGGCCAGGCAGTGGCAGAGGAGGGTGTGACAAGCGCGTGGATCGAAAGATTGGGCCGGCCTCTTTGGGGGGCTATCATCGGGGCGTGGGGCTGATGACCACGAGAGTGCCGCGCCTCGGACGTTTTCAGACAGAGGCCCTGCTGGGCGAGGGCGGGACCACGCAAACCTACCGCGCGCGGCTGGCCGACGCGAAGCCAGGTGTCGACGAGCGCCGTTTCGTAGTGACCTTGCTGCGCGACACCCGCGGGCGCGTTGAAGCGCAGCTGGCGGCCCGCTTTGTCGAGGCGGCGCGCCGGTTGGCCGGGCTCGACCAGTCGGGCTTCGTGCGCGTGGTCGAGCTGTGTGAGGGGCCGGGGCAAATCTATGCGGCCTGCGAGTTCAAGGCCGGCGTGAATCTGGCCCAGTTGCGCAGCCAAGCGGCGCCGCAGGGATCAATGGATCCGCGCCTGGTGGGCTTGCTGGGCAGGAAAATTGCCGAGCGTCTGGCGCCGCTGCACGCGCGCACGCAGGCCCCGCGCGCGCACGGCGGGCTGAATCCGGGCAATGTCCTGGTATCACCCGATGGCGAGGTGTTTCTCCTGGACTGCGGTCTGGCCGAGGCGGTGCGGCCGCGCAGCGACGCCGACATCAGTCGGTGGCTTTTCGCCGCGCCCGAGCAGCTTGCGGGATCGGCTACGGTTTCCGCGTCGGACCTGTATTCCGTCGGCGCCTTGATCTTCTTTCTCTTCACCGGCGAGCCGCCCTTCACGGCGCAGACTTTTGACGAGCTCAAGGACAAGATTGCGGCCGGCCTGCTTGCGCAGCCTCAGATGCCACCCTGGCTCTACGCCACAATGGCCAAACTGCTGTCGCCGGACGCGTGCCTGCGGCCGAGAACCGCGGCTGAGGTGGCCCGCCAGATCTCGGCCGCCATGTTGGCTGCCGAGGCTGGTCCCGCGGTTGCGGCAACCCGTCCCTCTGGTTCTTCTGTGGTCGAGTCCGCCGCTGCGGAGGCCGAATCCGTGGTTCCCTTTGCTCTCGACGAAGGCATCATCACCGAGGACCAGCGTTGTGGGGCTGCGCCTCGTGGAGCGGCGGCCGAGCCATCAGCCGCAGAGTCGATCGTGCCGTTTTCGCTCGAAGCCTCACCGTCCGAGGATGCCGGCGCAGGCGATGCAGCGGAAGGTGACGGCCAGGAGAGCGGACTTTCCGACATCACGGCCGACGATCCTGACGTCGGCGCGGTGTACGACGACGACGATGATGTGGAGGAACAGGTCGAGGTCGGGGCCGACGGAAAGGTCAGGCGCCGCTGCCGCCGTCGCCTGCGAATTCCGGTCTGGTATCGGAGTGCGCTGGCGCGCAAGATGTCGCGGCTGGGGCTCATACCGCTGGTCGGGTTGCTGGTAGTTGCGACGGTTGCCGGGGTCTTCTTCTACCGGGAATGGGCCGCGACCCGGGTCGAGACCGAACGACGGAACGCGGAGCTAATGGCCGAGGTGGCCCGTCGTGCCGCCGAATTGCGCCCGCCCAAGCCGCCTGAGTCCGCGCCCATGCCCGCGGGTCAGCTGGTGGTGAAGACCACGCCGGCCGGCGCGGTGGTATGGCTGGATGGCGTGCAGAAGGACAAGACCCCGCTCACGCTGGCCAGCACGCCGGCTTCGCATCGCCTGGTGGTGACCTTGCCTGGATATCGCATGCTGCGAGATGTGGTCGACACCAGCAAGGGTGCGCTGTGGGAGCGAGAGATGTTGGCTGCCCCGCGCCTCGACGGCGGGCGCGTGTCCCTGACCGTGACCTGTGCCACCGAGGCCCGATATCCGATCTTCGTGGACGGCCGGGATTCGGGTGAACTGTGTCCTGCCAGCGATTTGAGAATCGAGCCAGGCCGGCATTCCATTGGACTGTTCGTGATCCCGCAGAACCGCATCTGGACCTTCGACCGCGAAGTCCAGCTCAACCGTCCCCACCGGGTGCAGTTCAACTACTGACTGCTAAGGGCGGGGGGAACCCTCAATCGCCAAACCTGCGAATGAACCAGGACTTTACCAGCTGGGTCAGCAGCGCATAGCCCAGCAGCAGGACGGCCAGGAACAGCCAGTACCGCGACGGCAGCGCAACAAACCCGAGGGCGCTCGCCAGTGGTGAAACCGTCAGCCATGCGCCAGCGGCAACGATGATTAGGGAAGTGAGGGCGAGCGGCCAACTGGCCCGGCTTTGGAAGAACGGGATCTTGTTGGTGCGGATGACATGAATGATCAAGGTCTGGGTGAAGAGTGACTCGACAAACCAGCCCGTGTGGAAGAGGGCCGGATTGTTCCAGCACTTGAACACGTACAGCATCAAGAAGAACGTCAAGTAGTCGAAGACGGAGCTGATCGGCCCGATGAACAGAATGAAGCGCAGGATCTTGTCAATCGTCCATTGGCGTGGCTTGGTCAACCAGTCCGCGTCCACGTGGTCGGTTGGAATGGTGGTCTGCGAAAAGTCGTACAGTAGGTTGTTGCTCAGCACCTGGATGGGCAGCATGGGCAGGAAGGGCAGGAAAGCGCTGGCCCCCACGACGCTGAACATATTGCCGAAGTTCGAACTGGCCGCCATCTTGATGTACTTGACGATGTTGCCAAACACCCGCCGGCCCTCCAGCACGCCCTGCTCCAGTACCAGCAGGCTGTTTTCCAGCAGAATGATATCGGATGACTCCTTGGCGATGTCCACCGCGCTATCCACCGAGATGCCCACATCGGCGGCCTTCAAGGCCGGGGCATCGTTGATGCCGTCGCCCAGAAAACCCAATACATGGCCCTGGCTCTGCAGCGCCCGGATGATGCGTTCCTTGTGCGCCGGGGCCAGCCTGGCAAAGACGCTGGTGGCAGTGGCGGCGGTGGCCAGTTCCGTTGCGCTCATGGCCTCGATTTGGGAGCCAAGCAAGAGATTCTCCACTGGCATTCCTACTTCTTTGCAAATGTGAGCGGTGATGATCTCATTGTCGCCAGTCAACACCTTGACCTGCACGCTCAGGCCGGAAAGCCGCTTCAAAGCTTCGCTGGCGGTGTCCTTGGGCGGGTCGAGGAAGGCCAGGAAGCCGAGCAGAATCAAGTCCGACTCATCCTTGACACTATACACCGGCTCATTGGAAGAACCGGGCATCTCCTTGTAGGCCACGGCGATAACCCGAAAGCCTTGACCATTCAGATCGTCCGCTATTTGCCGGCGTTTGGCGTCGTGTTCGGCCTGAACAGGGGTGATGGCCCCCTTGATGTCCACCCGGGAGCACTGGCTCAGCACTTCATCCACCGCGCCCTTGCAGATCAGGGTGTGCGACCTGTTTTCATCTTCTACCACCACCGACATCCGGCGACGTATGAAGTCGAACGGGATCTCGTCGATCTTGCGGTACTTCTCTTTCGCTTTCAGGCGGTCTTCCAATTCCTCGTGGGCGAGGACGGCTTCGTCGAGCAGATTCTTCAGCCCGGTATGGTGGTAGCTGTTCAGATAACCGTAGTGCAGCACCTTCTCGCTGGGCTCGCCGTTCACGTCCAGGTGTTTTTCCAGCACGATCTTGCCCTGGGTGAGGGTGCCGGTCTTGTCGGTGCAAAGCACGTCCATCGCCCCGAAGTTCTGGATGGAATTCAGGCGTTTGACGATGACCTTCTTGCGCGCCATGGCCAGGGCGCCCTTGGACAGGTTGACTGTCACAATCATGGGCAGCATCTCGGGCGTCAGCCCGACCGCCACGGCCATCGCAAACAGGAACGCTTCCAGCCAGTCGTGCTTACAGAATCCGTTGATGAGAAACACAGCCGGAGCCATCACGGCGATGAATCGGATCATCAGCCAGGTGAACTTGTTGATGCCGAGGTCGAAGCTGGTCAACTGGCGCTGACCGAGAATACTGGTGGCCAGCGATCCCAAATAGCTCTGGCTCCCGGTGTGGATGACCACGGCGGTCGCGGATCCGCTCTCCACATTGGATCCCAGAAAGCAGAGATTGGGAAGTTCCAGCGGGTTCTGAATGTCCACCGACGCCGGGACGGCCTTCTTCTCCACCGGCAGGGCTTCGCCGGTAAGGGCGGCCTGATTCAGGAACAAGTCTTTGGCGGAAAGCACCCGCACGTCCGCGGGAACCATATCGCCCGCTGCCAGCCGGATGATGTCGCCCGGCACCAACTCTTTGAGCAATACTTCTTTCTCCTTGCCGTCCCGCACCGAGGTCGCCGTATTGCTGACCATCGCCTGGAGTTTTGCGGCCGCGTTGTCAGCCCGCAGTTCCTGGAAGAAACGCAGGACCACGCCCAGAACCACCATCACGAAGATCACCACGGTTGCCCGCTGGTCACCGGTGAGGAAGGAAAGCACGCCCAACGCCACGAGGAGGAGAACCAGCGGGTTCTTGACGTTGCTCAAGAGGCGCATCAGGCCCGATTGACGTTTCTGCCGGGCAATCTCGTTCGCCCCGACCTGCTTTAGGCGAGCCTCGGCCTCCGACTCGCTCAGACCGTCGAGTTGCGAGCCAAGCTCCTTGAGCACGGTGTCGGTATCGACGCGCGCCTTCTCCAACAATTGAACGGAGTCTTGCGCCCCGTTTCTGCCAGCCTGGTTTCCTGGGTGCTGAACGGTACTCGGTGTCTTCGTTGAATTTTCCATGTTGGGCACTCGTGGCGCCAGCGAGTCTTGCGCCAAAACCGCAAGACCGGCCGGACGGCCCTCGGTTTGTCACGCAATTGGCACGCACGCTTCCAAGAGCGCGTGCCCAGACTCCGCTCGCAAAGATGAGACATTTCACCTGCATCACCGAGACGCCCATCTCCAAGTACATCGAGAAGATCGCGGATCACGCCACGAATATGGCCGAGCGGGTGATCTTCATCTTGACCGCCGAAGACATCCGCCATGCCTCGCGGATGCGTGGTAGCGACTTTTCCCGAGGGTGACTTCGTGACCGGCATTGAGACGCCTCAGGGCTTGCTGGAGGCCATGCAGCAACTGCGGAGTGACGTCATCGCGAATACGGAAGAGATCTTCGGCGCCTGGCAGCCGGCCATCACGCGGCCGGGGTTTTCCACATCAGCGCGCAACCTCGCCTGTTATCTCGTCTTGCGGCGACACGAGTTACCCAGCCTCCAGCTCGCGCTGATGCGCTGGGGCCTCTCGTCGCTCGGACGCTGTGAGTCACACGTCCAAGCCACCTTGGACGCGGTCATCGCGACATTGGGTGCCATGTGCGGGCGCGACCCGGGCACGTTGCCGCCGTATCCGGACGAGGAGGCGGTCTTTAACGGGACACAGGTGATTGCGCGGGAAGCCGCGTTGTTCTTCGGTGGCGCAAAATCGCAGCGGCGGACCCGCATCATGGTGACGTTGCCCACCGAAGCTTCGCAAGACTTGACGTGGATGCAGGCGCTGGTGCAGGCGGGAGTCAATTGCGTGCGCATCAATTGCGCGCACGACACCTCCGAAGTTTGGAGCGGCATGCTGCGGAACCTGCGGGCCGCGGAGCGCGAACTGGGGCTGCGTGAGCCAGTTCATGTGCTCATGGATCTGGGTGGACCGAAAGTTCGGACGGTTCGCCCCAAGAAGCACAGCAAAGACGTGTATCAAGTGGGTGACAAACTGCTGTTGACGTCTGCCCACAACCTGGAACGGCTTTCAAATCACCACCATGAAGAAGACAAAAGTGCGTTACCGATCGTCGGTTGCACATTGCCTGAGGTGCTTGATCGCCTGACCGCTGGCGAGCGCGTATACATCGACGATGGTGAGATTGGCGCTCTCGCGCTAGAGCGTGTTGCCGACGGGGTGGTGATCGAGATCGTTCACGCTCCGGTAAAAGGCCGCAAGATCCGCTCGGACAAGGGCCTGAACTTCCCGGACACGGATTTCGAGGTGGAGTCGATCACCGAAAAGGACCGAAGCGACCTCACGTTCGCTGTACGGCACGCAGACATGATTGGCTATTCGTTCGTGCAAACCGAAGCCGACATCGATGTCCTGCTGGCGGAGCTCGCCGAACGCGTACCGAGCGGCCAGGAGCCTCCCGCTCTCGTGCTGAAGATCGAGACCAAACGGGCCGTGCGCAATTTGCCCGAGTTGATCGTGCGCGCCGCGGGCAAAGTCCCCACTGCGGTCATGATCGCCCGCGGAGACTTGGCCATCGAGCTCGGCTTTCAGCGCGTGGCGGAGATGCAAGAAGAGATTCTGTGGTTGTGCGAAGCGGCCCACGTGCCGGTAATCTGGGCCACACAGGTGCTGGAGAGACTGGCCAAGGAGGGCTTGCCAACGCGCGCCGAGTTGACCGACGCGGCCATGGCCAACCGGGCCGAGTGCGTGATGCTCAACAAGGGTCCGCATATCCTGGACGCCATCCGGATGCTCGACGACGTGCTCGCCCGGATGGAGGGGCATCAGCACAAGAAGACCCCGCAGTTACGTGTCCTCCACTCGTGGCAGTCTGCGTTTTCGGCGGATGAAGGAAGGAGATTGACGTAATCTCTCCGATCGGGCACAGCGAAATGGCAGTGGAAGAAGGCTGCTTCAATCTACCTGCGCGCAATGGCGCGCGTGTGCTCCTGTCGTCGGTGTTCGGCCCGTACTGTCAAAACGATCAATACGGCAGCCGTGCCATCAACCCAATGGAGCTTTTTCACAATCAAGTCACGCGCGAGCAAGGTTCTTTCTCGCTTCGGGTGTTTCATCCATCGCTGGGAATCCGGCTGATCCAGGCAAATATCTCGGCGCCTTGCACGCTGCTTGATTTTCCGACGCTGGAGATCTTCGAACACGAGATCACGAGCCACCACTACGACGTCATCGGCATTTCATCCATCGTGGCCAACGTCGGCAAGGTTGAGAAGATGTGCGAGGTTGTGCGCGCCTTATCGCCACGTTCCCGCATCGTCGTGGGCGGCCACGTTGCTGCGATCCCTGCCCTGGAAACCATGGTCGACGCCGATCACTTCGTGAAGGGAGAAGGGGTCGAGTGGATGCGACGCTTTCTCGGCGACGACCCGCAAGCGCCCATTCGCCATCCTGCCGTCTGCTCGTCGTTTGGGTTTCGTTTCATGGGGCTGCCTCTGCCGGTCCCGCGCGCAGCGATGCCCGCAGTCGTCGCGCCTTCGGTAGGTTGTCCCATGGGCTGCGATTTCTGCTGCACATCCGCCTTTTTCGGCGGCAAGGGGAAGGTCCACAGTTTCTTCAAAGACGGCAACGAGCTGTTCGATGCCCTTTGCGACATCGACTCGCAACTGCATTCATCGGCTTTCTTCTTGCTCGACGAAAACTTCTTGTTGCATCGCGATCGGGCAATGCAGTTGCTCACTCGAATGCGCGAACGGAACAAGTCGTGGGCACTCTACGTCTTCTCGTCCGCGAACGCCATTGCGCAATACTCGGCCGAAACCCTGGTGGAGTTGGGTGTGTCCTGGGTCTGGCTCGGGTTGGAATCACCGAGGTCGGACTACAAGAAGCTCGAGAACGCCGACACGGTCAAAATGGTCCGGTGTCTTCGTGAGCACGGCATCACAACCATCGGATCCTCTATCATAGGTTTGCCGCATCATACGGTCGAAAACGTGCGGGAGGAGATCGAGTATGCCATCTCTCACGAGACGGATTTCCATCAGTTCATGCTCTACACGCCGATGCCGGGAACACCTCTCCACGAGAAGAGCCTGCGAGAAGGATCCCTGCTTCCCGAGGTTCCGTACGCGGACATCCATGGACAGTTCAAGTTCAACTTCCGGCATCCCAAGATCTCACGGGACGAGTCCAAGCTGCTGCTTGATTGGGCATTTCGTCGCGACTACGAGAGGAACGGCCCCAGCGTCTACCGGCTATTCAAGACCATGCTCGCCGGCTGGCGAAGATATTCGCAACACCCCGATCCCCGGGTGAGCCGCCGATTTGAGCGGGAAAGGCTGGTATACGAACACATCATGGATGCGAGCCTTCGAGCAATGGAGTACAGGCTCGCGCTGGAAAACAGACCGTCTGCTCGCCAGCAGGTGAAGTCGCTCCGGCGGCAGATCAACGCCGAGTGCGGAGGAATAGGACGATGGATCGGCGCGACTGCAGCTCCGATCCTGTTCGGGGCCAACGTTCTCGAGCAGCTGCGTGTCGCTCGCGGCTGGACGTACGAACCGAAAGCGCGAATTGAGCGGCGAAATTTGGGAACCGCACCTATCGTTCGCTGAGGCGAAAATGGGCGGCGTCGGTGACCCGCCACAGACAAGGACAACGAACGCCCGTAGTGGGCGCTGTTGCGAACAAGAGGTTCAGAATGTCTTCATTCGCAGCAGGGCTATTGCCATCAACGTCACTGGGGGACTTCGGCGCCGGCCTCGGATCCACTCGGCGGCACGCCTGGGTCAGTGGAAGCCAGAGAGACTCGACTTCCGATCACTTGCGCCTGTGATGTCCGATTCGGCGATAGCTTTCTGGACAGCACAGGTGCAGTTCAATCACTAGATCACCGCGTTGTCCCGGCGTCGCTGGCAGCGGGAGTTGGCGCTGTCGCGCGCGCCTGGCTGAGCGTCGCGTGCGAGCGCGCAGGCCGGTGCACGAAGAAGGGGCGCACGGCGATCCAGCCCACCACTGCGGTGGCCGTGACCGCGACAAGGGTCTTCCACCACAGGCTGCCGTCGCCGGGGCCGGGCACGACAGCTGTCGTGGAGGGCACTTTCAAACCCGCCAGGCTGCTCGATATGGTGCGTGCTTCTTCCAGGGCCGCGAGCAGGAGCTTCTTGAGATCCTCGGCCGAAGCCGGTCGTCGGGCTGCGTCCCGCGCCAGGCACTTCATGATGAGCGCTTCGAGATCGTCGGGCAGATCGGAACGATAGTGGTGCAGCGGGGTGGGGTCCTCGGTCAGCTTGCGCTGCCACACGTTCTGCACGTTGCTGCCTTCGATGGGCGAATGCCCGCCGCTCAGCATGAAGTAGAGCAATCCGCCCAGGGCGTAGATGTCGGCGCGGAAGTCGACCACGCCGCTCCCGCCTATCTGTTCGGGCGCCATGAAGCGGGGCGTGCCCACCGCGGCGTCGGGCACCGTTAGGTTGGGGCCGCCTTCGTCGCGCAGAAACTTGGCCACGCCGAAATCCAGGACCTTGACCAGATCGCCTTGTTCGTCGGAGGGCCGCACCAGCATGACGTTGGAGGGTTTGAGATCGCGGTGAATGATGCCGGCCCGATGGGCCGCCTCGAGCGCGCGGCACATCTGAACGCCCACCAGCAGCGTGCGTTCCACCGCCATGGCTCCGTCGCGCCTGATCAGCGCCTCCAGGTCGACGCCGTCGACGAACTCCATGACGAAGAAGTAGTCGCCGTCCTCGGTGGTCCCGCAGTCGGTGACGTCCACCACGTTGGGATGGCCAATCTGCGAGGGCGCGAGCGCCTCGCGCTGAAAACGGCGGGCCAGCTCGCTCTTGCGGCGCTCGACGTGACGAGGGACCTTGATGGCTACGCGCTTGCCGATGCCGGTGTGATGGCCTTCGTACACGCGGCCCATGGCGCCTTCGCCGATGCGTCGGCGCACGTGGTAGCGGTCACCCAGGACCTTGCCAATCAGAGGATCGTTGTCGGAGATCGCGCTGTCGCTGCCTCCAGTACCGGAACCTGATTGCCCAACGCCGAGACGCGCTGGAGCAGATCGCGCTGCTCGGCCGTCTCGGCGCGAATCTCGGCGTCGAAGAGCTGGGTGAGAAAGGCCGCAGCGGCCAGTTTGCCGCCCCCGTCGCGCGGCATCTCCGCGACCAGCGCCGCGCTCATTTCTTCGCCGGTGGAAAAACGATCGGCCGGATTGAAAGCCAGGGCGCGGCCCACCACTTCATCCAGCTTGGCGGACAGAGCTTCATTCAAAGTGGAAGGCGGCGGGACTTTCTGGCTGGCCTGGCGCGACTGGGCGGCCGGGAAGAGCTGCCGCCCGGTGAGCAGCTCCCACAGGATGATGCCCGCAGAAAAGAGATCGCTGCGGTGATCGACGGGCTTGCCCAGATATTGCTCGGGCGACATGTAGCTGATCTTGCCCCAGTTGGTGCCGGCCGCGGTCTGCGCCACTTTGTCGTTCCACTGGGCCAAGCCGAAGTCGATCAGCTTCACGCCGCCCGTGTACGTGAGCATGAGGTTGGAAGGCGAGATGTCGCGATGGACGAGGTTCATGCCTTCCAACCGGTGCGCGTAGCCCAGCGCCGCCACCAGCTCGGCGATGAGGTGAATGGCCACGCCCGAGGGAAACCCGGTGTGTTTGACGGCACAGCGGTTCCACGCCTCGGTGAAGGTCTTGCCCTGCACGTATTCCATGGCCAGGTAGCCCTGGCGATCGTGCACGCCGAAATCGAAGACATAGACCAGGTTCTCGTGCGACAGCTTGGTGACCACCTTGGCCTCGTCGAGAAAACGCTGGGTCATCTCCTCGGCGTGGCGTCCGGCCTGGAAACTGCGCAGGATCTTGAGCGCGCACACGCGTTCCACGCCGGCCTGGCCGGTCAAGGCCATGAACACGCGGCCCATGCCGCCGCGGCCCAGTTCCTTGAGCAAAATGTAGCGCGGCCCGAAGCGGCGGGGAAAGCGCGACGGGTCCTGCGGCTCGTTGTTGGTGGTGGCAGGCACGGGGATGAGCCTTGAATCTACCCGTTCTAAACGAACGTGGGTAATTCCCTGTTACTCCTGCAACCGTTCGGGCGGCACCAGCGGGCTGGGGGTGCCGGTGACCAGCAACCACAACTGGTGCGCGGCCCGGGTCACGCCGATGTGGAACAGGTGGCGGGACTCGTCGTCGGTGCCGTAGCTGCTGGCGTTGGTGTCGAGCATGACGACATAGTCGAATTCCAGGCCCTTGACCTGGCGCACGTCGGTGACGTCGATACCCGGTCGAAAGGTGAATTCCTGGGCGCGCACGCGGCGCAGGGCTGGCACTTCGGCACGGCGCAAACCCTCGTAACAGCGATCCGCCTGCTCGGGGTAGCGCGCCAGCAGGGCCACGGTGGCGCGCGGTTCGCGACCCGCCAGATCGCGCAGAGCCTCGGCGAGAAAGGCCACGGCTGCGCCCACGGCCGAGAAACGAAAGGCTTCGACCGGGGCGCCCCGCCGCTTGGCCTCGGCCGGCACGTCGATGGGCAAGGGTCCCATGGCAAAGCGGGCGAGTTCCAAGATCTCGCAGGTCGACCGGTAGGCGATGCGCAGGGGCTCGATGGCCACATGGTCGAGGCCCAGGTGCGACAGAACCGCGCGCCAGTCGCCGAAGCCGTTGTCCAGGAACAGCTTCTGTGCGGTGTCGCCCGCCAGGGTCAGCGAAGGCAGTTTGCGCGTCAAACCGGATCGCGTCTGTCCGATCAACGCCGCCAACTTCATGGGCGAAAGATCCTGGGCCTCGTCGACAAACAGGTGGGCAAGGGCGGCTTCCCCCGGCCGCGCCAATTGATTGGCCCGCAAAAGGATTGCCAGATCGTCGGCGTCGAGCAGGGGTTGATCGTCCTCGGTGCGCTGTCCGTCGATGCCAATCTCGCCGCGCACGTTCTCGTCGGAGTCCACCTCGTCGCGCTCGCTTTCGTAGCGCCGCACGCCCTCGGGCAGATCCGAATCCACGGTCTTGCCGCGAGGACTATCGCCTGTGGCAGACCAGACACCGGCCGCGGCCAGGTCTTCGCTTTCGTCGCGGGGCCGTGGGCGGCGGGGCTCACGCTTCCTCTCGGCGGGGCGATCGCGCGGATCCAGGCTGACGATGGCCTGCACGCGCGTGACCATGATCCGGTGCGCCTCCAGGATGTCGGCCTCGGACACCGGCATCTCGGGATCGTTGCGCAGCAGCGACAGCAGCAGGCCGCGATCCGTGAGCAGGTCGGCCCACAAGCTCGACGGCCGCGCGCGAGCCGCGCTTGCCCTTGCGGGCCGCGGCCTTGCGCTCCAGCTCGTGCAGCAAGGCGGGATGGCTCTTCACGCGCGTGACCGCGGGAGGACGTCGCGCGTGAGCGTGGCGTGAATCCAGGGAATCGACCTGCGCAGCTCGCGCTCGGCCCATTCGTCGAAGGTCACCACGCGCACGCCGGGCAAGCCCAGGGCCGGCAATACCTGGCCGATGTACGCAGCCAGGGCCGTGCCTTGCGTGACCACCACCATGCGCTTGGCCGGGAAACGGTCGGGAAACGCGAAACCCAGGTAGGCCAGGCGGTGCAGTCCGATGGTGGTCTTGCCGCTGCCCGCGCCGCCCTGGATCACCACCACGCCCGAATGGGGGGCGGTCATGATTTCGAACTGGCGCGGGTCGATGAGCGCTGCGATCTCGGGCAGGTGCCGGTCCAGTCGTTGCTCGTCCTCGCGGGCAGAGCCGAGCATCCCGCGGCGGGGGATGGGCCGGGTGGCGGTGCGTTCGCCGCCGGCCAGCTCGCGCAGAGGCACGTCCATGCGCTGCCAGACGGGCGCGTCCTGGCCCGGCAGCCGGCGCTTGACCCAGATCCCTTGCGGGCAGGCGATGCGCAGAAGCGTTCCATCTTGGATGGTCACTGTGCGCCTGACCAGAGACGTCGCCTTCGACCTCGCGCTCGCCAAAGGTTTCTTCGTAGTCGCTGCCTTCGGAGTAGCGGTAATAGAGCTGGCTGACCGGGGCATTACGCCAGTCCACGATGGCGATGCGCGTGCGCGGGTCGGTGAAGGTGGCGCGGCCGATGAACACGTCGCGCTCCACTTCGCCCCGGCCAGCCACGCGTTCGCGCAAGCGCAGGTGCCCGAAATACGGCGAGAGCGGATCCACCAGCATGGTTTGCAGATCCGCGCGGGTGAGCGAAACCTCCTGCAAGCGTTCCATCTGGGCAATGAGCGCCGGCACGTCTTCCAGGCGCGCCTCGCCGATCTCGTCGCGCAGAGCCATCAACTCGGCATCGTAGGCCCGCAAGCGCCCCGGCGCTTTGCCGCCGCCGGCCGGTTTCTGCGCCGCCGCCGCGGCCAGGCTTTGCATCACCCGCGCAAAGAGCCGCTCTTCCTCGGCAGGAATGTCGTCGGCCGGGCTGTGCGAGTCGTCGTCCATGCAGGCCCAGACTATACCGCTCGTGCCCAGGCTTGCGCCTGTCGGAAGTGAGCCGCGACGCCTGTGAGGCACCGTCTGTCCTTGCGGGGCCCTCTCGCGGATCAAAGTTAGCTGTTTCTCACAGAGACACAGAGGCCGCAGAGGCGGAGGAGAGAGGGAAGGGTTGGATACAACGCAGTCCAAATCCCTTCTTCTCATCCGATCTCTGTGCCCTCCGTGTCTCTGTGGGGAATAGGTAGCCAGCTCCGTGTTGGCTCGCGTTCCACAAGATCCTGCTCTAGCCCTGCCAATGAGCGCGCGGGCCGGCGTGGCGGAGGCGGCCGTTTTCCAGGACCATCAGCTTGGTCACGCTGCTGGGGATCTCTGTCGGGTCGTGCGTGACGAAGATCATGCCGGCGCGCAGGGCGAGGGCGGTGGCCTCGATCGCGGCAAGCAGACGCTCGCGGCTGGGCTGGTCCAGACCGAGGCAGGGCTCGTCGAGAATCAGCAGCGCGGGATCGTGCACAGCGGCCCTGGCCAGTAGAACCATGCGGCGATCACGCGTGCCCAGACTGGCGAAAGGATGACTGCCGACGCCTGCTAGGCTCAGCCGGTCCAACCAGTCCAGGGCCGCTGCCCACTGGTCATGGGTTGGCTCGGCGTGGACGCCCAAGGAACTGGAAAAACCGGACCGCACAGCATCCAGGGCGCTGGCATCGGGTGGATAGTGCGCCTCCAGTTCCGGCGAGACCCAGCCCAGCAGGGCTTTGATTTCCCAGATGCCGCAGCCGGGACCCAGCTGCCGGCCGGCCACGCGAATGTGATTGGCAAAGGCCTGCGGGTTGTCGGCCAGGATCAGACTCAGCAGCGTGGACTTGCCGCTGCCGTTGGGGCCCACCAACGCCCAGTGCTCGCCGCGGCTGATGGTGAAGGTCACGTGATCCAACAGAACGACCGCGCCTTGCCTGACCGTGACGTCGCGAAACTCGACCAGTGGAGGACCAGGAGCAAAGCCAGCGTGGCTCGCAACCACGGTGGCCCTGCGGACACTTGGCGCGTGCAACTCGCGGCGCGGGCCCGCGTACAGGATCCGGTGCTCCTGCACTTCAATGATGTGGCTGATGCTTTCGGGCAGATCGTCGGGCTGTGCGAAGGCCAGCACCACGCCGGTGCCCTCCGCGTGCAGAAAATCCAGGATTTCCAGCAGCATCCCGCGGCTGTGCATATCCAGGCCTGCAAAGGGCTCGTCGACCAGAAGCAGCCCAGGATCCAGCATGAGCGCCCGTGCCAGCAGCAGGCGGTGCAGCTCGCCGTTGGACAGCGCCACCAGCGGGCGGTCGAGCAGCGCTGCCAGCTCGAAACGGTCAATCTCGCGCTGGCACGCGCGTTTGAAGCGTGGCGCGCCTTCAACGTCCGTCACCGCGTATGGATTGCGTTGTTCGACCTGGCCGCGTTCCAGATACTCGCGTACGCGGGTGCTATCCGAGGTGAAAGAGCCGTGCCAGCGAAGTTGGTGAAACTCACGCGCCAGGAGCAACTGGCGATGCTGTTTCATGGATGCGATCGCAATGCTTCCCGGCGGCAGCACGCCGTAGACTGAATCCACGAAGCGCGCGTCGTTTTCGAGGAAGGGATGGCGGAGCCGGCCCTCGGCCAGGATCACCTTGCCCGCAAGTGCGGCCAGCAAAAGGTCCTGGCCGCTGTCACTCGGACCGACTATTGCCCATCGCTCGCCCGAACACAGCGACAGGTTGCTTTTTGCAAACACCAGACCGGCCGGCCCGCGAAGAGTGGCGTTTTCGAGGATGACGTAGGGGGCTGTGCCAGAGGCGGGCATGAGGCGCATTATTGCCTTTGTGGGCCTTGTACCAAAGAATCACCGGCCATGTCGTCTCGTTGCTTTCGCTTGCCCCAAGTTCTCCGCGCTGTCCTGCTGCTTGCGGCCGTCTGCATTCGGCGTCCCGTTCCGGTCGCAGGGCCAGGCGCGGTCACGCAGACGGCATCTGTCTCAGTGACCATCTTGCCCGCCGAGCGCCACCAAACCCTCGAAGGCTTCGGCGCGTCCCTGGCCTGGCACCAGGACAAGCTGGTTCCCAACCCGCCGCCCGGAATCTTTCAGACGCTTTTTCCCGACCTGGGACTGGACATCCTGCGCCTGCGCAACCGGTACCAGCGCACGATCAAGCCCGAGGACGGGAACATCGCGCAGGACGTGGAAATTTTGCAAAAGGCCACGCAGGCCCTCGGCCATCGGCCCAAGGTCATGCTCTCGGCCTGGTCGCCGCCGGCAGCGTTGAAAGCCAACGGCAAGGAGGACTGCACGGGCGACTCGGATTGCACCTTGGCCAAAGAGAACGGCCGTTTCGTCTATGAGAAGTTCGCTGACTTCTGGCGCGAATCGCTGGTGCGCTACGCATCGCTGGGCATTGTTCCCGACTGGGTGAGCATCGAGAACGAGCCGTCGTTCATTCCTCCGTCGTGGGAAGGCTGCAAGTTCGAGGCAAGCGAGACCAAGGACTACCCCGGCTACGACAAGGCCTTGGCCGCGGTTCACGCCAAGCTGGCGAGCCTGCCCCATCCACCCAAGATGCTCGGCCCTGAGGTGCTGGGCATTCACAATGGGCTGCTGCAGAAGTTCGTCAACACCATGAACGTCGATCTTGTCGTTGGCATTGCCCATCATCTATATGAAAAGGGCAGCGACAACATCTGGGACTGGAAGGAGCCAGGGCCAGATAGTTTTCTGGCTCCCATGCGGGCCGCGGCCCAGGTGACCGACAAGCCGCTCTTTCAAACGGAATTCCAGACCGACGACGATCATGGCTACCTGGGCGGGTTCGAAACCGCTTGGCTGATCCACAATTCGCTCGTGGAAGAAGGCGTGGCGGCCTTCCTGTATTGGGACCTGATTTGGGCCGGCGGCGGAGGCCTGGTCTCCATGGAACGCCAGGGTCCGCGCCTGCGGGATCAGTATTTTTCTTTGCGGCACTACGCGCGCTACACGGATCCGGGCGACGTGCGCGTGGGCACGAGGAGCGACAAGTCCGAGGTGCGTGTCTCGGCCTTTCTTTCGCCAGCAGGGGACAGGCTGACCGCGATCGTGCTCAATACCGGCAAAGTGCCAGCCAAAGTGCGCGTGGATTCGGGCGGCTTCGCGGTCTCCACCTCCGCCGTGTACCGAACTGTCTATTTGTCAATCCCAGGCGCAGCGACCGGCCCGACCAAGGCCCCGCCCACGTCGGAAACCTGGACCTCGCTCGGTGAACTGCCAGCCAGCCACGCGGTGCTGTTGCCCGCGCAATCCATCGCCACATTAGTGCTCCAGGGCCGAATGCCCTAGTCCCGTTACTCGATCACCAGCACGCCGGCGCCGCGGATGGCGTCGTGCTTGAGCGCGATGAGCGCCTGGTTGGCCTCGGCCAGGGTGAAGCTTTGCACATGCGTGCGCACGCGCAGGCGGGCGGCCTCGGCCAGAAATTCGCGGCCGTCAGCTCGGGTGTTGTTGGCTACTGAGCGGATGGCGCGCTCGCGGTAGATGAGATTGTAAGGGAAGCTCGGGATGGGCGACATGTAGATGCCGCCCAGGACGAGGGTGCCACCTGGATCCAGCGCTGCCAAGGCCGGCGGAACGATCTCGCCGGCAGGTGCGAAGATGATGGCCGCGTCCAGCCGAACCGGCGGCGCGTCGACTGTCCCGCCCACCCAGGTCGCGCCCAGCTCGGCGGCCAGCGTCTGGTGTCGGTCGTGGTCGCGCGTGCACACGTAGACGTCGGCACCGCGGCCGCGTGCCACCTGGATGGCGATGTGGCCGGCAGCGCCGAATCCGTACAGGCCGAGACGTGCCCCGGCCCACTCGCTGATGCCGGCGAGCTTGAGCGCGCGATAGCCGATGATCCCGGCGCACAGGAGCGGCGCTGCGGCCAGGTCGGAGAGATCGTCGGGCAGGGGATAGGTGAACGCGGCCGGCGCCTTGATCTCGGTGGCGAAGCCGCCGTCGGCGGTCCAGCCGGTGAAATCAGCTGACTCGCACAGATTCTCGCGTCCCGTGTGACAGAAGCGACAAACACCGCAGGTGCGGTGCAGCCAGGCCACGCCCACGCGTTGTCCGAGGGAAAGCTCGGTGACGTTGGCGCCCAGCTCGGTCACCCGGCCCACGACCTGGTGACCGGGAATCACCGGCGAACGTCGTACGGGCAGCTCGCCCTCGACCACGTGCAGGTCCGTGCGACAGACGGCGCAGGCCGAGACGCGAATGCGCACCTCATCAGCCGCGATTTCGGGCGCAGGTATTTCGCGCATCTGCAGCGGCTGCGTGGTGATCGGGGCTGGTGCGGACGAGACGCAAGCCTGCATGGTGGAACCTGCAAAGATTTTACCATCGACGGACTTCTCGTGTTGCTGTGACTCCGATCACACGGGTCCGTGCGTTCCTATTGCGTCTTTTCAGCGCTGGCAGAATATTGGGGCAGACTTGTGCGGTAGGGCGGGCCGCGGCGCAGCCGTGGCTTTCGCAATAGGAGGATTGACCATGAAGACTAGAATCGCGACTCTCTTCTTGCTGGGTGTTGCCTGGGGCTGCGGCGGCAGCACTCGGCCCGCAGTTGGCGACGCTGCCGTGACTCCCGCAACCGGCGACGCTGCTGCGACTCCAGCAAACAGCGACGCTGCTGTTTCTCCTGCAACCGGCGACGCTGTTGTGACTCCTGCAAACGGCGACGCTGCGGCAGCCGACACCGTCGACAAGATCGTGGATCAGCCTAGCAAGGTGCAGCTCGCGCTTTCATCGAGAGACCAGTCCGAGCAGAGCAGGCTGACCGGCGAGGTGGCCGCTCTGTCCGGACTCACGGCCAGTGATCTGGCGACCAGGCATTCTGTCACCCACAGCCCGCTCGGCTACGATCCGAGCACGGCCACCAACCTGAACCTCATCACCGCGTCCACGCTCAGCCTCAGCGCGCAAGAGTTGGCGGTGCTGGGCCAACAGGGCTTCGTCATCGCACGCAGCCAGGAGTTCCCTTCCTTCGTCTACGGCTATTCCGCTATCTACGCCAGCGACTTGCCGCTCTTTGTTTCCGCTGATTCGATCTTGGACGCGATTCACCGGTCGTACGACAGCATGCTGGAGCAGTTTGAGACGAGCATGTTGATCTCGGATCTGCAAAGCCTGCTGCAACAAATGCGCACCGCCCTGGCAGCCAGCAGCGAGGCCACAGCCCAGGTTCGCTCGGACGTCGATCTCTATCTGGCTGTCCCACTTGCGCTTCTCACGAGCCAGACAGTTGCGCCAGTGGCAGGCGCGTCCAGCACCGACATCAATACGCTGGTGCAGGCGGCCACCAACGCCCAGGGCATTCAGAGCAACACCCTGTTCGGCGTGGAGCGCGACATCGACATGTCGCAATTCGAACCGCGCGGCCATTACGCGGATACACCCGTTCTGGGACAGTACTTCCGCGCCATGATGTGGTTGGGTCGCATCGAGTTCCGGCTCATCGAGACCCAGTCGGACGGCTCGCAGGTCTTCTATCGCCGCCAGGCCGATGCCATGCTGTTGCTGTCCGACCTGCTTGGCCCTGACGGGCTGGCCTTGTGGAATCGCATCGAGGGCGTGATTCGAAAGTTCGTGGGCGATGCCGACAACATGACGCCGGCCCAGGTGTCCTCGCTGATGACCGACCTGGGGATCACGTCGCTCGTCGATGCCGCCCGCATCGATGACACCACCATGGCCCAAGCCATCGTCACCGGCGGGTACGGCGCACAGCGGATCGCCAGCCAGTTGATGATCAACGGCACTGCGTCCACGCTTCCTCTCAATCGTTCCTTCCTGGTCTTTGGTCAGCGCTACGTGGTGGATTCGGAGGTGTTCTCCAATCTGGTCTACGACCGGGTCGGCCACGGCACCATCATGCGCATGATGCCCAATCCTCTCGATATCGCGTATGCGGCTTTGGGCAACGACGATGCGTTGGCGCTCTTGAGCGACGAGCTGGCCAAGTACCCCTATGCGCCGGATCTCGAGGCCATGCGGACATTGGTCGACGAGCACGGCGACGACTACTGGAACAGCACACTGTACACGGGATGGTTGGGGGCTTTGCGCGCGCTCTCTCCCTCGGTGGGCGGAACGCCGGCCGTGGGGTCCGAACTGCCTGCGGTCGCGCTGACCGAGGGCTGGGGCCGGCGCCTGGTGAACACGCAACTCGGTTCGTGGTCCGAGCTGCGCCACGACACAATCCTGTACGCCAAGCAGTCGTACACCATGGGGGTCATGTGCCAGTTCCCCGACGCCTATGTGGATCCCTATCCTGACCTGTTCCGTCGTTTGCAGCAGTTTGCCCAGGAAGGGAGCGGACTGGCGGCTCTCGCCACAGCAGCAGGCCAGAGTGCGTTTGCCAGCTCGATTTCGAGCTACTTCGACACTCTGGCGAGCGCGACCGGCATGTTGGCCGACATGGCAGCGCAAGAGCTGACCGGCACGCAGTTCACCCAGGCCCAGATGGACTTCATCAACCAGACGGTGCAGGTGACGCAATCTATGGTGTGCGGCGGCGGCCCCACGGTGCAAGGCTGGTACCCCAAGCTGTTCTTTGCCGGCAACAGCACGGACTACGATCCGACCATCGCCGACGTGCACACCGAGTACACCGATGAGACAGGCAACGTGGTCGGCCGCGTGCTGCACGTGGGCGCCGCGGATCCGCGCCTCATGATCGTCACGGCCAACACCTCTTGCAGCGGTCCCAGCGCCTATGCTGGCCTGGCGTTCTCGTACCACGAGCTAGTGACCGAGAATTTCCAACGACTGACCGACCAGGACTGGAAGACAATGATTGCCACCGCGCCGCCCGCGGATGTTCCCTGGCTCGCGCCCGTGCTCGGGCCGTAGACCTTCTGCCGAGCAAGACCGGACTACTACCGTTCGGTGACTAGCTTTCCCAATCCTCCCAGCGCAGCCCCGGGACGCGGCCGAATTCCTTCACATTGTGTGTGACCAACACCAGGTCATTGGCCAGCGCCACGGCCGCGATGAGCATATCGTTCGGGCCGATCAATACCCCCGCGCGATGAAGATCCGCGCGAATTCGCCCATAGTAATTCGCGGCGCCGTCGTCGAACGCGACGCTGGTGAAAGGGGAAAGGAAGGTTTCCAGTAGACTCAGATTCGCTTCGACCCGGCGGGAATTACGCGCGCCGAATTGCAGCTCGGCCCGGACCACGCTGCAGGCGCGTATTTCGGTGGGCGCAACTTTCCGCAGCCTCTCAATGGCCTTGGCACTGCGCCCTGTGAGGATTCCGATGCACACATTCGTGTTGAGAAGGTACGGCATCTCAGAATCGCGCCCTGGTCTCTAGCCTGCCCTGTGCTGCCCGCTTAAGCATCCCGCCCTGCCACTTACCCACCACCGTTTCGAAGTAGCCCTCGGGCCAACCGCCACCTATCTCCCGCTGGACCAACTCGGCCAAGTAGCGCGACACCGACATCCCCCGCCCCTCGGCCCGTTTGCGGATCACATCCGCTACGACGTCTGGCACGTAACAGTGCATTTGCATACAACATTCTATAACATATATGTGGCATATGTGCAAGCCGTTTCGGACCCTGCTGGGATTCGGAGTAGTAAATCGGCCGAGTGGCCGGGCCCCATCTCCATCGCTGCACTGACCAGCGGCGAGCTGTTGCGTGGAACCTGGTTCGACCGCTCCGCCGAGTACATCGCACGCCAGCGCGGCGAGTCCGTCCTGCCCTCGCAGTTCGCCACCACCTGACGGCGATCGAGGGCACCATCCGTCGACGTTCCAGAAGAACCCGGTCTGACCTCCCCATGAACAGTTCGGCAGTCGAATCCCCTCGGGAAGAACACAAGGACCGCAAGCAACGCCATTCTCATCACTTCGCTCCATTTCTTCTCAAAGGACGCCTATCACTCTATGCGTACACGTCCAGATTTTTGCGCCACTCCCGACCTGCCTCGATGGTGAGACAGCTGGCCAGTCCTGGTGTACCCTGCCGGCGTGAGCGAACAAAGCAATTCCGAAAAACTCGTCGCTGTTACAGGCGCTGCGGGCCATATCGGCAGCAATTTGGTGCGCAGCCTGCTTGCGCAGGGGCGACGGGTGCGGGCGCTGGTGCGCGAGCACACGGCCGGGATCGACGGCCTGCCGGTGGAAGTGGTCCGTTGCGATGTGACCGACGCGCAGGCGTGCCGTCGCGCTCTGGCTGGCGCCCCCATCGTGTATCACCTGGCGGCACGCATCTCGGTGGGGTGGGATCCGCCTGGGCCGGTCGAGGCGGTGAACCTGGGCGGCACGCGCAACGTGGTCGAGGCGTGCCTGGCTTGCGGCGTGCAGCGCCTGGTCCATTTTAGTTCAATTCACGCGTTTTCCGCCGATCCGGTTGACGGCGTCATCGACGAGTCGCGCCCGTTGGCGCAGAACCAGCCGCACACGCTGATCTACGACCGCACCAAGGCCGAGGGCGAACGTCAGGTCATGGCTGCGGTGGCGCGCGGCCTGGACGCGGTCATCGTGAATCCCTCGTCGGTGATTGGACCCAATGATTTTGCACCGTCGGCCATGGGCGAGGCGCTGATCGAGATCTATCGCGGTCGTTTTCCTGCGCTGGTGGGTGGCGCTGGCTTCGACTGGGTGGACGTGCGCGACGTGGTCGCCTCGGCTTTGCAAGCCGAGACGCGCGGTCGCAAGGGCGCGCACTACCTGCTCACCGGCCATTGGCTGTCCTTCGTCGAACTTGCCCAACTCTGGGGCAAGGTTTCGGGCGCCAACATCCCGCGGCTGGTCGCGCCCATGTGGCTGGCGCGCGCAGGTGCGCCTTTCGTCGCGGGCTGGTCGCGCCTGCGTGGCAAGCGGCCTCTGTTCACTTCAGATTCGCTGCGCGTGCTGCGCAATCACCGCCACATCAGTCACGCATGCGCCAGCGCCGAACTGGGGCACAACCCGCGGCCGCTGGAAGAAACCCTGCGCCACACCTATCAATGGTTCAAGCAGGCGGGCAAGCTGACATGAGCGAGTTGCAGCTGTACAGTTGGTTGCTGCAGGCCTGGGTCGTGGTGGCTCTCGCGGTGGTACCGTATTTGTTGTTGCGGCCTGCGCCCTACGGCCGCCACGGCCGGCCGGGCTGGGGACCGGTGGTCAACGCGCGTTGGGCCTGGGTGCTGATGGAGACACCGTCGCCGCTCCTCATGACCCTCATGTTCTGCCTGGGCGATCGCCGTGCGAACCTGGCGGCGCAAGTCATGCTGGCGCTGTGGCTGGGCCACTACATCTACCGGAGCATGGTGTTCCCTTTCTTGTTGCCGTCTACCAGCAAGCCGATGCCTCTTGTTGTGCTTTGCTCGGGGGCGTTCTTCAACGTGGTCAACGCCTACCTGAATGGTCGCTGGCTTTTCGCCCTTTCGCCCGCGCGGCCCGCCGCCTGGCTGACGAGTGTTCCTTTTCTCGTCGGCGTCTGCCTGTTCGTGGCCGGATTCGTGACCCACGTGCTGGCCGATCGCGAGCTGCGCCGTGTGCGGCAACAGTCGGGTGGCGCGTACGTGGTTGCGCGTGGCCCGCTCTTTCGCCTGGTGTCCTGCCCGAACTACCTGGGCGAAATGATCGAATGGAGCGGGTGGGCCATCGCCACGTTTTCACTGCCGGGTCTGGTCTTTGCACTGTGGACCGCAGCCAACCTGGTGCCACGCGCGCTCAAGCACCATGCCTGGTATCGCAAGACATTCGTCGACTATCCGCAGTCGCGGAAGGCGATCATTCCTTTCGTACTATGAAGGCGTTTGCTAGTGGGCCGGTTGACACGGCAAGGGCGGCTGGCAGCCGCCAGCAGTACCGCAATACTGGCTGTAGCACATGTCGTTCCCGGTGCAGCTCACGCCGTTGGCGGCATAGTTTTCACAAACATTCGATACGCACACGGCGCCGGGCTGGCACGGGGTACTGAACAACCCAGTACCGCAGGGCTGCTTGGCGTCCGGAAGCGCGATGCAGGTGCCGTCGAGTGGCGCAAGCGCGGTGCCCTTCTGACAGTAGGTGCCGGTCGCGCAGGCTTCAGGGACGCCGGACTTGCATGCTCCGCCTGCTGGATATGAGCCAGTGGTGACACATGTCCAAACCAGTTTCTGGCTGATCAGATCGATGTGGTCTAGGACGCAGGAAGCCCCTGCGCTACAGAGCGTTCCCGCGCTTGGATCGCAAGCGGTGCCCGCAGCAACGCTGAAGGCGTCGGCGGCGTTGCGACACGTGCCCGGTGTCTTGGCCGTGTCGTCCTTGCCCAAGCAAAGCAAGCCGGGGCTGCAAGGAGGCGAGCCATATTCGCAGGCCTCGCCGGCAAGGGCCGGCTTCACGCACAGACTGGTCTCACTGGAGCACTGCAGTCCGCTGGCGCAGTCGCCGTCAGCCGAACAGGCTGTCCCCGCAGTCAAGAGCGCCACACACTTGCCAGGACAGGTGCCGGTGCTCGACTGGCAGAGGGCGCTGCCCGCGCACTCCTCGTTGATATCGCAATCGCCCCCCAGCGCCACAGTGCCATCCAGCGCCGCCAAGCACGCCGGTTGGTCGCGCTGGAGCAGCCCATCGCAAGTGAGACCGCTGAGGGCGTCGAAGCAAGCCTGAGCCTTGTTGCCGTCGTATTTGATGGTGCCCGTTGTAATCTTCTGTTGCATCAGTGCGAATGTTCCGTTTTCGAGGCGATTGGTGGTCAGGGCCACACAGTCGTTGCCGCCGAGAAACAGGGAAAACGCCGCCGAACCGACGCAATTCTGAAGCGCCGTGCACACGGCCGCGGCGTACTTCGCGGGCAGAGCGTCGATTGGAACGCTCCCGCCACCGGAACCGCTGTCGCTGCAGGAAAGAAAGAGCCCGGTCACAATCAGAGACGGTGCCGAAAAGCGAAGTTTTGACATGGGACCTCCGGGTGAGCTGAATCAGCGTACCATGGCTCCGGCCGCACGGGAACTGGCTGCTGTCTTGCTAGCGCAGATGGCGGCCGGTCGTGGCGGGTATGACTTTGCCGAATTTCACACCCTTGGTGCTGACCAGGCCTTCTCCCATGGACAGGATCTCGCTCGCGTCCCCGCGCAGGATCAGGACCTCAAGACAATTGTGCTCGTCGAGGTGCACGTGCAGGGCCGAGACGACGGTGCCATGGTGCTCGTGTTGGATGTGGGTGAGTTTCTGCGCGAGGCCAGAGGAATCGTGGTCGTACACCAGCATCACCACCGCGACCCTTTCGGTGTTGTCTTTGCCGTGCTCGGCCCACTCTTGCTGCACTATTTGCTCGCGAATCAGATCGCGGATGGCTTCCGAACGATTGGCGTAGCCACGCCGTTTGATCAGCCGGTCGAATTGGGCCAGCAGCGAATCTTCGAGCGAGATGCCAACGCGTTCGAGCATGAGTTCTCCTCAGTGAAGTCTCACCGTACTGCGCGTCCCCCGCTCGGGCAAGCGCGGGGCGAATCAATCGAGAAACAGCGTGACGAACAAACGTAGGGTTAGCGGATAGGCGGGCGTGTAGTCGACATCTTGGCAGCCGTAGAAGATTCCGCTGGCGGCGCCAGGAGCCAGGCGCCCGTTTCGGCCGCAGGAAAAGCCGGCGGGGATGGGTGTGCCCACCGCCGGCTCGTTGGGCAGGCGGCTGGTGGTGGCGAATTGCGCCGAACGAAAGGCCTGGTCGAGCAGATTCTCCACATCGAAAGCGACGTCGAACCAGTGGTGACGGCGGCCAAGGTGCAGATCCAC
>CAVWUP010000004.1:0-256121 GCA_963758155.1 uncultured delta proteobacterium
CTGACGGACCCTTGCAGGCCAAGTCACCGGAAGGACACACGGCGCTCTTTCCAAAAAGCGCTCGGCCTTGCGCGTGTCAGGGCATTTCCGGGTGCCGAATATCTGGACGTTGGTGGGGGGCATGGCGGCGCCATAATCGCACGGCTCACTGTTGATGGGGACATTGCTGATGAGTTGACGTACTATCCCCAAACTGCCGCCCACCAGGAATACGAACCATGCTCCAGCACAGCATCCAACTCCAATTCGTCGATTACGTGCTCGTCACGTATTCTTGTTCGTGCTGGGCATCGGCTTCGTTCTCCAACGCGAGGTCAGCGGCAGCAAGGATTTCTTCCTGTCGGGCCGCTCGATTCCGGCCTGGGTCTGCGGGCTCGGCTTCATCTCGGCGAACCTGGGCGCGCAGGAGGTCATCGGCATGGCGGCCTCCGGCGCCAAGTACGGCATCATGACCAGCCACTTCTACTGGGTCGGCGCGATTCCGGCGATGGTGTTCGTCGGCATCTTCATGATGCCGTTCTACTACGGCTCCAAGGCGCGCTCGGTGCCGGAGTACCTGAAGCTGCGCTTCGACGAAAAGACCCGCGGCTTCAACGCCATCACCTTCGCCGTGCATGACCGTCTTGTCGTCGGGCATCTCGATGTATGCGCTGGCCAAGCTGCTCAACGCCTCCTGGGCTGGAATTTCCACGTCTGCATTGTCGTGTCGGCCGTCATCGTGCTGGTCTACATCTTCCTCGGCGGGCTGACGTCGGCCATCTACAACGAGGTGCTGCAGTTCTTCCTGATCGTCTTCGGCTTTCTGCCGCTGGTGTTGCTCGGGCTGAAGGACGTGGGCGGCTGGGACGGCTTGGTGGCCAAACTGGTCAAGCCAGCCATCAACGCGGATTTGCCCCCGGCACCTGGACCCATTCGTGGTCGCACATGGGCTCGGCCGCGACCAATCCGATGGGCGTCGAATGGTTCGGGATGGCCATGGGGCTGGGCTTCGTGCTCTCGTTCGGCTACTGGTGCACGGACTTTCTGGTGGTGCAGCGGGCGATGGCCGCCAAGGACATGGCCGCCGCCCGGCGCACGCCGCTGATCGCGGCAGTGCCCAAGATGTTCTTCCCCGCGCTCGTCATTCTGCCCGGCATGATCGCCATCGCTCTGCACAGCGCGGGCGGCAACTTTCATCTTCCCTCGAAAAACGGCGGGCTGGATTACGACATGGTCGTTCCCACCATGCTGGCCCACTACTTTCCCACTGGCATGCTCGGGCTCGGGCTCACCGCGCTGATGGCTTCGTTCATGAGCGGGATGGCCGGCAACGTGACGGCCTTCAACACCGTCTTCACCTACGACATCTACCAGAGCTACATCAAGAAGGACGGCAACGACGCGCACTATCTGGGTGGGGCGCTGGACGACGGTGGTCGGCATTGTCGCTTCGATGGCTGCTGCGTATGCGGCTGCGACCTTCAACAACATCATGGACATGCTGCAGCTGGTGTTCGCCTTCGTGAACGCGCCGCTGTTCGCCACCTTCCTGCTGGGCATGTTCTGGAAGCGCACCACTGGCCACGGCGCATTTTTCGGCTTGATCGCGGGCACCGTGGCCGCCGCCATCCACCACGGACTTTCCCTGCCTCACGGCGCCGCGGCCGGAATCAAGGGCGGCTGGCTGGGCGCTGTCCACGTCTACCCCAGCGAGATGGCGCAGAACTTTTGGACCGCGATCTTCGCCTGGTCGACATGCTTTGTCGCGACCATCCTCATCTCACTTCTCACCCGCCAGAAGAAAACCGACGAGGAGCTGGGCGGGTTGGTCTATTCCCTCACCTCCAAGATCAAGGAACGCGATGCCCGCTGGTGGCAGCGCCCGGCCCTGCTCGGCAGCATCGTGCTGGCCCTCGCCGTCGCTCTCAACCTTCTATTCTGGTAATTGCCATGCACCTCGACGTCAGAATTCCCATCGGTCTCCTCTTTGTCGTCTTTGGCGCCATTTTGGCCATCTTCGGCCTGTTCTCCGACCCGGCCATCTACCAGAGCCACTCCCTCGGCATGAACATCAATTTTTCCTGGGGCCTGGTGCAAATCGCCTTTGGCGCGCTGATGCTGTGGCTGGCTTACCGCGGGAGAAAGGCAAGAGTGTGATCCGGATTTCACCACAGAGAGCACAGAGGCCACAGAGGCCGGAAGGAGAGGGTTTCGGATCCGGCTCCGAACCCTTCATTCTTTCCGATCCGTCTCCGTGAACTCTGTGCTCTCTGTGGTGAAACTCCGGATCCCGATCCTTCATTTGAATGGGTTCAAACAATGAAACATCTCCAATTCCTCTTGGTGATCTCCCTCCTCGCAATTCCGGCATTCGCCAATCCCACGAATACCCCCATCCCACGCGAGCGTCTGTTGATGGATTTCGGCTGGAAGTTCCATCTTGGCAATGATTGGGGCATTGGCCAGGGCCTCTCAAAAGCCGGGGCGGGCTTTGGTCCGGCCAGTATGGACTACAGCGACGCGAGCTGGCGCCAGGTCCAGCTGCCCCACGACTGGGCCATCGAACTTCCCTTCGATGCCAAGGCCGACGGCTCACACGGATTCAAGGCGCTCGGCACCGCCTTTCCGCAGAACAGCGTCAGCTGGTATCGGCGCACGTTCGATATTGCAAAGGACGATGCCAACCGTCGCATTTGGCTGGAATTCGATGGCGTATTTCGCGACTGCACGGTCTTCGTGAACGGCTGGTTTGTTGGCCATCACGACAGCGGATACACCAGCTTCCGCTACGACATCACAGATGTGGCGAATTTCGGTGAAAAGAACCTGGTCGCGGTTCGCGTGGATGCGACGCAGACCGAAGGATGGTTCTATGAAGGCGCGGGCATCTATCGCCATGTTTGGCTGGTGAAGACCGCGCCGGTCGCCGTCCCGCCCGACGGCGTCTTCGTCAGCAGCAGTTTCGCCAACAACACCCCGACCGGTCCAGCCAAAGTGCAGGTGCAAACCGAGCTGCGCAATACGCAGCCCGCGCCAGCGTCTGTGGTGGTCGAGTGGCAAGTGCTTGCGCCCGACGGCAAGGTGCGTGCGCACGGGAAGAAAACTACGCGCGTCTCCGGGGCGGCGAGCAGCACTCTGCACTACGAGGGCACCGTCGACAGTCCTGAACTCTGGTCGCCCGAAACGCCGAGACTCTACAAGCTTGTGACCGCCGTCATTGAAGGTGGGAAGACGATAGACCGCATCGAGACGCCTTTCGGCATCCGCACAGTGGCTTTCGATGCGCAAAAGGGATTTCTGCTCAACGGCAGGCCTTACGTCATCAAAGGCACCTGCAACCATCAGGACCACGCGGGCGTGGGCGTGGCCATGCCCGACCAGCTCCAGTATTTCCGCATCGCGCGGCTCAAGGAGATGGGCAGCAACGCCTACCGCACCTCGCACAATCCGCCGACGCCTGAACTGCTCGAAGCCTGCGATAGGCTCGGTATGTTGGTGATGGATGAAAACCGCTTGCTGGGCAGTGATGCTGCCAATTCCGACAGCCTGGAAAGTCTAATCAAGCGTGACCGCAATCACCCCAGCGTCTTCATCTGGTCGATTGCCAATGAGGAGTGGAATACCCAGGGCACGCCCGCGGGCAAACACGTGGCCGCAACTATGCAGGCCGCGATCCGTCGCCTCGATCCCACCCGGCCGATGACCTACGCGGCGCCAGTGGGCAATGAATTCGCCGGCATCAACGAGGTCATCGAGGTGCGCGGCTGGAACTACCACATTGGCAAAGATGCCGACGATTACCATGCGGCACATTCAAAACAGCCCAACCTTGGCACCGAACAGGGCAGTACAGTGGGCACGCGCGGCATCTACGCCAACGATCCCGTGCGTGGCTACGTCAGCGCCTACGATGACAATGCCCCGGAATGGGCCAATAGCGCGCAGGCCTGGTGGACCTTCTACGACGCTCGCCCCTGGCTGTCGGGCGGATTCGTGTGGACGGGCTTCGACTATCGCGGCGAGCCGACGCCCTACGACTGGCCCTGCATCAATTCGCACTTTGGTATCCTCGATACCTGCGGCTTTCCCAAGGACAATTTCTGGTATTACCGCTCGTGGTGGCAGGACACGCCGGTGTTGCACCTGCTTCCGCACTGGAATTGGCCCGGCAAGGAAGGGCAGATGATCGACGTCCGCGCGCTGAGCAATTGCGACGAGGTCGAACTCTTCCTGAACGGCCAGAGCCTTGGCAAGCAGGCTATGCAGCGCGATTCGCAGCTCAAATGGAAAGTGAAGTACGCGCCCGGCATACTCTCCGCCAAGGGCAGCAAGGGCGGCAAGGTCGTCGCCGAGGAAAGGATCGAGACCACCGGCGCACCGTCGGCCGTGCAGCTGCACCCCGGCCGTACGGAGATCGATGCCAACGGCGAGGATGTCTCCATCATCACTGTGGCGGTCGTCGATGAAAAGGGCCGCGTCGTCCCGGTGGCGAACCATCCCATCAGCTTCGAACTGGAAGGCCCTGGCCGCATTCTTGGCGTGGGCAACGGCGACCCAAGCTCGCACGAGCCTGACACACTTGTCCCCGTTGCGGCTTCTCGTTCGCTGCCCATCAACGGCTGGCGCTACAAGAAGGGAATCAACGCCTACGACGCGAACATTCCCGAGGTCGCGGAGAAGTTCGGCGACTCCGGCTGGCAGACCGCCGATGTGAGCAAGGAGCAGGGTCCACTCGGGCTGCACGACAGGGCGGTCTTTCGCACGCGTTTCCAAGTCTCCGCCAAAGATCTGGCCATGCCTGTGGTTGAGCTTTGGTTCGGCAAGATCGACGGCGGTGTCGCCGTCTTCCTCAATGGCCAGAGGGTCGGCGGCGCGGGCGACTTTCGCGCCGCCTCGGTCTACGACGTAAAGAAGCTGCTGCGCGCCGGTGAAAACGTCCTCGCGGTCACGTTGGCAAACTACGGCCCCGTGGCCGGCCTCAACAAAGGCGTGGCCTTGCGCCTGCAGGACAACCCCCCAAAAGTGGCCTGGGGCCGCAGCGTCTTCAATGGCCTGGCCCAGATCATTGTGCAGTCCTCGAAAGAGCCCGGCACGCTCAAGCTCACAGCGCGCGCCAAGGGGCTCTCGTCAATGAGTGTCCCAATCGCGACCCGCGCCGTGGCCGTTCGGGCTGCGCTGCCTTGAACAGCTGAAATCTGTGCCGGGTGTCGAGCTGGTCGTCGAGTGGGTGACGCTTGTTGTCTGATGGAGTAGCATGCGGCGCCATGAAACGTCGTGGTCTCCTGATGATGGGCGTGTTCGCGGTCCTCCAGACGGGCACCGATTCCGGAGAGGTCCAGGCGCAGCTCGCGCCGGCACACGGCCCGCGGCAACTCGAATGGCCGTTGTGGACGATGACGGCACCGAAGCCCGGTCTTGAGGCAGCGCTGGGCGCTGGCGAGAGCGTGGTCGCCATGGACGTCGATCCGCGCGGTACGCTGGTCGCTGTCGCGGTACGCGACCCGGCCGGCACCGGGACGCTGCGCCTCTGGGATCTGCGTGGCAAAGCCTTCCGCCCGGCAGCCGCCGCGCTCGACGGCCGCTCCGTCGAATCGCTCGTCTTCGCAGCCTTCGACGCCAGCCTGCTCGTGCTCAGCTCGGGTGGTGGCGAGTGGCGCATCCGGCGGTTCACTGTCGACGCCGCGGGAAAGAAGCTGCTCGACGCGGGCACGCTGGTCAAGTCGCGGGCACGCCTGGCCGCCCTGATCACTGCGCTGTTGCAGTTCGATGGGGCCGAGCGCGTTTTCTACGGCCGCGAGCACGCGCCCGGCCGATGGCAAGTCATGACCGTGAGGGGAGACGGCAACCGCGCCTACGAGGTGACCGCCCCCGGAGGCAAGCCGACCCGCCTGACCGATCCCAAGGTCAGCGCCGGAAACCCCGACGAGAACATCATCCCACCGCGCGTGCAGAAGGCCGACTCGGCGCTGCCGCTCTCGCTTGGTCCGCGGGGCACGCTGCTGTGGCGCGCTGGCAACGCGTCCGTCATGGCGCAGAAGTATGAGGACGATTGGAAGCCTGCGAAGAAACTGGCCGGCGCCGACGGAGCCGAAGAGGTGTTCACCGCAAACGGCTACTTCCGCATGCGCTGGCGCAAGGACGCCCCGGGAGTCGAACTGGTGAATGACGAGCACCAGCGGCGCGAGCGCGTCGCCGCCGAGGTGACGTTCCTCTCCCGCCCTGTCATCACGGCCAACGGCCGCGCCCTGATCGGAGAGATCGCGGCTGCCGGCGGGGCGTCGATGCTGCGCACCTTTGCCGTCACCGCCCCGCTGGCTGCCGTGCGCCAGCTCGACACCGTGGCTCTGGAACCCAAGGACATCGAACGACTGGCCCGCGACGGCATGGCGCTGTCACCCTCACGAAACCCGTGGGAGCAAATCTACCAGCCCTACGAGGCTCTCCAGTACGAGGATCTCGGCTGCGGCTCCAAGGGCGACGTGCTGCAACCCGTGTTTGCGTCCATCGATGGCTTCTTCGAGGTGCTGAACGCTGGTTTCGAGGGCGTGTTCGTGGTCGCCGAGCAACAACTCTCGCGCCCGGCCCTGAAGGACGTACTGGCGCAGATGGCACGGGTGGGAAAGGAGTACCACCACGCACGCCTGGTCAAGATTGCCGAGGCGGCCACCAAGGTTCTGGCCGGCAACCTGTCACATCCCGAGGGCAAGCTGATCAGGGCTGAGCGCCCGGCCCAAAGCACGCTGCCCATCGGTGCACCTGGCAAGGATGTGAACTTCGCCGACTTCCATCCGCGCGGCCCGTACGCCGGCAGCCCCCACCTGCAGAGCTACTTCCGCGCCTTCAAGCTGATGAACCAGCTCGATCTCTTGCCCGCCGAGCACGACGCTCTGGCGCAGGATCAGGCCTTTGTCGCGGCCCTGCGGCGCTGGACCGACGTGCAGCGACCGTTCCTGGCCGGCACGCGGCGCAAGCTGCTGTTCGACGTGGGGGCCAAGCAGAGCGACACGCCACGCGAGTGCATTCCCGACCGCGTGAGCGGCGAGCCGCCGCTGCTCTTTCCGCTGGCCTGGTCGCTGGACAGCGAGATTCTCGAGGGTTCCGTGATGCGATCCGTAGGCCCGGGCTGCGGCACGGTGTCGGGCCGCCTTCTGCCGAACGGCCTCGACCTGCTGGCCGGGTTGGGCAGCGCCAAGGCGCGCGAGCTGAGCGCCCAGGAGATCGCGCGCTACCCCGGCCTGAAGGACGCGCAGCAGGCGCGCGCCGACGCCGCCGGCCGCCTCAGCTCGGCCACCACTTTCGTCGATTCGTTCCTGCACGCCGTTCAGCTCGTCTCGACGGCGAAACTGGTCCCCGAAGCGATCTCGGCCGACCTGTGGCAGCGCAGGCTGCTGCAGTCAGCGCTGGGTGGCTGGGTCGGCCTGCGCCACACGCTGGTGCTGTTGAATGAGGAGGGCGGCGCCGAGTGCGACAGCGACTTCACACGCTTCGAGCACATGACCGTCGAACCGGCGCGCGGCGCGGTCGATCCGCTGCCCGCGGCGTGGCGACAAGTGGGGGCGCTGCTCGGACAGCTCGCCGACCACGCGGAAAAGACGCCGGCGGCCAAGGGGCTGACCAAGGAGCTTCGGCAGACCGCTGCCGCCGCCACCCGATTCGGGGTCATGGCCGATCGCCAGCTCACCGGACAGCCGCTGACCTCCGACGAATACGACGCCATCCAGAACTTCGGCGCCGCTGTCGAGCACCCGTACATCGTATTCAAGTCCGTGCTGAAGAAGGCCAGCGAGGAGGGCGCCGACATCCCGGTGCCCGATCCCATGATGAAGATCGTCGACATCCAGCACGCCAACAGCGGCATCTGGCACGTGGCGGTTGGACGGCCCATCGAGGGTGTGGTGTTGCTCGGCGATCGCGGCGTGCTGCTGCCGGCGTCGGGTGCCGTCTACTCCTACTATGAGGTCGTGGCGCCCGCCCCGATCGATGACAAGACCTGGCGCGGCCAGGTGGACAGTGCGCCCCGTCCCGACTGGACGAAGCCGCTCTTGCCGGCGGACAAGGCCAGGAAATCGGGCAAGACGCCCCGACGGTGATGCGCCTCGTTCTGGTGCTCATCCTCCTGGCTGCGGCGGACGCGACGGCGGCCGAACCACCGCCTCCGAGCGGCAAGGGATGCATCACCCTGGTCGGCGACGTGATGCTGGGCCGCGGGGTCGGACTCGAGATCGTGCGGCAAGGGCAGTCGCCCTGGGTGGAACTGGCGCGCGACCCGCGTCTTGCCTCGACGTGGGTGGGCAACTTGGAAGGCGTCGTGGCGCCGCCTCCCGCCTCGCCCTGCCCGCGGCGCGACGGGCTCTGCCTCGACATCGAGCCCGCGGCGCTGAAGTGGCTGAGCAGCACACCCTTCCGGGCGCTGGGCCTGGCCAACAATCATGCCGGCGTCGATCGTGGCCGCGAGGGTCTGACCGCCACGTGCCAGGCGCTGCAGGCACTGGGCCTGGTCGCCGTGACCGAAGACGACGGCCCAGTGCTGCTTCAGGTGGATGGTCGTGAATGGGCCTTGGTGGCCGTGAATTTCGCTGGCCGTCCGGGCGACGAGCTCCGAACAGCGCTCGATCGCGCGCGGCTGCAGATCGGCCTGGCCCGCGCGCGGACGCCGCTCGTCGCCCTGCTGCCGCACTGGGGCCGCGAGGGCGATGCACGGCCCCGCCCCGAGCAGGAGGATCTGGCGCGCCTGTTCGCAGCGTGGGGCGCCGCCGTGATCGCCGGATCGCACGCCCACGTCGTGCAGCCCACGTCCTGCGAGGACGGCGCGGCTGTCTTCTTCGGCCTCGGCAATCACCTCTTCGACCAGACGAGAGGCCACGCCGTCGAGGCCTTGGCCGTAACCTGCTGTCCCGGCGCCGGACGTCTGGAATGCACATCGGTCACCACGTCACGCACGCGGGCCTCGGCTTTTCCTCGCGCTGGCGCGGCGGGCCCGGCCTGCTCGGTCCCACTGGCCGTGCCGGATCGGCGCTGGCTGTCGCACCCGCATGCCGGCGAGCTCGTCTTCGTGCAACCCTTCCCGACCGCCGGTGAGGGCACGTTCTTCTCCCTCCGCCGGCACTGGTCCGCATTCGATCGCGAGAACGCTCTGCGCCCGTACGTGTTCCGGGTGGCCGAGAAAGATGGTGTCACTCGCATCGTCGACATCTGGCGCGGCACGGCGCTTGCCCGTCCCCTGATCGCAGCCCGCCTGATGGACGTCGGCGGCCGCACCATTCTTTGCGCCATCCATCGCGCCGACTCGTTCCTTGCACCGCAACCCAGCACACCCAAGCGCGTGCACATCATCTACCGCTGGACCGGCTTCGGCTTCGCCGGCGTGGACGACGACGACGCGCTGTCGATGTGTCAGGATCTGTGAGGGGTGAAAATCTCATCGCGGTTGCGGTGAATGTCCCGGCGTTCGGGTCGTATAGCTCGGCTCGCTTGGCTGCGTGGGAAGACATTCCCAAGGTTTGCGCGCGCAAGTGTGGCGCGATGGCTCGCTTGCGCGATCGCCATTGGAATCTCTCCCCTCCAATCCGCCGACGACTGCTGGCATGATGCTGGCCATGTGTCTTCGTCGCGTCCTTCACTATGTGGGCGTTCTGGGACTCTGCACCTGCGCGGCTAGAGTCGCTCAGGTGAACACGCAATCGTCCGCGACTCGGGAGAAGCCGGGCTTCGAGGGGCTCTATCTGGCTGACCCGCCGCCTGAGCTCGAAAAAGATTCGCACGAGAGCGTGTGTGTGCTGTCCGCCCTGCCACAGGGTGGCTATCTGGTCGTGACCCCTAGGGGGTACTCTATCGGCAAGCTGATTGGAGGGCAGACGGGTTCCCGGTTTGACGGTGCGGGTGATGCCCACGAGGTCCAATTCCTGCGCGACGGCAGGGGCAGAACCTGCGTACTACGGGACCAGGATGGCAGACAGCATTCCCTTGCGCGCTTGGATGAGCCGCGCTTTCAGAAGATGTGGGACCAGTTGACCAGTCGACAGGTTTTTCGGGTCGTGAACCGGAAAGCAACAATGGTTGAGGTGATACGCATCCTGCTTTCGTCGCTGCGCGATTCAGCATTGCGCACCGCCAGGCTCGCCGATGCCCACGCCTTCAAGCAGGCGCTCGGGCGTGTCCTTCCTTCCTCTGCAATGGAGCGCTACCTGACAGACTCCGACCCGTCTGCTCCGGTTGCCGAGTTCGCCGGCCACAATCTTGTCCAGACACTTGATGCTTTGGAATCCGAGCCCGGCGTCCTGCCGGACCTGGTTGAGCGCCTCGGCCACGATCGAGAGATACTCAACGGGGCGGGCCCCGTGAGCCTGCCGGTCGAGGAAGACGAGTGGATCCTGCGTACGGCCGAGAGCATCTACGGAGGGGCCACCGTCATGGTTCACGGCCTGGTGGCAGAGTTTCGGGATCCGGCCCACGGGGGCGACGCATGCCAGCGAGCCGTACTGTTGCCTCTTCCCAAGACCGGTGTGCGGCTTCGTGGGCCGAACGGATCGATTGTCCAGGCAGACTTGCGGCGTGCAGGACTGTGCGGCGAATCGATATCGCTGCCTCGGGAGGACGACCTTACCCCTATCCCCGCTGGCATGCGGCTGTTCCTCGACCAGAATGGCAAGGCGATTGGACTGGTCGCGATCGGGTACATGTATGCGATGCCCTATGTGCTGGAAGGGGTTCCCGAGGAGACAGCCAGGCGTGTATTCCGAGCGGCGAGCGAGGAGATCCAGACACAGTCCGAGTGACCGACAGCCGGGCACAGGGAATTCGTGAGTGAACTACGTCTAATTGATGGGCTGAAGGTATTGTAGTCTTTGAAACTGATCATTGTGGAGGCCGCCTATGCGAACCCCTTGGATGTTGCTTCTGCCGTTGTTCTTTTCACAGGCTCTCTTTGCCGCTGATGCTGATCTCAACTGGGTGAAGAACGGCGACTTCATTTCCAGAGAAGCCTGGACGGGCGATGCCCTGTTCGTGGAACCAGGCCGCGACGGCGGGCGGGCCGCCGTGCTGGTGAACGAGCAAGCCCGATGGTCAAACGACAGGCAATCCATCGCCCTTCCGAAGCCGGCGCCTCCGGTGGTGGAAGTCTCGTTCGGCATGAAGTCCCAGGATGTGAAGCCGGGTTCCAAGCCCTGGGAACTGGCCCGCATGAACGTGACCTTCTTCGACGAGAAGGGCACCCAAGTCGGCGGCTGGCCCGAGGATCCGGGCCGCGCGGTCGGCACCACCGATTGGAAGACCTATACCCATCACTACGCGGTACCCGCCGGAGCGGCTACCGTGGTGATTTCGCTGGACCTCGGCAATGCCGTGGGCAAGGTCTGGTTCGACCGGGTGAAACTGTTTGTATACGATTTTGATTCAAGGCCCCTGCCCGCCGGGGACCGTCGCCACCCACCCAAAATCGAGAGGTCCTTCGAAGACCCCGACCGACAACTGGCTTCTCAATCCGGGTTTCGAGGACATCGTTTCGACCGATTGGTCCGCTTTCACTCTGGCCACGCCGGGCCGCGAATCCATCCATTGCCTCTTCCTCGAAAACAGCAAGCCGGAATGGAACGTCTCGACCCAAACGGTGGACTTCAAGGGGCAGAGCACCGCCACCTTGGTGCTGTCCGGTTGGATCAGGACCGAGGATGTGAAGAAGGGCAGCGAACCCTTCATGGCCGCACGTTTCAGCGTGGACTTCCGGGACGCCAACAATCGGCAGGTGGGCGGTTGGCAGGGCGGCGTGGGAACCATCGACGGCACCACGCCCTGGACGAGGTACGAAAAGGCCTATCCGGTCCCCGCCGGGGCGATCCGGGCCGAGGTGGGCGCAGGGTTACCCCGTTGCACGGGCCGGGCCTGGTTCGATGACCTGGCCGTCAACCTGCTGGACGTTTCGGGAAAACGCCTGACGGCCAAACTCGTTTCGGAACAAACAACCGACCAAAGCGACTGGCAGGCCTTCGTGCCGGCGCAAAGCGGGGACGCTACGGCGCTGGATCTTTCGTCGCTCAATGAAATCCCCGCCGGGAACCACGGGTTCACCACCGTCCAGAATGGCCGCTACGTCTTTGCCGACGGCACACCCGTCCGTTTTTGGGGCACCGACCTCGTAGGCGGCCACGCGTTTCTTTCCCACGAAAAGGCCGACGCCGTGGCCAAACGCATGGCCCGATTGGGGATCAATCTCGTTCGCCTGCACCACATGGACGCGCCTTGGGCCAGCCCCAGCCTGTTCGAGCCCCAGGCCGACGACACCCAGACCTTCTCCGCGGATTCTCTGGACAAGCTCGACTACCTGCTCGCCGCTCTGAAGAGGAACGGCATTTACGTGTACCCAGACCTCCTCGTGCATCGCAAGTTTCGGAAGGGCGACGGCGTGGCCGATTTCAGCCTGCTCGGAAATGGGGCCAAAGGCGTGGCGCACTTTTCCCGCCGGGTCGTCGAGTTGAACGAGAAATACGCCAACACGCTGCTTACCCACAAGAACCCCTATACCGGGAAGTCTTTGGCCGAGGATCCTTTCTTTGTGGGCACCGAACTCGTGAATGAGTCCTCAATTTTCACGGGCTACGGGCTCGAGGATTTTCCCCCGGCCTTCGAAGCTGAACTGCAGAGCCTCTACGAGGCTTGGGGCGGCAAAGGCAAGATCACCCGTTTCGCCTGGAACTGGAGCACGCAATCCCTCAAGCCGGTTCGCAACCTCGAAAACGCGGAACAGAGCATGCGTTTCCTGGCAGCCACCACGGAAGCCACCAACGAGGAAATGCGTAACTACCTCCGATCTCTGCGTGTCAAGTCGCTCTTCACCATGAGCAACCAGGGGCTTCCGCTCCTTGCCGATTTGCGCGCAAACGCCAAGATGGACCACATCGACACTCACGCTTATTGGGACCTGATCTGGAGGGTGGACGCAAACGGGGGCACCGACTACGCGCCCTTCGACAACACCTCGCAGTTGATGAACCCGTTCAAGGATACACTGGTTTTCCACATCGCTTCCGCCGCGGTCTTGGACAGGGCCACGGTCGTCACCGAGTGGAACGATTGCGTCCCCAACGAGTACCGGCTGGAGGGCCCGGTCCTGATGGCCTGCTACGGCTCGCTCCAGGATTGGGGCGGCATGCTTCAGTTCGACCTTACCCCCGACTTGCCCGGATCGGTGAAGCTCTCGAGTCTCAGCATCAACACGCGTCCTGCCAATGAGGTGATGTACCAGGCGGGCGCGTACATCTTTCGCAAGGGCCTATTGAAGCCGTCCGAGGTGACAGTGGTGGAACCCCTGTCGGACAAGAGGGTGTTGGCCCCTGCAAGCGCCAGCTCCTGGCTGGCGGACCATCCGTGGCTTCCCTATGCGGCCGCGGTCCGCAAGCAATTTACCGGCAAGGTCGAAAGGCCCTTGCCCGCGTTGGATCAGGTGACCGCGCTTTTCGACGAGGCGGGCAAGAAGATCGTTTCTTCCACCGGCGAATTGGCGCTGGATTACGGCAGGGGATTGCTGAAGGTGGACGCACCTTGCGTGCAGGGATTTGTGGGGACAGTGGGGACGGGACAAGCCTTGAAGGCCTCCGACCTGACCTTGAAGGCGGACCCGAGGAACCCGTGGGCCGGCGTATTGGCAATCAGCCTGGACGACAAGCCGCTCGCGCGATCCGGCCGTTTCATGGTTTTCGCGGCCGCCAAGGAGGAAAACTCCGGGCAGGTGTGGAATGCTACCCGAACCGCCTTGAAGAACCCGGGCCGAGCGCCGGTGATGGAGCAATGGGTGAAAGGGACCGTGACGTTGAAAATGCAGGGGAAGGGAACCTTCACCGCGCGTACCCTGGATGCTTCGGGGAAGCCGGGCAAGCCGCTGCCCACCTCGCGCAAGCACGGTGAACTGACGATTCCGCTCTCGCCGAAGAATGCCAGCGGCTACTACGAGGTCATTCGTAGATAGCGCGGAAGCCAGCGCGTCCCGATGCCATTACGCTAACAGCGAGCGGCACGGGTCTTGCGGTGCGCTTCACTGTGACGGTGTCTCGCTGCTGGTCTAGGAAGCCCAAATACCCAAGGAGTCATTGACAAGATCAATGTAGACATACTACCATTTTTGCCGCATTGGGACGCGGCGATGACTCGCAGTGTCCTGCCGTAGATGGGTGGATGCATTTCCAGGGAGCCTGCACCCGATTCCCAACTATGAAATATCCAATTCGGAGAGAACGCATGCATAGAGCGAATCAACAGAACAGTAGTCTCGTGCGTACTGCCACCCATCTGGGACTCTTGGGCGTATTGGCCGCAAGTCTCACCTCGGCTTGCGTAAGCTCAAGCAGCAATGGGACCGGCGGCGCGGTGGCCGGCAGCGCAGTGGCCGGCAGCGCAGCAGGCGGCAGCCCAGCGGCCGGCACCCCGGCGGCTGGCGCCCCGGCGGCCGGTACCCCAGCGGGTGGAGCCGGCGCGGGTGGGTCGAGCGTCGTCACCGTCACATGCCCTGCTGCGACCTCATATCCCGCCTGCACCACGGACGCGGGCGTCGTTGCGGGAAGCGCTTGCAAGCCGAATCCGCCGATACTTGCCCTCGATGCCAATTGCACGATTGGCCTCTGGTCAGGCGATGGCATCTCATCCGGATACTTCTATCAACCGTGGTGCAACAGTCCCACCATCAGCGACTGCAACCTGAAGATGACCTGCGCCACTAACTCAATGCACATCACGGGCACGTATCTAGGCAGTGGCGGAACAGAACCCGTGGATGGCAATGGCGGATGGGGGGCGAATCTGCAGGTAAACTCCTCGGATGCTGGTCCCGGATGCCAAATGATCGACGGAACCGGGCTAACCGGCGTCACGCTTGACGTCAATGCAGCGACACTCCCCACCGGCAATCATTTCGACATAGGTGTGAGTTTGGCCAATGGCAATAGCGCTGATTACTATGCCGTTCTCAGCCCCGGAGCGCAAACTATCAAGGTACCTTGGGCCTGCTTCAAGAACAAACTGCTATGCGGGTCCGTTCCTGGACCGGGCATCACGAGTTTCTTCTTCAGCTTTGACTGGTTCAATGATGTTGGCGCCACCCACACGGTGGACATCACCATCTCCAATCTCGGATTCTACTAAACCCCGCATTTGACGATTGATTCGAGCGAGCTTGGCGTGACTGGGCTCGCTCGTTTTGTATTCACCATGAGCAATTCAGCGATACATGCAATATTTCTGTCGGTCTTGTTGGGCGGCTGCTTGCGCCCGCCCCAGGGCGCTGGAACGGAAGCGCTCGCTCAGATGCGCGACTCCGATACCCGCCCCGTGGCCATCGTCCTCTGTAACGCAGGCGCAAGTTGCTCGGATTCCGGGCTGGAATGCACGAATTCGTCGGGCATCTTGTGTACCTGTGTTGGACCCAAGGGGGCCGCGTACGTCACCTGCAACAGCGTAAAGACTCCGTCGTTGTCTGGACAATCAGCGGCGGTTGCTGGGGACGCATCCCAAGCCCTCGCGGCGAGCGGTTCATCGAACCCCGAGGGGGTGCGTTGCTCGGACCGCCCACCCTGGGAAACAGCCGGGGTACCCGCCTATCGCATCAGCGTGGACGCGAAGCAAACGGGCACGGCGTGGAATCGATTCTACGAAAAGATGGTGGCTGCCGATCACGCGAACACGGTGCTTGAGACCGCCTGGGGCCGCAACATCCAGGGCGCTCTGCGCCGGGGTCACGAGCTGGCCGGTTTTCAATACGTGCGATTTCACGGCATGCTCGGCGGCGACATCGGCGTCTACACCGAGGTCAACGACAAGCCCGTGTACAACTGGGCCCGCCTCGACAAAGTGTATGATGCCATCATCGCCGCCGGCATGCGGCCATTCGTGGAAATAGGTTTCACGCCGCCACCGCTCGCTTCCAATCCGGCAAAGACTTTGCATTGGTACAACAATGTGCCTGCGAACATCAGCCCGCCCAAGGACTGGAATCGCTGGATGGATTTGATGGCGGCCTTGGTGCAACACCTGGAACAGCGCTACGGCGTCGAAGAGGTCAGAGGCCACTGGTACTTCGAGATTTGGAATGAATCTTCGTGGATGTACTCCCTGGGGATGGCCGGCTACAACGAACTGTACGACTACACTGTGCAGGGTCTGGTGCGCGGCGATCCGAACATCAAAGTGGGCGGGCCGGCTGAGTCGGGCGGCGGCTCGGCCGTGGGCATCACCAATCTTGTCGAGTATTGCCGCAAGCACGACCGCAAGCTCGACTTCGTGACCTATCACACCTACGGGCAGACAAACGACACGACCGTCGCGCTTGCGGTTACAACCCAGGTTTTCCACGAGTCGATGGCCAGCACGGTCAAGCAGGTTGACTTCAAGGGCGATGTATTTGCGACCGAATGGGGCGCCTCCTATTCCGGTGCCCTGGTGCGCGACACAGAAATCAGTGCAAGCTTCATCGCGAAAACGATCCACTTGATCGGCACCGACAATGGCGCCGCGCCGCCCGGGGGCTTTGCCTACTGGACGATATCCGATCTGTACGAGGAGTTCGACAGCGGAGGCAAACTTGCGTTTCGCGAGGGGAACTACGGTCTCATGCTCAAGGGCGATCCGCGATATCCGGATTCCTACGACGTCGCGAAGCCAGCCTTCAATGCGTATCGCTTGTTGCACATGATGGGCGGGACGCGGGTAGCCACAAGCGGAGGTCGCACCGGCGACGGTGTCAACGCCGTCGCCACGCTGGCCCCGGACGGAAAGGCCTTGCAGCTGTTGGTCTACAACCACGTGGACGGCGGAAGGGCCGACCCTCTGGCCTCCAGCTTGGTGTCCGTCCAATTCAACAATCTTCCATTTGCGTCCGGAAAGATGCGGGTACGGCACTATCTCGTCGATCATACCCATTCCAACGCCTTCGACACCTTCGCCGAAATGGGCAGACCGCCGGAGCCCACGCGCTCCCAGTGGGCGGATCTGCGCCGCGCGAGCGAGCTTTGTTACTACGAAACCACGGTGACCCCCAAAGACGGGGCGTGGTCCGTTATGTTTCCGCAGAACATTTACAGCGTCGGGCTCCTCGTGCTCAGTCCTCAATTCGCGCCATAGGTGGTCGACTCATTGCCGGCGTGGCGGCAGGGAAACGCGCGTGCCGCCACCGAAGCTCTGGCTCAATTCGTCGTGAACTGAATGTCGCCGATCGTCATATCGACCGGGAATGTCGTCGGCGTGCAGGGATTCGTTGCGTAACCGTTGTTCAGGCTGCATGGATCCGTGAACTGAAACGCTATGCCCGAGATTGCACTGGGCGTCGTGACACCGAGTTGCGCCCAGGTCAGCGTCGCAGTTGTCGCCGCAGTCGACACTGGAACCGACACGCTGGAACCGCAGGTGGTCGCAGTGCACGAGCTACAGTTCTTTGGATTGCCCGCTGAATCCAGTTTAGGCTTCATCGTGCTTGGTTGCAAGACTGAGAACGCAATGGCACCCGTAGTCGCAGGGCTAACAGCGGGCCCGGCATCGCCGGACACAGTGAAGGATATGCCGGTGTACGCCGACGCATCAATGGTGCAAACCCCCGCATAGTTGAGTTTTGCTGCCGTCCCTGAATTGCATTCCCACCACAGTCCCCCGCCCGAATACGTCCCGACGGTTCCCGTGATATGCCAATTTCCGCCAGTCAGATCTTGGGTCAGTGGATAGGGGCTTGGCGTGCCGTCGCAGGGGCCCGGATTTTCCACAGCAGCGGGATAGGTGTATGTTCCTCCAAAGATACTTTGCCCCCAGGTTCCGAACACAGCAGGTCCAGTGCTGCCTGCTGCAATAGAAAAGTCTGAAATGAGCGCCGCTGGCGGCGCCGTTCCCGTACATAGTGGAGGACTCGCAAGCGGGGGATTGCAATCCACGACGGTTGAGCCACCGGTTCCTGTGCTGCTGGTCGTGCTACCTGCTGCGCTCGTCGCGCCACCCGTCGCACTCGTGGTCGACCCGCCGGTGATCGCCGCGCCGCCGGTTGCGACAGAACCACCAGTCGCGCCAAGATTGCCGCCCACGGAAGTTTCTGTAGTGCCCCCGACGCTCGAAGCGCCTCCGGCTGCGCCGGTCGTTCCGGCGACCGTTGTGTTCCCGCCGCCGCCGTTTCCGGCTGGGCTGCTCTTCATTGCCGATGAGCTGCATCCGAACGCCAGCGGGGCTAGCAACAAAGCAATTGCTCTTGACGCCAAAACGCGACGAGTAGTCATGATATGAACTCCATTTCAGCTGGCCTTGGCCGCACAGCGCTTTCCTAACAGGTGCGCAGGAAAACTCAAGGGGCCGCGCCCATTATGCGTTGTGGCGCCCGGCCTGGCGGTCCCGGTACGGCCCGCCGGCGTCACTTCGGCGGCGCCGGCAGCGCAATGTCCTTGAGCGAGTACGCGCTCGTGGCGGCTCTCAGCATGGCCTCCATCACTTTCGGCTGAACCACGCTGTTGCTCCCGCGGTCGATGAGTGCGAAGCCCTTGCCTCCTCGATCGCCATTGTCCCAATACACGGGGACCAGTCCGCGATCGACCGCGGCTTTGGTCACATACTCCATGTAGTAGCGTCGATAGTCCTCGTAGCCGTCCTGCTCTACAGCGCCATACTCGCCGATGAGGACCGGGATCCCTTGATCGACGTAGCGCGATTTGAGCTTGTCGAACTGAGCCACGATGTAGTCTTCCTGGCCCCAATCATCCCTGTTCGGCGAAGTACGACCCCAAGTATGCGTCTGGCCCATGAGCGCGTACAAGTAGGGATCGTAGCAGTGAACCGACAATATCAAACGGTTCTTCGCCGAGTCGGTCGGCAGCCTGAAGCCCTTGAGCGTTTCATCGATGTTCGTGTTGTAGCCGGGGACGATTAAGTGGCGCTTGCTATTGTTGCCACCACTTGCCCTCACCAGGCTGACGAAGGCCTGATCCAGCTCGTTGACGATTTCGATATGGCGGGGATCGGCCTTGCCATAGCCGTCGTGGACTTCGTTCATGGACTCAAACATCAGCTCTTCACCCTGATTGGCGAAGTACTTGGCGATTTGCGTCCACACCGCTACGAACTGCGCCCGCACCAGGGCATTGTTTTCCGGGGTGGTGTTGCCATTGGCGTCTTTGAGCGCCAGCCAACCGCCTTCGTGGTGCGAATTGATAATCGAGTAGAGTCCAGCCGAACGAGCGTAGCCGACGACCTCTTCCACCCGCTCGAGCCAGTCCGGATCGATGACATAGCCCGGTGCTGGCCCCAGGTGCTGCGCCCAAGTGACGGGAATACGCACCAGCCCAAAACCCGCCTTGGCAACTGCGGCAAGGAGCTCGGGCGTCGCCCTCGGGTTGCCCCACGCTGTTTCACCGGTGGGCACGTCCAGGCTATTGCCGAGGTTCCAGCCCAGGCGCAACTTCGCGAAAAGCTCAGGGGATGTGCGCGTGAAATCGCCGAAACTGGGCGCGGGTGTCGCTCGTGATGGGTCCGAAGGCTTGCCGATCCCCCTGGCGGCAGGAGGGGTGAGGCAGGAGCCTGCGAGAAGTGCAAAAGAGGTGCTCAGGAGAAGAGCGGCGGTCGACACGCGATCGGCACGGAGACTCATCGGCCTCCAATACTACGAACCTGGCCCCTCCGACGAAAAAATCACGCTTGCTTGGAGCCCCGGCAGCGGCTGCGGGCGCCCTGGGCACGCCAAAATGCGCAAAGAGGGGCGCGAAAGTATTCTCTTGCCTGCACCCGGTCGTATCAGGGAGACTCTGCGCCGAGCGGCCTGCGCCAGCTGTTGGCTCTGGTCGGCTTGCATAATCGCGACGGACTTGATGTTGTCCGTCGCCAAGCAGATCGAGAGGAGATAATCGGATGAGACTCTTTAACCACACGAGCACACGCGTTGTCGGCTTCGCTCTACTGACTGGTCTTTGGGCAGCCGCCTGCACGCCCAGCAAGGATAACACCACAGGCAATGGCGGCACCACGGCCAAGGGCGGCTCGGCTAGCTCTTCCACCAGCAACCCGACGGGCGGGACCGCGGCCACCAGCTCGGCTCAAACCGGCGGAGCCACCAGCAGCCCGATGGGCGGGACCACGGCCACGAGCTCGGCTCAGACCGGCGGAGCCACCAGCACAGGCGGCACTGCCACTGCTGTTGGTGGCGCAGCGGGCGGCAGTTCCAGCAGCAGCAGCGCAGCCGGCGGCAGTTCTGGCAGCGGCGGCGCAGCGGGCGGAAGTTCCAGCAGCAGCAGCGCAGCCGGCGGCAATTCTGGCAGCGGCGGCGCAACGGGCGGAAGTTCCCACAGCAGCGGCGGTGCAGCTGGCGGCAGTTCTAGCAGCGGCGGTGCAGCTGGCGGCAGTTCTAGCAGCGGCGGTGCAGCTGGCGGCAGTTCTAGCAGCGGCGGCGCAGCAAGCGGCGGCACCACGAGCACGGGCACGACCTGTCCTGTCGTTTGGGATTGGGAAGGGACGACCGCGGACAGCTGGACGACGGACGCCGACGTGACACTGGCGGTATCCACGACTCAAGAATTCACCGGCACGCAGTCGCTAAAGGTCACGATTCCCGCTCTGACGAGCGCGGCCGCCGTTGGCGACGCGGCCGCAACCACGGTGGAAAGGGGGATCTACATCGCCCCTCCCGCGACCTCCAATATGTGGCCGGGCGCGATGATTACGGCTCATGTGTGGACTCCCGCCGGAACTACCGGTGTTTGGGTGCATTTGTACATGCAGTCCAACAACTGGGCCAATTGGACCGATGCCACAGTAGGGACTCTCACCCCGGGTGCCTGGGCCACACTGACATTCACCGTGCCTGCGGCTACGGTGTTGTTCCCCGGCGGCATCAACCAATTCGGCATCCAGTTTGGTGTCAGTGGTGGCGGCACGTTTGCCGGTGGTGACATCTTCGTTGACTCCATCACTGTCTGCGGGGGAACCCAGACGTGCTCGGGTACGGGCACCGGATCATTCGATTTTGAAACAGCGGGCTCGACGAATGGCTGGGCATTCAAGGGCGATACAACGGTTACTGACACCGTTGTCACTCAGACCACGACCCAACATTACGGGACTACAGGCAGCGGTTCACTCAAAGTTGCCATGACGGCGATTCCCGCTGCGCCTGCCACGGGTGGTTGGACGTCGAGGCTGGTGGAACTGGCGAACCCCCAAGCGTATTGCGGCCAGACCGTCACGTACCATGTGATGGCCGACAACGTGACGGGGCTCACCGTCCAACCCTACGTTTCAGCGAATAGTTGGGCCTGGTTTGCGGGGAATGGCGTAACGCTGACCGCCATCAATACCTGGACAACGGTCACGTTTACACTCCCCACAACGATCAACTTCCTTGGGTTGCAAGCCATGGGACTTCAACTGAGCAACGCGTCCACAACCGCCACCTATACCGGGAACGTGTACATCGACGCGATCAGCTGGCAGTAATCGCGCAGCCTGGCTGGTGAGCCGCGCGGAGAACGCTCCAAGCGTGGTCAGAAGATGCTCCGTCGTGAAAACGGCGGGGCATTCTTCTTACGAGGCAACTACTTGCTGGCCGGATCTCCGTAGAACGTGCCCCGTCCGTGGGTGCCCACGTAGACGCGGCCGAACTTCTTGGGATCTCCCGTGATGTGCAGGACCAGACCCCACTGGTGCTGATCGTCGTTGATGCGCACCCAGGTGGCGCCGCTGTCCGTGGACCGGAAGAAGCCGCGCTGTCCATGCACGGTACCCACCAGGTAGAGGGCGGCATATTTGGCCTTGGGAGCTGCCTTGCCAAAGCCGAAGGCGTGAATCTCTTCCACCCCCGGCATGCGATCGAAGCCCTTGGTTCCTGAGTGGTACAGGCCGTTGAAGGCGGCCAACCAGAGATCTCCTTCGCGCCCCGGGGTGGCGTAAATGCGGTCCTGGCCACCGCGATCGTCGCCGCGATCGCTGCGATTGTCGGCGCCACTGCCACCTCGCTTGGGCAAGCCATCCGATAGCACCAGGGGCCGCTCGGTGAAGTGAGCGGCGCCGTCGACGCTCTCGAACAGCTTGCCCTCGAAAAGGGCCATGCCATAGAAGCGCTCGGAATTCACGCGGTCGGCAATCACGCGCGTGTCAATAGGCGCGCCCGCGCAGGCTGTCCAGGTCGCGCCCTTGTCGGTGGTGACATAGGGGACATTGTGGCGAGGCGTCCACACCCAGGTTTCGCCGTTGGATGAGACGGCGATGTGTCCCTCGGTGGCCTTAGCATCAGGCACCGAAGTGGGTTCATGCCAGGTCTTTCCACCGTCCAGGGAGTAGCCCAGATTCTTGCTGCCTGGGCGGGGGCGGCCGATGCGCACAATCACGTCTGGGTTCAGTTCGCCGCCGCTGACATCGTGGGTATTTCCCAGGAAAGGCGGCTTAGGGTTGCCGTCGGGCGCAGGTTTGTCGAGATCCCAATGAACGAAGCCGGAATAGTCGCCCACGGCCGTGATCACATGGGCACCCTTACTGGGACTGTACAGGGCCAGGGCCACAGTCTCTTCAATGCCAGGGCTCATGACGGACCAGTGGGTGGGGAGATTCTTCTCGAGATTGGTCAGATCGTACGTCTCCCACCCGCCGTAGCCGGTGGTGAACATGGCGTGATCGGAATTCGCGGGATCTATTTCAACGTCGAAAAGCCAGTGGATGTCCGTATCGCGGACATACGGAGCCAGGCTGTAGTCCATGACGCCGCCGCTGCCGAACACGGGCTTCCAGGTGGCGCCGCCGTCGGTGCTGCGAAAGACATCCTCGCCTTTGGGGCGATAGAAGGAACTGGCAATCACGACCTTGGGATTCTTCGCGTCGAGAGATACGGCGGCGTAGCCAAACTTGCGCTCTTTGCCTGGCTTGTCCGGCGTGATGTCGGTCCAGGCACCGCTCTTGATGTTCAGTTTCCAAACGCCGCCATCCACCATCTGCATGGGGCCGGGATCCGTGCCGTAGGTGATGAAGAGATTTCCGTCGGAGGCCAGGACCGCGTGGTTGGGGCGGTACTGGGTGGGCTGGCCGGCAACAGCCTTCCAGGTTCCGCCTCCGTCATCACTGCGGTACAGGCTAGGCTTGCCCATCACCGAGACGCCCGCGAAGAGCGTCTGGCTGGCCTTGCCCTGGGAGCCGCTAGTGGGATTGAAGACCACAAAGACGATGCTGCTGCGGCCGCCGCCGCTCCAGGCGGGCAGCTTGGCTTCTTCGGCAGACAATTTCAGGACATCGGCGGGAAAGCTGTCCACCTTGTTCCATGTCACAGCGCCGTCCGTGCTTTTCCACAGACCACTGTGGCGCGTGCCCAGAAAGAGGATGCGGCCGTCGTTAGGGTCCACGGCCATGCGCTCGCCATTGCCACGACCGGCTTCGTTGCCGCCGAACTTGATGGGCACGTTGCTGCGCTGGAACGTCTGGCCTTGATCCGAGGACCGCAAGATCGCGCCGTCGGGAACTTCAGGAGCCGTGTAGGTGCCGCAGGCCAGGTAGACCTTGCTGGGATCCGAGGGATCCACAGCGATGCTCTCCACGCCCATGAGGTTCAGATCCTTGTAGGGAATCCAGTCGAGCATGGGTTCCCAGCGTCTGGTCGTGGGATTCCTGCGGTACGCGCCGCCCATGTCCGTGCGGGCGTAGCAGACATCTTTGGCGGTTGGATGAAACACGAATCCATCCACGAAGCCGCCTCCCACGATCGGGACGCTCTTCCAGGTGTAGGGGACGGCCTTGACGGCCTTGGGTCTCTCGGCGGCTGACGCTGGAACGGTGAACAAAAGCAGCGCGCAGAGGGTGGTGCGTAACAAGCTCATGGTGGTGTGCCTTTTCGTAGAGGAAATTGCCTGGGCCCAGCTTCTTCGTGGGTTCTTTCGCGAAGACTCTACATCGCTTCGGGGTCGGATCGATGGCCTCCTCGCTAGCGTGCCTTCGCCTGCGCCATTGAATCCTTGAACTTCTTCACGGCTTCAGCGTCAACCTTGGTCGTCCAGTCGAGGAAAGGCTTGTTGTGCGCACGCAATGCGAGGATCATCTGCGTCCAGCTATAGGCTCGATCTCGCCCATACTGGCGCAATGCTTTGAGCACCTTCGTTTGTTGTGGGTTCCGGAGCTGCGTCGCCGCCTCGTCAAGACGAGGTTGCAAGTGGCGCCACGCGGGCAAGACCTCATCCTCGATTCCCTTGGCGAACGCTTCATCGGTGACTCGGCCGGCACTAGCAGCCTCGACGAGACTATTGTACGCATTGACCGCTTTGGACTCGACCTCGGAGAATTCGCGTACTACCCCTTCAAAATCGAGCGGTTTCGGCAAGACGCTGGGAAAGACCGCCAAGATGACGAACATCGCAGCCAAGACAATCACCGGACGTCGCGGTTGCTGCGGCAGCGACGGGGTGAGCGGACGCGCCAGCCACCAGCCAGCAACGACTCCGCCCACCAGGCCACCGAAGTGAGCCGCCAGATCGATAGTGGGGTTCTTGAGGCTATAGAGCATATTGTAGCCGACGAAGAAGATTGCGACTGTTGCTAGCTTTTTCACGACCCTGCCATCGATGGAACCGCGCTGGCTCAGTAAGAATCCTGCCAGCGCACCATAGACGCCGAAAACTGCTCCCGATGCCCCAGCGGAGGCCAAGTGTGGGTGGACTGCCACGCTGGCAGCGCTGCCGACAAGACCGGCGCAAAGGTACAGCGCTGCGAATCTAAGGCTACCGAAGATCCTCTCTACCCAGCGGCCGACATTCCACAGAACAATCATGTTGAAGCACAAATGAAGCGCTCCGTAGTGTACGAAAATGCTGGTCAGCAACCGCCACGGCTGGCCGCCGAGTGTCTTGGGTCCATAGTTCACGCCCCAATCCACGACGCTGGCAACGGTGGGCTGGATTGGATGGACACCGGACGCGACCATCGCCACGTAGACGGCGACGTTGAGCGCGACAATCGCCGGTACCGCCCAAATGCGGGGCGTGACCTCAGCTAGGAACTGATAGAACTGCCGAACTCTAGCGGCTGGGTTGGGTTCCTCTTGAGGCAGCGAGGCAACATCTTCGCCAGCCGGGTCGCGCCGGGAGGAGTCATCGGAGACGTCGGAATCCAAGTGACCATTCTCGATTTGGTCCTGCCCAACCCTTGGCCCGTCCACAGGGGACGACGGTGCGGCGGCTTGGTCGGCGTTGCCATGTGGGGGTAGGACCCTGTCGTCCACACCCGCCATTGTACAGAGAATTGCGACCCCAATCAGTCAGTTTCTGCGCGCGACCAGAACCGCCCCAGCATGGTGGTCTGGTCCTCGAAGTTCAGACTAGCTTGCTCGGTGGCCCGTAGGCCGCCAGCTCCCTGTCAGCGGTCAGGAGGATGAGATCCTCGCTCTGTGCCTGTGCGAGGAGAATCCGGTCGAACGGATCCTTGTGCAGAGATAGGAGTGCACGAACGGCGAGCGCGTGCTCGCCGGTGATGGGCAACTCCTCGTAGCCGTGAAGCAGGAGCCCGTGGCGCAGGCGGCGCAGGTACACCTGGAAATCGGCTCGGCCGAGGCCGTTTTTGATCACGACCTCCCAAACGCTGGCCGCGCTGAAGAAGAGGGCTGTATTTCGTGCTTTCAGGACGGCGAGGGCGGTCCTGGACAGGCGCTGCGGGGAACCGGCTGCCCACAGCAGGAGGTGAGTATCGAGAAGAACCCTCATTTGGCAATGCCGAACAGCGCGGCGATCTCGTCACGTCCCATCTGGTCGAAGTCCTTGGGAACTGCCATCTCCCCTTTCATGAAGCCAAGGCGATCCTCGGGAGATTCCTTGGCCGCGATGGGGATCACGCGCGCAAGGGGTTTGCCTGCCTTGGCGATGATGAAGGACTCTCCGCGCGCAACGCGGGCCACCAGCCGCGAAAGCTGCGTCTTTGCCTCGTGGATGTTCACGGTGGTCATAGCTGCTATTGTGGACTAACCTTGGTTAGTTCACAAGCACGGGTTCGTGGTTCTTTCCTATCACAAGACACGGGGCAAGAAGGCTTCCCTAAGAAGATGGATTCGAGCAGTTGGTGTATAGCTGGAGGTGCCATGAGATCTGACCACAGCCGACGTGCATTTCCCCGCTTGCACTCTTGTCTTTGGCGGGCGGTAGCCGGTTCGGCCTTGTTGCTGGCGCTTTCCTCGGCAGCTCGGGCCGAGTCTACCCTGGCGAATGTGCATGCGCGGCAGTCGGTCAGCTTGAACGGCAAGTGGAACACCATCATTGACCCCTACGACGTCGGGTACGTCGACTATCGTGGGATGTCCCAGGATGCCCTTGCCAGACCCACCAGGGGTTTCGCTCTCGATCGCCGCCAGCAGGACAAGTCCGAGTTGATCGAATACAACTTCGACACCAGCCCCACCCTCGCGGTGCCGGGCGACTGGAATTCACAGAACGATCGCCTGCTGTACTACGAGGGCACGATCTGGTACCGGCGGCGCTTCGATGCGCCGAAGTCCGCGCCGGGCAATCGACTGTTCGTGCATTTCGGCGCGGCCAACTACGAGGCCGATGTTTATCTCAACGGCTGGAGGCTGGGCCGGCACGTGGGCGGGTTCACGCCGTTCGCCTATGAAATTACTGGCCTGGCCAAGGAGAAGGACAACTCGCTCGTCGTGCGGGTCAATAACCGCCGCCGGCCCGAGGGCGTGCCGGCCATGAACACCGACTGGTGGAACTACGGCGGCCTTACGCGCGACGTGCTGCTGGTGCAAACGCCGGGCACCTTCATCACGCAGTACCGCGTCGGCCTGAAAGCCGGCACGCGCGACACTATTGAGGCAACCATGCAACTGGATGGCCCGCGCAAGCAACAGAAGGTCGTTGTGACCCTGGCCGGGCTGGACCTGAAAGCAGAGGCGCGCACCGACAACAGCGGCGTGGCGCGCATCGAGTTCCCTGTCGCGCAGATCCCGCTCTGGTCGCCGGAGCGGCCGGCGCTGCACGACGTGGTCTTGTCGAGCGAGACCGACCAGATCGCCGACCGCATCGGCTTTCGCACCATCAAGACGGCCGGCACGGACATTCTATTGAACGACAAGCCGGTCTTCCTGCGCGGCATCTGCATTCACGAGGAGAACCCGATGCGCGGCGGGAGGGCGTATTCAGTCGAGGACGCGCGCATGCTGCTCGGCTGGGCCAAAGAGCTGAACGCCAACTTCGTCCGTCTGGCCCACTACCCGCACAACGAGCACATGGCCCGCGTGGCCGATGAACTGGGCCTGATGGTCTGGGAGGAGATCCCGGTCTACTGGGCCATTCAGTGGGAGAACGCGGACACCTTGCACCTGGCTCAGTCAGAGTTGACCGAATTGATCGCCCGCGACCAGAACCGCGCCAGCGTGGTGGTGTGGTCCGTGGCCAATGAGACGCCCATCACCGCCGAGCGCACGCGGTTTCTGAAAACCCTGGTGGACACCGCGCGCTCGCTGGACGGATCGCGCCTGATCTCGGCAGCCATGGAAGTCCACGGCGACAAGCAGAACCCCGACCTGCGCATTGTGGACGATCCCTTTGGCGAGTTCACCGACCTGGTGAGCTTCAATCAATACATTGGCTGGTATGACGGCCTGCCCGACAAGACAGCGCGCATTTCGTGGTCAATCAAATATCCCAAGCCAGTGGTCATCAGCGAGTTCGGCGCAGATGCGCTGCAAGGCTGGCACGCGGATGCGCTCACGCGCTTCAGTGAAGAATACCAGGAAGACCTGTATCGCAAGACCATCGTCATGCTGCGGAAGATCCCGGCGTGGCGGGGCGTGACGCCCTGGATCCTCGCCGACTTCCGCTCCCCACGCCGGGTTCTACCCAACGTACAAGACGGCTGGAATCGCAAGGGCCTGATCGGCCAGAACGGAACCAGGAAGAAAGCGTTCGTGGTCTTGAAGGCGTTCTACGACGAGCTGGAGCAACGAGCCGCGCGCGGCAGGTGAGGCATCATGCCTCAAAATGTTCGGTAAGAAATCCTAAGTAGAGTGCATCCCTCGACCCGGTTGCGCCCATCGCCGAAAACGTTATACTGCTGTTATAACGTCGTTCGCACGGAGGTGACAGCGGTGATCAAGAATCTAACAGCGGTCGGCAACAGCCTCGGGCTCATCATCGAGCGGCCCATCCTCGATCTGCTCGACATCGACAAGGAGACACCCCTCGAGGTGCGGACCGACGGGGAGGTGCTCATCATACGTCCGCAGCGCAGAACCCGGTCGGCGCGGCTGAAGGCAGCGGCCAAGCGGATGATGGAGGCCCACGACGATACGCTGAGGAAGCTCGCCAAGTGACGAGCGAGATCCCAGAGTTCCTTGACCTCGAGGACGTGCTCGAACTGCACGCGCTTTAGCTCGCCCGCTATGGCGGCGCCGATGGGGTACGCGATTGGGGCCTGTTCGAGTCGGCGCTGGCTCAGTCGCGAGCCACATTCGACGGCGAGTTCGTCCACCCGGACCTATTCGCGATGGCCGCCGCCTACCTGTTCCGCGGCGTGCAGAACCACCCCTTCGTCGGCGATCAGACGTTCCACTTGTGGGAGAGCCCTGACCTCGCAACCCTCTAGCCACGCTCAATCCAGGTAATGGGCCGGGGACCGCCATTTAACGCTCGCGTCCGGTGTTCATGGAAAGCCCCGTACCGCACTTCGGATGGGCGCTCCGCTCTTCTGTGCCGCCACTTCGCGGTGGGGCTTTGGCGTTGACGCCCGCGTCCTCCAGAAAATCACCTCTCGAAATGGCTGTGGATTTCACGTCTGAGATTAAAGAAGTGGCCTGCGTTTGCCGATTCCATCTCATCCCGAGAGTCGCGGAAGCTGCCGCGGAAAGATGCGATGGCCAAGATGAACAAAGCTCTGAACTCTGCGCTGGCTGTTTTGGTGATTACGACCTCTGCATGCAGCTTGATGTTCGACAGAAACATCAAGCAATGCGCCGCTGATCTTGACTGTGTCTCCTTCGAGACCGGCGACACCGCTTACGCCATTTGTAGCCAAGGCGTATGCGTGAATTCGGGCCTCGGTCCCAAGGGCTGCTTCTCCGGAACGCCGACAGCCACCCTCGATTACCTTAACGCGTGCACCGCTGCGCAGAACATGTCCTTCGACAATTGCGCAAGACTAGGGATTTGCGTCGCCGGCGCGCCTCTGCCCGCCCCGCTGCCGCCGCAGAGTGCCGGGGCCGTCACGGCAACCGTCAAAGCCGTCACGCCGCCCACTGTGAGGTGCGCAGATGCGGGGCCCAACGTGATCTACATGACGGGCACCTCCGACTTCGGACCCTTGCTCAAGCAGGTGACCCCGCTGCTCGCAGCCAACAGTCCCCCGTACCGCGCCGTTTTCATGGCCGGGACTTCGTGCGGTGGCGTCAGTGCCGCGTTCAGTGCCACACCGACTGTCATCAAGGACGTGGCCGGTACGGCGACCAAGGCAGCCAACTACGCCTACTACTACGACGACACGGGCACACAGGTTAGCTGCACCCTCGACACAGACGGCCAGGTTGTCGACATCGGCGTATCGAACCTCTACTCGACGGTTTGCGATCCGACCTATGTACCCGGCGCCACCGTTGCCGGATACTTGGGGCCGGTCGTCACGTTCGGTCTCACTGTGCCCGCAGCTTCCACGCAGAAGTCGATCAGCGTCGAGGCGGCTCACATCATCTTCGGGCTGGGCGGGCAGAATCCCGCAGGCCTCAAAGCAAGCCCTTGGATCGAGCCCGCCTACTACTCTATCCGCAATTCGGGAGCCGGGTCGACTGCCCTGACAGCCGCGCTTATCGATGTACCGCGAACGGCATTCTGGGGGGTCGACCGTCTGTCGACCGACGCCATCCGAGACTCGCTGAATGGCTCCGCATCGCCTGAGCAGTCCATCGGCATTCTGTCCATCGACTATGCCGACAAAGGGCGCGGCAATTTGCGCGTTCTCTTCTTGCAGTCCGAAGGTCAGCTGTCCGGATACCTGCCCGATTCCACCGACACTTCCTTGGACAAGGCAAGCGTGCGCGACGGACACTATCCCCTTTGGGGCTACGTTCACTTCTACACGGCGAACATCAATGGTGCTCCTTCTGCCGCAGCAGGGGCCTTCGTGACACGCTTTTCGGTGCCGAACCTCGATCGCCAGTTGGTGGATGCCATGATCGACGCATCGCTGGTTCCACAGTGCGCAATGAAGGTGGCCCGTAGCACCGAAATGGGCGCTTTCGTACCCAATCCGTACGAGTTCCAGTGCGGCTGCCATTTCGACTACCGGACGACTGGCCGGACATCGTGCGCAACGTGCACGACACCCAACGATTGCCCGGCGAGCGCCCCGGCGTGCAACTACGGCTTCTGCGAGACGGAGTAGGTGCAACCCACGCGGCTCAATAGCCCGCACCTGCTGTTCCCGCGCAGCGTAAACACGGCGGCTGCGGCCGCGTCGCCGGGGTGTTTCGCGATAAAGATGCATTGATCCCTGAAGAGTGTCTCGTTCTGTGCCGAAAGACGGGAACCACAAATCCAGGAGCGCGAAGCATGGGAACAGCAACGCCGATTGGAATCGTCATAGACGAACGGGACATCACTCTGGACTACAGCGGAACCCGTCTGAAGGCGGCTCGCACCGCTGTCGCCAACGACAACAACGCGCTGGCGAAACGCCCGTACAAACGGTCGCTCAGCCACCTTGCCCTCGTGGTAGAGGGCCCGGCGGTCGCGAGGGCCGAACCGTCCGCTCAGCCAGCCATATCCGGCAAGATCAAGCTATGGCTGTTTGCAGTCGCAGCACTGGTGGTGACGGGGACGCTCATCGCCTCGTGCCCGACGACACCGAACGCTGTGGCCGGCTTGAGCCTCCGAGAACTAGCGAGCATCGAGGTGATCGTCTTTCTCTCTGGTGTGATGAGCGGACTGTCGGGGTTCGGCTTCTCCGCAATCGGATCCGCAACCCTCTTGCTGCTTACACCCATCTTGCAAGTCCCCCTGTTTCAAACCTTGTCGACGGGAAACCAGCTCCTCTCGGCCAGACAGCTGCGCGAGGACATGCCCAAGTCACGCAAGGATGTCTGGGCCGGGCCGGGGCCATGCATCTTGGGCGGTGCAGCCGGCGTGCCGATCGGGATCTGGCTATTGTCCCACCTGCCGGCAGCACGGCTGATGGCGGTATTCGGGACGCTGCTGTTCCTGTATGCGGTCTACTCTTTGTTCAAGCCCACCAGCGTCAAGCTGCGCGGTTTCGACGGTCCGGTGTGCGGCGCCGTGGTCGGCTTTTTCGGGGGTGTCGTGGGCGGCTTCACCGCCTTTCCCGGCGCAACGGTCGTCGTGTGGACGGGGTTGCGCGGTCTACCCAAGGCGCAGCATCGCGCCGTCGTGCAGCCGTACATCATCATGTCGCAGATCTACTCGTTGGGCCTGGTTGCATTGTTGCATCCATCCTATTTGCACGGTCGGTTCTGGTTGCTCCTGGCCTTGAGCCTACCCGCGGTAGTGCCGGGCACCCTCAGTGGCCTGGCCCTCTACCGCCGGACATCCGATTTGAATTTCAAGCGGGTTTCGTACCTTCTTCTGGGGCTTTCCGGCCTGTGCCTTTTGGCCAAGACATGTGGCCCGGCGATCATGCGCCTGTTCTGATGCGGACTGAGGGGCGTGTGCCCGTGTAGCTCGACGACCCATCCACTGGATTGTGCATGAGGGCTTTCTGGATGCGCGCCGATGTCGGCCGCCGTCAGCCAAACAACCGCGTTAATCGCACAAAGGACGGGAGATCTCTAAATCTATTGGCTGCCTTTGCCGATGTTGAGTCTTTGTCGATGCAAAGGATGAGCGCATTCGCAACTCGCACAAATTGTCAGCCGCAGCGACAAAGCCCATGACCGAAATGCTCACCACCAGACAACGAAAGGCGGAAACGATGGCGACTCCGACACCACTTCGTTTGGTCGCGATCGAGGAAAGCCTCCAGGCAGAGGACGAAGGGAGCAACGACTCCATCACCGATCACGATTTGATCGTGATCGAGGAAAGCCCCCCGGCAGAGGACGAAGGGAGCGCCAACCCCGTCGCCATGATGACCGAGTACGACGCGATCACACGAAAGGTGCCGGACTCGGCAAATGTCGCCGCATGGGACAGTCCCCCGAGCAGTCCCAGGCGATTTCCCGGGTGGCAGACTCTGCTGCCTGTCGCTGCTGTCGGTGTCGTGATCGGGGTGACTGTCGTTGCCCTGGCGACAAAGGGAAAGAGCACACCCGCTCCGGCACCGGTCCGCGCCACCGGCACACCGGTTCGCGCTGCCGTGGCGCCGTCCCAACCGCGGCCGTCATTGGCTCCGCCCGCGCCGGCTGCAGCTTCACCTTCTCAGATCCGCGCTGGCCACGATACCATCCGCATCGCAATCACGGCTGAACCCAGGGCCGCCGAACTGGGCCTTGACGGCAACGTGCTCGCCGGCCATCGACTGAACCTGGAGGTTCCGAAGGATCGGGGTATTCACGTCGTCAGCGCCTCAGCGCCCGGGTACATTCCGTTCAAACAGCAGGTCAGTTTCTCAAGCGACGTGGTGCTCGATATCAGCCTGCACCGAGCCCAGAACAACCCTGTCCGCCAAGTGGCAAGGCCACGACCCTCGCAGCGCGATTCAAGACCCACGAGCAGCGCCAGACCGGCGACGGTTCAGCCCGACCCAGGCATAGAGCCGGGCATGAACCTGGACGGTCCATCCCTGCGGCGCAAGGCCAAACCGATTGACGAAAGGAACCCGTACAAGCCATGAAGACACAGGCCTTTGCCCTATTCGTTGGATTGACATGGCTCCTCATCCCTCAAGTGACCATGGCGCAGTCAAAGGGCCCAGCAGAGGACGACACAGCCAAGGCTGCCGTCAGGTTTCAGCAGGCCGTTGAGCTGTACCGCGAGGGCAGCTACGAGGGAGCGCTGGCCGAATTTCGCAAAGCCTACCAAATCAGTCCGTCCTACCGCGTGCTCTATAATATTGCGCAGACGCAGTATGCGCTTCACGACTTTGTGAGCGCCCATAAGTCCTTCGTGCAATACATGGCCGAAGGCAAGGGCGAGATCGCCACCGACCGTCGCGCCCAGGTCGACGAAATGTTGGGAAAGATCGAGGAAAGGATTGCCCAGTTGCAGATTTCCACGAATGTGACCGGCGCCGACATTCGGATCGACGGCGTCAGCGTGGGGACATCACCCGTGCCCGGGCTCGTTCCCGTCAATGTGGGAACGCGCAAGGTGAGCGCCTTCAAGACCGGCGCTCCCGAGGCGATTCGCATGGTGACCGTGGCCGGGAAGGAGAGTGTGAACGTCGAACTCCAGATTGACGAGTCCATTGTCACGTCGGCAGCGCGCGCGCCAAGCGCTGTGTCGCCGTCGGTGCCCTTGATCGAAAAGACGCAGCCTCGGGCGACCGTGTCGCTGACCAAAACGACGCAGCTTCCGGTCACTCCCGGACGAACCGGCTTGATTGTCAGCCTCTCTACGACTGCGGCTCTCGCCGCCGGGACTGGCGTATTCGGCTATCTTGCACTCCATGCCCAGAAAGATCTGAAGGACCAAGTCGCCACCTATCCAAACACCAGAGACAACATCGAAAACGCGCGTACCAGGAGCAAGAACTATGGATACGTCACCGATGCTCTAGGCGCCGCCACTCTCATCTCAGGCGGGGTGGCTCTCTATTTCGAGCTCTCCCACCGCGGCGCTTTGCCAAAAACCAAGTCCGGAATGGCGAGCGAACCCATCGTGGTTGCCCCCACCGTGGGTGGAATCGTTCTGCAAGGGGGCTTCTGAGGCGAAACCCCGACGATAGCCCCGGCATGTTTGCTATCGCCGCTTGCGCTTGCGTACTGGCGGGCGCGGGACTTGCGCCAGCACGGGCTCCGAGATCGGGGCCGCCAGGGGCTGCTTTTCTTCCTGGCCGGGCTTGCTCTCGGGCTCGGCCGGACTCGACACCAGGGCCGACTGCCGTGTCCGCATCAATTCCCGCGCAATCAGCACGAAGACAACCAGGGTGGCAAGCGACATCCAGGTGTGTTGCTCGTCCATCCCATTGGGCATGCTGAAATTGGCAATGAACGAGCTTTGCCGCACTGAACTTGGCAGCAGGCTCTGTAGCCAATTGGGAAAGTGCTTGATGGGCGCCCAGCACAAGAACTGGGTCAGCGCGGTCAACCACAATAGCCACTCGCCGGCGCGCGGAACCACCGCGTATAGCAGGGCGGGAATTATGAGGAAGGCATAGTAGTAGCCAGTCAGTTCAGAGCCAAACGAGATGACAGTCGCCGATAGGAGCACCGTGACCCACGGCTCGACTTTGCGGATGGCCAGGCCGACGAGCACCAGGTAACAGAGCACCAGCGACACATAGAGCGGCAGGGCCTCGTGGAAAGCCTTGAGGCGCGCCTGTTTCCAGCGCGACCACTGATCCACCATGGACGGCGTGTTCAAGCGACCCGCCGTCTCGGCGGGTCGGAAATGGACCACCGTGCGCAGCCCCATGAGATTGGTCAGCGGCGTCTCCGAGTGCTTAGCGGTGTTGCGCAGGAATTCCGGATAAATACTGGGACCGCCCGATGTGGCGAAACTGACCGGGACCAGCACCGCCACCGCCACCGCGGCACCCATGATCAGACGCAGCAAGCGTCGGTCCCATTGCCGGGCCTTCACATAGTGGTAACCGAGCGCAATTAGCGGCGCGACAAAGAGAAATCCCGGAAAAATGCGCAGAAGTGCAGCGTAGGCCAACGCAACCCCAGCCCAGAACGGCCAATCCTTCTTCATTAAGCACACGCCCACGCCCATCCAGAACAGCCAGTCAAAGCGCAGGAAAGATCCGCCAATCCAGTCCCAGCGGGATGGGAAATTGGTGGCCAGCACGAGAAAGGCGACCGACACAGTCCGCCAGCCAAAGGCCCACCACATCAACAAGGCCATGGCGACGATCATCGCCACGTCGATGGCGTCGAGCACCAGCACGTCGAGTCGACTGGCCGGCGCCAAATTGGCCAGAGCGCTGCCCAGGATGGCCCATACCGGAGTGCCGTTGAACCCGTGGTCACACTGGGCATCATCCCAGCGCCGCGGGCCCTCCAGGGTGCGGAAGTAGCGCAGGTCATTCTTGAACGATTCCCAGCGCGCGTCGGTGAAATGCTGTTTGCAGCGCTCGGGATGGGCAAGAATGTCGTCGGTCTTCTCCACCACATTGGTGCGCAAGTTGGTAATCTTGCGCAGCTCGACCCGGCGGCGCAGCCCTGGCTCCTCGGAATCGGCCGTGGCCACGCACTCGTACAGGCGCTCGTAGTGCATCTCTTTGAAGTACTTCGAGCCGATGTAGTAGTGGAAGGTGTCCCAGCCATGCACGAAACCGGGGAAGTGCCAGAAACCGAAATTGAAGAAGCTCAGAAAGGCCAGCACCCCCATGGTCCCGAGCAGAATCCGGCGCAGACGCAGCTTGAACGCGGCCATGCCCAGGCCGGTGAGGCGGCGCTCCCACCACAACAGGATCGCGGCCAGGATCGCGAGAATCATCTCCCAGCGAGCGCTGGTATCGGTATTCCAGTAGTCGAGGTAGCTCTTGGGTGCCGTGGCCGCCGGCGCGTCTAGGACCTTGAATTGCGGCGGGAAGGGCGTGGGCGTCTGGCAGTACGCCGCGACTTCGGAAACCGAATAGGAGCCGTCGCCCTTGCCCTCGCCCACCCGCAGAAAGCGCGCCGCCATCCCGCCCACGTCGAGGGTACGCATGCGCAGCCCGTGTCCGGTGACCGGATCGATCTGCCCCATCACCTTGTAGTCCTTGCCGTCGAGCGATCCCCAGATGTTGTAGGTGTCGTTGGCGTCGGCCTGGATGGCCAGCAAGCGCACGCGCACCACCTCGCCCAGGTCCCAGGTCACGGTGGAGGCGCCGGTTTCAAACAGCGCGGCCAGGGACGCGTCCCACACCGCGCCTTCGTTTGCCACGGTCTCGTCGGTGAGCAGGGCGCGATCGCGCGCGATCTCTTGCCACGCCACCGGCAGCTTGCCGGCCAGAAGATTGCCCGCAGGACAGGCCGGCACCACCGAGGAGTCTTCTGCCGCGTGGGCCTTTGGCTGGACAAAGGTCGACAAGACCAGGAGCAAGGTCAGGCGAAGGAGAAGGCGCGACATGGCTCGAACAGTCTATCGTTGTCTGGGGCCAGGCAACACCTGCAACGTCAAGCCGAGGCGTGCGGTCGGTCGCACGGAGAGCGTTTGTTTGACGCCATATTCCATGGATGCCCCGCGGGAATGAACCATTCGGGCGGCCGCTGTGGTGGGACAACGGGGGCTCGTACGCAATATTCAACAGAACCACTGGCGCTCAGACCTACCCGACGATTGTCAGTGGACTCGTCACGGGAGCGCAAGCGGGTCTTGCGAGTCCAGGTACCTACGCAACACTCGCCAACCCCTGACGAGTTCTGAAAGCTCGGGCCAGACAAGCATGCAACTGATGCAGACGCTCGGTGCCGGGGCTCGCTAGAACTTCACGACCTTCCGACTGCCATCGTACCGAACCACCTGGTCGGCCTTCGGCGTGAGATCCATACCCGTGCCGCGCCCTTCGCCCACCACGACGACGTGGAAACTACGCTGCTTTAGCATGCCGGGGAACCTGCCCTTGCGCGCCTCGATGGCGAGCTGCCGCTTGCCGTTGTCCCATTGGAACGCGATGGTCGCGTACACTCCTTTTTCGTAGTCGTAGTTGTCTCCCTCGTCCTCATAGAGGAGGAACTGGCCATCGGCTCCAGGGTAGAGGCGCAGCTCTATGGGATCCGCGGGCTTCTCGGCGGCGTACTGAATGGTTGGTCCGAGCGGCAGGATGGAACCGGCCTTGACCAACAAAGGAATCCTGTCGATGGGCGCATCGGCTGTGACAGTGGTGCCGCCAGGCATCGTTTTGCCAGTCCAAAAATCGATCCACGACGAACCCGCGGGAAGGTAGACCTTGCGGGTCCGGGGCCGCACTTGCACGACCTTCTCTTTGGCGTAGAGATCCGGTGTCCTCCAATAGAGCTGGCCCTTGACGGCACCGGGCGTGGGGTTTTCGATCTCCATGACCAGATCATAGGAGTGGCCCGCCTGCAATTGCAGGGGCTGAGTGTAGCGCTCCAGGGTGTTGTCGAAAAGAAAGGGCAGTGGGTTGCCATCTAAAAACAGATGCCGGGCCCCGAAGCTCTTGACGTGGAGCTGGTGGGGTCCGGACTGGGTCGGCACCAGCTTGCCTTCCCAGCGGATCGAAAAGGTGCTCTCCGTGGCATAGTCGGGACGGCCCGTGTACCACATGAGATTGATCTGCGGTTCCACGCGCACAAGCGAAGGAATTTTGTGGTCCACATCTTTGCTGTAGGTGACCGTGACGCCCGGCTGGCCGTCTTTCGTGCGCAGATTCGCAGTAGGAACCAGCACCGTGGGTTCGGGCGGACGGTGCACCATGTACTCGGTCACGGGACAGACCATGATCGAAGGACCGAACAGGAACTGGTCGTCAATGCCGAATGTCTTCGCATCCTTCGGGAAATCCATGGGCAAACCGCGCATGATCGATTGCCCTTCGCTTGTGACCTGCCAGGCCTGCGAGTAGATGTACGGCATCAGGCGGTAGCGCCACTGGTCGGCCTTCGTTATGGCATCGGAGAATTCGCCGAATTCCCAGATCTCACGCGGGCCTTCGGAGCCATGGGCGCGGAAGATGGGACTGAAGGCACCCAGCTGGAACATGCGCGTGTACAGTTCCTGGTAGGCGGGTTCCTTGATCCCGCGATCGAAGACGCCGCCATAGCTGCCCAGGACAAAGGCGCCAATATCGAAGGTCCAGTAGGGGATCCCTGCCATGGAGTGGTTGATCCCCGCGGAAATCTGCTTGCGATAGATCTCCCAGCTCGCGCCGATATCTCCGGACCACGTCGTGGCGCCGTTGCGCTGCTGTCCCGCAAAGGTGGATCGGGTCAGGATGTAGGCCCGCTGACGATTCGTTTCTTTGCGAAGATGGTCATACAGCCCGCCGGTGATCATCAACGGATAGGCGTTGAGATACCGCGCCCACGAGCCCATGCGGTTGTTTTCCACCCGTTTCATTTCGTATTCAGAGGATTCCTTGCTGAGGGCATTGATGATGTCCGGCTCGGTGGAATCCAACCACCAGCCGTCAATGCCTTTGGAATAGAGGCCCTTCCTCAGATACTTCCAATAGAGGTCGTTGGCCGCAGGGTTGAAAGCATCGTAGAACTTGAACCCAGCCCATCCCGAGGGCTTGAACAAGAAACCCTTCTTGTCCATCTCCTTGTAGATTTTGCTATCGGGCCCCAGCCCTCCCCAGATGGAAATCGCGAGATGGAAGTTGAGATGGTGGAGCGTCTTCATCATCTCGGCCGGCTTGGGATAGCGCACGGGATCCCAGGTCATGCCGCTCCAGTCGCGCATGGTGCCCCAGTAGTTCCAGTCCTGGATGATGTTGTCGATGGGGATTCCGCGCTTGCGGTATTCCTTGGCCACTGTCAACACCTCGTTCTGGGTGTGGTAGTGCTCCTTGCTCTGCCAGTATCCGTAGGCCCACTTGCCGTACATGGGCGCGGCCCCAGTGAGAGTGCGGTAGCCCGCAATGGCGCCGTCGATGTTGTCGCCCTGGATCACGTAATAGTCGACATTGTCACCGATGTCGGAAGTGATGGTCAACCCATCGGGCCCATCCTTGAAGATGGTCTTGGAGGTGTTGTCCCACAAGAGTCCGTAGCCCTGGGTGGAAACCAGGAAGGGCGTGGAGGCTTGCGTGTTGGCCTGCACCAGGGTTACCGAGCGACCCCGGTAGTTCATGTATCCATCCTGATGTTGTCCAAGCCCGTAGATGCCCTCCGCGGCGATGAGCGTAAATCGTTGCAGGAGGCTGAAGCCCTTGTCGCCGCTAAATTCGACGGGCGCGAGGGCAGCCTTTCCACTCTCCGCGAGCAGGACGTCGCCGGAAGCGCGCAGGAAGGTCACGCTGCCATCCTGCTTCGAGATGCGAATCGTCATGGCTTTCGAACTGAGCGAAAGCACCGACGGAGTTTCTAGGGATTCCAGCTCGATCTTCGGCAGCTTGTTCTGGATCACCACCAGGCTCTTCTTCGCCAGAGAGCCCTGGGGCAGCCACTTCCGCACCCGCGCGGTGTTCTCGCCGCAGAACTGGACCTGGACGTTCAGGTCCGGCAGCTTCACGACTGCGCCGTTCGGCACAGACTCGTTCCGTGCCCAGGCCATGGGCTGCAGCAGGCATGAAAACACAGGGATCAAGATCGCACGCAGGATCATGGGTTCACCTCAATAGCCTCGCCATCATAGGGCAGCCTCGAACAGAATGGTGTTTTCATAGTCGACCCGCCGGAACATAATTGCACCATGCAAAGCCACGGTGGGGTCTTGGCGACTATCTTTGCCCTGTCGGCTGCCTGCGTCTCGGGCGGGGGTCCGCTGCCCGACCGCCTCTATCCACCCGGGCCGCAGCCTCTCGGACCGCAGCAGGTTTCCACCCTCGCCGGCTACGTGCAATTCGTGGACGACAAGGACGTTTCGTCGCTCAGCGGGTACTTCGAGCTCTTGCCCGGTTGCCACATCATCGGCACGCCATCGCGCATGGGCGTGCCGACACCCGGGCGCACTTCCGTCGGCACCCTTACCACGGGACGATGGACGTTCGCCTTGCCGATGAGGGCGGGCCATGAGTATCGGATTGAAAACAAAGACAGCGGGATGATGGGGCCGAGGGGGCGTTTCACGATCAAGGCCTATGAGAGCGACCTTCGTGGCAACAAGACGCGCGAGTTCGAGCACGCCGCAAGCCCGAAAGACATCGAGGGCTGCAAGGAGGAAGCGGCGCGATTCTTGCCCGCGCCGAAGTGATTGATGGCGATTCCGACGCTTCCCTATCTCTCTGCCGCAATCTTGTCGATGTAGATGCTGAAATCCCGCGGCGTCGCGCTCCATGTGGACAGCTGGAACTCCCAAACTTTCTCCCAGTCGAACTGCGCGCCTTCACCGCGGCCGAGGTCGGCGATGGGGATGGTTATCTTGTGCCACTTGCCGTCGTCGAATCTCCCGTCGTACTTCTGAACCATCGCGCCGGCCGTGGTCTTTTTCCCATTGCTGCATGCCAAACGGACCACGACACTGCGGGGGGCCGGCGCGGCGTCGCGAGACTTCGCTTCGACGCGAATGTGGAAGGTCAGGCTCCGGTACGAGCTGAGGTCGGTCCCGGCCGTCGGAGGCCACCAAGCGAACCAGTTCCAGCCCGACCCCGCCCAGCCAGATCCTGTCGCGTGGAACTCGAGGCCCTTGGCACCGTCGACGTTGATTCCGTCGACCCCGACGCCCGATTTGGCAACGAGGGTCGCCTGGCATTGCGGCTTCGCATCGCAACTTGCCCAGCTCTTGCCACCGTCCCAGAAGTCAAGGCGCGCCGTGCGGCCGGCACCGACATTGCGAGCGCGAATTCGGGTGCCGTCCCAAATGACCAGGCGTTCCTCGTCGGCGGAAGGCAACGCGGCGGGAGTCGTCGCAGCCGCCTTGCTCGGGTCTGGGCGAATACATCCGGCCAGAGTGAGCGACGTCCAGATAGCCAACGACGCGATTCGGACACTGCTCCCCACTGGGTTCATGGCTCTCATCCTGGCGAGCGAAGCATGGTCGATGGCCCTTGCTGGTGGCGTTGTCACACGAGGCACGGGGCGCAGTTGGTGGAGTTCACAGCGGAAGGTCGTGGTTGATCACAGTGCTCACGCAGTTCGCGAAGCTAGGGCAGTCTGAAATTGCCAGGCATTGTTCAATGGCCTGATCCGCGGCGGATACGGCTTGGTCCGCGGCGGAGATATCGCCGTTGCTCGGCTGGCTCATCTGGCCCAGTTGCTTAAGAACGTTGGCGGTGCATTGCGGGACGGTCGAGACATTCCTTAGGGAAAGCTCGTCGCAAGCTTGCAGCTTGTTGCAGAGGTCCGCGGCCATGTTCACACCGTTGCTGCAACCGGTTGTGAAGACAGCGAGCAGCCCGATCGCTGCCGCGGTTCGCAAAGTTCCTATCATTGTGGATTTCTCCTCCTACTTGCCTGCAGGGGGTGGGCGGGGCTGACAGAGCACAGGGCACAAGCATGCGCCGGGCGCTGGGAAGAACAAGCCCGCTTTCTTTCAGGTGTCATCACGTCTCCGAATGTCCAATAGCGCCCAATCTGTCCCCCTCTGCCCGGGAAACAAGCCCGCGGTGTGCAGACTACCTCCGTGAGGAGGAGAACACACCATCTGCCTCAACTGACCGTCAGGTTGACGCGGTTCTGGGGTATACCTGTGGCGCATGTTCTGGGCCAGACTCCTGCCGGTCCCACGCACGCTGCTTTGCCGCCTGCGGCCTTGGGCTCTGCTTGTGGTCGCAGCGGGCGCGGTGGTGTTCACCCTGCTGTTCTTGAACCAGCGCCAGCCTCTGTCGGAGTGGCTGTTCTGGCGCTTCGCCGTCATCTACGGCTGCGTGCTATCGTTCGGCGCCGCGTGTTTGAGCGCGGGTCACGCGGCGCTGGGGCTCCTGGCTGGCAGCCGTCCCTTGCCCTTGCGCGAGCGACTCTTGCTGGATGTCGCGGCAGGCGTGCTGCTATTTGCGATCGCTATTTTTCTGGTTGGCGTTTGCCATGGTCTCGGCCATGCGTCTTTCTGGGCCATTCCCGCCGCGCTCTTGGCAGTCGGCCTGCCACGATGGACTCGAGATGCGCGCCGAATCGGCTCGCATCTCGCACAGCTGCGTGTGCGCTGGCGGCCGATCTCGGGGATTGTGCCGACGCTGGCAACCGGGCTCGGTGTGGTCGGTCTGTTTCTCATCTACTTGTCGATTCTGGTACCGGAAAATCTGGCCTTCGACTCACGCTGGTATCACCTGGCCATGGCCGAACGTTTTGCGGCCGCAGGGAAGATTGGCGCTTTCCCCGAAGGCTGGTTTCTGGGCACGCAACCCCACCTGGCCTCGTGGCTCTACACCTGGGCCTTTACCCTGCCTGGATTCGATCTGGCCGAACGCATAGTTCTGTCGGCGCATCTCGAGTTCTTTCTTCTTCTGGTGACCTTGGCTGGCATCCCCCTGCTGGTCGAGCGCCTGCTGCCCAGAAGCCGGGTGCGCGGCGCCTGGGCTGCGACCTTCCTTTTCCCCGGCATCTTTCTCTACGATTCCAGCCTGAGCGTGGCGGCGGATCATGTCCTCGCCTTTTGGGCCATCCCCATTGCCCTAGCGGCCTTTCGCTTCGTGGTCGCCTGGACGCCCAGCCGCGGCGTCCTTCTGGGCGCCATGCTGGCCGGCGCCGCTATGACCAAGACGCAAGCCCTCTACTTTCTGATTCCCACCGCGCTATTTGTAACGGGCAGTGCTGTGGCGGTGCTCGTGCGCCGAGAGCAAAGGCTTGGCTACCTGGCCAAGGTCCTGTGCCTGCCCACGCTGGGGGCGTTTGCGATCTTCAGCGCCGCGCACTGGCTGGCCAACCTGATTTGGTACCGCAATCCGATCTATCCCTTCATGGCCAACGTTTTCCCAACGCGGCCTTGGCAACCCGGGCACACTGGATTTTCTTTTGATCCAGGGTGGACGACAGAGGGAACGCTCTGGCAACGAGCGCGCGAAACCCTGCCGGCGCTGTTCACCTTCGCGTACAAGCCGCACGACTGGCCCTCGTTCCACCTTGACCTGCCGGTCTTCGGATTCCTTTTTACTCTCAGTCTCTTCTTACTCCCTTTCTTTCCGCGGGCCTGGCGAACGATGCTACTGGCTCTGGCAACCCTGGTGGGCATCGGCTTCTGGTATTGGACCTTTCACCAGGATCGCTATCTGCAGACACTTCTGCCCTGGATGGTGGCGGTCACGGTCGCGGCGTTCACCTTGGCCTGGAGAACGGGGTGGCCGGCGCGGCTCGGCCTGGTGGCGATGGTGGCAATGCAACTGATCTGGGCGGGCGACATTCCCTTTCTTCCGACCCACGCGATGGCAGGCCGACCGCCTAGCGCAATCGCCATTGACCTGCTTTCCACCGCCTTCCGCCATGAAACCAGGCAGCGGACTGATCCGCATACCGGATTCGATGAGGTCCGGGAGGCTCTGCCCCAAAACAGCGTGGTGTTGTTGCACGACGAGTACATCCAGCTAGGAATCGGTCGGCCGGTCGTGACCGACAACCCCCGCTGGGAGGGCGGCCTTGACCTCGGCAAACTGGGGGGACCGGCGCAGGCTTTCGAACAACTGCGCGCCTACGGGGTCACCCACGTTTTGGCGCAGCCCGATTCTTGCCGCAACGGAGAAGTGTCCTTGGCCAGCGAGGTGGTGTTGCACCAGTTCTTGCAGCACTGGGGAGTCGGCCGTCGTAGCGTAGGCTGGCTCGATCTGTGGGCCTTGCCTGAGCGGGCTCCACCCATGCGGTCGTCGGGCCCGATTGTCTATGCAGGTTGCGCAAAACGTGCCCAGGTCGGGCTGGATGCCATTTCCAGCACCTACGAGACGGATCGTGAGGCCGGCCCGGAGGCGGCTCGGTTTCTGCAGCCTGCCGATGAGGCGCTGTTCCGAGGCGCACAGGCCGCCGTCATCGACGAGCGCTGCCCGGTGTCCATCCCTGACGCCGTTGCTTTGCAGTGGCAGCGTGTCACATGCTGGAAGCAGGCTTATCTTTGGCTGCGCAGGAGGGGCGGGTTTCCATAGAACACGTGAAGCCGAGCTCATCGAGCACGCGCAGCGATGCCGGAGACCAAGTGAATCTTGCGGCGGTTGCGGACGCAAGACCGTACAATGTTCTGGATCGCAGTTGCGCTGCCGGTCAGCGGGACAAGGGCTACGTCTCGAGGAGCTGCAAGTCGCGGGGAGATTCTCATCAGTGTGAAGGCTGGCCGCTTCTTCTCAAGGAACAGCAGATTTCAACATGACCTTCATCCCTGAGCATTCGATGCGTGTCGCAGTGGTGGCCGGTCTTTCGCTGGCTTGGGCTCTGGGCTCATGCTCTGGAAGCGGCACTTCCGGGACGGGGCACAGCAGCGATCTGCTGAACGTGAACCAGAGCGCGACCAATCTTTCGCCCTCGGCCTGGGGGGCCACAGTGCAGAGCTACCTCTCGGCGCACGCGCCGTAGCGGCGTCGCCAATCAAGACTAACGATTCTGCGAAGGCTGGCCGCTCCACTACCTGCTATGGGCCAGAGCGAGACGTGGGCGCGTACGAGGCCGACTGTACCTGATGCAGGAGACTACCTGCGTGGTGGACGCCACCCAGCGCTTCGCCGACGAGAAGGTTCTGCAGGCGGAGTTCGACCGGGTCATGGCCCGGGTCAAGTTCGATAAGGTGTACCCCGAGTAGACACCGTGACAACCTGGTGAAGGACAGGTATCGTGCCGGTCGAAAAGGAGAGGAACTCGCATGGCAATCCTTGGCCTGTTTGACTGGATTACCGTCGGCATCTACTTCATTCTGATCGGGGGCATTTCCATCTGGTCGATCAGGAGGAAGAAAGACTCACCCTCCGACTACTTTCTCGCCAACAGAAATCTGGGCTGGTTCGTCATCGGGGCTTCCATCCTCGCCTCGAACGTCGGCTCCGAGCACATCGTCGGGCTGGCCGGCACCGGCGCGAAATCCGGCCTGGCCATGGGGCACTACGAGCTGCATTCATGGATCGTGCTCACGCTGGGATGGGTATTCGTTCCCTTCTACATGCGCAGCAAGGTCTTCACCATGCCGGAATTCCTTGAGCGCAGATACAACAACAAGACTCGTTGGCTGCTCTCCATCGTGCAGCTACTCAGTTACGTCATCGCCAAGGCATCGGTGACCATCTACGCCGGCGCGGTCGTGTTCAACTCCTTCCTGGGAGTCGACTTCTGGACCGGGGCGATTGTGCTGATCGCCGTGACCGGGGCCTACACGGTTTTCGGCGGGCTTCATGCGGTCATGTACACCGAGGCACTGCAAGCCATCGTTCTGTTGGGCGGTTCAATCATCCTGACCATATCGGGTTTCATTGAAATCGGCGGCTGGAACAACCTCGTGCATTCCGTGCCCAAGGATCACCTGAACATGTTCCTGCCACTCTCGCATCCCGACTTTCCGTGGCTGGGGATCCTGTTTGCCTCTCCCATCGTCGGCATCTGGTATTGGTGCACCGATCAGCACATCGTGCAGCGCTGCCTCGCGGCCCGCAACGAACAGCAAGCCCGGCGGGGAACCATCTTCGCGGCCTACCTCAAGATGCTGCCCTTCTTCGTCTTCCTGATTCCGGGACTGATGGCGTACGCGCTGTCCCGTTCGGGCAAGATCCAACTCCCCCAATCCGATCAGGCATTCCCAACCTTGGTCAAGACTCTGCTGCCGGTCGGCCTGCGCGGCCTACTCGCAGGCGGCATCCTGGCTGCGCTCATGAGCTCGCTCGCTTCCGTCTACAATGCTTGCTCGACCCTCTTCACCCTGGACATCTATCAAAAGATCAAGCCCAACACGACGGAGAAGGAACTGGTCAAGGTCGGCCGCATTGCCACAGCGTCGGTGGTTCTTCTCGGAACGCTGTGGATTCCCGTGATGAAGGGGATCTCCGACACGCTCTACCAGTATCTGCAGAGCGTTCAGTCCTATCTTGCCCCGCCCATTGCTGCTGTCTTCTTGCTGGGTGTCTTCGTCCCGCGCATCAATGGCAAGGGCGCACTGACTGCCATGGTGTCAGGCTTCATTGTCGGCATCCTGCGTATCGTTCTCGAGCTTTTCCGGCACTCGTTGAGCGGAGTCCTCTATGCCTTCGCGACGATCAACTTCCTCTATTTCTGCATCCTGTTGTTTATATTCTCCATTGTCGTGATGATCGTCGTCAGCCTCCTCACCGAGAAGCCGTCCCCGTCCCAGCTCAACGGTCTGACCTACGGGACAACTGTGGCAGCGGACAAGGCGCAATCACGCGCCAGCTGGAATAGCCGCGACCTCGTCCTCTCGCTGGCCATCGTCATCTTCATCGTGCTGATCTTCGTTTATTTCTCACCGCTCGGGATTGCGGGCTGAGCCCTTGACAGTCGGTCATGTCTGTAGAAATCTATAGATATGCCCACGCTTTCCATGCATTTGTCCGCGCCGCTTTACAAGAAGGTGCGTGCGGCGGCCCGTCGCACCAAGCAGAAGCCATCGCAATTCGCCCGCCAGGCGATTGAGCATGAGTTGCGGCGTGTTCCGCCTGCCGTGACCATGCGGGCGCTGGCCGGCACGGCGAGCCTCGCACCCGACTATGATCCGGTAGCCCCCGTCATTCCGCTGGAAGACTGGGGGCAATGACCCGGCCATGCGCCCGAAGCGGGCCTGTCTTCTCGACACACATGCAGCGATTTGGCTTGAGATAGAGCCCGCTCGATTGAGCGCGTCTGTCCGGAATGCGCTGGGCGGTGCCGCCCCTGCCGATCTCTACATATCAGACGTCACTCTGAGCGAAACCGCGCGCCTTCTGCAGCAGGGACGACTGACCACCTCAGCGGATCCTGCCGACTGGCTGGAAAGGTTCGCTCTCGGCCTTACCATCGTTCCCGTCACTGCGACCATCGCCTGGGCTGCCGCTGCTTTCGAATGGGACCATCGCGATCCGTGCGACCGCCACATTCTGGCCAGCGCCGCTGTCCTCGGTTTGCCGCTCGTGACCATTGACCCGAAGATCTCATCCTTCGCCCCCAGCGTGGGCGTCCGTATCGTTTGGTAATCTGCCCGCGGCGCGTGCTACTTCGGCTCGCCGACCAGGATGCCGCGACCGCCGGTGCCCACGTAGACCCGGCCGTAGACCCGCGGGTCGCCGATGATGACGCCGCAGAAGCCGAACTGGTGCTTGTCGTCGTTGATCCTCACCCAGGTCACGCCGGCGTCGTCGGAGCGGTAGAAGCCTGCCACGTCTTTGACCTTGCCCATGAGATAGAGGGCCGGGTACTTCTTGCCCTCGGCCGGCTTGCCAAAGCCGATCTGATTCGCCTCGGTCACGCCGTCGATGGCCACGTAGCTCTTGCCCGAATCGGTCGAGTGATTGAGCTCCTTGAAGTTGGTGAGCCACACATCGCCTTCGATGCCGGGTACGGCCTGCGCCGAAGCCGAATGAAGCTGGTAGTCGGGGAGACTCGGCAGCCCGCCCGGCGACGGGGCGAAGTGGGCTCCGCCGTCCGTGCTGGTGTAGGCCTGTCCGCCTTTGGCGTCGAGCACGTAGAACTTGTTGGGGTTCACACGGTCCGCAGCCGGCCGCAAATGGACCGGGGCCCAATCAGGATCCGGCTCGGCCGACTCGGAAAGCCCCTCGGCGCGGGCCCAGGTCGCGCCCCGGTCCTTCGAATAGGAGACGGGTCCGTCCTTGGGCGCCCACAGCAAAGCCGAACCATCCGCGGAGACGACGATCGATCCGGCACCCTTGCCCTTGGGCATGGACGCGAAGGGCGCCCAGGTCTTGCCGCCATCGAGGGAGAAGGCGCCCCACAGCCCCTTGTCGTGCCAGCCACTGCGCACGACAACGTCGGGCTTGCCCCAGGCGACGTCGATGCTGGTGGCCGAGCCGCACAGCGGATTGTCAAACATCCCATCGGCAGTGGGCTGGTTCAAATCGTCGTGACGGAATCCGCACAGATCGCCGACGGCGCTGAGGAGCGGCGGTCCGGCGGGTGGACTCACCAGGCCTGAGACGACGGTTTCCTCGAGGCCGCGGTCGATGAACGTCCAGTGCGTGGGCTGGTCCGAATCCGAGGCAGTCGCGTCCTCGGTGCCCCAGATCCCTTGTCCCGTCACATACATGACCCGGCCCGGGTTGAAGGGATCGATGTCGATGTCGCCCATCCAGCCCCTGCCAATCGGGTCATTGGGCTTGTGCCAATAGAGGTACTTCGCACCGGCGTCGTCGCGCACGACCTTGGTAAAGAGAGGCTTCCAGGTCTTGCCGCCGTCCGTGGTCCGGTAGACCTCGTCGCCCAGGGTCCAGCGGTCGAGGGTGCTGACCATGACAGTCCCGGGGTGTGCGGCGTCGACCGACAGGCCGCCATAGCCGAAGGTGTCGCCCTTCTTCGGGGCGGCGGGCGTGATGTTGGTGAACTTCTCCGACTTGGGCTCGTACTTCCAGACTGCGCCCTCCATCATGTTGTTCGGGCCCGTGACATCTCCGTAGCTGATGTACATGACGCCGGTCGAGTCGAACTCGGCGTGAGTGGCCATCACGCCCATGGGCTGCTTGGGCACCAGCTTCCAGGTCTCGCCGGCATCGGTGCTGCGATACAGGCTGCCGTCCTTGTTGGCGACGCAGGCGTAGATGATGGGCGTGGGCTTGCCCTTGGCTCCGCTCGACTTGTCGAAGAAGACGATGGGGATGCCGGTTCCGTTGCCACTGTCAGAAGCCGAAAAGCTGCCCATTTTGTCCCAGCTTGCGCCCGAGTCCGTGCTCTTCCACAGCCCGTTCTTGCGCGACCCAAAGTAGAGAATGCTGGTTTGATTGGGATCGATGGCAAGCCGTTCGCCGTTCGAGCGGCCATCCTCGTTGCCGCCCATCTTGATGGGCATGTCGGTCTTCTGCCAGGTGTTGCCGCGATCGTTGGAGCGCAGGATGTAGCCGTTGCCCGCCCACGATCCGGTGTAGGTTCCTGCGGCCAGGTACACCTTGCTGGCGTCGACCGGATCGGCGGCAAGGCTTTCGATGCCGGAGTTCGCATCGCGCCCGAATTCGTCGGTAATGGCAGTCCAGCTCTTGTCCGCCTGGTTCCAGCGGTAGGCGCCACCCACGTCGGTGCGGGCAAAGATGAGATCCTTCTCGACGGGACTGAAGATGATGCCGCTGACGAAGCCGCCGCCCAGGATGACGACGTTCTTCCAATTGTACGCCACGCTCCCGCCGCTCTCAGCCGCTTGGGCTGCCGGGGTCGCCGCCAGGGCCGCACCGGGCGTCTGCGTTCCCGGTCGCTCAGCGCAAGAGCAAATCTTGCAGCCATGCTGCGCCAAAGCCGACAAAATCACTGCCAACGACATCGCCCACGAAGTTCTCTTGGCCATTCTCCTTGCTCCTTATGTACGTTTCCCTATCGCGGGTCGCCGTAGAGGATCCCCCTGCCGCCCGTGCCGAGATAGACGCGGCCGTAAAGGCGCGGGTCGCCGGTCAAACAGTTGATCCAGCTGAACTGATGCTGCGGATCATCGATGCGCTGCCAGGTGGCCCCGGCGTCGTCGGAGCGGTAGGTGCCCCAGACATTGGCCACGGAGCCGGCGAGGTACACGGCCGGGTAGCTCTGCCCCGGCGCTGGCATCCCGAATCCCACCGCGCCCGCAGTGTTCACCTGCGCCACTTGCGTGAACGTCGCTGCCGAGTCCTGCGAGTGGAACAGGCCGGAGCCCGCGGCGACCCAAACATCCCCCTCGATTCCGAACACGGGGCGCGGTCGTCCGGACGCGGACGCGGGGGTGTGCGCGAAGTTGGCGCCGCCGTCGGTGCTCACGTACATCCCATTGCGGTCGCTTGCGTAGAACTTGGAGGCATTGACACGGTCGGCGGCCACCCGCACGCCAGCCGCAAGCCCCGCGCATGCGGTCCACGTGGTGCCGTTGTCTTGCGAGTAGGCGGGCGTGGCCCCCTGCCCAGCCCACAGGAACGTATTGCCGTCGGCTGAAACTGCGATCGAGCCCGAGCCCCTGAATGTCGTTCCCGTCGGCACGGCAGGCGCCTTGGCAAATGGGATCCACGTCGTTCCCCCATCCGTGGAGTAGGCGCCGGCCTGCGCACCGGACGGCGAGCCCACTCGCACGACGATGTTCGGGGCGCCTTGGGCAAAATCGAGGCCTGCCCCGCTCCCGAAGACCGGGTTGGTGAAAAAGCCTCCCGCAGGAGAGACGTCGAGGTCGTCGTGGCGGAACCCGCCGATGTCACCCACGGCACTCAGCAGCGGGGCGCCTGCCGGGGGGCTGATGAGATCCTGCACCACAGTTTCTTCCAGACCGTCATCCTCGAAGGTCCACAGAGTCGGATTTCCCTTGTCGGCATCCGTGACGTCGTCGCTCGACCAGATGCCTCCCCCGGTGATGTAGAGAGCGCGCGCTGGATTGAAGGGATCGATCTCGACATCGCCCATCCATCCCGGCGGCCCCACGCTCGGTCTGTGCCACAACACCCAGGGTGCCCCACCCACATCGGTCTTCGCCGCCGACTCGAGCGCCGCCCAGTTCACGGTCGTGTCCCCGGCGTTGGTGGTGCGGTAGATCTGGTCGGCCCCCCAGCGATCGATCGTCGTAACAATGAGCGTTCCCGGATGTGCGGCATCGGCGGCGATTCCGCCAAAGCCGCCGGCACCTGGCGGGACTTTCACATCGGTCCACTCGCCGCTGTCCATGCTGTATCGCCAGACCGTGCCACTCGTGATGTTGTTCGGGCCGGCCCCGTTGTTGTACGCAAGGTACATGTTGCCGCATCCGTCCAGCACGGCATGATGAGGCATCATTCCGGTGGGCTGCCCGGCAACCGCTTCCCAGGTCGCGCCCGCGTCGGTCGAGCGATAAAGCGCGGTCCCGGCGGTCAGGCCCACGCCGACGTAGATCACGGGCGTGGGGCTGTCTGAAGACCCGCCGTCGGCCGAGGGCAGGGCCGGCGAGCCGCTGCGTGGATCGAAGAGAACGAAGGTCAAACCGTAGCCCTGGGGCACACCCGCGTCGTTGTTGACCACGCCGGTCGTCGGGAAACTCTTGACTTGAGTCCATGTCTGCGCGAAGTCCGCGCTCTTCCACAGGCCCGTGTTGCGCGAGCCAAAGTACAACGTGCTGGTCAGGTTGGGATCGATGGCCAGCCGCTCGCCCATCGAACGGCCGTCGGCATTTCCGCCCATGGGCGCTGCGATGCTGTTGCGAGCCCACGTCTGTCCCATGTCGGTCGAGCTCAGGATCGAGCCGTTGCCAGCCGTGACGTACATCCCGGCGGCCAGGTAGACCCGGTTGGGATCGACCGGATCCGTGGCGATGCTCTCGATCCCGAGAAGGTTCGAATCGTTGTGCCCGACCCAATCCGTGATGGGCATCCAGCGCCGCCCGGCCGGGTCGTAGCGGTAGGCGCCGCCGACATCGGTGCGCGCGAAGGCGAGCCCCGGAAGCACGGGGCTCATGATGATGCCGCTGACAAAGCCGCCGCCCTTGATGACCACGTTCTTCCACGCGTAGGGCCCTGGAGTGGTCGTGTCTTCGAACGGGATGCCGGCATCGCCCGAATACTCTGCCGGCGCTTGCAATTCGCAGGTCCCGGGCGCCCCGGCCCCCGCTCCGCCCGACCCACCCGATGCCTGCGGCGCATCGAAGGATGTCTTCGATGCATCTGCGGAGTCTCCAGCATCGACACATGCCACGCCACTGCCGAGCCACAGGGCAACAGCCACCGCCATCGCCTGAGCCGCGGTAGCACCCAACCCTGGACTGATCCTATCCGCAGCGTCGCTGGTGAGCATGGCGAGAACGTTGGACCGCGTGGCTGGTGGTGAAGGAGTTGCCGTTACTGCTTTTCGGCGGCGATATCGTCGATGTAGATGTCGAAGTTCTTCGGCGTCCCGGTCCAGGTGTGCAGCCGGAACTCCCAGAATGAGGTCAGGTCGAACTTCGCGCCGGCCCCCTTGGTCAACGCCGAGATCGGTATTTCAACCTTGTGCCATTTCCCGTCCGCAAACGCCTTCACGAACTTGTCGATCGGCATGTCGGCGGTGTCCTTCGCGCTCTTGTTGCTGCACGCGAGCGCCAAACCGAGGTACTCCGGCGCGGCGTCGGCGGACTTCGCATCCACGCGGATCTGGAAGGTCAGATGGCTAAACGGACTGATGTCGATCCCCGCGGTTTCCGGGTACCAACCAAACAAGTTCCAGCCCATGCCGAGCCAACCCGGCCCCTCGGCGTGGAACTTGAGACCCGTGCTGCCATTCACGCCGCCTTCCGAATCCGGTCCTAGCTTGGTCTTGCACTCAGCCGTCTTGTCGCAAGAAGCCCACCCTTGTGCGCCGCCTCCGGTATCATCGCCGTTCCAGATGACGAGTCGACTGCCCACTGCCGCGGCCGGGGCAGACGCGGCCGGAGCGGATGCGGCCGGGGCGGCAGCGCTTGCCGCAGCCACTGTCGCCGCTGGCGGGGCCACGCCAGCCCCGGGACAAGGTGGGCAAAGACAACCGGCTGTGCTCACAGAAGCGAGAACGGCGAGCCATGCGTATGCGTACGACCTGTGCGAATTGGGCGTCATGGGAACCTCTCGTTTTCCGATAAGCTGACTCACTTTCGTCTCACATCTGCGCTGCATCGGGTTCTGCGTCGACGTCTGCATCTGCCGCCGCCACATCGGGTTCTGCATCCGGACCTGCCGCCGGTGCATCGAGTCCGGCCTCCGCACCGACCGCCAGCACATCGGGTCGCGCATCGGCGCCTGGCGCCTGTATATCGGGTCCGGCATCGTGCCTCGTCCTGCGGTAGAAGCCCAGCTTGTCGATCCAGAGCGCGGACGGCGCCTCCTTTGGAGGCCGAATGCCGAGACTAAAGAGTTGGGTGGTCAAGAGCCCGGTCCCGGGCACGTTTCCAACATCCGTCAGAACCGGATTGGGAACCCGATTTGGGTATGCGGACTGCGTGAAATCGGCCCATGGGATGGTGTATAGAGCCCATTCACTGGTCACGGCCATGATGTAGTCGTAGCTGTTGGTGTGGTTGTTTCCACACTCGTCAGGCAGCCGCGAGCCGATGGCCGCGCCCGAAATGGGCTGACCTGTGCTGGGGTCCAAGAAAGCCGTGATCGTCGCCCCCTGAACCCCTCCGTCGGCGATGTTGTAGGTTGTGCAGTTGCCACCCGCGCTCTTGTCGGTGTTGTTCGCGTCGTAGAGTGAGAACGTAAAGCCCTTACTCACGTTGCCGGGAGCACGCGCCCAGAACGACACCCCCTCGTAGGCCGATTCGTCAAGTGGGCCGAAGTTGCCATTCGGTCCGCAGGTGGACCCCCAGTCGTTACAATGGTTCGAAAAGAGCACTTGGGCCGATTGGGTTCCGCACAAACCGACGCCATCGAGCGTCTCCGGGGTCACGCCCACGCTAGCATCGGGAGTGCTGTCGCAATAGCACGCGAAGCTAACCGTCAAGGGATTGAAATCATACTGGTCCTCGACCGAGCAGTTGATGGGCTCGTCCTTGAACGTCGAGTACGCGCCGCATCCGACCGCTGCCCCAAGACCGAGGACCAGCGCCGCGCAGAGCGGCCACGCACGCAGCACCCGGACTCTCGATGGTGTACGCATGAGCCTCATGGCACTGAGGCTACCACCAGAAGGTGCCGGACAAGGTGAAGACATGGCGATCCGGGTTTGCATTAGGACCTGATCCAGGAGGGAGCCCCGTCAGGGCTACGATGTCGCTGCCGTTCTGGAAGTACGAGTACTGGAGTGCGAACTCGTCACGGGCCTTCCAGCCCGTGTGGAACAGGAGGCGCGATGAAAAGATCGAGAAGGCTTGCTTCGAGTCGCTGCCGTGGAGGCGCACGTGATCGATGCGCTCGGATACGCCCAGCCATGACTTCATGAGGTACGTGACCTCGCCGCCCGCCTTCACCTTGAACACGCCGTCATAGTTCGGATCCTGGCTGCTCACCGACGTCCCGATGGTGAACAGGCTGATGAGAACGTCCGGGCTCATGCCTGTGTACAGCTTGTCGAAAACCAGCCTGGAGACGCTGAGATCGTACTGCGCGCCGAACGTGGTCAGCGAGCCGTAGCCATTGCTGTTCGGGCCGAGGTACTGCGCCATGAGCTCGGGCCCTCCGCGCGCGTTCAGAATCTCAATCGCACCGGAAATCGTCGCTGCGTTCGTGGCCTTGGTGTAGGCCGTACCGAGGTAGAGGTGACCATAGCGTCCTGCCGTGACGTTGAGGTCGGCGCCCAGCACCGTGATCTGTCCATTCGGAACGTTGCCCCCCTTGACCTGGTCGTCCTGCGTCCAGGCCACAAGGTAGTGGAGACCGAGTCGGGCGATTCGACTGTAGTCGAGCCCAAGATGTACCTGGCCAACAAAGGTCGCACCCACGTCGGCGTCCGCAAAATCGTTCCAGGCTGCCGGAACCAGCCCGACAGGCGGCCGACCGAGTTGGCCACCAAGCCCCTGCTCCAGCACGAGAAAGAACTGGCCGAACTGGTAGCCCGTTATGATGTTCTCCCCGATGGTGTTCGTGCGCGCGATGAGCGGCGTGGCGTAGCGCCCGGCATCGTACGCGCCCATCGCACCATATCGGCCGGTATACGCGCCGACATGCAGCAGGAAGGGGAAGCCGAAATACTTGGTCAGCTTCGCCGTGATGAACGCATCGTTCACGCCCATCTGTTTTGTGATGTCGTAGTAGCCAGCCGCATCCATGAGGGTGGAGGCAGCCATGATTACCGTGCCGGACACCTCCTTGTTACCGTAGACGAGGTTGAGCTGCACCCAGGGGGTCGGCACGACGGCCGTGTACTCGAAACTGCGGAGATCCTGCGCCAGGAGCGGCGGCGCGTGGAGGACAGTGCCTCCCGGCGTCATAGTGGGAGGGTCGGTGGCCACCCCCGCAGCGTCCAGGCGCTGCTCGCTGATGCGATCATGCACGCCGACGGTGGCAGGCAAGAGCAAATAGCCGTGAAAATCGAGCACGAACTCCTTGGACTCGGCCGGATTGATGCCAAACGGAATCGAAGGGGTCGCACTGCGTACTTGCGGCTCGCCCGGCGAGAGCCCAAGTTTCGGAAGCCCGTCATCCGCGGCCATGGCCAGCGAGGGCATGGCGATGAGGGCCAGGATGATTCCTGAAATGATCCAGCCGTGTCGAGGTGCAGTGGGAAGGGTTTGCATCGTCGAGCGCTTTCGGTTCAAAAGGTGACGTAGCCCCCGAGCGCGATCATGTGATGGTCGAGCGGCTGGGCTGAGTTGGGGTCTGCGGCGGCGCTAAAGAAGCGCCGGCTGTAGTAGAGTTCTATGCGGTCCATGCTCCACCAGTCGGAATGGAACGCGATGCCAGGACTGAGACTGTAGACACTGTAGCGTCCAAGGTTGGTGTCGCGGCTTTCGCCGTAGCTCTTGAACACCATGCTGAAGAACTTCGTCATCCGGTATTCGGTTTCGAGCCCGAGGTAGTACCCGCTCGCCTTCTTGTAGTAGGGGTCGTCGGTCCCAACCGTGAAGTGAAGCAGGGCTGCAATGGCGACGCGTAGGTCCGGAGCCTGGCCGGTAAAGCTGCGCGGAGCCCAGAGAATAGGCGCAACGCTGAAATCGTACTCGGCGCTGACAACGGCGACTTGGCCGTTTCCATGGCTGCCCGAACCGACGAACTTGTTGATCATCTCCCGGGCGCCTTGCGTCCAGTCAATGCCCCACCAGATGCCGTCGCCGACTGAGGCGGCGTGCACGAAATTGTAGAGTCCGCCACTCAGCCCGACCTGTCCCCAGGGGTAGCGCGTCCAGCGCGCCTCGAGGAGGTAGGTGTCGAAGCGGCCGTCCCGCGGGAGTTCGTTCAGGAACGTGTTGAGGTACGTGCGCTCGTCCACCCCATAGTCAGAGGCGTAGTGCAACTTCAGCGTGTACTGACCCTTGTAGATTAGCCCGGCATGAGCGTGGTGCACATAGCTCGACACGCCCGTCTCGATCCAGGCGTAGTAGTCGCCGCGCGGAAAATTCTCGGGCACACCGGGAACCACGAGGAACCCATGCGTCAGAGTCAGGTGCAAATCGGGCGTGATGTCCCAATCCGCATACGTCGACTCACCGTAACCGCGCACCGCGAGCAGGGGCCCGAAGATGCCCCAGCCCCACTGGCCTGGTCCGGCGAAGTTCTCGGTGAACCCGCCCACGCGGAACTGCAGACGCAGTGTCCCGATGGGATCAGGAGTTACCAGCAGGTAGGCCGTGCCGAAGCCTGGCCCTTTGAAGGCGTTCTCATAGCCCTGGTACTCTTGGTTCTTGAGGTTTACGTAAAAGCTCGCGAAGGCGGTGACGAAGGTGTTGCCGTACTGAAAGTTCAGAGCGGTACCCGCGCCAGGCCAGAATGGGGTCTTGCCCGCCGAGAGCGCCGGCACGTGCAGCGCCGTTCCGGAATAGTCCTCCGGCGCAGTGCCTGGCGTCCTTCCAATACCGACGGCTTCCCACCCGAAAATTCTGCCCGAGAGACGAAACGACGAGGCCGGCGACGGGGCAGGCGCGCCGAACGAAGGAGCCCTCCCGCCTGGCGCAGGCGGCGCGGCAGGCGCCTCAGGCGCCAATCCCAGACCCGGCGGGACCGAGGACCCCGGAAAGGAATCAGTCGCCGCGGCGGGCACGGCAGGCGCGGCGGGCGCAGCGGGCGCAGCTTCTTCGGCTCGCGCCGCACCAGCTGCGAGAAGGAACGCGATCTGCACCAAGGATGCGTAACGGTGTTGCAGCTGGAGCATCAATCCTCGACCAGAAGGTGGCCTTCTCCGGCCAGGCGCGTGGATCGAATACCACGACAGAAGGAATCATGGCTCAAGGGCAGCAATGTTGATGCGCTCTGCGTCACGGCTTGGCTTCGAGCACAGTAGCACGAGACTTCGGCGGCAGATCAAATGAATTCGGCAAACCAGTTAACTAGCTAGCCGGCCTGCGCCGCTGCGCCGCCCTCAACGTCTGGGGATCGGAATCGAACTGGCATTCGCAGGGCCGACGCCGCCCGCGGGCAGGCTGGCCCCCTGTGCCGCAAGCAAGAAGTTCATCACGGCCCAATACTGGTCCTGCTTCAGTTCACCCGCATGTTCCCTGGGCATGTGCGTGCTCGTGAAATTGTACAGATCCTGGGCGTTCTTGAAGGGGTCGCGCCACGCGGCGCCCGCTGGTCGCGCCTGCGCTTCGATCTGTAGCTGCACGTAGTCGATGAGCGTCGGGTCGCCCGAGGTTCCGCTGTTGCGCGGGTACTCGGGCAGGGCACCTGGCCCCATGATCGCCGGAGCGCTTGCGAGTCCTTCGCCACGCTGGCCGTGGCACTTGGCACACTCGGCCGCGTACGCGGTCGCGCCCGCTGCGGCCTGGTCGTTTGCCCGCGCGATGTCCGCAGTGGTGGCACCCAACTGGGTAACCGCGCACCCGAGCAAGACCAATCCGCCGAGCATGAACGCCCCGCCGACCACCGAGGCTACTGGATGAGCAATACGATATGACATCGGGTTCTCTTTCCTCATTTTGCGCGGAGATCCTATCCACTCCGTATCGCTTGGTGTAGCAAATTCGCCGCCGTTTGTCTCTGAAATGGGAACCCTGGAAGGGTTCCCACACCCTTCGGCCCCCCACACCCCGCGTCCCCGCCGCTCGCTTCGCTCGGCCTCGCGCGATGGTGCGCGGCCGGCAAAGCCGGCCGGCTCCCCACGCGGCTACAGCTTCAATTCAACGGGGGTACCATCGTAGCGAACACTCTTGTCCGCTTTCGGGGCAAACGAGAAGCCGACTGGTTTCGCTTTCGACACGAAGACGACCTCGAACGTGCGCTCTTTCTGCATGCCGGCGAACGAGCCCTCTCGCTTCGCGATGGTGAGCGTGCGAGCGGCGTCGTTCCAGCGGATGGGGATGCGCGCAAAGTCACCGTTCTCGTAGCTGTACGTGACGCCGTCGTCTTCGTACAGTGTGAACTGACCATCGGCTCCTGCGTAGATCCACAGCACGATCGGGTCAGCGGGCTTTTCATCCGTGTACATGATCTCGGGGCCAGTCGGAACGATCGAGCCGGCCTTCACGTGAATGGGCATGGAGTCGTACGGCGCGGGCGCCTCGATGCTCTGTCCACCCGCGACGTTTGTGCCCGTCCACAAGTCGTACCAACTGGCTGGGCTCGGCAGGTAGACGGCGCGACTGCGAGCCCTGTACGTGGTGACCGGGCTCACCAGGAACGAAGGCCCAAAGAGGTACTGATCGGTCACGTCGCGCGCCTTTGCGTCCGCGCGAAAGTCCATCACCAGCGGCCGCATGATGGTTCCGCCCTCGTGCGTGACCGCGCCCGCCAGCGAGTACATATAAGGAAGCAGCCGATAACGAATCCGGTCGAACTTCAGCTCGGCCTGGTAGGCGGGGTGCTTTTCGCCGCCAAGTTCCCACATTTCGCGCTTCGGCGCCTCGCCGTGGACACGCAGCAAGGGGACGAAGGTGCCGAACTCGAACCAGCGAGCGTTCAGCTCGCGCCATTCCTCGGCATCCTCGGCGGTGGGGTGTTCGGCCGCGAAGCGCGCCGGCACGGAGAATCCCCCGATGTCCATGGTCCAATACGGAATTCCCGAGACCGACATCCCGAGCCCGGCCGGAATCTGCAGCCGCAGCGCCGTCCAGGTCGACGTGATGTCGCCCGACCACACGGCCGCGCCATAGTGCTGATTTCCCGCAAACGCCGAGCGGGTCAGGATGAAGACCCGCTGATCCGGCGCCACCGACCGCTGCCCTTCGTACACGGTCTTGCTGTTCATGAGCGAGTACGCATTGAGCATGCGCGAACCAGTGCCGATCGCCGTTGGGTGCATGTGGGTTCGCTGTCCGTCGAGCGTGGGTGTGGGCAGAAGATCCGGCTCCGGCGCGTCCAGCCACCAAGCGTCCACCTTCTTACGAAACAGCGACTGTTCCATCTGCGACCAGAAGAGCTTGCCCGCCGCGGGATTGAAGGCGTCGTAGAACGTGTAGGGATAGCCGCCGTCGCCGACCCAATCGCGCAGCCCTTCGGTCAAGTTGAGTCCGTACAGGAATCCCTGCGAGCGCATAGCCTCGAAGTTCTTCGTGCCCGGATAGAACTTGCCCCACACCGAGATCATGAGACGGGCGTGCTTTTCGTGGATCTTGCGAACCCAGCCATCCGGATCGGGAAAGCGGGCCTTGTCGAACTCGTGCGAGCCCCAGGTGTCTTCCTTCCAGTAGAACCAGTCCTGCACGATGTTGTCGAAGGGAATGCCGCGCGAGCGGAAACCGTCCACGACGTCGAGGCTGGCTTTTGCCGTCTCGTAGCGCTGCCGGCTTTGCCAGAGCCCCAACGCCCAGCGCGGGATCATCGGCGCCGGTCCGGTGATGCGCCGGTAGCCGGCGACGACCTTGTCCAGTTCGGGACCGTAAACGAAATAGTAGTCGACGCCGTCGCCAACCTCGGACCAGAGCGAGGTTGTCTGTGGTCCTGGCGCCGGGGTCTTCCACAATAGCTGCACCGTCTCCATCCCTTGATCCTTGCTCCATTCGAGCCGGATCTTGTGGCGGCGCTTGGCTTCGAGCCGCACCTTGGCCACATCTTTCCAGGGCAGCCAGCCTTGCCGCCAATGGTTGATGACCAGCCGATCATCGACCCAGAGTTTGATGCCGTTGTTCGAGAAGGTCTGGAAGGTGTAGTCGCCGGTGACATCCGGCTCGACTTCGCCTGCCCAGCGCACGCTGGCCGGGCCTTCGGGCAATCCGGCATAGATCAGCTGATTGGGTTTCTTCTCTTTGCTCGACAGCGCGATGTCGATGTTGCGGTCCACGCGCTCGCCGACCAGGTGCTGGAAATCCGCGCCGCGATAGTAGGATCCGGTCAGGCCGCCGCGCTTGCCGCTGGCGTCGATGAGGCGCTCGGGCGGAATCGGTGCGAACTCGCGCAGATCTCCGAATCGCGTGAAAGAAGTGTTGTCCCACAGGATGCCCCAGCCGCGGCTCGAAACCAGGAACGGAATCACGATAGTGCCGTTGTGCTGCCAGAGATCGAGGTCGTATCCCTTCAGGTTCAGGAGTCCGAGGTGGTTCTCACCCAGGCCGTAGAGCGCCTCGTCGGCCTGGGGCAGCCACTCTTGGCGCACGTGCTGCGTGTCCTCGCCCTGGACGGTGGCGGCCATGATGGTCCGCTCCTTCTCTTCAAGCACCGGAGCACCGGCGGGGTCGAAAAACGCCACCTTGCCCGTGGCGAGGTCGACGCGGACACGCAGCTTCGACGTGGCGAGAGTTGCCGTGCCTGCGCCCTCGGTCACATCGAACTGCGCACCGTCGCAGCGCTTGGGCTGCGTCGCCAGGCTCCTGCGAGCAAAGAAGGCCTGATCCTTGGCGTAGGCAACCCGGACGACGTCGTCCGCGCAGACATCGAGTTTGAGAAAGCCGTCACCCACGCGGACGACAAGACCTTCCGGCACGCGCTGCAAGCTCACGGGAGCTGGAAGTGAAGCCGATTGGCCCGAGCCGCGCACGCCCGAGCATCCGGCGCCAGCGACGAGCAACATGAGGGACTTCGCGATGCGACCCATGGAACCTCCTTGAGAAGGCGAAATTCTTCCACGACCGAGGTGTGGATAGCCAGCCCAACTTCCACGCGCGCGACGAATCCAGCCAGCATCTCGCAAGGTGCGATCCAATATGTTGCCGGATAGCTTTTTTCACCACAGAGAGCACAGAGAACACAGAGGTCGGAAAGGAAGAAGGGGTTCGGACCGGACAAAGCCAACCCTTCCCTTCCCGGTCCGGCTCTGTGACCTCCGTGCTCTCTGTGGTGAAACAGCTAACTTTGATCCGCAGTCCACGCGGTGCCGTTCAGTCCCGCCGGATGGTGCCCCGGTTGTAGCCGCGCTCGCCAAAGGGCTGCAGTTTTTCCAGCCAGATCTGCTCCAGCAGGGTGAGTTCATCCTGCAGGCAGAAGCTGGGATCGTGGCTCGGTTTCACGATTTCAAGAATCTCGAAGCTGAAAGCGTCGGGGCCAAAGTGGTTCCAGTCGTTCTGCAGGGCCGCATTGTCGTGCCGGCCGATGGACAGGATGAAGCGGTGCTTGTTCAAAGGACCGTGCAGATTCGTGCTGCTGCCCACAAGCAACCTGCCGGTCTGGGTATTCTTGATCTGATAGATCCCAGCCTGGCGCGGGGTCTCCTTGAAGGCGCGCTTGAGCTCGGCGCGGGTCTTGCCTGAGGCAGACATGGGCGATCTCGGCTTGACGAGTCCTGAAACTACTTCTATGGTTATCGAATTACTTCTGTGAGGTCAAGATGGACAGCAAACCACACGTGGAAAACTTGGTGGAGTTCTTCAAGGTACTGGGCGAGCCCAACCGCCTGCGCATAGTCGGGCTGCTGGCCCAGCGGGCCTACACCGTGGAACAGCTCAGCGAAACTCTGGGCGTGGGTGCCTCGACGGTGTCGCACCACCTGGCGCGCCTGGCCCGCGCGGGGTTGGTGGTCTCGCGCAGCGAGAGCTACTACAACCTCTACTCGTTGAAAACTGATGCCCTGTCCGGCATGGCCAAGGAAATGCTGGCACAGGCGCAGCCGGCCCGCCCGGCCAGCGAGCAAGACCTGTGTGACTTCGATCGCAAAGTGCTGGCCGCCTTCACCACTGCCGACGGCCGCATCAAAGCCTTCCCCATGCAGGAAAGGAAATTCCGCGTGCTGCTCCGCCACGTGCTGCCCTCATTCAGTCATGGCGTGCGCTACACAGAGAAACGAGTCAACGAGATCCTGTCCAAGTTCAGCGACGATACCGCCCGCCTGCGCCGCTGGCTGGTGGACTTCGGCTACATGGCCCGGGAGGGCGGCGGCGGCAAGTACTGGCGGGTCGGCAAGGAGTGAACGGCCCACCGCCGGCTTCCGCTTTGTGACCTAGTCGAGAATCCGCCACAGGGCGGCGCGCAACTGGCGCTGCTCAAGTTTCGAGCGATTCAACGTGCCGCACACGTTCTGTTCCTTGCTTTCGCTGCGTTCCTCGTCGGCATCGTCGACGCGCGCGCCGCGGAAATAGGTTTCGAGGGTGTCTATGAGCTGCACGCAAATGTCCAGCGAAAGCGTGCGGCTGGGACGCAGGCCCCTGAAGCGATCCGAACCATCCCGGTTCCACCACTTGCCCAGGGTGGGTTTGTAGCCGAAGCGTGCCGCAAACTCGTCGGTTTGCTCAAACGCCCGCGTTCCCAGCAAGGGCAAGTAGAGTTGCGGGCAGATCTCCACGTTGCCAAAGAAAAGCACGCGGCACTCGTCGAGGAGGTAGCCGAGCGTCTCTTTGAGTGTCTGTCGGGTTTCTCCGGGGAAACCGAAGATCATCATGAGGTGCAATTGATCGATCCGCGGCGCCAGGGTTTCGATCAGAGTCTTCAATCGCGCCAGGTACTGTTCCGGCTTTGGGGTCTTCTCCATGCCCAGAAGCATGGCGGGCGAGCAGGATTCGAGGCCAATCTGCACCGTCATGCTCAGCCGGTCGAGCACGTCGAGATTCTCCATCTCCCAGGTCAGGACCGAGGTTTCCGTGTCGATGTGAATGTCTTCAATCCAATCCTTCTTGCCTAGTTCCGCAAAGAAGGTCTGTCGCCAACCCTTCTGCGCCGCAAAGGTAGCGTCGAGCAGCGAGAAGCGATTGATGCCACACGAGTGATGCAGGAAATCCAAGGTGTCGATGGCGTGCCCAGGGTCCATGCCCTGCCAGCGCTCGTGGGTCTTGCTGTTGATGCAAAAGGAACAGGCAAAGGGGCAGCCCAGACTGAAGCACAGGGAGAACGGATGCATCGGTCCGGTTGATAGCGAGGCTTGCTCGGCGGCCAGGCGTGACAGGACCTTCCGCTGGTAGCGGAAGGCCCGGATGTCACCGTCGCTCATGGGCGCCGCCGGAATCACCCGGGGCTGCCCTGGCCGCCTGCGCCCGCGCGCGAGATCGTCGACCACCTCAAGAAAGGAACGGTCGGCCCGGCCCTCGAAGACGTAGTCGAAAACGAAGTCTCCGCGCGCGGTGATTCGCGCCGTGGCCGCGTCCAACGTCTGGAACAGCTCGCCCGCGACCGGACGCCATTTCTGATCGTCCTGCAGGGCCGGCATTTGGCCGCCGACAACCGCGTTCATCGACCCCGGATCCACGGTCGGGTGGTAGCCACCGGTCAGGATGGGCAGGTCCGGAAAACGATCCCGCGCCAGCGTCCCCAAGATCATACACGAGGCATACAGCGCGGATGAAAAGCAAGAGAGAGCGAGGATAGGTTGTTCGCCTTGCGCTCGGATTCCCGCGATCCGCGTGAGCAGCTCGTCGGCGAAACGGTCGAGGAACAGGATGGTCGGCAGTCGTTCGTGGCTGGGGCCCACGAAGGCCCGCGTCGGCGACGGCCGCGTGCTGGTCAACGCGCTGGCGAGCAGGAAGTCCGTTGCATATCCCTTCTGCTCGGCCAAAGAAGCCAGGAACGAAAAGGCACAGGGAACGTCCAGTTGCCCATAGTCGTTGAGATTGGGTGGCAAGACGAAGAGAAGACGCGTCTTGCCCGAATCAGGCGAAACGGTGAGCGCGTCGGGCGTCTCCCCAGCCGGCGGTGTGTCCCGCGCCGGCAACGCCACCAGGATGTTGGCCGCCTCGAGTTCGTCGACGACAGCTTCCACGTCTTCGGCCGGCAGACCCGGAAACTGAGCCAGCACATCCGCCCGTCGGCTGGGCGTGGAAAAGTGGTGCAGGATCGACAGCACCTCCCCATCCGTGGTCTCCACAGTTCTGGTCTCGCTCGGAACGTAGATCCCGATTGTGCTCCCCTGCCAGCGTACCCGTGTCTGCGGCGCCAGCAGAAGCTGAGCTTCGGGATCGTACTTTGCAACATCCACAAGCTCGATCTCAAAGGTCAGGTCAGCGCCGGGGGGAATGAGGGGCTCTCTTCCTTCTTCTCCATAGGCCAGGTGACAAGGCACGACCAGGCGGCGCGCCCCACCCACGCACATACCCGCGACACCTTCAATCCAGCCGTCAATCACCTCGCCCTTGCGCAAGCGGAAGACGAACGGCTCAGCCTTGGCCCGGGAACTCTCGAAGGGCGCTTCGCTGCCGCGCACCCATCCGGAGTAGTGGACCATGCAGCGGTCCCCGGCCTCGGCCCGAAACCCTGTGCCCAAGCGAATGTCCACAAAGCAAAGACCCGAAGCCAACTGGGTGGGGGTTGGGTCTGGGTCAGTCATTCAAGCCCGCCCGCTTTCCAAGTCAACGGGGAGATCCAAAGTCAACGGGGAGATCCCTCGAATTCCGAGGTGATCGAACAGAAACAGCAGCTCATCCAGGTGTTGGTCAACCAAGCGGCTCGCGGCCTTGCCTGCGCCATGACCACCCTCGCCCTCGATGCGCAGAAGAATGACGTCTGGGCCGGACGTGGCGGCCTGCAAGCGCGCCGCCATCTTGCGTGCGTGCAAGGGGTCCGCCCGGCCGTCGGTCTCGGAAGCAAAGATCAAGGTGGCCGGATAGGCGGTGCCATCCTTTACCCGATGGTAGGGCGAGTAGCCGTGGAGCCAAGGAAAATGCTCGGGGTTCTCACTGCAGCCATATTCCGGACTCCACAGGCGACCGCCGCTGAACAGATGGTAGCGAACCATGTCGGTGAGGGGCACGCCACAAATGGCCGCGCGGAAGAGATCGGGCCGCTGGGTAAGCGCGGCCGCGATGAGCAGACCGCCGTTTGAACGGCCGGCGATGGCCAAGCGGTCCCGCGAGGTCAGGTTTTCCCGAACCAGGTATTCAGCCGCGGCGACGAAGTCGTCGAACACGTTCTGTTTCTTTTCCAAGACGCCAGCGCGATGCCATTGCTCGCCGTATTCGCCGCCTCCGCGCAAATTTGCCACGGCGAACACGCCCCCGCACTCGATGAAAGGAATGGCCAAAGGAGCGAACCAGGGCGACAGGCTGATGTTGAAGCCGCCGTAGCCGTAGAGCAGCGTGGGATTCTTCCCGTCGGAAACCAGGCCCTTGCGGTGGACCAGAGACAGGGGCACCGAGGTGCCATCCTTTGAGCGGTAGCGAACCTGCCTGACAGTGAAAGCGCCCGGATCGAGCGGGGGCGCGATTTGCTTCCAAACCGTGGTTTGCCCCGCGAGCGTGTCGTGACGAAAGACTACGCAAGGATCCAGAAATGATGTGAAGGCGAAGAAGACGTCGGTATGCTCGGGATGACCCGAAAGGCCCGACACGGTGCCGGGCCCAGGCAGGGAGATATCGCCCGTCGGCTTTCCCTCGCTGGAAAAGCGGCGCAGGACCGAAACCGCGTCCCTTTGGTAAAGCGCCACGATGTTGTCACGAGTAACCACCGCGGATTCAAGTGTGTCTTCGCATTCCGGAAAGATGACCCGCCAGCCCTCGCAGGAGGGCGCGCGCGGATCGAAGGCCATCAACCGACCGCGGGGCGCATTCTCTTTCGAGACCACATAGATGCAATCCTTCCCCGCCCCGACCACGGTGAAGTTCGCAGCGTGCCCCGCGACGGCGGGAACCGGGCGCGGGGGCCAAGCGGCCTCCGTGTCCAGCACGAAGATGTCGCTGCGCATGGGACCGTCCAGCACCTCGACCGCAAGGAATCGATCGTCGCGCGAGAGCATGACCGAGGGCCAGGCGGACCAGCCCACCCCGTCGCCAAAGACTCGCGGGTCGTTTCCCGGATCGGTTCCCAGCTCGTGGAAGAAGACGTGCCGGTGGTAGTGCTCCTCCCCGGCGGGCACGCTGCCAGGCAAAGGGAAGCGTGTGTAGTAGAAACCCTCGCCGGTAGAAAGCCAGGCCAGTGAACAAAGCGTCGTGCGGGGAATCGCCTCGGGAAGCACGCGGCCCGTGGCAACTTCCAGGAGGTGCAGGGTCGACTCCTCGTCGCCCCCTTGCGAGAGACCATAGGCAACCAAGGCACCGTCCTGGGAGGGAAACCACCAGTCAAGCGCGATGCGCCCGTCGGCGGCGAGCTGGTTTGGATCGATGAGGGGTCGGCTCTGGCTTTCCGCTGGCCCTAGCAGGCAGAGCACCGGTTGGTTCTGTCGCCCAGTTTGCTCGGTGAAGAAGAGGCTGACGCCTTGGCCATTGCGCCGTCTCGTGGCGATGGGGACGCCCAGACTTCCGGCTTCCAGGATCTGCCACAGCCTCTTTTCAAGCCATGTGCGGTCGGGTACGCCGTCCAGGCTCTTGCGTAGAAAGCGCGTTTGTTGCTCGGTCCACGCCTTTACTTCTGGCGCCGAAGTGTCTTCCAGCCAGCGGTAGGGGTCTTTCACCTCGACCCCATGCAGGCAGTCCGTCACCATTTCGATGCGAGTTTCCGGAAACTGTGGCTTCATGACCCGGGCGCCAATCTACATCTGCAACGAGGATTATCTCGATATTTGCTGACGGCCGCATCGATTTCCGTTCCCAAAGGTGCATGTTATCGGACAAAATGGCTCATGGCACCGCACGCAGCGATCTCGCGGTTTACCCTCCGTCCGCTTGCCGTTGCTCCCAAGCGGCCTCGATGCGCTCCACCGCCAAGTCCGTGGTGGCGGCAACGGCCAGTGACAAGCACTTGCCGCCTTCGAGGAAAAGAAGATCCGCTTCGGACAACTGTTCAAGAATTTCTTGAACGCCCTGTGGCCCAAGTTCCTGGCCGAAGCGCCTCACCACCTCTTTGCTAGAGCGAATCTCCGCACAATAGAGATAGATAGCACGCAATCGACTATCCAGCTCGAAATGCCTGCAGTCGCGTCGGCGATCGTAGATGGCGAGGCTTGTCTTCCAGTCTTCATAGTACAGGGGGGCCTGCTGGTAAAATGGATAGAACGCGCGGTCGCTGCCAGACTTCGCCCGATGGCAAAGGTCTTGGTGGAGTCCTCGCCAGCGTTCGACGGCCGCCTCGACCTCTGACCAGTCCGCGACGGTTCCGGTGGGATCGAAATCCGAGTGTGGCAGGCGAACTTTGTTGAGAACATCCTGCGGGATCACGAGGCCGTATGCATCGGCGTTGCGGATGTTTGAGACAGGAAAAAAGCTGGGTGCGGAATAGACACTGTTGTCGCCGTCGAGGTAGAAGCGAGAGAGCCTGAGTGGTTCATAGGCGATGGCGTACTTCGAGATGGCATGGACGGTCTGGCGGACCTCATCCTGGGTGGAACCGGGGAAGCCAAGGAGCAAGTTGGCTCCCGACATCGCGCCAAGCTCAAAGCAAGTCTTCATGGCTTGCAGGTTCTGAATAGTCGTCGTGCCCTTACCAATCCTTCTGAGATACGCGGTCGAGAGCCCCTCTACCCCGACCTGGAGATTTCGGCAACCCACCGACCACAGGCGCATGATCTCGTAGGGGTGAATCGAAGCGCGGAACTGGAGATGGAAACTGAATCGACGTTTGGACTGCCGCAAAGCCTCCGCAAGTTCGATGGTCCTATTGTGGGGGAACGTTTGGTCCGAGAACACGAAGTGGACGTTGTCATAGCGATCCGCAAGACTCTCCATCTCCTCGACGATTCTGGCGACGCTCTTCGAGCGATAGGGGGCATGGCCGTCGGAGCAGAAACGGCAGGAATCCAAGGGATTGCCGGTTCGCGCGACGCGATTCCACCAGCAGCCGCGGCAGCCCTCAATGGGAATGATCCATTCGAGAGAATTCAACTCTTCAGCGCGGGATGGGTAGTCCGCGTAGTCGGGGGTGGGCAGGCTATCGAGCTCTTCAACCAGAAGCGGATAGGTGCCGCCAGAGGGCGCGGGATCGTCAGAACTCGGGGGCAAGGCGCTCGGGGCGGACGACGAGAGACGATCGAGCAAAGCCACGAATGGCCATTCGCCTTCGCCCCTCACGACATGGTCGATGTGGGGGTACGCATACTCAATCAAGGCTCCCTTCAAGCTCACCGTGGAGCCCCCAAGCACGACCCGGATTGACGGGGCACGGTGTTTCAGCAGCTTGCTCGCGGCGACGCTCGCAAATAGCTGGCTGCATGTGGTTGTGAAGCCAACGACATCGTATCCGAGTAGGTCCTGCGTCACGGCCTCCAGATGCGTGTTCAAGGCCTCGATCAGGGTCTCGAACAGCTCACCGGGGGAGCATGGCGGTGCGCCGCAAAATAACTTCGGAACGAGGCCCAGGAAATGCTCACGCAAGCGGGGCTGGCTGTCGGGATACAGGCAGGCAGCGTAGGCGAGGTCACCGAAGTACGGATGACTGGTGATTGCCCCGTATAGGTCCATCCCAATGGCCGTGGCGAGAGCCGGGAAGGCATGGAGGCAGGTCACTGTGTGTTGAGGACGCTGCTGCCTGACGAAGGCCGACAGTACACCGAGGGCCGGCGAAGGGCTGTCCAGCCAATTCCACGGCATGGCCACCAGCGCGATCTTCATTGCATTTTCCCGTAGGCGGCGCACCGGGTCGCTGCCAGCGGCGAACCACGGCGGCTTGATGTCGTGCTTGTGAGCAACCCGCGATGGCGCATGTGACGTTGCCTCGCTGTGAGGCTAGGCAACAGCCGGGTGAGGGCAACCGTCGGTGTCCACCACGGAGATGATGGTTCGGAGTTTCTCGTCAGCATAGAGCAGATACTCGCTTTTGAGATCGGACACGATTTCCCTGAGCTTGGCCTCCGGCAGGTCAGGGAACGACGTGTTGATCTTCCGTGAAAGCTCCCCGAACCCAACCACGCGGTCGTTGGCCACGCGCAGAACCTCGCAGTATTCAGGTTCGAGGGCGAGTTCCTTGACAATCTCGCGGTTGATACGCTCCTGTAGCACTGCTTCCTCACCACGAGAAAACCAGTGGTACTCTCTGCGGGTTTTCTGGTAGGCCTCCGTCAACACGCGGAACTCGTCCCACAGATCCGAGTGCAACAGGGGCGCGCGGAAGCAGCCAAGGTGCATTCGATCTCCGGCGGTGGCTATGCGTCCCGGGAGGAAGCTGTAGGCACAACTGGCGTCATCGATGACCCAGCGATCCCTTTCCGTGTCGGACATCTCAGTTTCGTACGGCGCGCCGGCGCCTAGGAACATGGGTCGGATCCATAGGAAGCCGCCGGCGCCCGGGGGATAGAACCTGAGATAGTGCAGGTTTTGCATGCTCTCGATGATATCCTCGCGTGTCTCGTCTGGAACCCCCATGATAATGTTGGCTTCGTGCTGAATCTTGAACTTGTCGGTCAACTTCAGGAAGCAGATGTTGTGGGCGAACCGGTGTGATTTGTTGACTTTCTCGAGCAGCCGATCAGTCATGGCTTCGAAACCTGCCAGGAGGTGCTCGAACCCGGCGAGAGCCATCTTCTTCAGCGTTGTCGCACTTAAGCGGACAGCCCCGATGTCGGAGGCGTACACGACGTCGATCCTTTCTTCGGTTCGCAGCGCCACCAGACGATCCAGCAGCTCGTCAAAGCGGCGGAGATTCGGATCGTGGATGTCCGCATCGGCGAATCGAATACTGGCTACGTCGTAGCGAGTGGCCAGATCTCGAATCTCCTCGATGATTTGGTCTGGTTCCTTGTGCCGGAGGGAAAGATTCTGGTGCAAGCTGCAGAAGCGACAGCGGCCCCAGGAGCAGCCTCGAACCGTATTGAGTGAGATTCCGACAACAAGGGGCTTCGATGTCTCGCGAGGCAGTTGCGCGCGCGCCGCAAAGTAATCCGAAACGTCGTCGCGGGGCAGGGGCCCCGAGTCCGCCTTCTCCACCAGGCTGGTGCAGATTTGTCCCTCCCTGCGGTAAAGAAGCCGCGGGACAGAGTCTAACCCAATCTCCCGCCCTTCCAGTTGGCGTACGAGCGCCAGCAAAGGCTCTTCCCCCTCACCCCAAATAGCATACGCAGCCTGAGGGAAGACCCGCATCATGGTTTGGGCCTCCTCCTTGGAAGCGATCCCACCGATCAAGATGGGCAGATCGGGGCGACGCTGACTCGCCATGTTGGTCAAAACGAGTCCTGGGATCCACTGGTTGAACTTGCATGAGACTGCCCAGAGGGAAATCGCAGCGAGATCGAGCTTCCCAAGCTCGGCCGCGAGAAAGCTCATGATGTCCATTCGCAGGTCTTCTAGCCAGTCCTCAAGATACCCGGGATTCTGAACGGCTACGTCGGGGAAAAGCGATGAGTAGTAAGCTAGCAGACTGGCTCGGGCGCCTACGGATCGCGGAGATTCATCTCCGTGCAGGAGCTCCAGCAGAAATGGCCCAACGTGGAAAACGGTGGGACGCGACTCTTGGTCCCTGTGAAGCCAGTCGTAGATATCGGGCCGAAACACCCTGAACTGATCGTAGAAGCGATGCAGGAGCAGGTTCCAGTAGATCGTCTGGGAAGGCACCCTATGCGCGCCGAGGTGACCCTTCAGGATGGTCAATGCGATGTCGGGTTGGTGGATATCGACCGGCGGAAGTTGGTGGAAGAGCACAGCGGCTGTCATCTGGCGTCATTCCCCCGTAGAAGTGCTCATTTCGTCGGAAACGCGACTCAGTATCGCGCAGTGGTGTGCGAGCATCGCAGACACCACCTAGAACGTCAATTGCGACTTGGCCATTTGGCCATTCTGGACATTCCGACCCGCGTGACACCTCGGCGGGCTCGCCGGGCCTGGCGGCCCACAGCGGGAGGCTTCTCTGACGCAGAAGAACCCTCTTCGAAAGGACTAGGCATCGGGGTCCGGCTCATCCGCATGCTTGACTCCCCTCATGCCGCTCGGCGCCCGGAATGCCTTGCCAGGGGCCTTGGACGCGCAGAAGCTATCTCGCGCAGACGCGCTGGATCGCGGGCCAGCAAACGCAGCAGGTTGCTCATGGGAACGCTGACGGCCTGTTTGCCTGACTCGTACTTCTGAAACGCTCGCGGCCCGCCGCCCAAAACCTCGCCGGCTCGGCGCTGGCTCAGGCGCAGCGTCTCCCGCACTCGCGCCACTTCGTCGGGGCCGAGCACCTGATCGACGTCGGCCTTGAGTTGCTGGAACGCCCGATCGCGGGCCAATAGCGGCTTGCCCGCAAGAATGGCCTCGCCACATTGCGTACACACGGATCTACATGGCGGCTGCCACGGATGGGGTACACGGCGGCCAATCAGGAGTCCGCTGACTACCGTCGTCGGCGGGACATGGCGCGATCCATTTCGCGCTGGGCTTCGCGCTTCTTGACGTCCTCGCGCCGGTCGTACTGTTGCTTGCCGTGCACCAGCGCCAATTCCACTTTCACGCGGCCTTGCTTTTCGTACAGCGAAAGTGGAATCAGCGTGTAGCCCTTCTCGCGTACCTTGGCTACCAGGCGATCAATCTCGCGCCGATGCAGCAGCAGTTTGCGCCGGCGGCGCGGGTCGTGGTTGCGCGCATGGGCGAACGCATAGACGCCGATGTCCAACTGGTGCAGCCACGCCTCGCCGCTTTCCACGCTGGCATAGGCATCAATCAGAGTCACTTTCCCGTCGCGGATGGACTTGACCTCAGAGCCGACCAACGCCAGTCCTGCCTCCAGGGTCTCGTCGATCTCGTAGTCGTGGCGCGCCTTGCGATTGCGCGCCAGAAGCTTGACCTCGTCGGGTTGGTCCTTGCGCCCGGCCCCGCCCGCCACTCGAACTTTCCCCTACAGCTTGCTGCCTTCGCCCGGAAGACGCATGGCCAGCGGTGTTTCGACGGCCATGGCCCGACGAAGATAGGTGGGCTTGTCGAACTCGCTCTCCTCGATGCACAGGTGGTCGGCGGCCAGGGCCACCGGCACTGTGCCCGAAGTGCGGCGCGGACCGCTGCCCTGGGCTGTGCTAATGGGCGAGGTGACAGCTGGACGAATCACCGGCCGCGGCTCAGGAGCCGGGGTCAGCCGCTCGGCCAGCGCCACCGGAGCCGAAGGCGCTGGTGCCATTCCGACCACAGGAGCCGGCGTGTACATGAGGGCGCTGACCGGATAGCAAGTCGAGGCAGGGAAATCCTCGACCGCAGTGTCGGCAAACTCGACCAGCTCGGGGACCACGCTGGACGCAGGCGCCGCCGCTACGACACGCGCCGGAGCGACCGAGCTAGCGCTCGCCAGGGGAACCCTGGCCGCGTTTGGAACCGGCGGAGGAGCCGCGGTCACGGCCACAGACACGCGCGGCGGCGCGGGTTGCGGCAGCGGGGCCGCGCTCGAAATCGGCAGCGCCATCTGGTGATCGGCTGGCTTCTTGCTCGACCGCGTGTTCAAGCTGCCGGCCACGGTGGAGGCCTCGACCGCGGTACGGCTCTGGAAGCCCGTCGCGATCACCGTGAGGCACACTTCGTCGGTCATGTTGGCGTCGATGACCGAGCCGAAGATGATATTGGCGTCGGGATCGGCGGCTTCCTGAATCAGGGTGCAGGCCTCGGTGACCTCGGCCAGCATCAGGTCAGGACCGCCGGTGATGTTGACCAGGATGCCGGTGGCGCCGTTGATGGACACGTCCTCCAGCAGCGGTGAATTGATGGCCATCATGGCGGCATCCAGGGCGCGCTTTTCGCCCTTGCCACGACCCGAGCCCATCAACGCCCGACCCATGCCGGTCATGATGGTGCGCACGTCGGCAAAGTCGACGTTGATGAGGCCCGGCATCATGACCAGATCGCTGATGCCCCGCACGGCGGTGGCGCACACGCTGTCGACCAGATTGAACGACTCACGCAGGGTCATGTTCTTGCCGGCCAGCGCGACCAGACGGTCGTTGGGAATCACGATGAGCGCGTCCACCGACTTGGCCAGCTCGGCCACGCCCGCGTTCGCCTTCTTCTTGCGCTGCAGGCCCTCGAACATGAAGGGCTTGGTCACCACCGCGACGGTGAGCGCGCCCGCCTCGCGGGCCACGCGCGCGATCACAGGCGCCGCGCCGGTGCCGGTGCCGCCGCCCATGCCCGCTGTGACGAAGACCATGTCTGCGCCGCCGATCACCTCGGCAATGCGTGAAGCATCTTCCAGGGCTGCGGCGCAACCGATGTCGGGGTTGGCCCCGGCACCGAGGCCCTTGGTCAGGTTTTTCCCGATCTGAATCTTGGTGGGCGCCTGGTTGGTCTCCAGCACTTGGCAGTCGGTGTTGGCGGCCACGAAGTCCACGCCCTGGATTCCGGCCTCAATCATGGTGTTGAGCGCGTTGCCGCCGCCGCCGCCTACACCTATCACCTTGATCTTCGGACCTTGCGCCTGGTCGTCGAATTCGAGCATGTGATCACTCCCTGGACTACTTGGATCGCACGACCCGCGCCATGCTCCAAATTTTTCACATGTCCCAGGCAAAAAGCAGGCCCTGGACCTGAACATAAGTTCATGCTGGAGCGAAGACAAGAACCAGCTGACCGAGGAAGACGCCCATGGTCGTGCAAAACAAGAAAAGCGCCAGGATGGGGCTGCGAGGGACGGTATAGTGGCTCGCATGTGCACATCGCTCCGCGCTGTGATCTTCCGTTACGTTCCCATTTCTACCTGCCTACTGTCGGGTCTGTGGGGCTGCTCCAAGGCAAGCGGGCCCACGATTTCTGGAACCGTCACGCTTTCAGCTGTGCCGCAGACTGTTCGGACCAGCAAGGGGCTCGGCACCACCTACTGGTCCTGGAGCCCGACCTACGGGGACCAGGTCGCGGGAACCGAGGACCAGATTCGCACGCTCGCGCCCTTCGTCATGCGCGTCGGAGGTTCGACCAACGACATGAACTTGCCTGACAAGTTCGACGACGCCCAGATGGACGCGGCCATGACCTACCTGCGGGCCATCGGTGCCGACATGATTCTGCAGGTGCCAGTGCTCGGCGCCCGCCGTACCAATTCCGACGGCGGCGCCGGCGCCGATGCCGATAGTGACGCCGGTTCTGATGCCGACGCCGGTTTCGATGCTGATGCCGCCGCCGGTTCCAGCGCGACCGCCGGCGCGCCCAATGGCCCTGCCATGGCAGCCGCCATGGTGTCGTACGCGAACGTGCAGAACACATACGGAGTCAAGTACTTCTCCATCGGCAACGAGCCTGACCTCTATGCAACCGCGACCGGGTCATCGGGCATTGCTGGCTACACGCCCGCGGACTATTGCGCGGATGTCACCAACTACGTCGCAGCGATGAAGGCAGTCGATCCGACGATCAAGATTGTTGGACCCGATCTGTCGTGGAAATACCAGAGCGGCGCCAACGACTGGCTCACCCCGATCTTGCAGACTTGCGGCTCGCTCTTCGACATCGTGGCGATCCACCGTTACCCTATCGTCGCAGCCCTGACCACCGTGGCCGCCGCTGCCGCCGATGCGTCCAACTTGCGAGGCATGATCGCGCACCTTCAATCCATCCTGCAGGCGACCGGGAACGCTGGCAAGCCGCTGGCCATCACCGAGTGCAACATCACCTGGGACGGCAATCCTACCAATCCCGTGCTGCCCGCGTCTCCTGGCACGGTTCCCGCCGGGCTGTGGGCGGCGGACGCGTTCGGTGTTGGCCTTGAATCGGGGCTGTGGGCGACTGTGTTCTGGAGCACGCGCGAGAGCTGGACCCTCGGCTTGTTTGCGAACAGGCCAGGCACGCCCAAGCCACAACCGGTGTATTGGGCACTCGATCTCTTTGCGGAGCACTTCGGTACCACGCTGCTCTCGGTATCGTCGGCCCCCAGCAAAGTCAGCGCCTATGCCAGTCGCAATCAGACCGAAAACGGGACCCAGATTATCGCGGTTAACTGGAACGACGTGCCCGCAGTTCTCACTTTCAAGGTCGACGATCTTGCCACCACTCCCAAGCCTCCAACCTTCACTCTGCCTGCGCTTTCAGTCGCGGCGATCGAGATCCCAGACACAGGCGCAGCCTCCGCTTTGGTCTATGGGGAGACTCAACACCAGGCCGACCTGCCTCCGCAGCCCTTGCACTAGCCTTGCCGACCCAGACTTAAACGAGCCGCTGTTACGTCCGTGGCAACGCAGGTCCGCGCGCCAGGCGCACGCGCCAGCGGCCGAGCCAGGCCAACATGTGCACCAGCAGAGCCATGGAGAGCGGCCGGGTCAGGCGCAGAGGACGCTTGCGCAGTACACGTTCCACGACGTCGGTCGCCTGATCGAGCGTGTACATGAACGGCCGCACACTGGCGCGCGCCATCTTGGTGTCCACGAATCCGAAGCGCAGGTTGGTGACGGCCACGCCGTGCGGACGCAGGGTCAGGCCCAGACCTTCAAAGTAGTTCGACAGGGCCGCCTTGGACGCGGCGTAGGCCGGCATGCGGGCCGCGACCAGGATATCGGCCTGGCTGGACAGCACCACGAGATGCCCACGACCGGCCGCGACCATGGCGGGCACGATCACCTCGGTGGTACGCAAGGCGCCCATCAGATTCACCTCGAAGACCTGGATGTCGCCGCTCAGATCTTTCGCATCGGGCGGGCTGCCAATTCCTGCACAATAGATGCAAGTATCAATCGGCCCCTGACCCAAAATTGCGCGCAGATTCTCGACGTAGGCGCCATCGCTGACGTCGAGCACATGGTGCCGATAGCGGTCGTGCACAACCGGGCTCGCCCGGCGGGAAACCCCGGTGACCTGCCAGCCCCGATCGAGCAGCCGCCGCGTGCTGTGCAGCCCGATACCGTCGGAGTTCCCAACAATGAGTGCGTGGCGAGGCAAGGGCGGGTGTCTTCTTTCGTGGATCGAAGCTGGCTAACGGCGCAGCCAGTTCACCATGGACTGGCCGTGACCCGGGCGCCGTTGGTCCGGCTCAGCATAACACCAGGGAATGGGCCTGGGCTGCATTCCTGCCAAAGCGGTCAGTCGGAGTGGTGTTGGACAGTGGTATTCTGCGGGCCTTGTCCCGAGACGCCCATTCCCCAATTATTTCTGCGCGCCGATATCTCGGCTGGCTCATCCTTGCTTCCGTGTTGCATCCGCAGGCTGCACGGGCCGCGGCGGTCGATTCTTCAGGAGACTGTCCGGCTGGCGCCGACGTTGATGCGGCGCTGGCTCAGCTGCTGAGTGCCAAGTCGGACCGCTCGTCTCTTGCCACCGTTACGGTGCGTGACCTGGGCACGGCCTGGTCCGTGCATGTGGCTGGCCGCTCGGCCACCTACTCCGATCCTGATCGCAATTGCCCCGAGCGAACCAAAATTGCGGCCGTGTTCGCGGCCCTGGTGATCGAGCCTCCGGACATCGAAAATCCGAATCCTGCTCCGGCCATTCGCCAATCCGCGGGTTCGACGCAACCTCGCTTGTCCCGCGGCCACCGGCTCGATCTTGCTCCCGAGTTCCTGGTCGCGCCCGGATCAGGCGGGCGCAGCCCGGCCATGGCTTGGGGCGGATCCTTGCGTTGGCTGGCGTCCGGGGAACGCTTCGGTGTGACGGCCGGCCTGGAGGCCGGCTATCCGACCGTCGCGAAAGTTCAGCCCTACGAGCTTTCACTGGGCCGGGTGTCCCTGGATGTTTCGGCAAACCTCTCTTGGCGGTGGGGTGCGGCCGAAATGGGAATCGAAATTGGGCCCTATGGAGCTTTGCTGCTCGCCCAAGGGCGAGGTCTGGACCCGAGCGCAAGCTCCACGCACATCGACGCGGGCGGGCGCCTTGGATTTCGGGCGCAAACCATGGGTCGCCGGCTCTCGCCGTTCCTGGCTTTGCAGACGGAACTCAGCGCGCGCCATTTCGACCTCGTGGTCGACCCGATCGGCAACGTGGGCACCGCGCCACGAATCTGGCTGGGCGCGCTGGCAGGCGTGAGTATCCACCTCAACTAGAAGCTTTTCGGGTTCTGGTGACATACTTATGCTGTGCAGCGGTGGACCAGTTCCCGGCATGAAGAAAGCGGCGCTCCCAGCGTAGACGACGCCCGTCATCTTCCCGATCTCGCCGTCCGCCTGCGCTTCGAGGATGTGTACCACGCCTACTTCCGGCAGACCGTAGCGTGGATGCGTGGTCTGGGCGTGCCCGAGGCCGAGATTGAAGACGTGGCGCAAGACGTGTTCTTGATCGTGCGTCGCAAGCTGCCGCACTTCCGCGGCGGAAACCTGGCGGGTTGGCTTTATCGCATCGCCCATCTGACGGTGCGCAACTTCCGCCGCAAGGCCTGGTTCAAGAACTTGTTTTCGCGCCGCCGGGAGCTCGATTCCGTGGAGTTGCTCGGGATGGGCGCCTCACCGGCCATGGCGCTGGAGACCAAGCAGGATCAGCGCGTGCTGGCCCAGATGCTCGACCGCATGAGCGACAAGCGGCGCGCGACCCTGGTTCTCTACGAGATCGAAGGGTACAGCGGCCAGGAGATCGCCACATTGCTCGGCGTGCCCGTAAAAACCGTCTGGACCAGACTGCACCATGCCCGCAAGGATCTGGTGGCCATGGTCGCGGCCCTGCGGAAACAGACAGAAGCTGAAGCGGGAAGGCTATGAAACAGCGACTAACCGAAACGCAAGACTTCCGCGATACAGACGAAGCTGAGGCTGCGCGGCTGCTGCGATCGCTGCCGCCTGCGGCCCCCAATGAATTGGCGGAAAGGCGGGTCTACGCCAAGGTCTGCGCAGAGCCCACGCGCCGCCCCCGCTTGGCGCCGGTGGCTGTCTTGATAACGGCCTTGCTCGTGAGCACCACCATTCTCAGCGCCACCCTGGCCCGTCGTTGGCTTGCTGGTTCGGAAGAGAAATCGTCGAGAACGGCTGCGCTCAGCCTGCCGGCCGCCCAGCCGAAACACCCGATCGCACGGCGAGAACAAGAACCTTCGGCAGCGGACCAGTCGCCGTCGGCCGCCCAAGTCAGTACCCGGCGCGACCGCGCGCGCGAGCCGCTGACAGGAAAGCGCCAGGCAGTCGCATCCAACGATATGCGGGGCGCGGTCGACGAGTCCGCGCCGAGGAAGGTGGCCCCGGCCCCGCCGCCGCCTGAAGAAGCGGCGTTGGTGATGGCCGCCTTGCGATCCCTGCGCCGCGAGCACAACCCGTCGCAGGCCGGCGCCCTGGCGCAAAGCTACCTCACGCGCTTTCCCGATGGCGTGCTCAACGAAGAAGCGCTGGCCATCGGCGTCGAAGCAGCCGTGGCTCGCCACGATGCTGCGGTCGCCACGACACTGGCCGACCGATATCTCGTGCGCTACCCGGCGGGTCGGTTCGTCAGTCTGGCGCGCAAAACCGTGAGCGCGGCCAAGCCTTGAGAAGCGACTGTCTGCCGTCGCTGCGCTCGTAGCCATGGGTGCGTGTAGCGATCAGATCCATCTGGGCAGCGCCCTACCTGGCCCAGATGCCTCAGATGCCACACCTGCCCCCCTTTACTGGTTCGCCGATCACGAGACCGGAGATCTGTCCCAGTGGGCCGAAGGTGCTTCCAGCGACCAGATCGTGTCGGCGGATGCCCAGCTCACGGTCGTCAACTCTCCCACACACAGTGGACGATTCGCGGTCAGGTCGGCCATCTACGCCGCCGCCAGGACTTCATACGCTCGGCTGTTCAGGGCGGGGAACCTGCCCAACGATGCCTATTTCCGGGTGTGGATGTACATTCCGCAAAACTACACCATCGGGCAATACTGGAACGTGTTTGAGTTCCAGGGACGCACCGATCCGGCGAACCCTTCCAGCTATGTCTACCTGTGGAGCCTCGACCTGGAGCAAGCCTCGACTGGCGATATGTCCTGGTACCTGTACGATACCCCACGCGCACACAAGTACCTTCCCGCTACAACGACCGTGGCCCCCATCGGGCGCTGGTTCCTCGTCGAGGCGTTCATGAATCAGGCGACCGACAACACGGGGCGGGTCACGTTCTGGATCGACGGCAATCAGCTGGTGGATGTGTCCGGGGTATCGACCGTGCCCAGCATGTGGTTGTCCTGGAACGTGGGTGGTTCCGCGTCCAACATCACCGAAGAGCCGGCCGAGATCTTTCTCGACGACGCCGCCATCGCGCCCACCGGCCCGTAGCGGGCTAGCTTTTCCACCACAGAGAGCACAGAGAACACAGAGATCGGATAGGAAGAAGGAATGTGGACCATGCAGGACCCATCCCTTTCCGTTCTGGTCCGGCTCTGTGGCCTCTGTGCCCTCCGTGGTGACGAGGGCGCGCGCGAAGCGCGCGGGGCGAGGTGGGGTGGGGTGTCCGTCCCGAAGCCCCCGCAGGGGGAACAACTAACTTCGATCCGCGGTCAACGCGACGCTGGCTAGAACGCGCTTGAAAGCACCCGGCGCAGGCGGCTGAAGATGCCGCCGCCGCTGCGGATTGGGGTGTTGGGGCGTCCGGCGAGGGTCTGTTGGCTGGCTCCATACTGGACCAAGCCGACACCCGTGGAGAACGCAGGCGATTTGACCACGTCGGCCAGACCGCCCACGCCCTTGGGCATGCCCAGGCGCACCGGAATGCCCAGCACCTCTTCGGCCAGTTCGGCCATGCCCGGAAGCTGGGTCGCGCCGCCTGTGATCACGGCGCCCGAGGCCAGCATGTCCTCGCAGCCCAGCCGAGTGATCTCGGCTTTGACAAAGGAGAAGATTTCCTCGATGCGCGGCTGGATGATGTCCCGACACAACATCTGGCGCGACAGAACGCGCGGCGCACGGCCGCCCACTGAAGCCACCTCGATGGTCTCGGGCGCGGACACCATGCTGGCCAGCGCGCAACCCCAGCGGTGCTTGATCTTTTCCGCCTCGTGCGGCGGCGTGCGCAGGCCGAACGCGATGTCGCTGGTGAGCTGGTGACCACCCAGCGGTATCACGCTGGTGTGGGCGACCGATCCCTCGGTAAATATCGCGATATCTGTAGTGCCGCCGCCAATGTCGACCAGGGCCACGCCCAAATCCTTTTCGTCGCGTTCCAGCACCGCCTCGCCTGAAGCCAGCGGCTCGAGCACAGTGTCCACGACTTCCAGATCGCACCGACTGCAGCACTTGATGATGTTTTGCAAGGCCGCGGCTGCCGCGGTGACGATGTGCACGCGCGCTTCCAGACGCACCCCGCACATGCCGAGAGGCTCGCGCACGCCGTCCTGGCCATCGACCCGGTATTCCTGCGGCAGCACATGCACCACGTGCCGGTCCACTGGCAGGGCGATGGCGCGCGCCAGCTCCAGCACCTTGGCCACGTCGCTAGAGCGCACTTCCTTGTCCTTGATGGCCACCGTGCCGGTCGAATTGACGCCCTTGATGTGGCCGCCCGCGATCCCGACGTAGACCTGCGAGATCTCACACCCGGACATGCCTTCGGCTTCCATCACCGCCTGCTTGATGGCCGCGACGGTGGAGTCGATGTTGACGATGACTCCCTTCTTCAACCCGCGCGAAACATGCGTGCCGATGCCGATGACGTCGAGTCCACTCTCGACGATCTCTGCCACGATGGCCGCGATTTTGGTGGTGCCGATGTCGAGCCCAACGATGATGTCGGAGCTTCGTCTCGCCATGTTTTTCTCGTCTCCGTTCCTTCGCCCTGTCAGTTCTTTGTCAGTTTGGCTGCCGGCCTGTCAGCCGCGGCGTCCCCGTCGAGGCCGCGCACCAACACCGGGACCTGTCCCCCGCCCAGGTCGAGGTTCACGACCCGCACGGCGGACAGCCCGCCCAAATGTTCTTTTTCCATAGCTTCCAGGATTTGATCGAATCGCGCCAATTTCTTGCTGTATCCGCCCCGGCCGAGCCGGATCTCGGCACCGCCTTCCAGCAGTATGAGGGTGAAGCCAAAGCGCGGGTCGATGCTGACCTCGGAGAGGCCAGCACGGCCAGGCCGCGCGCGATACTCGTCGAGCACCGCCAGGGCCTCGCGAAACACCGCCGCACTGGCCTCGGGCAGCCTGGCATACTGTTCGCGGCCGATGCCGGTCAGAACCGGCAGGCCTTCGGCTTCGTCCATGCGCGCGCGCTTGAACGGTCGGCCATTCTCGTCGACCAGGTACAATCCGCTCAGCGATGCGACCGCCGACGCGCGCCGCTCGACGATGTCGATGCGCAGCACCGACGGCAGATGGCGTTTCACCTTGGCAGCCGCTACCCAGGGGTGGGTGGCCACCCGCGCAGCCACCGCATCGGTGTCCACGCTGAGCAAGCGGTCGCCCAGCGACACCCCGAGCAAGGCCAGAAGTTCCTCGCGGCGGACATGTTGGGTTGCCCCAACGTCGATCTCTTTGACCTGAAAGCGCGGAGAATCCACGACGTGTCGAACGCTCCAGCGTCCGCCCCACCCTGCCCCGGCCAGCACGGCCAGCACAGCCGCGACTTTCCCGACCACCTTTCCCACCAGCCACGCCCCGCGGGCGAGGCGAGCCAGAGCAGCCCCCAGCATGAGAAATAGACTGCGCCTCTGCACCACCACGCGCCGGTTGCGCCGCCGGCCAAACCAGCCACGCCGGGAGGCGTGATAGTCTGGGACGTCCGCCTCCGCCGTCGCCGTCCGCCCGCCGGTCAGGCGCGCGACAGGGCTCACCCCGCCGGACAGGGCTGGCCGGCCCACCAGGCTGATGGCCGCGTGGTTGCGCACCCCAACACGATCACCCCGTCGGGCCCGACCGCCAAATTTTTGATCTTCGTGCCTACTGGCTCACGAGAGGCACCGTCTGAAGAACGCTGCTCATGTTGGCGAGCGCGGCGACACGCAGTTGGGTATCGCTGAAACCGTAGATCCAGTCGTCCATGAAGATGCTGCGCTTGACCAGCGACTTTGAGTCGGTCCAGAACTCGTCGCAATTGGCGGTGGCGCTGACCGTGGAGGGATCCAGGAACGGCAGGCGACCATGCTCGGTGATGCCGGTATCGAGCGAGACGTCGAAGACCATGAGACCGGCGAAGGTCAGGTCCTGAGCATAGACACCGTTGCCGCCGCCTTCGCACACCGTGATGGGCAAGGCCAACATCTTCTTGGGCGCGAAGTAGTTGAAGGCCAGGTGATTGGTGAGCGCCTCGGAATTCGACCCGCGCGTGCCGATCACCGTCTTCCACGCCAGCGTGGGATTGGCCAGGTCGGTCACGTCGAAAATTTGAATCTGGATGCCGTCGAACCAGGCGAAGGAAACCTCGTCGTCGGCGGTGAACCCGATGGCCAGCATGTGGTTGGTGTCGAGCGGCTGCATGTAGGTCGAGAAGCCTGGAATCTGAAGCTCGCCCAGCAGTTGGGGCTGCGTGGGGTCGGTCAGGTCGAAGACGAAGAGCGGATCCGTCTTCTTGAAGGTGACCACGAATCCGCGATCGCCGTCGAAACGCACCGAGCGGATGTCCTCTTGGGGGGCGATTCCGCCGATCTGTCCCAGCTGTGTGAGCGTGCCACTCTGTTCGCCGAACGTCGTCAGGTAGCTTATGACCGAGGGGTCAGGGACCCAGCCGCTGGTCGAGGCCGCGCGCAGGACGCCGTTGTTCTCGTCCATGGCAAATTGGTTGAGGATATGACCCGGCAAAGTGACGCTGCCGGCGTAGCTCGTGTCAGTGCCGTTGAGGGTGAACTTGTGAACGAAGGAGTCGGTGGGTTGATAGTAGGAGTAGTAATTCCCGCTGGCGTAGTCTGCTTCGTAGGTTTTGTCGACCGCCATGTACAGCGCCGTCGCCGAGGAATACACGTAGCCGGGGCTGGAACCCAGGACCGTACGGGTCGGGCCTTCGAGCGTGGTCAGGTCGAAGGCGTTGAGCGAGACAAAACTCGCGCCCTGAGCATTCTGTGCCACCAGGGCGTGCTGACAGTCCGAGCTGACCGTGGCGCTTCCGCCGGGTTTGGTCATGTTCGACCAGGGCAGGAAGTATGCGTCGCTGGTGCCGTCGATCTTGGCGTAGTTGTCGGCGACCCGTTGATTGAACTTCGTCTGCAGGTCGTCGTAGCTGGTGGCTTGCAGGGTGAAGTCGAGGCCTGGAATCTGCGTGGCGCCCGTGTCGTGGACCACGGTGTACACCACGGATCCGATGCGGCGCGAGTCGACGTAGCCCCCCGACATTTCGTAGCGGACGAGTTCGACCGGGGTTGCGGGATTGGTCACGTCGTACACGACGATCAGAGTGTGCCCGCCCTCGCTAGAGAAGCGGCACTCGTAGCCGTAGGTGCAGCCCTGGTCCGAGGGATTGGAACTACCCGCGCCGCCGTCGGTGCTGGTGGCTTGCTCGCGCGTGTAGACCACCAGCTGGTTGTCGAGCAAATACATCCGGCGCGGCTCGCCCGTCAAAGTGAGGTGCGCAATCTCATGGGTCTGGGCTGCAGGCCAGGCGTCGATGACGTGCAGGCCGTCCGTGCTCAGCACGAAGATCGTGTTGCTGTCGTTCTTGATGTAGTCGGCTTCATCCACGCTGGCCACCTGGGTGTTGGTGGTCGAATACTCCGTCGCGCCCGAGGCGCCCGCGGCCCCACTGTTGGTCATGCTGGTGGACCCACCCACTGCTGCCACCATTCCGCCTGATGGCGTCATTCCGGGGTACCCATAGGACACTCCCGCATCCACGCCCCCGTATCCGAAGTAGCAATTGTAGATGCTGACATTCGTACCATTGGCGTCGAGACAGCGCGTCTCGGTCGTCTGTGTGCAATTCTGACTGATGAGACTGGCGCGCGTGTTGGTGAGCGCCGCAAGACTCTGCGCCTTGAGCTGCGGCCTGCGCAGGTTGGCCAGAGAAGCGCAGTCCGTCGCGCTGAGCGAGGGATCTGTAGGCAACGTGCCCTGGGCAGTGGTGCTGGATGGAAGCGAAGTGTCCGAGGGACAGGACCAGGCAGCCGGATAAGCGATGGTCACCAGGTTGTAGCCGTTCTGTGGATACACGCTGACCACGACACCAGCCGTGGAGGTGGATGTGGAGGTCACGGTGACCGTCTTCACAATGGTGGGAGTGGAGGCGCCGCTGGTCGTTGCCGTGCCCGTGGTCGTCGAAGTCTGCGCCGCGGTCGTGCCTATGCCCGCGTCTGGAACCGTCGCGGTGGCCACGGCCGTGGCCGTCGAAGAAGTCGTTGGCGGCTGCGCCGCACTCGTCGTGGCGGTGGCGGTGCCCGTGCCGGTGGCTGAAGCCGTCGCCGTGGCAGCAGCCGTGATCGTCAAAGTGATCACGCCAGCAGGAGGGACGTCGGGATCGCCTGCATGTGCGACGTCAGCATTGCCGGCATCCGCTGGAGTGACCGCACCCACACCGGCCTTGTCCGTGCAAGCGAGGCCCAACGTACTGAATAGAGCCACCACGCCAATCGACAGGGTCCTGCGCTTTGTTGTCATAGTCGTTCCCTCCGGCCGCCGAACCGATGCATCTGGCGTGCCCGCGGACCCATGAAGATTCAGGCGTTTGCACAGCCGGAATCAACCACGTGTGCCCAAGATCAACTCAACCAGGGCATACCTGTCCTGATCTCGTCGCGCCCGGGAGTACCGCAGTCAGCCGAGCAACAGGTTGCGAAATGGCCGTCGGTTCTTCCAGCGGTAGGTATGGAAGTCGCGCTGGTCGGTCGAAAGGATCCGGCCGCTCCCCATTTCCTCTGCCAGCACCACGAGCGATGCGTCCGCCAGGTCCATCGGCAAGTCGGCGTAGTGCCGCATCAGCTCCTCGATGCGGGGTAGATGCCCGTCGCCGAGCTGAAACACAGTGCAGACACCGTTGCGAACTCCGCGCACAAAGGCCAACTGCGCGGGCACGACGAGCCGGCTCGACAGCAGATGACAGGTCTCGGTCAGGACCGGCCAGGTGGTGACCAATCCCTCGTGCACGCCGGCCATCGCGTGTAGCGCCGCTTGATGATGCCGATCGGCGCGGTTTGCCAGCGCCAGCCAGAAACCCGTGTCGGCGATGATCATGCCTTGCGGCCCAAAGAGCGCGTCAGGTCCTTCTTGTAGGCGGAAGACAGATCGGCCGGCCCGTCGGCGCAGCCGACAAAGCCGGCTGCCCTGAGGATCGCCAGCGGCTCACCGCCTTCGCTCAACTCCTGGTCGCAATAGCGAGTGAGCGACTCCTGTACGACCTGCGATAGGCTTCGGCGGGTGCGTTTTTGCACCAGACCCACCTTGCGGGCCAGCGCTGCGTCCAGCCTTGCATTGATCCGGCATTGACTTGGCATGTTTCTGTCATACAGTATGTCTGACAAATCCCCAGGAGGTCAAGGCCATTCCACGGTCCGATGCCGTCATCTCGACGTGGCCCTGTCAGAATCCTACTGGAAGCTCGCCAGAACGCGTTTGATGACCTCGCGCTCTCGCGGCGAGGCCTTGCTCCACAGTCTGTCCAAGAGCCGGTGCGTGGTCGCGGGCGCGGCCGGCACTTCTCCCCTGTCCGGGGATAGTTTCTCTGCGATGTCTGTCCAGGCCCAGTCGAGCGCCTCAAGTAGCCGACCGAGGGTTTCCATGCTGACGGCCGAACGTCCGGCCTCCAAGGACCGGAGGTACCGTGGGCTCATCTCACACCCCGCGGCCGCTGCCTCTTGAGACAGGCGCAGTTCCTCCCTGCGGGCGCGGAGAACGCTTGCGAGTTGACGGCGGAATGGCGCGGCTGCTCCCATGAACGGTGGCCCAAGGATCGCCGTCGCCGATGAATTGCGCGAGGCACCATAGAACCTCTTGTGCGGCTCCTTAGAGCCTGTTACCATCTCAAGAGGCGAGGCGGAGCATTTCCATTGTCGTGCGCGACGAAAGGGGCCATGTCCATGTTGACAGAGAAGCGACTCGAATTAGTCACCTTGATTGCAACTCTCTTGGCGGGCTTGGCCGGTTGTTGGGCGACCGGCGCCGCCGAGACGATCCGAGAAAACCGGAACGGCGGTCTGGTCCGGTATACGCCGGGGCACGATGGGATGCTCGGTTTGTTCAGTGCGGAGGACAAGGCCCTGGAGAAGGCCCGCGAAGAAGCGCAGAAGAACTGCGGATCTCGCGGTTTTGAGGTCGTCGAGAAAGGCAAGGTGATGGTGGGACGCGACACGGTCGAGATCGACGGCGGCGCGAGCAAGAGTGGTAAGAGTCGTGCAGACGCCGTCGAGGACAGAGCCGAAGCTTCTGCGCGAGTTTCGACGATCAAGGGTCGCGAAGAGCGGCGGCTTCGCTACACGTGCAAGGACGCACCGACGGGCTATGAGCCCCCGCCTATCGACCTGAACGCGATAAGCGAGACGGCGCCGAGCAGGCCGGCCAGCATCAACATCACAACGGGAAAATGACCGGCACACGCCGACGGCCCGGCTGGCCAAGGCCCAGAGCCGCTGGGCCACGAAAATCTCGACACCGAACTGAGCGAGCCGGCTCCCGTAGTCCTTGAGTTGGCGCCGCACGAACGGCGCGACACGCAGGCAACGCCGAGGCTGCCGCCCGAACAAAGATCAGTCTGCGAAACCGCAGCAGCAGAAAAGGAAACTGAAAAACACAAGGACAAAGGATTCCTAATGAAGCCAACGCATTCTTGGGTTCTGATTTCTTCGCTGACAGCCGGCGCATGTGCAACCGCAACCTCGACGCCGACAGGCACTCAACTCGGTGAGCCCGGGCCAACCCGATACAAGGTCACTGTGGTGTCCGCGAGCATTGCAGCCGAAACCCCCGAACATCAGGCGTGGCACAAAGTGGAGCCGAGCGCCGCCGTGCCGGTGCTCAAGAGTCTGGCAACCTTTTCATCGATACCTTTCTTGCCAGAGGCGATCGATGCCATGGTCGGGGAACGTAGGTCAGGTTCCGGGATTCCGCCGAGTCCTCAGGTCAAGGTACACATCGGGAGTCTGGTTCTTCAATCGGGGGCGATCCGAACCACATTGGAACCACAGTGGCACTGGTCCTTTGCTTTGGACAAACGTGACTACGTTGCCGATAGCCCCATCTCATTCGTGATCGGAGACGCGGACGGTGGGCGGGAGATTGGCAAACACTCGACGACTGTTGCTCAGCTTCTCGACCGCCCCGGAACGCAGGTTGAGGCCCCGCCCTCGGTTGGGCTGCTTCAAATCGCGGTGGAACCATTGCCTGATGTGTCGAGGACACGCACGTATCATTTCTCCATCCCTGCAAACCAGTCGTTGATGTCGGGGATTTTGAACCAGGGTCCACGGTCAGACGCAGATTGGCGCGCAATCCCGATATTGAATGGGGACTCAATTCACGTTGCGGCCAAAGGGACGGTGACACTCGACCCGGGGCTGTTCCGCTTCAGTGAGCCAGTCGGCCCGAAGGGAATTCAGGTCAGCATGGGCGTACATCCCCATCCCTTGCAGGGGTGCGAGGAACTGCCCAGCGGGGCACTGGTTGCCATCCTGGCAGGGCGGTGCAGACTGGTCGGAACGGAGCAAGAATTCCCGAGGGTCGAGGAGGCTGGCCAGCTCCTTTTGGTCATCAACGATGCAGACGAGATTGGCGGCAACTCTGGGCAGTTCGACGTGACGGTCGAGGTGAATCCGCCCGATCTCACCCGCCCGGTCGAGCACTGAAGCTCGCAATCTCGGCGCCATGCGAAACCTGGCGGCCTCGAGAAGGTCAAGCAGTGGCTGGACAAGGCCGATCAGGCCTTTTTGCTTGGCGAAAAGCAGGATGCCGAGAGTTCCGGAAACGGGTATGTCGAGCGCGAGTGCCGCCCGCCGCGCGTCGCCATCGTCGAGGAAGACCATGCCTCCTGGGATGGCAGTTGCCAACCACAGAACCTCCCGCTCTCCGGCCCCGAGGTCAGCGTGGGCCAGAGTGGTGCGTGGCGCTTGGATGTCGCGACGGAGATCGACCCAGGGAAGCGCGCCAACGTCGGGCAGGAAATGGCCGAGGGCCCGACCCGCCGCCAATTCGGTTTCCACCGCACCAGGGACCACAATGCGGCGAAACAGCCTGGGAAGAAGCTCAAGTTCGCCGATTTGGTGCAGGTACTGAAGCGGCGAAGTATTCGAGATGTACTCAGCCGCGTTCATGACGCCGGAGAGCCCCGATGTCCTGGTCCAGTTCCTCTGGCTGCATACGAAACGCATCGATGCCGAAGGCGGCCAGCTTGGTCAAAAAGACCGGCTTCGGAATTCCAGCCAACTCCGCAGCGGCGCCGGACGATAGCTCACCCAATTCGTAGAACTTCATGGCCGCAGCCAGGCGCAGCTTGCCGGGGGCCTGGGCCGGCGAGACATCGAGCGCCCTGAGCATCGTATCCGGCACGTCGACCGTGAAAGTCATATTTTGAGGATACTCCGCCGCCATCGCACCGACAACCACCCAGAGTCAGAAGCAAAGGGACGTGCACAACCGCTCGGTGGTCGGCTACGCCTTCTTCAGACGTGCAAGGATCTCGCCGCCCACCTGGGTGATGTCGCCCGCGCCCAGGGTCAGCAGGAGATCGCCTGCGCGCAGGCGGGACAGCAAATTGTCGGCCAACCCCTTGCGCGCCAGATAGGTCACGGGGCTCCCGGCAGGGAACGTCGCCAGCAGATTCTCGATGCTGACGCCTTCCATGGGCGCCTCGCCGGCCGCGTAGATGTCAGTGAGGACGATTTCGTCAGCGCCTTTCAGTGCTGGCGCGAAATCCTTGAGCAAATCGCGCGTGCGCGTGAAACGGTGGGGCTGGAAGGCGACCACCAGGCGCCGGCCGAAAAGGCGCGCGCCGCCCAGGGTCGCGGCAATCTCGGTCGGGTGGTGTCCGTAGTCGTCCACCACCAAGATCCCGCCAGCCTCGCCACGCACGGAAAAGCGCCGGTCCACACCGGCGAACGATGCCAGCGCCTCGCCGTAGACCGAGAAAGACACGTCGAAAACGTCGGACACGCACAGGGCAGCCAGCGCATTCTGCGCGTAGTGGATGCCGGGCATGCGCACCCACACCTCACCGCGCGCCTTGCCGTGCACAGCCACGCGCAGGCGCGTGCCTTGCGCATCGGAAGACAAAATCTCGCCGCGATAGTCGCCGGCAGAAAGCCCGTAGGTCACATGGCGCTTTTGCAGGTCCACGGCCAGCCCGGCGGCCACCGGGTTGTCGGCGCACAGAACCACCAGCCCATAGAACGGAACCTTGTTGGCAAAATCGACGAAGGCTTCGCGCAAGGCCGCCTCGGTCCCATAGTGATCCATGTGCTCGCGATCGACGTTGGTGACCACCGCGACCATGGGAATCAGGTGACGAAACGAACCATCCGACTCGTCCGCCTCGGCCACCAGCACCTCGCCCTGACCGAGGCGCGCGTTGGACCCGAACACCTTGGCCTTGCCGCCGATGATGGCGGTCGGGTCGAGGCCGGCGTGGGCCAAAATCGTCGCGACCATGGTGGTGGTGCTGGTCTTGCCGTGCGAGCCGGCCACCGCCACGCCGTCCTTCACGCGCATCAACTCGCCCAGCATCTCGGCACGCGGAATCACCGGTATGTCGCGCCGTCGCGCCGCCAGCACCTCGGGATTGTCGGGCTTGACCGCGCTGGAAATCACCACCACATCGGCACTGCGGACATGCTCAGCGCGATGGCCGATCTGGATCTGGCCGCCCAGCACCTCCAGCCGGCGGGTCGTCTCGCTGTCACGCTGGTCCGACCCGGACACGCGATAGCCGAGGTTGAGCAGAACCTCGGCTATCCCCGACATGCCAATGCCCCCGATCCCCACGAAGTGTATGGCTACATCACGCTTCTTGAACATCAGGGGCACGACCCCGTAGGGGCGACCGGAAAGGACTACTTGCCAGGCTTGCCACCCAGTCCGTCCAGGCTGGGCAACTCGGACAAGTTTGGCTCGACCACGATCTCGATGCGGCGGTTCTGCTTCTGACCATCGGGCGTGTCATTGGACGCCGCGGGGTCGAAGTCGGCGTAGCCGGCCGCGCCGAGCTGGCTGGGCTTCATGCCGCCCTCCACGAGCAAGCGGGTGACCTCGACCGCGCGCTGGGTGGACAGTTCCCAGTTGGAACGGAACTTGTGGGTCTTGATGGGCACGTTGTCGGTGTGGCCGGCCACCAGGAAATGGCGGTCCGCCATGCCGGCCAGGACCTTGGCCACATTGGCGATGGCCGTCTTGCCCTCGTCCTTCAGCTCGACCTTGCCGGAATCAAACAGGATGTCGTTCGGCAGAACCAGCAACATGCGGCCGTTGCGCACGGTCACCTTGATCTGGCCGGCGTCGACCATCGAGCGCAGCTTCTCGGCCAGGCTCCGGAACATGGCTTCGCGAGCCTCGGACGCCGCCTTGGCCTTCTCCAGCTCGGCCAGCTTCTTCTGCAAAGCTTCCTTGTCGGCCTGGGTGCCGGTGCCCCATGCCTTGAATCTGTCAGCCGCGGCGGTTGCGTCCGCCAGCTTCTTGGTCAGGTCTTCTGTCTGCGCCTTGAGCTTGGCGTTCTCGTCCTGCTGCTCCTTCAGCGCCTTTTCCAGAACCGGCACCTTTTGCTCCAGCTCCGATGGACCGCAGCCCACGGCCAAGAGCGAACCAACTAGAAACATTCCTGCGAGTTTACTTGTGTGTCTCACGATATCCTCCCGTGTCAGAGGCGGTCACTTTACCGCATCTTCGGTGTCCACGATAGTGTGCGGGCGCCGACGAGGAGATCCCCGAAGAAACATGCGCGTTTTTCCCGCGGTGCTATGGTGCCGGTCGTGAATCCGCAAGCCTTCGCGCATGAAGGTCCGCGTGGCGCTCCACGCGCGGCCCTGGTTGCCTTCGCACTCTTCGCCCTGCTGGGCGTGGTGTTCGCCGCTGTGTCGACCTTCGACTTCGTGGCGCACCTCGATCGGCAAGTGCACGCCATCACCTGCTCCATCGTGCCGGGCATGGGTCCGCGTGACGCCAGCGGAACCTCGGGCTGCCACGCGGTCCTCATGAGTCCCTATTCCTCGGTGTTTCGCAGCCTGACCTGGGGCGGAATTCCCATCGCGCTGCCCGCGCTGGGCGTGTTTGCGTTCCTCTTCTTTCGCGGCCTTGAGCTCTCTTTACGCCGCGGGGTTGGCCGCGGCGAGACTGGGTTCCTTGTCGCGGCGGCGCTGCTTCCAGTGGCGACCTCGATCGTCTACTTCTGGATCTCGAAGGTGGAGCTGGGCACGGTTTGCACGGTATGCGCAGGGATCTATGGTGCATCTCTGGGCGTGCTGGTCGCGGCCATCTGGGCCCACCTCGGCGCGGCCGCAGGCGCGGGAACCAACTCAGGCCAATGGCCGCTCTACTTTCTCGAAGGCTGCGCCTTGGTTCTGGTTCCGGTGATGCTGTATATGGTGCAAAAGCCGCCCTATCCGGACGCGCTCGCCCGCAAGAACGAGCTGCGCCACCCGGAGGATCGCTACGGCGTGATGCTGAAAAACAAGGGCACAGGCAGCGTGCCGGCCATCGAGGTCCTCGATCCGCTGTGTCCGGCGTGCAAGGCGTTTTCCCAGCGCTTGTCGGCCAGCGATCTCGGCCGCGATCTCGCCCTGCAGACCGTGCTGTTCCCGCTCGACAAGGAATGCAACTGGATGGTCAACGAATCGCTGCACCCAGGCTCCTGCGCGGTCAGCGAGGCCGTTCTGTGCGCAGGCGAAAAGTCGAGCGTCGTGCTGGAGTGGGCCTTTGCCCACCAGCCCGATCTGCTGGCCGCAGGCGCGCATGGCCAGGACTCGGTCTACTCCCAGATCAAGCAGGAGTTCCCTGCGCTGGGCGCGTGCCTGGGTCTGCCGCTGGTGCGCACGCGGCTCAACCGCAGCTTGCGCTGGGTGGTGTCCAATTCGCTGCCGGTGCTCACGCCGCAACTCTTTGTGCGCAATCACAAGATCCCCGACGAGGACACTGACCTGGGCCTCGACTTCGTGTTGGCGCGAACCCTGGAAGGCGACGCGGGCTTGCACGGGGAGGTGCGACGATGAGGCTGGACAAGCTCCACGTCCTGCTCGCGCTGGGCACCCTGCTGGGGGTGGCTCTTCCCACGACGTTGTGGACGCGGGCTTCGGCCACGCGCCTCCAGGAATCGCTGGGCAAGGTTTCCGACGTGGCCACCGCCAGCTCGGCCAACGAAGGCTACTGCAGCGGGAACCTCAAGCAGATCCTCCGCCGCGTGCTCACCTCCTGCGGTCTCATCCAGGGGGGTGGCTCGCGCGGCTGTCAGCCCCTGCAAGCGCGGCAGATGGCGGCCATGTCTGGCGGCGATTTCAACTCGCTCTTCACGCCGCTCGCCCAGCGCGCGGCCATCATCCAGTTCGACCTGGACAAGGCGGACCTCGACGAGGCGGCCATGGCGCTTCTGGAAAAGACCTTCGCCGATCAGCGGGGCGCGTCCTACTTCCTGGTGGTGTCGCGCGCCTCGCCCGAGGGCTCGGTCGAGCACAACCGCGAGCTGTCCCGCCATCGCGCCGACGCCGTGCTGGAACACATCAAGGCCAAGTTCAACGACCCCGAACTGGAACAAGAAGTTGGGCTGCTGTGGCTGGGCGAAGAATTCGCGCAACTCGACCAGGAATTCTGTCAGTGGAATCGATCGCGCGCCGAGGGTGCGTGCACAACTGCTGATCTCAACCGATCAGCCTTCATCGCATGGATCGATTGCCGGTTGTAAAGCATCTTCCGCTGTGCGTCCTCGTCGCTGGGTTGACTGGCTGCCCGGCCGCGGAAAAGGCGCCGCCGCCCAACACGCGCTACCAGGCCGTCAAGGCCACGCCCGCGGCCAAAGCGCCGCCAGACCCGTGGTGCGACCTGGAGTTTGCCGCAGGCACTGGAGCCCGCCTGGTGCTGCCGCCGGCCACGCCCGCGCGCAAGCCGGTTGGCGCGCTGCCGGCCGGGCGATGGGTGTGGTTCAACCTGTGGGCGACCTGGTGCAAGCCCTGCCTGCGCGAGATGCCTGTGCTTTCCGGCTGGCGCGACCGGCTCAGGCAAGATGGTGTGGCGCTGGATGTGTGGTTTCTTTCTCTCGACGAGGATGCGGACGAACTGGCGAAATTCCTGGCGGCGCACCCCGACGTTGCGCCGGCGCCGTCGCTGCGCGCCCCCGACCAAGGCGATTTCCGCGCCTGGGTCAAGAACTACACCTTCGATGCCTCCATGCCCATTCCCATCCACATTCTGGCTGCGCCCGACGGCAGGGTTCGTTGCGTGCGCAACGGCTCTCTCGACGAAGGTGACTACCCGAAGGTGGCGACGCTGTTTCGCTGAGGGGGCGCAGCCAACGACGCGCACCGCGACAACACGAACCTTGGCGTTCTGGTTTCGGCCCTTTCGCCCATGGGCCGATTACGTGTAATAGTGGGCCGCCCTTCGAGGCATCACACGGTGTCGTCTTCTCGTCGACAGGAGATCTTCATGATTCATCAGCGCGTTCTCGCAGTCTTGTCAGTCTCGATCGCTCTTTCGGCCTGCGCCAGCATCGGCAAGGCCCCTTCACAGGCGCCGAGCGGACGTGAGACCTCACGCCGCAATCCCTTCCTGGACGTCAACTTCTTCCTCAACCCCGAATACGTGGCGAACGTCGAGGCAACCGCCAAGGCCTTTCCTGCGGAAGCAGAAGCCATTCGCAAGGTCGAGCAGTATCCCACCGGCCTGTGGCTGGACTCCATTGCCCATGTCGCAAATCTTCCCTTGTGGCTCGGCGAGGCGCGAAAACAGCAGCAGGCAAGCGGCAAGCCCACCCTGTCGTTGGTCATCGTCTACGACATGCCCAACCGCGACTGTGCCGCCAATTCGTCGGCAGGAGAGCTGAAGGTTTCGGAGAACGGCGTTGCCCGCTATCGGACCGAGTTCATCGACGTCATCGTCAAACACTTCAAGGACTTTTCCGACCTGCCCATCGTCGTGATCCTGGAGCCAGATTCCTTGGGCAACCTGGTCACCAACATGAACCTGCCCATGTGTGCCGATTCGCGCTCGGCGTACATCGAATCGACGGTGTATGCCATCCAGAAGCTGCAATTGCCCAACGTCAGCATCTATCTGGATGCGGCCCACGCGGGCTGGCTGGGATGGGACCACCACCGCGAGAGCGTGATCAAAGTCTACAAGAAGGTGCTCAAGCAGGCGGGCGGCTACGATATGATCCGCGGATTCGCCACCAACGTGTCCAACTACACCCACCTGTACAACCGCGACGGGGCGGCGATGGAATCCAGCGATCCTTGCTACAACGAAATGGTGTATGTGAAGAAGCTGGCGGTGGGGCTGAGCGACAGCGGCGTGAGGAACAAGGGCTTCATCATCGATACCGCGCGCAACGGCAAGGGTGGCATCCGCAAGGTGTGGGGCCACTGGTGCAACATCAAGGGCGCTGGCCTTGGCGAGCGACCGCGGGCGGCGCCCGCGCCGTTCATCGACGCGTACTTCTGGATCAAGCCGCCGGGAGAATCGGACGGCATCTCGGATCCGACGCAGCCGCGTTTCGATGCGGAATGTGCATCCGATGAAAGCGCGCCGGGCGCGCCGCAAGCCGGCGTGTGGTTCCAGTCGTACTTCCTCGACCTGGTCCGCAACGCCACGCCGCCGTTGTAGGAAACGCGGGAGCAAGTGAGCGCAGGCGTCTGGGTGGCAGACGCCTGCTGAAACACGGGAGGGCGAGGGAGGGCACAGAGATGGCGGCTGGGCCGCACTTTGCTTTTGGCGTCCCCCTTGACCCGTCATCCATGAAGATCCTCATGTCGTCTGAGCTTTTTCATGGTATGCCTACGCCGTGATTTATCGCTCCGTCTATGCGTCCCATGTACGACGGGCCCTTGCGCACAGCCCTATCGTTTCCATTCTCGGGCCGCGCCAGGTCGGCAAGACCACCCTGGCTCGCGCTTTCGCCCAGGGGTCAAGGGTGACGGTTTTCGATCTGGAAAACCCTGCCGATTTCGCTCGGCTGTCCGCTCCCATGCGCGCACTCGAACCACTCCGTGGACTGGTGATCATCGACGAGATCCAGAGGCTTCCGAAGCTGTTCGAGGTTCTTCGCGTCCTTGCCGATCGTCCGCGCACTCCGGCCAGGTTCATGATCCTGGGCAGTGCCGATCCGCGTTTGGTGCGCGGGGTATCCGAAAGTCTCGCCGGGCGGGTCAGCCACATCGATGTCGGCGGCTTTGACCTGCGCGAAGTGGGCGTGCGCCACTTCGTCCGGCTATGGCTTCGCGGGGGCTTTCCCCGGTCGTTCCTGGCCAAGTCGGACAGCGCCAGCCTGTCCTGGCGTCGGGACTACGTGCGGGACTTCCTGCAGCGCGATCTGAGTGAGCTGGGTGTGACGATTCCCGCTGCCACGCTGGGGCGATTTTGGAACATGGTCGCGCACTATCACGGCGGGATCTGGAACGCCGCCGAATTTGCCCGCTCTCTCGGCACATCCGAAAATACCGCGCGCCACTACCTCGACATTCTCTCCGGTGCCTGGACTGTGCGCGTGCTGCAGCCCTGGTTCGAAAACATGGGCAAGCGGCAACTTCGCTCCCCTAAAGTCTATGTCCGTGACACCGGGCTGTTGCACGCCTTGCTCGACCTCGAAACCCATCACCAACTGACCGGGCATCCCAAAGCTGGTGCATCCTGGGAAGGATTCGTCATCGAGCAGGTCCTGACTCTCCTCGGAGTGCGCGAGGCCTATTTCTGGGGTACCCATCAGGGAGCGGGGCTCGATCTCTTTGTCATGCGCGGCGGCAAGCGCTACGGGTTCGAGATGAAGATGTCGGATGCTCCCACGGCCTCGAAGTCCATGCGGATTGCAATCGACGATCTCAAGCTGAATCGACTTTTCGTGCTCTACCCGGGTCGGCAATCGTACTCGCTCGACCGAGACATTGAGGTGCTATCGATTCTCGATATGCCATCGCGCCTCGCAGACTTGAAGTGACCAAGGGTGAATTCGCGGCTGCCTTGACCCGCTTCGGACTTGCTGGCATCGTCCGGCGCGTGGTCTTCCGGGTGGCCAGTGCAATCATCAGGGAACGTCGGGCACGAGTGAACCCGACGCCGCCCGACTGCCGGATGCTGGCGGAGCCACGCCATAGGGCACGGCCCTTCACTTTTCACGCAACTTCTTGAGTCCACATCCGAGAACCAAAACATGACAAACCAACGCTATGCATTTTCGTGGGTCCTGACGCTTCTTCTGCCCGTCACGTTCAGCCTCGGCTGCGGGGTGGTACGAGACTGGAGCGTATGCGTGCCCGAGGATAAGCAGCCGTGCCTTGACGGATATGTGTGCACGGCCGATCTTCGCTGTGTGCGGCGGAGTGACGGCGGCGTAGACGCTCTTGTGAGCGTCGACAGCCAGGTTCCGACAGACGTGGTCGGAGCCAGCGTGGACCTGGCCCTCCCCGACGCGGTCGGGACCAGTGTGGACCTTGCCCCGCCCGTGGTGAGCGACGGGCCGGCTAGCCCAGGGCCGGACGCGGCCGCGGTGCCGCCGGCGGTGGACGCCGCGCCCGATGTGCCACAAGCACCGGATGCAGCCACGGATCTTCCGATCGGTAGCGGAGGTGCCTCCGGATCCGGAGGCACAGCGGGATCCGGTGGGGCCGGTGCCGGTGGCACGACCAATGCGGGTGGCGCACGCTCAGGTGGTGGTTCTGCCACATCGACGGGTTCCGGTGGGGTTTTGTCCAGTGCAGGGACAGCGCTGACCGGCGGAACCACGGCGAAGGGCGGAACCACTACCACTGGCGGTGCTGGGCCGACCGGGGGCACCACCGCGACTGGCGGGACCTCTGCGACCGGTGGTATTGCCGTGACCGGTGGTACCGTTGCGACTGGTGGTGGCGCTGCGACCGGCGGCACGCCGACGACCGGAGGCACAAGCGTGGCTGGTGGCACGACTGCGAACGGAGGCACCTCTGCGATTGGCGGCTCATCTGCAACCGGCGGGACCAGCGTCGCGACCAGCGCGACGGCACCCACCAACCAGTTCACCAGTGGGCCCTGCGCAACGAGTCCTGATCTCAGCAGCGTGGAGGTGTTCGCGCTCGGAGGCGACCACCACATCCACCGCCGCGTGCTAAGCGGCACGACCTGGGGAGCCTGGCAGACCATACCTGGGCTTGACGGCTCTCTGATTGATGCCCGCTCGGACCTGGACTGCAGCGCAAACTCCAACACAATTCACATTGTCGCGACAGGTACTAGTCCTTCCGGTGCGTTCATGCATGCGACTGGGTTTGGCACCGCATACAACCAGTTCTTGCGCGAGCTATCATCGTCCACGTTCAGTCTCGGCGTTGCCGTGGGCGTCGCACAGGCAGATACGAGCGGCACCTATGTGCTGGGTGCGGCGTTGCAGTTGACTGCCACAATTTCGCAGGTAACACCCGGTATCGTGCCCAGCTTGCTCTCGCCAAACCTAGTCAATCCGCTCATTTCGGCTCCTGATCTCGCGTACCAGTTCGGACTAAATTCTGGCCACACGCATTTTGTGGCGTACGACACCTCCGGTCAATTGATGCACTACGAATACGTAGTCTCAGCTAGTCCCTCGCAATCGAGTACCGAGCTGATTCCGCCACCAGTCACGAAGACGTACTCTTTTTCCCCCACCATTTGTACCGAAACCAACTATGCCACTGGCAACTTCACGAGACACCTTGCCGTCGTTGCTGCGGGCAAGCTTTGGTATGCTGAGGCGGTTGCTTGGGGGGAAAACTTTGCGCCTTGGGAACAGATGGGAAGCATTGACGTGGCGTCGTCGCCGGATTGCACAGTAACCAGCGATAGCACGGTTCACGTCGTGGCTTTGAGCACCGCAGCCACGGTCGTGGATGTTCACGGAAGCAGTGGCAGCTGGACAGCGACAGACTTGGGCGCGTACTAGCCCAGCGCGCGCCGTTCACACAGTCGGTGGTGGCTACTTGATGAACTCGACGTCGTCGACCCAGATCTCGAAATCATTGGGTGAAGGGGTCGTACCCACGAAGATCGCGCCCACTTGGATTGTCATGGAGGTCAGGTGGCTGACGTCGATGTTGGTGGCTGTGAACGGCTGTGTGGTGGCGTGAAAGCCTTTGTTGTATTGGTCCTGACGGGTGTCAGCAAAGAAGACGTCAAATCGCTTCCAGGTGGTGTCGATCTGATAGGCGTCGCTCTGGTATTTGGGGAAATATGTGGAATCCATTCGGAATTTGACCAAGTAGGGACTGCAATTGTATTTGACATCGTTGCTGAATACGCAGGAGGTGAAGCTCGGGTCAGTGCCGTCGGGCACGGGCAAGCCAGCAAAGGTGGCCCCACCATCGGTATAGGCATCGAGGATAGCGACCTGCACCCTTGTAAGCGCGGTCGTGGCCATAGCCCAGAACGAGATGCCCTGGTACTTGGAAGCGTCGTAGGTTCCCTTGTAGCCCATACCATCAGAGCCCAATCCTGCGTCGAGATTCATTCTCGGCATGAAATCGGTGCCCAGGGCTGCCCCCCAGACCCCCCAGTTCGTGGCGTGGGTGTGGAATGAACCCGGGCCAGAACCGTCGGGATTCCCCGTGGTCAGGTCAATGGGATAGACATAGGGCTGATTCGGATCCAGGGGCGGATCGAATTGCCCTGCTAGGCTCCCGTCCCCCCAGACGTGGAAGAGTCCCTGGCGGCCGTCGATGGGAGCGATGCTGTTGTTCGTCGTGAAGTCCGCTATCAAGTCAAAGAGTAGTCCCCCATCCAAGGATGCTCCCCCGTTGGTCTTGGAACTGGAACAAGCAAACAGGGCCATTGGCAAGGCCAATACAAACAGTGCATGCCTGGTCGTCATTCCAAGACCTCTTTGGGGAAGGAGCATCAGTGTCGTGTACTGGGTTATTGCGGAATCGGTCTAGTGCAGGAAGTTGCCGGTCATCATGAGAGCGGTGAGCAAGCCAACCGTGGCGTTAAAGTACGAGTAGGGGGTCTTCCCGGCTGCATCGACCGGCGCCATGCTCCCGCGTGTAATGGTATCGAACACGGACTGATACGCGGTATTGAGAAAGGCCTGGTTGCCAGTGGCCATGGCCCCGACTCCAGCCGTACCGATGATCGAGGCCGAGTTGGGCGCGGTGCCGCTCACTGGACCTCCGCTTGGCGTGTACATGTCTTGGATATAGGCAATTCCGTTTGCGGCCGCAGTCGCGAAGAAAGCCGTGTTCTTCGTCGTATAGGTCTTGGCAGCAGCCGTGGCGTTGTAGCAGTAGTCCAAACCGATGCGCATCGGGATTCGGTGCGAATCGTACTGATAGTCACCGTCTGTCGCCGCGCCATTGCTGGCGGCAACAGTACAGGAGCTTCCGCACCAAGCGGGGATGAGACCGTTGCTTCCGGAAATAGCGCCATTGACCGCCGTGAGTGATGCGGTGGCGACTCCGGCCCAGTCGTGACCGCTGTCCACCGTAGCGAATACTCTGTACATGGACGGAGCGAAGTACGAGGCGTTGGTGATTGCGCTGGTCGGGCTGCCGTAGTTGACTGCCGCCCTTCGGAAGCTTGGTACCGGTGCCATCAATGTCATTGGCCCAGATGTCTCCGATCATCTTCACCGCTGACGCATTGTAGGTTCCGCCCCAGAGTTTCCGGCCATCAGGAGCGCGTAAGCGGCATCCTCATCAGCGTCAGTGGCCGATCCACCGCCCTGCGGCTGGCAGCTAGTGCCCGAAGTGGGTATGCACCAAGTCATGAGCGTGCCCGTTGCGAGGTTGTTGTTCCAGTAGCCGTAGAGGCTATCAAACAATGTCTGGTCGTTCATGTTGACCGCAATCATCATGCCGTACGCGATGCCCTCGGATACCGTGTCGTTTTGTTCTCGGGACGAATAACCTTGTTCGCCCTTACGAAGGTCTCCTTCCACTGGTTGTACGCAGGCACCAGGAACTTGGCATTCGCGCTCGGCCCTTGGGGACTGATGCAGCTACCCACGCCGACACCGCTGGTCAACGGGAAGCCCGTCCGCGTCTGCAGGCCCGAATCATCCGTGGTGAACTGCACGTCGTCGACCCAGATGTCGTAGGTTCCGGGCGTCCCCACCACTGGGAACCCCTTGGCAGAGTCACCCGAGTAGAACGAGAACTGGATGCCCATGGTATGGGCTGGGACGAACGCCGGCGCTTGACACTTGGGGCCTCCAGCAACACACGCAGCGCCCGAACTCGTAGCCGGCGCCGGAACCCAGCGTGAAACCAAGTACCCGAAGGGAATCGTGATGGTCTGGTAGGTGCTGGTGATGCCGCCCGGTATCCACGGATCGTTCAGCAGGAAACCACGATTGTTGTGAAGGCCGACGGGGACGTCATTGGCATTGCCCTCGGCACCGAGGAGCCCGCCCTGGGCCGAAGACATCGTATCCTGGGTAAGCACCTCGAAGTAGGTCGCAGGCGCCGTGCCACTGCCAGTCTTGATCTTGAACTTCACACCCGTGTAGGCGGTGGTGTCGTACGGCTTGAAGACCTGCCCCGTAGTGTCCGTGGGCAAGAAGCCCGCACCAAACCCGGCGTAGTCCTGCGATGCCCCCACGAAGCCGCTGCCCGTCGAATGCAGCGCGTACTTGTTGCACGAACTTGCGTCTGGGGCAGCCGCCACGGCAATCGGGCCGCTGGTGTTTACGGCCGGGGTTTGAGTCTGTCCGCTCTTCGTTGGGCTACTGGGCGATCCCGGGTAGTACACGTACCACCAGCCTGACCGTGCAGGAGTGCCCTGCTTGATCATGTCGCCCTTGCCGGATTCAAAGTCGGAGATCACGTTGGGACCAGCCGCGCATGCGCCAGAACTACCGGTCGAGCCGCCGCTCGTGGTCGTCGAGCCGCCCGTCGTCGAGCCGCCGCTCGCCGTCGTCGTGCCGCCCGGGTTGCTGGTCGTGCCGCCCGGGTTGCTGGTCGTGCCGCCAGGATTGCTGGTCGTGCCGCCGGGGTTGCTGGTCGTGCCGCCGGTCTTCGCACCGCCGGTGTTGCTCGTGTTGCCGCCGGGGTTGCCCGTGTTGCCGGCTGGGTTGCCGCCGGGGTTGCTGGTCGTACCGGCGCTGGGCTGAACCGTGGTCCCGCCGTTCGTCTGACTCGTGGTCCCGCCGTTCGGCTGAGTCGTGGTCCCGCCGTTTGGCTGAACCGTGGTCCCGCCGTTCGGCTGACTCGTCGTCCCGCCGTTCGGTTGACTCGTGGTTCCGCCGTTCGGCTGAGCCGTGGTCCCGCCGCTCGGCGAGCCAGCGGTGGTTGAACCTCCGCTACCGCCGCTACCCGCTGGCGAGCAGGCCAACGTGGACATGACAAGCCCCAATGACAGGGGCACGAGCAAAGAGAGTGATGAGCGGTGCATGCGGGTTTCTCCTTCCGGCGATAGGGGACAGAAACGCTTGTTGAATTCGTTGTGCGGTCGATCTGGAATGCGAGTTTGCGTACGTGGAGCTATCACGAACGCTCCCTTGCATCCACACGGAGCTAACAGTTACCACGTAATGAAGGGGAAAATGAACCATCTAGGATTGTTCGTGACGGCGCCGCGTGTTCAGATGCAGACGCGTTATCCTCTGGCGTCACAAAGACGCAAGCGTACCCCGGTGAATCTGGGCCCTGGAATGGAGTACAGTCGCGCGTTGGCGACCATAAAGATGAGTGAACAGTGCGTCGCGTTCCTTGGCCGGTAGCACAGCTGTGACGGCCTTTCTTGTCGTCGTGCTGGCCCTCGCTCTTCGCGTGGGCTGGATCCTTCTGGTGCCGACCAAGCCGGTGGGTGACTTCGCGATGTACGTCGAGTCGGCGGCGCACCTGATCAAGTTCGGCTCCTTCGACGCTGAGTACATTTTCATGCCTGGGTACGTCTTTCTGCTGGCCGTGGTGCAGACGCTGGGCGGCGGATGGCTGGCGTGCAAGCTGGTGGGCGCGGTGGCTGGCAGTGTGGCTGCGGGCGCCGTGTACGGCATCGCGCGCCGGCTCTGGGACAGTCGGGCGGCGGCACTGGTGGCTGGCCTGCTGTGCGCACTGTGGCCAGCCGGCGTGGCTGTATCGAGCGTGACTGGCACGGACATGCCGGCAGCCGCGCTCATCAGCCTCGCCTGCTACTTTCTTCTGCGCCATCTGCCGGCGCGACCCCGACGGTCAGTAGTGCTGTTTGGCGTCTTCATGGGTCTGGCCACCTATATCCGAGCCATCGCTCTGCCCCTCTGCTCGTTGGCGATCTTCTGCTGTCGCGCTTCTGGGCTTGGCTGGAAACCAGCTCTGCGAAACACCGCCATTTCCTGCGCGGTGGCCGCGTCGCTGCTCTCGCCCTGGGCCGTGCGCAACCGGCTGCGCTACGGCGAGACCTTTGTCTCTGACAGCCACGGCGGCATCACCACTTTGATGGGCGCCAATCCCAACAGCGAGGGTCACTACTCTCGTTCCCTGAATCGGATCTTCCACGAAGTCACGGGCTACACCGTGTTGGCCGAGCCACACCGCGAAGCCGATCGCGCGGCCCTGGCGATGGCTCGACCCTGGTTGCGCTTCGATCCCGCTTTCACCGTCGGCCTCTTCATCGCCAGGGCCGAACAGCTGCTGGCTCACGAACGCGCCCTGCTCTACTGGCCGCTTTTCCGTGCCGGCGTGCTGCCAGAGCCGGTGCTCGGCGTGGCCAGGCGCTGGCGCTCGACCATCGAGCCGGTGGTGGACACTTTCTGGCTGGCAACTGTGGCAGCCGCCCTGGTTGGCCTCGGCGTGGCGATTGTGCGCCGACGCTGGCTGATCCTGACCCTGCTGCCGTTCATGGTTGCGCTGGCCGGCATGTACATCGTCATCTTCGCGGACCCGCGCTACCGCCTGCCCATCACATTGTTGGTGTTTCCTTTCGCTGCTGGCGGACTGGTGTGGCTGGGCCAGACAGCAAGGGACGTCCTTCGCGAGCGCCGCGTGTCGCGGGCAATACGCTGGGAAGCCGGCCTTTCCTTGGAACTCATCATCACGATTTTTGTCGGCGCTCCGACGTTGGCCTGGGCCGGCGGCAAGTTGCGCGAGCATCACCGCTGGGCTGTGCAGGTCTGTCACGTGGATCAGCAGGCGCGCGTTTGTTCCTGGCGCAGTACCGGATCGCGCGCTGACGACACGCCCGCTGTGCGCGGCGTGTGGAACAGCGTGGGACTGGCCATTCCTGCCGCCGCACCCGATCGGGCGAGAGAAACCGCCGCTGAGACCGAGCTGGACCTACCTCCCGGCGACTATGCCATCGAGGCGTTGCTCGACATCGCGCCGCTAGACGCATCGACGAACATTTGGTCAGGCGAATTCAGCATGCAGATCGGCACCGAGGTCAGCGCGACAGTCTCGTTGGCCTCGATCGCGCAAGCCACCCGAGAATCGAGCCCGTTGCCTTTGCGAATCGAGATCCATCACAGCGGCGGCAAACTGCCCGTGCGGGTGCGCATCGCCGTTCCGCCGGGCGTGCCACCCACGCCACTGCCTGGCAGGCTGTGGGTCAACGAAATCGCGGTTACGAAGAGTTCCTTGCGGGTCAGGGTGATGAGCGATCAACCCCAAGGGCCGTTGCGATAGCGCCCAGCACAGCATCGACATCGCGAAAGACGAGGTCAGGTAGCCAAAACCCTACTCCCTGGCCGATAATCCGCTAGAACTGCAAGCCGGCATGAAGTTCGACAATGTCTCAATCGTCGGCGTGGCGCATGTGGATGCCCCGCACCGCATTCCGTCCGAGGATCTGGATGCGCGCATGGCCGATACCTACCGTCGGCTGGGCATGCCGGCGCGGCTGCTGGAAAGCCTGACCGGCGTGAAGGCGCGGCGATTCTGGGATGTGCAGACGCAACCCAGCGATTCGGCCACGCAGGCGGGGCGCAAGGTTCTGGCCGACGCGGGCGTGGATCCGGCGCGCATCGGCGCGCTCATCAACACCTCGGTGTGTCGCGACTACGTCGAGCCGTCAGTCGCGTGCTTCGTGCACGCCAATCTGGGGCTGCCCGAGACTTGCCTCAACTTCGACGTCGCCAACGCGTGTCTCGGCTTCATCGACGGCATGCACTTGGTGGGCAATCTGATCGAGCGTGGCCAGATCGATTTCGGGTTGGTCGTCGACGGGGAAAGCAGTCGCACCGTGGTCGAGGCCACGCTGGCGCGCCTGAGCCAAGACAGTTGCGATGCGCAGATGCTGCGCGACCAGCTCGCCACGTTGACCGTGGGGTCGGGCGCCGCAGCCATGATCCTGGCGCACACGCGACTCGCGCCGGGAGGGCATCGCTTCCACGGCGGGACCAGTTTGGCCGCAACCCAACACAATCAGCTTTGCCGGGGTCAGCTCGACGTGGGCATCACCGACACGCGCAGCCTGTTGCTCCACGGCGTGGGGCTGGCGCAGCGGACCTGGGCGCAGGCGCAAAAGGATCTGGGCTGGAGCGCGGAAGCCGTCGATCTGTTCGCCCTGCACCAGGTGAGCGAGCTGCACACGCAGGAGCTGGCCCGTGCCGTGGGCTTCGATCTGGCAAAGGCATTTCTCATCTATCCGGAACTGGGCAACGTGGGTCCCGCCTCGGTGCCCATGGTCCTGTCCAAAGCCGTGGAGGCCGAGCGTGTGTCGCCGGGCGATCACGTCGTTCTGGGCGGCATCGGCAGCGGGCTGAACTGCACAGTGGCGGGCGTGACCTGGTAGTGCGACGGTGACGGATCGCTCGCGCATTCCGCAGGCGCTGTATCCCTTCGCCGACCACTTTCTCGATCGCGGCGGCCTGCGCCTGCACTTTCTCGACGAGGGCCAGGGCGAGCCGGTGGTCATGTTGCACGGCAATCCCACCTGGTCGTTTCACTTTCGCGCCCTGGTGCCGGCTTTGCGTGATGGCTTTCGCGTGGTGGTGCCTGACCACATGGGCATGGGGCTTTCTGACAAGCCCGGCGATGACCAATACCGCTACTGTCTGCAAAGCCGCGCCGACGATCTGGCAGCGCTGCTCGACCACCTGGGTGTCGACCGTGGCGTGACCCTGATCATGCACGACTGGGGGGCGATGATCGGCATGGCCTGGGCCGTGCGCTTTCCCGAGCGAGTGGCTCGCTTGGTGGTGCTCAACGGCGCGGCCTTTCACGTGCCAGCCGACGCGCATGTGCCCGCGGCCCTGCACGTCGTGCGCAACCGCGCACTGGGCGCGCTCGCGCTGCGTAGCTCGGACTTCTTCATTCGCACAGCCGCGCGCACCTGTTGCACGCGCCGGCTTTTGCCAGCCGAGGTGCTCGACGCTTACCTTGCGCCCTACGCGAGTTGGGCCGATCGCATCGCGCTGCTGCGTTTTCCGCAGGATGTGCCGCTGGTGCCCACGGATCCTTCATACGGCCTGGTGAGCACGATCGAGGCTGGTCTGGCGCAATTTCGGCAAACCCCGGCCCTCATTTGCTGGGGCGAGCGCGACGTGGTTTTCCCGCCACGCGTGCTGGACATCTGGTGCGAACACTGGCCGCACGCCCAGATCCACCGCTTCCCCGACTGCGGCCACTGGCTACTTGAAGACGCCCCCGACGAAATCGCCGCGCACGTGCGCGCGTTTCTGGCCGACCGGCCACGCTGACAGAAAGCGAAGCCAGCGCCGGGGACGGCGCAGTCGGTGCGCCTTCACGGTCCCAAGGGGCCATAGTGCTGTCGGCTCCAACATACGAAATTGCCTGCGTCCGGACACTCTTCAGTCACAGTGCACTGACACTGCTCGATGGGGACGCAGGTGCCGTCCCAACAGCTCTCGACCACCCGCGGAAACTGTCCCGGGCCGCATGTCGGAGCCAGCGTCTTGCACGCAACGTCGCGCTGGTCGCAGTTCGCCGAGCCTGGTGGACACGCTCCCTGATTGCTATAGGGACGTGTGGGGCAGGTCCAGCTGTCCTGGAAGGTGACGCCGTCACAGCCGCAGTAGTCAACGAGGCTGCCGGCACAGTCGCGCCCGTCTACGACGCATGTCCAAGTGTCGCCGCAGGAGGCGCCCACGCACAGTCCCTGGGCGCAGGGTTCGGTCGACGAACAGGCGGTCTGGCCAGCTGTCGCCGTGGTCCCGCCGGACCCAGGCATACCGCCCATACCGCCCTGGCCGCCCGTGCCGCCGGTCCCCGGCATGCAGTCGCCGAGGTCAGCCAGCAGAGGAAGAGGGCAATCACTTGGATAGCTGCCCCCGCCGCGCGCATACGAAGTCCCACCGCAGAACTCTGGCACGTCTTCTTGAGCCACGGCTCCCACCAGCACCCGGCTCGCCGGATCGTAGTAGCACTCCTTGCCCCAGGTGCCGGGGCTGACCAGCAACGCCAGGAAACCGTTGCACGAGCCGAGATACCCATGCCCGGAGCTACAGGTCGCGGGCCATTGCTCGGCCGAGGCGTAGTCATTTGGGCAAGTGAAAAAGTATCCCTGGGCGACTGAGCCCAGGGCGTCCGTGCAAGGGCCGGCCGTTCCTGCGCCACCCTGACCACCCGTCGCCGTGCTCCCGCCGAAGGCAGGCATTCCGCCCGCGCCACCGGAGCTGCTCCCACCCAGACCGGCTGTGCGGCCACACCCATTGGCCAGAGCCAGGGCCAGTGCGCATCCGGAGATTGCCAAGCCGCGGGTCGAGATCATGAGCATCACTCCTTGTGGCAAGAGTCGGTGCGCGGGGCACTTGAAGGCGATTCTTCTACTTCGCGCAACATCCGCACGATCGTCAAACGGGTGGCCACCGGGCGCAGCTTCGACAGCCGTGCCAGGATCTCGGCCGGCGCTGGCCGCTCACTCGACCGCTGCAGCTCGACCAGCAAGTAGTCTGACAGCGACATGCGCGACTGCCGGGCGAGGCTGGTCAAGCGGCGGTGCACGCTATCCGGAACGTGCCGGACCTGGATCATCTTGCCCATAGCCCCAGGATACTTGCATGTGGGCCAGGTCTTGTGATTCTCCTAGCTCCTGTCGCGGCTTTCCATGCGCAGACCTCGGGCAATGTCGGATTCGTCGAGCCCGTGGAGTGCGTCGAGGAAATGCGGGAAGAATGTCCCTGGCCCCTGGGCGCGCTGAACGGCGATCTCACCGGCCAGGCCCATGACTGCCATGGCGTGCGCGGCTGCTTGCAACGGTGAGGGATTGACAGCAGCAAAAGCGCCGGTGATCGCGGTGGCGGTGCAGCCCATGCCAGTGACTCGCGTCATCATGGCATGACCATTGGCGACCCGGATCACGGCGCCGTCAGCTACGACGAGGTCGACCGGGCCGCTGACCGAGACCGCGCAGTGCCATTGGCGAGAAAGCGACTGGGCTTCTCCCAGGATTTCGTCGGGAGTGTGCTGGCTGTCCACGCCCTTGGGCCCGGCCCCGGCGCGCACAAGCGAGCGAATCTCCGAGGCGTTGCCGCGCACGATGGTCGGCCCGACCTCTTCGAGCAGTCTTTGCGCGGTGGCGGTGCGATAGTCGGTGGCGCCGCTGCCCACCGGATCGAGCACCACGGGAATGCCCCGCTGCCGGGCCGCTTGTCCTGCCTTGACCATCGCCTCCACCCAAGCCGCGCTCAAGGTGCCGATGTTGAGCACCAGTGCGCGCGCGTGTCGGACCATCTCCTCGACTTCCTCGATGGCGTGGGCCATCACCGGCGAGGCGCCGACCGCAAGCAACGCGTTGGCCGTGGCATTCATGACCACGTAGTTGGTGATGTTGTGGACCAGTGGCGCCTCGGCGCGGATCTTCTGCAGATCGCACCAGATCGCTTGGCTGATGACATTCGTATCTCGAACGCTGCCGGAGTTCATTGCTGTATCTTTCCGCTCGCTGGCCCGCGAGCCACCGTCGAGCGGAGGGTCTACAACGAAGATCCGAGGCATTCCACATCCGCATACCTTGGCCGCGGTCTCCTGACGCGGGCCACGTCGAGGAAGCAAGCGAGACGCTGCTGGAATTGCTGGAGCTTCGGACTGACAAGTTGCCCATTCATGTCATCGGGGCTGACTTTGTTCTCGTGAGACTCGCGACAGAAATGGCGGGGATATCGGCGGAGTGGGGCGACGATCTGGCCTATCCATCGACCACCTTCGCTCCCCGCGGCCCGAACAGGCGGCGGGCCAGTTCGGCTAGCCAACGACCCTCAGCTGTGGTCGACACGCGCAGCTCGCCGGCACGCGCGCCAGCGACCAGAGTGGCCATCTCGGGACAAATGTCGGGAAGCTGTTCCAGGATGCGGAACAAGACGGCATGGCCCAGATCGGCGCCCGTGCGCCCAGACCAGGCGGCCGCGGCAGTCGCAAACGCAGAATCTGGCGGCAGCGGCTCTTCAATGTCGTTAAGTGGCCCAAGATTGTTGATGGCGTCGATCACGCACTGGCGACGGTCGCGATAGTTGAGCGGTCGCAAATCGTCGGGCGCGATGGGAACGCCGATGTGGATGTCCTGCTGGCCCATGCCCACGGGAAAGTCGATCTCGTCGGAAACGGGCGCCGCGGGCAAGCCGCCCACGAAGCGCACAGGAACAACTGGCCGCCCCAATGAAATGGCCATGTCGACAAACGCGCCCGAAAGCTTGCGCACCGGCGTGCGACAACTGTGCGCCATGGCGCCCTCGACGTGGACCATCACGCTGCGGCCGCTCGATACCATCTCGGCTGACATCTCGCGAATGATTCCGGGCAAAGCGGCGCTGTCGCTGCGGTCGAAGTATTGCGACATGCGCGGGGTGCGCAGCCCCGGAAATGCAAACACGTGGCGCATGAGAAGGTCGAGCCAAGAAGTCTGATTCTCAATGCGCGCGAGCGTGAGCACAGGCGCGCCCATCAATGCCGACGCGACAATGGCGAACATGGTGGACTCGACAGTCACCTGGTGGTTGGCCAAGAAGATGACCCCGCCAGGACGAGCCGCGTGCAGAGCCTCGGGATCCGCAATGTGAAGCTGTCCCAGAAAGCGCAGAATCAGGCCGCGACAGATATCTTCGACCGGCAAAGCTGTGCCTGCCAAGAAGCTGCGCCAAGCATCGCGTGTCGCGGGCACCAGGTCCGCCGCCGTTAGCGAGCGAGCGGCCGGGCCACCAGCCGAAAGCTGACTTTGCCCATGGGTGTTCCCGTCCACGATCTTCATTCCCAGTCCCGCCACCTGATAGATGCGCTTGCCGTCCACCCACAGGGATGCGTCGGCGACAGCGAAAGGCCCGGTGGCGTCGCGACCTTGCTCGCTTATCTCCATCGTGACCGTGATCAGGCGATTCTGCGGCACCACCTGACCGCGATACTTCCAGGTCAGTGCTCGACCGGATTCAATGGGCGAAAACCGGGGACGTGACATCCCTTGGGCGAGCCCGGCCTGCAGCATGTGGAATTGCAGAAGCTGCAACATGGCTTCCAGACCAAGCGAGCCAGGCTGCACCGGATCCTGGAAGAAGTGCGCCTTGAAGAACCACTCGGCTGGGTTCACGTCCTTTTCCGCGCGCAGAAAACCCAGCCCTGCGCGGCCTCCGCGCGGATCGCAGGCGGTCACGCGGTCAAGCATGAGCAAGCGGGACTCGGCTGGGCGCAACGAACCCCTAAAGAAACGCGCTGGGGGCGCGGCCAGATCGACGAGGAAGTCAGACGCGGCTCCTAGCTCCGCGCTCTGTTCGGCGGTGGTGGCAAGACCGGCCTGATTTTCGAAGGTCGCCGCAGGAAAGAAACCGAACCCGGTCTGCATCTCGTACACCGACGATTCGCCCAGCGAGCAGCGCACGCGGAAGGATTCCAGGATCATGCCGCCCGAACGCGAGACGCTCTCCAGCGTCGCGATGGTGCGCAGCGGACCAGCGCCGGGCCGCACCTCGCCCATCGCATGGCCCGTGCCGTCGAGATTGCGAAACGCGAGATCTTGGTCAGTGCCAAGGGCGCTGCCCGCAAAGCTGGCCAGCCAGCCACAAGGCTGCAAGGCTGCCTCAAGCAACACACAGAAGGGCATCACAGGATGGCCGTTCTCGGCGAAATACCAGGCCTCGGCCGGCACGTCGTATTCGACTTCAATAGTGGCGCCCGCTTGGCACGCGCCCATCTCACCGTCGATACGGACGACGCGGCTCATGAAGTGATAGGGCGGGCCAGGCAGCCGCGCCACGCGACGAGGTCCATCGAAAGGCGCATACATCGGCCCAAAAGCCTCCGACGGCTTGCCCCAGGCACAGGCGAGCAGTGAGCGGTGGTCGAAGCGAAACCCGTTCACTTCGGCCACGGTCTTGGGTTCCGCGGTCTCGCGCAGAAGTTCGGGCTGGCTCGACAGCGGCCAGTCGGGCACCAAGCGCAGGCCGACCCGGCGCGCGTGGAATGCTTTCAGTCCGTCGACGGTGCCCAACAGGTCTGCGTATACCGTAGGCAGCGGGCCGTCGTGCACCTCCTCGACGAACATCTCGCACACCAGCTCTTTCGACGTGGGGACCACCTGGCCGCGACATTGCAGCCGGTACGTCTCCTCGGGCACAGGCTCGAAGCGCCAGCCATCGCGGGCCAAGGTGTAGCCCAGGCCTGCCAGATAGATGGCCATCATCTGTAGACAGCCCTCGAACATGAGCGTGCCGGGCATGCACGGATCGTTCTTGAAATGGCCGGCAAAGAACCAGTCGTCGGGGCGGATGGGCGTGACCGCCCGCAGATAGCCGCGGCGCCAGGGCCCGCCGCGCGGATCGAAATCGAGCACGCGGTCCACCAGCAGCATCTTGCCGTTCTGGATGGCAGGCGTGCGCACATGGGCCTGGCCCGCCTCGAAACCGGGACCGAAGCACGCGAAGAGATCGCCGTCGGAAAAACCACGCACCTCTGCGGCTGACAGTTGCCGGCGCGTGCACGTCACCGCTGGCGGGTCCAGGCGCGCGTCGGGTTTGATTGCCTGGCCCTCAGGTGTCCACAGCACGCCGGCCGATTCGTTCAGTTCTTCTTCGGTGAAGAATCCAGCTTGACCCTGGCGCACAGTCAGCGCGGACCGGCCGTTGACCACGCAGTCATAGTGAAAGAAGAACAGGCGCACATCGCCCTGGTGCGCGTGGCTGTCCACGTGGATGTCGTAGCGAAGGGTTTCGCCCCGTCGAGGCAAGCCTCCGTGGTAGGTCAGCTCGCAGCCCAGCAAGCGGTAGCGCCGCCGTCCCTGGTTCAGAGCATCGACGCCCAGGTACGAAATGAGAAAGAGGTCGGCCTGGCCTGCCTCGATCATGATCCCCGCGGGCATGAATCCGCGGTGCAGGAACCACGAGTCCTCGCGCACGTCTGTCTCGGTCCACACCGTGCCGAGGCCCATCGATCCAGCCACTGCCTCCAGGCCCACAACCCGGTCGGCCAGCAGCAAGGGCGGCTGGGGCATGCGCACCTGGACCGCGTGTGGGTCCTGTGCCTTGAATTGCGGACCAAACAAGTCCGAAATGCGGCCCGCGGCGTGGGTTTCCAGATCGCGGCGCGAAAAAGCGTGCCCACGCGGCCAGCCTTGATTCGTCGACGGAGTCTGTTGATCGCCTGTGCTTGGCCGCGCGCTGGCCGCCGCAAGCTGACCCCTGGCCGACGAAGACGCGGAGAAGTTGTTTGCGCCGAGCAAGATCTCAAGCGCGCACTGGCGACCTTCCAGGAACTGCCGGTGCGCGGCCGCTTGCTGGATCACGTGATTCTCGTGGACCTCGGCGATCTGCCGCCGGTGGGCCAGAATACGGCCCAGGATCTCGGCCATCGGCTCCTGCGGTCCTGGTCCTGCATGAGTGACCGGCGAAGCGACGGTGGTCTGCGCCCTGACACCGTCTTGCAAGACCGGCGGCAGCCAGGGCGCGGGCGCCATTATCTGCACCGTCAATTTGCTGCTGGCAATCACCTGCAGACCGCGCGCTTGCAATGCCGGCAAGGTCGGTTCTGGTCGGTGGGCTGCGAGCGTGTACAGCGGAGGCTGGGGCAAATGCGCGCTGCTGTGCAAGGCGGCCAAGAACGCCGGGCCGTCGTTGGGCGATACATCGGCGAGCGGACGACGCAGATCCGCGGGAGGCTCCTCAATGAAGGTGTGGGCCTCCTGGCCGCCGAGGGCCCGGGTCACAATCAAAACGCTCGCCGGTTTCGCTGTCCAGGGCGTGATCTGCCCGGCCCCGGGCGACGCGGGAAGCACGCGATGACCACAACAAAGTGCCGCAGCCGCCACGTGCAGCAGGCCCGAGGCCGCGTGGGAATGACCGAAGAGCGTGGTCGCGCTCCAGGCTTCGCCGTCTCCTATCCTGAGGCCCGGTTTTCGGTCCCGCTCGTCGCCGAGCACGGCCAGCACCTGGTCTCCGTCGCGGCGAATGTCGTGGAGCCGCTTGAGCACCAACACAACGGCTGCATCACCGCCTTGCCGTCGATCCGCGGAAAGGCACGCGGCCGCGGCCGCCCTGTGCACAGGTTCGGCCGACATGTCCACCGCAGCGACCAGGGCGGCGTCGATCTCGCCCTGCTGCAAAGCCCGACGCGCGATCTGCAAAGCGCGAATTCCAGAAAGCTCCTCGCTGCTCACGCTGAGGCTGGGGCCACAGAAATCGAACTGACTGTTCAGTCGATTGCTCACGATGTTGGGCATGGCGCCAATGACACCCGCAGCACCGAGCAGAGGCACGAAGCCGTCGCGTGCGTCCGACACCCAGTCTTGCGAGGCACCCAGCGCTGCGGCCCAGCCGGCCGCGCACCAGCGCGCTCCGTGGCGCGCAATCTCGGCATCGCACTGCATGCCCACGATCACCGAGGTTCGTTCGCGCGGCAGGGTGGACGCCACCTGCGCAACTGCCTCACGGGCGGCGGCCAGAACCAGCAGTTGCTGCGGTAGCGTCTCTTCGAGATCCTTAGGCGGAAAGCGCAGCCCCGCCAGCGCGAGCGACGCTTCGTCCGCCGGCGCGCAGTCGCCGTTCAGCTGCGACTGCCCCCGGAAAAGCGCCTCGGCGAAATCCGCCGCACTCTTCCCATGGGCGACCCTCGCGCCGATGGCGATGATGCCCACGCGCGGGGCCACCGCGACCGCCTTGCTGCGCGGCCGAGCCGGCTTGGCTGTCGGCTCTTCGACGATCAAGTGCGCGTTGTTGCCGCCAAAGCCAAAGGCGCTGATAGCGGCTCGGCGCGGGCCGGGCTCGTTCCATGGCTCGGCCGCGCACAACACGCGCAAGGGTGTGCCGTCGAGCACAGGCGTGATCTTGTCGAGGGAAGGCGTGGGTGGCCGCACTCCCGCGCGAAACGCCCCCAGAACCTTGAGCAAGCCAGCCGCGCCCGCGCCGGTGATCAGGTGGCCCAGGTTGGCCTTGAGCGAGCCGATGGGCAGGGGCTCGCCCCGACCGGCGCCGATCTCGGCCAAAGCGCGAATTTCCACTGCGTCGCCGACGCTCGTCCCGGTGGCGTGACACTCGACCAAAGAAATCTCCGACGGCGAAAGCTCCGCGGCTGCGTAGGCCGCGCGCAAGGCTCGCACCTGGCCTTCCTGCGAGGGAACCAGCAGGCCGCGGCCGCGGCCGTCGTTGCTGAGGCCGATGCCACGAATCACGCCCAGGATGTGATCGCCGTCGCGGCGGGCGTCTTCCAGGCGGCGCAGAGCCACCAGGGCCGCGCCCTCGGCTGGGATCAGGCCATCAGCCTCGGCATGGAAGGGCCGGCTGCGACCGGACGGGCTGAGTGCACTGAGAGCCGTGAATCCCTGGTGAATGAAAAGATCGTCGGCGCGATTCACGGCCCCGGCCAGCATCAGATCCGCGCGACCGTCGTGCAGAAAATCGCAGGCGAGCTTGATGGCGTAGATCGAGGAGGCACACGCAGCATCCAGCGCAAAGGCAGCGCCGCCCAAGCCCAAAGCCTGGACGAGAAAGTGCGCGGGCAGGCCCGACATGAAGCGATTGCGCGGGTCCACGGTTGGCAGAGCCAAGCGATCGAAGGCTTGCTTGTCCAGCAGTTGCTCCAACCAAAAGCGCTCCGCGAAACGCGACAGTGACGACGACGGATAGGACAGGTTGCCGACCACCGCGCCGGCACGGGCCTTGTCGCCACGAAAGTGAAGATCGCGCAGAGCCTCGCGCCCGGCGTGGAGCAGCCAGTGAAATAGCGGATCGAGTGGGGCGATCTCGTCCGCAGGAACAGCGAAGCCCTGCGCATCGAAGACCTTGTCGAAGCCTTGCACGTATCCGCCACGATCGTGCAGGGTCCGATCGCGGGTGTCCTTTGCATCTTTGGCCAGGACGAGAGCTGGATCGATGCCCCAGCGACCGGCCGGTGCTGGCCCGATCACCACGCGCGCCTCCACCACCAATTGCCAAAGCTCGTCGGGCGACAGGGCCCCGGGCAGGACGCAGCCCTGCCCCACGATGGCGATGGGGGCAAAACTCATGAGCGGGCGGGCGAGCCGTTGCCGGCGCGCCGTCGCGGAGCGGGCGCATCAGGCGGACCCGCGGGACGCTCGTCGCGCGGCAGCGCGTGCACCTCGATACCGCGCAACTCGGCCACCACGCTGCCGTTGCTCGACAAGAACGCGACGTCGGACAAGGCGCGCTTTTGCGAGGCTTCGCGACCCGCCAGCACGCAGTGGATCGGCCCCGTCACCGGGCCCGGATGATAGATGTGCAAACTGGAAATGGCCGTGGGCAAAGACTCCGCGCCCAGCTTGCGCTGCGCCCACAGCACCGCTGCTTGCAAACCACCGTCGAGCAGCGCCGGATCGAGCTGCCAGGAACCCGCCCAGCCTCGCGCCGTGACACCCTCCAGGGTTGCGGTCAGCCCGCCCTCGGCGATGCCGTCGACGGAACGAATCACCTGAAAAGCCGGGCCGTGAAAAAGAACTTCGCCGTCGTAGATGGTGCCGGACCAAGGCGCCAGGTCGGCGGGCGCGGCCAAGGTGCGGTCAGGAAGCGGTGACCGCTCTTTCATTTCGCAGATGGCCGAGTAGTGACGACTGCCGTCGCTGCCCAGCAACTCGACGGCGATGGTGGCCTCGTGGCCATTGGACAGCTGTCGCGCGCGCAACACGAAGCGCTCGGCAACGCCGTCGTCGAAGTGAGCAAGGCGAATCCCGCGCAGCACCTGTACTTCGCGACAGGCAGCCAGGGTGAGATCCGGGCGGCAGGCCCGCGCCGCGCGGCCGAACCACTCGAGCACCAGCGCCACGGGCACGACCACCGTGCCACGCACGCGATGCCCGTCGAGGAATGCCCAGTGCGCGCGGTCGACAACGATTTCGGCCTCGATCTTCAGCGCCCCTGGTTCGGCCGGGCGATGGCCCGCCACCGCGCCGCCGATCACCACCTCGGCGTCGCCGGTGGCACACAGTTCATCGCACATCAGGCGAGCGCCGTCCGCGAGCGGAATCAAGGGCACGCCCATGCTGGCAAAGCGCGCCCGCACAGAAGCGTCCACCATGCCGCCGTCCCACGGGCCCCAGCCCAACGCGCGCACCAGGCAGCGCGGTCCGCGCCGGCGCTGCTCGAGCGCGGCCACCTTGTTGAGGACTTCGTTGGCCATGGCGTAGTCCGCCTGGCCCTGGTTGCCTGAATGGCCTGCCACCGACGAGAAAAGCAAGAGAAACACCAGCTCGTCGTCCGCCGTGGCGTCGAGAAGCGCGCGCAGTCCCGCCACCTTGGTGCGAAACACCTTGGCAAACTGAGCGTCGGTCTTGTCCGCAATGAGCTTGTCAGCCAGGGCGCCGGCGCCGTGAATCACTCCGGTGATGGAACCCCAGCTGGCTCGGGCCTGGGCCACAGCCTCGGCCACAGCGCCTGCATCGCTGACGTCCACCGCCCTATAGCGAGCCGCGCCCCCCGCAGAGCCGATGGCCTGCAAAGTGCGGCGAATCTCACGCACGGCCAGGATGGCGGCCACGCGACTGCCCAGCTTGGCCGGGCTGGCGCTCTCGCCCCGGGCCTTGGCGTCGGCGAGCAAGACGCGCTTGAGTTCGGCATCCGTCTCGACCCCGTGACAGCACGCAGGCTCGTCTTCCACGGGCGTGCGCCCGAGCAGCAGGAAGCGACAGCGGGCCGCGCGCGCCAATTCAATCACGCAGGCCGCAGTCACCCCGCGCGCTCCGCCGGAAACCACCACCACGGACTGCGGGTCGAGCGGCAGGGCCGAAGTCGCGGTCAAGGACGCCGCCACGGTTTGCAAGACCACGCGCGCCCCTTCGGTCGGAAGACCGACTTCGCGCTCCACGCCGCCGGACAGCAGCTCCGCGCACAGGGCGTCTGCCACTTCGGCGGGCGAACGGCCCACACGACCGATGTCGATGGCGCGCACGTGGGCGGACGGCCACTCGATGGCCGCGGTTCGTGCCAAGGCCGCTGGCCCGGCCAGCCACGCGCGCTCGCACCCGGACAGGCCGAAGTCCCCGCCGGTGTCTTGCACGGTCACGAAGGTTCCGCCTTCCTTGGCAAAGCGAGCCGCCACCACGCGGGCCGCGCGCAGAGCTTCGCGATTCACCGTCACAATGTCATCGATGCAAGGAGCGGCGCGCAGTCCACCCAAATAGATCACGGCATCAGCATCGGCCGGGATTTCGTGAACCAGCCGAGCCCTGGCGCCGCGGGCGCCGAGCTTTTCGACCAAAGCTGCGCCCACGCCAGCGCCGTCGTCGGTCACCACCAGATCGCGAGCGGCCACAAGGCCGGGCGTGGCCAGGCCCAAGGCTGGAGCAGCAACCGCACGCAGGGCGAATCGCCCGATTGATGTTGGGGCGACGGGCGCAGGGATCGGCTCTGCTGCCTTCTCGACGGGCGCTGGAGGCGCCTGCGGCTCCCCGACGACGGGCTTGGCGTCGGCTGCGGTGGCGGCACAACCCGCTTGCTCGCCCAGATACGCGACCATTTCGCGCAGAGTGCGCATGCCGGCCATGCGCGCCGCGCTCACCTCGGGCAGGCCGGGCGCCTTCTCGGTCACGGCGGACAAAATCTCGACGCGCTTGATGGAATCGACGCCGAGATCGGTTTCCAGGTCCATGTCCAGGCCCACCATCTCTGCCGGGTAACCGGTCTTGGCCGCGACAACGCTCAACATGAGAGCCTGCAGGTCAGCAAGAGAAACGGCGACGGGCGCGGCTGCGACCGGGACCTCGCGCGGAGCTACGGGCTGGGCCACAGCCGCCGCGGGAGCCGGCGGCGCAAGCGGCGCGACCGGAATGGCCGGAGGCGCGGGCGCCATCACCGACGGGACTGGCAAAGCGATGCTGGGCGCCCAGGCCGGCATCTCGGCCAAGCGCGGGCAGCGACGAGAGAACGGAAGTGCCACCCAGCATGCTGGCCAGGTTGGCCAGGGAAGCCTCGGACGCGCGCAAGAAGGCCGCGTGCGACTCGGCCATGGCGCGCTGGAAAACCGCGTGCGCCTCGGCGGTCTGGCGCTGGCTCTCCTGAAAGGCACGAACCCAGGCGAGCTGCACGGCCGGATCGCCGCTGCCCGCCGCAGCGATGGGCGCCAAAGGCAGCGCGGACGCCGGAGCCACGCCGGCGGGCTCGGCTGGGGGTGAGAGGGGATTGGGCTTGGGCAATGCAACTGCTCCTTGCTCGGGCGGATAGATCTTCCCGTAGCTCGATCCATTCATCTTGAGACTCATGGCGGGTTTGCGCCGCGTGCGCGGGTCGGCCGCGGGTGCAAACGCGGCCCACAACCGCGCATAGTCCACGGCCACGCCCGCGACTGACAGCAGGGCCAACCCCTGTTGCAGGCTGGCCCAACCCGGCCGCCCCTTGCGGTCGAGCGCAATCGCTCGATGTGGACGCGACTTTAGAATGTGGCCGACCAGCCCGGTCAGCACGCGGCCCGGCCCCACCTCGACAAAGGTGCGCACGCCAGACCCGTACATCGCTTCGATCTGCTCGACGAAACGAACCGGTTTGGCAAGTTGATGAGCCAAGAGAGCGCGCATGGCCTCGGGCTCGCTGGGATAGGGCGCCGCGCTGGTGTTGGCGAACACCGGGATCGACGGCGCGGTCAGGGGCACAGAGGCCAAGAATTCGCGCAGGGGCTGCGCAGCCGGGCTGACCAGCGACGAATGAAATGCCGTCGCGACTTCCAGGCGCGTGGCTGCCATGCGCTTTTCACTCAAACGTCGCTCCACCTCGGCGATGGCTTCCGTCGCGCCCGAAAGCACGAGCTGCTTGGGACTGTTGTGGTTGGCCACCACCACGTCGAGCTTCCACTCGTCGAGCAAGGGCTGCACGTCCTCGCGCCGAGCCGCCACCGAGGTCATGGCTCCAGGCACGGCCGCTGCTGCAGCCATCAATTCGCCGCGCCGCCGCGCAAGTCGCAAGAGATCCTCGGGAGTCAGCGAACCGGCTGCGCACAGTGCGGTCAGCTCGCCGAAGCTGTGCCCAGCCACGGCCGCTGGATTCACGCCGGCCTCGCGCAAGATGGCCAGCAGGGCCAGGCTGGTCGCACCCAGCGCGGGCTGGGCCCACTCGGTCGCGGTCAGACGCGCACGCTGCCCGCTGCGCGCAGCCTCGTCGAACACCGGCCGCGGAAACACGATGTCGTGCAGACGAACGCCCGGAGCGAATTCGATCTCGGCTGCGCGATCCCACACGGCCAGTGCAGTCGCGCTGGCCATGGCCACGTCCGCGCCCATGTACAACGACTGGCTGCCCTGGCCAGGGAAGAGAAACCCGACGCTGCCTTCCGCGGGACCGACGCAGAAATCGATTCCGCCTGGCACGGAGAAGCTGTTGCCCGCGGCCAGCAGCTCTGCCGCCTTGCCCAGTTTCCCGACGAGATCCGCGCTGGATTCGGCGAACACAGCCAGGCGTGCCGGTGCCGCGGCGTCGAATGACTCTTGCGTCGAGCGGGCCAGAAACGTCAGCATCGCAGCATCGGCTGCCTCGACGGCCAGTTCGCGACAGCGCGTGGCCACGGCCTCGGAGGAGGCACCGCTCAGCAGCACAGCCTCGGCGCCGGCCGGTCGCACGCGCGAGGCGCGCTTTCCTGGGCCGGCGTATTCCTGCAGCGCCACGTGGAAGTTCGATCCGCCAAAGCCGAACGAGCTGACCGAGGCACGGCGTGGGTGGCGTTGGTCGCGCACCCAGGGCCGCGCCATGGTGTTGATGTGAAACGGGCTCTCGTCGACGTTCAACTTGGGATCCGGACGATCGACCTTGATGGTCGGCGGCAGCACCTGGTGGTGCAACGCCATCACCGCCTTGAACAGGCCCGCCGCACCGGCCGCGGCCTTGGTGTGGCCGATCTGCGACTTCACCGAGCCCAGCGCGCACCAGCCGCGATCTTTGCGCCCGCTCTCCTCGAAAACCGCGCGGAGTCCTTCAAATTCAGCAATGTCTCCGGCTTTCGTGCCTGTGCCGTGCGCTTCCACCAACTCCACGGTTTCAGGACCGTAGCCCGCGTCCTGGTATGCACGCCGCAGGGCCTTGGCCTGACCCGCAGGCGCGGGCGCGTAGATGCTCTTGGTACGACCGTCAGACGAGCTGCCCACGCCGGCCACCACGGCGTAGATGCGATCTCCGTCGCGTTCGGCGTCGGCCAGGCGCTTGAGCGCCACCATGCCGATGCCTTCGCCCAGCAAGGTGCCGTCCGCGCCATCCGAGAATGGCCGGCAATCGCCGGTCGGCGACAGTGCCGGCGTCTTGCTGAAGCAGATGTACATGAAGATGTCGTTCATGGTGTCGGCCCCGCCGGTGATGACCAGATCCGAGTGACCCATGTGCAGCTCGGACATGGCCATGGACAGGGCGGACAGACTGCTGGCGCAGGCCGCGTCGGTCACGCAGTTGGTGCCGCCCAGATCGAGGCGATTGGCGATGCGGCCAGCGACGACGTTGCCCAGGATTCCAGGGAAAGAACTCTCCTGCCACTCAACGTAGTGGGCCGCGATGCGCTCGCACGCGTCGGTGACCTTGTCTTCGGCTAGGCCCATCTCGCGCAAGGCCTTGACCCACACCGGTCGCTGCAGCCGGCTGACCATGGAGCCGAGCAGTTCCTGCGCCGACGTCACGCCCAGGATCACGCTCACGCGATCGCGCGGCAGATCCTTGAAAGAGCCGCCGCACGCGTCTTCCAGCACCTGTTGCGCCACGATGAGCGCGAGGAGCTGGTTGGTGTCGGTGGACGGAAGAATCGACGGTGGCACGCCCCACTCGACGGGATCGAAATCCACCTCAGGCAGAAACGCGCCCCGCTTGCAGTAGGTCTTGTCGCGCGCGCGCGGGTCCGGGTCGTAGTAGTCGTCAATCAGCCAGTGGCTGGCCGGCACGTCCGTGATGAGATCGCGGCCGGCCAGGATGTCGCGCCAGAAGCCGTCCTTCTCGATAGAGCCGGGAAAAAGGGCGGCGACCCCGACCACGGCAATGGGCTGGTGTTTTGGAAGAGTCTTCATGCGCTACGCGTAACGGCCAGGCGGCCGGGAGCGCGGAGTATAGAGGAGAAACCCACCAAGAACCCGCCCAGGTTGATGCGCAGGCAAGGACGCGAGGACGCCGCGCGTTGCGGGCGCTCAACAGGAGCGTGTCCCAACACAAGCCCCCGTTCCCCGAACGCGTTCGGAGGGCCCTCGCATGGGCGCGGATCTCCGGTCCCGTCATCTCATGCTCACCAGATGCGCTCCACCCCGTAGCCGTCGAAGGCTTGGTCGCGGCCGATGATGGGCAGCTCTTCCACCAGACCTTGCGCGATGATCAGACGGTCAAAAGGGTCGCGATGGAGAAAAGGGAGCACGGCCACCCGACCGACGTGGGCCAGGCCAAGCGGCAGCAGGCTCACCCCGTTTTCGCTGAGCTGCCCACCCATCGCGTCGGCGAATGGCTCCTCGAATTTCAGGGTCAGCTTGCCCAGGCTGACTTTGATGGCCATCTCCCAGAGGCTCGCCACGCTGAGGAATCGCTCGTTCTCAGGTGCCTCGATGATCTCTCGGGCTTTCACGCTAAGACGGGTATCGCCGGCGATCAACCAGAGGAAGGCATGCGTGTCGAGGAGGATCTTCACGGCATGTAGTCCGCGAAGTCATCGAGGGGTTCATCGAAATCAGGGGCCATCAACACGCGGCCTCTCGCGCTGCCGAACTTGGGTCGGATGCGAAGCCCGCCACCTGACTGTGCCAGGGTCCAGAGAGGGGCGTCTCCCCTGATCTCCTCGACCCGATCGATCTCCGAAAACGGGATGGCAACGAAAGTGCCCTGCCAGCGCAGCAGGAAGGTATCGGGATCTTCAGGGCGCATGTACGTATGGGCCAGCGGAATTCCGAGCCGAGACTCGCCGCCTCGCAAGGTGATGAGATAGCGCCGGGGTTGACGCCAGTTCTGCACGAACCGCTCAAAAAGCGGCGTGAAGATGCTTGTCTTCACCGCAAACTCATCGAGCATGGCTACACCCTATTTCTCCTCGTGTGCCGGTGGTGGCACCTCCACCGCGTCGGCCAGTTCCCGAAACGGAATCCGATAGGCGCGACCGTCGTTGGCCTGAAAGAAGAAGCTCACGCCAGGATCTCGAGGATCCGCTATGGAACCCGCGGTTGGAACGCCGACAAGCTGCTCCCCGCTTGTAGAGGTGATTTGGTACGTCCTTCGGACGAAGCTATTCTGGAGGAAGAGATCGTAGAAGCGCTCGAAGGATGTCTCCGTTACGCGATAGCTGGCGAACCCCATGAGTATTCTTCCTTCCTGCGGGCATTCTCCGCAATCCTCTAGTAGTTTTGGTCGACCCTTCTCTCTACGTCAATGGCACGCGTGCCTCGGCGCTCCTTCGGTGGTGCTCTTGTCCAACCAGGGCTCGCGTTTTTCCGACCCGAGCCCGTTGCCCAGGATTCCGGGGAAAGAACTCTCCTGGAGAGTGTTCATGCGCCACGCGTAACGGCCAGGCGGCCGGGAGCGCGGAGTATAGGGGAGAAACCCGCCAAGAACCGCCCAGGTTGATGCGATGGCAAGGACGCGGGGACGCCGCGCGTTGCGGGCAGCGGAACGCCACAAGACTCCGGCGGTTGCGATTGCGGATGTCCCCGCTGCGGGCGCTTTCGCGTTATTCTGTCGCCAAGGTCATCCGTGCGGCTCACCGACTTCCACGCCAAGTATTTCGCCGCCGAGCTGACCAGGCGCTACGCCGCCGACAGCCTGGAAAAGCTCGCGCCGGCGCTGGCGGACGCGCAGGTGGACCTCAATCCACACCAGGTCGACGCGGCCTTCCTGCTCTCATCGAATGCGACAAGGGCGCTCTAACGTGGCTGACAGGCTTGCCACCTTGTCTGCTGGCTATTGCGAGCACACGGGCGACGCACACAAGAAATCTTGGGGGCAGTTCTTCACCGGACCCCAGATTGCCGCGTTCATGGCCTCGCTGTTCGAGGCACCCCGGCGCGGGGCCGTGCGCATTCTGGATCCTGGGGCGGGCACGGGTGTGCTGGGGATTTCCGCGGCGGACGAGATTCTGCGGCAGTCGGCCGCTCGGGTTCTTCTCACGGCCGTGGAAAAGGAACCCGGTGCGGCGAAGATTCTGCGCAAGTCATTGGCGGCCGCGCAGGAGAGATGGGGCGAACGCTTGGAGTACAGCGTCGTCGAAGACGATTTCCTCGATCTTGGCCGTACCAACCAGCTCGCCAATTTCGACTACGCCCTCGGCAACCCGCCGTATTTCAAGATGTCGCCCAGCGATGCTCGCGGGGGCGACGCGCCCAACGCCTACGCGCGTTTCATCGAAGTCGCGCTTGGGATGCTGGCCGACGGCGGACAGCTTTGTTTCATCGTTCCGCGCAGTTTTTCGTCGGGCTGCTACTTCAAGAACTTCCGTCGACGGCTTCACTCTGTCGCTCGGCTGGATCGCGTGCATGTGTTCGGGTCGCGGACCGATGCCTTCCGCCAAGACGGAGTACTCCAGGAAAACATCATCGTCTTGTACAAAAAGACCCAGGCGCCGAGTGCTTCGGTGGTGATCTCGTCGTCGCAGGGAGAATCGGACCTTGGCGAGCGCGGAGTCCAGAATATGCCGCGCACCCGCGTGATTGCCGAGGCACGTGACTCGTCCGTGTTCTTGCCAACGAATGGGCGCGACCTTGGAGTCATGGATCGGGTTGCAGGATGGACCGGCACGCTGGCGTCCATGGGGCTCGATGTGTCGACTGGGCCAGTGGTGCCGTTTCGCGTCGAGCGGTTCCTGCGCCAGAAATCTTCCACCGACACAGTGCCGCTGCTTTGGCTGCAGCACGTGCGACCGGACCAAGTGACCTGGCCGCTCGACGGGGATTTTCGCAAGCCCGAGCACATCAAGCGCAGCGCCGGGACGAAACGGCTGGTTCCCAATCGCACCTACGTTCTCGTTCGTCGCTTTTCAGCCAAGGAAGACGCGCGACGACTGGTGGCAGGGCCGTACCTGGCTGGGAGCCTTCCGGGTGATTTTCTCGGCCTCGAAAACCACGTGAACTTCATCCATCGTCCGGGCGGCGAATTGTCGCCCCGCCAGGCCATCGGACTGGCTGCCCTTTTCAATTCGGAACTGATTGATACCTACTTCCGGATTTCCAGCGGCAACACGCAAGTCAGTGCTACTGAACTGCGCGCGCTGCCGCTGCCATCAGCGGCCATTCTCGACGCGATCGCGGCGCGTTTGTCTCGGGGACAGTCAGCGGACGCCGCGGTGAATGCGGTGCTGGGCCAAGAATAGACTCACCTCGCCCCCGGCAGCGGTGACAGCGGGAATCCCATGCGGGTCGCTGCGTCGCGCATGCGGGTGTCGTTGGTACACAACGGCCAGGAAGCGCATTGTGCGGCGGCGGCCAGGTGGATGGCATCGAGGGAGCGCAGGGCCACGTCCGGGTGACAGCCGGCCCGGATGGCATTGGCCCGCTCGAAAATCGAACGAGTGATACCCACCAAATTCAGGCGGCGATTCTTGAGATCGTCTTCGATCTGTCGCCAAGCCGCCTGGCGATGTCGAGTCGTGATGGAACCTTCGCGTTCCTTGGACAATCCCGAGCAAGGGGCGGAGGGATTCATGGCGGCCTTCTTGCGCCACAACCCGGCCGCGGACCAGGCTCTGTTGGCACGCCCCGAGGTCCGCGCGCTGTGCGTTCGCAATTTCGAGGAGCACCTACGCCAGGGCGTCCAGGCATTCGCCGAAGAAGTGTGTTTGGCTTCAAGGCCTTGGGGCTTTGCCCTGGGTGGGATCGGCTGTCCGGTCGACATCTGGCACGGAACCCTCGATTCGAGCACACCGCCGGCGATGGCTCGCGAAATGGCCCGACAGTTCCCAAATTGCCAGACGCACTTCCTGGAGGGCGAAGGTCATTTGTTCATCTACGGCGAGCGTTGGCGCGAGATTCTGCTCCGGCTGCTGGACAGAAGCGGTCAGCTCACCGCGCCGCCGGCCTAGCGCATCAAACGCCTCAAAAACGGGACGCGGGCAGTCCTTTTTTCCTCTTGCGCGCGGCCCGCTCGCGCGGCCTAATATGCAGTCAATGCCTCAGACTGCGCAGGAAGGTGGCTTCGTCGCAAGTTGTCTGTCGGCTCACTCGCGCTCTCAGAAACGCGGGGCGCTGATCCACCTCGCGACACTGGGACTGCTGTTCTTGGGCCGCATTCCATCGGCGCGCGCCCAGGCGCTCGACGACGAGGCCTGCGCCCAGTGCCATGCGACCGATCAGAACGAGACCGACGGCAAGGAGCTGAAGGCCGTCACGCCTGAACTATTCAAGGGCACGCCCCACCAGGCGCTGGGATGCACGGCCTGCCACAAGGTCGATGCCGCATCCGAGATTCCCGACGGCCGCACCGGGCACAAGCCATTCGATGCGGTGGATTGCTCGGTCTGCCACCAGAGCAACATGGTCAAGTCAGAGAACCAGGGCATCCCGCTTCTGTATCGCAACAGCGTGCACGGCATTGCCAAGCTGGGCAAACACGACCCGCGCGCGCCCCAGTGCCAGAATTGCCACGGCTCCCACCGCATCTTGTCGCCGACCACGGCGGAATCCCAGGTTTCGAGAAAGAACGTCACCGCCACCTGCTCCTCGTGCCACGTGGACCGCGAGGACAAGTCCTGGCAAATGAAGAGCAGCGATCGGGTCAAGGCCTACGCCTCCAGCATCCACGGCAAGTTCAATCAGGCCTTCACCAATCTGCCAGCCGCGGTGTGCACCGATTGTCACGGCGAACACGACATCGCCAAGGTTTCAAAGAAGGAATCTTATGTCGACCGCTACAAGCTGCCGCAGACCTGCTCGAAATGTCATGAGAAGATCGCGCAAGCGTACCAAGCGAGTGTTCACGGAAAATTGCTGGCAAAAGGCAATCAGGACGTTCCCACCTGCACCGACTGCCACGGCGAACACACCATCCAGAAGCACAGCGACCCCAATTCGCCCGTCTATTCAGGAAACGTGACCAAGACTTGCAGTGCGTGCCACCAGAACGCGCTCTTGAGTTCGCGCTACCAGATGCCGCCCAACCGCGAGGCGACCTACAAGTCCAGCTTTCACGGCATCGCGCAAGGATTCGGCGACAAACGCGCGGCCAACTGTGCCAGCTGCCACGGCTCGCACGACATCCTGCCGTCCAATGACCCCAAATCCAGGGTCAACCCCAAGAATCTGGGCGAAACCTGCGGCAACTGCCACGCCGGCCCCAGTCGGTTCTTGGCTCTGGGAAAGATCCACCAGAACCAGACGCTCAAAGACAACCCGCTGGTGTTTCTGATCAAGCTTTCCTACATCATTCTGATCGTCGTGACCGTGGGCGGATTCATCGCCTATATCGTCCTGGACTTGTTCAGCCACTACGCGCGCCGGCTCTTCGCCAGGCTGCAGGGCCGCGATCCCGAGCCCCGGCGCAAACGGGCGGCGGGCAAGGTCTACCTGCGCTTCCCCATCAGCTACCGGATTCAGCACATCATCATGATGCTGTCGTTCCTGACGCTCATCTTCACCGGGCTTCCCATCCTGTTCCCGGAATCGAGCTTCTTCAAAGGCATCTTCAACACGCCTGGCAGTTTCCAATTGCGCGGCCTCATCCACCGGGGCGCTGCCATTGTGCTTATCACCCTGGTCCTGGTGCACACCATCTTCGTGCTCTCCTCGCGACGCGCGCGCAAAGATCTCGTCGAGATGATACCCAGGATCAAGGACTACAAGGACTTCAGACAGCTCGTCGCCTTCAACTTGGGTCGTTCAAAAGAGCGGCCCGCCTACCCGCGCTTCAACTTCATCGAGAAATTCGAGTATCTGGCCGTGGTTTGGGGTTCCATCGTCATGGGTGTGACCGGATTCGTGTTGTGGTTCCCGGGCTGGTCCATGCGCCACATGCCCAAGCTGGGCCTTGACGTGGCTGCGGCCATCCACGGCTACGAAGCGGCGCTGGCCTTCTTGGCCATCATCATATGGCACCTGTATTCCGTCATCTTCAGTCCCGACGTCTGGCCCATGAGCAAGGTCTGGCTCACCGGCGAGATGACCGAGGAAGAGATGGAACACCATCACCCCTTGGAATTGGAGAAGCTGAAAGAAGCGGCGCCGCCCGCGCAAGACGACGCCGGCCAGGACAAGAAGTAGTCAATCAGTTCGCGACCACGAACTCGATGCGGCGGTTCTTCAGCTTGCCCCTGCCCAGGTTGGGAACCAGCGGCTTTGTCGCGCCCATTCCCTGGGAGACCACGCGCTCTTGACCCACGCCTTGGTCGATCAGGTACTGGGCGACCGCCTTGGCCTGAGCGTCGGTGATTTCCTGGGTCTTGGCCGCCGGCAGCCCACTGCTCCAGTGGGCCTCGACGCGCACCTGGCGAATCTCCGGGTGATTGACCAAAACGTCGATCACCTCGTCAAGCAGCGGGAACGAGTCGGTGGCCAACTCGGCCGACGGTCGCGTGCCGCCCGCGACAAACGCAATCGGCTGGCGCAATTTGAACTTCCCATCCTTGAGAGTCACTCCTGCCAATGCCGGCCGAGGGCGCAACGTGACCTTCACCGCATTCTCCTGTCCTTCCGCCACAGTCAGTTGAACGAGCTTCGACAAATACTGGTCCGCATCGACGCGCAAGACATATTGGCCGGGCACGACAGACACAGAAAAGGCGCCCGCTTCATCCGACTTGCCTTCGGCAATTTGCGGACCGGCGAGTTTGAGGGTCGCGACGACACCCTTGCCAGAACTGTCGCCAATGTGTCCCACGGCTCGCGCCGCCGGCACATGCGGAGTCAGCGCGAACGCCACATTGGCGGCTTGCCCCGCAATGACGTCTAGCTTGGCCGAGACCGTGTCAAAGCCATTGGCCACAATCACCAGTTCCACGGGCCCAGGCGCCAGCGGCACACTCTGGAAAGTCCCGTCGGTATCGGTCACGACACGAGAATACGGACGACCGGCAACCCCGACCACAGCTCCCTCGATGGGAGTTCCCACCGCATTGACGACCCTGCCCAGAACGAGGCCTTGGGGTTGTGCCTCGACCTTTTCCACGGGCATCTCGTGCAGGACGACCCGCGGGAGCAAACTGAACGGATAGCCCAAACCAAATAGCAGATTCCACGGTGCGAGAGACGCCGCATAGGCATAGCCCGGCGAGTGCAATGCAATATCCAAACCAATCGTCACAGTCAGCCCATGGACCATCTGCGCCTGCACGCCTAGGGTCAGTGACTGTTGGTCTTTGTTGTCCGCGCAGGCACCCGTGCCCGGTGTTCCGCAGGTCAAGTGTTCCAGTTGGTCGATCACTTGGTCCTTGGACCCAGTCAGGTACTCGAAGTGGTATTCAATGAGGGGCCGCAGCGAGAATCCCTCGGTCAATTCGTCGAAGGGTGCGTCCGCGCCGAGCGCCAACCGGAAGCGGTCCTGAGAAATGCCATAGGCGAACTTAGAGACATAGCGAGAGACAGCGGTCGTCTTGGCGGCGTCGTAGTTCTGCAAGTTTCCTGAATTGTCGACGTAGTAGCCGATGTTCAGATGGAATCGCAGGGGGAAGTTTTTCAGTTCGGGCTTCAAATCATAGGTGGCCAGGGCGTTCAACCACAAAGAAGTCGAGTCCGGCGAAAAGGAAATACCCGAGATGGAAGACAGCATGCGAATCCCGATCTCGCCACCAGCGGAGAACCCCGCCACGATGGGATAGGCCAGTTTGACCCCCAGGATCAAATCACCGAAGGACTTGATGACTTCGGGATCGGTGCGCTTGGGCTCGGACACACACTGTTCCTGGCCATTCGCGTCCGGACCACAAAGCCGACGGTTGCGATTCTCCGACGCCAAGACCGCGCCGAATACCTCGAAATGATCGAGCGGGGTGATACCGAAGGTCAGGGCCCCCTGCAGGCGGGTGTCGTGATCGCCTCCCGGCGGAGACACGCGCTGGACCAAGAAATTGCTGGCCGTGAAGAACTCGCCGTGCAAAGCAAGGCGAAGCTGGCCCACTTGGCCGACTTCGGCAGAGCTCATGTGCAGAAGGCCCACCCCACCGCCGAGACTCAGCTGCGGAACGAAACCGCGTACGCTGACTTCGCTTGCGGCCCCAGAGGCTGCCGCGACCGGGGCAGCGGACTCTCCAACCGCGAGAGTCCCACCAGGCACCGGAGACGACACTGGCGTCGGAACAGCCGTCGGCGCAGGCGCAGCCGGGGCCATTGCCGGCACGCCGGGTTGAGCAAGAGCAGAGCCTGTCGCGAGAACAAGGGCGACGAGGAATCCGGACGTGGTCGTTTGAATTCGCATTCGTGGACTCCCTGGAGGCGAAGTGGTCTATGCTAGACGCGCTTTCAAATCTACGCAATCGGCACTTCCCTTTTCCGGATGGCTTGATCGGTGCCGTCCGAATCCGTGAGCCATGCGCGCAGGCAGGGCCACTGCGTAGTCAGCGTTCAGCGTTTTTGTTTCACGGTTATTGGCTGCCAGTATGCGAGGCCGTGGCACGGATTGAGCTGGCTTTGGGAGAACATAATGACCCTGCAAAAGAATGCTCTGGCTGCACTGCTTTTACTCGCCACCTGCAACGAGGCCCATCTCGGAAGGACGACTGGCCCGGATGTTGAGGCCCCCCATGCGGCTCTGGGCGTGGTGCCCGCTAGCGAAATCGCCACCTGGACGCACGTGGGCCCGCCGGTGCTGGGCCCCAGCTCGCGCTACATGCAGTCAGCCGCCTTTGACGAGACCCGCGAGGTTCTGGTCATGTTCGGCGGCCTGGGCGACGCGGGGGAGCTTCAGGATCTGTGGGAGTGGAATCCCGCGTCTGGCACATGGACCCAACGCTCCCCAATTGGCCTCCCTCCGAAACCGCGCGGCGGTGCAAGCATGGTCTTTGACTCGATTCACAACAATTTCGTCATATTTGGCGGACGCATGGCCTCCGGCCGGCAGTACGTGGACTACGCTGACGTCTGGGAGTGGAATCCCACGAGCGGCGCGTTCACCGACAATCCCAGCTCCAGCAACGGGCCAGGCTATCGCAGCCAGCAGAGCATGGTCTTCGAGAAATCCACGGGCAAGGTGCTGCTCTTCGGGGGGGGCACACCTGATGGGAATACCCCGGATGACCAATGGGGCGGTGTCTCGGTCGCGTTTGGCGACACCTGGGAGTGGGATCCCGCGCAGGACAAGTGGAGCCAGCTTCAGCCCGCCAGTGCGCCCAGTGCCCGATATGCGGCCGGGCTGGTCTGGGACAACCAACGCAGCCGCGCTGTCTTGTTCGGCGGAATGGAGAAGCCGCAGACCGGTCTGAGTGGCGTGCCCAAACAGGACACATGGGAATGGGATCCATCCGCGTCGAACTGGTCCAATCGCACCATCGCAGGGAGCAAGCCCAGCCCGCGCTACGGCCACGCCATGGCCTACGACCCCGGCAGCGGCGCGACCGTGCTGGTGGGCGGGTTCGACATCGATACCGGCAACGCATTGGCCGACGTCTGGGAGTGGGATCCGACCTCGGCGGCGTGGTCGCAGCGCTTCACCGGCAGCGAGCCGAATCTGCCCCAAGCGAGCCTCTACGCCTCGCTGGTTACCAACTCCGCACTGGACCGCCTCTATCTGGTCGGAGGCGGGATTGATCTCTATTCGAACGCGCCGGCCGGCGTAATCTGGGAGTTCAATCCCGCCACGACGACGTTCACCGATCGCACGCCGCAGCTCACGCAGCCATGGCCACCGCCGCGCTCAAATCCCGCCGTGGCCTTCTGCCCGACCACGGGCAAGACCTACGTGTTCGGCGGCATGGACCCCAACAACGCATTTCTGGACGACCTGTGGGAATGGGATGGTTCCTCTTGGACCCAGGTTCAAAGCGACGTACGCCCTGCCGCCCGCACGGACACGGCCATGGCCTACGACCCAGCCCGCAAGTCGCTCATTGTATATGGCGGCACCGGCAACCCGCCGGTCGGAGGCGACACCGATGTGATCTTGGTCGATACCTGGGAATGGAACCCTGGCACTGGCAAGTGGGGCCAGCTCTTTCCCAAGTCGAGTCCCGAGCCTCGCTACCGGCACGCCATGGTCAGCGATTCGGGCCGGTCCAAGCTGCTGCTCTTCGGCGGCGAAAGACCCACGTTCGACTATACCTACCCAACCCCGGGAAGCTCGCCGTCGGTGGATCCCTTCAGCACCGCAGTCTGGGAGTGGGATGGCACGGCCACCACCTGGACCAACCGGACACCGGCCTCGCTCGTGGTGGTGCCACCCGGGCGCGACTACCCGGCCCTGAGCTTCGACGATGGCCGCCAGAAGATGGTTCTCATCGCAGACTCCAGCTACGACCCCATCAGTGGCTACAGTTTCTTCTGGGATTGGGATCCCGTTGCGGCCGGCTGGGCGCTGCGCGACACCGGCGACCAAGCCGATGCCCAGTACGACCTGGGTGCGGGCGCGGTCGCTTACGATAGTTTGCGCCGCCGCCACATCGTGCCCATCGGCGGAGTGTCTGCACCGAACCCCGACGGAACCATTCAAACATGGGAACTGGATGCCAAGACTCCAACCTGGTACATGCGCGCCTTATCTGGCCCGGGCCAAACCATCTCGCAGCCGAGTGCGGCCTTCGACAGCCAGCGCGGCGTGCTGGTGCTGTTCGGTGGTACCGATTTCGGAACACCCACGGACGATATCTGGGAGTACAAAGTTACCCATCTCGGCAACGGCGAAGGCTGCACCGCTGCCACGGCGTCGAACTGTGCCTCGGGCTTCTGCGTGGACGGCGTGTGCTGCGCAGCCGCGTCCTGCTCGGGCGCCTGCCAGTCGTGCAGCGTCGCGGGCAAAGAAGGCACCTGCGTCCAGGCGGCCCCAGGCACAGAAGTTCCTGGTAGTTGCCCGGTCACCCAGGCGTGCGACGGCACTGGAAACTGCAAAGCGAAAAACGGTACGGCTTGTTCCAGCGCGAGTATCTGTGCCTCTGGTTTCTGCACGGACGGTGTGTGTTGCGAGCAGGCGTGCGATGGCGCCTGCGTGTCCTGCAACCAGACCGGTCGGGCTGGCAAGTGCACGGCCTACACTATCGGCAGCGATCCAGAAAGTGAATGCGGCGCGGGCAGCGACCCGTGCCGCATGGTCTGCAACGGCGCCGGGGCTTGCGATGCGCCACAATACGGAACGCCCTGCGGGACTTGTGCGGTTTGTGACGGATACGGCGCCTGCGCTCCTCCCGATCCTTCGCTTTGCGGCACCGGCGATGCCGGCGCGGATGAAACCGGTGGAACCGGCGGCATGGGCGGCTCTAGCGGCATGAGCGGCACGGGCGGACAAGGTGGCTCAAGCGGCACCACCAGCGGTACCGGTGGCGGCGCAGGCGGCAGCAACAGCGCTGCAGGTGGACGTGGTGGCTCCGCTGGAACCATCATCAGCAGCACCGGCGGCTCGGGCGGCACCAGCGGCGGCACAGGTGGAAGCGTCGCCACAGGTGGCACCATCATCGGCAGCGCCGGCAGTTCAGGCGGCACGGCGGCCAGCAGCGTGGGTGGCACGGCTGGCTCCGGTGGCCAGACCATCATTGGCGGCTCGGGTGGCTCCGGCGGGGTGGGCGGCAGCGGCGAAAGTGGAAGCAGTGTCACGGGTGGCGTGAGTGGCAATCCCGATGGCGGGGGCAGTTCGTTGCCAGCCGACGCAGGCAGTCCCGACGGCAGGCGAGGTTCCGACGCAACCGACGGGGTCAGCACGACGTTGCACCGCTCGGGCTGCAGCTGCGATCTAGGCCAAACCATCCCAGGCACACCGGGGCTCCCCTTCGCCTTGCTCGGCGCCGCCTTCTTGTGGGACCGACTGCGTCGGCGTCGCTCAGGCTAACACCAAAATCATTCTGACCTGGCGTCGCAGTCATGGAGAACCTTTATGAAGCTACGAAATAGCGCCGCGGCGACTCTGCTCCTGCTCACGACCTGCTGCGAGACCGATCCGGGCAACAGCTCTCGCCTTGAGTCCTCTCACTTGGCCCTGGGAACGGTGCCCGCGGGTGAAGTCGCCACCTGGACACGCGTCGGCGCCCCCGCCTTACCCATCCCCAACCCGCGCTACCTGCAGGCGGCCGCCTTCGACGAAGACCGCAACGTCCTGGTCATGTTCGGCGGCTGGTCCAGCGTGTCCAGCGACAGCGGTGGCCTGGCAGCGTCCCAGGATGTCTGGGAGTGGAATCCCGCGACCGGTGCATGGACCAGCCGCACTCCGGCCGGAACAAAGCCCAGTCCGCGCGCGGGCGCGAGCATGGTGTACGACTCCATCCACAAGAGCTTCGTCATCTTCGGCGGACGCTCGACCGCCGGCTTCAACTACGAGGACACCTGGGTTTGGGATCCGGGGAGCGGAACCTTCACTGACGCCACCACCGCGGGGCCCAGTGCCCGCAGTCAGCACAGCATGGTGTTCGAAAAATCCACGGGCAAGGTCCTGCTTTTCGGCGGCGGACGCGCCAATGGAGGCTCCTCGATTTGGCCCGAAACCTATTTCTACGGCGACCCGCTGCAACGGCCGCCCGCTGGAAACTCGCCCGACGGGACCGGCCTCGTGCTCGCGTTTGCCGAGACTTGGGAATGGGATCCCAGCGCGGGAAGTTGGACTCAACTCACGCCCGCCACCACGCCCAGCGCGCGCTACGACTCCGCGCTGGTGTGGGATAGCAAACGCAACCTCGCCGTCCTGTTCGGCGGAATGCAGAAGGACCAAGCTGATGCGAACGGCATCCCCCAAAAGGACACCTGGGATTGGAATCCGACGACGAAGAACTGGAGTCTGCGCGCGAGCACGACAACCATGCCGAGCCCGCGCTGGGGCCACGCCATGGCATACGATCCTGGTCGGGGCCTGGTCGTGCTCGCGGGCGGCAAGAGCTGGGAGACCTACCTTGGCCTGGGCGAAGTCTGGGATTGGGATCCGGCCAGCGGGAACTGGACGCAGCGATTGACCGGGAACGAATCCGGGGTGCCGGCCGGCCGCATGTACGCATCCCTCCTCACCGACGCTGCGCAAAGCCGACTTGATCTCGTGGCGGGCATCACTTTCACCACGAGCCTTCCCTATGGGGGATATCAGCCGACGGCTTCGGCGGAGGTCTGGGAGTTGGAGCCTGCCGCGGCCACGTTCAGCAACCGCTCGGCCTTGCAGAATTGGCCGAGCCAGCGCTGGGGCAACGCCATCGTTTTCTGTCCCGCCACCGGCAAGACCTACCTGTTTGGCGGTCAGAGCCCGAACTACGACTTGCTCAACGACCTGTGGGAGTGGGACGGCAGTTCTTGGTCCCAGGTCATGGGTGATGTGCGACCCACCAAGCGCGCAAACCCGGCGATGGCCTATGACCCTTCTCGCAAATCCCTCATTCTATTCGGCGGGCTGACCTACCCGTCGGCGCCCTTCTGGCCGACAGGCACGGATCTCTGTGACACCTGGGAGTGGAGCAGCGGCACCCGCGCGTGGAGCCAGCTCTCTCCCGCGTCGAGCCCCGGTTGCGTGGGCGGAGCCGGCATGGTGACCGATTCTGGGCGCGCCAAGTTGCTGCTCTTCGGCGGCGACACCGATAGCAACGCGGTCTGGGAGTGGGATGGCGCGACCACGACCTGGACCAACCGTACGCCCAGCCCAGGGACTGTAACGCCCGCATCGAGGGGCGGCTCTGGCGGAGGCCCGCTCATGGCCTTCGACGACGGTCGTCAGAAGATGTTTCTCTTCGAGGGCGACAGCACCTGGCAAGGGACCACCAGCAACAGCGTTTTCTGGGAGTGGGATCCCCTTTCGGCCGGTTGGATGTTGCGAGACAGTGGCGACTTCGTCGACATGGGAACTTCCCCTTTCCCTGTCGTCGCCTACGATAGCCTGCGTCGCCGGATGGTCATGCCCACCAACGCAACGGATGTGGTGGGCTCCACGACGGACATCAAGACCTGGGAGCTGGATAGCACGGGCCCGACCTGGTACCTGCGCGATCTGGCCACCGGCCCAAGCACGGTGTCCGCGGGCCCAGGCTGGTACTCCAGCAACGCCACCATGGCCTTCGACAGCCAGCGCGGGGTCATGGTGCTTTTCGGTGCTGGCCCCGACGATGGTTCGGCCCTGAGCGAAATCTGGGAATACAAAGCCACAAATCTAGGCAATGGCGAGGGGTGCACCGCCACCACAGCGTCGAGCTGCGCCTCGGGATTCTGCGTGGACGGCGTGTGCTGCTCAACGGCGTCTTGCTCGGGCGCGTGCCAGTCGTGCGCCGTGGTCGGGAACCAAGGCTCCTGCGCCTTGGCCACACCGGGCACCCAAGTCAGTGGAAGCTGTGCCGACGGACAGGCGTGCGCCGCAGGCGGCGGCTGCAAGGCCCAGAACGGTTCCGCCTGTTCCAGCGCCAGTGCCTGTGCCTCCGGCGTCTGCGTAGATGGGGTGTGTTGCGACACCGCGTGCGACGGCACCTGTGTGTCGTGCAACCAGGTTGGTCGCGTGGGCAAGTGCTCTCCCTTCGCTGCGGGCAGCGATCCACAGAACGAATGCGGCCTGGGCAGCGGCGTGTGCCGTTCGACCTGCAACGGGGCAGGCGCCTGCGACTATCCGCAAGCCGGAACACCCTGCGGACCCTGTCAAGTGTGCGACGGCAACGGCGTGTGCTGGCTTGATACCACTCCCTATCTTTGCAACACCGGCGGCAATGGCGGAGGTGGAGCGAGCGGTACGGGCGCCACGGGCGGCACGGGCGCCACGGGCGGGAGCAGCGGCGGCGCCGCCGCGGGCGGCGTGGCCACGGGGGGCGTGGGTGGGCGCGGTGGTGCTGGCGGAACCATTGTCGGCGGCGCCGGTGGCCTGGCATCTGGTGGCACCGGTGGACGCGGTGGTGCGGCCGGAACCACGGTCAGCAGCGCCAGTGGCCTGGTGACAGGCGGCGCAGCCGGAACCACGACAGGCGGCGCCGGTGGCCTGGCATCTGGCGGCACCAGTGGACGCGGTGGTGCGGCCGGAACCACGATCGGCAGCGCCAGTGGCCTGGGGACAGGCGGCGCAGCCGGAACTACGACAGGCGGCGCTGGTGGCCTGGCATCTGGCGGCATCGGTGGCGCAGCCGGCGCAGCTGGAACCGTGGTCGGCGGCGCCGGTGGTGCAGGCGTGTTGACCTCGATCGCGACAGGCGGTCGCAGCGATACAGGCGGCGACGGCGCGGGCGGCGCCAGCGGCAGCCCCGACGGCGGAGGCAATTCGATCGCAGCCGACGCTGCTGTTGCGGCGCAGCTGCACCGCTCGGGTTGCGACTGCGATCTAGGTGCGAGTCCTGCAGACAGGTCAGGAATGCTCTTCGCCCTGCTCGGCGCCGCATTCCTCTGGCGCCGACTGCGGCGGCGCCGCTGGGCAGAGAGAAGTTAGCTGTTTCTCACAGAGACACAGAGGCCTCTGAGGCGGAGGAGAAGAAGAAGGGAAGGGATTGGGTCCTGTCCGATCCAAACCCCTTCTTCTCTTCCGACCTCCGTGTTCTCTGTGCTCTCTGTGTGGACGAGCTAGCCCGCTCCGGACTGGATCGCGCTCCCGGAGATCCTGGTCAGTGCAGCTCCCACTCGTCATCCGCCTTCTTCTTGCTGACCTGGTGACGGCGCTCGGTGCCCGACGGTGATGGCTTGGCTGCGGCACCGGCTGCAGTCGGCGCGGCGGATGACGGTTTTCCGATCGGCGGTGCGGTGGCTGATGGGGCCGCCGCAGCGCCAGCATCGGGAACGGCGGGCAAGGCCGGGACCGGAGCCGCAGCTTGTTGCGGTGGTGGTGCTGCTGCCGGGTGTGCGGCCGGCAGGGCGACGCCCGCATTGCTCGTTGCCTCGCGTGACGTGGGACCGTGACTGGGTCGCACGAGCAGGAAGATCGCCAGGCCCAACCCGACCAGCCCCCCCAGTGCCACAAAGGGCCAGCGCCGGCGTCGCGCGACTGTGGGCGATACCACATCGTCGGCCGACACCCCGACCTCCCCAGTGGCCCGCGAGAAGGTGGTGACAGACGCGGCCCCGGCCATTGCGGCGGAATCTGCCGACCGCGCCGAATCCGCCGCTCGCGTCCCGACCACCGGCGATCCGGCCGTACCGACCTTTGTGGCAACCCCTTCGCCGCGCAGCGCACTGACAAACGATGCGACGGTGTCAAAGCGCTCGTTGCGTTCCTTGGCCAGGGCGCGCATGACAGCCGCCTCCACATGGAGCGGCACATTGGCGATTCGTTCACGCAGAGGCGCGGGGGTCGCGGTCAGCTGCATGACCAAAATCTCGGTGGCGGACGCCGCCATGAACGGCGGCTGGCCAGTCAAAGCCTCATAGACGATCACGCCGAACGAATAGATGTCCGAGCGGAGATCCACGTCCGCGCTGTCCTTGCACTGCTCGGGCGACATGTACGCCGGGCTGCCCATGATGAGGCCGGCCTGCGTGCGCAACGTCCCACCAGAGGCAGCGCTGCGCTTGATCTTGGCAATGCCGAAATCCAAGATCTTCACCCGCACGGCGCCGGGCAGGTTTGGGTCCGGCATCAAGAACACGTTCTCGGGCTTGAGATCGCGGTGCACGATGCCAGCCGCGTGGGCCGCGCCCAGGGCCGAACCCGCCTGGCGCGCGATGTCCAGCACTAGGTCGAGGCCGAGCCGGCCTTTTTCCGCCAGGCGCTTCTGCAGAGAAACCCCTTCGAGAAACTCCATCAGGATGTAGGGCGCACCCTCGGGTGTCAGGCCCGCGTCGAAAACTTCGATGATGTTGGGATGACGGATGGCACTGGCGGCTCGGGCTTCGTTGAGAAAACGCCGGACCAACTCCGGATCCCGCGCCAGCCCCGTGTGCAGAACCTTTACGGCCGCCCGGCGTTCAAGCAGTGGGTTCTCGGCCAGGTACACCTCCCCGAAGCCGCCCTCACCCAGCAGCCGTACGATGCGGTAGTTGCCAAAGACTTGGCCAGCCTGCAGCGCCATGCGTTTGCCAAGTTTACGCTACTCCCAGCCGCGGTGCGAACAAGGGGATTCAGGGAAGCGCCAGCAAGCCGGTGACCTCGCTCGGTGCTCCGGCATCAAACAGGCTCCTTCAGCCCATGCTATGACACCGGGCTGAAGCAAGATCCCTTCCAACCAGAATCTGACATAGACTCCCACCCGAGGACCGCGTGCATCCACGAGACCGCTTCTGGCGCATAGTTCTGCCCACCGGCGCGATTGCGGTCTTGTCGACCCTGCTGGCAGTCGGGTACGCCACCGAGCCGGACCGATTCGCGCTCGGCTATTCGCCCAGGCAGCCCATCGCCTTCTCCCACCGCTTGCACGCGGGCGACAACCACGTTCCCTGCCTGTACTGCCACACCGGCGCCGAGCGCTCGCGCCACGCCGGGGTTCCGGCCCTGGAAACCTGCATGAACTGCCACGCGGTCACACGCACCGACAAGCCCGAGGTCCAGCGCGTGATTGCAGCCTTCAAAGCCAACCAGCCCATTGTGTGGCAGCGCATCTACACCCTGCCCGATCACGTCTACTTCGACCACCGCCCGCATGTCGGCGCGGGCATTGCCTGTCAGAAATGCCACGGGGAAGTGCAAACCATGGAGCAGGTCTCGCGCGAGATGCTCATGCGCATGGGGGTCTGCCTGTCCTGCCATCGCGACGCGCGCGAGGCGGTGCCCGCGGGCTCGAAGATCACTTCCGGACCCACCAACTGTTTCGCGTGCCACCGATGAAACCAGACCCAATCAAGATCGTCGGGAGATTCAGGGTCGCGCCGCGGGTCGCGGCTCGCGGCTGGCGTGCGCGTGGGCGTGAGCGAGTTCGTGTGCGTTTTGCGGGAGGACGGAGAGGTCGCGGGCCACTCACGGGAGTCGCCCACGCAGGCCGCTTTCCGCTGGTCGCTCACGCTACCGCTCACGCACACGCAAGCCGCCCACGGCACCCGCTGGTCGCTCACGCACACGCGGCCCGCCGTTCGCCTTCTCCCGATTCCGTGAACCGCCATGGATGAACGTAGACCCATCTTGAAACTGCCCCCGCTCGACGCCGATGGCGAAGGCGCCGGCTTTTCCCGCCGGCGCTTTCTGGCCCTGCTCGGCGCCTCGGCCGCCTTGGCCACGGGCGCGGGTTGCAAGCTGACGCGCAGTCGTGCCACCGTGGTTCCGTACACAAAGAAGCAGGAAGAGATCGTTCCCGGTGTGGCCAACTACTACGCTAGCACCTTCCAAGAGGGTGAAATCGCATACCCGGTGTTGGTCAAGGCGCGCGAAGGCCGCCCCATCCACGTCGAGGGCAACCCCGAACATCCGTTCTATCGGGGCAAGACCAGTTTTCACGCCACCGCCGACTTGCTCGGGCTTTACGATCCCGACCGTGTGCGCGGCCCGCTCATCGACGGCCGGCTAGGCACCTGGAAGGCAGCGATCGAACAGTTCACTCGATCGCTCAAGGATGCGAGCAGCCAGCACAAAGGTATTGTGCTGGTGACACCGGCGGTGCTTTCTCCGACGCGCCAGGCACTCATCGCGCGTTTGGCCCAGGCCTTGCCATCTTTGTGCCACATTCCCTGGGAGCCCGCGGCCGACCATCAAGAGCGCCAGGCCCAGCGCGAACTGTTTGGCGAAATACGACTTCCCCAGCATCGCTTTGACAAGGCGCAAACCATCGTCGCGCTGGAAGCGGATTTCCTGGGCACCCTGGGTGACACGGTTTCAGCCATTGCAGGCTTCTCGTCCATGCGCCGACCGGCTTCCTCGGCTGGCGCCATGAATCGCCTCTACGTTCTTGAGGGCGGCATGAGCCTGACTGGCAGCAGGGCTGACGTGCGCATTCCCATGCGCCCGTCGGCGCTGGCTCGCATTGCCTTTGCTTTGGTGCGCGAGCTTTACCTGCAAGGCGGACGGGCTTTGCCCGAGGGACTGCAGTTTTCTGCCCTAGAGCCGTTCGCTCTTGACCGCCTGCCAGAGGTCAAACCGTTCGCGGCCGAGTTCAAGAATCTGGTGATGGATCTGTGTTCAGCCGGCGACAGGTCCTTGGTGCTAGCTGGCCCCGCAGCCTCGGCCGAAGCCCATGCGGCTTGCCTCATCTTGAACCACATGCTGAGAGCCGACGGCGCAGTCGCCAACCATGCGTCGAGCGCGCCGGCCTTGAGTACGCCCGACGAATTCAAGACGCTGGTCGACCAGATGGCTGCGGGCCAGTTCGCGGCAGCGGTTTTCTGGGACGTGAACCCTGCCTACGACATTCCCGAGGGCGACTCGGACACCGGTGCCTGGCGAGCTGCGATGGCGAAAGTGCCCTTGCGGGTTCGCCTGGGCCTGCTGAAGGACGAAACCGCGAGTGCGTGCAATCTGGTCTTGCCCACCAACCATTGGCTCGAAAGTTGGAACGATTTCGAAACCAGCGACGACGCCATCAGCTTGCAGCAGCCCGTGGTGGCGCCGCTCTACGATACCTTACAGGGCGAGGAGTTGTTCCTGCGCTGCCTGGCAGAAATGGACCGGCCGGTGGCGAAGACATATCTCGATCTTATCAAGCGACGCTGGCAAGACGAGGTCGCGCCCAAAGACAGCCCCGTGTCATTCGCGCGTTTCTGGAACACCTGTCTGCACGATGGCCTGTACCGGCGGCGGGCCACGCCGCTGCCCGCCCGCCGCCTCGACGGAGAGGCTTGCACGCGCGTCGCGACCCGGGCCGCCCAGGCGTCGGCTTCCCCCGGCTTCGAGCTGGTTCTCGAAACCGACCCGCGCCTTCACGACGGTCGCTATGCCAACAACGGCTGGCTGCAAGAAATGCCTGATCCGATTGGGCGAACCTCGTGGGGAAATCCCCTGTCGCTCTCGCCCGCCGATGCCGATCGATTGCACCTGAAGAACGGCGACATGGTGAATTTGGAACAAGGCCCGCCTTTGCCCATCCTGCGCCAGCCCGGTCAGGCCCAAGGCGTCGCCCGCTTGACCCTGGGCCATGGCCGCTGGCAGGGCAGCGTGGCCGCGGGCGTGGGCACGCGCGCGTGGGCTTTCGCTCCGGCTGTCGGCGTGCGCGTCGCGCCCATCAAGGCCGTCACGCCGACAGGCGGCCGCCAAGATCTCTTTCTGGCGCAGGATCACGACAGCAAGGATGGCCGCGACATTGCGCGCCTGTGGACTCTGGCAGAATACGCCAAGAAACCCCAACAAGAACTCGAACGCGAAGAACTTCCTTGTCTCTATGACAAGCAGGAGCAAAAGGGTCCGCGCTGGGGCATGGCCATCGACCTTTCGTCCTGCGTAGGTTGCGGCGCCTGCGTGGTGGCTTGCCAGTCCGAAAACAACATTCCGGTGGTCGGGCCCGAACAGGTGCGCAAGGGCCGCGCCATGCACTGGATCCGCGTCGACCGTTATTACGAAGGCGACGCGCTTTCCCCGCGTGTGATCCACCAGCCCCTGCCCTGCCAGCACTGCGACAGCGCGCCCTGCGAGTCGGTGTGTCCGGTGCAAGCCACCAACCACGGCCCCGACGGCATCAATCAGATGGCCTACAACCGTTGTGTGGGCACTCGCTATTGCGCCAACAACTGCCCTTACAAGGTCAGGCGCTTCAACTACCTCGATTTCACTGGCGAGACGCCAGCGTCGATGCAGTTGGCTTTCAATCCCGAGGTCACGGTTCGTCCCCGCGGCGTGATGGAAAAGTGCACCTTCTGCGTACAACGCATTCGCAACGCCGAACAGGTGGCCGAGCGCGAGAATCGCGATCTGCGCGACAGAGACGTCGTGCCTGCGTGCGCCTCGGCCTGCCCGGCCAGCGCCATCGTGTTCGGGGACATCAGCAACCCGTCGAGCGAGGTGGCCAAGCTTTCGCGCAGCAACCGCGGTTTTTGCGTGCTGGAGGAACTGGGCACCAAGCCGGCCATCACCTACCTGGCAGCGCTTCAGAATCCATCGGGCGAGGGTGAACGATGAAGTCCGCGACCGCTTCTCTGCCCGAAGCCTTGCGACCGATGGAACTTCTGCAAGGTCAGGTCACGCCAGGTTCTCTCGACGATCAGGTCCTGCAATTTCCGGCACAGCGACCGCCGCTAGCCTGGTTCGTGGCCCTGGCCGTGACCCTGACTGCGCTCGCCATCGGGGTCTTCTGCATGGGCTGGACCCTGTACTACGGCATCGGCGTCTGGGGAAACAACCGGCCGGTGGCGTGGGGCTTCGGCATCATCAACTTTGTGTTCTGGGTCGGGATCGGACACGCGGGCACGCTGATCTCGGCCATTTTGTTTCTGCTGCGCGCGCGCTGGCGCAATGCCATTGCCCGTTTCGCCGAGGCCATGACCATCTTCGCGGTCCTTTGCGCGGCGATTTTCCCTGTGTTTCACACGGGCCGGCCGTGGTTCGCCTACTGGCTGTTCCCGTATCCCAACGAACGCAGCATCTGGGTGAATTTCCGGTCGCCGCTCATCTGGGACGTCTTCGCGGTCAGCACCTACTTTTCGGTTTCGCTGCTCTTTTGGTACCTGGGGCTGGTGCCTGACTTCGCGTCGCTTCGCGATCGCACGCCCGAGGGATGGCGCAAGCGCATCTATTCCGTGCTCTGCCTGGGTTGGCGAGGTGCCGCCTCGCACTGGGTTCACTACGACAAGGCTTATCTATTGCTGGCAGGCCTGGCCACCGGCCTGGTCATCAGCGTGCACAGCGTGGTGTCCTTCGACTTCGCCGTGTCCCTGGTGCCGGGCTGGCACATGACCATCTTTCCGCCCTACTTCGTCGCCGGCGCCATCTTTGCCGGGTTCGCCATGGTGGTCATCGTGCTGACCGTCGTACGCAAGACCATGAACCTGTCGAACCTCATCACCGACAATCACCTGGACGTGATGAACAAGCTGATCTTGGCCATGTCGTGCATCATGGGCTACGCGTACTGCATGGAGGGCGGCACCGCCTGGTACAGCGCCAATCCGTACATCCAGCACACCTTCACGAACTACGTCAGCGGGTTCTACGGCTGGGCGGGCATCACCACCATCACCTGCAACATCATCATCCCGCAGATCTTCTGGTTCCGCCGCATGCGCCGGTCGATCCCAGCCATGATCTTCGTCGCCCTGGCGGTCACTCTCGGCATGTGGATGGAGCGATTCGTGATCATCGTCATCTCGCTCCATCAGGACTACTTGCCGTCGTCCTGGCACAAGTACATCCCCACCAAGATCGACTTCGGCATCCTGCTCGGATCGTTCGGGTTGTTCTTCACGCTGGTGCTGCTCTTTGCCCGCGTCTTGCCGGTCATTGCCACCAGCGAGATGAAAGCCAGCCTGTCAGAGAGGCAGCCATGAGCAGCGCCACCTTCGCCGTGTTGGGGCTCTTTTCCGACGCGAACAAGATCGTCGATGCTGCCAACCAGATCCGTCCGCGCAAGCTGGGCCGGCTGGAGGCCTACACGCCCTATCCGGTGCACGGTCTCGATCGCGCGATTGGGCTGGAACCGTCTCGACTCGGGCGCCTGGTCATGCTCATGGGCGTGATCGGCGCGGGCCTGGCCCTGCTCTTCGAGGGATGGGTCAGCGCGGTGGACTATCCCCTGGTCACCGGCGGAAAGGCCCTGTTTTCCTGGCAAGCCTTTGTGCCGGTGGTGTTCGAGGTCACCGTCCTTTTCGCCACGTTCACCGCGGGCCTGGCCATGCTGTTCGCGTTCAACAAGCTGCCTTTCTTTGGCCACCCGGTTTTGCACAGCAAGGCCATCAAGGACATCACCCGCGACAGGCTCGCGCTCAGCATCGAAGCCACCAGCGCGGGCTTCGATGCCGAAGCCGCCCGCCAGGCGCTGCTCGACAGCGGGGCCGAGTCAGTCGAGATCGTGCCGGTTCCCACCTGGGATCGGCCGCTCAGCCTGGTCGGGTTTCTGCGCACCATCGCCGCCATCGTCGCGGCCTGCGTGGTGGCTGGCGCCGGCCTCTACGCCGCAGAGAAACTGATTCCCGTGGTGCCGCCGCTCATCCACATGCACGATCAGCCCAAACTGAGCGCGTTCCGAGAAAGCGGGTTCTTTGCCGATGGGCGTGGCATGCGTCCTGCGGTGACTGGCACGGTGGCGCGCGGTCACTTGCCACCGGCCTTTTCCACCCCGGAAGAAACGGGAATCCTGCTCAGCAATCCCTTGCCGCTCACACAGGCCCTTTCCGAGCGTGGGCGCAGGGTCTTCAACGATCACTGCGCGATTTGCCACGGTACTGTGGGCAATGGCGTGCCGCTGCTTTCGCGTGCCTATGGCGGCAAGCCCGGCAATTTCCTGTCCAACGAAATACGCGCCCGTCCTGACGGCCACTATTTTGGTGTACTCATGCTGGGCAAGAATGCCATGCCCAGCTACGCCGCGGACTTGGACACAGAGGATCGGTGGGCGGCCGTGCACTACATCAGGATCTTGCAACGGGCGCAGAATGCCAAGGATGAGGATCTGCCATGAGCGCGGCCACCTCCCGTTCTTCGCTGGTGCGCAGTCTCCTCGGCGCAACGACTTTGATCGGTGCGGCCGCAAGCGCGGGCGTGTATGTCAGCGTCGGCCGCGAGCGCTTCTGGGTCAATTGGCTGGTATGGACCTTGTTTCTGCTCACCCTTGGGCTGGGCAATCTGTTTCTGGTCGCCCTTGAGCGCCTGGTGGGCGCGCACTGGAGCGTGCCCATGCGTCGCGTGCCCGAGCGGCTCGCCTCGCTGATTCCCTTGGCCGTTCCGCTGCTGCTCATCGCCTTTTTCGGCGTGCCCGTGATTTTTCCCTGGACGTATCCCGAGGCCGCGCACAATCCCATCCTGGTCGCCAAAGCACCGTGGTTGAATCTCCCCTTCTTTGCCATTCGCCTGGCGGTGTGTGCCGCGGCGTGGATGCTTTTCTACGCCTTCTACGTGCGCGGCTCGCTTCGTCAGGATGAAAGCAAGGATCCGTCCTTTACGGTGCGTGCGCGCCGGCTGGCACCCACCTTCATGGTGGTCTTCTTCTTCAGCGTGACCATTCTGGCTTTCGACTGGATTTCAGGACTAGAGCCCGAATGGTACAGCGACATGTTCGGCGTGTACCTGTTCGCCGGGACCTTCATTTCGGGAATCGCCGCCATGATCCTGGGCGTGCTTTCGCTCAAGGGACGCGGCCGCCTGCCCGACGTCCAGACCAAGCACATCTACAACCTTGGCTCGCTGGGTCTGGCCTTCACGGTGTTCTTCGCTTACATCGGCTTCGCGCAGTACATGCTCATCTGGTACGCCAACCTTCCCGAAGAGGTGATCTGGTTCAAACATCGCATCGAGGGCGCGTGGCAGCCGGTGGCCTTGTTGCTGCCGTTGCTACACTTCTTCATTCCGTTCTTCTTGCTCATCGGGTCCGTGGGGAAAAAACATCCAGTGCCCTTGCGCCTGGCCGCGCTTTCGATCTTGTTGGGGCATTTCGTCGACCTGTACTGGCTTATCTTCCCGGTGCTGGGGCCCGCGCCGCTTTTCGGCTGGCCTGAATTGGCCATGGCGTGCTTCTTCCTTGGCCTCGGATCCCTGCAGATCCGTCGCGCCATGGGCCGCGGCGCTGACATGCCGGTGGGAGATCCCTTGTTGATCAAAGGGTTGGAGTGGCAACTGTGAGCGACGAGAAGGAGACACCTTCCACCTGGGGCAGCGAAGCCAAAGGGCTGGCCAATCGCTTTGCTCTGGGTTCTGGCGTGGCGGTCACCTTCCTGCTTTTTGGCCTCATTGTAGTTCCCGCGCTTGTGCGCGAACGACGACCGCTGCCGCGTCCGCCTTCGGACCAACCGGCCGCGGCCAGCGTGGGCTGGCTGGATCAGGCCGAGACTCCGGCGAGCAAGGGCCGCGATTTGCCTCCCGTGGATCCAGCGACAGTCATGACCCCGAATTCGAAACTGCTCGCCCGCGGCGAGGTGCTGTTCAAGCAGAACTGCAGCTCGTGCCATGGCGACAGTGGACAGGGCAATGGCCCGGCCGCGGGAACCCTCAATCCCAGACCGCGCAATTTTACCCAGTCCGCTGACTGGAAACGTGGCTTTCACGTGACCGATATTTTCACAACGATCTCGACTGGGATCAAAGGCACGGGCATGGCCGCGTTCGACTTCATCATGCCGGCCGACCGCATGGCATTGGTCCACACCGTTCGCTCCTTGGGCAGTTTCGATCACGGAGCCGAAGATCCCAGGGCTCTGGCGGCGCTGGCGGATTCATTTCGTTCCAAGGGCTTTCACATTCCCAATCGCATTCCAGTCAGCCTGGCCATCACGAAAATGGTGAAAGAGCAGGCGACAGTGCCGCCGCTGCAACTGCCGCCTGCCAAGGACAAGTCCGCCTCGGCCGAGCTCTCGCGTTTCGCAGTTGCGGATCCGTTTCGAGCCGCGCGCACAGTGGCCGCCACGGCGAATCGCAGCGATGTTTCAGCCGTGGCGCGCGCCTGGGCCGCCGGCGCACCTGACAATGGGTTTGCGCCGGCAGTGGCCGGATTGAACGCCGCGGAATGGGGCGAAATCGTGCGTGCGCTTGTTGGTTCGAAGGAGGAGGCTAAGCAGCCATGAAGGTGCGACTGGCAATCTTGCTGGGACTTTTGGCCATAGCCGCGGGACGCCCCTTGCTTGCCGGCGCGCCGACGGAGCCGGTACTCGACGTGGGTGTCGACGAGAAACTGGGACAGACGATTCCTCTCGATATCAAGCTGGTCGACGAGCAAGGCGAGCGAGTTTCCTTGCGCGACCTCATCGACAGGCCGACCCTGCTCACCCTGAACTACTTCCGCTGCGTTGGCCTGTGCACGCCGTTGCTCAATGGCGTGGCCGAGATGCTGCAGAAGATTGACCAGATCCCGGGCAAGGATTTCCAGATCCTGACCGTCAGTTTCGATCCGCGCGACGACGCCGAACTGGCCGGTCACAAGAAGGAGAACTACGTCAAGCAGCTTAGCCCCGCGTTTCCGCCGACGGCATGGCGATTCCTCACTGGCGATCCGGTTTCGACCAAGCGACTGGCCGACTCGGTCGGCTTCAAGTTTGCCAAGTCGGGCGAGGACTACGTCCATCCGGGCGTCGTCATGGTGCTCTCCCCCACCGGCATGGTGACGCGCTATCTGTACGGGGTCACTTTTCTGCCCTTTGATGTGAAGATGGCTGTTACCGAGGCTGCGCAGGGCCGCACCGGCCCCACCATCGCCCGTCTGCTCAAGTTCTGCTTCAACTACGATCCGGCCGGCCGGCGCTATTCGCTTGCCATCACGCGGGTCTCCGCGGCCTTCACCATTATGCTGGCTGTCGGTTTCGGCGTCGCGGTGGGCGTCGCCCGCAAACGCAGGCGCAATTCCAAGGAGTCCTCGTGAGCCCCGCCGCCGAATCTCCCACGAGCGAGCCCAGCTTCTACGCGCGCAAGGGCGTCGCGTCCTGGTTGCTGACCACGGACCACAAGCGCATTTCCATCCTTTATCTCGCCGCCATGATGACCTTCTTCCTGGTGGGCATGACCTTGGGCGCATTCATGCGGCTCGAGCACCTGACCATGGGCCCGACCATCATGAAGCCCACCACCTACAACGCCCTGTTCACTCTGCACGGCGTGATCATGATCTTTCTGTTCGTGATTCCGGGGCTGGCCGCGTCGTTCGGGAATTTCTTCCTGCCCATCATGATCGGCGCCAAGGACGTGGCCTTTCCGCGGCTCAACCTACTGTCGTGGTATCTGTTCATGAGCGGCGCGGCCATTGCGCTCTCGTCTTTGTTCACGGGCAGTGGTCCCCCTGACACCGGGTGGTCGTTCTATGTTCCCTACAGTGTGAAGACCGGAACCAACGTCACCATGGCAGTGTTGGGCGCCTTCACCATCGGATTTTCGTCGATCCTTACGGGACTGAATTTCATTACGACGATCCACCGTCTGCGCGCCAAGGGCATGAACTGGATGCGTATGCCGCTTTTCCCGTGGGCGCTGTACGCGACGTCCTGGGTGCAGGTTCTGGCCACGCCGATTCTGGGCATTACCCTGCTGCTCGTCGTTCTGGAGCGGGTCTTCCATCTGGGCATCTTCGATCCCAGCATCGGCGGCGATCCCATCCTGTACCAGCACCTGTTCTGGACCTATTCCCATCCCGCCGTGTACATCATGATCTTGCCGGCTATGGGCGCAATATCGGAAATCATCCCGACCTTCGCCCACCGGACCATCTTCGGCTACCGCGCCATCGTGCTTTCCAGCATGGGCATCGCCGCGCTGGGCTCGCTGGTTTGGGCCCACCACATGTTTACCAGCGGGATGAGCGAGTTCTCCATCATCGTCTTTTCCCTGCTCACCTTCTTGGTGGCGATTCCCAGTGCCATCAAGGTCTTCAACTGGGTCGCCACCCTATACAAGGGATCGGTCGAGTTGCGGCCTCCCATGTTGTTCGCCCTGGCGTTCGTATTTCTTTTCAGCATCGGCGGCCTCACCGGCCTCTTCCAGGGAGCGCTGGCCATCAACGTACACATTCACGACACCTACTTCATTGTCGGCCACTTCCACTACGTCATGTTTGGTGGCACCGGCTTCGCGTTCTTCGCGGCCCTGCACTACTGGTACCCCAAGATGTTCGGCCGCATGTACAACGAGCGCGTGGCCATTGTGGCCTTTTTCCCTATTTTCGTCGGGTTCAACGTCTTGTATTTCACGTTTCTGGTGATGGGCCTGCAAGGCATGCCCCGCCGCTACTACGATCATCTGCCACGATTCCACGCCGGGCATCTCTGGGCCACCGTCGGTTCCTGGATCCTGGTTGCTGGTCTTCTGCTGATGGTCACCAATCTCGTGCGCGGCTTGTTCCGCAAGACGACCATTCCCGCCAATCCCTGGGGCGGCGTCACGCTTGAATGGACAGTGTCCTCGCCGCCGCCCACGGAGAATTTCGACGTGCTGCCAGTCATCAGCGAGCCGGCCTACACCTTCAATCCGGTTGTCAAGGAGTCCGCGTGATGGGCGTGCCGGCTGAACCCCAGGCTGCAGAGCACGCGAGCGAGCATCGCGATTACGCCGGGGCGAAGCTGGGCATGTGGATCTTCGTCTTCACCGAGCTGATCCTGTTCGGTGGTCTGTTCGTGGCCTACGGCATGTATCGATCGATGCATGCGCACGATTTCCACAAAGCCGCTGGCGAGCTCAACATCACGCTGGGCGTGATCAATACAATCGTGCTTCTGACCAGCAGCTTGACCATGGTGCTGTCCATCGTGGCCATCCGTCTTCGGCGCAAGCGCCAGTCCATGTTCTTTCTGGCCAGCACCATGCTGCTGGGCGTGGTCTTTCTAGTGAACAAGTTCTTTGAATGGAAGGCCAAATTCCATCACGGCACCTACCCTGGGTCCGAACACCTGATGGCCCGGCCGCCGGGCGAGCGTCTGTTCTTCGGGCTGTACTTCGGCATGACCGGACTGCACGGACTGCACGTGACCATCGGAGTGGTCGTGATGTCGGTGATGCTGGTGTTCTTGGCGCGCAACAGAATTCGCCACGACGATTTCATCAAACTGGAGAACACGGGCCTTTACTGGCACCTGGTCGACGTCATCTGGATCTTCCTGCTTCCCCTCTTCTACCTCGCGGCCTAGCCCCATGAGTTCAAACGTTCAAAGCCACGCCGAGCCACCGCACATCGTCGGCTATGCCACCTTTATCAAGGTCTGGATCGCCCTGGTGATTCTGACCGGGCTGCTGGTCGGACTGAGCCTCACGCACCGACCGAACCTGGCCCTGCTGGGATTGCTGGTTATCACGCCCACCAAGGCGAGTCTGGTGCTTTTCTATTTCATGCACCTCAAGTACGAGAGTGCGGCCCTCAAGTACATGGTTGCCGCGGCGATCGCCGTGTTGGTCATCTTCATTGGTCTCACCTTCTCCGATTATCTATTCAGGTAGGCAACGATGTTTGGCGGTGCTTCCAGCTTTTCAGGCAAGGTCGATGCGGTCTTTCTCTATATCGCCGCTTTGACCATTGCGTTCCTGGTGTTCATCACCTGCGTGATGATCTATTTGGTGATTCACTATCGCCGGGGCAAGGGTGGCACGGCCGTGGACATTCACGGTCACACTTTGCTCGAGCTGGTCTGGACCGGGATTCCCTTGGTGTTGTTTCTCAGCATGTTCTATTACGGCTGGACCAATTACCGCTATCTGCGCGAGGTTCCGCGAGATGCCATGGTGATTCAGGTCACGGCTCGACAATGGGCCTGGTCGTTTACCTATCCCAACGGTCGGCAGACCAGTGAGCTTTACGTCGCCCTGGGCCGCCCTGTCCGGCTGGACCTTAAATCACTGGATGTCTTGCATGGATTCTACGTGCCGGCATTCCGAGTCAAAGCCGACGTGGTGCCTGGCAAGAACAACTACACATGGTTCCAGGCCGAACAGCTCGGCGACTTCGACATCGAATGCACCGTCATGTGCGGGGTCAATCATTCCTACATGCTTTCCAAGGTACGCGTGATTCCCGAGGCTGACTTTTCCGCGTGGTACTTCGGCGATTCCGCCGAGGCGCCCGCGCTAGCGCAGACCGGCGCCGCGGGCACACCAGATCCGGTTCGCGGGGAACGCATCTTCAAGCTCAAGGGCTGCGTTGCCTGCCACACCACCGACGGCGGCAAGCTGGTGGGTCCGACCTGGAAGGGACTTTTCGGCAGCCAGGTCACGGTGCTTGCCGACGGCAAGGAAGTCACCCTGACCGCCGACGATGACTACATCAAGCGCTCGATTCATCATCCCCCCAAGGAAGTCGTCAAGGGTTTCGCGCCGCAGATGCCCAAGGCCGATTTGAGCGAGCGCGACGTCGACGACCTGATTGCGTACATTAAGTCCCTGCACTAGCGGGAACGCGATTTGCAAAGCGGCGCTGACCGTGCTTTCGCCACGGGGCGGGCGGGTCAAAGACGCGGCCCGGGAGCAGCGTTGTTTTGGGGATTTCGGTCGCGCCGCCATGGTATAGGAGGCTGACCCAATTCAGGACAGCTCGGTCAGGACATCTTCACTGACGACCTGGAAGCTGGACATCGGCGCCGGCACCTGGTCGCTGTAGCAGAGCCGCGTGGGTTCACCTCGGAGGGCGCAGAGCTGCGCCCTCGTGAGCCTCGCTGACGAATGGACAGACAGGCTCTTGTTTGAGCTATGCTTGCGCACATCAAACTGCTGACGGAAACGTGATGCCGTGAGCCGACGCGATTTTGCCCAACTCTTCAAATTCCCCATCTCGATTATGTCGACGGTGTCGGCTGCGACCGGTTTTGTGGCCTTCACCCACGCCTTGACCTGGCGGCTGCTGCCAACTTCGGGCGCGATTCTGCTCGTGGCCGGCGCCGCGTGCGCCCTCAACGAGGCGCAAGAATACAAGTGGGACGCGATGATGGACCGCACGCGTCTGCGTCCCATTCCGTCGGGCCAGATCTCGCCTGTCGGCGCGGTGACATGGTCCGCGATTCTGGCGCTGGTCGGCCTCGGCGCGCTCGTCCTGCTCGGCGGCGCTGTGGCCGCCGGACTCGGCGCGCTGGCCGTGCTTTGGTACAACGGCATCTACACCTACCTGAAGCGCGTCAGCTCGCTGGCCCCGGTTGTTGGCTCGGTCATCGGCGCGATCCCGCCTGCCATCGGCTGGGTTTGCGCGGGCGGCGCGCTCAACGGTCCCATCCTTTCGCTTTCGTTTTTTCTGCTGATGTGGCAGGTGCCGCACTTCTGGCTCCTGGCTTTGCGCATGAGCCACGACTACGAGCAAGCGCACTTCCCTACCTTCGTTCGCACCATGGGCGTCGGCTCTTTGTCGCGCGTAACCTTCATTTGGATTGCGGCCGCAGCGGCCTCGGCCCTGCTCCTGCCCATTTTCGGTCTGTCAAACTCGCCCTTCTTGGGCCTGGGTCTGGCGGCCGCCGGTGCTTGGCTGATCTTCGTCGCCTGGCGCGCCCTGCGCGCCCCTGGCAACCAGGGCTTTCGCCAGGCCTTTCTCGCCATCAACTACTACGCCGTGATGGTTATGGGCGCCGTGATGCTGGACGCGGTGCTGGGACGCTGATGCGCGCGACAGCGGTTGACTCCTACTGGGTCATGGGCCGGTCATTAGCGTCGCAGGTATATCAAGGAACCGGTTGGACTGCCGCGGTGATCGAATAGAATTCCGCCAGGAGACCCACCCATGAGCATCGTCGACACGCAAGCTTGGAAGAAGTTGCAGCAGCACCAGGGCACCCTGGCGAAGAAAACCATGCGCGAGCTATTCGCCGAAGACAAAGGGCGCTTCGAGCGCTTCTCGCTGCGCCTCGGGGATGTGCTGCTGGACTACTCGAAGAACCGCATCACCAGCGAAACCATAACGCTGTTCCACGAACTGGCGCGCGCCGCCGGCGTGGAAGCCATGCGCGACAAGATGTTCGCGGGCGAGCCCATCAACCTGACCGAGGGCCGGGCCGTTCTGCACGTGGCCCTGCGCAATTTTTCGTCGCGGCCCATCTTGGCGGCTGGCCAGGACGTCATGCCCGAGGTGCGCGCGGCCCTGGAGCACATGCGCGTCTTCAGCGAGTCGGTGCGCGGCGGCGCGTGGACCGGCTACACGGGCAAGCCCATCCGCGCGGTGGTCAACATCGGCATTGGCGGCTCGGATCTCGGGCCGGTCATGGTGTGCGAAGCGCTGCGGCCCTATCGCCGCGACGATCTCGACTTGCACTTTGTGTCCAACGTGGATGGCTCGCACGTGGCCGAGGCGCTCAAGCGGGTCAACCCCGAGACCACGCTGTTTCTGGTGGCGTCCAAGACCTTCACCACGCAGGAAACCATGGCCAATGCGCACAGCGCGCGTTCCTGGTTCTTGCAACACGCGAAAGACGAGCGCGCCATCGCCAAGCACTTCGTCGCGCTGTCGACCAATGCCAAGGAAGTCACCAAGTTCGGCATCGCGCCGGAAAACATGTTCGTGTTCTGGGATTGGGTGGGCGGTCGCTATTCGCTTTGGTCGTCAATTGGATTGTCGATCGCGCTGGGCATCGGCTTCGATAATTTCCACGCCCTGCTGGCAGGCGCACACGAGATGGACGAGCACTTCCGGACCGCGCCGCTGGAAAAGAATCTGCCGGTCACCCTGGCCTTGCTCGGGGTCTGGTACAACAACTTCCTCGACGCCGATACCCACGCCATCTTGCCCTACGACCAGTACCTGTCGCGCTTTGCCGCCTATTTCCAGCAGGGCGACATGGAATCCAATGGCAAGCGGGTCACCCGCGACGGCCAGGTGGTGAACTATCAGACCGGCCCGGTGATCTGGGGCGAGCCCGGCACCAACGGCCAGCACGCCTTCTATCAATTGTTGCACCAGGGAACCAAACTGGTACCGTGCGATTTCCTTGCCTCAGTGGAGACCCACAATCCAATTGGCGAGCACCACACATTGCTGCTGGCGAACTACCTGGCGCAAACCGAGGCGCTGATGCTAGGCCGCGGCGAGGCCGAGGTGCGCACCGAGCTGGAGGCCGCGGGCATGAAGGGCGAAGCGCTGGCCGCGCTCTTGCCCCACAAGGTGTTCCCCGGCAACCGGCCCAGCAACTCGCTGCTCTACCAGAAGCTCGACCCAGCCACGCTGGGCAAGTTGATTGCGCTGTACGAGCACAAGATATTCGTGCAAGGAATCATCTGGAACGTGAACTCCTTCGATCAGTGGGGCGTGGAGTTGGGCAAGAAGCTGGCCAGCGCCATCCTGCCCGAGCTGCGCGCGTCCGGCGACGTGACTTCGCACGACTCATCGACTAATGGCCTCATCAACGAGATCAAGCGACGGCGGTCGCGCTAGCCATCAGGTCAGCCCATGAACGCTCTCACTTTGGCACGCGCGCAGTTCGCACTGACCGTGATGGTGCACTACCTGTATCCCGTGCTTACCATGGGCCTGGGCGTGGTGCTGGTCATCGTGGCCGGCCTGCGCCTGCGCCGGCCCGACGAGATCTACGACCGCATGGCGCGCTTCTGGACCCACATCTTCGGTGTGGTGTTTGCCGGCGGCGTGGCCACGGGCGTGGTCATGGAATTCGAATTCGGCACCAACTGGGCCAGCTATTCCCGCTTCGTGGGCGACATCTTTGGCGCACCCCTGGCGGCCGAGGCGCTCATTGCGTTCTTTCTGGAATCGTCGTTTCTCAGCATCCTGCTCTTTGGCGAAAAACGCGTATCCCGGCGCATGCACTGGTTCGCCACGCTGATGGTCGCCCTGGGTGCGACTCTGTCCGCCTTCTGGATCGTGGCGGCTAATTCTTGGCAACAGACGCCAGCTGGCTTCCACATCGTGAACGGGCGCGCCGAGCTGACCAGCTTTGCCGCGGCCGTATTCAACCCGTCGACGCCCTTGCGCTTTCTGCACGCGGTCTTGGGCTCGTGGGTCACCGCCGCGGTGTTTGTCGGCTCGCTGAGCGCGTACTACCTTCTGCGCGGCAAGTCCCAAGAGTTCGCGCGGCGCTCGCTGCGCCTGGCCCTGGTGTTTGGCTTGGTCGCGCTGGCAGCCGAGGTCGTGGTGGGCGATGCCCACACCCGCCAGGTCGCTCGCACGCAGCCCGAGAAATTTGCGGCCATCGAGGTCCTGCACCGGACCCAGACGGGCGCGCCCCTGGCGGTGGTGGGCCAGCCGCTACCTGATGTGCTTTTGCCCAAACTGCTGTCGTTCATGACCTACTTCGACTTCAACGCCCGGGTCACTGGCCTGGATGCCTTTGCGCCCAAGGATCGGCCGCCGGTCACCGCGACCGCGATGTCGTTTCACGCCATGCTGTGGCTGGGTCTGGGCCTGGGCGTGGTGTTGGCTGTGGGCGCATTTTTGTGGTGGCGTGGCAGTCTGTTCGTGTCGCGGAGGTATCTCAGGGTCCTATTCTATTGCCTGCCGATTCCCTTTGTAGTGAACGAGGTCGGCTGGGTTACGGCTGAAATCGGGCGGCAGCCGTGGAGCGTGTATCACCTGCTGCGCACTGAGGACGCGTTTTCTCGCTCGGTGCCGGCGTCGCACGTGGCCGTTTCGTTGTTGATGTTCGTGGTCATCTATATCGGGCTTTTGGGTCTGACCTTACATCTGGTACGCAAGAAGGTCCTGCAAGGACCGGGCGCGGAGGAAATGCCGTCATGACCCTCGACCTGATCTGGTTCGTGCTGGTGGCCGTGCTGGTAGCGGGCTACGCGATTCTCGACGGCTTTGACCTGGGCGTAGGGTTCTTGCATCTCTTGGTTCCCCGTTCCGAGCAAGAGCGCCGCCTGTGCTTGGCCAGTGTGGCGCCTGTGTGGGACGGCAATGAGGTGTGGTTGCTGACCGCGGGCGGTGCGCTGTTCGCCGCCTTTCCGCCGGTGTACGCCACGGTGTTCTCGGGATTCTATCTCGCCCTGATGCTGGTGCTGCTGGGTCTCATCGTGCGCGCGGTTTCCATCGAGGCGCGCAACCGCGGCACCTCGCCGGCCTGGCGCCGCTTCTTCGACCGCAGCTTCGCCATTGGCAGCACATTGGTGGCGCTACTCTTGGGCACGGCCGTGGGCAACCTGATGCGTGGGCTGCCGCTCGATACGCACGGAGAATACGCAGGAACATTCTGGGCGCTGCTCAATCCCTTCTCGCTGTTCATCGGCGCGACCACGGTGGCCATGTTCGCCATGCAGGGCGCTTGCTGGTTGGCCATGAAGACCGAGGGCGAGCTGGGCAAGCGTGCGATGACGGCGGCCCTTTTCGCGTGGGCCGCCTTTGTGGCCTTGTTCCTGGATGCCACACTGTGGACGCCTTCAGATGCACCCTGGCTGTTTCTGCGGGCACGCCAGTCCTTCGCACCGTGGATTCCGACGCCGCCCATGGCTGTGTGCCTGGTCAGTCTGCCGATTCTCTTGCGCCGCGAGCGGTTACGCCTGGCGTTTGTTTGCTCGTCGGTCACCATCGCCTGTGTGGTCGCCATCCTGGCCATCGCGGCCTGTCCCATCTTCGTCCTTTGCATCAACGACTTGGCACGCAGCCTGACGGCATTCAACGCCTCCTCCTCGCCGCGCACCTTGATGACGATGTTGATCATCGTTCTCTGCGCTTTGCCCTTTGTACTGGGCTACACGGTGTACATCTACCGGGTCTGGCGGGGCAAGGTCAGGGCCGAGCCGGAAGAGTACTAGGCCGACGCTTCATTCATCCATTGATCTTGACCATGCCCCCGCTGACGTCGGTCATGGTATTGCCGGAGATGGTTGCGCTTTCTCCTGCCAGCCTTGCCCCGGCGGCGGCCAGCGCAAGTTGGGAATTGTTGCCGGCGACGCTGACTGACTCGCTACCTTGAATCACCACGGTGCCGTCCTTCTTGAGGCTGAGGCTGGCGGTACCGCACACGAGATTGATTTCGTTGGCCGCCGTGATGGTGATTACGCCATCCTGGAGATCCATGCTGGAGAGGGCGCTGTCGCCCGATGTGACCCTGTAGTGCGCACTGGCCTGAACCTTGTACTCGCCGTCAACCGAAGTCTTCTTGTCGGACCCGATCACCACCAGGGTATCGCCGTTCTCAATGGCCTGTGTCCGGCCCCCGTGGTACGTCCCGTCGTGCGCGCCGAAGATCGCCTCGGTGCTCGCACCCTGGACCGCCATCTTGCGGTTGGCCTTGAAGAACTGCGTCTCATCCTCGGTGACGATGCTCTCACGCGTCCCGTCCACGGTAATCGTCTCGTTCCCATGCACGGTCACGCTGCGATCGCCGTGCACAGTGAGGCTCTGGTCGTGCTTGACCAGGGTCGACATGTTTCGCTCGGCCTGGATGTGCAGTTCCTCGTGGCCCTTCTTGTCTTCGAAGCGGAGTTCGTTGAAGTTTGCCTCCGTGCCGCCCTTGCTGCTGCGGGTTTTTATTCCGCTTTGGGTCTTGTTTTCCGGCAGCGTGTAGGGCGGCATGTTGTCGGCATTGTAGACGCTGCCGGTGACGAGCGGTCGATCCGGATCGCCTTCCAAGAACTCCACCACCACCTCGCTGCCCACCCGCGGGATGTGAATCGCGCCCCAGCGGTTCCCCGCCCAGGAGTGCGCGACGCGAACCCAGCACGATCGGTCCTCGTCCTTGGGTTCCTTGTCGCGGTCCCAGTGGAACTGTACCCTGATTCGGCCGTATTTGTCGGTCCAGATCTCTTCGTCCGTTGGCCCCACCACGCCGGCCGTTTGTGGGCCTGGGATAATCGGTTTCTCGAGGCGCGGCATGCGGAAGGGCCTGTCGCTGTCGATCGCAGTCACGCTCGCATAGCTGGCCTGGCCGAGTTGCCCGCGGCCGTCTTCGAAATCCGGATTCCTGAATGCGACATCGGTGGCGACGATGAGAAACTGGCGACCGGCCAAGTCTGGCACGTTCGAGATGCTGAACAAGGATCCGACTTGCAGATTGCGGGCTGTCCCTTCCCCCTGGTACCTCAAGAGTCGGCTCTGTTTCTCTTCCAAACTCACTCTTGCCAGCCGTTCACCCTCGGTGAGGGTTGCCCGGGAATCCGCATCAACCATATTTTCATGTAGCGTAAAGATCCCTGGGTATTCGTATCTGTTCAGCGCGCCCTGCTTCTGAGCGTCTGGGGTTTCCTTCTGACCGTCGAACACTTTCGAGCTGCCTCGCACACGAAAATCGCAATCTCTCAGGGTGATTCCATTGGTTGCTAGCTCGGAGCTTTCCTGCCACCGCCTCAGGCGGTCGGGAATGCTCCCGCGCCCTGCCGCGCCCTTGAGCACCGGCACCGAATCCCAACCTTTTCGCGCCTGGTGCGAGCTGACCGAATCGGCCAGAACCATTTGCGGACCATCTTCCAGATGGTCGAAGTAGAAGTAGATGCCCTCAAGCGCCAGGATGCGCCTGATGAAGTCCATGTCCGATTCCCGGTATTGGGTCAGGTAGTCCCATGTGCGGTACTGGTCGAACAGCGCCTCCCGGCACGGGCGCAGATGATGATGGGCCGCGATCTGCTTCACGACGTCGACCACGGTGACGTTCTGGAAGATGCGGGAGTCATGACTGAAGCTGAGCAACTCATGCTCGGGACTGAGTGTGACGTGATACACGGTGTGGTCGACCTCGCGCTCGCCCCGCCTGATCCCGGAGATGACGCCGCCAAAATGGCGGAACTCGTCGTTTCCGAGCGCCATGTGAACGGTCAGGGCTTTCCCAAGCAGGGACACAAGGTCCACGTCGTGCGATTCACACCCGAGTTTGAGCTGATACTGGTAGAGCGTACCCAGGTGCTCGCTGCCTGAGATGGATTGCAGCCGGAAGACATCGGGGGCTGCGGGACAAGTCAGGGTTATTGGCCCTTCAGGGGTTATGTCCATGGCTTCCTGCCGGCGAGATCTTCGACGTGTTCCGCCCAGGCGAATGGCCCGCCTGGCAACATACGTCCTGCTCTTTTCCTCGATTGGTCAGAATGACCACGCAGTCATTGGCGCGCGCGACTGCCACCGCGGTGCCCGATCGCACCGGTACAGACCACAGGCGACGCCCGGTCGTCATCTGAAACGCCTTTATCGATGTGTCGGCAACCAAGAACTCATCATCGCCCCCGCATGCAATGACAGAATCCTGTGCCGTCTTCACTGACGCGATCTTGATGCGAGACGCAGTAGACCTTCGCCCCGTCCGGGCCCAAGTAAAGATGGAACCACTGCGGCACGATGGGGCCGCGGCCGAGTCTACCGTTGGACCCATACCCATACCGCACCACGGTTGGGATCTCTGAGCCTTTCTCGATGCGCCCGCCGGGAAGTAGCTCAAAGATCTGCCTAAGTCCGGTGGCGAAGCGTTGACCCTTCCAAGCGACGCCTCCAGACCTGGTCTTGCTTTCGCGGATCTTGGCTCCCCACGGTATCTCCGACATTGACCAGGTCTTGGTTGTGTAGGGAGCGATGCGATCGATCACGAAGACTCCGGGGTACGTTGGCGCTCTCCCCATCGACTCGCCCGGCTCGCGGGCCTCCTTCACCGGTGGCCCGCCCGAGGCTTCGGTCTTCAGCTTCACTTTGCCGTCGACTAGGTAGATAAGAATCTTGTCACCCGGATAGAAGTGCACCTCTTCACGCTTGTTGGCGGCGCGGTCAGAGAAGGGGTTGGGGTTGGGGCCAGGGGAAGACATCGGCAGGAATGGCGCACGGAGGTTCTAAGCCTCGGCGAATATCTGCAAGACCTCGGCCAGCGAGGCGTCGCCAGCGGCCAGCACCCGCCTCTGGCCTGGCGAGAGTTTTTCCAGCGCTTTCACGCGCGCAGCTGGATCAAGGGTGCGCAACGGCCAGCGGTGCGATCCTTCATATTCGGGATCCGCCAGGTACGCCAGCATCAGGCTGGGCGCCGGGCCGAGCGCGACGAGCAGCCGGTCGCGCGTCCACAACAACGACGGCATCTGCGCGCGCAAGTGGCGGCGCACCAGCTCCAACCAAAACGTCCGCAGTTCGTCGCTCGGGGCCGGGCAATCAAGAACCAGCGCGCGAACCGCCGAAACCGCCGCTTCGGCTCGCGAGCAGGCTGCGATGAGCGTGGTCAGGGCGTAGGCCGCGCCCTCGGGCAGCCCGCCCAAGGCTGCGTCAAGGTCAACGTAGCGCGACCGGGCCAAGAGCGCGCTGACGTCCGGCGCACGGACAGCTGTCCGGAAACCGGACGCCAGTGAGCCGATCTCGGCCGCCAGTTGATTCGCAGTCAGTGTCGGGGCCGTCGCGGCCAATCTGGCGCCCGCCCGCAAGAAGGACGCGAACCGCAGAGGAGCGAGCGACACATGTACGCGCGGCGACTGATCCAAGGCCGCGAACATGACCGCCGGAAACGCGCGGCCAATGGCATCCGCGCTGGGCGCGAGTGCCCCGAAGAACAGCTGGGCGCTTGCGTCCGGAGCCAGCAGGAAGCACGCTGGCTCCGCGGGCAACTGGGCACCTTGCAGATGGTCGACCCCTTCTTGGAACCAGCGGTCCAAACCGGCCCTCGGAACGCACCGGCATTGACCCGAACGAAGTCCGGTTCGGCAGGAATCTTCCCGTAAAACCCCACGGCCCCGGGCGCCGGCAGCGCTACTTGCGACACGCGGCAGCCCCAGGCGTAATGCTGCGTGGAAGAGTGAAACGCGCAAACAGATCGCACACAAGATCGGGTTTGAAGTCGACCTGCGCCCTGGCCGAACCGGCCGCGGACGCAAACGAGAGCGACAGCACATCCCCGTTTCTGCCGAGGCTCGCACCTTGGCCGAGCAAGCGGAACAGGGCCCAGTCACTGTCCTCGGTCGAACCGATGGCGTCCACTTGGTCGGCTTTCACGTACAGGCGCAAGAGCGCGCGCCGCGACGGCCACAGGATCTCATCCCATCGCTCCACCGCGTTGAGACCCACCACCTTTTTGGTGCCGACGTCGAGCACGATCTTCGAATACCCCGCCGACGGCCGGATGCGGACCGCCACGGGCATGCCCAGCTTGCCCGTGTCTTTGGCAAAAAGCCGGCTCGACAGGTCATGGGCGCGCGACAGGAATTTCAGGAAATCGTCCTTGTAGCGGACCGCCGCTGCGTCCTTGATGCGAAAGACGGATCCCGCGCGCTCGATATCGGCTTGCAAGGCCTCGGTGAAGTACTGCCAAAGAATGCCGGTGGCCGGCTGGAAGAACTTCTCCACGTCGGCCAGGCGTGCCTCGCCCACCGCTTTGTCGGTGGCAAAGGGAAACTTCCCTGCCAGGAGTTCGTCGAAAGCCACCACCACGGTTTCGCACCACTTGCGATTGGCCAACTCGGCGCTTGCTCCCACGACGGCCGCCTCGGCCCCGCGCAAAGGCGGCATCAAGATGCGCTCCAGCAGTCCCTGTTCCCATCCCTGGTCGTTGTAGCGCGCAATCAAACCAGACAGGTTGCTCCGCTGAGTTTTGAGCGCAGCCTGAAACGCCTTGGGCTCGGGCACGCCCTGCTCGCCCATGGCAGCCGCCAGCTCCACCAGGATCTGGTTGTACTGATCGAAGCCGGTCGGCTTCACCGATCCGAAGCGCAGCACGCCCTCGAACTCGCGCGCCACCTGCTTGGCCCCTGGATCACTGTCCACGACGTCGTCGCCCGCCACGTTCTTGGCCAGACTCGCGGCCCGCCCCGTCAGCGATTCGTCCTTGAGGCTCAAATTCTCGCCCAGGTTGCGCCAGATGGTCTCAAAGGGCTTTTCCTTCACCAGCTGCTGCACCAGTATGCGGGCCTGCTCCAAGGTGGCTGGCTCGCGCACGGCCAGGCTCAAGAGAAACGCCTTCCAGGCCGCCACGTATTGAGCGACGTAGTCCGACTGGATGCGCGCGATGGCGGTGGCATCCTTGGCCTTGCGTTCTTGACCGAGGATCCACGAATCCTCGTCGGCGTCCTGGGCCTTGTGCAACTGCTCGACGCGCTGGCCGACCAAGCGATGCCCGGCCCTGGTGAAGGCGCCACGCACCGCGGTTTCTGGCCGCTTATGTCCCTCCTCTGTCTGGAAGAACACCACGGCGCTTCCCAGCACGTCGACAGACTTCAAATCGCGCGGCATGGCCGGATCATTGATGATCTCGGCCAGCGGATCCTCGCCCGCCCCGATGAGCATGGCCCGCGCCGTGCTGACGAATTTCCGATCCCGGTCGATGAGGTCAGCCGGATCCTGGATTCCCGTCGCGTAGAAACGCACCAGGCTCTCCACCACGCGGGGTGCCCGCGCAGCCGCCACCGGCCCGGTCAGGCTCTCCCAGCGCGCCGCCGCTTTCTGTCCCGCGCGCTGGGCGGCCTTGCCCCAGCCCGCGGTGCGCGGCGTGGGCTCGTCGGGTTGTTTGGGCTCGGTGAGCATCAGGTGCAGCACCAGGGCGTCCATCATTTCCATCGGCGCAGGCGCGCCAGGAGCCACGGCCTTGGCCACATCAGCGCGCAGGATGGGGCGTACCACCAAGCGTTCGATGGTGGCGCGCAGACTCTGGTGGACCGCGGAACGGGGAAAAAGCACCGAACCGTCGCTGGCGCTTTCCAGGGTCTTGGCCATGGCCTCGACCGATTCCAACGTTGCGGCCGAGGGCAAGGGAGCCGACTCGCGGACCTGCCGCCCGGCCGCCAGTTTGTCGACAAAGCGGCGCGCCTCGTGGACGAAATCTCGACTCGCGCCGTACCACCGGACAGGCAGGATGAGAAAGCCCGCGGCAACGGCCAGCGCGCAGGCGGTGACCGCCAGCCGCTTGAACCGCTGGCGCAGCAAGACCCGCGTGCTGCGGATGGCGACGTCCTTGTCGACGAAAACCACCTCGGTGAATAGCTCGCGCAAAAAGTAGCTCTTGGGCCGGCTGACGACCACAGCCGCGGCCCGCGCCGAAACACCAAAGGCCTCGGCCATCGACTGCATGATTCGGTCGATGGGACGGCCCTCCTGCGTGCCGCTGGTGAAGTAGACCCCGCGCATGATGGGGGCGTCGTGGTACACGTTCTCCGCGAAGAGATCGGTCACCAGATCGGTCAGGCCTTGCTTGAGGGTGGCGAACTGTCGCGGAAACTCGACGATGGAGAAGCGGGCCTCCACCCGCCGTTCCTCGTGCACGCGCTCCGTGGCTCTCTGCTCGAGGACATCACACAACTCGTCGAAATGGCCCCCGAACATCTCGACCCGTTCATCCACCGTCGCGGCCAGCGGCAGGGTGAAGCCCCAGATCTGGCCGCGATCTTTGTCGCGCAGATCGCCGAAGGTTTCCGCGAATCCAGCCACCAGGTCGCACTTGGTGACGAGGAGGTACACCGGCAGCACCATCTCCAGGCGCCCCATCACCTCATCCAGGCGCTCGCGCAGGGTCTTGGCCAGGGCGGCGATCTCGTCGTCGTCGCCCTGCAGATCCGTCACGCTGACCCCGACCAGGATGCCGTTCACCGGCTTCCTTGGCCGGGTCCGGCGAAGCAGGTCGAGAAACGCCAGCCATTCCTCGCGGTCATCGTCCTGCGTGGCCCAGCGGCCGGCCGTGTCCAAAATGACGGCATCATTGCTCAGCCACCAATCGCAGTTGCGGGTTCCGCCCACGCCGCGCACGCGCCCGCCCATGGCGTGCGGAAACGGCAGACCCGAGTTTCGCAGCGCCGTGGTCTTGCCAGCCCCGGACGGCCCGATGATGACGTACCAGGGGAGAGCCCCCAGAGCATCACCGCCCCGCTGGGCCAGGCGCGACGACTTGAGGCTATGCAGAGCCTTGTGGAATTCGGCCTGCATGGCCTCGATCTCGGCCTGTTGATCCGGCCGGATTCCGGCCGCCTGACCACCCAGGCCGTTTTCCAGGGCCGCCGATGCGTTCCGCGCCGCCCGCCGGCGAATCAAATCGAAGGCAACCAATCCCGGCGCCACAACGCTGGTCACGCCGATGGCCAGCCAAAACAGCGGGCTGACCCCGCGAAACACCAGCGCCGCCACCCAGGCCAGCGCAATGAAGATGATGCCAAAGATGTACTTGAGCACACCATCACCCCTACGGTGCAATCTCGTCCACGCGGCCCGCGAGGTCGCCGACCTGGTGGTCGAATGAAACCCGCAAGCCCACGAACACCGTGAGCGCCAGCGCACAAATCGCGAGCGACATCCAAAGCCAGAGGTTGCGGCCGGCGGCGCGAACCAGCGGCTCGTCGGGCGCCTCGCCCGCGGGCGAGAGCGCGCTCGGCACTTCTTGATCGCGCTGAACCTGAGCGCGCACGATCTCGCCCAGGCGCATGATCTCGACCTCGCCGCCGGGCAAGCCGTACTTACCCTGGAAACCAAACAACAGGCAAAGCTGGTACACGCGCAAAACAGCCAGCCGCCGCCCGTCGGCCAGCAGGCTGTCCAGGCGAGTGAAGAATCCCTCGCCGGCCAGGTTCTCGCTGAAATAGTGCAACTGCAGCGGCTGGTTCATCCAGTAGCCGCGCAGGGGCTCGGGCGCGCGCAACGCCACCTCGTCCATGAGCGCGACCAGGGCGTAGGCACTGTCCTGCGTGTCCTTGTCCGGCACGCCAGCCTTGCGTGCCTTTTCCTTGAAGCTGTCCACCAGGCCGCGCAGCTGCGCCTGCACCGCTTCCGGGGAGGCGACGGGCTCGTCCAGCCCGCGCAGGCGGCCGATGGCACTGAAGCACTCGCTGGCGAGGTCGCAAACCAGATCCATTGACTAGGCCTTGGCCGGAATCGCGAAGATCTCGAGCTTGACCTGCGCGGGATCATAGGGCGGCGGCAGATAGATGGCCAGGCTGCGCTCGCTGAGCACATGTCGCCAGAGCTCGGCCCCGCCGGTCACATCGATAAGGAAGTAGGCCACCTGGGGCCGCACCGGCACCTCGGCCGGCGGTCGATGCGCGACCTGCAGACCGAGCCCGCGCGTGGCGGAGCGGAGCAGAAACGGCAGCTGCTGCCACGACGCAATCTTGGCCCGGCCGGGCAGGTCGCGCGCCAGTTGCTCCTCGGAGATTCCCGGCGCGTGAGCCGCCAGAACAAACTGCGAACATTTCACGATGCGCTCGTCGCTCAGGTTGCCCACGTGCAGCCCTTCACGCACCTCCATGGGCACGGCTACGCAGACCTCGCGCACGCTGGCGCGCAGGAGACTGGTGAGAAGCGCGAACAGCTCTTCGAAGGTGGAGCGCAAGTCAGTGAAAGTGAACGCCGGGAAGGTCGAGGGATCCGCATCGGACACCAGCGTGGAAAGCGCACCGGCCATCTGGATGAGAGAGAGATAGAGCTCGCGCGGGCCCATTTCGCCGTCGCGGCCGGCGTGCACGAGCAGGGGAATGGCCGCACTCAAGGCCGAGAGTTGCACATAGCGAGTCACGTCCCCGACCCCGAATTCCACGGTCACGGCGTCGCGCTGCCGGCGCTCTTGCGCAAGCTGGCGTTGCTTGGCGGTCATGAGCGCGAGCAGCCGGCGCACGCTGCCACACAGGAATGGTGATGCTGCGATGGTCAGCACCGACGGGATGAAGGCTTCGCTGGCCACCAGCGTGCCGCTGGGGCTGCGAACAATCTCCGCGATCTTGATGGAATCGAAATCGTCGCGGGCCTCGTCGCCGAAGAGCAACGAGACGTTGCGCCGGGCGAACGCCATGGGCAGGTCAGCCGACTCGCCCGTGACATCGCCCACCGGCCGTGTGGCCGCCACAAAGCGCGTGCGGCGGACCTCGGCCGCGGACGCCTCGGCCGCGACACTGGGAACCCCGTCGCGTTCCTTGGGCACAGCGAGAAATACTTCGAGCACGGGCTGAGACGGAGCAAAGTGCGTGCCAATCGGCCGCGCAGCCGGGGCCTCGGGATCGCCCGCCGCGAAGTCCAGGTAGAGGCCGTCGGGCAAGATCCCGACGAAGCGGCTCACCCGCAAGTCGCCGGCGGCCAGTGCGCCCGCGTCCAATTCCAGGGCCAGGATTCCCCAGGTCTGCGGCGCCAGCGCGGCCAGCCGTCGGTCGAGCAGCCGCTCGTGATACAGGTCCGCCTGCTGTAGATGCTGCGGGGAAACCAGCATTCCTTCGGACCAAACAACTCTGTGCGGGACGGTCATGGCTCACGTTCCTTCAGTGCAGTTCCACGCGGCTTTCCACGAGCCTGAAGCGCAGCAACGGCCGCGTGTCGCTGCCGGGCGCGTGGCTGGCCGCCTGCAGTTTGCTCACATCCTTGAGCTGGTACAGCCTCACCGTGGTGGCCAGCGATTCCCCGCTCTGGCTCGGGTTCAGCCGACCCGCAGCGCGCACGCTCACACGAAGAGGTTCCGGCATGGGAGAAGGTCCTGGGGCGTGGGCACACGACAGCGAGGCCGCACCGGCCAGCAGCACGGACATCAACCTCTTTCCGAGCATGAACGACAGGCAGATTGCCAGCCCGACTGGCCTGGCGCAATAGCTGTGGTGGGAACTGCGCGCCGGCGCTATCGTCGATGCTCGCGACGGGCTGGCCATGGTCATCAAGATCCAGTTGAGTGATTCCCAAACCGGCAGCGAGCAGACTCTTGAGTTCGATCGCTCACCCATCCGGATTGGGCGGAATGCGCTCAACAACATCGTCATTGAAGACCGCTTCGTTTCGCAATGGCATGGGATGATCAGATTCGACGACATGAGTGTTACCTACTTCGACCTGGGTTCGACCAACGGAACCCGGTTCGAAGGCAAACGGCTAAGCAAGAACACGGCCATTGCCCTGGTCGGCCCCGCACTGCTGGGAATTTCGCGTTTCGAGCTTCGCGTCACCAGCGGTCCAGCCAGCGCAGTCACGTCTGACTCTGCTTCCACGAAAACCACCAACTGGGTCCATTCGCAGGCCAGCAGCCCCAGCCACGCGCCGCCCTTAGCCACCTCAACCCAGACCAGCGAACCCGAACACTTGGTCCGCTGCCAGCGAATTCTCGCAGGCTTCAGTGACGCCTTTGTCGCGCTCAAGAAAGGCTACGAGGAGTTCGGCGCCGAGGTGGGGGTCAGGCCGCTGGGCGGCAGCACGCCTCTGCACCGCGCGCGCAGCGGTCGCGAAGTCATGGACCATCTGCTCGCCCCGGCCCAGGACGTGGAGGCTGGCCTGCGCGATCTCCAGTCCGTGTTCGCGGACATGGGGATTCACCACATCGCTCTGATGGAGGGGATCACGCAAGGAATCCGGGCCTTGCTCGAATCCCTGGATCCCAGTGCGCAAGACCTGCAGGCCGGCGCGGGCGCCCTCTTCCGACCGCGGAGCAAAGACCAGTGGGCGCGCTACCAGGAACGCTTTGCCACGCTGATCGCAGAGGACGCGGCCCTGCACGCCGAGATCTTCGGCGCGGAATTTGCGCGGGCCTATGCCAGCGTCGCGCTGGAACCGGACGGCAGCCCCGAGCACGCCGACGAGTAAATTCACCCACTAGATCACTTTGGGTGAGAAATCGTCCCAGGTGGACGTCCATGGCGTGACGAAATTCTTGGCACGCCACCACTAATCTACGGGTTCGATTACAGGCTGAATTCATTGGAGGTCGACTCATGGAAAAGTGGAGGATCGAATTGTCCGCTCTCCGAACGTTGTTCGCCTGCGCCGCAATGCTGGCGCTGGGGGCTCTGGGATGCGGTGGTAGCTCTAGTTCGGGCGCGAACCACGACGGTGGTCTCGGCGGATCCGCAGGAAAAACCAGCACCGCAGGGGGAGCCGGCGGAGGCACCAGGGCCACAGGCGGGGTGGGCGGAATCGCCACCAGTGGAGCAGCTGGAAATACCGTCGCTTCCGGCGGGGTGGCCGGAACCACCATCGTTTCGGGCGGGGCCGGCGGAACCACCATTGCCTCCGGCGGAGCGACCGGAACCACCATCCCCATTGGCGGGGCAGCTGGGACGACGATCGCCACCGGTGGAGCGGCTGGCAGAACGGGCGGAGCGGCCGGCGGAACCACCGCCACGGGTGGAGCAGCCGGAACCACCGGCGGAACGGGCGGAACCGCTGTCAGGGATGCAGCCGCTGATTCGATCGATGCACCAGCGAATCGTGACGCTATCGATGCCCCGGCCACGGATGGACAGACCGACGCAACCGAGGACGCGCCGCCCGGAACCTGCGGCGCTTCTGGTCAGCCTTGCTGCCCGGGTTCGATCTGCGACAACGGCGGCTGCTGCGAGCCTGCGGGCGGGGGCGGTACCCTCCGGTGTATCGCGTCTGGCAGCGCCTGCTCCAATGCCCTTGGAGGCGGCGTGTGCGAACAGGGCGTTTGCGCATCGGATGCAGGAACCTGCGGTGCCCTGGGTGATCCGTGCTGTGGCACTATGTGCACGGCCGGAAATGCTGTGTGCGCCGTTGGCGATGCATCCGATAGCTGCGTCGCCTGTGGTCGTTCTGGCGAGCTTTGCTGCGGGACTGCCGGAAATCGCAGCTGCACCGCCGCTGGCACGGCCTGCAACGGAAACGCGGCCACGTCCACTTGCACCGCTTGCGGTGGCATTGGCCAACCTTGCTGTGGAGCCACCGGCGGGACGCGGACCTGCACGGCCGCTAATTCGGTCTGCAATGTGACCGGGGGCCCGGGCGGTGGTACCGCCACTTGCGAGGCTTGCGGGGGCGCTGGCAATTCTTGCTGCCCGGGCAACCTGTGCAACGGCGGTGGTTGTTGCGCCTCGGGCGGCACCTACGGCACTTGCGTTGCCGAGAACGCCGATTGTCCCAACAGCAACGGCGTGTGCGAGGCGGGAGCCTGCATGGGCGACGCTGGTGGCTGTGGTGGTTCCGGCGACCCATGCTGTGCTACCGGCGGTGGAGGAGGTGGCCCCTTCTGCACCGCAAATGGACTGACCTGTCCTCCTGCAACCGGCGGCGCTCCCCGCACCTGCGCAGCGTGTGGAGGCAGCACGCAGCGGTGCTGCAGAGGTAGCGCCTGCAACACCGGCCTGACCTGCTCGGGCGGCGGCGGCGGTACCTGCGGGCCGTAGTGGCGTGAGAGGGCGCCTGCGCGGGCGCCCTCTTGTTTCACTCGAGGCTCCATGATGAGGGATGGCCTTGTCCCACTTCGTGGAGCCTTTTTCTATCCCAGGTTTCCCGCGGTCACACACTTGATCTTCTGGACTGACGCTCTGTCGGCCCACGCCGGCTTGCCCATCACGTTTCTAGTTGTCCTGGCCGCGCAAGCCGCGCATGTCGAGCTTCCCTGGCCACGCGACAGCATCAGCGACAACGGGATCGAGGCGCGTCGACTGGCCCATGTTCCTGTCGACGACTGGACCAATCCACCTGTGTCTCTCGTGCAAGAACTGCAACTTCCGCCGCTGGTCGGCGGGGACCTTGCGCCCAAACGCAAAGATCAGATTCCACTCATCGAACTGCCGCCCACCGACGGGCGGTAGCCACTTCTTCACGCGGGAAGCGCGCCTGCTGGGCGCTCGCCCACGAGCAAATTGCGAATCCGGTGCGCCAGCTCATCCACGTCGAATGGCTTGACCACATGCCCGGCAAAGCCCGCCTCGCGCGCGCGCTTCATGTCCTCGGGCTGCCCCAAGGCGGTCACCGCCAAGGCGGGAATCGAGGCACAGCCAGCCAGCAGGCGCGCCCCGCGCAGGAACTGGTACCCGTCGATACCAGGCAAGCCGATGTCAACCAGGATGACTCCTGGCCGCTCCCGGCCCAACCAGTCCAGCGCCGCCTCGCCCGACGCACAGGCCGCCACCGAGTAGCCGCGCATGCCCAGGCAAGTGGACACCATCTCGCGGGCGTCGTCGTTGTCTTCGACCAGCAAAACCCGTGGCCCGGTCGGCGCTGCTGGAACAGACGTTTCGGCCTGCGGTCGCGCGACGGTGGGCAATTCGACTATGAAACGCGCGCCTTGTCCCTGGCCTTGGCTTTCCGCCCAGGCCCGGCCCCCGTGCAGTTCGACCAACGATCGTACAATCGACAATCCGATGCCCATACCAGCCCGTCGAGAGACGCCGTTGCCTCCCTGGACGAAAGGCGTAAACAAGCGCGCCAGAAGCTCCGGCTCGATTCCCACACCTGAATCTTCCACGCTGAAGCGCGCGTTCTCGCCGTCGCGCTGCAGACGCGCGGTGACTCGCCCTCCAGTCGCGGTGAACTTGAGTGCGTTCGACAAGAGGTTGATGGCGACCTGGCTCATTCGTGTGGCGTCAGCGTTCACCCACAGACCCGGTTCAAATGTGCCCGTGAGCTGCAGCCCCGCACGCCTCGCATCTTCGTGCATGGTCGACAGCGCCTCGGTCAGCAGGCGGCCCAGGTCAAGGGGCTTGCGCTCGATATTGAGTGTGCCGCGTGCGACGCGTGCCATGTCGAGCAGGTCATCCACCAGGCGCGCCTCGTGTCGCACGTTGCGGTCGATGATGCGCAGGGCATTTTGCATGCGCTCGTCGGCCGGAGCGATAGTCTGGAGCACCCCCACCGCCATGGTGATGGGCGAAAGGGGATTGCGCAACTCGTGGGACACCACGGCCAGGAAGCGATCCTTGGCCCGGTTCGCTTCCTGGGCCTCGGCCAGGGCCGCGTGCTCGCGCGCCAGCGCCTCTTGCCGCTCGCGCTCGGCGCGGTGGTGCTCGGTTTGATCGAGAACGAACGCCACCACACGCCCCTTGCTGGCATCCATGAGCGCGCCGCCCAGCACGACGTGCACGCGCGTCCCCTCCTTGCGCACCCATTCCGCTTCCCAGGCTTTGGGTGAACCTTGCGCCAGCAGCCGCTCCACGGTGGTCGGTTGGTCCGCGGCGTCTTCAGGCGGCGCCATTTCGGGCCATGTGATTCGCCCTGATGCCAGGTCCTCGCGATTGAAGCCGATCATCGCCAGATAGGCGTCGTTGGCGTCGAGGATGCGCCCTTCCAAGTCGGCCACCACGAAGCCGACCACGTTGGAATCCATGAGGCGGTGCAAAGCCTCGTCGCGCTGGCGCAGAACACTTTCCGAGCGCGCCTGCTGCATTTCCAGCGCGACCCGCGGCGCGAAGAAGAGCAACACCGACTCGGCGAACTCCACGTCGTCCAAGTCTCGGCGAAAGAGACCAACCAAGATACCGATGCTCTTGCCGTCGGCGTCGCGCAACGGCACGCCCACGTAGGCGTGGATGCCCATCTCGGCCAGCAGCGTGTCCTCGGGGAAAAGCCGCACGACGTCCCGGCTGTGTGCGTACACGCGGTTCGCGATAACCTGGGCGCAGGGGGTTCCGGCCAGCGAATACGAAAACGGCTCGGCGCGCTTGCCGTCACCGAAAACCGAAACGATGTCCATGCTGGCGCCGTCGAGGCCCAGCTGGCCCACGAAGGCCACATCGGCGCCCAGCACGGTGGCCAGTCGGGCGGTCAAGGCATCGAAGAAGGCCGCGCCCCGCTGGCTTGAACTCTCATCGTTCACCGTGCGAATCGCCTCGAACAAACGCTGCTGCCAGGCCTGCCATTCCAGCAGCTGATCGATGCGAGCCTGCCGCGGATCCTGATCTTCGCCGGGATCGCCTGACACTCGGCTTGGCCTTTGCCGCATGTCCATCTTCGGCTCCGGTGGGAGCATACCCCCAAATTCCGACCTAGCTAGTCCTGTTTTGCTAACTACGGAGAGCCAAGCCGCCCCCCGATTATCCATAGGCGAACAGAACGCGTCAGGGCGAGCTGCGAGGATCTAGGAACGCCTGCGAGGCCGGAGGGCTGCCAGCGCCAGCAGCCCCAGCGTGCAGAGGGGTGCCCAGGGCGAGCCATTCCCGCGGTAGACCGTCGAGCAAGAGCAGCCCGCGCTGCCGCTGGATGGCTTTGAGGCGACGGTCGCCGCCGTGTTCCCACCCGCCGATGTCGACGGGCCCCCACCAACGTCCCCGCCCACGATCTCCGTCGTCGAACCACCCGCTGCTGTGTCTCCACCCCCGCCCATTGAACCGCCGGCAGCTGTCGTCGTTCCTGCGATTTCGCCACCGGCGCCGGGGGACCCGCCGACAGCGACCGTCGTCCCACCCGCCCCACCCGCGGCCGCCGTGATTCCACCGCCCATGGTTCCGCCAATCGCCAACCCGCCTGCGCCGCTGGTCGTACTTGCCCCGCGCGATCCACCCGACCCACCAACGCCGCCTGTGGTTCCACCAACCGCGCCAGTCGACCCTCCCGGGCTGCCCGTGGTTCCGCCCGTCGCGCCGGTCGTCCCACCGGTTGACCCGCCGGTTCCCCCGGTAGGCGTCCCGGGTTGGCCGTAAGGAATGCCCCGGCCCTGCGTCGTCACGAATACGCGGCCGAAGTAGTCTTCGTCGCCGGCTACGTTGTCCATCTCACCGTACTGGTGCTGATCGTCGTTCACGCGCAACCAGGTCACCCCTTCGTCAGTCGAGCGAAAAACTCCGGAAACGCCAGCCACGGTGCCGATGATATAGACAGCGGGATAGGTGCTGCCCGTGGCCGCCTTGCCGAATCCGACCGAATACACCTGCGAAGGCCCTGCAACCTTGGTCGCGCCCGCTCCCGAAGTCTTCGAGTGGTACAAATTGCTTCCAGCCGCGACCCAGACTTCGCCTTCCATTCCAAAAACCGCGGCTGCCCGGCCACTGCCCGACAGTCCTGTCGTGGCCGCTGTGAATGTCGCCGCGCCATCGCTGCTGGCATAGAGGGTGCCGTTGGCGAAGGCATAGAACTTCTTTGGGTTGACCCGATCCGAGGCGATGCGCGGCGTACCGGAAAGTCCCGCGCACGCCTTCCAGGTTGCGCCGCTGTCAGTTGAATAGTTCGTGCCCCAGACGATGACCGAGCCGTCCGCGCCCATCGCGATCTTCGAGCCCCCGGCTTGGCTGGCAAAGGGCTTCCAGGTCACTCCATTGTCGGTCGAATAGCCGCCGGACTGCGTTCCGGTTCCAGTGTCGACCACCATATTGGGGTCCATCCCGGCGAAGTCGACACTGTTGCCATTCCCGAATTTAGGATTGGTAACCATGCCGGTTGGCGATGGCGTATCAAGCGCATTGGTCGCTGTGCGAATAATGCCAATGTCTCCCACAACAGCGAAGATCGCTGTCTTAACTGAACTGGTCAAATCCAATCCCACGGTTTCCTCGAAGTTCTTGTCCTCGAAACTCCAAAGAATCCCACTGGCCGCGTCGCTGTTCTTGCTCGACCAGACTCCCTGACCCGTCACATAGAACGCCCGGCTCTGATTGAACGGGTCGATCTCGATGTCGCCGGCCCAACCCGCCGAGCTAAGAGCCGAAGAAGCGCAGTTGGGAGGCCCGAAGCACAGGTATTCCGCGCCGTTCGCGTCGTGCGTGGCACTGCGTCCAATCCCTGTCCAGCTCGTTCCGCCATTGGTGGTTCGGTAGATTTCATCCGGGGCCCACCAATCCAGGGTTGAGGCCAGGGCGTAATTGGGGTCCGATACCGACACACTGATTCCGCCAATACCGCCGCCATGGCCGGCCGGATTGACATTGGCCCACGTGTCGCCGGCAGTGTTTAGTTTCCAAACCGCACCGCTGGAAATGCTGTTGGGCCCGGAACTGCTGTTGTAGGCAACCCACAGATTGCCGTCGGAGGCCAGCACGCCATGGTGGGGCATCAGTCCCGAAGGCGGATTGCTTCCGGTCACCAGCGTCCAGGTGGCGCCCGCGTCGATCGAGCGGTACAGATTGGTGCCCGCTGTTGTGGCAGCCACGCCCACGTAGATGGTCGACGAGCCGTTGCCAGCAGTCCCGCTCGTCTTGTCGAACACCACGAAGCTGAGACCGTAGGGATTGGTTCCGGTCACCGGGAAGCTGGCGACCTTGGCCCAGGTTGCCGCTGAGTCTGTGCTCTTCCACAGCCCCGCCGTGCGCGACCCAAAATACAGAATGCTGGTCTTGTTGGGATCGATCATCAGGCGCTCGCCCATTGACCGGCCGTCGGCATTGCCGCCCATGGGCGTGGCAATGTCGTATCTCTGCCAGGTGTTTCCCTGATCCGCGGATCTGATGATCTGGCCGTTGCCTCCCGACGTGTACGTGCCCACGGCCATGTAGACCACGTTGGGGTCGATCGGGTCAGCGGCGATACTCTCCACGCCGATGTACTTCATGTCGGCTCGGGTCAGCCAATCCATGATGGGGATCCATCCGTAGCTGGCTTCGTCCCAGCGGTAGGCTCCCGCCATGTCCGTGCGCGCATAGAGAACGTTCTTGGCGGCGGTACTGAAGACAAGACCGGGAACGAATCCGCCGCCTCGGATCGCCACGCTTTGCCAAACGTAGGGTTCGGCCGTTTGCGCCTGCGAACTCTGACTGGTCAACGCCGACAACAGCCCCACCACCAGCAAATGCGTACACTTCTTTGCCATGATTCGCTCTCCTCTAGGGCCGCCCGGGGTCCGGTCGGCTTCCTGAGGCAGTAGCACAGGGCTCGGAATGTGGTTCAATTCATGGCGAACCACGCCATTCGAGGTCAGAGCACGCGGTTGCGGCCCGCCTCTTTGGCCAGATACAGCACACGGTCCGCGCGTTCCAGCCAAGTCTTGTCGTCGTCGCCGTTCGCGATCTCGGCGACCCCGATGGAGACCGTGACCGCCAAACCTTCGGGCGATGTTCCGGCCACGCGCAGGGCGCGGACGCGCGTCAGCACGCGTTCGGCCAGCGTGCGCGCATCCGCTTCACTGGTTTCACGCAGGATGACCGCGAATTCATCCCCGCCCAGACGGGCTACGAAATCGTTCCTGCGCAGGAAAACCTTGACCAGGGACTTGGCCACGTCCCGCAGAACACTGTCGCCGGTCATGTGGCCGTTGCTGTCGTTCACCGTCTTGAAGTGATCGACGTCGATAATGAGCAGCGACATGGCGTGGCCAAAGGCCCTGCGCATTTCCACGCTGCGGGCCAGATACTCGTCGAACGCCTTGCGGTTGGGAATGCGCGTGAGCGGATCGGTTTCGCTTTCCCGGCGCGCGGATTCCAGATCGTCGCCTAGGGCGCGGACCTGCGCCCCCAGAAACTCCATCTGGTTGCGTTGGCGGTCGCTGCGTTCCTTGAGGATCTGCTTGAAGGTGCCGACGGCATCGAGCACCTCTCGCTTCAACTCGGCGGTGGCGTTGGTTTCCACCAGGGTTTCCAGGCGGTTCATCTGTGAGCGCAGGCGGCTGTCGATCTCCTCGTCCTGGGTGAAGGCCTGACTGATATTGCGAATGAAGACCCAGATCACCTGGCGCAGATCCGCAGCCACTGTCGCCGCCCGCGCGCAGCTGCCCTGACAATAGTCGCGCACGAAGCGCCGCACAGCCTCCCATTCGCGCCGACCCTTGCGCGCCTTGGGGTCGTCATCGACCGCTCCGGGTGGTGCCGTGGCCAGGGTGATGTGCTTGGCCCAGGCCTCCGCGTTGGCGCGGAAAGTCGCCAGATCCACCCCCTCCTGCTCCAGGGCAAACTCGGCCATGTTGCGCAGGATCCCGGCCAGGGCGTCTGCCGCCATGTCGGCCAGCTGATTGTTGCTGGGCCCGTCCTCGTGCGGCTTGGTCTCCGGTGGTCGCGGTGCTTTGCCAAACATGACGACGGCTCTGGGGGCCATCGGCAGATCGGCCCGGGAGTTGAGCGGGATGGCCGGCGGGCCTTTGCCCTGCCACTTCGGGGTCGATTCGAGCATCGAACTTCCGAACGGCCCCGGCGCCTCTAGGGAGAACCTCATGGAAACAACAATGGAGCGGCGACAGTTTTTGACAGCAAGCCTGGCTGGACTGGGCGGGATCGTGTTCGCCTCGGATTTGGTCAGGGGCAGGGCGGCGCTGGCGGCCAACCGGCACGACGAGGAATTCTTCTTCGTCCAGCTTTCCGACACCCACTGGGGGTTCAAGAACCCGGCCGTCAACCCCGACTTCGCCGGCACCTTGCCCAAGGCCATCGCGGCCATAAACGCCTGGGCACGGAAGCCGGACTTCGTCGTCTTCACCGGGGATCTGACCCACACCACCGACGACGACAAGGAACGCCGGGCGCGCCTGACTGCGTTTCGCGACTTGAGTCGCGGGCTCAAGGTCGACACCATCAAGTACCTGCCTGGCGAGCACGACGCCTCGCTGGACAAGGGCGCGGCCTATCGTGAGTTCTTCGGCCCCTCGTACTATGTGTTCGATCACAAGGGCGTGCACTTCATCGCGCTCGACAACGTGTCGGACCCTTCGGCCCATCTGGGCGACGAGCAACTGCGCTGGCTCGAGACTGACCTCAAAAAACAGAAGCACGCGACCCGCATCGTGGTGCTGACCCACCGACCGCTCTTCGACCTGGCGCCCGACTGGGACTGGACCACGCCCGACGGAGGCAAGGCGGTCGAGCTGCTCATGCCCTTTGCAAACGTGGCCGTCCTGTACGGACACATTCACCAGGTGAGCCACCACCAGACCGGACACATCGGCCACCACGCGGCCAACGGCATGATGTATCCCCTGCCCGCGCCCCATGCCGTGCCCAAGAAAGCGCCGATCCCTTGGGATCCGGCGCATCCCTACCAGGGGCTGGGTTACCGGCAGATCGACGCACGCGCTCGGCAGCCAGAGCTGGCCCTCACCGAACTGCCCGTCGTGGCGGCCAAGGATCCGCCCGCGGCGGAACAGGTCGTCAAGGTGACAGCCAAGAAGTTCGAGTATTCACCAAGCGTGATCACGCTCAAACGGGGCGTGCCCGCGGTTCTGCAACTGACCTCGCTCGACCGGCAGCACGGCTTCGACTGCCCCGCGCTCAAGCTGCACGCCGAGATCAATCCCGGCAAGGTCACCCAGGTGAAGTTCACGCCTGACAAGGTGGGCGAGTTCTCCTTCCACTGCGACGTATTCTGCGGCAGCGGACACGACCAGATGGAGGGCACCATCAAGGTCACCGAATAGGCCGCCGCCAGTGGGTGGGCCCGACATCGAGCGCCCCCCAAAAAAGCTGACGCGACCCCTCGATCTTCGTGGCAGAGAGGGGTAACCTGTGCGTTTTCCACCGTTCGCGGGCATGTTCCCCGATCTCTGGAAATAGCCTAGAAGAGGGCGTTTGGGGCGGTAGCAGTCTTGCGCGGTCACACATGGAACATTCGCAACACACTGGAACCCAGGCCCCTGGCTCGCACCCGGGGATCCCTCCCATGCATATGACTGTGTCGGAGCAGTCGAACACACTCGACCCGACGGCCGATTTCTTCCATGTCGAGATCGAAGAGCAGGTTTCCAGCGACGATTCCCGCCATCGCGAGAGCGTCTATGTTCTGCAAGAACGCTGGGAGGACCTGGCCGCGCTCCTGCTGGAGCGTTCGGCCGAGGTGGTGGACGCGGCCGAGCGCAGCCGCTGCTTGATGAGGGCGGCCCAGGTCTACGAGACGAATCTGGGAGATATTGACAGCGCCTTCGTGGTCATGCTGGCCGCTTTCCAGGAAAGCCCTGCGACCCTGGACCTGGCCACCGACCTGGCCCGCATGGCCACGGTTCACAACCGCTGGCCGGATCTGCTGTCGGAATGCGAGAAGGTGCTGCCCGAAATCACTCCTCCGGCCAAGCGCGCTGACATGCTGGTGGCCATGGCGGGTTGGCACCAGAGGGATCTCGGGGATGCGGCTGCGGCCGAGAAGGCCCTGGAGAGCGCGATGGCGGCCAGTCCCGCCAACCCACAGGCCTTCCGCGCCCTGGTCGAGCTGCATGGACAGCGAGGGAATTGGATCCGCGCCGCGGCCTATCTCACTTGTGCCTCGGGCTACGCTACCGAACCGGCTGAAGCGATCGATTTGGCCCTGGAGGCCGCCCAAATTTTCCGGGAGCGCCTGCACGACGTGGACGGCGCCATCGAGCAATACACGCGCATTCTCGAACGGTCGCCCGGCCATCCTCGCGCCACGGCGGCCTTGGCCGAGTTGGCCTGGGTTCGCAAGGACTGGGGCGTGGCCCTGCCCATGTTCGAGAGCATGGCCGGTTCGTCCAAACACGCGTTGAGCGAATCGGCGCAGCTCTGGCAGAAGGTGGCGTGGTCGGCGCAGATGCTGGGCGACATGGAGCGTGCGCGCGCCGGCTATCGCCGTTCCTTTGCAGCGCTGCCCACCTATTTGCCCACCTTGCAGGCGTGGTCGCAGCTCGCCCGCGCCCAGGGTTGGTGGCAGGACGTGTGCCAGACCGTGCCGCGCTTGCTGGCGCAGCTGAGCGATCGCCTGACCGGCGCCGAGCGTGCGGATCATCTCATGAGTCTTGGCCTGGCCCATCTGGCCCTGCGCGACGCGGAGGCTGCAGCCGAGGCCCTGATGAAGGCGCTGGAATTGGCGCCCGATCTCGCGGGAGCCCGGCAGGTCCTGGCCGAGGCCAACGCCCGCATCGAAGGCCGCGGGCCCGAGAATGCCAAGGCGCTCATCGAGCAGTATGTCCGCTTGCTCGACGGGAACCTCTCTCCCGACGAGCGTTTCGCGTATCTCAGCCGCATGGGTCGTCTGCAGCGCGAGGAACTGCACGACAACCGCGCCGCCTTGGAAACCTTCCTGCGGGCCTCCACCTTGCGGCCAGACGACCCCGATGTGCTGCACGAGCTGGTGGAGATCCACACCCAGGATGGCCACTGGTCACGCGTGGTCGGCGCGCTGGAGCGTCTGGCGCATCTGTCCTCGGGACGGGACAAGGCGCGCACCCTGGTGGCGACTGCCAACATCCTCAACTACGAGCTGGAGTCGCCGCTGGAGGCCGTGGATCTATACAACCAGGCGCTCGACGAAGATCCCGACGACCAGCGCAGTTTCGAGCGCATCCAGCGCATCCTGGCGGGACGGCGGGATTGGCGTGGCCTGGCGCGCGCCTATCGCCGCATGATTAGACGACTGGGGACCAACCCTGCGCCGGACAAGCGGCCCCGGCTTCTCGGCCTGTGGCAAGGGCTGGCCGACCTGTGCTGGCGCAATCTGCGCGACCTCCCGGCTGCCACGGCCGCCTATGAGGTGTGCGTTTCGCTGGCTCCTGAGGACGCGCAACACCACGAAGCTCTGGCCCGGATTTACGAAGCCCAGGGCCCGGCCCTGTTCAGACAGGCGGTCAAGACCCGCGAACATCTCCTGAAAATTTCGGGCGATGCCGAGCAAGCGTCCAAGCACGTCCGCGCTTTGGCCAACCTGTACCGGGCGCAGCGCCGACACGACCGCGTGTTCTGCGCGTGCGGCGGCCTCAGCGTCCTGATGAAGGCCGACGTGCGCGAGCGCGGCTACTACGAGAAGAACGCCTTGCCCAGCGTCCCGGTGGCGACCAGCATGCTGACAGAGGCGCAGTGGCAGGGCTGCATTTCTTCCGAGCGCGAGGATCGTCGCATCTCCCAGTTGCTGGCCGCGGTCAGCGCGGGCGTGCTCATGACACGCGTCCAGGGTGCGGCCTCGTACGGCCTCGATGCCAAACATCGCCGCGATCCGACCGACCAGAGGTCTTTGCTCGGGCGCATTCTAGTCTACATCAGTCGCTTTGTCGGCGTGCCCTTGCCCGCCATCTATGCGCCGCCCAACGCGCCCGGCGAGATCGATCTCGTGGTTGTGCAGGAGGGAAACCAGCCGGCGTTTTCGCTGGTGCTCGGGCGTGACCTGACCTCGGGCCGGACCGACCGCGAAGTCGCGTTCTTCCTCACCAAGCGGCTGGTGGGACTGCGCGCTGATCGCTGCCTGCTGTGGCCGCGCCTGGTGTCGACCAAAAGCGAGCTGCGGGCCATCTTGGGCGCTGCCATTCGCTTGGCGAGGCCGCGTTACGAATTGCCCGACGCCGATCCCAAGGCGGTGCGCGAGTACCTCAGCTACTTGCAGCGTGTGCTGCCGTCGACGCAAATGGCCCCCATTGCATCCGCAGTCGAGTCGTTGCTGGCCGGCACCGGGCACATCGATCTGGATGGCTGGATCGCGGCCACTGACGAAACCGCCAATCGCGCCGGGCTGCTCGCCTGCGGTGATGTGATGGCGGCGGCCCGGGAGATCGTCAAGGAAGCGCGCGTGCGCCGATCTCGTCCCGAGGACGCCATTCTGGCCATGGTTCGTTGGGGTGTTTCCTCGGAGTACTTCGACCTGCGCACCGAGCTCGGGTTGGCGTTGGTCTCGGAAGACGACAAGACACCGGTCGTCAGTCGCGCCTACCCGGCCTATTAGGTGGGCTCCTGTTGCTAGAAATCGTCGCGGGACAGACGACCCGCGCGCGGTTCCGCGGACTTTGCCGAGGCCCTGCGCGCCGGCGGCGACGCCGAGGCTGGTGCATGCACCGCCGCATGTGAACGACTGGGAGTCAGCGAAGCCAGGTCGGCGCGACCGTGGTGTGCCGATTGGCCTCGTTCGCTCGTTGCAGGCGAACTTGCCACAGGTGGGGCCGGTGGAGTGATGGCAGGGTCCAGTGCAGCCACTGGGTCAATGGCACTAGTTAACACCGCGGCCGGTTCAGCCGGCTGTGCGACGGGCGCTACCGGCACGGCCTGCGTGATCGGGGCCCGCGCGCGGGTCTGCGTGTGGTGCGCACCCCGCATGACCGTCCACACCGCGAAGAACCCGAGCATGACGGCAAGCGCAGCACCCGCCAGTCCCCGACCACTCCGCAGAGCCGACCGCGCCCCAAGGCCAAGCGATCGCGTCCGGCTCAACAGAGTCTGCAAATCAACCCGACCTGGCTGGATGACCGGGGTCGGCGGAGGCGCCACCTTCTCGGGACCAGCCTTGCCTTCATCGCTGGGTTCGATTGGGGCCGCGCTCGCCTGGCGCCCAGGCTCGAGAGGAAACTCAAAGAGGAACCGCGTGCCCTGATGCTGTCCCGATGGCTCCTTGCTGAGAACGGTTTCCACCACAGCCGCGTGCGGCCCGGATGGCGTTTCGCGCCCGGCGCGCAACGGCACCCCCGTGCGCGGCGTGAGCAATCGCGGGGCCGGAGTGTCCGGCATCAGTTCGTCTTCGAGCGCCAGGACCATCATGTTCACGTCCGCGAAGCGCTCCTCGCGATCCTTGGCCATGGCCTTTTCGATGATGCGCACCAGACCAGGCGGCAGATCGGGGCGAGTCACTGTCAGCGACACAGGAGCCTTGTGAAGAACGCGGTCAAACAGTGCTGGACTGGGCTCGCCCGGGAACGGCGTCTCTCCAGTCAAGGCTTCGTAGAGCAGCACACCAAAGCCGTACACGTCGGCGCGTGCGTCGATCTTGGTCTCGCCCAAGATGTGTTCGGGGGACATGTAAGCGGGCGTGCCCATGGCCGAGACCGGCCCTGCCGATGGGTCCATGCCTCGCTCCACCATGACCGAGATGCCGAAATCCAACACCTTGGTGGTGACGATCCTTCCGTCGGGCTCCATGCAAATGAAGATGTTCTGCGGCTTGAGATCGCGGTGGATCACGCCCTGAGCGTTGGCAGCGGCCACGCCGCGCATGGCAGGCAAGAGCAGCATGGTGGCTTCGTTCACGCTGAGCAATCCCTTGCGCGCAATGTAGTTACCCAGGGGCTCGCCCTCGAGCAACTCCATCACGATGCACGCCATTCCCTCGTGCTCGATGACGTCGAAGACCGTCACCACGTTGGGGTGGTTCACCAGGCTCGCGGCCAAGACCTCGCTGTTGAAAAGGCCCTGCGCCAGGCTCGTCTTGGCCAGCGACCGCAGAATGACCTTGAGGGCGACGTGCTTGCCCGTGCGTTCATTGGTTCCGGCCCACACCGCGGCCATCCCGCCCTGCCCGAGCAGGTGCTCGACCCGGTATCGCCCACCCACCAGCTGTCCTGCCTGCAGGATGCTGTCAGCGGCGCCCTCGCGCTGAGCTTCTGCTCTCGTCACTCCATCTCCCTCCGAACGTGTATGTGTGTGTGTTCTAATCTGATGCCCAGCCGTTGACAATGGATATCTGTGGCCGGGCGCAACCACGTGAGCCGCACGCGCGCTGCCGACGAACATCAAGCGCGCACAAGTCGCGCATGTTCGATTTGCTCGTCGCTGCCGGCGCACCGTCAGCCAGCCAGCCCATGTTCCCTCATGCCTGCAGAACCCGATCCAGGTGTAGCAGTTTGAAGACCGCAGCCGGCTGATCGCGCAACCCGTGCACAGTCACCACGCCGCCGTACTCCTTGGCCTTCTTGTACAGGCACACCAGCTTACCCACTCCCGTGCTATCAATGAGTCTCAAGCCCGAAAGATCGACGATGATACGAGACTGCCGTTCAGCCACCAAGGCATCGAGCGACGGGCGAATACTCGGAACGGTCAGCGCGTCCAGCTCACCCGCGATTCGAAGAGTAGCCACTCCATCCGCTCTGCTGGTTGAGATATTCATCTTGCTCCTCTGCCTTCTGTGTGCGACCCCGGCTTGCGCAAAGCTCGCCGGAGAGTATCAACCAGCCGTGAAGCAATGACTGTGCCGACCTGAACGCACCGGTCTTGGGCGGCGCGTTGTCGGCCTAGATTCCGCGTTCTCGCCCACATCATGGACCACCGCAGTTGCAGGTAACCCGGAGATTGTCCCCCTTCGGTGCTGCGCGAGCCGCGAGAATTACCACTACGTAACGTCAGTGCTCTGCCCTGAAAGGCGCCAGCTTTGCGCGGATTGGACGTCGACGTCGATTTGAATCAGCGGCACGCACTCCTGTTAAGCAAGAGTCGGCATCGTCGACCAATTCCTCGCCCCGCCTTCTCGCCCACCACCACAACGGCGTGAGCTTACTTCCAACATGTGCCATTCGCGCCAGGCGCCGTGAGGAGTACACTGTGAGCGACAAGGCCATGAATCGCTTTTTCGTTTTCGCAAGTCCCATGGTGCTCCTCATGTTTGCTGCGGCGGCTGGGTGCGGGGGGCACGGGACCGCCAGCCTTCACGATGCTGCGACCGACGGCATCACCGACGCCCGCTCGGCCGACGGAGCCAGTTTCGACGTCCGCGATGGGGCCAGCGATACCGAGTCGGCCGATGTGCCCAGTTTCGACGTCCGCGACGGAGCCGGAGACACAGGGTCTACCGGCGCGCCGATTTTCGACGCCCGCGATGGGGCCACCAATACTGGGTCGGCCGATGTGCCTAGCGTCGGCGCCAGCGACGGAGCCACGGACCAGGGCTCTGCCGACGCGCCCAGCCCCGCCGGGGCCACCGACGCGTCTGACTTCGACGGCGCCAGCGACAGCGCGAGGAACGACGACGCCCCTGCAGCTGACGGCCCCGACGTGTCGCCCACGAGCGACAGTGGCCCTGCGATCCTTTCTGTCACCGTGATCGCCGGGCAAAACCAGCTGACCCTGGACGCCTGCAACGTGACCCCGGCCGTGCTCGCCGACATTCCGGCCGGCACCTATACGATCCAACTCGCCGCAAGCACTCTCTCGAAGGGGTTCGTCTCGGGCACCCCGCAGCTTCCGGCGGTAGATAGCTACGTGCTCGTGAACCTGCCCCTGGGCGCGAACGATCCGCAACAGGACCGCCGCTTCTTCATGCTCAACGGGGTGGGCACCACTGCCAACGTGACGCTCACGACCACCGGGACCATCGGGTTGATGTTCCTCGACTCCGACTCCGGATCCAACAACGGCACGGCCACGGTCACCCTCACGCCAGGCGGCTACAGCACCACGGTCGATGCGGTTGCGAACGTACTTCGCTGGCAGGAGGGCTGCCAGTCGACTCCGGCGACGCTCGTGGTCGGAAGTGGCGCCCACCGGGCGACCTTGGTTACGAGCACTTTGTCCGCGGGGCCAGGGTCACACGACGACTACGTCCTCCTTCGCCTCCCCAGCGAGCAGCCCACGGACGATCATCGTTTCGTTGTGCTGAACGGCGTTGGCGCCAGCTACGATTTCACGCCCTACAACAGCCAGACCGTCCGAGCCTGGTTCATCAGCGCCAGCAGCGGCGCTAGCGGCCAGGCGACCGTCGAAGTTTCCGATCTCTGAGCCCACGGTCCCCTCTGTCGATGTCCGCTTCCGACCACCATCGGGATGGGGGCTATCCATGTCCGGCGCGTCGCCGGAGCATCCACTCGGTGGCCAGCAGTGCCACTGCCAGCAACAGCAACAATGGGTGCGACCAGAAGGCGACGGTGCGCAGGCTGCCCACGCGGACCTGGCGCGCGGGCCGGATGGTCGGCGTGCCCAGCGTGCCGGCGCGGAATTCGCCACCTGTGATCGCGGCGATCTGGCGCAAAACCTCGTCGCGGCTGACCACGTCGTCCAGTTCGTGTCCCTCGGGGCCACGACGTGCGAACCCGTTTGCTTGCCACGCGCATCCACCACGGCGATGGTGCAACTTGCTGCGTGAACGTCGATTCCGATGTATTTGTCCATGGGGTCCCTCCTTGGTTGGGGTGCTTGGTTGTTGCAAAGCAAGCGTGCCCAAAAACGAGGAGGGACTCCACTGCCACCTTCGAGCATCCCCTGGGCGCCACGACGTCCGCGGCGGGGCGCAATCGCGCGGCCATCTGTCCGCCGTCCCAATCGCCCCAGCCTCCTGCCGCGCGAAACCCAGCTGACCGCCGACGGGTGCTATTCTCGAAAGCCGTGACTCTCCCGTGGACGCCATATTTCCATGATGCCTATGCTCACTTGCTTCTCTGGATTGCCTACTGGACCCAGTCGGAGCTTGCCTTGGCTGCCAGCCAGTTCTTTACCACGGTCCCAAAAGCTGTGAGTGAGGTGAGGGCGCTGTCCGAAAATAGACTGGGTGTCCACGCGCTGTCGGTGACCCACGCTGTCCAGCTCGCCCCGTAGCCGTCGACCGACGCCTCAAAATCGGTTCCCCAGGTCGTGCTGGAGGTACTGAGATTGCTGTCGCTCCCGTTGAGCTCGTACCCCCACTCCGTGATGAACACCGGCGCCTTTGCCACCGCTGTGGCGACCTGTGACTTGAAGGACGTGCTCCAATTGCCAGGATAGACGTGCGCGGTGTACACCAAGTTGGTGCCCGGCGGATTGCTGGCGTCATCGCCGGGGTGTTGGTCGTAGCTCATGGATGGAACGATGATGATGTTGTTGGGGGCTCCCGCGCGGATGGTCGTGATCCAGCCCTGCACCACGGGCTTGAGAGTGGCCCACAATGCGGAGCTGTCGATGGGTTCGTTGAAGGGTTCGTAGATGACGTTGTTGTAGCTCGCGAATTTCGGGGCGACGTCGGTCCAGAAGGTCGTCGCATCGGCTGCCGAAGTACCTGTGGTGGCGTTGTCGATCTGATGGAAGTCGATGATGACGTACAGGTTCTTGCTGGTGGCGTAGTCGACCGCCGGCTTGAGAACCTTGCTGACATAGTCGGCTGCGGTCATCGGGGTGGAGGGGTGGGGCCTCCGCCTGTCCCCGACGGGCTCGGGAGAATCAATTGAATGTCGCCCGGGCCGTCTCCGGCATAGATTTCCACCTGGCATGAGATTGACTCGACCACGACCTGACGGCCCGCGGGAACAGTGAACAGCGTGCAGGAAGCCTGACCGTAAACTGGGTCGACGTTCCCGGTCTCGCACCTAGCGTTGAAAGCTCGTGGGGCAGGGGCTGGGTGGGCAGGCCCTTCTCGGGTTCCCGCCGCGAATAGACCGGGCCTGCTGATGCGGCCTGTGTGCGTGCTCTCACCTCCAAATTGGAGGGTTATCGGCAACGAGGTCGTTTCAGGTGCGTGTCGCGTTCGCAGGCCCTCGCCGCTACCCGTGCCCGGCGCGTCGCCGAAGCATCCACTCGCTGGCCAGCAGCGCCACTGCCAGCAGCAGCAGCAACGGGTTTGACCAGAAGGCGACGGTGCGCAGGCTGCCCACGCGGACCTGGCGCGCGGGCCGGATGGTCGGCGTGCCCAGCGTGCCGGCGCGAAATTCGCCACCGGTGATTGCGGCGATCTGGCGCAGCACCTCGTCGCGGCTGACCACGTCGTCCAGTTCGTGTCCCTCGGGGCGCAACACGAACGTCGCCTGCTCCTCGACGGCGCGACCGTCCAGGGTCGCGCGACCAAGCAGGCGGTAGGCCCCGGCAGCTAGACCAGGCAACTCGGCATGCGCTTCGCCGTCATCCCCTGTGGTCACGCTCAGTGCCCGCAGCGGCTTGGCGTCGGCTCCCGCGCCGTCTTCGGCCGTGTGCAAATCCAGCGTGACGGCTATGCGACCCGCGGGACTGTAGTCGGCATGTAAGGTGCGCACGCGCGCTGACACGGTCTGGCCGCGCCGGTACTCTGTGCGATCCAGATCGATGTGCAACAAGGTCAAGGCAGGATCGCGCACCAACCAACGAATCGCGCCTTCCCAGAAGCCTTGCAACGCGCGTCCGTCCTCGCCGCCGGGCTTCGTGCCCGCCGCCTCTTCGCTGCGCGGGCCGCGGGCGCGGCTCTCGTCGGCAGCGGCAAAACCCCAGTTCCAAGCACTGTCAGTCAGCAGGGCCAGGGTGCGGCCTTTGCCCACGTCGTTCACGGCCAGCACAGGCGCCGGCTTGCCGTCGCCGGCGCCCTGGTTGGGATGCACCAGCAGGGCCGTAGCACCGGGCGCCAGCCGCGCCACGCGATTGATCCCTTGCAGGGACGGCAGCGCAGCCCAGCGGGCTTCATTGGCTTTGGGGTCCAGGCTCAGCGAAGTCACGGGGTGATTGCGTCCCGCAGCGGTCAGTCGCGGCTTGAAGTTGTCCGTGGAAAACGCGCGCGGCCCGTCGGCGGGAATACCGGCCAAGTCCACAGGCAATACGTCGCGCAGCGCACTCTCGCCATACTGGCCACTGGCAAACGACAAATCGCCGCCAATCATGGCCAGCGCACCGCCTGACTGGATGTAGTCGCGCACGCCCGGCAAATAGGGCTCGACCCAATACGGCTTGTAATTGAAATTGTGGAAGATCAACAAATCAAATGAGCGCAGTTGCTCGTCGAAGATCTCCTGATACGGAAATGGGATGAGCGACATCTCGTTGGCGCCCAAGGGCAGCTCGTCAGTATCGGTGCGCAGAATAAAGAACGACACCAGATCCACGTTGGGGTCCAGACGCAAGATGGAGCGCAGAAAACGCTCGTCCCACGACGGCCGGCCGCACACATGCAAGACGCGCACGCGATCGCGAATCACCTTCATGGTGAACACCTGACTGTTGTTGCTCTCCAGCGCCTCGCCCGTCAGCACCGGCGTCTTGACTTCGAAAACGAAATTACCTGGCTCCACCGGCGTGTAATCGAAGCTGACCCTTTCCTGGCCCGAGTCGCCGCGCAGAAGCACCGACTTGGCGTCGAGCAGGCGACCTTCACGCGCCAGGCTCACCTCGACCTGGCGACCGCCGTAGCCCTGATGGCGCAGGACCGCCTCCAGCTTGATGGGCGTGCGCACGAAAGCAAAATCGTCGGTCAGCACGGCCGCCACCGACAGATCGCGCAGCGCGCTTTCGCCGACAAAGACCGTGTGCACGGGCGCGTCCAGCGCTTCCAGGGTCCGGCGCGTCTCGCCGTCGAGCGGCCCGTGTGCGATGCGCCCGGTGTCGATGCCGTCGGAGATCAGGATCACGCCGCCCACGTCACGGCCGGCCAGGCGCCCGCGCAGCTCGGACAGCGCCTCGCCCATGCGGGTGGCTTCGCCCTGCGGCGCCGCGCGCAGAGATTCGGGCGTGGCTGTGGCCAGGGCCTCGCCAAAGGAATAGATCTCGACACGATGGCCGGCGCGTTCCCATTCGGAGAACATCGGCGCCGCGTCGGCCACGATCTGAGCGGCGCGCTGGGCGCGCGACGGCCCGTGGTCAGGCGGTGCCACGCTCATCGAGCGCGAGGCGTCCACCAGCACGGCGACATGGTTGGGCAAAAGGCTGACCTGACCCAACTCCACGCTGGGCTGCAAAGCGACCAACAGGCAAGTCCCCACGGCCAGGATGCGCATCACCAACAGCGGGATGGCGCGACGCCGACGCGGCTCCCGCCAGAGTGAAACCGCCGAAACAGCGACGGCCAGGCCGGCTGCCACGCAAACCAGCACCAGCGCCGGTCGACCCAGCTGCGCGCCCACGGTTACGCGCCAATCGGTCAGAACAGAATGCGGCGTCACGAATCGACTTTCCAGCCGCGCGGTGTGACCGAACGCACACCGAGGCATCGGCCCGCTTTCTTGCTGGCATGCGCGTCGGAGGGAAGACGAAGACCCATGGGAAGGTGCCGCGCCATTCTGCCACCTTGCGAAGCACGTGCAGGTTTTGTCTTGCCCCGGAAGGGGCTAGACTCTCTCGCTATGCCCCGCCTTGCCCGTCCCGTGCTGCTGCTTCTGATTTTTTCCACCCTGGTCCCTGCGCAAGCCCGCGCGCAGGAAAACGCCTCGCCCTTGCCCGCCTGTCCGGCGGGCAATCTGTTGGCCGGCAAGATGCCCGTGGCCTGGCAGGAAATCGAGCGCAATCTCAGCCTGCTCACCGACGAGACCGTGGCAACCGAAGGCTCGGTGTGGGACGCATCCCTGGCTGCGATTCTTCAAACCGGCGCCTCCACCGTGACCTGGGATTTGGGCCAAGTGGTGAGCGTCCGGCACCTGGCCATCCAGGCCGACGCGAACGACACGTACAACGTCTGGGGCTCGCTCGACGGCAAGGAATACAAGTTGATGGGGCAGATCGACCCCGCCACCGGACACGGACTGCGCATGCGCACCCTCGACGTGGGCGGCATGGCCGCGCGCTTCTTGCGCGTGGGCGAAGGCAAGGGCGATGGTTTCTACTCGATCTCCGAGGTCGCGGCCTATTGCCAGTTGCCCACGCCCTTTCCGCCCCAGATGAAAGTCATGGATGCGCCGGCGGCCACGGCTCCCAAGACTTACCTCGACTATTTCAACAACGACGCCAGCGCGCGCTGGGAAATGATCCTCGCCATGTTGGGCGCCATCCTGCTGTGGTGGGAACGGCGTCTCGTGGGTCTGGGCATGGCCGCCTTCAAGCTGCGTCTGCGCAAGATTCTCCTCGGAACCATGGGCGTGCTGGCCTTCTTGACCTTCTTTAACTTCGGCTTCTGGCACTTCCCCAACTTCGTGCACGGCTGGGACACCTTCCACTACTACATCGGGGCGAAGTATTTCAGGGAACTGCACTACGAGCGATTGTACGAGTGCGTGGCCACCGCCGATTCCGAGGAGCCCAACCTGCGCCGCCGGGTCGAGCTGCGCAAGATGACCAACCTGCGCACCAACATTGTGGAGACCACGGCCAACATTCTTGCCCATCCCGAGCTGTGCAAGCAGCACTTCACCGACGCGCGCTGGGAATCGTTCAAGCACGATTTGGCCTACTTCCGCACGCTGGAAAATCCGCGGCGCTGGGATGACGCCCAGACCGATCACGGGTTCAACGGCACGCCGGTGTGGGCCATCCTGGGCACCGCCCTATCCAATCTGGCGCCGGCCAGTCGACTCGACATCCTCTTGCTCGACGCCATCGACGTCGTGCTCATCACCATCATGGCGCTGCTTATCTGGTGGGCCTTCGGCTGGCGCGCGGCGTCCGTGGCTTTCATGGTGTTTGCCACCAACTTCCCGTCGCGCTGGTACTGGATTGGCGGCTCGTTTCTGCGCTGGGACTGGCTCTTCTGGATGGGCGTGGGCTTGTGCCTGGTGAAGAAGGAACGACCATTCTGGGCGGGTGCTGCGATTTCGTATGCCGCGCTCCTGCGCATCTTTCCCGGCTTCCTCTTCACCGGGCCGCTGATTGCGCTGGGCTATCACTACGTGAAGACACGCGAATGGGATAGTCGCTACCTGCGCATGATCATGGGTGGCGCGGTGGCCGTGGCGGTACTGGTGCCTGTCAGTTTCGCAGTCACCGGCAGCCCGAGCATCTACCCGGAGTTCCTGCGCAACACCGCCAAGCACTCCGAGACGCCTCTCACCAACCACATGGGGCTGCGCACGGTGATCGACTTCCGCCCGGCCGAGGCGGCCAACCGCATGAACACGCCGGCCATGGTGGATCCTTGGCTGCGCTGGAAGGACGCGCGCCGGGCCGCGTTCCACGAAAGTTTGCCCCTCTACCTGTCGCTGGTGGCCTGCTTCCTGGTGCTGGTGGGGCTGGCCATTCGCAACGTCGAGCCTTGGGTGACGGTGGCGTTGTCGGCGACTGTGATCTCGTTTGGCTCTGAACTGACTTGCTACTACTACGCCTTTCTCATAATTCCGGCCTTGCTCTATGCCGTGGTTCCGCGCGCCGGCGAGTGGCTGCTGTGGCTGACGGCGCTGACCGAATTCTTGGGGTGGGCGCCCATCAATCACATGCCCAAGTGGCTGCAGGCCGTCATGCCCGCCTCGATCAGGCAGAGTGCCTTTGTCACCAACTTCAGCATGCCCACTGGGCTCGACGAGCAGTACACCTGGATGTCGGTGGCGACTCTGATCGTGTTCGTGCTGATCGCCCGGGAGTTGGTGCTGGCCCGCCAGCCGGCCGGGGCGCCCGCGCTGGGAGGGACCGACGCGAGGGCCGGCGAAACAGCGGTCGACGCCCTGGCAGCCCCAGCCCTGGCGCCGGTTGCCGCACGATCGTCGCGCCCGCAACGCGTGGATTCGCGTTCCCGCACACGCAAGCACAAGCGGCGATAGGATAGGTTGCCCTCCCCATACCCATAGGTGCTAACGACGATTCGGCCAGGACTTGGCGGCCAACGGTACGATCCGGAGTCTCACCACAGAGAGCACAGGGGCCACAGAGGCCGGAAGGTAAGGGTTTCGGATCCAGATCCGAACCCTTCTTTCCTTTCCATCCGTCTCTGTGCACTCTGTGCTCTCTGTGGTGAAATTCCGGGCAAACCTGCGGGAAACGGTGGATAGCACCTATGCTCCCCGTACCCCGGATCGGCCACAACCGATCTGTCCGTGGTGCCTGCGGCTGGCGAGGGCTGTGGAGGTGTCAACAACCATGCTATCATGACACCCATGACCAAGACGCAGGTGTATTTCCCGGAAAGCGACCTCTCCGCCCTGCACAAGGTGGCTCGGCGAACGAAACGACCCGTAGCCGCGCTGATTCGGGAGGCCGTGCAACGGGTATGGTTGCAAGCAGAGGCACAGGGTCCCGTCGCTCTGTGGAAGGGGACGGTCAAACGGACTTCTGTGGATCACGACAGCATCTACGACGCCCCATGATGCGCCTGGGAGAGGCTGTCTTCGTGGACACGGGCGCTTGGATCGCCCTTGCCTTGACCCGAGATCCGATGCATAGCCGCGCCAAGGCCGCCTGGCAGCAGCTCCGCTCGTCAGGAGCCCGCATCGTGACTTCCATCCCGGTGGTGATGGAGACCTTCACTTTTCTCGAGCGAAATGCAACACGTGAGGTGGCGCTGGCGTGGAAGGACTCCTTGGGGCAACTGCCTCATTTTCGACTCTGCGAATGCGGCGCACGGGATCTGTCGGCGGCCTGGCGCCATTTCGCCCAGCCGGGCCTGCACAAATTGTCGGCCGTGGACGCCACCAGCTTCGTGCTGATGGAGCGCGAAGGGATTAGGGTCGCCTTCGCTTTCGATCACCACTTCGCCTCGGCCGGTTTCCGGCTGGTCGGGTAAACCTCCGTCACTGCGGCACGCAGCGGGGATCGCGCGGGGCTAGCTGCGTGGCGAAGGCCTTCACCTGCAGCACGAACTGCACGTGAAAGTCGCGCAGAAGTCCGCCGTCCTGCATGTGCTGGCCGCCTGATGTGTCCCATTTGAGCGCCGACACCACCGTCGAACCGCAGGCATCGAGACGACCGCGCTTGCGCTGGCTGAGCCAGGTCTCCTCCCACGCGCGGGCGCTATCGCGATCGCAGCGCCGCTCGCCCGCCCCACACCCGACCGTGAGAACGTCATACCACCACGGACCTTTTGGACCGTACTCGGCGATACGCACAGACGGCGTCATGCCCTGGCCCTTCTGTGCTTCGCGGCTCTCGATGACGAATTCGTGGCTGCTGCCCACGGGCAGGTCGACGTAGAAGCATGCCTCTTGTCTCCCGTCGTGGTGGAGGCGCCCCAGTGCCGGAGATGTGAGCACGACCTCCCCGGCCGCCACGGACATGCGGATCTCGAAGCGTTTTTGATCCGGGGCGGGCGGAGCCGTCTCGGCATTGTCGCGCGGCCCGCGACAGCGACACTGCCCGTCCTGGCAGCGCGCCCCGGCCAGTTGGGCGGCTGGCAGCGAAGCCGCGCTGTCAACATGCTGCGCCGTCGCGACAGCGCCGTCCCCAGACCCATGCGCGCACTCGATCGCGAGCACGGAAACCATCGTGAGTAGCCATGGACGCAACCGCATTGCGCACGTAGGATACTACGCCCGTGCTGCGAATTGCCTGCAAGATCTTGTTGCTTTCCTGTCTGTTGCTCCCGGCCTGTGCCACGAGCGACGACGGCAAGCCCATCAACTTTTCACTGACCGCCAAGGAGAACTACGAAAAGGGCCTGGCCGAGCTGAAGGAAGAGAACTACGCCGAGGCGCTGCGCTACTTCACCTACGTCAAGCAGAAGTTCCCCTTCTCCAAGTTCGCGGCCCTGGCCGAGCTGGCCGCAGCCGACACGGAATTCGATCGCGGCAGCTATCAGGAATCCATCGACGCCTACAAGAGCTTCCAGCGCTTGCACCCCAAGCACGAAAAGGTCGAAGAGGGCTACGTGTCGTTCCGCATCGCCGAGGCGCGCGTGAAGGAAATGCCTGACGACTGGTTTCTCATTCCGCCGTCCTATGAGAAGGATCAGTCCGCGGTGTTGGATGCCTTGCGCGAGCTCAACAATCTTGTCGAGCGCTTCCCCAACTCGAAGTACGTCAAACCGGCGCAAGAGTACCGACGGGCGGTCCTGCACCGCCTCATCAACCACGAGGTCTTCGTCGCGCGTTTCTACCTCGACCGCGGCCATCCCAAGGGCGCCATCCTGCGCATCAAAGAGGCCTTGCGCCGCTACCCGGACTCGGGGCGGGACGCCGAGCTGCTGCTCACCCTGGGCGAGACGCAGCTCGAAATGGGCCAACCGGCCAGCGCCAAGCAGACATTCATGCGCATCACGCCGGACAACGCCTCGATCGTCGAGGTCAAGCGCGCCGAGTTGTTCCTCGACTTCATCAAGCGCCACGATGGCGACGAGCCCAAGGATGAACCGCCGCACGGCTGATCGCCTGCGGGCAACGGCTTTCAAGGCGGCCCTTCGCTAGTGGCCCGCTTCACCTCCACGCTTGAGACTTTCTTCGTCGAGGAACTGCCCGCCTATCTCCCGGCGGGCGAAGGGCCGCACACCTTCGTGTGGATCGAGAAGCGGGGCCTGACCACCCTGGAAGCGGTGGCGCGACTGGCCCGCGCGTTGGGCGTGCAGGCCCGGGACGTGGGCTACGCGGGCATGAAGGACCGCAATGCCACGACCCGCCAGTGGCTGAGCGTGCCCGCGGTCGAACCATCGCTGGCTGCCGCCGTCGAGCTGGACGGGCTGCGCGTGCTGGAGGCGCGCCGGCACCGCAACAAGTTGCGCGTGGGACACCTGCGCGGCAACCGCTTCGAGGTGGTGTTGAGCGAGCTCGTCGCGGGCGAAAGCGCCAGTTTGCGTGCGCAACTCGGGCACATCGCAAGCCATGGTCTGCCCAACCGCTACGGCCACCAACGCTTTGGCAGCGCGGGCGACAACGTGCAAGTCGGCCTCGAAATCCTGCGCGGGAGCCGACGCGAGCGGGATCACCGGCGGCGCAAGCTGTTGCTCTCGGCGGTGCAGTCAGCCGTGTTCAACCGGGTGCTCGACCTGCGCGCAGCCAGCGGCGGACTCACGCTGGTGCGGCTGGGGGATGTCTTGCAAAAGACCGACAGCGGTGGCTCGTTCGTGTGCGACGAGCCCGGGCGCGAGCAAGCGCGCGTGGATGCCGGCGAGCTGGTCCCCACCGCGCCCTTACCTGGCAGCCGTTTCATGGAACCACCTGCAGGCACGCCCGCGCGTGCGTTGGAGGACCAGGCGCTGGCCGACGTCGGGCTTGCCACCACCGAGCTTGCCCAGGCCGGCCGCGATTTGCCTGGCGCCCGGCGACCGGTGGTCACTCCCGTCACCCTGGGGGATCCGCCGCTGCAAGAAGATAGCAATGGCCCGGGTACGGCTCGCCTGTTCTTTTCTCTTCCCGCAGGCAGCTACGCCACGGTCCTGCTCGATGTGCTTGGCGTGGCCCTGGGCTCGTGACTGAATAGGCGGACAATGAGCATTCCGGCAAGAGAGCCTATCGAACGAGAAGCGCGTGCAGGCTTGTGGTCCGTGCCTTCGATCTTGCTGGTGGTGGCGTTGCTGTTCTTCCTGGTGGTGCTCTTGCGCACCGCCTGGGTTTGCGACGACGCCTACATCACCTTCCGAACCGCGCGGAATTTCATCAACGGCCACGGCATGCGCTGGAACCAATTCGAACGCGTGCAGAGTTTCACGCATCCCCTGTGGTTCTTCGTAATGAGCGCGCTGACCCTGGTGGTGCGCGATTTCTATGCTTCGGCGTTGCTGGCACCAGTGCTCCTTTCGCTGGCCACCGTGACTCTGCTGGTGTGGCGTGCGACTCCATCCAAGACTCTTGGCCTGCTCGGCCTGGCTTTGCTGGTTTCGAGCAAGTCATTCGTGGATTTCAGCACCAGCGGATTGGAAAACGCGCTATCGCATTTCCTCTTCCTACTGTTCCTGTCGGAACTGGTTGGCCGCTGGCCCTTGCAGCGCTGGACTCGGCCCGACACCACGCAGCCTGATGCTTTTCGCCTGGCCTTCTTGTCGGCCTTAATGACGCTCAATCGACCAGACACTTTCTTGCTCACCCTGCCCGCCCTGGCGCTGGTGTTGCGTCCAGGTTGGCGATCCCGGCGAACCTGGTGGTTGCTGGCCCAGGCCTTCGCGCCTCTGCTGCTGTGGGAGCTGGTTGCGCTGGTCTACTTCGGCTTTCCCTTTCCCAACACGGCCTACGCCAAGTTGGGAATGGGAATTCCCGCGCTGTCGATGATGCGACAGGGACTGGCCTACTTCGCCAACGAGCTGGTCTTCGATCCCCTGGCCCTGGGGATTGTGCTCCTGGCGACCATGGCGCCCTTCGCGGTGCGGGAACGCCGTCTGCAACCAGTGAGCGTGGGGTTCCTGCTCTACGCTTTCTACGTGGTTCGCATTGGCGGCGATTTCATGGCCGGGCGTTTCTTTTCGCTGCTGGTCGTGGGGGGCGTTTTCGTGATCCTGTGGTGCGCGCCGGTTCTGCTGCGGCGAAGGGAATGGCTTCCTGCTCTGGCTGCCGTGGCGATTGTCGGCCTGGGCGTTGTGATCACCCCGTGGCCGGTGTTGACCACCGAGCTTTTCTCCGACGGCAAGGCAGAGAGAAGTTTCTACCCTCACGGCATCGTCGATGAGCGTCTTTGGTATCTCAAGGAAAGCTCGCTCTTCTGGCGGGACCGCGACGCACCGCCGGGCGGCTGGTTCACGGAACAAGGCAAGGCCCTGCCCCCGGGCAAGGCATCGGTGCACATGACTCTGGGTTTCTTTGGCTTCGCCGCGCCTGCCAACGCCATTATCGTGGATCTGTGGGGCTTGACCGATCCCTTGCTGGCGCGCTTGCCCGCCGAAAATCCCAACGACTGGCGCATCGGCCATGTGGCGCGCGTGGTGCCCAACGGATATCTGGAAACGCTGGAGACGGGGAAGAACCAATTTGCGGACAAGCGTCTCGGAGAGTTCTACGACCATCTCTCGGTCATCACGCGCGGCCCGCTTTTCAGCTGGGAAAGGCTCAAGACCATCTGGCGTTTTAACGTCGGTTCTTACGACCAACTGGTGAAGCCAGCGACTTAGTACCGCCTCTCGGCCGCTAACCTGTGCTAGCTTTCGCGACGGAACCGCCCTTGTGGGTGGTCCTTCAATACAACGTGTCCCATGCGCATCACTGAACACATACTCGCTGCCACCCTGGTCGGCTCTGATTGGGTCCTGTGGCTGCTGGTTTTTCTGTCCATCCTGTCGGTCACCATCATGGTCGAGCGGGCCATCCTCATGTCGGGCCGCGCGCCGCGACTGAGCGATGTGAGTGAACGTCTGCTCAAGCTGCTGGCCGCTGGCGATTTTCCCGGCGCCCGTGAACTCCTAGGGCCGCCCCGCTCGCCTGAGGTGCGCGTGGCCCTGGTTGGTCTGGCCGAGTTGCCGCACGGACGCATCGCTGCGGCAGAGGCCATGGCCAGCGCCCGATCGAACGAGCGGCTGGCCATGGAGAAGCACCTGGGCATCCTTGGCACCCTGGGCAACAACTGCCCCTTCATCGGTCTGTTCGGGACCGTGCTGGGGATCATCAAGGCATTCGCCGATCTTTCCCACAATCAAACCGGCGGGGCAGCGGTCGTGATGGCTGGGATCGCCGAGGCCCTGGTGGCTACTGCGGTAGGGTTGATGGTCGCCATCCCGGCGGTCATCGCCTACAACATTTTCCAAGGCCGCGTGCGCCGCACACTGGGTCGCGTGGACGCCATGGCGCACCTGATCCTGGCCCGCTCGCTTGAAGAGACGCCAGCGACAGCCACTGGATCGTCGAGCAAGGGAGCGTAATCGATGGTCAGTGCGGCCAGTCGCTTCGAAGAAGATGATGCGGGATCGATGATCACCGACATCAACGTCACGCCTCTGGTCGACATCACCCTGGTCCTGCTCATCATCTTCATGGTCACTACCACGTATATCGTGAACCCGTCGATCAAGGTCGAGCTGCCCAAGGCCGCCAGCGGCACCGAGCAGACGCGCACCACCTTAGCGCTTACCTTGACCAAAGACGGCGTTCTCTACCTCAATGGCGAGCCCTCTGACGACGCCGGGGTTGTCCGCTCCATCGCAATCGATCTGCCCAAGAATCCCGACCTGCAGGCCATCATCGCCGCCGACAAGGTGGTTCCTCACGGCAACGTCGTGCACCTGATCGATCTGGTCAAGCGCGCGGGCGTGCGCAAATTCGCCATCAATGTCGACGCTGCCTACCAATCGGGTACGCCCCTGCCTGCGCTGCCTGCTGGCGGCGCGCCGGCCGCGGTGCCGTCGCCCTAGGAAGAGCAAGCGTGGCAAACGGCGTGGCGCTCCGCGGGTGGCGTGCTCATGCGACCCTTTGGGGGGCGATGGCGGCGCTGGTCGCGCACATCGGCATGGCGCTCACGCTGTCCTCGATTCTGCGCCGGCCCAGGCCACCACGGTTACCTGTCACCGTCGAGATCAACGCGGTGGAGAAGCAACCTGTCCCGCCGGAACCGCTACCGCCTGAACAAAAGCTCGAGCCCGCGACGCCTGCCCCGCGGTTGGCCATCCGACGGCCATCGGCCAAGCCGCCCGCGCCCTTGCCGCCCCCCAACCGCGAGCTGCCGCCCGCGCCTTCCAGTGCCGAACCTCCGCCGCCGGTTTTCGGCGTGACCCCGGAGTCCGTAGTCGGGGGCGAAAGCGGGGTGGCCGTGCCGGTGGGAAACACTCTTATGACCAAGGACCGCACGCCGGCCAAGGAGCCGCCTGCGCCCTTGCCACCAGCCGTCGACCCCAACGCCTTTGCGCCCGTGGCCGACAACTTGATCTGCGAGGACGCTGCCAGGGTCATCGAGGTCAAGCCCGACTACCCACCCGAGGCGCGGCGTCTGCAGATCGAGGGGCAGGTGAAGATCCGCGTGGCCATCGATCGCCAGGGCAACATGCGCTGGGCCCGGGTTATCAAATCTCCCGGCTACGGCATGGACGAAGCAGCGAAACAAGGCCTGGCCCGGTCCAAATTCAAGCCGGCCCATGCCTGCGATGGCCGCGTGGTCGACCAGATCATCACCTACACCTACACGTTTCGACTACAAGACTGACGACAACGTAATATGGACAAGGCGGCTGGGGGCCGGTTATCCTCGGTGAGGGTCGTACTGGGCGCCATGCGTGGATTCTCCTTCATCCTAGCCGTCTTTCTCGGCGCCGTGAGCCCGGGCGCGATGGCTTGGGCACAAAGCCTATCGACCAGTGCGCCGGCGGATCGGTCGTTCGACGTCCAGCTCTTCCACCCGGCCGTCGGACCCAAAGGCTACGTCACCCTGGACAGCGCCGACGTGCCTGGTCACCTCCGCTTCAACGTCGGCCTGCTGACGAACTATCAGTACGGTGCCTTGGCGCTCGACTCCACGGTCAATGGCGGCACCACGCAGCTCGATGTCGTTCGCCATCAGGCCATGGCCGAGCTCTATGGGGCGGTGGGGCTCTTCAACATATTTGAGGTGGGCCTGGCCGTGCCCATGACTCTGTACCTGGGGGGCGACAACTTCGATTCGACCGGCCAAGGCACCAACACGTCCATCAGCGCCTACGGAATCGGCGACATCCGCGTGGAAGGCAAGGCCGCGCTGTGGGCCTTTGGCCCTGATCAAGCCTTCGTGGTTGGCCTTTCCGCCGGTGCCACCCTGCCCACCGGCGGCGCGGGCCGCGCCGCGACCTTCCTGGGCGACAAGAGCGTCACCGGCCGGGGTCGCGCCTTGCTCGAATACCAAAGGTCGGAGCGCTTCCGCGCCCTGGTCATGGTGGGGGGCTTGCTGCGGGAGAAATCAAACTTCTTCGGCGCCGTGGTGGGCGATCAGATGTTGTACGGCGCCGCGGTCGACTACCGCGTGCTGCCTGACATGTCCCTGCTGGCCGAGGTGAATGGCCGCGTTGGTTCGTGGACCTACCTCGACGCGAATCCGGTCGAAGTCGACGTGGCCATGCGCGCCTACCTGCCGGCCATGTTCAGTCTCTTGATGGGCGTGGGCGTGGGTCTTGACCGTGGCATCGGCAGCCCCATGTTCCGCGGTTTCGTGGGCCTGGGGTGGGCTCCTGACTTCCGCGACCGCGACCACGACGGCATCCCCGACGCTATCGATCGCTGCCCCGACGAACCCGAGGACAAGGACGGCTTCCAAGACGACGATGGCTGCCCCGACGAAGACAACGACAACGATGGCATCCCCGACGCCGTGGACAAGTGCCCCAACGAACCCGAGGATTTCGACGGCTTCCAGGATGAGGACGGCTGCCCCGACCTGGACAACGACAACGACGGCATCCCCGACGTCGACGATGCCTGCCCCAATGAGCCCGAGGACGGCAAGGGCAAGCGGCCCTACGATGGCTGTCCCAGCACGACGGAGGATTCGGACGGCGATGGCATCCCGGACGTGTTGGACCAGTGCCCCGACGAGCCCGAGGACAAGGACGGCTTCCAGGATGAGGACGGCTGCCCTGACCCCGACAACGACAACGACGGTGTCCCCGACATCTACGATGCCTGCCCCAACGACCCCGAAGACATGGACGGGTTCGAAGACAACGACGGTTGCCCCGACCTGGACAATGACAAGGACGGCATTCCCGACAAGCAGGACAAGTGTCCCAACGAACCGGAGACGCTCAATGGCTACCGCGACGACGACGGGTGCCCGGACCCGGGCGCGCCCATCGTCGTGCTTCGCCCGGACAAGATCGACATCATCGAGCGCATCACTTTCTTGCCCGGCCAGACCGAGCTCAGTCCCGCGGGCCTCAGCATCGTCAAGCTGGTGGCCATGGTCATGCGCGGGCACACCGAGCTGGCGCGCGTCCGCATCGACGTGCGCGCCGACGGCGTGAACGAAGGCACCATGCGCGGACGCGCCCAGGAGGTGGCCAAGACGCTGGCCGCCCATGGCGTGGATGCCAAGAGGCTCAAACTGGGCAACGTCAGCGCCGGTTCCAGCCGGGTCCAGTTCATCATCGAGAGCCGCGTGACGCCCAAGAGCTTCAAGATGCCTTTTTCGGGGACTCCCCAGGCACCGGCCCCGGAAACGCCGTCTCCCCAGACGCCTCCGACCGGGACACCGCCATCTCAAACACCGTAAATCGCCGAACGGTCTATACTGGCGCAAGCGACATGAAACCCCGAGGCTGGGCCGTCACCGACGTTGGCCGCAAACGCGAGCACAACGAGGACAGTTTCCTGTGCAGCGACGACTTGCAGCTGTACGCCGTGGCCGACGGCATGGGCGGCCATCTCGGGGGAGAACGCGCCAGTCACATGGCGGCCGAAATCCTGGAACGCGAGATGGCCGCACACCTGGCCAAAGGCCCCCGCGCCGAGATGTCGTCCGACGCCATGGCGCACGCACTCAGGGAAGCGACCGTGATGGCGTCGAAGGCGATCTTCGACAGCGCCCAGGCCGAGCCGAACTACGCCGGCATGGGCACCACGCTGACCGGCCTGTGCTTCCACGGCAGCAGCGCAACCGTGTGCCATGTCGGGGACTCGCGCGCGTACCTCTTCCGCGACGGGCGCGCGCGCCAGCTCACCGAGGATCACTCGTGGGTTCAGGAACAGGTGCGCGCGGGGCTGGTGGCCGCGGACGACATACTGGTTTCCCGCTTTCGCAACATCATCACGCGATCGGTGGGTTTCGAGTCCGGTGCCTCGCCCGACATTTCGACCATGCTGGTGGAAGCCGGTGACTGCTTCCTTCTCTGCTCCGACGGCCTGTGCAACTACCTTTCCACCGAGGAATTGGGCGTCGTGCTCAGCCAGCATTTCTACGGCGAGGCCGGGTCGGCCCTGGTGGCCATGGCCAACGAACGCGGCGGCGACGACAACATCACCTGCGTGATTGTGTACGTCGCCAACGGGCTCGCCGGGCCCACCCTCGGTTCGAACGCCTGAGCTGGGCGGGCGCCGCGATTCTCCGTTCGGCGCGGCCGCTGGCCAGGACACCTTATTGTTTGTAGAAATGGATCGTGCGATACTTTTTATCCCAAAGGAGTATCTTGACATGAAGAATCATCTCGGACGTTGGCTTTCGCTGGTTCTTGTTGTCTCGCTGGTAGGCTGCAGCAGCGGCAGCCACGGCTCATTCGATGCGCAGAACGCGCCCTTCGGCAATCGCACGCCGACGACAGTGAGCCACTCGACGGTCCAGCTCGGTTCGTCGAGCGTCAACGGTGTCACCCAGGTCGTTGGCAGCAAGACCATCGGCGGAGCGACATACAGCCGGCTGAGCTATACCAATGCCAGCGATCCGTCGTCCGGGGTCGAGTGGTGGATCAACGAAAAACCTGGCGAAAGCGTCACCTTGGCCGGCTGGGACGGCCATTCGCAACTCGCCCAGAACCTTCTCATCCCTTCGGGTGTCGTGGTTCTCGACCAACCGCTCACCGTGCAACTCAACCCGCCGCTCAATACGCCACAGCAGGGGACCGTTGGCGCCACCATCACCGTTCAGGGCGACCCCGCCGCGCACCAGGGCCAGGTGACCGGCCAATACACATTGGTCGAGGACAATGTGGCGGTCGACACGAGCATGGGAACGATTTACGGGTGCAAACACGTTTCGGGTTCGTCGACTGTGACAAGTGATCTCCTGCCGTCCGTTGTAACAGCGCTGCCGCTCTCGGGAGAACTCTGGTACCACCCGGACTACGGCGTGGTGGCCTTCAATTCGCCCGAACTCGGACTCGGCTTGAAGATGACCGACACTTCCGACTGCGGTGCACCCGACTCTGACGGGTTTGCCATCGTTCGCAAGGTCGGCATCGTCGATTCGGACCACCCATTCAAAGTGAGCACCTTCGACGATTGCTCACAACAGTTGGACGCCGACAAGAACGAGCACGCCAAGATGCTGCTCGAGCTGCGCTGGGCTGACGACACCAAAGCCAAGGCGGGTGGTGTCGACACGCTCGGCCCCATGCTCAGCGTCGAGTTCGGTGACAGCTACGGGATCTTCGATCCCCCCGCGCCGACCAAGAGCCCGGTGAGCATATTTCACCCCGAGGAAAACGGTCAGGGCTTCAACTACTACTACGCGTACGTCAGCCAGGCCGACAAGTACATGACGACCAACGGAATCGAGTACCACGTCTCGGTCGGCGTCGATTCAGGGGCGAGCCCCATACGCGCTACGGGCCGGATCTACTACAAGAAGTTCCCGGTCGGTGGCGTGCCCGGAAATGGCGGCGCGACAGGGACAGGCGGAATCACGGGTGCTGGCGGAATGACCGGCGCAGGCGGAATCACCGGCGCAGGCGGAATCACCGACACAGCTGGAGTGACCGCCGTAGGTGGAATGACCGGCGCCGGCGGGATCACGGGCACAGGCGGAATCGCTGCGGCAGGCACTGGTGGGACCAGCAGCGGCACGGAAACCTTCCTGTTGAAGATGGAATCTGTGCTAGGCGTTTCCTACAATCCGCCGGTCCCCACGATCTTCACCTTGACCCAGTCGGCGTACATCACGCGCGTCTGGACCTATCACTACGGAGCGACCATTGGCAGCAAGACTCCGACGGTCGCGTTCAAAGACACCACCACGGGCACGATCTACGGTCCCTGGATCCAGATCGGATACACGAGCTTCAACAGCAACCTCAACACGGCCAAGAGCGATCCGGGGAACGTGCTGGGCCCGCCGGACAACTACTGGATGGCGTATCCGGCGCAGACTGTTCCGGCTGGCACCTACCAGGTCATCGACTCTGACCCGACCACCTGGGCCTATACCAGCGATCTGGGGAATGAGGGATGCGCGTGGGTCTACGGGTGGTTCGTGGGCGCAACGCCCGATGCCGGCGCAATAGACGGTCCAGGCGGAATCAAGGACGCGGGCGGAGTCGAGGCGGCTGGCGGCGACGGTGCCGCCCTGCTTTCCACCAGCAATCTGATTGTCAACGGCGACGCCGAGCAAGGGGTCGGCTCTGCCGACGGCTCGCCGGTCGCGACGCCGGGGTGGACTGTCACCGGCGAGGCCACGGCGCTTCAGTACGGAGTTTCAGGCTATCCGGCGGCGACCGATCCCGGCCCGACAAGCCGGGGGCTCAACCTCTTTGTGGGTGGCGCCTCGGACCCACTCTCGACGCTGGCCCAGACCATCAGCCTGGCATCCTATGCAACCCGCATCGATGCCGGCCAGGTCACGTTTGCGCTCCAGGGATACCTGGGCGGATATGACACTCAAGAAGACAACGCCACGCTGACCGTATCGTTCCGCAACGCCAGCGGAACCGAGCTTGCCTCCGCGACGATCGGACCCGTGACCTCGACCGACCGAGGCGGCGTGACGGGCCTACTCCTGCGCAGCACGAGCGGCAGCCTACCGGTCGGAGTCCGCTCGGCCGTCGTGACGTTGACCCTGACTCGCCTCGAAGGAACGGCAAACGACGGATATGCCGACAATCTGTCGCTGGTCTTGACGGGCATCTAGCGATTACTCCGAATCCCGAACGGCCCTTCCGCACCGGCGCTGCTCGGCCGACCGTGCTATGAAACGGCCTCTCTCTGGAGAAGGCCCCTATCATGCTGCACCGAAAACACGTCGACGCGAAGGGAAACTGGGTGACCTTTCGCCCCGACATCAAGATCATGGACTGCACCATCCGCGACGGCGGATTAATGAACGACCACCAGTTCGACGAAACCTTCGTCAAGGCTGTCTATGAAACCTGCGTGGCCGCCGGCGTGGACTACTGCGAGCTGGGCTACAAGGGCTCCAAGCGCATCTTCGCCCCGGGCGAACATGGGGCCTGGAAGTTCTGCGACGAGGACGTGCTCCGCCGCATCGTGGGCGAGGGGCCGCGCCCGATTCGCATCTCGGTGATGGCCGACGTGGATCGCACCGACTACCACACCGACATCTTGCCCAAGGACAAGAGCGTCATCGATTGCATCCGCGTGGCCTGCTACATCAGCCAGATCCCGGGCGCCATCGACATGATCAAGGACGCCCACGACAAGGGCTACGAAACCACGCTCAACCTGATGGCCATTTCCAAGGTCCAGGACCGCGAGCTCGAGGAAGCGCTGGCGGCGTTGGCCAAAAGCCCGGTGGATACCGTCTACGTGGTCGACAGCAACGGCGCGCTCTATTCAGAGCAAATTCACGACCTGGTGCTGGGTTTCCTGGCGGCGCTGGACGGGACCGGCAAGCATGTCGGCATCCATGCCCACAACAACATGCAGCTGGCCTACGCCAACACCGTCGAGGCGTTGATCGTGGGCGCCGACCGTTTGGATGCCACCATCGCGGGGCTGGGGCGCGGCGCCGGGAACTGCGCGCTCGAGCTGTTGCTGTCGTTCCTCAAGAATCCCAAGTTCCACCTGCGCCCGGTCATCGAGTGCATCGAAAAACATTTCGTGCCCCTGGCCAAAAACCTGGACTGGGGCTACAGCATCCCGTACCTCATCACCGGCATGCTCAACGAACACCCACGCGCGGCCATGGCGGTACGCGAGAGCGAACACAAAGACGAGTATTTGGCCTTCTACGATCAGATGGTCGAGAAGGACTAGCCCCGGAGATTGACAGGCGAGTCTCGCCAGCCGACAGTGGCCGCTGCGTGAGTTCCGTCATCGCAAAGACAGCGGTCTCGCTGACCACGCTGGTCTGTCTGCTTGCGCCCGCCAGCGCCGTGGCCGGGGAGTTGCGTGCGACTGCGCCCGACCAGCTGACGGCCGCGCTCGACGTTCTTGGCGACGCTGACCTGGTGGTGCTGGCCGATCCCAACCGCCGGCCCACGCGCCTGCTCTTGGCCACGCGGGTGGCTGCTCCGGTCAGCCACGTGCGCGCCATGCTGGTGGACCTGGCCGCCTACCGGTCGGCGCTGCCTTCCCTTCGCCGGCTAGAATTCGAAGAAGCAGACCAGCGCCACGCGGGGTCCGGCCGGCCGCGAGAAGGCATGGTGGCTTGGGAGCTGGAAGTTCCGCTGTGGAATCTCGAAGGCAAGCTGTGGCTGCAGCCCACACCCACGGGCGCCGACCTCATCGTCATGGATGGCGATTTCTCGCCTGGTCTGGTCCGGCTCTCCGCCACCCCAGAGCCAGCGGGCACGACTTTGCTGTTGATGGACGCCACCGCAAATCTGCGCGACGTGAACTGGATCACCCGGCGCATGGTCAAACGCAACCCTCTGGCCGAGCCGGGCCTGGCCGCAGCGTCTTTCTACGTCATGTTGCGCGCGCTCCGCCTGCAGGCCGAACGCGTGGGCGACGCCATCGACCCGCGACGACACCCAACCGCAGCGCCGACGCCTCCAGCGCTTTCCGAGCTAGACGCCGCAAGCCTCGGCCGCCTGGCCAACGGAAGATTCCAAGCGCCCGCGCTGCTGGCCGCCGTTCGCAGCTGCGCAAACGGCCGCTTGGCACAGATCCAGGTGCTGGCCTTGTCGCGACTGACCTCGGGCGCCACCGCGGGCCTGCTGGCCCAGCCGCAGACCTGGCAGGCGTTGCCAGGCTGGCGCGAGGTCAGCCCGGCCAAGGCCACGGAAAACTGCAGCGGCGCGACCTGCTGGAAAGTCGATTCCAGCGTCCCTTTTCTCGATCTCGATGCGACCTGGAAGATCGGCATGCAGCCCTGGCGTGCCCTTTCCGTGGCGGGTGCGTGCCAGGGGGCAGCGATGGGACTAGATCTGTTTCCCGCGAACGCCGGCACGGCGCTGGTGCTGTCGCTACATCCGCGTTTGGAGAAAGCCGGCTATGTGCCACGCAAGTCCATCGCATCCGAGCCGCTGCTCGAGCATGGCCTGTCGCTAGGCTTGGCCGTGGTCGATGTGGTCAGCCTGGTGCACGCGCTGGACGCGAGCGCCAAGTAGGCCGCCGATCAGTTGCAGTAGCCAACGGTGGGCGACGTCCCCAACTTCAGGCACTGGCCCCCTATGCTGGCACCGCATTCTGCGGTGAATGTGGTTCCGCCGGTGTAGTGGCACAGGTTGGTACAAACGAAGCTCGTGCCGCAAATCAGTTGCGGGCCACACCCCAGAGCGCTCGGGTCGGTGGTAGGCGTGCACTGCGATCCCGCGGGGAGGCTGCGCAATCCCTGGGCCTGGCAGCTGGCAGTGCCGTCGGCCGGGTTGGGGTAGCAGCCATTTCCCGTCCCGCAAAAAGCGGAGTTGTTCGTCCCAAAGGGGTCACAAACGGATCCAAGGCCTCCCAGCTCAATCGTCGCGACATCAGACGAGAAATCGGACAGGACCCGGGCGTCAGGCGTGATTTCGCCGACGCCCCCGCCGCTGCCGGCGTCATCCTCTGAAAGGGTCACCACGCCGGAGTTGACCACGATGCGCGTGGAGGTGGCGGTCTGGCCTGGCTGCGGCAGATTGGGGAAAGTCGTATCGTCGTGCACGACGCAGGCAAGCAGCGCCGAGCACAAGGCGCCCCCAGCGAGCGCGACGGCCGAGCGGTTCATAAACCCAGGGTGCATTTTCCCTCCTTGCAGACAGCCGACGTGGCAGCGCAGGAAGGATCCTGCGACATCACTTCTGCACACAGGGTGCCAGCACAGCGCGCCTGCCGCGCCCGCTCGGAGCTGGCCCGGTCCTTCTTGGGAATCGCCTTTTGCTTGCCGCCGCCGCTGCAGCCGCAACAGTCGTCGGGGACCAGGACGCAATCCGAGTCAGCCTGGCAAACCGCCGCTCCCTTCTTCGCCGCTGCGCTGGACGCAAGTGCGAGCACCAGGCCAGCTGCCGCTAGGACTGCCTTCCACGCAATTCGCATGAGCTGAAAATGAGTATAGCCGCTTGGCGCGGCCGCGGCACTATCGTGCCCATTCCACGATTTCGGGTCGATGCCTCGCGGGCCCGACCCAGAGGCGATGCTTGCGCAACCGGGCGGTCCCCTGTGCCGCCGTGAAATCAGTGGCACAGAATCTGCTTCGCGTGGCACAATATGCCCCTGTTTTGTCAAGGAAACATCGTGCCTTTGCTACCAGACGGGGGCGTGCTCTGCGCTGAAGTGGAGCCAACGCTCCAAGACAGATGGACGTCTTCTATGCGCACACTGGTTGCCGTCACGTCGCTGTTTGCTCTGGGGCTCTTCACATCCTGTGTGAACGTGGACAAGCCGGCCCTGGTCGCCGCGTGTGAACAGCCGGGGGGCTGCCCGACTAGCGATGGCGGGCTGGACGCCCCGCTGACCGATCTTGCGTCTGGGCCGGACGAATCCGCGGATGACACTGGCGGCCTAGATAGCGAACCGGATGTGAGCGAAGCCGGCGCGCCCGACGGCCCGCAAAGTCTCCCGGATGGAATCAGCGCCGGCCCAGACGCAATCGTCAACACGGACACGTTGATTGCAACGGTCCCCGATACGGCGACGCCGGTTCTCGACGCGCCTGCCGAGGCTCCGGTCGAGCAGCCGGACGCGGACGAGGGCGATGTCCCCACCGTGCTCAACGGAACCTGCGCCTACAACGGCAAAGCGGCGCCCGCGGGAACGATCTGCCGCGTGGCCGCAGATGTGTGCGACGTCGCCGAAATTTGCGATGGCATCAGCACCGCCTGTCCTCTCGATAGGTTCGTCGCGGCCACTGAGGTTTGCCGTCCCTCGGCCGGGGCCTGCGATGTCGCGGACTATTGTACCGGCACCTCCGCCGCGTGCCCGGCCGACAAGCTTCTGGCCAAGAGCGCCGTGTGTCGGCCAGCGGTGTCGGTCTGCGATGTTGCCGAATCCTGTGATGGCACCCACCCCGCGTGCCCGACTGATGCCTTTGCCCCAGCCACCACCCAGTGCCGCGCCTCCAGCGATGGCAGCATCTGCGACCCAGCAGAATTCTGTACCGGCACCAGCAACGCGTGCCCGGCCGACGCGAAGTACACCCGACCGACGGCGCCGCCCACAGGCGTTGCTGTCGCGCCAGGAACCCTGCAAGCCGACGTGTCCTGGACCCCGATCACGGGTGACGCCGGCGCTGGGGTCACGGGCTACAACGTCAAGAGCAGCAGTATATCGACTGGTGGTTTCACCGTCCGCGGGTCGCCCACCACGTCGCCCTTCACGGTGACGCCCATCACAGCTGGCCAGCCCTTCTACTTCGTCGTGTCGGCCTACGACGGCTTGCCCACGTGCGACTCTGCCAATTCTGCCCCTGCTGTCAGTGCCCAATCCTGCACGGCCACCGCGCCCACCACGCTGACCGCTACGCCGGACAGCGCGGGGAACGTGGTTCTGACTTGGGCTGTGGCGAGCGGCGCGGCCACTTACAATGTCTCGCGAAGCACGACCAAGGGCGGGCCATACACGGTCGTGACCAGCGGAGTCTCGGCTACGAGCTACAAGGACAGCCCGCCTGTGCCCAGCAGCGGAAGCGCAACCTTCTACTACGTGGTGCGGGCCAACAGCGGAAACTGCAATTCGCCCTACTCTCCGGAAGCGACGGCAACGGTCGCATCCGCGCGCGCGGATGCGGGCGCCGACACCAGCGCGGATTGATCACCCGAAGATATCGAGACACTGCCCCGTCATGGCGGCCGGTGCGTCCGCGGCCAGGAACAACACCACCTTAGCCACCTCGGTCGGGGTCATGTCTGGCTTGGCGCCTGGCAGCCCCTGGCTCAGCATCGCGGTGTCGACCGATCCAGGGCAAACTGCGTTCACGGCGATGCGGTTCGGCCGCAACTCCTCGGCCAACGCCCGCGTGAGGCCGACCACACCGTGCTTGGCCGCGCAGTACGCGCCCAAGAGCGGCGTGCCGCGACGGCCGGCGATGGACGCGATGTTGATTATGCGGCCGCGGCCTTGGCCGCGCAGGCTGGGCAAGAACGCCTGAGTGACCAGGAAGATGCTCTTCAAATTTGTGGCCAGCACATCGTCCCAGGTTTCCTCGGGCAGCGTTTCGATGCTTGCCCGCGCCACGATGCCGGCGTTGTTGACCAGGATGTCGGGCGCACCCAAGCGGGCCAGGACCAAGTCGCGAAAACGAGTGACCTCGTCGCGCCGGCGCACGTCGCAGGTCGCGACCAAATGACGTGCGCGTTGCGCGGGATCGAGATCGTCGACAAAGGCACCGTTGTTCGCCTGGCGCGCGCATCCCGCCACGGCTGCGCCCTCGCTGGCGAGCAGTGCGGCGATGGCTCGGCCGATGCCCCGCGAGGCACCGGTGATGACCGCGACTTTGCCTTCCAGCTTGCCTGGGCTCATCGCACGCGTCCGCCCAAGTTCGCCGCTGCCAGCAGCCGCGCCTTGAGGTCGGGCCGCTCGCGCATCTCGCCCACGAAGGCACTGGTGACCACGCCTGACTGATCGTGGCGCTCACCGGGCAGAGCCAAGCAAAGCTGCTGGGCCTCGATTACGCAGCCCGCGCCGCGCGCACCCAGGCCGTGCCACAAAGCCTCGGCGATTTGGTGGGTGGCCCGTTCCTGCAAGGTGAGACGCTTGGTGAAGCACTCGACCAGATCGGCCAGGCGGCCGAAGCCCACCAGCTTTCCCGCCGGCAAATAGGCTACATGCGCGACCCCTCGATAGGGCAGAAGATGGTGGGGACACATGGCATGAAAACGCAGGCCGCCCACCACGACCACGTCAGGGTCAGCCTCGCCCAGCACCGGCTCGCCGAGAATCCGCGCTGGATCCATGTCGTAGCCCGCGAGAAACTCGCGCCGCCACACCTCGGCCACACGCTCAGGCGTGCGCGCCAGGTCGGCATCCTTGTCCACGTCGCGGCCCGCGGCCCGAAGCAGCGCCTCTACTGCCGCACGCAAGGCTTTCGCATCAGAGGCCACGCTGCTCCCCCTAGAGCCCACCGTCGAGGTGGACCAGCGAATAGCCGGCCGCGGTCCACGCGCTCATGCCGCCAGTGAGTTCACTGATGTTGCGATAGCCAAGGGCAACCAGCGCGTTGCCCGCCGACTTGCTCATGCCGCCCATAAGACAGGTCAGCACGACCTTGGTATCGAGATCGGGGCCGATGAAGGCAACCAGGGCAGGTATGTCGTCGTAGGCGATGCGCGCGTCGGTGCCCGGGATGCTTCCGGCGTTGGGCGTGTGCACATCGATGAGCAAGAAGTCTTTGTTGGCCAGAGCGATATGGAGCTGTTGGGCCGAAATCTCGCCCAGCGTAGCCGGCGCGAGATCGGTCGCAGCTATGTCGATCGTCACGGCGTCGGGCTTGGCAGCCTCGAAGCCAGCGGCATCCGGAATGCCTGGCACCTCGGTTGCATCCATTCGGGCGGCCGCCTCCGCCTCAGCGTCGGTCAGGCTGTCGAGAGCCGAGGGAACATCGAGAGGCGCGGCCAGCGAGTCCACGCCGACATCGGCCGACAAAATCGCCGCCTCTGTAGCAGCTGGCATGTCGGGCGAAGCTGCAACTTCGGTGGCGTAGCTGGCGTCAGCAGGCACGGCCGCTTCGGCACCGGCTGTCGCGCCGTCGGGAGGCGCAGCCAGGCTGTCGGCGCCAGCGCGGCTCCCCGACCCGCAGCCGGCCAGGCCCGCTCCGACAATCAAAGCCAGGACAAATCCAGTGTTCGTGTTCAAGCGTTCCCTCACTGGCGCACAAGCCTAGCACCGAACCGTGCCCAAGACTCACTCGCAGACGTCGTAGGTTTCGAACTGCATGGTGTAGTTGGCGCGGCCCTGCGTGGCCGAGCGCAGGTCCGTCGAGTACCCGAACATGCGACGCAGCGGCACCTTGGCGATGATGAGGCGCTGGGCGCCGCGCACGCCGACGTCCTCGATGCGGGCGTGGCGCGCATTGAGATCGCCGACCACGCCGCCCACGTTGGCTTCGGGCGCCGTGACTTCGACTTTCATGATGGGCTCGAGCAGGCGCGTGCCCGCCTCGCGCGAGGCCAGACGCAAGGCCTCGCCCACCGCGGCCCGCTGGCCAGCGGGGCTGGAGGCGTCGGGTCGGTACTCGATGCCGATGACAGACACCTCGATGTCCTCAAAGGGATAGCCCTCCGGCCCGGAACGCATGGCCTCGGTGGCGCCCTCAAGCGCGGCATCGAGGATGGCGCGCGGGGTGTCCGGGATGCGGGCCGCGCCCGGCAGCGACTCGACCTTGGCCAGAGCCAAACTGACGTGGTTGCCACTGCCGCGCGCACGCGGCGCCACCCGAACCCGCGCCTGCCCGAAGACTTTCTCGTCCTCGACCTCGCGCTCAAAGCGCGCCTCGGCCTCGGCCGCCTTGGCCAAGGTTTCGCGGTACACGACCTGGGGTCGGCCCACATGCGCGTCCACGCCGTATTCGCGGCGCAAACGGTCCACCATGATGTCGAGGTGGAGCTCGCCCATGCCACGAATGATAGTCTGGCCGGTCTCCGGATCTTCGCCGGTGCGGAAGGTGGGATCCTCGTCGGCCAGCTTGGCCAGGCCGAAGTCGAGTTTCTCTTTCTCCGCCTGGGTCTTGGGCTCGATGGCGCGGGCGATGACCGGCTCGCGCGCGGCGATGCGCTCCAGCAAAATGGGCGCCTTGGGCGAGCAGATGGTGTCGCCCGTGCCGGCGTCCTTGAGGCCCATGGCCACCACGATGGTGCCGGCGCCTGCGCGCTCGATGCGTTCGCGCCGGTTGGCGTGGACCGAGAAAAGCCGGGTGATCTTTTCGTTGCGCCGGGTGCGCGGGTTCTGCACTTCGTCGCCCGCCTTGAGCACGCCCGAGTAGATGCGCAGGTACACCGTCTTGCGCCCTTCGTCCATGGCCACCTTGAAAGCCAGGGCGCAAAAGGGTGCGCTGTCATCGGAGATTCGCGTGACGACTTCGTCCCGACCGGGCACATGGCCGGTGATGGGAGGCACCTCGGTGGGTGAAGGCAGGAAGTCGCAGACGGCATCGAGCAGCGGCTGCACGCCCTTGTTGCGCAAGGCCGAGCCCGCCAGCACCGGCACCAACTTGCAGGCGAGCGTGCCCTTGCGCAGGGCCGCCACCAACGCGGCCGTTTCCACCGGCTTGCCCTCGAGATAGGCAGCCGCGATGCTGTCGTCGAAGTCCGCCGCCGCTTCGATGAGCTTCTCGCGTGCAGCAGCCACCGCCTCGGCCATGGAGGAAGGCACGCTATCCTCGCGCGGCGAATCGTCTTCCTCGCCCGAAAAGAAGATGGCGCGCTCGTGCACCAGGTCCACCACCCCGGCGAACCGGTCCTCGGCGCCGATAGGCAGTTGCACCGGCACCGGCCGCGCGCCCAGGCGCGTGCGAATCTCGTCGACCACCGCCTGAAAGTCAGCGCCAGGACGGTCCATCTTGTTGATGAATGCCAAGCGCGGAACGTGAAACTGATCGGCCTGGTGCCACACGGTTTCGGACTGCGGCTCCACCCCGGATACGCCGCAAAACACGACCACCGCGCCATCGAGCACGCGCAGCGAGCGTTCCACCTCGATGGTAAAGTCCACGTGCCCGGGCGTATCGATGAGGTGAATCTCGTGTGTCTCGCCCGCGCGTTTCCATTCCAGCGTGGTGGCCGCCGCGGTGATGGTGATACCGCGCTCGCGTTCCTGCGCCATCCAGTCCATCTGCGCCTCGCCGTCGTGCACCTCGCCGATCTTGTGGATGCGGCCGGCGTAATACAGGAAACGCTCGCTGACCGTGGTCTTGCCCGCGTCGATGTGGGCCACGATGCCGATGTTGCGCACGCGCGCCAGCCTCGACAGCTTGCGGGGTTTGGCGACGGGACTTGGCGTTTCGTCGGACATGGAGGCGCGGATTATAGGAAGTCGATCGGCGACAGTCGACAGGCAAGCGCTTCGGTCAGATCCGGAACGAGAAGGGGACCGGGGCAGAGACGGAGACGGGGACGGGGCCCTTGACGGAGCCCCGTCAGGATGGGGTTCAGCGTTTCGGGTGGGTCACGCGCCAGAGGATGGCGACGACGCGGTCGAGAAGCGCCTGGGCAGGAGCGGCCTGAGGCTGGGCGATGTAGCCCCAGGTCGTGGCCAGGGCCAAGGCGGTGCGCACCTCGGCGGCGCTGCCCGCGGCCACCCGGTACAGGTGAAAGCGATCCCGGCCAGTGCGCTGGCAGCCTTCATCGAGGCACATGGCCACCGAGCTGGCAGCTCGGCGTATCTGGCGGCACAGATCAGGATCGCATCGGTTGATCAGGTCGAGCAGCGGGCGCAGGGCCGCGGCAGCTTGCAGAGCGAGGTCGTAGGCATCGAATCGAGACATGGCGATCTCTCCTTCCGGGCGGCCCTTCATGGGCCGTCTGGCCGTGGGTCGGCCGGCGAGGCGAGTTGGGCAAGGAAAAGATCGTCAGCCGTCGTCACCACGGCCAAGGCACGGTGGGCGCTGATTCTTCGAGCCGTGATTTGAGACTGGCCACGTCGACCCTTCGGGTCATCTCGACGGGCGATCCTGGCGCGCCGCCAGCCGCAATTCCGCCGTTGGCCCGCAAGGTACGAGTTGCAAGGCCTGCAACCGGGACCTTGACCGGTCAGGGAAGGTCTTGCACGCCTTGCAACCGGGACCTTGGCGGCGCGGGAAGCTCTTGCAACCCTTGCAACCGGCACCCTGACCGGCGGGGGAAGGTCTTGCAGCCCTTGCAACCGGTACATCCACCGGTAACCGAAGCTCTTGCAGCCGTTGAACCGCTACCTTGGCCGAGGCAGCTTGCAGAGCGAGGTCGTAGGCGTCGAATCGGGGCATGACGGTCTCTCCTTCCGTGCGGCCCTTCATGGGTCGTCCGGCCAGGCGACGGCCGGGAGTTGGGCAAAGGTAAGATCATCAGCTGTCGTCACCAACGATGGACGCGGGCTCCTCCACGCCTGGGTCGGCGTCCTACCGACCACCCGTCTTCCCCAACGCGACCCCCAGTCGAACTTGCGGCGTGACCTTTGCGCGTGCCGGGTTTCCCCCATTGCGGAAGCGTGAGAGTATGGACAACCAAACGGTGGTGGTTCGACGATGTCATCTACGAACAAAAGAGTCTGGATTCTAGGTGCTGGATTCAGCCAGCCTTTGGGGGGACCACTTCTGACTCAGCTATTCCGTTTGGAGCCGCCAGGTTCTTGCCGCTCTGCCTTCCCAGAGAACGACTTTCCGCAGCTTGGCACCACGCTTTACAACTTGCAGACATGCTACCACTGGGGAAAAGTGGATGCCGGTCACTGGGACGACGCTGAGCAGTTTCTCGCCTACGTCGATGATGCATACGTTGGAAATGATGGGATCAAGCTCGCGAATCTCAACGAAGTGCGCGATCGGGCGTGGCGACCATTCGACGGCAGAGGGCGAGACCAGCCCTCCGAAACGGCGAAGGCGCTCCTAAGCAAGGATATGCATCTCGCCACCCGCCGGGCGCTGGCGGCTCAGTGTTCCCGTTTCCTGTTGAATCGCGAGCCAGAGTCCGAGGAGACGTGGCTTGCCTTTCGCCAATGGGCGGAGTCGCTCAACCCGTCGGAAGACGCGATCATAAGTTTCAACTACGACCGCGTTCTGGAGATGCTGGACCCCAAAGAAACCCGGTTCCAGGTCTTGATGCCATCAGAGGCCTTGGATAGCGCGAGAGTGCCTGTGTACAAGCTGCACGGCAGTGTCGATTGGGTCGTGGATCAGCAGAGGCTCCAACGCGGGAACGCGACCGAAACGCTCAGGTCGTTGGAAACTCAGATCGCAATTGCGCCGCCAGGCCGGTCGAAGTCCCATTTTGTTTCGGAACACCTTGAACCCCTCTGGGAGAGAGCCGAGGAGCTGCTTTCTCACGCCGGGGCAGTGCTAATCGTCGGCTATGGCTTTCCAAAGACGGACTCGATTGCCAAGTGGCGGATTCTCAATGCGCTCAAGTCCGACCAGTGTTCCGAACGGACCCGAGACGTCCACATCGTCTTGGGACCGGAAGTGACTGCTCCGAATTCGCAGCGGGTCTTGGCCCTGCTTCAAGTTTGCGTCCGCACAGGACGCAGACTGATCATGGTTTCCGCCTCAGATCCGATCCGTCATGTCGACGACCCCGCCAAGCTCCTTCGCATCAAGCAGCACCCTCTTTGGTCGCAGGATTTTCTGGGCGACTGGCAGGATCGAATCCGGTCTGTTTCTGCCGGGCACCAGTAGAGTGAGCGTGCAGAGGCCGGGGACAGCAAGAGTGTCTCTGGCCGAGTGACGCCGCCGCTCGTGCCTTGGCCGTGGTGGCGACGGCTGACGATCTTTTCCTTGCCCAACCCGCCTCGCCGGCCGTCGCCTGGCCGGACGGCCCATGAAGGGCCGCCCGGAAGGAGAGATCGCCATGTCCCGATTCGACGCCTACGACCTCGCTCTGCAAGCTGCCTTGGCCTTGCGCCCGCTGCTCGATCCGATCAACCGTCGCGATCCTGATCTGTGCCGCCAGATACGCCGAGCTGCCAGCTCGGTGGCCATGTGCCTCGACGAAGGCTCCCAGCGCACCGGGCGCGAGCTGCCAGCTCGGTGGCCATGTGCCTCGACGAAGGCTCCCAGCGCACCGGGCGCGATCGCTTTCACCTGTACCGGGTGGCCGCGGGCAGCGCCGCCGAGGTGCGCACCGCCTTGGCCCTGGCCACGACCTGGGGCTACATCGCCCAGCATCAGGCCGCCCCGGCCCACGCGCTGCTCGACCGCGTCGTCGCCATCCTTTGGCGCGTGACCCACCCGAAACGCTGAACCCCATCCTGACGGGGCCCTATCGCGGACCCCGTCTCCGCCTCCGTCTCCGCCCCGGCCCCCTTCTCGTTCCGGATCCGACCGAAGCGCTTGCGGTTGCGCGACCCGATGGGTTCGGCAGTATAGTCGCGAACCATGACCCGCACCGAGTTCCAAGCCGAGTTGCAACGCCTGCGCCGCGAGGCGGGCGCGACCGAAACCAACGCCGGCAGCTTCCGCAGTGACGACTGCCGGGGCTGCCTGCGCTGCATGTTCTGCTCGGGCTGCACCAACTGCTACCGCTGCACCCACTGCACCGGCTGCGAGGCCACCACAGGCAGCTCGCATTGCTTGCGCTGCACCGGCTGCCACGATTGTTCGCACTGCCAGGACTCGCGGGGCTGCACCGGCTCGGCCTATCTGGTCCACTGCGCTTCGTGCAGCGACTGCACCTACTGCACCGGCTGCGTGGGCCTGGCGCGCAAGGAGTTCCACATCCTCAACCAGCCCTACAGCCGCACCGAGTACTTCGCTCTCATCAAGACGCTGTTGGAATAGAACACGGCTTTTCTCAACAGGCTCGACTACGTGGCCTTCCAGATCCAGACCATGCAGACCGTCAATGTATCCATTGTGTTGGCGATCTTTCACGTATTTTGGCTGTGGCGTATAATGGCGCCGGTTTCGCGGCGCCACACTTGCGAAGGAGCTTACCCATGCTTAGGAATACGCGGTTCGCTTTAGATTGGCTCTTGGTTCCGGCCGCCTTGGCAGTCGTTTTTCTGCTCGTTCAAGGTTGCAAGCAATCGAGCAATGGGCTGCCGACGGCAGGAACCGGTGGTGGTACTTCCGTCGGGGGAACCGGCGGCGACACTTCCGTCACCGGAACTGGCGGCGACAGCAACGGTGGCTCCGGCAGCAGCGCATCCGACAGCAGCACAATAGGTGGCAGCGCAGTCGGCGGAAGCGGCAGCGGTGGAGTCAGCAGCACGGGTGGCGCCACGCCCTCTGCTGCGGGCACCATGAGCGGCGGCGCGAGTGGAGTTGGCAAGAGCGGATCTGCCGGCGGCGGCACCACGGCCACTGCGGGCGCCGGGGGCAGCAGCACGGCCATTGCCGGCGCCGGCGGCAGCACCACGGCCACTGCGGGCGGTAGCGGCAAGGGTGGTTCCGGGTCGGGCGGAACGGGCAAAGGCGGATCCGGCGGCTCGACCGTTGTCGGGACAAGCTGCGGCGGTCCGGGACAAATCTGCTGCGCCGGGAACACCTGCCAGAACAGTGGTTGCTGCGTCTCCGGTCTGTGCGTGGCCGATGGGGGCTCGTGCCTGCCTCTGGCGGGAACTTGCACTGCCGGATCCTGCAACACGGGTGCCTGCGGAGGCCCGGGCAAGCCTTGCTGCACGAGCGGAGCCAGCACCTCGACCGGAACCGTGTGCACCGCCGCGGGCACGAAGTGCGTGTCTGGCGTGTGCGCCCTGTGTGGCAACAATCCCGGCGACACCTGTTGCAACACCACGTCCGTCTCGGGCACAACCTACACGAGCGTGTGTCTGGGCAGCGGCCTGATCTGCAGCAGCACGTATTCAGGCGGCATCTGTGCCACCTGTGGCGACCCGGGCAGCCCTTGCTGCGCGGGAAGCCAGTGCAACGGCAATGCCTGCTGCTACAACGAACAATGCGTGGCCGAGGCCGCGACGTGCACGGGCACGGGGACCGGCGGCACCGGTGGAACGAGCGGAACCGGCGGCGGCGTGTGCACGGCAGGAAAATGTTCTGGCTGCGGCGCCTCTGGCCAGCCCTGCTGCGGAACCACCTGCGGTGCCGGGCTTTCCTGTCGCAACAATACTTGTTCGTCCTGTGGCAATGCGGGTGAGGCTTGTTGCTCGGGCACGAACGGAACCAACCAATGCGTGGCGGGTACGGTCTGCAACAACACGTCGTATTCGAGCACCGGCCTATGTGCCCTGTGCGGTAGCCCTGGTGCGCCTTGTTGCGACGGCAATATTTGCAACAGTGGCTGCTGCTTCAATGGCAGCTGTATGGCCGAGGGCACGACATGCACCAGCGGCAGCTACGGCTCCAGCTACGGTCAGTGCACGTCCGGTCGCTGCACCTGCGGGAACTCCGGCGAGCCGTGCTGCCTGACCAGCACCTTCCCGACCAACACCGGCTGCGCAACCTATGATCTTGCCTGCACGTCAAGCGGCACCAGCAGCCTCTCCTCCACGTGCCAGCCTTGCGGGAAGAACGGTGGTCCGTGCTGCGCGAACTACACTTGCACTGACGCCGGCACGCAGTGCCTGGGCGACGACTATTCGTACAACTACACCTGCAAGGTGTGCGGCGGCACGGGCCAGGCCTGTTGCTCGAGCTTCTATTCCACGGGTCCCGCGTGCAAGGATCCCGGCACCGCCTGCGACAGCTCCACGGGCGTTTGCAAGGCGTGTGGCACGGCCGGCGGCCCGTGCTGCGCGAATAGCACCTGCACCGCCCCGGGCACGACGTGCAAGAACTCCCTTTGTGTGGTTTGCGGTACGCCGGGAACGACCAGCGCGACGGCCACTCCTTGCTGCGATGGCAATACCTGCACGAGTGGTTGCTGTATCACGCGCTATGGTGGCAGCTACGCCGGCGCCGCTTTGTGCATAGCCGCCGGAGCGACCTGTGACACTCTGGGCTCGAGCACGACAGGCCCATTGTGCGACACAACCACGGTCGCGGCAGGCACGTGCAGCAGCACCGGCACAACCTCCTGCGGTGGCCTCAACCAAGCGTGCTGCGTCTCCTCCAGCTACTACTCCTCATCGACCTACGACTACTGCGCGGCCCCAGGCAGCCGTTGTTTGTCCAGCACCAGCAGCTCCACCGGCCTCCTGCAGTACCTTTGCAACGCATGCGGTGGCAAGGATCAGCGCTGCTGTATCGACAACACGAGCTACTCGACTCCGACATCACTCGGCTGCAAATCGCCCTACCTGTGCACCTACGACTTGGTCACGGGGAATAGCTTCTGCAGGGGAACCTAGCGACCAGTCGTGGATCCCGGGTGGCTCCAGGTGTGGGCGGCGTAGTTGCCAGCCTCACCCCGGGGCTGAGCGGGTCGCCCGGGAGCCCCAACCAGGGTTGTCGGCCCCCGCGCGCGAATCTTGCCTCTGTGATACAGTTTTCTCACGCCATGCACGGGAGCCCCGCCTGAACATGAGAATCCGATTCTGGGGTGTCAGGGGCTCCCTGCCTGTCCCGGGACCGCGAACCGAGCGCTACGGTGGCAACACATCGTGCGTCGAGGTCAGCTCCGCCGCCGGCACCCGCATCATCATCGACGCCGGCACGGGCATTCGCCGCCTGGGCAAAGAACTGATGCGCGGCGAGTTCGAGTCAGGCAAGGGCGCGGCCCACATCCTCATCAGCCACACCCACTGGGACCACATCCAGGGCCTGCCTTTCTTCGCCCCCTTCTACCGCGCCGGCAACAAGCTCTTCGTGTACGCCCGCCAGCGCGACGACCAGAACCTGCGCAGCGTGCTTTCCTTGCAGGTCGATTCGCCATTCTTCCCCGTGCCCTTTCACCAGGCCCGCGCCGACGTGGCTTTCCGCGAGCTGCACGACGGGGCCCACTTCGAAATCAACGACGTGATGGTGTCCTGCGCTCGCCTGAATCATCCCTACATCGCCACGGCCTATGCCTTGTCCGCTGACGGCGCCAAGGTGGCGTATATCGCAGACACGGCGCCCTTCTCGGACATCCTCTTCGGTCACGAGTTCATCGCCGGGCCGCCCTCGCCGCGCTCCCTGCTGAGCAAGACTGACCACAAAACGCTACACACCATGCGCAACCAGGTGGTCCGCTTGTGCGAAGGTGCCGACCTGGTCATCTACGACACCATGTTCACGCCTGATGAGTACCGCCAGACGCCCCACTATGGCCACTCGCGGCCTTCGGACGCGGTGGAAATCTGTCGCGATGCCGGCGCCCGCACGCTGGCGCTGTACCATCACGCACCGGATCGTTCGGACACGGAAGTGGACGCCTTGCTGGCCTCCACGCGCAAGGAGGCGAAGGTGACCGCACCCAAGCTGGACATTGTCGCGGGATTCGAGGGACTGGACCTGTCGCTGGGGAAGGGATGATGGACGTCACCTTCTGGGGCGTGCGTGGTTCCATCCCTTCGCCGGGACCGGGTACCGTGCGCTACGGCGGCAACACCGCCTGCGTGTCGGTTCGCCTGCCCAACGGCGAACTCATCATTTTGGACTGCGGCACCGGCGCGCGCAACCTCGGGATCTCGCTGCTGGGCGGCCCCTTTGGCAAGGGCAAGGGCTCGGCCGCGCTGCTGCTTTCACACGCTCACTGGGACCATATCCAGGGCTTCCCGTTCTTCGGTCCCTTCTACGTCCCGGGCAACAGCTTCACCGTGTACGGCGGCAGCCGTGGCGAGCGTCTCCTCGAAGATGTGCTTGAGCGCCAGATGGCAGCCCAGTTCTTCCCGGTGCAGAGCTTCCGCAACATGGGCGCCCGCATCGAGATGCGCCCCTTGCCGGAAGACAAGGACATGCAGGTCGGCAGTGCGACCGTCCGCGCTCACGCCAATCCGCACGGGCCCACCCCGGCCCTGGCCTTTCGCATCGAAGCGGGTGGAAAGTCTCTGGCCTACGCCAGCGACGCGGGTTACGGCACAAGCGGCCCGCCGCAGGCAGCGGTGGATCTTTACCGCGGTGTCGACCTGCTGATTCACGACAGCACCTTCACCCCCGAGGACCGGGCCTTGCGCCTGGAAAGGGGCTTGTCGTCGCTCGAGGATGCGGTCGACTGTGCGGCGCGTGCCGGGGTCAAAAAGCTGGCGCTGTTCCACTATGACCAGGACTACACCGATCATGATGTGGACGAGCTCGTGGCTCGCGGCCGGCGTCGGCTCGACGGGGGCGCAGTCACCGGAATCGAAGTGATCGGCGCGGCCGAAGGGCTCACCCTATCGCTTTAGTAACGGAAAAGTGCGGAAAATGCGTACCTGTCCGTCGGCAGGAAACCGGGCCGAAACAAGATCGTGCGATTTTCCCGAGAATTTCATCGCACTTCACTTGAAAGATCGGCTAGAGTCTCCTGCGAACGCCGGTTTTTGTGGGGTTTGGGGATGATGCGCATCCCCCGCCGTGCAAGACAGGTGCTTCAGGCCCACCCCAACCAGAAGGAGATACGATGGCTAAAGGTCCTCTTTCCAAGTCCGCCCTAGTCCAGTTGCTGTCCGACAAGTCCGCCAGCGAGCTCACCCGCAAGGATGTCAAGGGCATCCTTGAGGCCATGGCCACCATTGGCCACGCCGAGCTGAAGAAGAATGGCGTCTTTGTCGTCCCCGGACTCGTGCGCATGGTCGTCGTGAAGAAGCCGGCCACTAAGGAACGCAAGGGTATCAACCCGTTCACCGGCCAGGAGACCGTCTTCAAGGCCAAGCCAGCCCGCAAGGTGGTCAAGGCGCGCGCCGTGAAAGCGGCCAAGGACGCCGTAGCGTAGGTTGCTCACGCCTGCTTTCGGCCGACCGGCTGAAGGTGGGCCCTGACCGACCGGGGCGCCGGGACTCGTGCCAGGCGCCCGCGGTTTGAGCGGCAGCACGGGCCAGTGTATTTCCTGTCGATCGCGCCGGCGGTCGCGGGCGCCGTGGGCGAGTATCGGTTGGCCGGCCTGGCCGCCTGGATCCATATGACCCTGCTCGCGCGCGAACTGCTGCTCGGACATGCGCCCTTCTTGGGCGCGCTGGCGGCGCTCGCGTCCACGGTGGTCTGCGGTTGCGCGGCTCTGGCGGTGGCCGCGCATATCTGCGGCTCGAAGCGTTTCGTGGATCCGGGGCCGCGCGAGCGGCGGTCCGGGGCAAATCAGGACCCGCCCACGGCGGGTCAGGCTTTGTTTCTCTACGCACTGGCCTTCGTGCTTCTGTATTTGCTGTGGCTGCCTCTAGAGCGACGCAACCTCGCGCTCGGGCTTCTGGTCTCGGAATGGGGCGGCCTCCTCGGTCTGGTGGTGCTCTTTGCGGTGTCCACGCGCCGATCCCTTGCGGACCTGCTGCGCATCGTGCGTCCGGCGCCGCGCGCTCTGGCTGGCGCGGCCCTGGTGGGTGTCAGCGCATGGGCCGCCGTGGCCATCCTGAGCGAATGGGTGAGCCCGGTTCCCAAGGAAGTCATCGAGCAGCTTCGCCGCAGTCTGATTCCCAGCGACGGCAGCCGCGGGCTGTGGAGCACGCTGGCCCTGGTTGCGCTGACCCCGGCCATCTGCGAGGAATCCTTGTTCCGCGGCCCCATCTTGCGCGGGCTGCGCACGCGCGCGGGCCCGGCAGCAACGGTGGCCCTGACCGGCCTTCTCTTCGGCGTCTTTCACATCGAGCTGTCGCGCATCCTGCCGACCTCGCTGCTCGGAATTCTGCTTTCGCTCATCGCCCTAGAGAGCGGTTCCATTCTCCCGGCCATGCTGGCGCACTTCCTCAACAACGCCAGCCTGGTTGTGCTGGCCACCTTGCGCGTCGACGAGAAGCTGGGCGAGATTGGCACGGCCGCGTCGGTGCTGATTTTCGTAGCTTCGGCCGCACTGACGACGTTCGGCTTGCTCCTGGCGCATGGCGGCGCTCGGAAAACAAGATTGTAGTCTCCCTGACAATTCGTCTTGTCGGCTCCTCGTCGGTTCTGCTAAGGGATCCTCATGGCTCATGCGGAAGAGAAGAGGATCCTGGGAATCTTGCGCAAGTCTCCGGTGCTGGCCGATGCGTCGGCCGAGGCGTTGGCCCGACTGGCAACGGCTGCTGAACTGCAAAGCTTTCAGCCGCGCCGGGTGGTCTTCTTGCCGGGCGACCGGGCCGTGGGCGTGCACTTTCTGGCCAGCGGCCGCGTGAAGATCTCGAAGGTCACCCGCGACGGCAAAGAGCTGACCCTGGCCTACCGGACGGCCGGGGATTTCTTCGGCGAGAGCGCCTTGCTTGAGGGTGGCCCGCGCGAGGAAATGGTCGAGGCCATGGAGGTCACGGCCACCGTGGAGGTCGAGCGCGGCGTTCTGGACAAGCTGCTGCAGACCAACCCCAGCGTGACCTATCAGTTCCTGCGCGCCATGATCAACCGTCGGCGCGAGCTAGAGACCAAGGTGGAACAGTTGGTCTTCAAGGACGTCGGCTCCAAGCTGGCCGAGCTGCTGCTGCGCCTGGGGTCGGAACACGGGCTGGAGCACAAGCGTGGCCTGGTGCTGGGCCTGAAGATCACCCATCAGGAGATGGCGAATCTCATCGGTTCGACTCGCGAAACAGTGTCGCTGACCCTGTCGCACTTCAAGCGCAACGGTCTTATCCAGACCGAAGGTCGCAAAGTGATCCTGGTCGACCGCGAAGCCTTGCGGTCCCTGGCGTAGAGAAATTCGCGCCGCGGGTGAAAGAAACCCGCGGCACGAGACGGACGGACTACTACCAGCCGCCGCCGCGATGTCCGCCCCGTCCGCGATCATCACGGTCGCGACCGCGGCCCCCGCCGCCGAATCCGCCGCCACCACCGCCACGGGGCCCGCGCTCGCGGGCTTCGCTCACGCTGATGGGCCGTCCCTGGATCTCGCGCCCGCTCAGGGTCTCGATGGCCTGAGACGCTTCTTGGTCGCTGCCCATCTCGACAAAAGCGAAGCCGCGCGGCCGGCCGGTGTCCCGGTCGAGCACGATCTTCACTTCGGTCACGTTCTTTCCCCCTTCGGCGAAAACCTCTCTCAGCTCCGCCTCGGTCACGTTGTACGACAGATTGCCAACATACAGCCTGTTTCCCATTTCGTTCTCCTGTTGCTTCTCAGATTGCCGCTGCTGGCCGGTCACCAGGATTCGGCCAGCGGGGGGATGCCGTGTCTTGCTCTGGCTTCTCGGTCGAAGGCGCGCCGCTCGAAACGAGGGCGTCGAAGAAATGACGGCAAGAACTCACCAGAGGAACTCGCTGCTGAACGAACACTAGCAAAACCGCTGGCCAGCTGTCGAGTCTGCCGATCGTCGCCTCCTGGCGTGACGCACAAGGGAACACGGCCTTCCCCTTGTTCGGCCACGCTCCGACGTGCTATCAGGGCTGCAACATGAAATCGTACAACATCGCACTGATTCCGGGGGACGGCACCGGGCCCGAGGTACTGGCCGAGGGCGTGAAAGTGGTGAACGCGGCCTGCGCCAAGCACGGCGTCAAGCTGAACTACCAGAGCTTCGATTTCGGCGGTGAGCGCTACAAGCGCACCGGCGAGATCTTGCCCGACAGTGCGATCGAAGAGTTCAAGAAATTCGATTCCATTTTCCTGGGCGCCATCGGCCATCCCGACGTCAAGCCCGGCATTCTGGAAGTGGGCATTCTGCTCAAGACGCGCTTCGCGCTCGATCAGTACATCAACCTGCGGCCAGTAAAGCTGTATCCCAACGTGGAAACCCCGCTCAAGGACAAGGGACCGGAGCACGTGGATTTCGTGGTCGTGCGCGAGAACACCGGCGGTATTTACACCGGCGTCGGCGGCGTCACGCAGAAGGGTACGCCGCTGGAAGTGGCGACGCAGGTGATGCAGTACTCGCGTCCGGTGGTCGAGCGTTGTGTGAAGTACGCCTACGAATACACCCGGCGGCGCAACAGCAAGAAGAAGATGCTCACCCTGGTGCACAAGTGCAACGTGCTCACCCACTGCGGTGACTTGTGGGTGCGCGTGCACAAGGAGATGGGCGACGCGCACTATCCCGAAATCAAGCAGGACTACAACCACGTCGACGCCTGCACCATGTGGTTCGTCAAGCAGCCCGAGTACTACGACGTGATCGTCACCGAGAATTTGTTCGGCGACATCATCACTGACCTCGCCGCCATCATCCAGGGCGGCCTGGGCATCGCGGCCGGCGGCAACATCAATCCCGAGGGCGTGTCCATGTTCGAGCCCATGGGCGGCAGCGCGCCCAAATACACCGGCAAGAACGTCATCAATCCGCTCGCCACCATTTGCGCCGGGGGCATGATGATGGACACCCTGGGCGAGCCAAAGATCGCGCAAGCCATCGACAAGGCCGTACACGACGCCCTGGCGTCCAAGCAGATCAAGAGCCTGGCCGCCGGAAGGATGGGCATGGGCACGCGCGAAGTCGGGGATCTGATCGCGAAGATGGTCAGCTAGGACGGGAGGCTGGAGCCCGACCTCCAGCGGTTTGAGATTGTTCGCACGAAGTGCCAGGCCTCGCTTCGCCCGCTCCTTGCGGCCTCGCTCGCCCGGCGTGGCGGGTGGCGAAGATCGGGCCAACGACGACTGGCTCAATTGACAGCAGCCTTCGCGACGCCGCAAGGGGGCAGACTGCGACTCGTGGTCCAGACAGGCCTCTCACCGGGCGGATCGAGCGGTGAAAACAGCCCTGCATGGCCGTCCAGGCACGTGCCAGGGTGGGCGCCCGCTGGGGGCAGGGCCTTTTCGGATCGGAACCCCATCGATTCGCTTATGCACTCCGTATCGCCTCTCCAGCTTGCGCGACCGCTCAAGGCTTCTTTGAGAAATCCACGACATCCGGGAATTGCGCCGTGGGTCCCTCCAGTAAGGGGCTCGGCACTCCTCCAAGGGTGGAATCGAAGAACGCCCGCACGTACCCATTGACCTCCTGGACACCGCGGATCGGATCGATCGTGCCGAGCGAGTTGGCTTGCCACAGTGACGGGTCGAGCTGAATCGCCGCCGCGACGATGCCGAGGTCTGAGAAGTTGACGTGAAGTGAATTGGCGAGCACTGCGCGAAAGGCGATCCCGGTCGCCTGACTATTGAAGAGATAGTTCATCGTGGAGTCAGCCCCGGGCTCCTGGAAGATGAACACCGGTTTGCTGAATGACTGTGTCGTCCAGTTCCCCCCGTAGATGGTGCCATCGAAGTCCATCGCCGCCATCACGCGATCATCGTTCGCGAGCATTCCGACACTGGTCGAGCCACCGAAGGAGTGCCCGAACATTCCTATCTTGGTCAAGTCGACATGCCCCTCGATCTCGCCGTACGGATCCGAGGAGGCTGTCTTGACGATCTCGCCCAGAACGAATCGCGCGTCAGCGAGCCAAACATCCGCATCGAAGAGAAGATCGCTATCATTCACGTCATGGGTCAGGCTGATCGTCGAACCGTCGGCAAAGGTCGTCAGCGGGGTGTACAGCGTGTGGGACATCGCCACGACGATATAGCCCCAGCTCACGGCCTCCTCGATGAAAGCGGTATAGGACCTCGGTTGGAGATTGTATCCCGGCGAGAAGAGCAGGAGCGGAGCCATGGTCAGGCTCCTTGCGAACGGCAGGTTCGCATAGGTATGCGTGCGTACGCGATCGGAGAACTCGGGGGAAAACTTAAGAGTCACCGTCGGTAGCAGCCCCGCCTTCTGGGCTGCCAGAACGGTTTCATCCGCCTCGGCTCTGTCCATGTATGGCACCGTCGAGCCTGACCCCGGGGTGTCGGATGGGTACCATATCTCGACAGATAGGGGCCGCGTCGATCCGGCCTCGGCATCGCCTCCGTAAAGCGCGCCAGCGTCCGCAACCAGATCGTTGCCTTCGAGGTCCCGCGTTGGATCGATGAGCGTCCGGCGCTGGCCGCGAACGACGGTAAACGGGCCAGTCGGCTGAGGGAACGCAATAACGTCGGGAAGGATGTAGAGCGCATCCGCCTGCGGGGCCGCGTCGGCGCCGGGCGGAACGCTGGTGTGCCGGTCGCTGGCGCATGTGGACGCGTAATGGGCGGCAAGGACGGCGACGCAGAAGCAACGAATCGAATTGGTCATTGATCGGCTCCGGTTTCCTTCGGGCCGCTCCACCGCGCGTTTGGGTCCGAAGGCTGGACTTCGCGTAGCAAGACAACGTCTACGCGCATTGCTCGAAGCTCTTCAGCGCGGCAGTTTCCGCACGTATACGCCGGCAGATACAATACCACAAGGGGCGCTTCAGTTTGTGGTTCCGCAAGATCTGAATAGTCAACGCCTTGCCGTTCAGCGGCGAGCCCGTCGCACGAACGGTTCGTTGAGCGCCCAAGTACACCGGCAAGAACGTCATCAATCCACTCGCCACCATCTGCGCCGGCGGCATGATGATGGACACCCTGGGCGAGCCGGCGATCGCGCAGGCCATCGACAAGGCCGTATACGACGTTCTGGCCTCCAAGCAGATCAAGAGCCTGGCCGCCGGCAAGATGGGCATGGGCACGCGCGAAGTCGGCGACCTCATCGCCAAGATGGTCAGCTAGCGATCGGGCTGCAAGTCGCGCGCGGCCAGCACGTACGGCGACCCGCTTGCCGATAAGCCTCCTCGGTGGAGGCAACGGCACGCGTACAGCCTGCGTCTGCCGGCCCGGTCCCGCCTTGGTGGAATGCTGAACTTCTACGCCCGCAAGGCCGCCTGAGCCGTGACGACGAATTTCCGGACACTACGGGCGGAGGGCGAGATTCTTGAGGGCGAGCTCGGCATGAGTGTGCAAGGCCGAGCGGAGGGTGGCGAGCAGGCTCAGGAGGAGGACGAGCATGGCGGGATGCTGCGTAATGGCACCCGCGTTCCACCATCCCTACGAGTTCGCGGCGCACCGACCGGAAATCAGGTATCCCGGATGAGCAGCTGGCGAGGGACAACTGACTGAACTCTCGGGCTCATCGTTCGATACTCCTGGGGAATCGGGCTGTGGGCAGAGAACGTCCTTCCTTCACAAGAGCGGCAGCGGTTCCACAAGTCAACTTTCCAAGTTGGCACCATAGGGCATGACGGCAGCCCTTGTGAAGGTGATAGATATGCAATAAGAGCCGGCCGGTCCTGAGCGTAGACGAAGTGAACGGGGGTCAGGAACAGCAACGAAACCCGACGGTGGAGCCGGGTAAGGTATTGCGTCTGCCGCTACTGATATAGCCGCACTCGAGGTAGCCGCAACCGCTGCAGACGTCGAATGCGCCGCCGCGGACGTAGCAGATGTCCGATTCGCCAGTTGTGCTGTCGCATAGGTCCTCCCATTCCCAGACATTTCCACTCAAGTCGTAGACACCGGTGTAGCCCGATATTGTCGATTGGCAGCGTGGCATTGTTCCAACGGCGACTGCGGCAGTTGAGTTGTCGTTGCAATAGCCGGCTTGGTACGTATTGCCGTAGGGATATCCTGTAGACGAGTACGTGCCATTGGATGTGCACGCGGCGTACCACTGACTCAATGCCGCATTTGTGCTGTCGCCGCGGCTAATGGAACCGCCCCCAATCTTGCCGCACAGGCGCTTGCCTACACCGGCGCAGTAGGCATACGCGTCGCACCAGTTCACATCAACCACCGGGTTGTTCTGTGTCGATGACGTCGGGGGCCAGTTGCTGGCCGGCGTGAAGCTCGTGTTCCCCGAGCAGACTGAAATCTGATTTGATGGGGACGGATTCGTGTTCAGCCAGGTTTCATATTGCCCTTGTGTTACTTCCGTGCTGTCGATGCAATAGCCGAGGGGAAGCAGTACCATCGTTGGGCCGCCGTTGCCAGGACAGCTAGCCGTGGCCCCGGATGCTCCACCCGTGGCCGTAGCACCGTGCGTGGTTGTCGTTCCTCCCTTGCTCGTGGTGCCACCCGTTGGCAGCACGCCCCCAGTCTGCATGCCACCTGTGGCGCCTGTACCAGCACCGGCATCACCACCGCCGCCGCTCCCACCTGCGCCCATGCTCACACAGAGATGCGAAGCGCAGGTAAGGCCCGCGTTGCACGTGTCATTGGGGTAGCACGAACAAGTTTCGGTGCCCGCCGAGCAGCTTCCAGGGCCGTCCGTCCCCGAAGTGCCACCGGTGCCACTGATACCACCGTCGTGCACGACAAGATTGTTGTTTGGGTCAACCTGATTCAGATCGGCGCAGGTCAGTGTCGTCGTGCAGGCCTGCCCAGGGGAGCAATCGACATCTGTTTGGCACTGCTGGCGGCACTGCTGATCCACAGCGCATTTCAGTCCTGCCGGGCAGTCGCTGTTGTAGATGCATGCGGTAGGCGACTCGCACACCGTCGATTGGGTGCTGGCCATGATGCAACTTTGGCCCGGCTGGCAGTCGGCCGATGTTTGGCAGGCAACGTGGCACTTGCCCCAGGTGCACATCAGACCCTGGTTGCAGTCGCTGTTGAGCACGCACGTGCCGCCCACGTCTATCTTCTTCGCCGAGCTACAACCAGCCGCCAGCGATGTGCAGACCACCATCAAGCGAAGAATGCGCGACAAGGACATTTCGAGCCTCCAATCCCTTTTTCGCCGTGAGGTTATCACAGGGCAGCCCTTCAGCCACAAACAGAGGGTCCACATAGGCAAGTCGCGCGCCAACGCAAGGTCGCCAGAATCCGCCAGGATCTCTCTGCCCGCCTACCCGCGATTGCACTTCAAGCGCAAATCCCCAAACCCTCTTGCACACGAAGTGCAAGACCGAGTTGAGGACGCCGGTAGGTCATGTCCCGTCAAGTGGTGCAGGAAGCGCCGCGCGCTCCTGAAGGTCGTTATTGGTTGGGCGGCCTTCTTGGCCGGATGCTTGGACGGCACAGCGTCCAGCTGGGCGCCATTGGCCATCCTGACGTCAAGCCGGGCATTCTGGAAGTGGGCATTCTGCTCAAGACGCGCCTCGCGCTCGATCAGTACATCAACCTGCGCCCGGTAAAGCTGTATCCCAATGTGGAAACCCCGCTCAAGGACAAGGGGCCGGCGCACATCGACTTCGTGGTCGTGCGCGAGAACAGCGGCGGCATCTCCACCGGCATCGGCGGCGACACGCAGAAGGGAACGCCGCTGGAAGTGGCGACGCAAGTGATGCAGTACTCGCTTCCAGTAGTGGCGGCATGATGATGGACACCCTGGGCGAGTCACAGATCGCACAAGCCATCGACAAGGCCGTGCGCGACGCCCTGGCCTCCAAGCAGATCAAGAGCATCCTGCCCGCCCACCCCCGCGCTCGTCTGGCGTGGCGGGCGGCGAAGATCGGGCCAGTGACGACTGGCTCAACCAACGGCAGCCTTCGCGAAGCCGCAATGGGGTACACTGCGCCTCGTGGTCCAGACAGAATTCTTAGCGTGCAGATCGAGGGCCGAAAACGGCTCTTAGCGTGCAGATCGAGGGCCGAAAACGGCCCTGCAGGGCAGTCCGGACACGCGCGAGGGTGCGCCGGTGCGGGGACGAAGGGGTTCTCGGATCGGAAATGCCCCCATCGATTCGCTTATGCTCGGGGAATCGTCTATTGCTGAGAATTGCGCTAACCTTCTAGGCCAAGGAGCCCATCGGGCAGGGATGCTGAACAATGACATCGCGTTTTCCCGTCGAGGACAACCATCTCACATCGTTTTGCGTTCGCCACTCCATCCGACGGCTTTCGCTTTTTGGCTCGGTTCAGAAGGGCACGGCCCGCCCGGATAGCGACATCGACCTGTTGGTCGAGTTCGAGCCCTCCGCCGCGCCCACGTTCCTCCATCTCGCGGCGATGGAAGAGGAGCTATCACGCATGCTCGGCGGTCGCCGCGTTGATCTCCGAACGCCGGGAGAGCTATCCCGCTATTTCCGCGACGAGGTCACCCGGAGCGCTGAGGTGCAGTATGTCTCCCGATGACCGCATCCGCCTTCGGCACATGGCCGACGCCATCAAGTTGGCGGCGCGGTTCATCGGAGGGCGTAGCCGTTCCGATCTGGATGCAGACCAAATGCTCGTGTTCTCACTAGTTCGGGCCATCGAGATCGTTGGCGAAGCGGCCACCAAGGTTTCCGCGGGAGGCCGTACCGAGATTCCAGGCGTTCCCTGGAGCAGCATCGTCGGCATGCGCAACCGTCTCGTCCACGCCTACTTCGAGGTCGACTTGGACGTCCTTTGGAATACCGCGACCCAGGCGCTGCCAGAGCTACTCGCGAAGATCGGTCCGGCGCTGTTGGATCGCTAGGAGTAGCGGCCTCCCGGCGTCGCCGCGCCCCAAGGGGTACTCGGTCGTCTTCAGGGCAACTCCCCAAGGCAGGGACGTCGGGCGGCCATAGCAACAACTTCGATGATAGAGGCATTTTGGCGTTCTCTGAAGCATCAGTGGTTGTACATCAACTCGATCGATTCAATCGCGCGGCTCCGAATTCTCGTGGCGTTCTTCATTGAGCAGTACAACACCCAGATGCCACATCCTGCATTCTCCGGCACGGCGGCCGACCTGCCGATGCAACTGGCAGCGGCCCAGAGCAAGGCGCGGGAAGAGCGTCTCGCAGCGAACCGAGCGATGTCTTGCAATCAATGCCTCGGGCAGCAACCCAGCCTGCGGATGTCGCAAATTCCGCCATGATTCCGGCGCGGTCGCTGGCCGCCATCATCCAGGGCGGCCTGGGCATCCCGGCCGGCGGCAACATCAATCCCGAGGGCGTGTCCATGTTCGAGCCCATGGGCGGCAGCGCGCCCAAGTACACCGGCAAGAACGTCATCAATCCGCTCGCCACCATCTGCGCCGGCGGCATGATGATGGACACCCTGGGCGAGCCACAGATCGCGCAAGCCATCGACAAGGCCGTGCACGACGCCCTGGCTTCCAAGCAGATCAAGAGCCTGGCCGCCGGCAAGATGGGCATGGGCACGCGCGAGGTCGGGGATCTGATCGCGAAGATGGTCAGTTAGCGATCGAGCTGCAAATCGCGCGCGGCACGCACCTGCGATGACCCGCTTGCCGATAAGCCTCCTCGGTGGAGGCAGCGACACGCGTACAACCTGCGTCTGCCGGCCCGGTCTACAAGCGCCGGCAGCCCGCACCGCAATCCCAGCGCGTTGATGGGGCGGACCATGCGGGCACACATGATGATCCCTGCGCGTCGATGGGGCGGGCTGTGCAGACGTGCAACATGATCCCAGCGCGTCGATGGGGCGGACCGTGCGGGCAGACATGATGATCCCAGCGCGGTGATGGGGCCACCTCTGGATCCCCGCACCGTGATCCCAGCGCGTTGATGGGGCGGACCATGCGGGCACACACGATGATCCCTGCGCGTTGATGGGGCCACCTCTGCAACCCCGCAACATGATCCCAGCGCGTTGATGGGGCGGGCTGTGCAGACGCGCAACATGATCCCAGCGCGTTGATGGGGCGGACCATGCGGGCACACATGATGATCCTTGCACGTCGATGGGGCGGGCTGTGCAGACGTGCAACATGATCCCAGCGCGTTGATGGGGCGGACCATGCGGGCACATATGATGATCCCAGCGCGTTGATGGGGCCACCTCTCCAACCCCGCGACATGATCCCAGCGCGTCGGTGGGGCGGACCATGCGGGCACACATGATGATCCCAGCGCGTCGATGGGGCCACCTCTGCAACCCCGCAACATGATCCCAGCGCGTTGGTGGGGCGGACCATGCGGGCACACATGATGATCCCTGCATGTCGATGGGGCGGGCTGTGCAGACGTGCAACATGATCCCTGCGCGTCGATGGGGCGGCCATGTTGGCGAATGGGGTGGCTTGTCCCCGCCGAGCCCTCGCCCGGCGAGCAGGAAGAGCCCAAGAACACGTCGAGGTATATCTGTTAGTCGGAGCTTTTGAGAAGAACGTTCGGCTTCGAAATTGTCTGCTCGAAATGTAAGTCCCAGCTCCGTCTGATAGCTCTCATCAAGACCGAGGACATCGCCGGGAGAATTCTCACTGCGATGCACCTGCCAGCGGACATCCCCAAGTTGCATCCTGCCCGCCCACCGCCTGCCTCGCCGCCCACCACCCGTCCCGCCCGACGAGGCGGGCGATGAAGAGCGGGCCGGCGACGACTGGCTCAACTGACGGCGGCCTTCGCGACGCCGCAAGGGGGTAGACTGCGACTCGTGGTCCAGACAGGCCTCTCACCGGGCGGATCGAGCGGTGAAAACAGCCCTGCATGGCCGTCCAGGCACGTGCCAGGGTGCGCGCCCCCTGGGGGGCAGGGCCTTTTCGGATCGGAAACACCCCATCGATTCGCTTATGCACAATCCTGCGCAGGTTGGTTCGACGCAAACAAGGCATTCGCGGCTGAGGCGCAACAAGGAGTGCACAGTGTCTCGGCGGCGGGCTTGCCAGCTGCAACGGCATTCTGGCTGCCGACGATTTCCACGCGCCACCCGCCGCGCGCGGGTGCGGCTTCACTGCTCGGCCGCGCACCTGCGCCGCTGGCGGCGTCTCAGCTCCAAGAAACCGACGAGCAACAAGGCGAGACCAGCCAGGAGAGAGCCATTTGGGCCCAGCGCCGGTACGTTCGGCGCGGCGGGGGTGGCAGCCGCCTGGCCTACCGCGAACAGCGACAAACTCGTGGTCGTGAAGCAGACGGGGTCGGCTCCCAGGGCTGTCGTCACGGTGTCGGTCACCGAGCCGCAGCAGAGGGGATTTCCAAGCGGATCCGTAACGGCCTGAACAAGCCGAGGATCGGTGCCAGTGAGAGGACACGATTGGTTGCCGGGGTTAGGGTCGCACTGCACGACAATCGGAGCAGTTGGAGCGGGCGAGGGCATCGGAATACAAACCGACACGCCACCGGTGTAGGCTGCGGTCGTCGACACGACTGCACTAACACAGCCCGCTGGGCTTCCGCCAGCGAGCAGCCCAGCGGGCACCGTGGGACAGAGGGGGTCGACAACGATGTTCGTGGCCCCCGCAGTCGCCACCGTCCCGAAGGTGACTGATGATATTGACCCAGTGGGCCCAGCCGGCCCAACGGTTGTGACACCCGTGCCCACCGGCGTGGTCGGAGCAAACATGAACGTCGAGCCGGTAGTGCCGGGTGAATCGATCATGATGGTTTGTCCCGATATTCTCACTTTACTCGCGAAATTCTCGTTCGCCTGGCCATTGGAATCCAACAGGACCTGCGGGGCCGTACCATCGAAAGGGTACCGATATGCGTAGGCCGCACCTTGGGCAGCATTTGCTCCGACATTTGCATAGGGCGCGCCGACAAGCACCCATCTGCTACCCGCGTATGAGACGAGCTGGTAGCCGAATCTGGCGCCAGGGGTAGCCGGGTTGGGGCCAATGGCGCTGCCCGTCCAGACGCCATTTATGCGGGTAAATAGGTAGACGTTGCCACCTGGGGGCTCTCCCTGAGCTGAGACGACGAAATTGTCATTGTCGAGGAAAACGCCTCCGATACCGAAATTGTCTCCTGAGCTGCCGCCTTCCGGCGAGGAGATCGGCTGGGCGCACGTCCAACCTCCTGCCCCGCGTGGGCAAATGTACATGAACCCCTGCCCACTCACGGACAGCTCGCCAGTGACCAGCGTACCTTCGGGGGATATTCCTCTCGCGTAGCCAAACTGTAGGCGGCCAGTTTGAGCGCCGGTCAGCTTCTGAAGAAACATCCACCCACCGTTGCTCTGACCAAAGATGTAGACAGCACCGCCGCCTGCGTTGGCTCCCGAAGCGTAGACGGTGATGTACGGGCCGACGGCCGACGGCGCCACCTTTCTCCCGAACCCGTCGTTAGCGAAGCCATCTGGAGCCGTCAGCGTCTGCTGATAGGTCCATGACCCGCCAACGCGGCTGAACACGTAGACCACCCCTTGTCCGGGGCTTACTGCCCCTTCTCCGGAGCTTACCGCGCTGATAACCGCAAGGTCACCCATGAGCTTTACGTCGAGGCCAAACGAGGTCGGAGCCGGGAAAGTTGGAACATTCGCCGCCGTGATGGGGGTGCTATAGGACCACGTGCCATCCGCATTCTCCATGATGATTGCGACCAAACCGCTTTGGGACGACATCGCAGTGCTTCCGGACAAAGCCGCGCCCAAAAGCGGGGTGGAACCGCCTTGCAGCTGGGAAACGAGCGTCCATTGCGCACTCGCCGTCCGTGGCACCGTCAGCACGCTGGCCAGCGCAGCCGCAAGAAATATTCGGCGTGGTGCGGGGCTTCGAGATTGCAGCTTCTTGTCACAAAGGCGGCTTGGCGACATTCAGGCATCCCTCCTGATCGGGCACTGTGCGATTGCGGTGTCCCCTTGATACATGCCTCTCCGCAATACCAGAGCAAACGATGCGTTACAGTTCTGTGAACCCGACGGAACCCGGCCCTCGGTCATCGCTCTCATCAAGACCGAGGACATCGCCAAGAAGATTCTCACCGCGATGCACCTGCCGACGGAGATGCCTGAGCCTCATCCCGCGCGCCCGCCGCGCCCGCCACCCGGAAAGACGGGTGACGGCCATGACTGGCTGAACTGAACGCGACCTCGCCGGGGACGCGATGGGGTAGACTCCGCCTTGTGGTCGAGACAGGCTCTTCAGCGCGCATATCAGGCGGTCAAAGCCGCCCTATCGGGCCGTCCGGGCGCGCACGAGGGTGTGGCGCCGCGGGGAGGACGGGGTTCTCGGATCGGAAATGCCCCCATCGATTCGCTTATGCTCCGGTCAAGCGCGGCTTGAAACTGTCGGTGGAAAACGCGCGCGGCCCCTCGGCGGGGATGCCGGCTACGTCCACCGGCCGCACGTCGCGCAGGGCGCTCTCGCCATACTGGCCGCTGGCAAACGAGAGATCGCCGCCGATCATGGCCAGCGCGCCGTCTGACTGGATGTATTCGCGCACCCCAGGCAGATAGGGCTCGATCCAATACGGCTTGTAGTTGAGATTGTGGAAGTGCAAGAGCACGCCCCCTGCGTCTGTGGTAACCTGCTTCTAGGTGAGCGATGCCACGCTATAGTGAAGTTCTTGGCCGAGTCCAAGCGCTCGAGGACGAGATCCGCATTATCAAGCAGGCCCTGTCGCCCAAGGCACGCTTTGCCCTTGCGCTGGTGCGGACGCGGGGACGAGCAAGGGGCGTCAGCCCGCGCGAGGTGGCTCGCGCCGCCGGCCGCGCGGTGCGAGGGGTCCGCCGCTCGGCCTCACGCCGATCCGCCTGATGAGTCCACGTCGGCCGCGAGCTGTACTCGATACCCAGCTTCTCATTCGCGCGTTTCACACTGGACGTGGCTCGACTGGCGGATTGGTCCAGGCCCTGCAGAAGGACCGCTTCCATCTGGTCACGAGCGAGCCTCTTCTTGAGGAGTTGCGGCGTACCTTCTACCGACCCGAGGTGCAGCGAATTGCGCCGTTGCGTCCCCTGAGTTCTGCCGAGATCGAGGACAACATAGCCAGCGTGCGAGCCATCGCTGCCGTGGTTGTCCCTGGCCGGTACCGCGTTGACCTCGTGTCCACCGATCCCAAGGACAACCCGGTGCTTGCCTGCGCAATCGAGGGCATGGCCGGCTACGTCGTGACTGACGACCGCCGCGACCTGTTGCCTCTCAAGGTCGTGCGCTTGGCGGGTCAGTCACCCATCCAGATTGTGTCCGCTGCCGGATTCCTGCAGCTTCTGCGCGACTGAGTTCGAGAGCCATCGGTGCGGCGCTATCCACAAGCGCAACGATCTCCACTACCTACGACGCGCCTACATTCACCTCTTCATCACGTCCATTTGCCGCACTTCTGAATATGTCACTGGCACGTCCATCGCGGAGCGAGCGGTCCAGCAAGCCATGTGATTTCAGCATCTTTGCAGGATTTTGAACCAGTAGTGGTATGCTCCTGCTCTCCGAGAGTTCCGCTGTCAACAGCGAGACTCACATGAGGTTTCCGTGGTGCCGCACGCATTTTCGCAGGACTGACAGCTGTCCGGGTCCGCCCAACAATTGCCGTAGGTCTGGCAATCGCTCGTGCAAGTTGACCACGTTGAAACGCAATCCCCGACACAGCTGGCGTGGCTTGTCGTGCTGCTTCCACTCCCCGAACCTGCGCCAGCTCCCGAACCCACACTCGATCCTGAGCCCGACCCGGAACTGGTTCCCGAGCTAGAAACACGACTCCACGAACATCCGGGGGTGGACACACACTGGGTCTCCGACAACTGAGGGCATGGAGTCACCGTGTCGGAACAGTCCCATATGCATGCCAGCAGGGAGGCTTGGCAAGCTGACTTGGAGGTCAGTGACCAGCATTGCGGACCGGAACAGATCCCGTTGGACCAAGTGCAGGGACCACCAAGTGCGTACGAGGTGCAGTCTCTTTGCATATTGTACTCGCAGAGATCCAGGCTTGGAACAGCCTCTCCACCTAGAGAAACCAGCTTGTTGCAAACACCTTGATTCGAGGGACACTCAGGGTCCCCGACGCAGCTCCCACTACTCGCGCTGTTCACGCCAGAACTGGCGCTCGGCCCGCTGCCAACCGCACCCGGCACTGCGCACTTGTAATTGGTCCTGGGACAGCGGGTCGTGTAGTCACCATTGCAGGGCGTGTCGTCACATGCCTCTAGCTCGTAGCCAGTCGGGCAGTCGCATTCGTTGTCAGTGGTGCACTCTGCATTTGAGGCACAAGAAGTGTTGTTGCTGCAAATAACCCTGCCGGTACCACAAAAGGCGCAGCTCGACGATGAACAGACATTGTTGCAACAGTATCCGCCGGCACACTCGACTCCAGAGTTGCAGAAACTTCCGTCGCTCCTGCTGCCTTCCTGGTTGGCCCCGCAACCTGCCGCCAGGGTGGCAAGCACAACAACCGTGCGTCCGGCTCTTGCGATCCAAAAGCGTTTCATCGGGAAGAATCCTTCCAGTTTGTTCGTCTCGTCATCTATAAGCGGGACATCGACCGCGCTGTCAATCGGTAAGGAGATCTCGTAGGTGCAACATTTCTGTTACGAGCAGCTGGGTATAGAGATAGGTCGGCCTGGTTCGGGCGTGCAGGTGAATGCAGTTAACGCAGTGGAAGGAGCATAGTTGGAAAAAGCACTATTTTGCCTTCACCGAATGGATGCGCCCATAACGCCTGATCGGTCAACTACGCCGCACTGCGCCCTTCCTGCCCTCTTTACCCAGCGACTCCGTGGTCAGTCTTGTGCTCTTATGTAGACGTCGACCCCCCCGTTGATTATCCCCGGCACAGCTAGCTGGAACGCCTGCGGCACCAGGCACATCTGGGGAACTACAGCATTGCTGATGCGTGGTGTTCTTCCTGCGAGTTGACCCGAGCTGTTGAGCACCCACAGTCTCGAATAGACTTCCGCCTCCTGATAGTAATTGTTATACGAGAAGCTGTCGATGCCATAGCTAAGAACCAAGTCGCCCGTAGCTGGGCTGATCAGCTCGACACCACGATTCCCAGACGCGCAACCGCTAAATTCCAGAGCAAAACCAAAGTCGATTTCCCATTCTCCGTCCGCAATCTGCGAGACACTCAAGTGCAGGAGATCGTAGGGCGAAGTGCTCCAAAACCAGGAGCTCGGCGAAGACACCACGGGAATTCCCGAAGACACGTCAATGTAGACTGGTATGCCTGTTGGGCCTGGCATGGTCCCGTCTACGCACGTCGTGGTGCAGGCGCCTGCCGCGCAAGTCTGGCCGGAAGAACACACGTTGCCGCAGGAACCGCAGTCATTCGGGTTGGTCTGCAGGTTCACACAATCGTTGCCACAGGAGGTCGTGCCAGCCGGGCACACCGAGGTGCAAACACCGCTCACGCACGTCGCGCCGGTCTGGCAGGCGGTCCCGCAGGCTCCGCAGTTGTTGGCATCGCTGTTCGTGTCGACACAAACCGACCCGCAGGCGGTCAGGTTGGCGACCGCGCATGTGCTGGGAAGAGAACCGCTCGATCCACCGGCCGCACCACCTGTTGCAGCAGAGCCACCGTCAGGCGTCGTTCCTCCCGCTGCGCCCGAGCCCCCAGTTCCCCCCGTGCCGCCGTCAGGCGTCGTGTTGATCTCCGCACCACCCGTGCCCCCAAGTGCAAGGGCAAAGTCGACCTCGGCAATCGCGCCGACAGTTACCGTCGCCGTCTGTGGGTTGAGCGTAGGGGCTTTGCCCGTCGGCGGCAGGAGGCGGACTTGGTAGCTACCTGCGAGCACCTGGTTAATCAAGTAGGCTCCGGTGGTATCGGTAAGCGTGCTCGCAAACGTCGCGCCGGTGCCGTCCAGCACGTCGACTTCCGCACCGGACACCGCTCCAAATGGGTCAGTGACATGGCCGGTGATAGCGCCCATGTCGGTGTGTAGAGTTCCCACTACGATGGCTCGCGTCGCAGCGTTGTTTGAGGTGACCTGGTCTGTGTAGGTCTGGCTTGGATCGATGTCGACCTCGACAATGTAGATTCCCGCGCCCTGGTTTCTCCAGGTCGCGTACACGATCCGCGAACCGTAGTCCGGGCTTCCGACGGACAGGCTTGCAATCGTCGTCTTGCCGATCCACACCTTGCTCGTCGAGCCCGCCGGGGTCGCATAGATGTTGATCGGCACGTCGGTCGCGACACTCGTTGGGTCCGATGACCAGAAGTGAATCTGAGCCGCAATCGTAATCTCCTCGTTTTCGGCTGGGTTGTTCTTGGAAAAGGCGATGTCAGCTGAAACCACGCGCAGATCGCTCTGCGGAACCGTCGCGGCTGGGACCGAAGGCTGACCGCCGTTCCACGACCACGTCCAGCTACCGCCGCCTAAACCACCGGGCGACGGGACGTAGTTCCATTGGCCCGCCCCCCACTCCGCCGGCGGGGAAGCTGGCGGTGGCGGCGTGGGAGGAAGCGCTATCACGTTGAACACCAGCTGGCGCGTTCCACTCAGCGTCTGGTCGGAAGCGCCTATCTTCATCTGATAGGCGCCGACCAAGGCAGGGGCGAGCAGGGTCTGGGAAAGGTCGCCGTTGGCGTCCGTGTAGACGGTTCCAAAGATTGAGGTAGTACCATCAGGGGCCACGAGCGTGATCTGAACCAGCCCGCCCTTGACCGGGTAGCTGGTGTTTCTGACTCCGTTCACCATGACATCGTAGACGGCTTGCCCGGTGACGGTGAAGAGGGACGACGAATAGATGACCGAGGGAAGACTACCAGTGACCAGGATGTCGCCGAGCATGGTTGGCGGCGAGATGCGAATGATGGTCGTGGCATCGTTGTTGGTCTTGTCGCTCTCCGTAACAAGCCTGGCGGGGTCGACCACAGCCTCAATCACATGGTCCCCGCCTCCCGTGGTGGAGAAAGTGAAGGACACGCTGCCAACTCCATTGGGAGGCAACGCCGTAAGCGTTGTCTGGCCGACTTGGCTGCCGAAATCGAGCAACTGCACCACCGCTTGGGGAGAGGCCGCAAGTCCGAGGTTGTGAACATTTACCGTCACTGCGGTTGAGGAGGTCGTGCTCGTGGTGACACTGATGTCGCTAGCGCTGATAGCCAGGTCCGGCAAGGGGGCGGTCTCTGGAGCCTGAACAGTGACCTTGATGGTCGAGTAAAGCACGTTGCCATCGTCGGAGGAGATCTGAAGTAGCACATTGTCGTAGGTGCCAACAGAGGCTTGGGTAGCATCCACAGTAACGGTAGCCGCCGCGGTCGCACCAGGCGGCGCGGCGAGGGCGCCTGTCGGCGAGACAGAGAAAGTAACACTCGAAGGCGGATTCACGACGGCGAGAGTTGCCGAGCGAGGAACGGTTCCGTTGTTCGTCACGTAGACGGAGATGGTCTGTTGCGTTCCCTGCTGGACGGTGAACTCATAGCTACATGATGTCTGAATCGTAGTTCCGCAAAGACCACCTGCCATTGCGCCCGAGCCCCCAGTTCCCCCCGTGCCACCGTCAAGCGTCGCGTCGCTTTCCGCACCACCCTTGTCCCCATCCGGACCTCCGGCCTCGGGCTGGACTACGCCGGCGTCGCCGCCAGAAGTGTAGCCGTTGCACACGTAAGCGGTCTGCTGGATCTCGCTCGCATCCAGCACGCCGTCGTTGTTGGTATCGAGCCCGACATCGATTCGCTCGCCTCCGTTCGGACAGTTGCTGCCAGGCGGCTCGGGGGTCATGTGGATGAGGGAGTTCGAGCCGGTAGCGCCCGCAGGGCCGGTCGCTCCGGGGGTACCCTGCGCTCCTGTCGCCCCGGTTGTGCCTGTCGCGCCCGTGGCTCCTGTCGGACCAGCCGGACCCTGGGCTCCTTGCGGACCTGCGGCGCCAGTCGCTCCCGTTGCACCTGGTGGGCCCTCTGAACCAGCCGGACCCATGGGTCCCGCTTCTCCGGCCGGACCTGACGGACCCTGAGGTCCCATCGGACCAGCCGGACCCGTGGCTCCTTGCGGACCGGCAGGGCCGGTAGCTCCGCTAGCGCCAGGAGCACCGTCGCTGATGGTGGCATGGGTCCCATCCGCGCAGGTGATGGTCTTCGTCCCGTTGCCATTGTCGGCCACGCTACAGGACACTCCCTTGCCAGGAGCCGAGGACAGTGGAACCTGGGTCCACTCGCCAGATACACAAGCCCACAACGTCTGGGTGTCGCTCGCATACGCAACCATGCCAGCAACTGCCTTCAAGCAGGGAATTGGCGTCCAGAGTGTTCCCTGGCACGACCATAACCCCTCGGGTGACAGAACGAATGCAGTCGTTCCGGCCGACTTTGAATCACACTTGGGCAATCCGCCGGCGGTTTTCGCGGTTAGTTCGACCGCATAAGCCTGGCTCACCGAGGGCTGGGGATCCGTGTCCTGCTTTTTGCTCGAGCAGCCGAACAGCACGAGTGCAGAGACACAGCAAAACACCGGGGCACGCAAACGAAGAGGGGCCGAACTCGCATCCATCACGTGGTCCATAGCAATCTCCGAAAAGAGGTTGAACGCAAGGAGCCAGTCGAGGGATTAGGAAAGTAGTCGGAGCGCGGACAAAGTGGGTTTCAGTTGCGTTAAAGTTGCGTTACAGGCGCATAGCCCTTTCGAATAGGGTATTTCCGGTCCGAGAACCCGTATCTCCCTGCGCCAGCGCGGCCACGTGCGCGCCTGGACGGCCCGACAGGGACCGACGAGGCGGGTTTGGCCGCCTGATCTGCGCGCTCAAAAGTCCGTGTCGACCACGAGGCGCAGCCTACCCCATCGCAGCCTCGCGAAGGTCGCGTTCAGTTCAGCCAGTCATCGCCGCCGCCCGTGTCGCCGGGTGGCGGGCGAGGAGGGCGCGCGAGATGAGACTCAGGGATGTCTGACGGCAGGTGCATCGCCTTGAGACTCTCTTGGGCGACGGACTCGGTCTCGATGAGCGCGAGGAGGCGGAGCCATGATACGCGGCGACGGCGGCCATGGGAAGCAAAGGGCACCGTCGGCGCGACGAGGTGAATTGATGAGGGAAACGTCGTTGCTGGTGCGGTTGCGTGGTACGCTTCTTCACCATGCAAACCAGGCAGTTGACGGCGATCATCGAACGGGAGGGCGACGGCTATGTATCCCTGTGCCCGGAAGTGGACGTTGCCAGCCAAGGCACCACGATCGATGAAGCACGCGTGAACTTGATCGAAGCCTTGGAGCTGTTCTTCGAAACGGCCGACGCTTCGGAGATCCAGAGCCGCATGCACAGCGAGGTATTCGTGACCCGGCTTGAGGTGGCTGTTGGGTAGACTGAAGATCTTCTCGGGACGACAGCTCTGCGCCGTTTTGGAGCAGCATGGATTCGTCAATGTCCGCCAGCGTATTCCTTGGCGCAAGCGACACATGGTGCCCGGGCCGGTTGCCTCCATCTTTCGCAAGGCCGCGAAGATGGCGCCGATGTCGTAGTTAAACTCCTTGGCAATCTCGTCCCGAAAGGCGCGAACCTCGTCGACGATGGCATCTCTGGTCATGTTGCCTCCTGGGCTACCAGTTCCTCGGACGTGCAACATCAATCCCGAGGGCGTGTCCATGTTCGAGCCCATGGGCGGCAGCGCGCCCAAATACACCGGCAAGAACGTCATCAATCCGCTCGCCACCATTTGCGCCGGCGGCATGACGCTGGACACTCTGGGCAAGCAGAAGGCGGCCGCGGCCATCGACAAGGCCGTGCACGATGCCCTGGCTTCCAAGCAGATCAAGAGCCTGGCCGCCGGCAAGATGGGCATGGGCACGCGCGAAGTCGGCGACCTCATCGCGAAGATGGTCAGCTGAGGCAGGCTGGCACGCACCTGCAGCCTCCTCGGTGGAGGCAGCGGCACGTGTACAGCCTGAGTCTGCCGGCCCGGTCCACAAGCGCCGGCAGCCCGCACCGTAATCCCAGCGCGTTGATGGGGCGCACCGTGCGGGCACACATGATGATCCCTGCGCGTCGACGGGGCCACCTCTACAACCCCGCAACATGATCCCTGCGCATTGATGGGGCGGACCATGCAGGCACACATGATGATCCCTGCGCGTCGGTAGGGCCACCTCCGCAACCCCGCAACATGATCCCAGCGCATTGATGGGGCGGACCTGCGGGCACACATGATGATCCCTGCGCGTCGATGGGGCGCACCGTGCGGGCACACATGATGATCCCTGCGCGTTGATGGGCACACCTCTGCAACCCCGCAACATGATCTCAGCGCGTTGATGGGGCGGGCTGTGCAGACGTGCAACATGATCCCTGCGCGTCGATGGGGCGGCCATGCTGGCGAATGGGGTGGCTTGCACGTGCACGCAGCCGGGTCGCGCGCAAGAAAATGCCGGACTCGCAGCGGCACCTTGCTACCGCGACAGCCCGAGGAGACTGCTCTTTGCCAGGTGCTGCAGCGGCACCTCCGGACCTGCGAGCAACAGTGGACCGACGCCAGCGGACACACGCTGCCGAAGTTCGTGACGGAGGAGCTGCGCGGGTATCTGGACTGCGGAATTCGCACGCGGGACTTCGCCCGATCGACCTCGTCAAGACGGAGGACATCACCAAAAAAGATCCTGACCGCGATGCACCTGCCGGCGGACGTTCTCGCGCTTCACCCCGCACGCTTGCCGCCCCGAGAAGCGGCCGATGACGACCGGCTGAACTGAAGACGACCTTCGCGGGCCGTGCTGGAGTAGATTGCGCCTTGTCGGCGAAACAGACTTCTCGGCACGCGAATCATGCGGCCAAGGCGGCCGGAAAAGCGCTCGCTTGGGCCGTCCAAACCCACGGGCTGGTAGGCGGCGCGGGATGGATGGGGTTCCTGAACCGGGAACACCCCATCGAATCCCTTACGCGATCGAGGTAACAAGCAGGTGTGCCGCCCAGATGTCCGCTTCGAGCAGGTCTCGATGTGCTGGAATGCGGAACGCCAAGAGTGTAGTGTTCTTGGTCGGCATCATCGTAGGCAGGAACCGCGTCTGGAGGCGCGGACGCTTCGACAACATGGTTGGGTGCGTTCGATGAGGACAAGAAGGAGTGACCCATGAAGCGAATGTGTGCAGAGCATACCGTTGCCGTGATGGTTGGTTGGGCGACGGCGGAAATGATCTCGAGCTTGCTCGTTGGGTGCGGGTCGTCGCCTAAGTCGCCCATCGTGGCGGACGCAAGCCCAGAGAGGACAGCGGACGCAAGCGAAGCAGAGAACTTTTGTACCGGTCCCGCGACGGGAGCGCTCATCGACGACATGAGCGCATCGAGCATCAGCTTGAGGCCGCCGTCCTGTGGGACGAAGGGTACTTGGTACGCATATTCCACCGGGACGCTCACCATCCCGACTGTGGACCCGTCGATAGCCTCGAACTGCGGAAGTGATTGCCAATCTCTTTATAGCCCGCTGCCCGCTGGATTCCCTGGGGCAACCGGAGATGCCGGCGTGGCGCCTGGCGCGCAAGCCATGTGCGTTGCTGGGCAGACGGGAACGGCTCAATACGACGGAGCCGGGATGGATTTGGTGCTTGCATGGTCCGGCGCAGTACCTGACGGAGGCGTATACACTACGGATGCTGGCACCATGGTGCCAGACCCGGCGCTCATTGATGCCAGCGATTACGCTGGTATCCAGTTCTGGCTGTGGGTTTCGCCGGATACCGCTGCGTCGGTCAGCTCCAGTCTCCTCGTCGGGTTGGCCGACAAGAACCAGGTCCCGGGGGGTGGCGTGTGCGATGTGAACTCCAGCGGGGCCAACGCCTGCGGCGTTGCCGCCGCCGCCGTCTCCCCCACTATGGCCCAAAACCATGGTTCGGGGGTGCTCTTTGCTGATGACGGCAGCGTACTGACCGCACTGTCCGGAGGTTGGCAACATGTCTTGGTGCCCTGGAGCAGTTTCACTACGAATCCCTATTGGGGCGGGGCGAACGAGGTGACCGTCGATCCCCGATCTCTGGCGTGGCTCGGGCTCTGGGTCGAACAAGACAGTACGAGCGGACAACTCGCGGTCTCCTTCGACTTCTGCATCTCCCAGCTGAGCTTCCTTCCCAAGTCTGACGTCCCCGCGCTGGACGGCGGCGCCGAGGATGGAGGCGAAACGGTAACCTTCTGCACCGGCCCCGCGACGGGTGCATTGATTGACGACATGAGCGGCTCGAACATCAGCTTGGCACCGCCATCGTGCGGAAGCCCCGGGGACTGGACGGCGTTCTCTGCTGCGCCTGGAGGCCTCACTTCTGGAGTCCTCACCTCGCCGGCCGGTGACCCTTCGGTCGTGTCCAACTGCGGGAGTCTGTGCCAGTCGCTCTACAGCCCGTTGCCCGCGGGGTTCCCTGGAACGATGGCATCGCTGGATGCCGCTGCGGTTGACTCGGGGACGGTTGATGGCGGGGCATCGAGCCTGCAAGCCATGTGCATTGCCGGGCAGACCGGCCCGCAGCAGTACGCCTGGAGCGGCATGACCTTGACCTTTGCCTACTCGGGCACGCCGCCGAGCCGAACCGGTCCAACGAAGGTCCCCTCACCGTCGCTCGGCTTCACCACCGACCCGCCGCCAGCTTTGATCGATGCCAGCCAATACTCCGGCATCGAGTTCTGGCTGTGGGCGTCCCCCGATACCGCCTCCGCGATGACAGCCGCCTTCGTCGTCGAACTGATCGACAGAAACCAACTTCCCGGGGGTGGGGTGTGCGACCCGAATGCCACGAGTGGAACCAAGCCCTGCTCGGGGGCCAGTGCGGGCATATCGTTCAGCGTCGCTGCTGCGTCGCAGGACACAGGGGGACTCTTGGGCGCCGACGGCGGCGAGCTGACTGCGCTCGCCCCAGGCTGGCAGCTCGTGCGCGCCCCCTGGAGCAGCTTCCTCTCGAATTCCTACTATGGTGGCGGCAACGAAAAGTCAGTCGACCCCACGACCCTGGCCTTCGCCCAATTCCTCATCGAGCACGATAGTGCGAACAACTCCACGATTCCGTTCGACTTCTGCGTCTATGGACTGAATTTCTACAAATAGCCTCGCTACTTGAAGCTCGCGAAGAACGTCCAAATCGCAGGGCCGGCGTCGAAGCACACGCCACCGTCGTAGCAGTTGGCCATGCTCGGCCAGCTGTGGCCTTCGGTGTGCACGCACCAGACCACGGGCAGATCGGGTTGGCAACCTTGGTACTCCACGCAGTCCGCCGGGCTGACGGCGACCGGTGCCAGCGTCGTCGAGCAGCCGTTCCTGGCTACCCAGAAGTCGCGCGTCGCGATGCCTCCGGTGGTGAAGTCCACGGTGGTGTCGTTCGAGGCGTGCGCGATCCAGGCGCCAACGTTCCCGGTGCAGGTGACCGGGCTGGAATCGGAGGAGCTTGGCGGACCGCCGGCCACGGGCGCGATGGCGCGCAGCACGTCGCCGCGATAGCAGCCGAGGACGTTGGTGAAGAAGGCGCCGGCGCTCCCGCCCGTGCTGAAGATGCGGGCGCGGTCGATACAGTAGGCGCTGGTGAGGTAGTCGACCAGTGTATCGAAGAGCTCCACGTCGCGACCGGTCGCGGTGCGATCCCAGTCCGTATTGCCAGCGACGCCTAGGCCATCTGGATACACGAAGATCGCGCCACCCGCAGCGGACGGCTCGATAGCGTCGCTCTGGCGTGCCCCGTTGCCCGTGCCGCCATGGCCATGCCATCCGAACACGAGGACCAGGGGCGTGCTCGGGTCGTAGCTCCTCGGAACGGACAGCACGTAGGTCCGCGCCTGGCCTCCGACGGTGATGGTCTGGTTGCTGAGCACGCCGGTCAGTGCGCCGATAAGGCCGCATCCCGTGGCCGCGTCGAGACTCGCGTCGACAACCGCGCCACCCGCGCCTGTGGCGCCACCGCTGCCCCTGCCGCCGGTTCCGATTGGCCCAATCGTTCCCCCTGAACCCGCTAGCGAGGGCGCCTTGGAGCAGCCGGCGACCACCAGGCAAAGAGCGATGGCAACAGCGGATCCGAAAACGCGAACATCACGCATGACGCCCCTCCGCGATCAATCTCGCGGGCATCATAGTACAAATCGGGAAAGGGCGTTCAGAAGTTTGCCCGCTGCGGCCTCAACCGCAGCCACTCGGCGGCCCATGGCCGGTGAGCGCTACAAGCGCACCGGCGAGATCTTGCCCGACAGCGCGCTGGAAGAGTTCAAGAAGTTAGATTCCATCTTCCTGGGCGCCATCGGCCATCCCGACGTCAAGCCGGGCATCCTGGAAGTGAGCATTTTGCTCAAGACGCGCTCCGCTCTCGAACCCATGTCTTCTCTCGCAGCCGGGAAGAATCGACCGGCCTGAAGGTCCTGTGCTACAAGAGAATCTTTCATGACAAGAACCCACCGTTCGCGAAGCGTTCCCTCTCGTCTCTTGGCCGGCTTGCTGACGATGCTTTTGCCATTGGCTCCCGTTCTTGCGGGAGGGACTCGTTCGGCCTGGGCGGCAGAAGACGCTCCGCCGGATCAGCCCAGCATGGTTTGGCCGGTTCTCGGATACGTCGTTTTCGCGGGGGGCCTGGCGCTCAACTATGATGTCGCACGACGGATGGACGCGGGCAGCCCCTCGTGCTTCCTGAACTCGCACCAGGCGGGCGGCTGTCTCTTTGAAGCGCTCTTGAGTCCCTTCGTCGTGCTGGGTGGGGGTGCGATGGTCGCCGGCTATGCCTGGAAGCTTGGCGAGCACGACGCCGGTCTGGACCTGGGGTCAGGCCGGCTGCCCAAGGATACCTCGAACCTGCGCACTTTCGGGCTGATTCTGGGCGGTCTTGGTTTGCTCGTCACTGAGGTACTCGATCTCTACGTGCTGAGCAAGGTGGAAGCGTGCAACGGCATCGAATCAGGAGGCGTCGTCGATATTCACCGTTGTTTCAGCAACGTCAGGACCTTGGCCTTGGTAGGTGACGCCGCCTCCCTCTTGGTGGGCCTCGGCGCACCCATGGTTGGCTATGGGTTTGGGTATCACAACTACGTAGGGCGCCACTCGCAGCCGCATTTGAGCCTCCTGCCCCTGGCCACGCCAGGCGGGGCCGGCCTTACCTTGGTGGGCAGTCTGTAGCGCCTCCGCGGCTGCACCACGTACGCCGACGGCGACGGAACTGGCGAGCGCTACAAGCGCACCGGCGAGATTTTGCCCCACAGTGCGATCGAAGAGTTCAAGAAGTTCGGCTCCATCTTCCTGGGCGCCATCGGCCATCCCGACGTCAAGCCGGGCATCTTGGAAGTGGGCATTTTGCTCAAGACGCGCTTCGCGCTCGATCAGTACATCAACCTGCAGCCGGTGAAGCTGTATCCCAACGTGGAAACCCCGCCGGCGGCGCCATCAATCCCGAAGGCGTCTCCATGTTCGAGCCCATGGGCGGCAGCGCACCCACCGGCTTGGCCCTGCACCCGGTTCTCAAAACGCCCGATCTGCACCCACCACATGCTTCGCAAGAAGCACCAGTTCGGCCACCAACATCGGGCTGGGCGCATGGCGGCCGGCTTTGACGTGCGAAAGATAGCCCTGCGAGAGGCCAAGGAGATACTCAACGCGCTCCTGCTCCACGGCAGCAGAAAGGTGTCGCCAAGATTCTCGCATGAATTCGCGAAGATGAGCGGCTTGGATCATGGGGCGTCGGGCTCCAAAGCACCTCGGTGAGCACGCGGTCGCGCTAGCGCACTCCTGCCCCAGCCCCCACCGGACGAATGCTCTTCATGAGCTTCTTTGGGCGCGACGTCGCCAGGTCGTAGCTCACCTGGAGGTTCATCCAGAATTGCGGCGAAGTACCGAACGCTCCAGCGAGCAGCCACGCCGTATCCGACGTGATGCCACGCTTTCCCCGGGCGATCTCGTTGATGCGCTGTATGGGGACGCCGAGCTTTTCAGCCAGGTAGGTCTGTGTCAAGCCGAGCGGTCCGAGAAACTCTTCGGTCAGAATCTCGCCCGGGTGCGGAGGCAGGTTGTTGTCCAGCATGATTGTAAAACTCCGGTAATAAGGTGTTGGCGTTGGCCGAGGTGGCGATAGTGTTGGTGCTAGTGGTAGTCTTCGATACGTACTTCTTTCGCGTTGTGGTCCTCCCATTTGAAGACGACGCGCCATTGAAGATTGATTCGGATGCTGTGGTAGCCGGCCAGGTCGCCGATGAGCGCTTCGAGATGGTTGCCAGGGACGGCTTTGAGGTCGGCCAAGGACGTGGCGGCGTCGAGGATATAGAGCTTGTTCCTGGCGCGTTTCCGTAGCTCCTCTGGGAAACGTCGCACCTTGGCCGAGCGCGCAAGCCGAAAGAGATCTTCGGCCAAGTCATCCGAAAAGCTAGCTATCATCTTGAAGACCAGTATACACGATTGCTCGGTAAGGCTGCAAGTTTACATGACGGGCGTGTAACAGGCTTGGATTGCCGGAAATGAGGAACGCACGGTCGAACGCGCCGGGCGGGACGACTCTTTCGTAGCTTCACAGGTAAGCATAAGCAAGCATGGCCGGCCTAGAAGACCTGGCGAAAACCGAAGGTCATGCGGCCGGGCCAGCCTGCGGGCATGCCGGGCACCGGCCGCAAGGGGAAGGCCCAGTCGGCTCGGAGCGAATAGATATTGAGCTGCGGAATGAGCAGGCGCAGTCCGAAGCCCACGTCGCTGTACATGGTCAGACTGCTGGCGTCGGCGGCAGCATCGCCGGCATCGACGAACAGCAGACCGCCCAGGCGCAGGAACGCCAGCTTCAGCGGCATGGTGCGCGCCTCGATGTGGCCCACGGCCTGCGCGCCGCAGCCCACGAATTCGCCCACCGGGTAGCCGCGCAACACGCTGTCATAGGCCTGCAGCCTGCTGTTGGCGTCCTCGGGATAGCTGCCGCCACCGCTGTCGCCGCCCACCGAAAACAAGCGCTTGCGCGTGTTGCGGTAGAGCAGACCCAGGTTGCCCGTGGCCACCACGCGCAGCAGGTGCGCCAGCACCGGCGTGGCCAAGGTGACCCGCGCCCTGACCAACTGGTCGGTTGCTTCGCCATCGCTCAGCCGCGCCTCCCACGAAGCGTCCACGCTATTCAGCCCGCCCAGGGCCTCTTGCACAAGGCTGGCTGATGCCTGAAAGATGCTGAGATTGTTCTGCGATCCTATCCAGGTGCCAGCCTGGCCGGCCTTGAGCGACAGCGCGGGCCCAAGGCGTATGTCCTCGCGAAAATCGAAGGTATCGAGGTCGCGAAAGGTCCGGTAACGGGGAGTGAACAGGTCGTAGCGCAGGAACAGGTCCGACACGCGCTCCGACAGCGGGAAAGCCCGGCTCGCGAATTGCTGCCGCTCTGGCGAGCCGTCGGGATAGGGAAAGTCCGACGTGAACGACGGCCGCACCAGCCCGATCTCGTGGCCAGCGGTCACGCGCTGGATGACCCACGGTGTGGGAAACGAACGCGTGACTGTCTCGCTGGTGTTGAGCGTCCTCAACCCGTAGACCCACGGCACCGTGGGCACGCCCGGGGCCACGGTTGTGGGCACCGGGTCGCAGGTGCCGCGGGACACGCCGTCCAATGGAAATGGCCGCAGCTGTGTGCCTTCAAACAAGCGGACCACTCCGTCGACATGGCTGAAATCCGCGGCCGCACCCCAGCGGCTGGCCAGCGAGTAGAGTGGATACTCCAGGTGAAAGTGCGAAGACGAGCCTTCGAGCGGGCCGGCGGCGATTTCTCCAATCTCGCGCTTCCAGATCAAGGAGTACACCGCTTGCAGCTGAAGGCGCGTGCCCAGGATATTGGGATCGACATATTGGGGTCCGAACGCCATCTCGCCTTGGTCCATCACGAATACAACGGCGACGTACTTGCGCCAGCCGAACAGGTTGTTTTCCGACAGCGAGGCCGTGTAGTAGAGGAGATAGTTTTGCTGGGCTTGGAAATCCTGGTTGAAGCGCAGGCTCCACACATCGCGGGTGACAATCAACACATCGACCATTCCCGGCGTCGATGACTTCACCGGCAGCACGGCCACCACGTTTGACAACGACGGATCTCGCAGGTTGCGCGTGGTTTCCTCGGCCAGATCCTGGTCGTAGCGATCGCCCGCCTGCAGCAGCGATTCGCGCCGGACGTGGTGCTCGCGCGTGGTGCGGTGGAAGATGTTGGCCCAGACCAGCGGCACGCGTTCGCGTGCCAGGAACACGTCGAGGTTCACCACATGGACGGCGCCGATGATCTTTCCCTGCGGCGCGGGCTCGATGCTCAGGCCACGCAAAGCCAGCGCATCGTCCACCGATTCCCGTTCCAGCTTCCCCAGATCGGCATAGCCCGACGCCGCGGCCGAAGCCGGCAGCAAGGAGAACAGAAGCAGCCAAGCGCCACGCATGCCCGGCGCATTGTACGCGCGAAACCGTCGCTGCCGCGCGCTCCTCGTCCTTGGATCGCCTTGCCGCATCGCGGCGTGTTTCAAAAGAAAAAGTGACAAGCTTCCTGCTTCGAGCGAGCATGCCCCGCGAAGCCGGAAGGCAAGTAGGTGCATCCAAGAAGCAGCCATTTTTTGGCAACAATCTGGAGGGAACATTCGATGAACAAGTTTCACGGGAAATCAGTTGCAGGTTTGGCCGCCATCGCGTTCTTCGGCGCGCTGGGATCGGCCCAGGCTCAGGACCAAGGCATGGCCCCAGCCCCAGCCTACGCTCCGCCCCCAGCCGCGGCCCCCGCGGGCTCGGACAGCATGGCCGGGCAGTTCGGCATCGGCGTGGGCGTCGGCGCTGGGGGGACCACGCTCGTTACAACGAGAGACGCCGAAATCAACATGAAGTACTGGCTCAGCGACGTGCTGGCCGTCATGCCGCAGCTGGCGCTCGGGGTGTTCACCCAGAGCGGCCTTTCCACCGGCTATCAGTTCGCGCCTGCCGCGCTCGTCCTGTATTGCCCATGGAAGACGACCTCAACCCGACTCAGTGTCGGCGGCGGTCTCGGGTTGGATTTCGAAAAGAAGCCGGTGACCAGCGCGGGGCCTCCCCCGACGGTGACCATGCCCACCAACTCGACTATCGCCATCACGCTGCCCATTTACGTCGGTGTGGAACACTTCTTCACCAAGTGGTTCTCGATGGGAATCGCCGTGCAAAATGACTTCTTGTCCTACACGAAGTTTGGTCCCGCCCACTCCTTCGATTTCGGCCTCGACACCACGGCCACCACCAAGGCGGTCGCATTCCTCTTCTTCTACACGGACTAGAAAATCACCGGTCAGGCCTGGCCTGACTGAATAGCTTATCAAGGCGGGATCCTTCGGGGTTCCGCCTTTTCTTTTGGCTGAGTGTCTACAGCGCTTCGACTACCGCCTGACCAGCCTGCAACGTGGTCGCCGCAAAAGCACCGGCGGGCACCACGTCGGCGGTGAGCACGCCGCGATCGATGGCGCGCGATACTGCGGCCTCGACGGCCACAGCTTCTTTCTCCAGTCCCAGCGAGTAGCGCAGCAGCATGGCCACGCTCAGGATGGTGGCGTAGGGATTGGCGATCCCGCGGCCCGCGATGTCGGGCGCACTGCCGTGAATGGGCTCGTACAGGCCGCGCGGGCCGTCGCCCAACGACGCCGACGGCAGCAGGCCCATGGATCCAGCCAGCACCGAGGCCTCGTCGGTGAGAATGTCGCCGAACATGTTCTCGGTCACGATCACGTCGAAGCTGGCCGGCCGCCGCGCCAGATACATCGAGCAGGCATCGACCAGCACATGTTCGAGCTGCAGGTCGGGATATTCCCTGCGCACCAACTCGTCGGTGACCCGGCGCCACAGGCGCGAGCTTTCGAGCACGTTGGCCTTGTCCACCGAGGTGAGTTTCTTGCGCCGGCCGCGCGCCAGCTCGCAGGCACGGCGGACCACGCGACGAACCTCATCGCCGCTGTACGCGCACACATCGCTGGCCCAGTCTGCCTCGCGTTTCTTCTCGCCGAAATAGATGCCGCCGATCAACTCGCGCACCACCAGCAGATCCACGCCTTTCAAAATCTCGGGCCGAATGGGCGACGCGTTCATCAGCTTGGGATGGACCGTGACCGGCCTCAGATTGGCGTACAGGCCCAGCTCCTTTCGGATGGCAAAGAGCCCCTGCTCCGGCCGCACGTCGCCCGAGGGATTGTCCCACTTGGGACCGCCTACCGCGCCCAGCAGAACCGCGTCGCTCGCGTGAGCCAGGGCCATGGTCTCGGCAGGAATGGGCGTGCCCGTGCGATCGATGGCGATGCCGCCCAGAAGCCCGTCGGTCAGCGTGAAGGTGTGGCCGAACTTCGCGCCAACAGCGCGCAACACGCGGGTCCCCTCGGCCGTGACCTCGGGCCCGATGCCGTCGCCGGCAAGAACCAGAATTGAAGCTTTCATGGCGCGGACGTTTACCACACGCGATCCGGAGTTTCACCACAGAGCGCACAGAGGCCACAGAGGCCGGAAGGAAAGGGTTCCGGATCCGGGTCCGAACCTTTCTTTCCTTCCCATCCGTCTCTGTGAACTCTGTGCCCTCTGTGGTGAAATCCGGTCCGAAAAGTGCCCCGTCAGTCGTTGATGCCGTCGCTTGTGTAACGGGGATTCACCGCCAGCGACAGCTCGAAGGGCTCGCCGTACAGCCAGCGATAGTGCGCGTACACGGCCAGCACGCGCTTGATGTACTCGCGCGCTTGATCGTAGGTGACCAGCTCCACGAATTCGTCGAGCGGTCGGCTGCCCCATTGGTCACACCAGCGCATCATGGCGTGCGAGCCGGCGTTGTACGCGCCCGCGGCCAGGGCGATCTGGCCGCCAAATCTCTTGAGCAGTTCGCCCAAATACGCAGCGCCCACGCGAACATTGACCTCGGGATCGAAAAGCTCGTCGGTGAAAAGCGGCACGCCCAGGTGCTTGGCGACTTCCTGGCCGGTGGCCGGGATGAGTTGCAGCAGCCCGCGCGCATCCGAGGGCGAAAGCGCGTGAGACAGAAACGACGATTCCTTGCGCATGATCGCGTAGACGAACAGGTCCGGCGCGCCGGCCGTCGAGGCCAGCGGTTCCACCATGTCGCGGAAGGCGCGCGGATAGGCCGCCTGCCAAAACAATCGTGCAGGCCCGGTGGCCGCTGAAACCAGGGCCGAGGCGCCGTGGCTCTCGGCCAGCTGCAAGGCCCGGTGGAAAGCGCGCATGCGCGGGTATTCTTCGAGGAGCACGGCCAGCCCTTGCGACTTGCCTAGATGTTGCAGCACGCTGGCTTCGGCCCGACCCAGCTCGTCGCCCGCCTCAACGTCGAGTCCCGCGGCAAGCAACTCGCGCGCGCGTTCCAGCACCGGATCGTGCGCGGACTTGGCCTTGTCCGCTGGCGCGGCCGGAGACCACACCGGCCAGTCGATGGTCACCTTCTCGCCCGACTCGCGCAGCCGCGCGGCTGCCAGAAGTCCGTAGTAGCCGAGGGGTGCGCGGTGCACGCATTCGCGCAAGGAGCGTTGCGCTTCGTCGGCCTGCCCGGCTTGGGCGGCAAAGCGCGCCCGCCAGTAGCGCACGCGCATGGCTGCATCGTTGTTGTTGCGGGACAGGCTCTCGTAGTGCTCGAGCGCGCGCAGGGCTTCGGCCGGCTCGCCCAGCAGATGGTGCGCCAGCGCGAGATACCAGGCAGCGTCGTCGGCAAACGGACTGTGCGGATAGCGCGCCAGCGTGGCCTCTAGGCCGGGCAAGGCCTCGCGAAAACGACCGCGATTGACCTCCAGCCAGCCGGAACGGAACTGGGCTTCGGCCGCCCATTTCGACGTGGGGTAGCGCGCGACCACCTGGCGATAGCCGGCAATGGCCTCGTCGTTGCGCTCGATGCGAGAAAGCGCGCGCGCACCGTGAAAGGCCGCAAAGGCCGCTTTCTCGCCGGCCAGCTGGGTCGCCACCTTCTGCAACAAAGCCGCGGCGCCGGCGTAGTCGCGCCTCATGTTGTACTTGGCCATTCCGACGGCGAAATCGCGCTCGACGGCCAAATCGGCAGGCAAGGCCGCGGGCAGCAAGGCCAGCTCGTCGAGTGCGGCCTGGTACTCACGGCCCTCGGCCAGTTTTTCCGCGCGGTGCAGCCGTTCGCGCGGTGAGAACACCGCGGCCTCGGGCGCGGCCGCGGTCGGTGCGCTCAAAACCGCCGCGCGCTTGGCCGCCTCGGCAGCCAACGGGTGCGCAGGAAAATCCAGATGCACCTGCAGGAAGAGGTGGCGCGCCTCCTCGGCCGCGGCACCTCCCTGCGACGCCGCTTTTTCGGCAGCGAACTCCGCCAGACGAAAGCGCGCCACCGCCGGATCGGTTCCCGGCGTCTTTCCGGCCAGCAGCCGACGATACGCTTCAGCGGCATCTTTGCGCTGGCCCTGCATCCACTGGCAGTCCGCCGCGCGCCAGGGCGCGACGCCGGCAAAGCGCGAAGGCCGCAACTTGGCCAGCTCGGAAAAGGCAGCCCGCGCCTTGGCGTAGGAGCCGTCGTAGAAGAGACCCTCGCCGAGCAAGTAGAGGACATAGTCCCGGTTGCGCGGCAGCTTCTGCGCCAGACCGTCAAGCGCGCGCGCCGATTCGTGGAAGTCGCCCGCGCGCAGGGCCTGAAAGCCGCGCGCCAAGTCAGCCACCGGACCACGCGCAGGCGGCGCGGCAGCGGCCAAGGCAATGCAAACGCCCAGCGTTGAAATCGCCATGAAGATCGCACTATATCGCGACCGCGGCACGAAACTGGAAGACCTGCTTGCCGATACTCTCGTGCGCCAGGCGAAGCGTGATTGACCCCTCGCCTGGAAAGTGAAAGAAGAAACTCAGGGCCGCCAAAGGCAAGGAGGCAAGAATCCCATGGGCAGCGTCAACAAAGTCATACTGGTTGGAAATCTCGGGGCCGACCCCGAACTCAAGTACACGCCGAGCAATCGGGCGGTGTGCAATCTGAGCGTGGCGACCAACGAGGTGTGGAAGGACAAGAGCGGCCAGAAGCAGGAGAAGACCGAGTGGCACCGGGTCAACGTGTGGGGCGAGCAGGCCGAAAACTGCTCGAAGTTCCTGGCCAAGGGCCGCATGGTCTACGTCGAGGGCCGGCTGCAGACCCGCTCCTGGGATGACAAGGACGGCAAGAAGCGCTACAGCACCGAGGTCGTCGCCGACCGCGTGGTCTTCCTGGGCGGCGGTGCTGGTGCCGAAAACGGCGGTGGCGGCGGTGGCCGGCGCGCCGGTGGCGGCCGTCCAGGCTGGGGCGAAGAGACACAGCAGCCGCCCAGCGAACCAAGCGACGGAGGCGGGAGCGGGCCTCCGCCCGCCGGCGACGACGAAATCCCATTTTAGCCTGGGCGGTAGCCCGAAGGGCCGGGCCGCGGGTCGCGGCTAGCGGGTCGCGTGAGCGTGAGCGAGTTCGTGGGCGTTTTGCGGGAAGACCGGTCGCGGTGCCGCTCACCTGCGCGCGAGCCGCCCCCGCAAACCGCATCACGCTGGTCGCTACCGCTCACGCCACCGCTCACGCTGGCCGATCTGCGCCCCGAGTTTTCCGACAGACCGTATCCAGCAGGTCTGACCGACGCTTTGGGATACGCTAAAGCAGCGGGAGAATCCGCCGTTTGATATGATCGTGGCGGATCGTGCTGCGAGTAAGCGTTTCAGTCTTTGCGATGATGACGCCGCTGTGCCTGTCGGCCAGCGGTGGGGGAGAATCGCCCGAGCCGCAGGCACCCCGTCACCCCGGGGCCACTTCGGTCAGCGGCGCCCAGCGCGAGCTGGCACTCGGCCCTGCTGATCGGCGCCAAGCTTCCAAGAGCGAGCCCGGCGCGCCGACCCAGGCGTCATTGCCCTCCGCGACTTTTCCGCGCTACCTGAAGCCACTGCCGAGCGAAGCGCCAGCCGCTGTCACGCACGCACCCGCAGAGCGTCTGGTCCTGCTCACCTTCGACGATGGCCCGGACTTGCAGGGAACGCCGCTGATCATGGACGAACTGGATCGCCGAAAGTTGAAAGCGGTGTTCTTCGTCATGGGCCAGCACATCGTGCGCAACCGACCCGAGGATCTGGCGCGGCGCGATCTGCTGCGCAAGCTGGCCCTGCATGGGCACCACGTGGGCAACCACACCATGAACCACAAGGATCTGTGCCAGAACCCCGGCTCCCTGGCCGAGGAAGTCGACCACGCCGCCGAACTCATCACCTACGCCACGGGAGTGCGGCCGCTGCTCTTTCGCTCGCCCTACGGCGCCCGTTGCCGCTCGCTGGATCGGGCGTTGGTAGAGCGCGACCTCATCCAGGTCGGCTGGAATGCCGACCCGCGGGAATGGCGTGGCAACAGCGAGCGCGCGATCTTCTCCTATGTCACCGACGTGTTGGCCCACGCCAGCGCACCCGTGATCCTGCTCCTGCACGACAAGAACATGGCCGCGGTGCAAACCCTGCCGCGCATCCTCGACTGGATCGAGCAGGAACAATCCCGCGTGGCGCGCGAGGGCGGCGTGCCCATCCGCATCGTGGATTACTCCGTGCTGCTGCCCGAGCGGGCTGCGCACCCCCTGGTTGAATCGGTGAGCCCATGACCGCGACCATCCTGATTGTCGACGACGAAAAGAATATCCGCCGAACCGTGCGCATGGTGCTGGAGGGCGAGGGCTACGCGGTGGAAGAGGCTGCCAGCGGCGAGGAAGCGCTGGCGCGCCTGCCTGACGTCGCCCCGGACCTGATTCTGCTCGACGTGCAATTGCCAGGCATCTCAGGCCTGGAGCTGTTGGAGTCGCTCAAGCGAGCCAAAGATGGCGACGCCAGCCGCGCCCCTTCCCTGCCCGGGCCTGGTGTGATCATGATCTCGGCCACGGGACCCTGGCCGATGCCGTGCGCGCCACCAAGGCCGGCGCGTACGATTTTCTGGAAAAGCCCATCGACCGCGAGCGCCTCATCGTGACCCTGCGCAACGCTCTCGAACGCCGGGCCATGGCGGGCGAGGTGGCGGGGCTGCGCGCCTTGACCGAGGGCCGCTGGGAAATGGTGGGCAAGAGCCCGGCCATGGCCGCGCTCTTCTCGCAGATCGCCAAGGTAGCTCCCACACGCACGCGCGTGCTCATCACCGGCGAATCGGGCACCGGCAAAGAACTGATTGCGCGCGCCATCCACCGCGAAAGCGCGCTTGCCGACCGGCCCTTCGTCAAGGTGAACTGCGCGGCCATTCCGCCCGACTTGATCGAATCCGAGCTTTTCGGCCACGAGCGCGGGGCTTTCACCGGTGCGGCCGCGCGCAAGAAGGGGCTGTTCGAAATCGCCGACGGAGGCACCATCTTCCTCGACGAGATCGGAGACATGGCCCTGCCTGCGCAGGCCAAGGTGCTGCGCGTGCTGCAATCAGGTGAGCTGTCGCGCGTGGGCGGCGAGCAAACGCTCAAGGTCGATGTGCGCGTGCTGGCGGCGACCAACGAGGATCTGAGCGCGGCGGTGGCAGCCGGCCGTTTTCGCGAGGATCTCTACTTCCGTCTGGCAGTCGTGCCGCTCAAGGCTCCGCCGCTGCGGGAGCGCAGCGACGATATTCCGCTGCTCTGCCAGGCATTCGTGCAGCAATGCGCACGGGAGAATGGCCTCAAAGAAAAGCCCATCACGCCCGAGGCGCTGGCCATGCTGTCGGGTTTCGAGTGGCCGGGCAATGTGCGCGAGCTGCGCAACGTGATCGAGCGCCTGGTCATCCTGTCCGAGGACAGCATCGGCGTGGGCGATCTGCCCGAGGAGATTGTGACCGAGGTTTCGCGCAAGAATCGACCTGAGCGCGCGGTGGCCGCCCTGGACCTGTCGCCCGAGACGCGCGCCCTGCCCCTGCGCGAGCTGCGCGATCTGGTCGAGCGGCAGTACATCCTGTCGAAACTGGAAGAGAACGCCTGGAACATCTCGCGCACCGCCCAGGTCCTCGAGATCGAGCGCACCAATCTGCACAAGAAGATGCGCGCGCTGGGCATCTCACGCGATGATCGGCGCGAGTCAGGACAGGGCTGAGCGACGCACCCAAACAGGCACAGGTGCTAACTACAGTTTCCCGCAGGTTTGCCCGGAATTTCACCGCAGAGAGCACAGAGTTCACAGAAGACGGGTGGGAAGGAAGGGGTACAGAATCCGGATCCGAAACCCTTTCTTTCCGGCCTCTGTGGCCTCTGTGCTCTCTGTGGTGAGACTCCGGTTCGCACCGTTGGCCGCCAAGTCCCGGCAGAATCGTGGTTGGCACCCATGCCGGAACAGGGGGCTTCGCAACGGGCGGCCTTCGT